>NZ_JAKSXZ010000064.1 GCF_022829465.1 Methylobacterium sp. J-067
CACCACCTTCACCACGGTGCCCAAGGCATCCGAGACGGGATTGTAGGTGGCCTGGATCCACACGTCGCGGCCGCCCTTGGCGATCCGGCGGTATTCGGCCGCCTGGAACTCGCCCCGGCGCAGGGCCTCCCAGAACCGGGCGTAGGCGTCGGTCTTGGCCTCGGCCTGGTCCACGAACATCGAATGGTGCCGGCCGCGCACCTCGTCGAGGCTGTAGCCCACCACGGCGAGGAAGTTCGGGTTGACGTCGATGACCCGGCCGTCGAGATCGAACTCGATGATCCCCTGCGAGCGGTCGAGCGCCCGGAGCTTGCCCTCGAAATCGGCGTTGCGCAGCTTCTGCGCGGTGACGTCGGTGGCGAACTTCACCACCTTCACCACGGTGCCCAAGGCATCCGAGACGGGATTGTAGGTGGCCTGGATCCACACGTCGCGGCCGCCCTTGGCGATCCGGCGGTATTCGGCCGCCTGGAACTCGCCCCGGCGCAGGGCCTCCCAGAACCGGGC
>NZ_JAKSXZ010000101.1 GCF_022829465.1 Methylobacterium sp. J-067
GCCAACGAGGCCGTCGGCAACGTCAAGCAGGGCGTGGGCAACGTGACCGGCAACGACAAGCTCGTGGCCGAGGGCAAGGCGCAGGAGCTGAAGGGCGAGACGCAGAAGACCGTCGGCGACGTCAAGGACGGCGCCAAGAACATCGCCGACAAGGTCACCGGCAAGCACTGATCCCCCCGACGGCGGCGCCGGCCCGGCTGGTGCCGCCCGATCCCCCCTCCAACCCGCACAGGAGAAAGCCATGAACCGCGACCAGATCCGTGGCGCGTCCCGTCACCTCAAGGGTCGCGCGCAGACCACCCTCGGTGGCCTGACCGGCGATCCGGCCCGCCAAGTGCGCGGCGCCGTGAACCAGGTGGCGGGCAGTGCCCAATACGCCTACGGCCGCGCCCGCGATCGCGCCGAGGACCTTGCCGAGGATGGCCGCCACCTTGCCCACGAGGCCCGTGAGCGGGCCGATCATCTGATCGAGGACGGCCGGCACTACGCCCAGGAGGCCCGCCGCCAGGCGACGACGCACGGCCGGAGCGCCGTCCGCTACGCCGACGCCAACCGCGGCACGACGCTGCTCGCGCTGGTGGGCGTCGCCTTCGCCCTGGGCTGGCTCGCCCGCCCCTCGCGCTGACATCCTCGCACCCTGGAGATCCCGATGATCCGCAAGATTCTCACCGCCTTCCTGCTGCCGAAGCTGATCGCCTTCGTCACGCGCCGCGTCACCGGCCGGGCGACCACCCCGCCGCGCCGGGGCTACTGACCCTCGTCCCCCACGAAGCCAGGAGCCCCGCGATGCCGCCCCTCATGAAAATCGTGTCGTATGTCATGGCGGCGGCGGTGCTGTGCACGCTCGTCGTGGTCGTGGTCCAATCCGCGGGCCTGCTCGCCGGATCGTAGGCGGAGCGCGGGGACCCTGGTCCGCGCCTCGGTCACACGGCCTTCAGGAGCCATCGCAGCGGCAGGGCGACCGCCGCGAGGCTCGCGACGCTGAGGCCCCAGAGCAGGACGAACCACCCGAGCCGGCGCATCAATGGTACCCCGCTTCCGCCGTGACCTTCCCGCGGAACAGCCAGTACACGTAGGCCGTGTAGGCCAGGATCAGCGGCACCAGCACCGCCGCCCCGTAGAGCAGGAACGCCTGGGATTTCGGGTGGGTCGCCGCCTGCCAGATCGTGACGCTCGGCGGCACGATGTAGGGCCACATGCTGATGCCGAGCCCGATATAGGACAGCAGGAAGAAGCCCAGCGCGCAGAGGAAGGGCGAGACCTCCTCCCGCCGCTCCAGGGCCTGGGCGAAGCGCCACGCCAGCACCCCGACGAGGAGCGGCACCGGCGCGCCCACCAGCATGCCCGGCAGGCCGAGCCAGCGTGCCCGGAAGGCGGCGCTCACCCCGAGCATCGTCGCCGAGACCACGGCGATGAGGACCAGCGTCGCCACTGCGAGGGGCTTGGCGAGGCGATAGGCGCGGATCTGCAACTCGCCGCCCGTCCTCCAAATCAGCCAGCAGGCGCCGAGGAGGCCGTAGCCCACCACCAGGGCGATGCCGGTGAGCAGCGAGAACGGGGTCAGCCAGTCCCACCAGCCGCCGGCATAGGCGCGGCCCTCGATGCGGATTCCCTGGACGAAGGCGCCGAGCGCGATGCCCTGGCAGAAGGCCGCGACGACGCTCCCCCACGAGAAGGCCCGGTCCCACCAGAGCTGCCCGCGCGGCGTGGCGACCCGGAAGCGCATCTCGAAGGCCACGCCCCGGAACACCAGGGCGAGCAGCATCAGGATGAGCGGCATGTAGAGGGCCGGCAGGATCGTGGCGTAGGCCAGCGGGAAGACCGCGAACAGCCCGCCGCCGCCGAGCACCAGCCACGTCTCGTTGCCGTCCCAGACGGGGGCGACCGAGTTCACCATCACGTCCCGGTCGGCCTTGGCGTGGATCGCCGGGAAGAGGATGCCGATGCCGAGGTCGAACCCGTCCATCGCCACGTAGAGGAACACGGCGGTGGCGATCAGGAAGGCCCAGATCAGGGTGAGGTCGATGTCCATCACAGCCTCCGTCACTCGGCCGCCAGGGCGGGGGCCGAGGTGATGCCGGCGGTCCGCACCGGCTGGCCGACGGGCGGGCCGGATTCGTGCGGGCGCGGGGTCTGGTCGAACAGGTGGAACAGGTACCAGATGCCCGCCCCGAACACGGCGAAGTAGACGAGCGCGAAGGCCGCGAGCGAGGCCGCCACGGCGGGCGCGGCGATGGGCGAGACGCTGTCCGCCGTGCGCAGCAGACCGTAGACCGTGAAGGGCTGGCGCCCGGCCTCCGTCACCACCCATCCCGCCGTCACGGCGATCAGGCCGGAGGGCCCCATCGCCACGGCGAAGCGGTGCAGCCAGGGCGTCTCGTACAGCCGGCCCCGGGCACGCAGGACGAGGGACCACAGGCCGAGGGTGATCATCATGAGGCCGAGGCCGACCATCACCCGGAAGGCCCAGAAGACGAGGGGCAGGTTGGTGGGCCACGTCTCGCGGGGCAGATCCTTCAGCCCCGTCACCTTCGCGTCGAGGTCGTGGGCGAGGTAAAGGCTCGCGAGGCCGGGGATGCCGATCTCGTATTTCGTCTCGGCGGCCTGGGCGTCCGGCCAGCCGAACAGGATCGAGGGCGCGCGGGTCACGCTGTCGAAATGGCCCTCCATCGCCGCCACCTTGGCAGGCTGGTGGTGGTAGGTGTTGCCCCCGTGGAGGTCGCCGAGCACCATCTGGCAGGGCGCGACCAGGGCCGCCATCCACATCGCCATGGAGAACATCAGCCGGGCGCGGGGATTGGCGCGGTCGCGCAGCAGATGCCACGCCCCCACGGCGCCGACGATCATCGCCGTCGTCAGGTAGGCCGCCGTCACGGTGTGGGCGAAGCGGTAGGGGAAGGACGGGTTGAACACCACCGCCCACCAATCCGCCGGCACGAATCGGCCCTCGGCATCGAGGCCGTAGCCGGTGGGCGTCTGCATCCACGAATTGGCCGAGAGGATCCAGAACGCGGAGATCAGTGTGCCGAACGCCACGAGCCCCGTGGCGAGGAAGTGCAGCCGCGGCCCGACCCGCTCCAGCCCGAACAGCATCACCCCGAGGAAGCCCGCCTCCAGGAAGAAGGCCGTCAGCACCTCGTAGCCCAGGAGCGGGCCGAGGATCGGGCCGGTCCTGTCCGAGAAGACCGACCAGTTGGTGCCGAACTGGTAGCTCATCACCAACCCGGACACGACGCCCATGGCGAAGACGACGGCGAAGATCTTCAGCCAGTAGCGGTAGGTGTCGAGGAAGACGTCCCGCCCCGTGGCGAGCCAGAACGCCTCCAGCACGCAGAGGTAGCTCGCGAGGCCGATGGTGAAGGACGGGAACAGGAAGTGCCAGACCACGGTAAAGGCGAACTGGCTGCGGGCGAGATCGAGCGCATTCGGGAGATGGTCGGCCAGCATCGGATCGGTCCCCGTCAGGGATGGCCGGAGACGGCTAGACCCGACCGACTCAGCGACACATCGCCGCGCAGTGTGCGCTGCAGCGCCGCGCTGTCAATCCATGTTTCTCATAGGCCAGCTTCGCCATATCGTCAGACGATAGATTGACCCCTGGGACGCCGGCCGCCATCATCGCGGCCGCCCTGTCCGAGAGCCTCGCGCCGTGACCATCGAAGCCACCGTGCCGCCCGGCCCTCCGCCGCTCATCGGGGATGCCGCGCCGGCCTTCCGCGCCCGCACCACGATGGGGCTGCGCACCCTCGGCGCCTATCGCGGGCGCTGGCTGGTGTTGTTCTCGCACCCGGCGGATTTCACCCCCGTCTGCACCAGCGAGTTCATCGCCTTCGCGCAGGCCCACGCGGCGTTCCAGGCGCTCGGGTGCGATCTCCTCGCCCTCTCGGTCGACAGCCTGTCATCGCATCTGGCGTGGCAGCAGAGCATCGCGCAACATTTCGGCGTGCGGATCCCCTTTCCCATCGTGGAGGATCCGGGGATGGGCATCGCCCGCGCCTATGGGATGCTGCCGGCGGGGGCGACCTCCACCGCGACGGTGCGCACCACCTTCGTCATCGACCCCGAGGGAATCGTGCGCGCCCTCACCGCCTACCCGCTCACGGTCGGGCGCAGCGTCGCCGAGATCCTGCGGCTGGTCGGGGCGCTCCAGGCGAGCGACGCGGCCGACATCTCGACGCCCGAGGGCTGGCGGCCGGGCGATCCGGTCCTGACCCATCCGCCGATGACGGGGGACGAGGTCGGCGCCTGCGGGGCCGATTGGTATCACCGGCTGGAGCGCCTGTGACGCTCCCCGGGCCCGACGAGGCGGCCGCGACCGCCGCCGCCGACCGGCTCAAGCTGGTCGCCAACCCCAACCGCCTGCGGATCCTCGCCCTGCTGGCGCGGGGCGAATGCGCGGTCTCGGAGATCGAGCAGCGCCTGGGCATCCGCCAGCCGACCCTGTCGCAGCAGCTCGGCGAGTTGCGCAACGCCGCGATCGTCGCCACCCGGCGGGAGCATAAGGTGGTGTTCTACAGCCTGACCGATCCGCGCATGGTCGCCCTCCTCGGCGCGATCGAGGACATCCTGATCGCGGGCCGCCCGCAACACCGGGCGACGGCGCGGGGCCCCGAGGCGCAGGCCCGCGCCCTGGGGCAGGCGGCCATGTTCGGACAGGTCGGGGAGTTCGGGCAGGTCGGGGGCGAGGCGTGAGCGCCCCTCCCCCGGCCCGCGGCCTAGCCTAGCCGGCCGCCTTCGCCTCGCGGCGGCGGGCGGTGAGGACCCACTCGGTGTAGCCGTTTGGCTGCGCCCGGCCCTTGAGCACGAGGTCCTTCGCCGCCTGGAAGGCCGGGCCGTCGAAGCCGGGGGCCATCGGCGTGTAGAGCGGGTCGCCGGCATTCTGCCGGTCCACCACCTTGGCCATCCGCTTCAGCGTCTCCATCACCTGCTCCTCGCTGACCACCCCGTGGTGCAGCCAGTTGGCGATGTGCTGCGAGGAGATGCGCAGGGTCGCCCGGTCCTCCATCAGGCCGACATCGTGGATGTCCGGCACCTTGGAGCAGCCGACGCCCTGGTTCACCCAGCGGACCACGTAGCCCAGGATGCCCTGCGCGTTGTTGTCGATCTCCTGCTGAACGTCGTCGGGGGCGAAGTTCGAGCGGGCGAGCGGGATTTCCAGGATCTCGTCCAGGGCCGAGCGGGGGCGGCGGGCGAGCTCCGCCTGCCGCGCCGCGACCTCGATCTCGTGATAGTGGAGCGCGTGCAGCGTCGCGGCGGTGGGCGAGGGCACCCAGGCCGTCGAGGCGCCGGCCCTCGGGTGGCCGCCCTTCTGCATCAGCATCTCGGCCATGGCGTCGGGGGCCGCCCACATGCCCTTGCCGATCTGCGCCCGGTCCTTCAGCCCGCAGGCGAGGCCGACATCGACGTTGTTCTCCTCGTAGCCCTTGATCCAGGGCGTCGCCTTCATGTCGTTCTTGCGGATGACCGGGCCGGCCTCCATCGCCGTGTGGATCTCGTCGCCCGTGCGGTCGAGGAAGCCGGTGTTGATGAACACCACGCGGCTCGCCGCCGCCGCGATGCAGGCGGCGAGGTTCACCGTGGTGCGGCGCTCCTCGTCCATGATGCCCATCTTGAGGGTGTTGGGCTCCAGGCCCAGCATCGCCTCGACCCGGTCGAACAGCTCGACCGCGAAGGCGACCTCCTCCGGCCCGTGCATCTTCGGCTTGACGATGTAGACCGAGCCCTTCCGGCTGTTGCGCAGCCCGGAATCGCCCTTCAAATCGTGGATGGCGATCATCGCCGTCACGGCGGCATCGAGCATCCCCTCGGGGATCTCGTGGCCCTCTCCGTCGAGCACCGCGTCGGTGTCCATGTGGTGGCCCACATTGCGCACCAGCATCAGCGAGCGGCCGGGCACCACCACCTCGCCGCCGTTCGGGGCGATGTAGTGCCGGTCGGGGTTCAGGCGGCGCTCCTGGCGGCGGCCGTCCTTCTCGAAGCCGGCCGCGAGGGTGCCGTTCATCAGGCCGAGCCAGTTGCGGTAGACGACGACCTTGTCCTGCGCATCCACCGTCGCCACCGAATCCTCCAGATCCATGATCGTGGAGACGGCAGATTCGAGCAGGATGTCGGCGACGCCCGAGGCGTCGAACCGGCCGATCCGGTGGGTGCGGTCGATCACGACCTCGATGTGCAGGTTGTGGTGGCGCAGGAGCAGGGCCGAGGGCATGCTCGCCCGGCCACGATAGCCCGCGAACAGCTCCGGCCGCGCCAGCGGCACGGTCTCGCCGGTGTTCATGTTGCCGACGAGCTGCCCGTCCTCGACGGCGTAGGTCACGACGTCGGCGTGGCGCCCGCCCGCCAGCGGCACGAAGCGGTCGAGCGTGCTGCGGGCGCGGGTGACGACGCGGGCCCCGCGGGCGCGGTTGTAGCCGCCGCCGCCCACCGCCCCGCCCTCCTCCGACACCGCGTCGGTGCCGTAGAGGGCGTCGTAGAGGGAGCCCCAGCGGGCGTTGGCGGCGTTCAGCGCGTAGCGGGCGTTCGAGACCGGCACCACGAGCTGCGGCCCGGCGATGCGCGCGATCTCGTCGTCCACGTTCTCGGTGCGCACCTGCACCGGGCCAGGGGGCGGCAGGAGATAGCCGATCTCGGTCAGGAACGCCTTGTAGGCCGCCGGATCGACGGGCTTGCCCGCCCGCTCCCGGTGCCAGGCGTCGATCTTGGCCTGAAGCTCGTCGCGCTTGGCCAGAAGGGCCCGGTTCTTCGGGGTGAGGTCGCGGACGATGGCGCCGAGGCCGCCCCAGAACACCTCGGGCGAGATGCCGGTGCCGGGCAGGGCCTCCTCCGCGATGAAATCGTGGAGCACCCGCGCGACGGCGAGGCCGCCAATGGTCAGTCGATCCATCTTCGAAACACTCGGGAGGTTCGGCGGCCGGGGCCGCCCGTTGCAGACGGTGCCGAGAGCCCGAACCTGTCGGCGCGGCAGGGTCCGGGCGGGGTCCGCATAGCAAACCTCCGGCCGGATGGCACCCGCCGTATACAGCATTCAGATGGCGACGGCCGCCGTCTGTAGCCCGGCGCCGCACGGGGTCGGCCCGCCGGTCAGACCGTCAGGATGGCCGCGAGTCCGCAGAGGACGGCGAGGCCGAGGGAGGCGCCGCCGACCGCGTGCAGGGTCCAAGTGAGGGCGTGGTGCCCGTTGTCGTTGGCGGCGCGGGGCGGCTTGCCGGAGGGGCGGACCCCGACGAGACCGAGATCAAACGGCAGCGGACAGGTCATGCCCGGCCTCGTCCCTCCCGTCGTCGATGCGGCCGGCGTGGAGGGAGGCCCCCTGCTCCGCGAGGTCCGGGGCGACGAGGCCGCCGCCGTAGCGTGCCCAATCCTCGGGCGAGGCGTGGCGCATCGCCTGCGCCACCGCGCCCGCCGCGTCGGGGGACGCATCCCGGTCCCGCTGCCGCCAGCCCAGGGTGAACCGGGCGGTGAAGGCCTTCGCTGTCGTCATGTCGCTCCTCGTCCATGCGATGCGGTGCAGAGTCCCAGGGCCATGCTTAACGCTTCGTCAATCGACCCCACCCTCGCAACCCCCGCCCGCAGGGGTGACAGAGGGGCTGTCAGGGTTGTCCCGACAGGGTCGCGGGTCTCTCCGACTGCGAGAGCGGCCCCCCGCTCCCAGATCAGGGATGGTCGAGACAAAGGAGCCATCCCGATGAAACACCTTGCGATCGCCCTCGCGGCGGTATCGAGCCTTCTCCTGTTCTCGCCATCGAGCGAGGCGCGGCCTGTCCGGGGTCATGGGCTGGGCGGGCATCACGCCGGGCACCATCACGGATTCCGCGGGCGCCATCACGGCCTGCGCCATCACGGCCTGCGCCATCACCGCCATTTCGGCCACCGGCATCACCGCCGGCATTACGGCCGCCACTATCGCGGCTTCCGGGGCATCGGCTTCGGCTACGGGCCTTACGGTTACTGAGCCCGGCCACGAAGGACAGTCATCGACAGGCAACGGTCAAGACGATTCCTCCGCCGATCCTGTCGGGATGACCCCGACAGGTGTCGGAGAGACCGGCGCCGGCGCCGAAAATACTTGTCCGCACGACGATCATGGGCCCTCCTGTTACCGCTACGTTTCGGCAAGCGGGAGGATCGGGTCCATGATCATGGAAATCATCAAGCAGGGCGCCCGGGCCCGCACGCTCGGTCGGCCGCGCGACGCCTGCCCCTATCCGGGGGAATCCCGCGAGCGCCGCGCGTGGTTCGAGGGGTTCGACGGGTCGGTCAGCGACCTCGGCGCGCGGGCGCCCCACCCCGCCCTCACCCGCCCCGCCGCCGCACCCGCCCGGGTGCCGGCTTGACCTGACGCGCCCCGAACGGGGTAGGCTCGCGGGGATTGTCCCGGAGGGAAGGTTCGCCCGGCGCGCCCCATGAGCATCCGCAGAACAGGAGGGGTCCCGGGCGGCGAGCACCACCTGAGTCGCGGCAACGGCCGCACCTTCGTCGCCCTGGTCTTCGCCGCCGCGATCCCGGTCCTGCTGCTCAGCGGCTGGGTCGCGACCCTGATGGCGCAGCAGCAGCGCGACCTCGACCGGCGGGCGGCCGTGGCCAGCGCGACCCGCGTGGCCGAGCGCGTCGCCTCCGACCTCGCCTCGCAGGTCACGGTGCTGGAGGCGGAGGCCGCCTCGGCCACCCTCGACACGCCCGACCTCGCCGCCTTCTACGCCGAGGCCGAGCGCCTGCGGCAGGCCCATCCCCTCTGGGAGACGGTCGAGCTGGCCGGGCCGGACGGCGGGCAGGTGGTCAACCTCCTGCGCTCGCTGGACGACACCCTCGGGCCCACCTCGGACCGGGCGAGCTTCGACGCCGTCGTGCGCACGGGCAAGCCGGTGATCGGCGGGATCGGGCCGGTGGGCACGGTCTCGGGCAAGCGCCTCGTCGCCCTGCGGGTGCCGGTGATCCGGGATGGCGTGCTGCGCTACGTCCTCTCGGTGCGCCTCGCCACCAACGCGGTCAGCTCGATCCTGCGGGATGCGGGGGCGCCGGAGGGCTGGGTCGGCACCATCGTGGACGCGGACGGCATCACCATCGCCCGCACCCGCGCCGAGGCGGAGGAACTGGGCCAGCCGGCGAACGCGGCCCTGCAGGCGGCGATCCGCCGGGCGCCACAGGGCTTCTACACCGGCCCGACCCTGGAGGGCGCGAATGTCGAGGTCGTCTACCGCACCCTCAAGGACACGGGCGGCTGGTCGGTGCATTTCGGGATGCCGGTGGCCGCGCTGAACGCCCCGGTCTCGCGCTCCTACGCGGTGCTCGCGGGGGGCAGCGTCCTCAGCATCGGCCTCGCCCTGGCCCTCGTCGGGCTGGTGGGGCGCGACATGGCCCAGCGCCGGGCGGGCGAGCAGGCGCGCTTCACCCTCGCCCTGCGGTCGAGCGAGGAACAGGGGGCCGTCGCCGCCGAGGCCGCCGAACTCGGCACCCTGCGCTGGGATGCCGGGCGCGGGCAGGTGACCGCCTCCGCCCGCGCCGCGACGCTGCTCGGCTGGCGGGGCGAGGTCGCCGAGGGCCGCGAGACCGAGACCGGCCTCGCCGGGGCCCTGGGCGCCGTCCTCGCCGAGGACCGGGCGCGGCTCGACGACGCCATCGGCCGGAGCCTCGCGGAGGGCGGCCCCGTCGATGAGGAGTTCCGCGTCGCCGACGGGACGGGCGGGCCACGCTGGGTGCGCCTCGCCGGCCGGGCGCCCCAGTTGCACGGCGAGGCGCCGGCCGGGCTCATCTACGGCGTCGTGTCGGATATCGAGCCGCGCAAGCGCGCCGAGGCCGAGCGGCTGGAACTGCTCCGGCGACTCGGCGAGGCGCAGGAGAACGAGCAACGCCGCATCGCCCGCGAGTTGCACGATCAGGTCGGGCAGACGGTGACGGGCCTCTCGCTCGGCCTCAAGAGCCTGGAACGGCTCGTCGCCGGCAGCGGGCCGGAGGCGGGCCGCCACGTCCAGTGGCTGCAGGGGCTCGCTGGGGAGATCGGCCGCGACATCCACCGCGCCGCCGTCGATCTGCGCCCCACCGCCCTCGACGACCTCGGCCTGTGCGAAGCCCTCGCCACGCTGCTGCGGGAGTGGAGCCGCCGACACGGCATCCGGGCCGACCTCGAATTCCTGGGCGACGCGGCGCGGGTGCCGGCGCCGGTCGAGACCGCCGTCTACCGCATCGTGCAGGAGGCGCTGACCGACGTGCTGAAGCATGCGGTGGCGGCGACCGTCAGCGTCGCGGTGGAGCACCGCACCGACGCGATGCGGGTGATCGTGGAGGATGACGGGATCGGCTTCGACGCGGAGCATGCCGCGCGACCGGGCGGAGCCGGGGCGCCGGGCAAGCCGCGCCTCGGCCTGTCGGGGATCCGCGAGCGGCTGGCCCTCCTCGACGGCACGCTCACCCTGGAGACGTCCCCCGGTGTCGGCACGGCGTTGTTCGTGGACATCCCCGTGCCGCAGGCGGCCTGAGGCGCATGGAGACCATCATGGACCGCATCCGCGTCGCCCTGGCCGACGACCACCCGATCGTGCTCGCGGGCATCCGCACGCTGCTGACCGCCGACCCGGAGATCGACCTCGTGGGCGAGGCGACGAGCGGCCGCGACGCCCTGCCGATGATCCGCGCCGCCGGGCCGGACGTGGCGGTGATCGACGTCTCCATGCCGGGGCTCAACGGGCTCGAACTCACCGAGCGGGTCACGGGCGAATGCCCCGGCACGCGGGTGCTGATCCTCACCGTCCACGAGGACGCGGCCTACGTGCAGCCGCTGCTGAAGGCGGGGGCGCGGGGCTACCTGCTGAAGCGCTCGGCCGCCGACGACCTGCTGCGCGCGGTCCACGCGGTGGCGGCGGGCGGCGTCTATCTCGACCCGTCCATCGCCGGCCATGCCCTGGACCCGTCCGGCGCGGCCGGGCGGGCGGAGGCGGCCGAGGGCGGCGAGGCCCTGAGCCCCCGCGAGACCGAGACCCTGCGGCTCATCGCGCAGGGCTTCAGCAACAAGGAGATCGCCCGGCGCCTCGACGTGAGCGTGAAGTCGGTCGAGACCTACAAGGCGCGGGCCGCCGAGAAGCTGGGCCTGCGGACGCGGGCCGAGATCATCCGCTACGCCGCCGCGCGGGGCTGGCTCGACGCCCTCGCCCTGCGGACCTGACCCGCCGCCCTCACGCGGCGCGGCGCCATTCCGGGAACGGGTCGGGCAGGTGCCGGTAGGGCGCCGGATCGAAGGGCGTGGCGTCGCGTCCGGTCTCCACGAGGCAGGCATCGAGCGCGGCGGTGATCGCGGCCCGATCCATGCCGGTGCCGATGAAGACGAGTTCCTGCCGTCGGTCGCCCCAGACCTCGCTCCACACGCCCTGGAGGCGCTGGCGGAACTCGTCCGCCTCCGGCCAGCGCTTGCGCGGCACCGCCGACCACCAGAAGCCCATCGCCGAGACATGGGCCACGGCCCCCGCGAGGGAGAATTCCCCCACCCAATCCGGCCGGGTCGCCAGCCAGAAATGGCCCTTGGCCCGGATCAGCCCCGGCCAGGTCGCGTCGATGAAGGTCTTGAACCGCGCCGGATCGAACGGGCGCCGCGCCCGGTACACGAAGGAGGCGATGCCGTATTCCTCCGTCTCGGGCACGTGCTCGGCGGCGCCGTAGAGTTCCTTGAACCAGAGCGGGTGCCGCTCGGCCCGCTCCTCGTCGAAGAGGCCGGTATCGAGGATCGCGTCGAGGGGCGCCTGCCCGTGATCCGTCTCGACGATCCGTGCGTCGCCGTTCAGGCCGCGCACCACCGCGCGCACCAGGGCGAGGCGGTCGGCGGGCACGTCCCGCGCCTTGTTGATCACCACCACGTCCGCGAACTCGATCTGCTCCACGAGGAGATCGACCAGGGTGCGGGCATCCTCCGTGCCGGCGGTCTCGCCCCGGTCGCGCAGGAAGTCGTTCGAGCCGTAATCCTTGAGCAGGTTCACGGCATCGACCACCGTGACCATCGTGTCGAGGCGGGCCACGTCCGAGAGGGAATGGCCCGCCTCGTCGCGGAACGAGAAGGTCGAGGCCACCGGCAGGGGCTCGGCGATGCCGGTGCCCTCGATCAGCAGGTAGTCGAAGCGCCCCTCCCCCGCGAGGCGGCGCACCTCCGCGAGGAGGTCGTCGCGCAGGGTGCAGCAAATGCAGCCGTTGGTCATCTCGACCAGCCGCTCGTCGGTGCGGGAGAGGCCGGCGCCGCCGTCCCGTACGAGGTCGGCGTCGATGTTCACCTCGCTCATGTCGTTGACGATCACCGCCACCCGCCGCCCCTCGCGGTTGTGCAGGACGTGGTTGAGCAGGGTCGTCTTCCCCGCGCCGAGGAAGCCGGAGAGGACGGTGACAGGAAGTCGGGTGTCGCGCATGGCCGTGACCGATCGATTGCCGGAACGCGACCAGATAAAATGTAATAACGTTACAGAGTCAACCGGGCCGGGAGCCAGGCTCAGGCCGGCTTCGCCTTGGCGAAGCGCTTGAGCAGGCGATCCCGCTTGAGGCGCGAGAGGCGGTCGATCCAGAACAGGCCGTCGAGCTGGTCGATCTCATGCTGGAGGATGGCTGCCGAGAAGTCGGCCGCCTCCTCCTCGTGGGCGTCGCCCGCGAGGTCCCGGTAGCCGAGGCGGATGCGGGCAGGGCGGGTGATCCGCTCGCGGACGCCCGGCATGCTGACGCTGCCCTCGTCGTGGGTCGCCGTCTCGGGGGAGGCCCAGAGGACGACGGGGTTCACGTAGATGCGCGGCGCGTCCTCCGGCGCCATGCGGGCGACGACGACCCGCCGGAGGATTCCGATATGCGGCGCCGTCAGGCCGAGGGCCGAGACGGCGAGCAGGGTCTCGCGGACGTCCTCCGCCACAGCCCGGAGGTCGGGGCCGAACGCCTCCTCCGGCGCCGCCCGGGCGGAGAGGTGGGGATCGGGGAACAGGACGAGGGGGCGCGCGGGCATGGCGCCCGTTTACGCCGTGCGACCCGCAAGGGCGAGGCCGGGCCGACAGGTTGCCGTCAGGTTAGCGCCTCAGGCTGGACCGTCTTTAAGGAAGGTACGGGCTATGGCGTCCTCGATCGGCGGATTTCGACCTTCCCTCTGGCCGGCGGCGATCGCCCGCGATCAGCAGGCCTCGCAGCCCGTCTTCAGTGTCGATCGCTCCGGTGCGCAGGGTGCCGTGGCGCAGAGCACGTCGGCGAACGACCCGTCGCGGGACATCTTCGTTCACTTTTTCGCCATCCCCCCATCCGGTCAGCCGGGAGGTTCGGCGCCGTCGGCCCAGGTGGCGGCGATCCTCGCCGCCGCCAAGGATCCGACGATCACGTCCGCCCAGCTGTCGGACATGATCCAGCGCGCCGGCGTCTCTCAGATGGGGGGGGTGGCCGCCGCGTTGACGGTTCCGGAGAACCTGCCCGGCGGGAGCAACTGGCGAAATGGGTCTCCGCTGACGCGGGTGCTCGACGCAATCAACGGCAATCCGTGGACGGCCACCTCCACCAATCTCACGGCCCGGCTGAACGACGGTGTCCCGAGCTGGGCAATGTGGACGATCGAGATGAAGAAACCGCTGGATACTGCGGTGTCACACGTCCTCTACCCGAACGATGCCGAGGCCGCCGCCGAATCGGCGCAGCGCATGTTCACCCTGTTCTCGACGCCCAAGTCGGAGGCGATCCTCGCCGCAGCCCGTGATCCGGCAATCCAGGCTTTGCGGTTGCAGAGCATGATGAAGAACCTCGACGAGATGGATGTGACCGATCTCACCTCGCTGATCGCCACTCGGGCGGACTTCGTGACGGGTGGGGACCCCAAGACGGGGGGCTCCCCCCTCGACCGCATCCTCACCGCGTTGGCCAAGGGCCAACCGAGCTCGGGCGGTCGCGCCTTCATCGATTCCATCTCCGCAATCTTGCAGCCCGTCGTCTATCACGACCCGATGCTTCGGAGCGCCATGGCCGCGGCACAGGCGATGTACGAGCAACCAAGCGATCCCGCAGCCCGCAATGCCGCCGCGAAGAAATGGGACGCCTACCTCTTGGCCCTTGCGAACTGATTGGCCCTTACGAATTGACACGGGCGACCACGGTACGAAGGAACCGCCGGGGGCTCTCTTACGCCGCGTAGCGGGCGACGGCGAGGTCGTCGCCTGCGATCTCCGGGGTGCGGCCGGTGACGATGTCCGCGAGCAGCCGGCCCGAGCCGCAGGCCATGGTCCAGCCGAGCGTGCCGTGGCCGGTGTTCGTGAACAGGTTCGTGAGCGGCGTCGCCCCGACGATGGGCGTGCCGTCCGGCGTCATCGGGCGCAGGCCCGTCCAGAACGTCGCCTGGGCGAGGTCGCCGCCCCCGGGGAAGAGGTCGCCGACGGATCGCGCCAGGGTCTCGCGGCGGGGCTCGCGCAGGAGGCTGCTGAAGCCCGCGAGTTCGGCCGTGCCGCCGACGCGGATCCGCTCGCCCAGCCGGGTGATCCCGACCTTGTAGGTCTCGTCCATCACCGTCGAGACCGGCGCGGCCTCCGGGTCCGTGACCGGCAGGGTCAGGGAATAGCCCTTCACCGGATAGACCGGCAGGGCGATGCCCAAGGGCCGCAGCAGAGCCGGGGTGTAGCTGCCGAGCGCCGCGACATAGGCATCCGCCGCGAGCCGTTCGCCGTCCGTGGTCTCCACCGCCGTGACCCGCCCGCCCTCATGGTGGAGCCGGGCGATGGAGACGCCGTAGCGGAAGGTGACGCCCAGCCCCTCGCAGAGCGCGGCGAGGCGTTGCGTGAAGAGATGGGCGTCGCCGGTCTCGTCGCCGGGCAGGCGCAGGCCGCCCACGAACACCCCGCCGACCCGCGCGAGCGCCGGCTCGGCGGCGATGCAGCCGGCGGGGTCCAGCACGTCGTAGGGCACGCCGTAGGCGTCGAGGACGCGGGTGTCGTCGCCCACATGGTCGAGCTGCTTCTGCGTGCGGAAGAGCTGGAGCGTGCCCTTCTCGCGGTGGTCGTAGGCGATGCCGGTCTCGGCGCGCAGGTCGCGCAGCACGTCGCGGCTGTATTCCGCCAGCCGCACCATCCGGCCCTTGTTACGGGTGTAGGCCTCCTCGGTGCAGTTCGCGAGCATCCGCGCCAGCCAGCCGTAGAGGCGTGGCTCCAGCCTCGGCCACAGGACGAGGGGACGGTGGCGCATCATCAGCCACTTCATCGCCTTCACCGGGATGCCCGGCGCGGCCCAGGGGGCGGAATAGCCCGGCGAGACCTGCCCCGCATTGGCGAAGCTGGTCTCCAGCCCCGCGCCCGGCTGGCGCTCCAGCACCGTGACTTGGTGCCCGGCACGGGCGAGGTAATAGGCCGAGGTGACGCCGACGACGCCGCCGCCGAGGATCGTGACATGCATGGCCTGCCTCAGGCTCCGGTATAGCTGCGGTGGAAGCGCTGGCCGAGGCGCGTCAGCACCTCGTAGCCGATGGTGCCGGAGGCCGCCGCGAGGGCATCGACCCCCTGCTCCGGCCCGATCAGGTCCACGAGCGACCCCGGCCCGATGGCGCCGGGCGGCACGTCGGTGGCGTCGAGGACGAGGCTGTCCATGGAGACCCGCCCGACGAGCGGCAGGCGCGTCCCGGCGAGGAAGCCCGCCGCGCCGTCCGTGCCGCGCGGGAACCCGTCCGCGTAGCCGACCGCCACCGTGGCGAGGCGCGAGTCCCGGGCCGTGACGCCCGCATGGCCGTAGCCGACCGGCGTGCCCGCCGGCACGGCGCGCAGCTGCATCACCCGCGCGCGCAGGGAGACGACCGGCCGCATCGGGTTGTCGCGGCCCGGCTGAGGGGCGATCCCGTAGAGGGCGGCGCCGGGGCGGACCATGTCGAAATGGAACTCCGGCCCGAGGACAATCCCCGACGAGGCGGCGAGGCTCGCCGGCACGCGGGGCAGGCGGCGGCGGACGGCCGAGAAGGCCGCGAGCTGGGCCGCGTTGGCCGGATGCTCCGGCGTGTCGGCGCAGGCGAGGTGGCTCATCACCAGCGTGAGCGTGAGCCCCGCGAAGGCATCGGGCTCATCGAAGAGGGCGAGGGCTTCTGCCGGGTCGAAGCCGAAGCGCGTCATGCCGGAATCGACCTGCAGGATCGCGGGCAGGCGGCGCCCGAGATGCCGCGCCAGCCCCGCCCAGGCGTCCCGCTGCGCGGCGTCGTTGAGGACGGGGACGAGGTCGCTCGCGGCGCAGGCCGCCTCGCTGCCAGGGGTCGTGCCGTTGAGGATGCCGATGCCCGGTCCAGGCCCGAGGATCGCCCGCAGGCTCACCCCCTCCCCCACCTGGGCGACGAAGAACTGACGGCAGCCGGCCTCCGCCAGGACGGGGGCGACGCGGGCGACTCCGAGGCCGTAGGCATCGGCCTTCACCACGGCGGCGCAGGCGGCTGGGCCGACGCGGCGGGCGAGGAGGCGGTAATTGTCCCGGAGGGCGCCGAGGTCGATGCTCAGGAAGGCGGCGGCGAGGCTCGTGTCCTGCCTCATGACCCGATCGACAATGCCCATGCCCGCCTCCGCGACGACAGGGCTACGCTACACGCAGGATCACCGAATTTCCGGCGTTTCCGCCGCAGGTGATTGCGTTCTAAGCGTGGCGGTGCAACTTTCTGCGGATATTCGGACGTTTCCGCCATGGACGAGATCGACCACCGCATCATCCGGGCCCTGCGGGCCGACGGGCGCATCAGCAACGCCGACCTCGCGGGGAAGGTCGGCTTGTCGGCCTCCGCCTGCCACCGCCGGGTGCGGGTGCTGGAGGAGAGCGGGGTGATCCGGGGCTACACCGCGATCATCGGCGGCGTCACCGACGAGCCGGGGCTGGTGGTGCTGACGCAATTCACCCTGGACCGGCAGACGGAGGATTACCTGAACCGCTTCGAGGCCGCCGTGCGGCGCTGCCCCGAGGTGCAGGATTGCTACCTGATGACCGGCACGGCCGATTACCTCGTGAAGCTCAAGATCAGCGACGCGGCCGATTACGAGCGGCTGCACAAGGAGGTTCTGTCTCGCCTGCCCGGCGTGGCGCGGCTGCAATCGAGCTTCGCGATCCGCACCGTCGTGGCGGCGGGCCGCGCATGAGCGCCGCCCCCGACCTGCGCCTCCTGCGCGCGAACCTCGACGGGCGGGAGCGGGTCATCGACATCGCCGGGGGCCGCATCGCAGCGATCCGCGAACCCGGCGAAGCGGGCCCGAAGGCGGCGCGGGAGATCGACTGCGCCGGGGCGCTGGTCCTGCCCGGCCTCACCGATGCGCATGTCCATCTCGACAAGTGCCTGCTCGGGCTCCCCTGGCGCCCTCACCGGGCGGCGGGCTCGGTGCGGGCGCGGATCGAGGACGAGAAGGCCTTCCGGCGGGAGAGCCGGGTGCCGCTCGCCGAGCAGGGGGCCGAGGCCCTGCTGGACCGGATGCTGCGCGGGGGCACGACGAGCCTGCGCACCCATGTCGACATCGACGACGTGACGGGGACCGGCCACCTCGCGCAGATCCTCGACCTGCGCGCCCGCTGGTCCGGGCGGATGCGGATCGAGATCGTCGCCTTCCCGCAGAGCGGCCTCCTCGCCTGCCCCCCGGCGGCGGATCACCTCGACGAGGCGATGCGGATGGGCGCCGACCTCGTCGGCGGCCTCGACCCGCTCGGCATCGACGGGGATGCGCAAGCGCCCCTCGACACGCTCTTCGCCCTGGCCGAGCGCCACGGGCGCGGCCTCGACATCCATCTCCACGATGGCGGCGAGGGCGGGCTGTCCGAGATCGAGGCGATCATCGCCCGCACCCAGGCCGCCGGCCTGCACGGCCGGGTCGCGATCAGCCACGCCTTCGCCCTGGCCGAGGCCGACGATCACCGCCTCGGCCGGATCGCGGAGGGTCTGGCGCGGGCGGGCGTCACCCTGGTGAGCAGCGTGCCGGGCGGGGCCCGCTGCCCTCCCCTGCCCCGCCTGCGGGAACTCGGCGTCGCGATCTGCTTCGGCACCGACAACGTGCGCGATTGCTGGAATCCGTCCTCCGTCACCGGCATGGTCGACCGGGCTATGCTCGCGGCCTACCGGTTCGATTGCCGCACGGACGCGGCGCTGACCGCCCTCCTCGACCATGCCACGGCGATCCCGGCCCGGGCCCTCGGCCTCGGCCCCGGCGCGATGGCGCCGGGCCTGCCCGCCGACCTCGCCCTGTTCGAGGCCTCCTGCGTAGCCGAGGTGATCGTGGAGCGGCGCCAGCCCTGCCGCGTCATCACCCAGGGCGCGCCGGCCTGGGAGGCCCCATGACCGACCGGGCCCTGCGCTACTTCCTCGCCGTGGTGCGCGCCGGCTCGGTGCGGGCCGCCGCCGAGACCCTGAACGTCGCCGCCTCGGCGGTGAGCCGCCAGATCATCGACCTGGAGGCGCAGGTCGGCGAGGCGCTGCTCGAACGCCTGCCGCGCGGCGTCGTGCCGACGGAAGCCGGGCGGATGGTGGCGGAGCACGCCCAGCGGCAGGCCGACGAGGCCACCCTGCTGGAGGACCGGCTGAAGCGCCTGCGCGGGGTGCAGCAGGGCACGATCCGCCTGCGCTGCGGGGCGGGCTTCCTCATCGACCTCGTGGACAACGCCCTGGCGGATTTCGCGCAGGCCCATCCCGGCATCGCCTACCAGATCGAGGGCGGCACCACGGACGGCATCCTCGCCGCCGTCGCGCAGGGCGAGGCGGATCTCGGCCTCGCCTACAACCCCCCGGCCCGGCCGGATGTCTGCGGCGTGGTCTCGGCGCGCCAGCCCCTCCTCGCCATCCTGCCGAAGGGCCATCCCCTCGCCCGCGCCTCCGGCCCGGTGCCCCTGCGCGCCTTCGCCACCGAGCCCGCGATCCTGCTGCCGCCCGATCACGGGGTGCGGCAGATGCTCGGCCGCGCGGAAGCCGATGGCGGCTTCCGCCTCGTCCCGCGCCTGGAGACCGGCGCCTTCGAGCTGCACCGCCGCTTCGTCACGGCGGGAATGGGCATCGCCTTCCTGCCGCGCTTCGTGGTGGCGGCGGAACTGCAGGCCGGGCAGCTCGCGGCCGTGCCCCTGCGCGAGCCGATCCTCTCCGAGGCGAGCGCGCATCTGGTCGTGCGCGCCGGGCGGCGCCTGCCGGAGGCGATGGGGCGGCTGATCGGCTGGCTCGCGGAGCGGATGGTGGCCTTCCGGCCGACGCCGACCTGAGCGACCGTTCGCGATTTCCGCACGGCTCGTGTCGAATTCCCTTCTTGTCGCAACGCTCGCGGGGAGGGACATTCTGAGCCGACCACGGGAATCGATCGGCATGGACATCGCAACGATAGGCGTCGTCGGGCTCGGCAACATGGGCCGGGGCATGGCCGCGACGCTGGCCCGCAAGGGCTTCACGGTGCTGGGCTTCGACATCGCGGCAGACCGCCGGGCGGCGGTCGAGGCGGCGGGCGTCACCTTCGTGCCCTCCCTGACGGAGGTGCTGCGCCGGGCCGATGCCCTGGTCTTCTCCCTGCCCTTCGCCAGGGACGTCGAGGCGGTCGTCACCGCCGAGGGCGGGCTCCTCGCCCGCAGCGACCGCAGGGTCGTGGTGATCGACACCTCGACCTCCGATCCCGGCACGACGCGCCGCCTCGCCGCGCGGCTGGCCGAGGCCGGGCATGCCCTCCTCGACGCCCCCGTCAGCGGCGGCCCGTCCGGCGCCGCCGAGGGCACGCTCACCATGATGGTCGGCGGCGGGGAGGAGGATTACGCCCTCGCCCGGCCGGTGCTGGAGGCGATGTCAGCCCGCGCGCCGCATGTCGGCCCCTCGGGGGCGGGCAACATCGTCAAGCTCGTGAACAACCTGCTGGTCGCGGCCCATCTCGTCACCACGGGCGAGGCCCTGCGCCTGTCGCAGGCGGCGGGCCTCTCCGCCGAGGAGGCGGTGAAGGTCGTCAACACCGCCACCGGCCGCAGCGCCGTCAGCGAGGTGATGGTGCCCCGCTGGGTCGTGCCGGACACCTTCGACAGCGGCTTCTCCGCCGGGCTGATGCGTAAGGACGTGCGCCTCGCCCTCGAACTGGCTGCCGAGAGCGGGGTCGCGCTGCCCCTCTCCGACGAGGTCGGGCGGATCTGGCGCGAGAGCCGCGTGAGCATCCCCGACACCGCCGATTTCACCCGCATGGCCGATTACCGCGCGAACGAGGGAGTCCTCTGATGTCCGCACCCACGCGCTCCGACGCCGCCGCCCGCGTCGCCGACCTCCTCGCCGACCTCCTGCCCGGCGGAACGATCGGCAGCGTCGTGGCCGGCGAGGTGCTGGCCGGCACGGGCGACGCCCTCGCCCTGGTCAACCCGGCCGATGGCGGCGTGCTCGCCCATTTCGCCGATGCCGGGCCCTCCGTCGTGGAGGCCGCCATGGCGGCGGCCCGTGAGGGCCAGCGCGCCTGGGGGGCGATGAGCGCCGCCGCCCGCGGCCGGGCGATGTGGGCCGTCGCCGCCCTGGTCCGCCGCCACGCCGAGGCCCTGGCCGAACTGGAGACGCTCTCGGCCGGCAAGCCGATCCGCGACACGCGCGGCGAGGTCGCCAAGGTCGCGGAGATGTTCGAGTACTATGCCGGCTGGTGCGACAAGCTCCACGGCGAGGTCATCCCGGTTCCGACCTCGCACCTGAACTACACCCGTCACGAGCCCTACGGCACCGTGGTGCAGATCACCCCCTGGAACGCGCCGATCTTCACGGCGGGCTGGCAGATCGCCCCGGCGATCTGCGCCGGCAACGCGGTGGTGCTGAAGCCCTCCGAACTCACCCCCCTCACCTCCCTGGCCCTGGGCGTGCTCTGCGCGAAGGCCGAGGGGATGCCGCGCGGCCTCGTCTCGGTGCTGGCCGGCGCCGGCCCGACCACCGGCGCGGCGGCGGTCGCCCATGCCGACACCCGCCTCGTCGTCTTCGTCGGCTCGGCCGAGGCGGG
The DNA here is from genome assembly GCF_022829465.1 of Methylobacterium sp. J-067. GTDB lineage: Bacteria > Pseudomonadota > Alphaproteobacteria > Rhizobiales > Beijerinckiaceae > Methylobacterium > Methylobacterium litchii. Next base: position 20,907 of record NZ_JAKSXZ010000101.1, read on the forward strand.
GGCGCAGATCGCGGCGGCGGCGGCGCGCAACATCGTCCCGAGCGTCCTCGAACTCGGCGGCAAGTCCGCCAACATCGTCTTCGCCGACGCCGACCTCGGCCGCGCGCTGCTCGGCGCCCAGGCGGCGATCTTCGGCGGCGCCGGGCAGAGCTGCGTCGCGGGCTCGCGCCTCCTCGTCCACCGCTCGGTCCACGCGGATTTCGTGGCCCGCCTCGCCCATGCGGCCGGGCGCATCCCGGTCGGCGCCCCGACCGACCCGGCGACGCAGATCGGGCCGATCAACAACCGCCGCCAGCGGGACAAGATCGCCGGCATGGTCGAGGCCGCCGCGGCGGCGGGCGCGCGCATCGCGGCGGGCGGCGCCTGCCCGGACGCCCTGCAGGAGACCGGCGGCTTCTATTACGGCCCGACCATCGTGGACGGGGTCGGCCCGGAGGCGGAGATCGCCCGCGAGGAGGTGTTCGGCCCGGTCCTCACCGTCCTGCCCTTCGACGACGAGGACGAGGCGGTGGCGCTCGCCAACGCGACCCCCTATGGGCTCGCGGGGGCGGTCTGGACCGGGGACATCGGGCGCGGGCACCGGGTCGCGGCCGCCGTGCGGGCGGGGACCTTCTGGGTCAACGGCTACAAGACGATCAACGTGGCCTCGCCCTTCGGCGGCTTCGGGCGCTCGGGCTTCGGACGCTCCTCCGGCCGGGAGGCGCTGATGGCCTATACCCAGACGAAGAGCGTGTGGGTCGAGACGGCCGCGCAACCGGCGGTGGCATTCGGCTACGTGGGATAATCGGGACGGACGGGGGAGACGGCGATGACGACGGACGTGCTGGCGGCGGGAACGAGGACGCGGCCCGTCACGGGGGGCGGGAAGCTGCTGCTGTTCCTGCTGGCCCTCGTCATCGTCGTCATCGCGGAGGCGATCGGCAACGTCAGCATCCCGGTGGGGACGGGCAAGATCATCCTGCTCCCCCTCCTCTGGGCGCTGCTGCTGGGCGGGGCCATCGGCCTCCTGAGCCCCCGCCTGCCGCCGCCGCTGCGCCTCTCCGGCGCGATGCAGAACGCGGCCTCGGCCTATCTGCAGCCGGCGCTCCTGATCTTCATCGCCAAACTCGGCCTGCTGGTGGGCGGCTCGCTGCCCAAGATCCTCGCCTCGGGCTGGGCGCTGGTCTTCCAGGAATTCGGCCATTTCTTCGGGACGATGGTGTTCGGCCTGCCGGTGGCGCTGCTGCTCGGCATCAAGCGCGAGGCCATCGGCGCAACCTTCTCGGTGGGCCGCGAGCCGAGCCTCGCCATCATCGGCGAGCGCTACGGCATGGATTCGCCGGAAGGGCGCGGCGTGCTGGCGGAATACCTCACCGGCACGGTGTTCGGGGCGGTGTTCATCGCTCTCCTGGCCGGGCTCATCACCTCGCTCGGGATCTTCAACCCCCTGGCGCTCGCCATGGGCGCCGGGGTCGGCTCCGGCAGCATGATGGCCGCCGCCTCCGGCGCCATCGCCGCGCAGCAGACGCCCGAGGTGGCCAAGGAGGTCGCGACCTTCGCGGCGGCGAGCAACCTCGTCACCACCACCATCGGCACGTATTTCACCCTGTTCCTGTCGCTGCCCTTCACGATCTGGGCCTACGGCAAGCTGGAGCCGATCCTCGGCCGCCACCGGCCCGACGCGGCCGGTCCCGCCCCGGCGGCCCTGGACGCGCCGGTCCACGAGGAGGCGCGGATCGGCCTGCCCGAGACCGTGCTCGCCTGGATCATGATCGGCGCCTACGGCCTGATCGGCAACTGGCTGACCTACGGCGTCGCGCCGGACCGCACCGTCGTCGCGGGCATGGCGATCATCGTCGGCGCGGTGCTGGCGGGCTACGCCCTGTACCTCGCCTGCGGCCGGAAGCTCCCCGCCGTGCTCTGGGTCTCGCTCATCGGCATGGCGCTCACCTATCCCGCCACGCCCTATGCGGCCGAGATCGCGGCCATGACGGGCAAGATCAACTTCCTCGCCCTGGCGACGCCGATCCTCACCTTCGCGGGCCTGTCGGTCGCCAAGGACGTGCCCGCCTTCCGCCGCCTCGGCTGGCGCATCGTCGTGGTCTCGTTCATGGCCAATGCCGGCACGTTCCTCGGCGCGGCCCTGATCGCGCAGTTCTTCCTGCACGCCCCTTTGGGGTAGCAAGGCGGGCGGGGGCGGCAACGGGAGTGACGGAATGAGCATCGCGGCGGACATCGTCGAGCGCATGGTGGCGTGGCGGCACGACCTCCACGCCCATCCCGAACTCGCCTTCCAGGAGACCCGCACGGCGGATCTCGTGGCGCGGGAACTGGCCGCCTGCGGCTACGCGGTGAAGACGGGCCTCGGCCGCACCGGCGTGGTCGGGACGCTGAGCCGGGGTGCCGGCCCCGCCATCGGCCTGCGCGCCGACATGGACGCCCTGCCGATCCGCGAGGCCACCGGCCTGCCCTACGCCTCCACGACGCCCGGCGTGATGCATGCCTGCGGGCATGACGGCCACGTGGCGATGCTCCTCGGCGCGGCGCGCCACCTCGCGGGGCGGGACGACCTCGCGGGCACGGTCCACGTGATCTTCCAGCCGGCGGAGGAATGCGAGGGCGGCGGCCGGGCCATGGTGGAGGACGGCCTGTTCCGGGACTTCCCCTGCGAGGCGGTGTTCGGCCTGCACAATTGGCCGGGCCTGCCGGTCGGCACCTTCGCCACCCGCGTCGGGCCGATCATGGCCTCCCTCGAAACGTTCGAGATCACGATCCACGGCTACGGCACCCATGCGGCCATGCCGGAGCGCGGCACCGACCCGCTCGTGGCGACGGCCGAGCTCGTCCTGGCCCTGCAGACGGTGGTGAGCCGCCGGATCGCCCCCACCGAGCCCGCCGTGCTCAGCGTGACGCAGATCCATGGCGGCGAGGCCTACAACGTGATCCCCGACCGGGCGGTGATCCGGGGGACGGTGCGCTGCCTCGGCGAGGCGACCCGCCAGCGCATCGCCGGGCTGGTCGAGGCCCTGGCCAAGGGCGTCGCGGCGACCCACGGGGCGACGGCCGAGATCACCTACACGATCGGCTACCCGGCCACGATCAACGCCGCCGGGCCGGTGCGCCTCGCCCTCGACGCGGCCGGCGCGGTCGGCGGCCTCACGGAGGTGAAGGACGAGATCGCCCCCTCCATGGGCTCGGAGGATTTCTCCTACATGCTCGCGGAATGCCCCGGCGCCTATGCCTGGATCGGGGCGGACGGGGCCGAGCCCGGCGTGCCGCTCCACAACCCGGCCTACGATTTCAACGACGCGGTGCTGCCCCTGGGCGCGGCGTATTGGGCCACCCTGGCGACGCGGTTCCTGCACCCGCGCTGATGCCGGATCGCGGCGCGGGCCTAGATGAGGCCCATGCCGCATCCGCTCCCCCTCACCCGCGACGCCGGGCTCGCCGCGCTCGCCGCCTTCCTCGACGGCCCCGGCGCGGATTACGCCGCCGCCCGCAACACGGATCGCGGGCGGGGCGAGACGCCCACGACCTCCGCCCTCTCCCCCTACCTGCGCCGCCGCCTCGTCACCGAGGAGGAGGTGGCCCGCGCCGCGCTGCACGCCTACGGCGACGAGGGCGCGGAGAAGTTCGTCTCGGAGGTCTTCTGGCGGACCTACTTCAAGGGCCATCTCGAAACCCATCCCGCCGCCTGGACCGGCTACCGCGAGGGGCGCGACGCCGCCCGCGCCCGCCTCGACGCCGAACCCGGCCTGCGGCGCATCCACGACCGGGCCATCGCCGGGGAGACGGGGATCGACGGGTTCGACGCCTGGGCGCGGCAACTCGTGGAGGAGGGCTGGCTGCACAACCACACGCGGATGTGGTTCGCCTCGATCTGGATCTTCACCCTGCGCCTGCCCTGGGAACTCGGGGCGGCCTTCTTCCTGGCGCACCTCCTCGACGGCGATCCCGCCAGCAACACCCTGTCCTGGCGCTGGGTCGCCGGCCTGCACACGCGGGGCAAGCACTACCTCGCACGCCGCGACAACATCCGCCGCTACACGAGCAAGGGCTACGATCCCAACGGCCTCGATGAGGACGCCGACTCCCTCGACGAGGCGACGCCGCCCCGCGAGGCACCGCTCGCGCGGGCCGATGCCCCGCCCGCCGGGGAGGTCGCCCTGCTCCTGCACCTCGACGACCTGAACCCGGAGAGCCTGGATCTCGGCCCGGCCCGGGTGACGCGGGTCGGCGGCCTCGTCGTCCATGCCGAGGAGGCGGTGGCGCGGGTGCGCGAGGCCGATACGGCGGCGATGGCCGACGCCCTCTCCCGCGCCGGGGCGCATTTCAGGTGCCCGGCCGCGCCCGTCTCCGAGGGGTGGGAGGAGGGCCTGCCGGTGGTGACGGCCTGGGCGCCGGTCGGCCCCTCGGCGGATGCCCTGCCGGCGGGCTGCCTGCGCCTCCGCCGCGACTGGGACGAGCGGGCGTGGCCGCGCGCGAACCGGGGCTATTCGCGCCTGCGCAGCGCCATTCCCACGATGCTGCACGGCTGACGGGGAGGTTTGGACGGATGGAGCGGATCGCGATCGTCGGCGCCGGGATGGCGGGCCTCGCCTGCGCGGAGGCCCTACGGGAGCGGGGCTTCGCGACGGCCCTGTTCGACAAGGGCCGCAAGCCCGGCGGGCGGATGTCGAGCCGGTCGGGGGACAGCCCGGCCGGGCCGGTCGGGTTCGACCACGGAGCGCAATACATGACCGGGCGCGATCCCGCCTTCGTCGCCCGGCTGGCGGCCTGGCGGGAGGCCGGGCTCGTGGCGCCCTGGCCCGCCGCTGGGGCGGAGGCCTGGGTCGGGGTGCCGGCCATGAACGCGCCCCTCGTGGCGCTCGCCCGCGACCTGCCCGTCCGCTGGGAGACGCGGGTCGACGGCCTCGTCCGCGAGGCGACCGGCTGGCGGCTGCGGGTCGATGGGCTCGACGAGCGCGGGTTTTCGGCGGTGCTCACGGCGATCCCCGCCGAGCAGACCGGCCCCCTCCTCGCGGACCACGCCCCCGCCCTCGCCGAGGTCGCGCGGGAGACGCCCTCCGCGCCGTGCTGGACGGCGATGGCCGCCTTCCCCGCCCGCCTCGATGTCGCCGGGGACGTGCTGCGCACGGACGGCGCCATCGGCTGGGCGGCGCGCAACTCCGCCAAGCCCGGCCGCCCGGCCACCGAAGCCTGGGTGATCCAGGCGGGGCCGGACTGGTCCCGCGCCCATCTCGAAGAGGAGGCGGACGCCGTGGCGCAAGACCTGCTCGCCGCGTTCTTCGCCGCCGCCGGCCTCGCCCCGGTGGCGCCCTCCCTGCTGAAGGCCCATCGCTGGCGCTACGCGCGCTCCGGCGCCGCGCGGCGCGAGGTGCTGTGGGATCCGGGCACGCGCCTCGGCGCCTGCGGCGACTGGCTCACCGGCCCCCGCGTCGAGAATGCATGGCTCTCGGGCCGCCGCCTCGCGGAGGCCGTCACGACCGGGTGAGGACGAGGCCCGGCAGGTTCAGGACGAGCTTGAGCCCGGTGTCGTCGTGCTCGCGCTCCACCGAGGCTTCGAGCTGGCGCAGAGACATCTCCACCAGCAGGGAGCCGAACCCCCGGCCGGGGCGCGGGCTGGCGACGCTGGTCACGCGCTCGATCCAGGTGAGGGTGAGCCCGTCTGGGACCCGCTCCCAGGTGACGGAGAGGGACCCGTCGTTGGAGCCGAGCGCCCCGTACTTGACGGAGTTCGTCGCCCATTCGTGCAGGATCATCGCCAGCGACGAGACGTGGCGCCAGTCCACGGCGACCAGCGGCCCGTCGATCGTCGTCGGGACGTGGTCGCGATAGGGCCTGAGCGTCGCGTTGATGAGCCCCGCGAGGTCGCTCATCCCCTGCGTGCCCGTGGGGTCGGCCAGCGAATGCGCGCGGCCGAGGGCGGAGATGCGGTCGCGCATGTCGGAGGCGAAGACCCCGATCTCCTTGTGCGTGCGCGCGCCCGCCGAGATCATCCCGCCGATGATGGCGAAGAGGTTCTTCACCCGGTGGTTCATCTCCCGCAGCATCAGGTCGCGGGTCTCGGCCAGCGCGTATTCCGGCGACACGTCGATGCAGACGCCCACGACCCGCTTGCGGTCGCCGCTGCGGGTCAGGCGGCCGTAGCTGCGGATATGGCGGGAGGCGTGCTTGCCCGCCCGCACCCGCAGCCGCGCCTCGAACTCGTCGAGCCCGTGCGAGACCTCGCCCAACGCCGTCTCCAGCGCCTCGCGGTCCTCGGGGAAAACGCGGGAGACCAGGGTCTCGGTGCCGTGCGGCGTGTCGGGGGCGAGGCCGAACATCGCCCCGGCCGTGCTGTCGAAGACGATGGTCGCGGAATCGGGGCTGTATTCCCACACGCCGATGCCGCCGGCCTTGACCGCGAGGTCGAGCCGTTCCCGCTCGGAGGCGAGCTGGCGCTCCAGCGCCAGGGCCTCGGTGATGTCGGTGAGGACCAGGGTGGCGCCGTCGATGCTACCGTTCTGCTGCCGGTAGGGCAGCACGCGCAGCGACAGGGTGCGCGCGCCGTCGCGGGTGAGGATGCGGCGCTGGATCACCGTGCTGCCGGCGACGATCGCCTCGGCGTCGTGCAGGTAATCCTGCCCCGCGAGCCGGCTCGACACGTCGGCCAACGGCCGCCCCCGGTCGCTCGGCTGAAGCGGGAAGATCGTGGTCGCCGCCGTGGTGAAGCTGCGCACGCGCAGGGCCCGGTCGAGGACGATGACCGCGAGGTCGGTCGATTCGAAGAAGTTGCGCAGGTCGGCGTTGGCGATGGTCAGCGCCTCGACCTTGGTCTTCAGTTCGTCGTTGACGGTGGAGAGCTCCTCGTTCGTCGATTGAAGCTCCTCGTTCATCGACATCATTTCTTCGTTGGAGCTCTTCAGCTCCTCGTTCGTCGTCTCCAGTTCCTCGACGGTCGAGCGCAGCTTGTAGCGGGTGCGCAGCAATTCCTCTTCCAGCGCTTCGACGTGGTCGCCGCCGGTGTCCATTTCCATCAGGTCGAGGTCGTTCGACGGCTTGAAGGCGCCGATGTCCCGGATGATGAGCAGCATCGAGCCGTCCGGCAGGGGATCGCAGATCGCCTCCACCGTCTGGATGCCGTATTCCGACTGGACGTCGACGTCGCGCACCACCACGCGCTTGCGGGCGTCGCGGGTCTGGCGCAGCAGAGGGCCGATCACGTCGCGCAGGCCGGGCCGGGCCAGGGTGATGGCGCTGGTGCCGCCCGCGCGGCTCACGGGGAAGTCGAAGTAGCGGCTCAGCCGTCCGTAGGCCGCGATGATGCCGCCATCCTCGTTCAGCACCATGCTCGGCGGGGCGTAGCGCTCCACCACCCGGCGCACGGCCACGGTCTCGTCGCCGATGGAGGGCTCGCGGCGCTCCGGGCGCTCGCCGCGCGGGGCATCGCCCCGGCGGGCGCCGCCGGGCAGGTCGATCGGGTATTTCGGGGCGCCGGGCGGGCGCTCGAACAGGCGGGCGTGCTGGTCGATGGCCGGGAAAAGCTGCTCGAACCGGCTCACGCTCTCGGAGGGGCCGAGGAACAGGTAGCCGCCGGGCCGCACCGCGTAATGGAACAGCGGCACCACCGATTGCTGCAACCGGTCATCGAAATAGATCAGCAGGTTGCGGCAGGAGAGGAGGTCCACCCGCGAGAACGGCGGGTCCTTCACGAGGCTGTGGCTGGAGAAGCGGATCAGGTCGCGGATCTCGGGCGCGATGGTGAAGCGCTCGGCATGGGGCACCACGTAGCGCTCGCGCAGGTGGGCGGGGATGTCGGCGAGCGCGGCGGCCGGATAGGTCGCGTCGCGGGCGATCTGGAGCATCCGCTCGTCGATGTCGGTGGCGAAGATCTGCACCGCCGCCGGCACGTCCATCCGCCGGGCGGCGTCGGCGAACAGCATGGCGATGCTGTAGGCCTCCTCGCCGCTGGAGCAGCCGGGGATCCAGACCCGCAGGTCCTCGTCGGGGTTGCGGGTGCGCAGCAGGGGCTCGATCGCCCGTTCGCGCAGCACCTCGAACATCTCCGCGTCGCGGAAGAAGCGGGTGACGTTGATGAGGAGGTCGCGGAACAGCGCCTCGCACTCGTCCTTGTCGGCCCGGACGCGGGCGAGGTAGGCCCGGCCGGAATCGAGCCCGAGGACGTGCATCCGCCGCTCGACCCGGCGCACCAGGGTGGTGCGCTTGTAGCCCGCGAAATCGTGGCCCACGGCGGCGCGGATCACCCGGCAGAGGTCGTCCACGTGGTCGGCGACGAGGTCGGCCTGCTCGCCCGCGCCGTCGTGGCTGCGGCGGCGGAAGAAGGCGGCGAGGCAATCCACGATCTCGCCCGCCGGCTGGACGAAATCCACGAGCCCGGTGCCGACCGCCGAGAGCGGCATGCCGTCGTAGCGGGCCGAATCCGGCTGCTGCACCACGCAGACGCCGCCATGCTCCTTGATGGCCCGTAGGCCCGTCGTGCCGTCCGCCCCGGTCCCGGAGAGGATCACGCAGGCCGCGTTCGCCTGCTGATCGACGGCGAGGGACAGGAAGAAGTCGTCGATGGGCCGGCGCAGGCCGCGCGGCTGCACGAACTGCGTGAGTTCGAGCACCCCGTTCTGGATGGCGAGCCCCCGCCCCGGCGGGATAATGTAGACGCGGTCGCCCGCGATCCGCTCGCCACCCTCGCACTGGAGCACTTCCAGCTCGGTGTGCCGGTCGAGGAGCTGGGCCAGCATGCTCTCGTGGTTGGGGTCGAGGTGCTGGACGATGACGAAGGCCATGCCCGTCGGGAAGCGGGCGCGGGCCAGCATCTCGCGCAGGGCTTCCAGGCCGCCGGCGGAGGCGCCGATCCCGACGACGGGGCCGGTGAACGGTACGGACTCGGCCTTCTCGGGACCGTCGTGGATTTCGGAGGCGCCCGCCCCGGCGTCGTCAAGGAAATCCTGGTGCATCGAGATCCGCGAGGGTGAGCTTCGCCTGCGCAACGGTGGCGACGGTGTTGGCGATGATCATCAGCGAGCCCTCGATGACCATGCCGCTTTCGGCCAAAGCCGGGCCGAGCCGGGAGAGGGTCCGTCCCAGTTCGTTATCGTAGGCGGAAAGTAGCTCCGGTTGCGAGCGGCTGACATCGAATTGGGATGCGAAAAGAAAGCGCACCTCCCCCGAGAGAGCCGTCAGTTTCGACATGTAGAGGAGGTTGACGAAGGGCTTCCCGTCCTTGCGGAAATTGAGGATCGTGGTCCGCACCGAGGCCTGCCGCCCGGCCTCCAGGAAGCTGCGGATCTTGGCGCGCGGCTGCCGGTTCTCGGCGTCGCGCTGGAGCATGCGGCAATTCCGGCCGATGACCTCGGCGTCGTCGTAGCCGGTGAGCGCGCGGAACGGCTCGTTGACGAGCAGCAGCGGGTTGTCCTCGGTCACGTCCGCCAGGGCGAGCGCGATGTGCGAGGCCTCGAAATACTGCCGGAGTTCGCCGGGAATGTCTTGGCTGGGCACGGCCGCTCCTTGATCGCCTCCGCTCGCGGGATCCGCGCAGGCGCTGCCCCTACAATCGGCGCGTGCATGCGGAAGCCCGTCGCCTCATGCGGGCATGGGGCGGATATGGCAAGCATCGCCGCCATGGCCAGGGCGGGCGGTCGATGCGCCACGGGCGGGCGCGGGCGGTCCCCTCAGGCGGAGAGGCGCAGGGGCTCGCCGCCGGACTCGTCCTCGGCGAGGCGGGCGAGGAGGTCGCCGATCGGCATCGGGCGGCCGACGAGGTAGCCCTGGATGTAGCGGCAGCCGTGGCGGCGGGCGGCCTCGCGCTGGTCCTCCGTCTCGATCCCCTCCGCGATGCCGTCGAGGCCGAGGTTGCGGCACAGGCTGAGGATCGTGGCGATCACGCTCCCGCCGACCTCGGTGTCGGCGGCGGCCATGAAGCTGCGGTCGATCTTGATCTTGTCGAGGGGCAGGCGGTGGACGTAGCCGAGGCTCGAATAGCCGGTCCCGAAATCGTCGAGGGCGATCTTGATGCCCAGGGCCCGCAGGGCGACGATCGCGGTCTTGGCCTGCTCGAAGTCGCGCATCAGCGCGGTCTCGGTGAGTTCGAGGGTGAGCCGCCGGGGGTCGAGGCGGCTCTCGCGCACGGCGGCGATGATCGCGTCCACCGTCTCGGGGGCGGCGAGGTCGTGCGCGGAGAGGTTGAAGGACAGGCCGACCCGGTGCGGCAGGCGGGCGGCGTCGGCGAGCGCCTTGCGCAGCAGCAGGAGCGTGACGGCGTGGATCATGCCGCTGCGCTCGGCGGCGGCCACGAAGCGGTCCGGCGGGACCTGCCCGAGGACGGGGCTCGTCCAGCGCGCCAGGGCCTCCACCAGGGTGATCGCCCCGGTCTCGGTGTCGAGGATCGGCTGGTAGTGCATCCGCATCTCGGCGGGCAGGTCGGCGGTGCGCAGGGCGGTCTCCACCGCCCGCTCGGCGCGGATCGCGTCCTCGTGGACCTGCGAGAACAGGGTCGTCCGGCCCCGGCGGTGCAGCTTGGAATGGTAGAGCGCGTAATCGGCGCGGTCGAACAGGGCCGCCGCCTCGCGGCCGGCGCTCGGGAACTTGGCGAGGCCGCAGGAGCATCCGGCCACCACCCGGATCTCCGCCAGCCGGATCGGCTCCTGCAAGGCCGCGCAGATCCCGTCGCAGAACGCGATCACCGTCGCGGGCGCCGCCGGATCGCGGATGAGGACGCCGAACTCGTCGCCGCCGAGGCGGGCGAGGGTCACGCCGGGCCCCGCGAAGGCGGCGAGGCGCCGCCCGGTCTCGGCCAGCACCCGGTCGCCCGCCGTGTGGCCGTAGGTGTCGTTGATCGGCTTGAACTGGTCGAGGTCGAAGATCGCCAGGGCGAAGCGCCCGTCCTCGGCGGCGCAGGTCCGGGTCAGGTCTTCGAGGTGCTGGAAGAAGTAGCGCCGGTTCGGCAGGCCGGTGAGGCTGTCGGTGTGGGCGAGGCGGGCATTCTCGTCGGAGAGCCGGCTCGCCTCGGCCTTCGAGGCGACGAGTTCCACGAAATCCCGGTAGTTGCTGGTCAGGATGCGCACCATCACCGCCGTCACGAAGGCGGTGTCGACGGCGACCGCCAGGAAGACCTCGTTCCCGCTGAGGAGGCAGCAGACGAGGAACACGGCGAGCACCGTGCCGGTGCTGATGTAGGCGGCGGCCGGCAGGTGCGTCAGGCAGAAGGTGCAGGCGATGATCGTGACGCTGATGAAGATCGCCACGTGGTACTGCTCGTAGGGGCCGCCGTAGTCGCGCAGGGCCACCGCCCAGCCCACGAACACCGCCGAGAGGATGGCCGTGAGGGTCGTCGTGACGTTCAGTTGCCGGATCGCCTGCGCCTCGGTCAGCGTCTCCGGCCGGATCCGCCACCACGTCGCCGCGCGCGCGAAGCAGATGAAGACGACGAGTACGGGAAAGACCAGGGTCAGGAGAGCCGGGGCGACGCGCAGATGCGTGGCGGCGAGCGTCCAGGAATTGACGCAGAGCAATCCGTAGAGGGTCGGGATCTGCTTGCGCAGTTCCGACACCTGCCGCGTGGCCGGCAGTGTCTCGGCGCGCCGCACGAGGAGGGCTGTCAGCGGATGATGGAAACGAATTCGCCTGAACATTGCGCCCGCGCCGGAATGATCTTCCGCAATGTAATTTGAATTAATTAAAGGTCGCTTGCACCATTCTCTGACATCGCAAGGGAAGAGGTGAGGATGATCCTTCCACGATCAATCTATCGCGCAAACGTGAGAATCTATATCTGTCCATTTGCGAGAGCGATCGGGTGAACGTCGGGCGATCCGGGATGGCCTTCACAGGGATCGATCCCGTTGCGGTAAGGCACCGCCGGGGCCACCGACCTTGACCGGACTCAAAAGGTCCCGCAGCCCCTGCGAAAGGGGCGGAAGGGCCGGGCGAATGCCCTATAATCGCTGCCGGCACGAGGGGGGGGGTCAGCGATGGCAGAGACGATCCAGGCGGACACCAATCCCTTCGTCCGCAAGATCGAGAGCGTGGCGCTGTTCGACCTGTCGGACTCCGAGCGGGCGGCTTTGGTCGGGTTGCCGCTGCACGTGGCGGAGTACGAGACCGGGCAGGACATCGTGGTGGAGCACGACCGGCCGAACCGGTGCTTCGCGGTGCTGAGCGGGATCGCGGCGACCTACAAGACCACCGAGGACGGGCGGCGGCAGGTGACGGCCTACCACGTCCCCGGCGACGTGCCGGATTTCCAGAGCCTGCATCTGGAGGTGCTCGATTTCAGCATCTGCGCCGTGGCGCCGCTGCGCATCGGCTTCGTGCAGCACGAGGCCCTGCGCGCGCTGTTTGCCGCCGAGCCCCGCCTCGGCGACGCGTTCTGGCGCACGACGCTGATCGAGGGCTCGCTCGCCCGGGAATGGATGCTCAACAACGGCCGGCGGGAATCCTACCCGCGCATGGCCCACCTGTTCTGCGAGTTGATGATCCGCCTGGAGATGGTCGGCCTCGCGGCCGACAATTCCTGCGGCCTGCCCCTCACGCAGTACGAACTCGGCGACGCGCTCGGCATCACCTCGGTCCATGTGAACCGGATCCTGAAGGAGCTGCGCGAGAGCGGCCTCATCACCCTCGGGGGCGGGCGCCTGACGATCCACGATTGGGACGCCCTCGCCAAGGCCGGCGAGTTCGACCCCACCTACCTCCACCTGCGCCACATGGACGGCTGAGCCTCAGCCGGCCGCCGAGAGACGCGGCGGCGGGTGGCTTTCCTGCGCCCCGGCATGGCAGACGCGGTCCCGCCCCTGCCGCTTGGCGGCGTAGAGGGCCGCGTCGGCGGCGTCGATCCAGCCCTGCAGGCTCGCGGCGGGGGCGAGCGCGCCATGGGCCATGCCGACGCTGAGGGTGAGGATGCCGCGCGGATGGTCGGCATGGGGCAGGCCCAGGGCGGCGACGCCCGCGCGCACCGATTCCGCCAGCATCGCGGCCTCGCCGGGCTCGCAGCGGACGAGGAGGGCGAATTCCTCGCCCCCGACCCGGAAGGCGCTGCCGCCGGCCTGCGCCGCGCGCCCGCACAGCACGGCGGCGACCTGCTTCAGCGCCCGGTCGCCGGCCGGGTGGCCGTAGCGGTCGTTGAAGCCCTTGAAATGGTCGGCGTCGATGCTGAGCAGCGCCCAGCGCGCCCGCTCGGCGGGCTCGGCGCAGCGGGTGACGCTCACCTCGAAATGCCGCCGGTTCCACAGGCCGGTCAGGGCGTCGGTGGCGGCGAGCCGTTCGAGTTCGGCCCGCGCGGCCAGGGCCTGCCGCTCCGCGCGCTCCCGGCGGCTGAACTCCCGGTGCAGCAGCCCGACGACGCCGAGGATCCCGAGGCTCAGGAGCAGGGCCAGCGCCAGGACGATGTGGGTCTGCGGCTTCCAGGCCCGGTCGATGGCCGTGGCCGGCAGGAACACCGACAGGCGCAGCGGCCAGGGGCCGACCTGCCGCGCCTCCCGCAGGCCCGGCGCGTCGGCGGCGGTGGGCTGCCCGGTGTTCATCACCTCGCTTCCGTCCGTGAAGTCGAGGGTGACGGTGAAGTCGCGGCTGCCCTTCAGGCGGTCGAGGACCTCCCGGAAATAGGCCAGCTCGATCGCGCCCACGATGACGCCGGCGAAACTGCCGTCCGCGTAGGCGAAGCGGCGGCTCAGGGGGATCATGTCCCGCCCGCTCAGCCGCGTGCGCCACGGGCGGCCGATGAACAGGCCGGTCTCCAGCGCGTCCCGGTGGATCGTGAAATAGAGCCGGTCGGACCCGTCGAGGCGGCGCGGGACGAGGGAGCCCGAATCGAGGAAGGCGTGGCCCTTCTCATCGAGGACGAGGATCGAGCCGTAGCCCCGCGCCTGCGACACCCGGTCGAACAGGCCGAGGTGGCGCAGTTCCGGCGAGGCCCCGTCGAGGGTAGGCAGGTTCAGGCGGCTCGACACGGTCATCAGCGACAGGTCGTAGAGTTCGATGTCGCGCGCGATCGCCCGCTCGCTGGTGCCGAGCAGGCCGAGGGCGTCGTGGCGGGCGCTGTCCCAGGCCTGCCGGCGCAGGTCGTGGATCGTCCAGGCGGTGTAGATCCACATGCCGCCGACCACCACGAGGGCGAGGGCGGCCAGCAGACGGCGCGGCGTGGCGGGTGCCGTAGCCCCCGCCGCCTCGTCGGAAGCCCCCGTCTCTGCAGCCCGGTTCGCGCGCATCGTCCCTCGTGGGCTCGGCCCAATGCCGCCCGCTCCTCACCACAGGTTGCTCACCGGGGGTTAGAGAAAACTTGCGAATTGCGGTCTCCTGCGACTTTATCCCCTTCGATAGGACGCCGTTGCTGCTCGTTTTGCGCCGATCTCTTCGCGTTGGGCTCACGGCCAAGTGATCGGCTCCGTTCGACAAGAACAGGTCGGCTCGTCGGGCCGCCGCCGGGGGGCCGGCCGAACCGGGCATAGAGGCCCGGCAAAACCACGAGGGTGAGGAGCGTCGCGCTGATCAGCCCGCCGATCACCACCGTGGCGAGGGGGCGCTGGATCTCGGCCCCGGTCCCGGTGGCGAGCGCCATCGGCACGAAGCCGAGGGAGGCGACGAGCGCCGTCATGGCCACCGGCCGCAGCCGGGTCGCGGCGCCCTCGCGGATCGCCTCACGCAGGGGAAGCCCCCCGGCGGCGAGACTGCGGATCGCGCTGATCATCACGAGGCCGTTCAGGACCGCGACGCCGGAGAGGGCGATGAAGCCCACCGCCGCCGGCACCGAGACCGGCATGTCCCGCAGCCACAGGGCGAGGATGCCCCCGGTCAGCGCCAGGGGCACGGCGCTGAACACGAGGAGCGCGTCGCGCACCGAGCCGAGCGCCGAACCGAGGAGCAGGAGGATCAAGAGGAAGCAGGCCGGCACCACCGCCGCGAGCCGGCGCTTGGCCGAGGCGAGGTTCTCGAACTGCCCGCCCCAGGTCAGGGCGGAGCCCGCCGGCAGGGCCACCGCCTGTCCCACCTGAGATTGCGCCTCGGCCACCACCGAGCCGATGTCCCGCCCGCGCACGTTGGCCGTCACCACCACCCGGCGGCGGCCGTTCTCGCGGCTGATCTGGTTCGGCCCCTCGGTGACGGAGAAGGATGCGACCTGCTTGAGCAGGACCGAGCCCGCCCTCCCCCCGGCGCCGGGCGGCAGCGGCACGGGGATATTCTCCAGCGTCTCGCGGTCCTCGCGGACCCGGTCGGTGAGGCGCACGACGATGGGGAAGCGGCGGTCGCCCTCGAACACCACCCCCGCCTCGCGCCCGCCGATGGCGGCGCCGATCACGTCCTGGATCGCCCCGGTGCTGAGGCCGTAGCGGGCGGCCTCGGCCTTGTCGATCCGGATGTCGAGGATGGGCAGGCCCTCGATCTGCTCGACCTTCACGTCCTCGGCGCCCGCGATGCCGCGCAGGATCCCGGCGATGCGGTTCGCCGTGGCGAGCAGGGGCTCGAACTCGTCGCCGAACAGCTTCACCGCGAGGTCGCCGCGGGTGCCCGCGAGCAACTCGTTGAAGCGGAGCTGGATCGGCTGCGAGAACTCGTAGACGTTGCCCGCGAGCTGCCCGACCGCCGTCTCGATCCGCGCCTGCAGGTCCGCCTTGGGCAGGGCCGGGTTGGGCCACTGCCCGCGCGGCTTCAGGATGACGAAGGTGTCCGAGGAGTTCGGCGGCATCGGATCGGAGGCGACTTCGGCCGTGCCGGTCTTGGAGAAGACCGTCGCGACCTCGGGGAAGGCCAGGACCGCCTTCTCGACCTTCAATTGCATCGCCTGCGACTGGGTGAGGGAGGTCGAGGGGATGCGGGTGGCGTTGAGCGCGATGGCCTCCTCGTCGAGTTGCGGGATGAACTCGGTGCCGAGCCGGGTCGCGAGGAGGCCCGCGCCTGCGAGGAGCGCCAGGGCGAGGGCGGCGAAGGCGAAGGGCGCCCGGATCGCGGCGTCGAGGACCGGCCGGTAGGCGGCCTTCATCCCCCGGACCAGGGCGTTGTCCGTTTCGCTCACCCGTCCGGTGAGGACGATGGCGAGGAGCGCGGGCACGAAGGTCAGCGACAGGACGAAGGCGCAGGCCAGCGCGATGATGACGGTGAGCGCCATCGGCTCGAACATCTTGCCCTCCACCCCGGTGAAGGTGAGGAGCGGGACGTAGACGAGGATGATGATCGCCTGTCCGTAGAGGGAGGGGGCGATCATCTCGCGGGCCGAATCCCGCACGGTGGTCAGCCGTTCCTCCAGGGCGAGGGGCCGCCCGAGGGCGTGCTGGCGCTCCGCGACGTGGCGCAGGGCGTTCTCGCTGATGATCACGGCGCCATCGACGATCAGCCCGAAATCGAGGGCGCCGAGGCTCATGAGGTTCGCCGAGATCTTCGCCTCGACCATCCCGGTCATCGTCATCAGCATGGCGACGGGGATGACGAGGGCCGTCACCACGGCCGCGCGGATGTTGCCGAGCAGCAGGAACAGGATCACCACGACGAGGAGCGCCCCCTCGGAGAGGTTTTTCGCCACCGTCCGCACCGTGGCCTCCACGAGCTGCGTGCGGTCGAGGACGATGCGGATCTCGATGCCGGGGGGCAGGGAGCGGCGGATCGCGTCCATCCGCGCCGTGACGGCCTCCGCCACCGTGCGGCTGTTCTCGCCGATGAGCATGAGCGCGGTGCCGATCACCGCCTCGGCGCCGTCCTCGCTGCCGGAGCCGGTGCGTAGGTCGCGCCCGATGCGCACGCTCGCCACGTCCGAGATCCGCACCGGCACGCCGCCGCGCGTAGCCACGACCACGTTGCCGATGTCGGCCATGCCCTCCAGCCGGCCGGCGGCGCGCACCACGTAGCTCTCGCCGTTGTCCTCCAGGTAGCGGGCGCCCTGGTTGGCGTTGTTCGCCTCCAGCGCCCGGGCCACGTCCGCGAAGGAGAGGTCGAGGGAGGCGAGCACGGTCGGATCGGGCTGGACGTGGTACTGCTTCTCGAACCCGCCGATGCTGTCGACCCCCGCCACCCCCGGCACGGTCCTGATCTGCGGCCGGACGATCCAATCCTGCACGGTGCGCAGATACGCCTTCCGTTCGAGGTCGCCGGTCAGGCGCTGGCCCTCGGGGGTGCGGTAGCTGCCGTCCTCCTGCCAGCCGGGCTTGCCGGCGGCGGCGGGCCGGCGCGCGTTGGCGTCCGCGAAGCGCACCGACCACATCACGATCTCCCCGAGGCCGGTGGAGATCGGCCCCATGGCGGCCTGGGCGCCGGGGGGAAGGTCCCGCGCCACCTGCGCGAGGCGTTCGGCCACCTGCTGGCGGGCGAAGTAGATGTCGAGCTTTTCCGCGAAGACCGCCGTGACCTGCGAGAAGCCGTTGCGCGAGAGCGAGCGGGTGTAGTCGAGCCCCTTGATGCCGGCGAGGGCGGCCTCGATCGGGTAGGTGACCTGCTTCTCGATGTCGACCGGCGAGAGCGAGGGGGCGAGCGTGTTGATCTGCACCTGGTTGTTGGTGATGTCGGGCACCGCGTCGATGGGCAGGCGCGTCGCCGCGGAGAGCCCGAATCCGGCGGCGAGCAGGGTGAGGAGCAGCACCAGCCAGCGGCGCCGGACGGCAAAGTCGAGGATGCGGTCGATCATGTCCGGTCTCCTCAGTGGCCGTGCTCGGCTTCGCTCTTCCCGAGCTCGGCCTTGAGGAGGAAGCTGTTGCCGACGACGACCTCCTCCCCCGGCGACAGGCCGGAGACGACCTCCACCGCGTCGTCGTCGGCGCGGCCGAGTTCGACCTCGCGCTTGGCGAAGCCGTCGGGCACCCGCACGAAGACCACGCGCTTGCCCTCGATCGTCTGGAGCGCCGGCTTCGGCAGGCGCACGGCGACGGGATCCTCCGCGATGCCGATCTCGGCGGTGACGTAGGTGCCGGGGCGCCACGCCATGTCCGCGTTCGGAAGCGCCACGACGACCCGCGCCGAGCGGGTCTCGGTGTTGAGGAGCGGGCTCACGAAGATCACGCGGCCCCGGCCGACCGGGGTCTCGGCCCCCTGCCCCCGCCGCACCGCCACCGGGGCGCCGTCGCGCACGTCCGCGAGGTCGGAGGTCGAGACCGCGAGGTCGATCCAGACGCTCGACAGGTCGGCCACGGTGTAGAGGTCGGCGGGGTCGCCCTCCTTGCCGACCGCCGTGCCGACATCGACCTTGCGCTCCACGATCCGCCCGCCGAGCGGCGCGCGCAGCTCGTACTGGCGCAGGGTCGAGGCGTTGGGGGTCGCCTCGTCCCGCTTCTGCGCGGCGGCGACCTCGGCGGCGGCGAGGCCGAGCGCCGAGAGCTTCTGCCGGGCGAGGTCCAGGCGCAGCTGGTTCTCCTGGAACAGGGCGCGGGCGTTCTGCCACGCTGCCTCGGAGACCGCGCGGGAGGCGAGCAGCTTCTCCTGGCGCTCGAAATTGGCCTTCTGCAATTCCGACTGGACGAGGGCCGTCAGGTAGTCGCTCTTGGCGTCGGCGACCTCGCGGCTGTCGAGGATCGCCACCACGTCGCCCTTGGCGACCTCGTCGCCCAGGCGCTTGCGCATCTGCGAGACCGTACCGACCACCCGCGCCGGGACGCGGGCGATGCGGTCGGCATCGGGCGTCACCGTGCCGGGCACGAGAACGTGGCGGGACAGGATCCCGCCGCGTACCGGCGCCACCGCGATCTCCTGATCGCGGATCTGCTCCGGCGTCATCCTGACGAGCCCTTCGCCCGCCTCCGCCGGGCCGTGGTCGTGATCGTGTTCGTCCGCGTGCGCGGCCGGGGTCGGGGCCGGCGGGGAATCCCTGGCCGGGCCGAGGGACAGGGGGATGGCGGCGCCCGCGAGGAGGCCGGCGGCCACGAGGGCCGCGCTCGAAAGGATGCGCATGGAACAGGCTCGGCCGGGATCGCGGGCCTCTTGGCCTCGCGCGATCGGTTGCGGTCAGGGGACGGATCGGACCACGCGGGTCCGCGTCGCCTCAGGCGCGGGGGGGCCGGGGGAGCCTGTCGGGGACGACCGAGGAGGCCGTCACATGGGTGCGGGCGTAGCGCGGGCGCGGCGAGGCGGCGGGCGGGGCGAGGCCCGCCTCGCAGGGGGTCGCGCTCACGTGGCAGCCGCAATGGGCGTGGCAGACGAGACCGGGATCGGCCGCCTGAGGCGCGGCCTCCGCGACGGCGCCGGCCTGTCCGAGGGTGAGTGCGGTCCCGTCATGGTGCCGGTGGAACGCCAGATCCTCCGCGAGCCCGGCCGCCGGCACCGCGAGGGCCAGGGCGAGGACGAGCGCGATCATCCGGGCGGCGGCCTGCCACCACCCGCCAGCCGCTCCTGAGGCCCCGAAGGCCCCCTGTCGACGTGCCGCGATCATCCTCCCTCCTTATGGGCGATGTCCGGGCTCGGCACAAGCAACGCCCCCCGCATTGCTTGAGTTACTGCGATAGAACACGCAAACTAATCAACTCAGATGACAAATGATGCCACGGCTAAAACCGACACAGAGAATGATCTCGCCACAATTCAGACCGTGTTAATGAGATTGCGCGGCGGCGCTGTATAGGAATTGTCAACAACAACCGGGCATTGTGCCGAACGGGAAGCGGCGCGATCGCGTTCCCCGGTGTCGCTCTCGCGCAGGCCACACGCCGGCCAGGGGTTTTTCGGATGTTCAGCACGGCAGGCATCTCCGACGAGGGCGAGTCGGCGGCGCGGATCGGGACGGTGGCGTCCATCGACGGGCTGAAGGTCAACCTCGCCCTCGAGTCGCAGGCCGGCCGGCCGAGCCACCGGGTCACGGTCGGCCGGTTCGTGCGCGTCCAGGCCGGGGGGGCGGTCCTCGTCGGCATCATCACCGCCCTCACCTCGCGCAGCGAGCCCGGCGGCGGGCTGTCGGCCTTCGCAGGCCTCGACCTCCTGGGTGAAATCCTCACCGAGGGCGGGGAGAAGCGGTTCCGCCGGGGCGTGGCCCGCTACCCGGCCATCGGCGACGAGGTCGAGCTTCTGCCGCGCGCCGACGTGCGTGCGGTCTATCAGGTGTCCGGCGGCGACAACGTGCCGGTCGGGACCCTCTACATGGACCCCGAGACCCCGGCGAGCATCCGGGTCAACGACCTCCTGTCCAAGCACTTCGCCGTGCTGGGGGCGACCGGGGTCGGCAAGTCGAGCGGCGTCGCGGTGATCCTCGACCGGGTGATGAGCGTGCACGAGAGCGTGCGCGTCTTCCTCCTCGACGTGCACAACGAATACGCCTCGTGCTTCGGGGACCGGGCAAACATCGTCACCCCGCGCAACCTCAAACTGCCGTTCTGGCTGTTCAACCTCGAAGAGATCACCGACGTGATCTATGGCGGCCGTCCGCCGGTCGACGAGGAGATCGAGATCCTCGCCGAGGTGATCCCGCTCGCGAAGACCAAGTACCTCCAATACAAGGAGGCGGCCGACCGGCAGATCGTGAAGCGGGGCCTCAACAAGAACGCCGGCTTCACCGTCGACACGCCGGTCCCCTACACCCTCCAGGATCTGACGCTGCTCATCGACGAGCGGATGGGCCGCCTGGAGAACCGCGCCTCGCGGATGCACTATCACCGGCTGATCTCGCGGATCGAGACGATCCGCAACGATCCCCGCTACGGCTTCATGTTCGAGAACGCCAATGTCGGCGGCGACATGATGGGCGAACTCCTGGCCCACCTGTTCCGACTGGAACCGGACGGGCGGCCGATGACCATCATGCAGCTCGCCGGCCTGCCGACCGAGGTGGTGGACGCGGTGGTCTGCGTCCTCTGCCGCCTCGCCTTCGAGTTCGGGATCTGGAGCGAGGGCGCGGTGCCGCTGCTCCTCGTCTGCGAGGAGGCCCACCGCTACGCCTCGGCGGACCGCTCCGTCGGCTTCACCCCCACCCGCCGCGCCCTGTCGCGGATCGCCCGCGAGGGCCGCAAGCACGGGGTCTTCCTCGGCCTCGTCACCCAGCGCCCGGCCGAGCTCGACCCGGCGATCATCTCCCAGTGCAGCACCCTGTTCGCCATGCGCATGACGAACGAGCGCGACCAGGCCTTCCTGGCCGCCGCCGTGTCGGACGCGGTGAACCTCCTCGCCTTCGTGCCCTCCCTCGGGACGGGCGAGGTGATCGCCTTCGGCGAGGGCGTGCCGGTGCCCGCGCGCATGACCTTCAGCCAGCTCCCCCCGGGGCGCCAGCCGCGCAACGACGTGAGCGGGCGGATGCCGGAGGAAGGGCGGGCGCAGCCCGGCGGCCCCTTCGTCGGCGCGGTGGTGGAGCGCTGGCGCGCCGCGACCATGAGCAAGCCCTCCGGCCTGGACAGCGAGGGCTCGGTCGCCGCGCGGCTCGCCCGCGAGGCCGGCCCGGAGCAGGGCAACGCCCCCGCCCTGGACCAAGCCCACCGCCGGCTGCTGCGCCGCCCGCTGGAGGCCGGCGACGCCGTCTCCGGCCCGGCGGAGGCCGGCAGCCGCCTCGTCCGTTCGCTGTGGCAGCAGGAGTGAGCGTGAGCGAGTCGGCCCATCCCAGCCACCGCCGTCATCTCCTCGAGTCCGCCATCCAGGCGCTGCCCGTGGGGATGGTCGTGCACGACGCGCAGGGCCATTGCATCCTGGCGAACGCCGCCGCGCGGCACCTCGACCCCGAGGCGACCCTCGACCTGCCCGCCCCCGACGGCCCCCCGGCCGCCGGCCGCGCGGTGGCCGAGGTCGGCGACCGGGTCGTGGAGGCGCAGGCGCGCCCCCTTTCCGTGGACAGCGAGGACTTCACCCTCACCACCCTCCTCGACGTCACCCAGCACCACCGCATCCAACGCGACCTGATCGGCCGGGCCTATATCGACGCGCTCACCGGCCTGCCGAACCGGCTGATGTTCGAGCAGAGCATCGAGGAACTGATCGCCGGGGCGCAGCGCTCGGACCGCTTCGCCCTGGCCTTCATCGACCTCGACAACTTCAAGCACATCAACGACTATTACAGCCACGCGGCCGGCGACACGCTGCTGCGCAAGGTGGCGGAGCGGATCCGGGGCTCCCTGCGCCCGAGCGACATGCTCGCCCGCCTCGGCGGCGACGAGTTCGTGCTGCTGCTCAACCCGGTCCACGACCGCGACGCGACGCTCGCCGGCGTCTCCGAGATCTCGGAGCGGCTGAAGCAGCCCTTCTTCATCGACGGCCACGAGATCTTCGCCTCGGCCTCCATGGGCCTGAGCCTCTTCCCCGACCACGGCACCACCTACGAGACCCTGCGGCGGCAGGCCGACAGCGCCATGTACCGCGTGAAGGGCAGCGTGAAGGGTGGCGTCAGCGTCTTCGAGGAGGCGATGAGCCAGGCGGCCACCGCCCGCATGGCGGTGGAGCAGCGCCTGCGCCTCGCCATCCGCGACCGCTGCTTCTGCTGCGCCTTCCAGCCCAAGGTCGACATGCGCACCCATGCCGTGAAGGGCGTGGAGGTGCTGCTGCGCTGGCGCGACGAACTCGGCGTGATCCAGGCGCCGGGGGATTTCGTCGGCCTCGCCATCGAACTCGGGCTCATCAACGAGATCACCCTGCAGGTGCTCGCCGAGACGGTGCGCGCCATCCCCGACCTCGACGACATGTTCGGGGACGAGATCACGGTGAGCCTCAACATCGCGGCCAAGCAAGCCTGCGACGTGCCGTTCATGACGGCCTTCTGCGAATCCCTCGGCCAGACCGGCCTCGCCCCGCGCTTCATCCTCGAACTGACCGAGGAGGCGTTCTTCACCAAGGGCCGGTTCCAGCGGGAGGTGCTGCCGCGCATCCGCGCCATCGGCGCCCGCGTCTCCATCGACGATTTCGGGGTGGGCTATTCATCCCTGGCCGCGCTGGCCGAGATCACGGCGGACGAGTTGAAGATCGACCGCTCCTTCATCACCGACATCCACCAGCGCCCGCGCAGCCAGATCGTGCTCAAGGCGATCGAATCCCTCGGGATGGCGCTCGGCATGTCGGTCGTGGCCGAGGGCGTCGAGACCCACGAGGAGGTCGCCTACCTCCTCGCCGCCACCCAGATCCGCTGCGCGCAGGGCTATTACTTCGCCCGGCCGATGCTGATCGACCAGATCCGCCTGGAGCATGTCCGCCATCCCGGCGAGCGCCCGGTGGAGCGCCAACGCCGCGCCGCCACGATGCGCGAACCGCTGATGCGCCGTCACGCGTGAGGATTTCGTCCAGTATCGCCGACGGTGCCGGCAAATTAGGAACGCGTATTGGTTTTGCACGATAGTATCGTGCAAATGATACATCGACGATAGATCTTCAGCGCGACGATTGGTAAAATCGCGGGTGTGCGATTCGAGGAGCGTCGCCATGCCCTATACGATCCGCGCCGAGCGGAATGCCCAACCCCGCTCGGAAACCCGGGTGCAGCCTTCGAGCGCGGTGGTCCTGGCCATGCGCTGGGCGGAGGAGGGCTACCAGACCATCCGCATCATCGACGAGGCGGGCCGCACCCTCGACATCCGGACGGCGCAGCAGCGCCTCGCCCGGGGCCTTCGCCTCTGAGGCCGCGCCCCCGGTGCGGGCGCGGCCGGGGTCACGCGGCCGCGGCGATCGTCCGCGCCGGATCGAGGAACTGCACGTTCACCGTCGAGGCCGCGCGGTGCCGCGTCGCGCAGGCGAACCGGCGCCCATCCGTGTCGATGACGAGGTCGAACCGCTCGGGCACCCGCCCGTGCGCGGGCACGTGCAGCCGGGCGCCGCCCTGGGTCAGGTCGCGGATCGAGCAGGCGAGCGGCTCCTGCCCCGCCGCGTGGATATGGGCCGGCAGGAGGACGCGGGTGCGGCGCTCCGAGCGGCGCTCCTCCATGCCCTCCGTCCAATCGTCCAGGCTGGTGCCGATGGTGGAGACGCCCTCCGCCGCCTGCCGCATGCTGGCGAGGATGTTCCCCGTGGCGCGCGACTGGTCGTCCATCGAGGTCTTCACCCCGTCGACATGGGCGCTGATCGTGCCGATCGCGGCGGTGATCGAGGCCAGCGTCGCCGCCACCTCGGCCGAGACCGCCTGCATCCCCACCACCTCGCCGCCGATCCGGGCGGTGGCGGCGGCGGCCTGCCCCGCCAGGGCCTTCACCTCGGTGGCGACGACGGCGAAGCCCCGGCCAGCCTCGCCCGCCCGCGCCGCCTCGATGGTGGCGTTCAGCGCCAGCAGGTTGATCTGCTGGGCGATGCCCGCGATCATCGTCGCGACGTCGCCCATCGCGCCCGCCGCCGCCGTGAGCCGCTCGGTCGCCCGGTCGGCCTCGCCCGCCCGGCCCTGGATGTCGTCCACGACCTCCTTCGACCGGGCCATGCTGTCCGAGATGGCGTGCGCGGCGACGTTCATGTGCTCGGCCGCGCCGGTGATGGCCTGGACATGCGCCAGGGTCCCCTCGGCCGCGTCGATGGCCGTCGAGCGCGCCGCCATGTTGGCGGTGACGTCGGTGGCGTATTTCACGATCTTGGTCAGCCGCCCGGCCGGATCGAAGATCGGGTTGTAGCTCGCCTGGATCCAGATCGCGCTGCCGCCCTTGCCGACGCGCTGGAACAGGCCGGCGGCGAAGGCGCCCCCGCGCAGCCGGTCCCAGAAGGCGGCGTAATCGGTGGATTGCGCGTAGCCGGGCTCCACGAACATCGCGTGCGCGCGGCCCCGCACCTCCTCGATCGTGTAGCCGACCGTCCCGAGGAAGTTGGCGTTGGCGTCGAGCACCGTGGCGTCGGGGGCGAACTCGATCACCGCCTGGGAGCGGTGCACGGCGGCGAGCTGGCCGGTGGCGTCGGCGGTGCGCAGCTTCTGTTCGGTGATGTCGGTGGCGAACTTCACCACCTTCATCGGCACCCCGTCGCGGTCGCAGATCGGGTTGTAGGTCGCCTGGATCCAGATCTCACGCCGGCCCTTGGCGATGCGCCGGAACTCGCCGGAGGCGAACTCGCCCCGGCCGAGGCGGTCCCAGAAGCCGCGATACGCCGCGCCCGCCTGCTCGGCGGGATCCACGAACAGGCTGTGGTGACGCCCCTGGATCTCATCGAGCCGGTAGCCGACCGCGGCGAGGAAGTTGGCGTTGGCGGTCAGGATCGTGCCGTCGAGGGCGAACTCGATGACCGCCTGGGAGCGGTGCAGGGCGTCGAGCTGGCCGTCGTGGTCGATGGCGCGCAGAACCTGATCCGTGACGTCGGAGGCGAACTTGACCACGCGGACGACCCGCCCGGCCCTGTCGAGCACGGGGGTGTAGGTCGCCTGGATCCAGACCGCCCGCCCGTCCTTGGTGATGCGCCGGAACTCGCGCGTCTGCGACGCGCCCCGGCGCAGTTCGTCCCAGAAGGCGCGGTAGCTCTCGCTCGCGTGCTCGGCCGGAGGCACGAACAGGCTGTGGTGACGGCCCACCACCTCCGCCAGGGTGTAGCCCATCAGGCCGAGGAAGTTGGCGTTGGCGGTCTGGATGGTCCCGTCGGGCGTGAACTCGATCCGGGCCCGCGACCTGTCGAGCGCCGCCATCAGGGCGCGAAGGTCTGTTTCGAAGAGGCGCACCCGAACGTCCCCACCACCACAACTCTTATCAGGGAGTTGTAGAGGTTGGACGTTAAACGATCATCACCGGCGCTATTTTCATCATCGCCTGTGCTGCGCGATGTTGACGCAATATAACTCAGGTCAGCAATAGGTCGCGAGCGGGGACTTGTCATATCGGAAAACGACGTTAACGGCGCCGGCCCTAGAAGTCCCGCTGCACCCGCGCCCGCACCTGGACCGCATCGACCTGGTTGGCGGTCGCCACCGGGTTGGCGGCGTTGTTGACGAAGGCCGGGTTCTGGTTGGGGAACCGGCCGAGGTCGAGGATGCGGCCCTTCTGCGGCCCGTAGCGGGTGTAGATCGCCTCGAGCCCGATATCGAACTCCTTGACCGGCGACCAGATCAGGTTGGCGCCGACGACGAAGCGGTAGCTGTCGCGCAGCACCTGGCTCAGGTCGAAGAACCGGGTGCCGGGGGTGCCCGGCCCCGTGTTGGTGAGGCTGAAGAACGCGCCCTGCGCCTCGCGGGCGCCCCGGGCGAAGGTCATGGCGCCATAGGAGCCGAAGAGGGCCGAGCGCACCGAGGGCGTCCAGTAATGCAGCATCGCGGCGGTGAAGGAGATGCTCGACGTCAGTTCCAGACGGTTGGTGAAGGGGTTGATCACGCCGTCGTTGAAGAACTGCGAGAAGGCCGCCCCCTGGATCGCCGTGGCCGCCTGCGCCCAGGGCCCGTTATAGGCCGGCAGCCCCGTATGCAGCGCGGCGCCCTCCCCGTAAGCGGCCTGCAGGTAGAGGGTATCGCCGGCCGCGATGAGGGGCAGGTTGACCTTCAGGCCGCCCTGCACCGCGAAGCCGAGGGCCGAGGCCGGGCCGCGCGGCGCCTGGTTGTTCCCGAGCGTGACGGGCGAGCCGAGATTCGTGCCCGTGAAGGCAAAGCTGTCCATCTGGCCGTGATTGACCTCGTGCAGGGCGCCCGAGATCTGCGCCGAGCCCCAGGGTTGGTCGTAGCGCAGCACGCCGACCACGTCGGGCATGCGGTTGCGCTGGACCGTGTCCACGAAGCCGAGGCCGGTCGGGCGGCCGGCGGCGTCGAACCCGACGAAGACCGGCGTGACCGGGTTCGCCGGCCCGAAGACCTGGGCCCCGGAATCGACCACCGACCGGGGCACCGCGTTCTGGGCCGAATAGACCGGCGTATGGCGGAAGGAGGGATCCTCCACCGAGAGCGTCGCGGACAGGCCCTGGCCCAGCGTCGCCGTGTAGGCGGCGAGGTTGGTCGAGGGGATGTCGGAGCCCATCGTGGCGACGATGAACTCGAAATCGTGCGCGTAGAAGTCGAAGAACGACGAGGCGCGGCCGGCGGTGACCCCGGCGAACTGCACGAAGGCCTTGTCGACGGTGAATTGCTGCTGGACCCGCCCGAACTGATCGACGCCGGTGCCGGGGAAGGCTCCGCCGATCCGGTTCAGCGCCCCGGCATGCATGGTGGCGAAGCCGGTGCGGCTCCCGGTATCGAGGCGCAGGAAGGAGCGCAGGGCGCCGTAGCCCGTCTGGGTCCGGGCATCGAGGTTGATCCGCGCGCGGGATTGGTAGCCGCTGTAATCCCCCGGCGTGGCGCCGGCATTGTTGCCGCTGCGGCTGAAGGAGGGCTGGTAGGCGTATTCGAAGCGCGCCCGGCCCGAGAGGCGCAGGCAGGTCTCTGTGCCGGGAATGGAGAAGAAGGCAACTCCGTAGGTCGAGCAGATCCGCACACTTTCGAAGGCCGGTGCGCCCCGCCGGTCGGGTAGTTCCGCCGCGTGCGCGGGCAGGCTCAGCAACCCCGCCGCACCCGCCAGAAGGCCCCTGGTTCCCCGCCCTGCCCGGTGCCCCGGACGTCCCACGCCACGCCCACGCCTTTTGTCCGCCATTCCACCATCCGCATCTCGTCCTCGTCAGCAGGACGTGTCGCGGCGCGGGAACAATCCCGGTTTGGGGCCGTCCCCCGGCGGTGGGGACGACCCGCAAGAGCGCGATGGCACCTCGCCGGACGCGCTCCCTATTCGGCGAGCACGAAGACGAGGCCGAGGATCGCGATGAGCAGCGCTCCGCCCGCGAGATACTCGCTCGAATCCTCGGTCAGGCGCCTCCCCACGCCGACGCCCGCGAGGCCGGCCACCGCGAGGGCGAGGATCAGGCAGCCGAGCCCCAGCAAGTCGGTGATCTGGACGGACGCCAGCATGGGTCGGTCCTCCCTCGAACGGGAAACATGGCGACGAAAAGGGCCCGGACGCCGGTCCGGGCCCTTTCCGCGATGCTGCCAGGGGTGAGCCCCTCGGATCAGGCCGTCGCGACCCGGTTCAGGGGGGTGATCGGGGCGGGGAGCTGCGCCTCCGCCACGACGCGCTTGCGCCAGGGCTTGAGCACCGCGATCGCCAGGACCGAGGCGAGGATGTTGGCCCCGGCCGCCGCCAGGAACACGCCGTCCCAGTTGCCGGAGCTCTGCTGCAGGTAGTTGGCGAACGGCACCAGCAGGGCGGCCGTCCCCTTGGCCGTGTAGAGCAGGCCGGCATTCGTGGCGGCGAACTTCGAGCCGAACGTGTCAGTGCAGGTCGAGGGGAACAGCGAGTAGATCTCGCCCCAGGCGAAGAACACAAAGCCCGACAGGAGCACGAACCACAGGGGATCGCTGCCCCAGAGGTAGAGCATGTAGATGCCGAACCCTTCCATCGCGAAGGCGATGAACATCGTGTTCTCGCGCCCGATCCGGTCCGAGACCCAGCCGAAGAACGGCCGCGTCAGGCCGTTGAGCACGCGGTCGATCGTGGCGGCGAAGGTGATCGCCACCATGGTCACGCCGAACAGCGTCACCGGCACCTTGTCGACGTGGATGTCGGCGGCGATCGGCTTCAGGTTGGCGGTGATCATCAGGCCGCCGGCACCCACGATGACGAACATGAAGTACATGAGCCAGAAGATCGGCTGGCGGACGACTTCGCTCGGCGTGTAGTTGCGCCGCGTCTGGATGATTGCGGTGTTGGTCGCCGCCTCCGGGACCTGCCCGCTCTTCGGGGAGAGCAGGAAGAAGGCCAGCGCGGCCACGATCAGGCCCTGGCCGATGCCGAAGGAGAAGAACGCGGCCTGGAAGCCCTTGTCGGCGATCATCCACTGGATCGGGGCGACGGTCAGGGCAGAGCCGGCGCCGAAGCCCGCGGCGGTGATACCCGAGGCGAGGCCGCGCTTGTCGGGAAACCATTTCAGCGCATTGCCGACGCAGGTCCCGTAGACCGCGCCCGCGCCGATGCCGGCGACGATCTGGCCGAGATAGAACATCCCGAGCGTCCCGGCATAGGCATTGATGACCCAGCCGATGCCGCAGAGGGCGCCGCCGAACAGGACCACGACCTTAGGGCCGTACTTGTCCACGAACCAGCCCTCGACCGGCACGAGCCAGGTCTCGAACAGCACGAACAGGGTGAAGGCCCACTGGATCGCGGCGCGGTCGAAGCCGAACGTCTTCTGGATCTCGGGGACGAAGAAGGTCCAGCCGTACTGCAGGTTGGCGATCATGACCATGCAGAC
Source organism: Methylobacterium sp. J-067 (assembly GCF_022829465.1). GTDB lineage: Bacteria > Pseudomonadota > Alphaproteobacteria > Rhizobiales > Beijerinckiaceae > Methylobacterium > Methylobacterium litchii. Next base: position 49,908 of record NZ_JAKSXZ010000101.1, read on the forward strand.
GACGCCGAGGACCAGCTGCATCCAGCGGAACCCGTCGCTGACCCGTTGGGGGACTGCCTCAGTTGGTTGTGGCATCGGATAACCTCCCTGCTGAGTGACTGGAGCGCAGTCCGCAGCGTTCGATTCTGTTTTTTGATGATTCTGACGAATGGTATCAGCGTGTGCGATGCGAGTTTGACGTAATCACAAGCATAGAGCGCATCGATACCGCCGGCCGAAGCAGCATCGAGCGAGTGCACAAGTCTTCACTCCGTCCGAAACACGGCGGACGACAGACCCCATACGACGACAGACTCACCGGTGGGTTCTTGTATGTGGTATACCAACGATATCGCATGACAGATCAGCGTCAAGCGCATGTCGCAACAATTCGTTTTTGCGATGCAAAAGACCGGCGAGGTTCCCGCGGGGGTCGCCAAATCAGCATTCGACGATGTGGGGAACGTCACAGATCGAGGGATGAGCAGCAGAAGGATCTGCCGAACCACCTACGGGTTCAAACTTAGCCGCCACCCGGGAATGCAATGGATAATATTGCCTGCTTCAGACGAGCCTGAAGCAACGTCCGAAGGTCCGGCGCGGGAGGCCGACACTCTGCTCGGGCAGACGATTTTTCGGGCTTAAAATCGAGCGCTGGCGGAGGGAGCGGGACCATCCGCCCAGCGTGCACTAACCCGTTGAAGCACTGACATCACAATGCTTTTTGGGCTTGCGCTGGGGGACACATCGGGGGACATCGTGGGGGACACACCTTCCGTCGAACCCCTTCCGTCATGCCCTCTCTAAAGAAGCTCGGCACTCACCTCGAATGGCACGGCAACCGCATCCGTGTGGTCGTCCGTGTCCCTCCTTCGATGGTTGCGAAGGTGGGCAAGACGAAGCTCAAGGAGACCCTAAACACCACCGATGTGCTCGAAGCCGAGCGTGAGAAGGTGGACGTGATCAGGCGCCTCCGCTCGTCCCTCCAGGGCACGAAGGCGACAGTTGTACGGGCCTCGCTCACTGATCAGGCCTTGGAAGTCAAACGGCTGCGGGAAGCAGGTCAGCTCCGCACTGACGATGCCGGGGCAGAGGCAGACGGCTCCGATCCTGAGGATGATGCCTTCCAGGCGACTGTTGAGTTCATCGAGCACCAGCATGGCGCCGAAGAGGCCGAGCGTTTCGCGGCTGTGGCTCTGGGCATCAGCACACCGCTTACCTCCCTGGTGGATCGCTGGTTCGCAGAGAAGGACCTGTCCATCGGCTACAAGGAGGACATTCGCCGCGCCCTTGCCCGACTGGAGGCGTGGTGCGGACGAACTCGCATCCCTAAGTCGGTGGAGGCGATCACTCAACGGATGGCCGGTCGGTACATCCACGACCAGTTCGTGAGCGAACGGGTAGACGTGAACACCGCGAACAAGGACTTGTCGTGCCTCCGGTCTTACTGGAAGTGGCTGGGCAAGCGCCACGGGACCAAGGAGAACCCGTGGACAGGCCAGTCCCTGGAGAAGCCCAAGCTGCGCCGTGAAGCTGCCTCCGCGAGGAAGAGGCCATTCACCGACGAAGAGGTGCGCCGTCTGCTGGCCGGCATCCGGTCCCGAAGAGAACGAGAGTTCTCGATGATGAGCGCCTTAAGTGGTCTTCGGCTGGAGGAAGTGGCCGGCCTGCGGGTGGGTGACTGTGCGAACGGATGCCTCAAGGTCACTGACGCAAAGACCCCCAGCGGGCTTCGGACCATTCCAGCCCACCCTGCCCTATCGGAACTGATCGCCAGCAGGAGCACCGGTAAGGCCCCTGATGAGTTCCTGTTCGAGGACCTAGAGGAGCAGCGGGAGGGATCGAAGCGCGACCGCTCTGCACCTGTCAGCCAAGCCTTCACGCGGGAGCGGAGGCGTCTCGGCGTCGATGAACGTGCATCCCTGACCCAGCGGCAGTCCAACGTGGACTTCCACTCATGGAGACGCTGGTTCGTCCGCAAGGCCGTTGAGGGATTGGAACGAGGAGCCAAGGGTTTCACGGCTTGGACCATCGCGAACGTAGTGGGCCACAAGGCTGAGGATGGCACCCTGGACGGCATCGCTCTTCCCCTTGGCATGACGATGGGCCGGTATGCCGGGACCACATCAATGGAAGCGATGCGGGCTTGTGTTGAGGCCGTAGTACTCCCAAAAATAAATTCTGGTGAGACTATACACCAGGGTGAGTAGATTACCCCCACGCGTATGAGTGCTTATCCTCAATAACTTAGTTGGCATTCCCGCGAGTTGTTACTCACCCATGGGTACGTAAAATTATGAATGAGCGCTCACCTATCTCTTGACCAAAGTTGATTGCCACACCAAGACTGCATCCGCTGACGCAAAGACGTAGGCGTTACATAGTCTTGGGATGCGGCGATGCTTTCTTTCCGGTTCGGTCGTGGTGAGTTCGAGGTAGGTGGCGGGACGCTGTTTCTGTCCATCCCTGGCATTGGGGAACTGTGGTTCGAGACCGTCACCAATGCCGATGATCCGCGCCCGCTTGGGTGGCGAGTTATGGATGATGGAACGCTGACCCTGGAAGTCGGCACCGCTCAAATGGTGTTCTCTCCCTGTCGCGACCCTATCCCGACTAGTGCCGCCTAAATGCGCTGAGAGGCCCTCCAGAGGCACGGCCGCTAGTTGAGCTACACCACTACGTCTCTGACGTCACAGGCCTTGGCGGCCCTTCCATGGTGATTCAGGGGCGCATCGATTTGATGCCCCTCTAGAGCATAGGCGCTCGGGCGCTAACTTGTGCCACCCCTTCAGCAACTGAGGAGACAATGATGTCTGACATTACAAACCCGACCGTCATCGCCGGTCTGAAATTCGACCTTGAGTGCGAGCATACAGGCGCAGACGAGAGCGGCCTCGCAGCCGACTTGGAGCTTGTGTTAGAAGCAGTCAAAGCGTCCGACCGGGAACCCGGGCCAAAATTGCAGAAGCTGTACGAAGAGAAGGTTGCGATGGACCCCCGCTTCCTTGCGGCACGTTACCTCGACCTTCTCGTAAAGATCGTAGAGGCTTCGCATCGGAAGGAGTTTTCTGACCATCGCGCCTGATGAAAAAATTCGAGGGGGCATCGACCAATTCGAGCTGGCCAATGTCCCCCGTAGGCCTCCCTTAAATCGCAGAGCAACGACCCCACCCGGCATAGCGCTGGGGGGCACCAGCGACAGTGCACGGACGAGCGCCGGGGAACGCAGCCTTAAGGCCCCAACCGAATACGCTAGGAGGAGGCATGAGCAATCCTTGCGGGATCGATGGGGATGCCCGCATCAATCATGCTCTGCGCCAACTTCGGGACGACCTCTTTGACGTGATCGTTGAACTCCAGTCTCAGCAACCCATCCAGGTCGGACGGCATTTCCAGCGCACCCTTCTTAAGCACGACCAACTTAGGACGGCCGAGCGCGGCCATGATCATTCCAGCCTCTAGGATGACGTTCTGTCTGGCTCGCGGCTGACGATCCGCATCATTCTTTGCCTTGCTGTAACCGTAGTCGTCGGGCGTCATGAGGACGATACCGAAGGCCGAGTCCTCGTAGATGCGATGCTCTAAGGCCTCGATTATGGTCTTGCCTCCGCCGGGCGCGTTCATGAGTATGAATGGCTGAAGCCCGAGCTTCATCAGACAGAGTTCCAACTGCTCCCTTGCCTGAGTGTCATGCCCGTGGACAACGAAGATTTTCGCCTGTTCGACTCTAAGCGGCGGCGCAATGACAGGTTCAGCTACCTTCTCGCCAGCTGCCCCAACGAGTGCTGTCTTGAAGGCGTCAATCTCCTGACCCTGGAACTGAAGTTTGTTCGTGGTGGTGAAGTAATTTAGGACCTGTCTTCTAATGCCGCTGAATCGCCAAGTTGTTCCTTTCTGTTCCCAGCTACCCTTTACGCCAGCCCTGTCCACTAATGCCTGTAGCTGCTCGATACCATCGAACCACTTATCCATTACGGAATCATCCTCGGATCGTTCAGGAAGACTGAGGCAGTGACTTAGAGCAGACGCTTTGGCAGTCCATGCGGGCTGTCCGCAGGGGTATACCGCAACGGACGGCACCGGGCATGTCCTTAAGCGCGTCCGTAAGGGTTGACTTTGTCATACGGACATTCGATCTATCGGACATCGCCCTTTCGGACGGATCGCCATGTCCCGCACCATCCTCTACGCCCGTGTCTCAACGGCCGAACAGACCCTCGCCCACCAGCGCAAGCAGGCCGAGGCAGCAGGCTTCGAGATAGACGAGGTGGTCGCTGACGAGGGAGTGTCCGGTCTCACCACCGCCCTCCGCGAGAGACCGCAGGGCCGCCGCCTGTTCGACATGCTGAGGCGCGGGGATGTGCTCGTGGTCCGCTGGGTGGACCGCTTGGGCCGCAACTACGCGGACGTGACGGAGACCATACGGGACCTGATGCGCCTTGGTGTCATAGTCCGCACGGTCATCAACGGGCTCACTTTCGACGGGGCCACCAAGGACCCGATGCAGCAAGCCGTAAGGGATGCCCTCATCGGCTTCATGGCGGCCTCGGCGCAGGCCCAGGCGGAAGCCACCAAGGAGGCACAGAAGGCCGGCATCGAGCACGCCAAGGGGCGGGATGACGCTTATCTCGGCCGCAAGCCCAGCTTCACGCGGGAACAGTTCGATGCCGTGCGGGATGGCTTGGCGCAGGGCCAGGGGGTGACAGTGGTGGCCTCAGCGACGGGCCTGAGCCGACAGACGGTCTATCGCATCCGGGACAAGCCAGCGGAGGCAGAGGCAGCTTTAGCGCGGTGGGCCTGAGACCACCCTGCCGGGCGCTGGGCCGAACGCTACGAGGGCGAGCAGAAGGCTCTGGCCCAAGTCGCGGCCTTGGCTCCTCGCGCTGCCTGCTTGGACTACATGCACGATTGAAGGCGAGTGATTGGTCTCTCATTTAGGATCGAGCAAGCCACTCATCTGTCATGGCAATTTGCCCTGAAGGCCAATTCTTTACCCCTCTAGGGAGAAGGCCGAGTTTCCGGCTTACCCAAGGTATACCGATCAGGACCGACCAACTCCCTGACGAAGCAAGACGATCTACCTTCCGAGCCAGTTAGGGCTACCACTAGGGAAGTGCGCTCCCGTCTCAGTCGGGGTGTATCGGTAATCGGTCCCCTTCGAGACCCTCCCCGCGCCCTTCCCGCCCGCCTTCGGGCACCACCTCACCCTCTAGGAACTCACCATGCCAGAACCACCGACCCGTGTGCCGAGAGGCGCGCGATGAATACCCATGCCCTACGCCACCGATGGTTCGACAAGTGGCTGACGGCGGGATCACCAGAGGCGCAACGGCTGGTGGATGCAGCCCTCAACATCGTCGGCCAGTACGAAGAGGGCTCCCGCAAGCGCAAGCGCAAGCCGGAGGACGACCGTAGGCACCGCATCATGGTGGAGGCGGTAGCCATGAACCTCGCTCACACGGTCCTGATGCCGTCCGACACTGGCCACCTTGCGGTCATGACGGGCCACATGCAGCGCCCCCGAAGCCGTTACGATCACCCCGCGTTCGGGGATACCTTCGGGAACCTTCTCACCTCCTTCGCCTCCATCGGATGGCTCACCTTCAGTCCCTCACCGGGGATGGGTGAGGCTTCGGCCATCGCTCCAACCTCGATGCTCAAGGCCAAGGTGTCAGGCATTGGAATCAATCTCTCGGGGATCGCCAGAGGCATCGGGGAGCCGGTCATTCTCTCTCAGAAGGACGATGCTTCCGCCCAGGGCCCTACTCGTGAGTTGGTGGACTATCCCGAGACCACCATGACCCACGCCTTCAGAAGCGACATGGAAAGCCTGAACAGCTTCCTTGTCGGTGCTGACCTCGACTTCATGGACGATAACCTTGGGATGGTAGACCTCCACCAGCGGCAGCAGCGACGCTACTTCACGCTGAAACCGGGGGCCACGGATGCCACCTTCGACCGTGGTGGACGAATGTTCGGAGGTTGGTGGTCGAACCTGCCGAAGACCAGACGAGGGAACATCAGGATTGAGGGGGAGCCTGTCTGCATCCTCGACTACTCCTCGATGTTCGTGAGGCTGGCCTACGCTTTGATCGGGAAGGAGCCCCCGCCTGATGACCTGTATGCCATACCGGGCCTCATAGGGTACCGCAGGGCAACCAAGCTCATCGTCAACTGCCTTATGTTCGATGAGTACGAGCGTAAGCGATGGCCCAAAGTGGACCGCTCAGACCACGAGATGCCCAGGGGGCTGACCATGCCCCGTGTCAGAGACCTCATTACAGACCACCACCCTGATCTGATCCCCTGCTTCGGGATGGGTATGGGCCATGAGCTGATGATGACGGAGAGCACCATCCTGATGGAGGTGCTGAAGGAGATGAAGTTCAGGGGTGTCCCTGGCCTAGGTCTCCATGATGGTCTGATGGCCCCTGCCCCCCGGATGACTGAGGTAAGGACCATGATGGAGGTGGTATCTCGTCAGATCACCTCTCACACCATCCCTGTCACCGCTGAGTGCATCCCCTCTGCACTCGTTCAGTAACTGTCACCGAACCTCCCTATAGGAGGGCCATAAGGATGGCCTTCCGCCTCGGCTCAACAGCCCAACAATCTGAGCGCTTATCAGATGGCCCTTTGCGGCCACAGCGCGGGCCGCTGACGGCTAAGAGATCAAACTCCCGACATCTCATGGCCAATCTAAGCACTGCCGCTCACCCGCCTCCCAACGGCTTAATCTCGAACAGCTGCCTTCCAGGCAAGGGCGAACTGCTCTCGTTCCTCCCATTCACTTCGATCATCATAGGAATACCCATGGCCAACATCGTAGGCCTTTCATCCAGTCAAGACCCTATCAACGCCACCGGGCAGACCCGCCTTCGCGACAGCATGAAGCTGGCGGACGGGCTCGATGTGGTTCGCCCGACCGAGCTGCGCCCCGCAGCTTCGCCAGTGGACACCTACGCGCGCCCTGCCCAGGCCCCGATCAACCACGATCTGGAGAACCTCATCAGTGGCCTCTCCAGCCTCAACAGCGGCCTTCAGCACTTCTCAGCGGTGCAGGATAAGAACGCGAAGAAGAACGCCAAGGAGGTCGATAAGGACGCCGTAGCGGTAGCCTTCGCGGGCAAGTCCCCGGAGGAGGTGGATCAGATCATCAAGACCAACCCACTCTTCCAGAAGCAGGTGAACGCCCAGTACGGTGGTCAGCTTCAGGCGAGGTCTCAGGGTGATGCCGATACCGCGTGGTGGGTCAACCACCTCAACACCGAGTTCGACTTCCAGAACGGTGACTTCAACAAGGAGTATGACGAGTACGTCGCCAAGCGCACTCTTCAGTTCGGAACGAACAAGGGCTACGCATCCTCCTACATGGAGCAGATGGCGGGCTCGAAGAACAGCCTCCTCCAGTCGGTCCTGAAGAAGAAGGCTGAGATTGCCCAGTACGGGCAACAGCAGACGACCCAGGACGGTATGGCGTCCATCATCCGGCAAGCGGTCAACACCGACCAAAGCCAGGAGAGCCTTGTCAACGATGTCTCGAACTTCGTCAGGAACAACAAGGACATCTCGAAGCTGCCCTACAAGGAGCAGCAGCAGTACATCCTGAACGGCCTCACGCCGCTCCTGAACGACATGGACTCGCGCCCTGAGCAGCGCGACAAGATCTTCAATGCGGTCAACACGGTGCTCACCGCTCCCCGTAAGGGTGAGGATGGTGTCGAGAGGCGACTTATCGATGCCCCTCAGGGTATGGGTGAGGCGTACCAAGGGAAGCTTGCCGAGTTCGCTAAGAAGCGGAGCGAGTTGAATGACCGCTACCTGACTGACGAGAAGACACGCTTCTCATACAATGCTGAGTACAACCCCACGTCGTTCACGGATCAGCAGCTGGACGAGTGGAACACCAAAAACAATTTCACTTACTCCCCAGCCCAGGTGCAGGCTCTGAAGCTAAAGCGTGCTGAGAGCCTGAAGAAGCTGTCCCTGAAGCGCGAGGGAGACGAAGCCCAGGAGAAAGCTCAGGGGTTCAAGACCAACATCACAGCCCAGAACCTTCAGCGTCTGGAAGGTGGTGACTTCCTGTCACCCCAGGATCGTGAGGTGCCGACCAAGGACTTCTTCCTCTCCGACGACCACAACGCGACCGAAAAGTTCACCGTAGATGCCCAGCGCGAAGCGGTGATGGAGGCCTACGGGAAGCAGCTCGACTTTGCGGAGAATCAGCAGGTCAACGAGAAGAAGCTCACCCCGGATCAAGCCAAGCAGTGGCGGATGGGTCAGGAACTGGCGACCTACTCCCTCAACAGCATCGTGCCGAAGGCTTGGAAACAAGAGATCAATGACGGGGCAAACCAGCTCACGACAGCTTCTCAGCAGGCCAGTAAGGAGATGCCCCAGGGAGCCCTTCAAGCTTTCGAGCGGTATAAGCTCATCGCAGCGAAGGCGCCCAACTTGCTCACCCTAGTTGCTGATGAGCGGGCTCGATCCATCTTCGAGACTGCCATGGTCGCAGATGGCAACCCAACCGAGCAGCTTCGGGGTGCATTGCAGTACTACGCCAACCGAGACGACAAGAGGGAGGCTGTGACCGTCAAGAAGGTGACTGAGGCCATCGATAAGATGGCAGGGGCATCTTGGGTTGACCGTATCAAGGGGTGGTTCGGTGGCGAGGTCCCTGAGAACCTCGGCAGTCTAAACGCTGAGATCGAACGACGGGCGAGTTATCTCGTTCAGGCGTACCACATGACGCCTGACAATGCGGTCGAGCGTTCGGTGAAAAGTATACGGTCTCACTACGCCATCGTGAACGGGTGGGCCGTCAACACCAACGACAAGCGCCTTCCAGCCGACTTCGAGAAGCTGACCGAACGGTACATCACCGACCTCGTGAAGCAGTACGGGCCGGGCAAGTTCGATGCTCAGTCAGCCCGTGACCTTACCGTCATGAGTATGCCTGACGGGACATTCCAGCTGTTCAACAAGCGCCATGGATACCCTGCTCTCGAACCCATGCCCATCGAGTGGAAGAATGGGCAGGACAAGGACGCCCGGTTCCTGACGGCAGACATGCTTCAGGACCTTTCTGCTCAGGACAGACAGAAGGCCGAGCTGCGGGCCATCCGTCAGAGCGCCGACCGTCTGAAGCCCCTGTTCATCGTGCCGGGCACCTCTGTGGGCATCGGGCCGGTCAGCGGTGGAGGTTACTCCCCCGAGGAGGTCGCTACGATTAATCGGAACATTGAGGAGCAGGGTAAGCCCAGCGCCGAGAAGGCCCGGCAGAACGCGGAGTTCGTCCGGCAGATCGATGACCACGCGGCCTCACAGCGTAAGCCCGTGCCGCCGAGGGAGCCGCTTCCGAACCCCTTCAAGCCGTCCATCGTACTGAAAGACAGCAAGCGGTAAGCGACTGCATGGCGCCATGTTGAAGCCCAGCATGGTTGTCCTATTGTCGCGCTTGGTCCGCCACATGCGGAGGCACGGGGGACACGATGACTACAGCACCTGTGACAATGATCGCGGTCCCAGACAGTGTGCTGAACGCCGTGGGCGAAGCCTTGGAGAGCCACCTTAAGGTGTTGCAGCATAAGAGGGCTCTCCACCGGGATGAGGCAGACCGCGTGTTGTGGGCTTTGGAGAGCTACCGTCTCAGCCGCTTCCGCAACGTTCAGGCACAGGTGCGAATGGGACTTGCCGGCATGGACGGCTTGTCGCCAGAGACCAAAGCCGAGCTAAAGGACTTCATCGAGAAGTGTCAGGACGCGATGCCCCGGTCGAAGCGTAACGCAGCGGAATGGACAGCTCATAAGGCTGAGTTGAAACGCGCGCGCGAAGCTCAAAGACCGAAGCGGCCGAGGAGGCTCAAAACCGAAGCGGGATCGTAGGCGATCTAAGCGCCACATAAAACCAAGCATCATCACAGGAGGGGCCTCGCAAGGGGCTCCTCCTTTTTGTTTCAGGACTGAACACAATGACAGACGAGACCACCACCGAGCCCGTGAGGCACATCACCATTGCCTTCGATGGGGCCTGTATCGGGAACCCAGGACCGGGAGGCTACGGAGCCTTTTTGGTCAACGAGATCACCGGCCGGGAGAAGATCGTGAGGGGCCGGGACCCGGAGACCACGAACAACAAGATGGAGCTGTCTGCGGCCATCGCGGGGCTGAACGCCCTCCGACCGGGTGCCACCGTGAGCATGATCGGAGACAGCCAGTACGTCATCAAGGGCATTACGGAGTGGATGCCGGGATGGAAGGCTAAGGGCTGGAGGACATCGGCGGGGAAGCCAGTGCTGAACGTCGAGCTATGGCAAGCTCTGGAATTAGCTGTAGCGCAGCATGAGGCCGTGTCTTGGACGTGGGTGAAGGGGCACGCCGGGCATCCATTGAACGAGCGCGCCGACAAGATCGCAAGCGATGAAGCGCTGAGCGCCTGAGATCAATAATCATCTGCCATTCCATCTGGATGCAACCTCATGGCACCCTACATGGCAGTAGGCCACTACTTCTGACCAAGGCTTCAGGGAGCTTGCTATGGGGAGTGAAGACCGTCCGATTGCGATCCGGTCCACGATCCCCAACTCAACTCGGGTTCCAGATCTTGCCCAAGTAGACAGCTTGGTCCTTAGCGAGGGCCCACGCTCGAAGCGTGAGATGGTCCGCTACAAGATTGTTAGCCGCAACACCGGAGAGCTGAAGGGCACTAGCGTAGGCTTCAGGACGAAGCACAAGCTCAAGGGGGAGTGGAAGCGAGAAGACGCTAAGTCCTTCACCCTGGAAACCGAACACGAGATGCGGAGCGCACTGAGCTTCATCGCGGCATCGTGCGATGGAGCCATGCCAAGTGCGGATGGTCGCTACCTGATGCTACCTATTGGCAATCAGGATGCCGGGGGCGTTGAGGCCGTTCTTGGTTCTCTGTCGGCCAATGGTAGGGCCGGGCTTCTGGTCGATCTCCTTCGGCAAGCAACCGAAGCGCCAGAGCTGTTGACGAACCTGCTGGATCAGGCGGAGAGGAACCCAGCCTTGTTCGCTGAGGCTGCCGCGACGCTGAACCTCGCACGCTACAAGAGCGCCCTTGGAGAGTTGAGGTACCTGATCGAGACGTCAACGCGCGAGCAGGACTTCCAGGAGCTGCTTGCCGAGCACCCCTGGATGTTCGGTAGTGAGTACAGCGAGCTTCTGCAAGATCGGAACCTCGTTCGCGGATCGCAGCAGGACTTCGTGCTGCGGAGAACAGCCGATAAGTTCATCGAGATCGTTGAGATCAAGACGCCCATCCCTGACCGCAGGCTCTTCAGGTTCAACGAGGAGCGGCGCGTCTACTATGCGGGTCCAGAGCTGGCATTCGTGGTCGGGCAGGTCCAGCGGTACATCGAGGAGCTTGACGCTGACCGGCTTCGTATCCAGGCCCTTGATGGCGAGGACACGCACAAGGTGCGAGCCAAGATCATCGTGGGCAGGGACATCGATGATGGGCAGCGCCAAGCTCTGCGTCGGTTCAACGGCCACCTTCACCGCATCGAGGTGCTGACGTTCGACCAGCTCTCTCAGATCGCCGGGCAGGTCGTGAGCTACCTGCAGCGTCTGGTGCCCGCTGCTGGTAGGTGAGAGGTACGATCCTGAGCCGGCCCACGATGGACGAAGCTGCGCGTGCTCGCATCATGCGGAGCATCCGCAAGAAGGACACGAAGCCCGAGCTTCTCGTGCGTCGCATGGCACACGCACTTGGGTTTCGCTTCCGGCTCTACAGACGCGACCTTCCTGGGACACCTGATCTCGCCTTCCCACGGCATCGCAAGGCCATCTTCGTGCATGGCTGCTTCTGGCATCAGCACACCTGTCGGGCAGGGAAGTTACCCCGAACACGCGCCGACTACTGGGTGCCGAAGCTCACCCGCAACGTCGCTCGTGATGCTCGCGCACGGGCGGACTTGGCTGCGATGGGGTGGCAGTCTCTCGTGCTCTGGGAATGTGAGCTGGCCGATCCCGTCGCGCTACGCGAGCAACTCCTATCGTTCCTCAGACCGCCGTGAGCGCCCCTGAGCGGACCGCTGCCCGCAAGCCCTTGCCGGTGCCAGGATGCGCCTCGTGGGTGCCCCTGAGAGCCATGAAGGCCCGAGGGACCTTGGCTGGCGGGATGGGGGGCGGCGGCGGTGCGAGAGCTTGATGGACGGCAAGCACCGGCTCCTCGACCCTGGAGGCCATGCCCAGAAGCTGTGATGCGACCGCTCGCGCAAGAACCTCTGCAAGGAGCGAGGGAACGGCGTTGCCGAGTTGCCGCTGTGCATCGGCAAGGCTGCCTGTGACGTCCACGTTGTCGGGGAAGGTCTGAAGGCGCGCCATCTCGCGCATCGTCAGACGCCTGTTGTTCCAATGGAACGGACCTGTTGCCGGCCCAGGTTGCGCCTGGATCGTCCAGGAGGGCTGATCCTTCGCGAGCTTGAGTAGGAAGGACCAGTAGCGCCTACGCCAGCCGAAGAGCGGCTGCCCGCCACCACGGTCAGTGTGCCAGAGGTAGTTGTTGCCCTCGGGTATAGTCGGGAGCAGGCCGCTCCACTTACCTGTGGCCTGGACGTCGAGAGAGGTTGGCTCGGAGAGATCGTGTAGCGCATCCCACGCGGTCAGATGGCTCGGCGCGTTCTGCGTCCAGTCCCCCACGACGGGTTGCAGATGGGTGGGCTGCGGGAACTCGAACGGCTTTCCGTCGCGAGAACCGAGGACGAACATCCGCCTACGAAGCTGCGGCACGCCATAGTCTGCGGCGTTCAGGGTTCCGATGGTGGCCTTGTACGCGGTGCCGAACTCGGAGTTGATGGCCGCCAGCCGCGAGTGGATGAGTTGGAGCCCCTCGTCCTTCCCACGGAAGCCAAGCCCCTCGACGTTCTCAAGGAGGAACGCCTTGGGCTGCGCTTCTGCGAGCACCCGGAGGTAGCTCTCCAGCGTGGTTGCACGAGGGTCGTCGAGCCGCTGTGTCCTGCCCGTTGCCCAGAACCCAGACTTGGAGAACGGCTGGCAGGGCGGCCCACCGATGAGCACGTCAGCCTCACCGACTTGCAGCCCGGCAGCATCTAGCAGCTCGTCGGTTGTCACAGCAGCCGCATCGCCCTGGATGATGGGCCAGGACGGGCGGTTGTGTCGGAGGGTCTCGCAGCAGCGCCGGTCCAGCTCCAGCGCGACAGCCGTGCGGAAGCCTGCGGCCTCGAAGCCGTAGTCGAGACCGCCAGCGCCCGTGAACAGGCTGATGGCTGTGAGTGGTCCGACCTTCTTAGCCCGCCGTGCCATGCACCGCCTCGAACACCGCCGCAGGATTGCTAGACCACCCTTCCCCTACTGCCACGTTACTCGCGATCTTACCCACGCACCTCTGGTGCTGTGGGAGCGCGGTGGTCAGGGCGTATCGAAACTCCCAAGCCTCCGTGACCGCATGTAGGCAAGCGGCCACCACGTTGAACTCAGTGGGTGCATAGTAGCGCGAGCAGGGGTCGGACTTGGAGGCGCGTGTGCGCTGGAAGTCGACCCGAGGCTCACCCGCCTTGTTGCGGACCCGAAGCACGTTCTTGCACTCAATCAACAGGGGTAGGCGATCTCGGTAGCGGAGCCGGATGTCAGGGTTGCCATCCCCCTCCAGCCTTTCGCACTCCGTCACCCCTTCGACCTTCATGAGGGTCCTACGGAGGTGATCCTCTGCGACCCAGCCTCGCACAGCCATCTTCAGCCGCTTGGCTCCGGCGATAACCTCCAGAACCTCGTCAGACGTCAGCTCCAGCTCACGAAGGAGGGGGTGTTCGGCTACCGTCGCAGCCTCTCGAGCCTCCGTCTCTTCGCCCGTCGAGATCGGGGCCGAGAACCTCTCGGGCCGTTCTGCCAGAAGCTGGCGGTTGCCCTGGTCGAGCCCTTGGGCGGCACGCTCGAACTGGACGTAGCGGAGGAAGCTCTCCCCCGTGCCGCCAACCAGCACCTCGGCGGGCTGCTCAAGGGCCTTGGCTCCTCTGTGGTCACGCTCCCATGCGAACCACGAGCGTGCCTTGATCTCCTCTGCGTGGCGATCCTTGAACTCAAGCCGGATGAAGAACTTGGTCGGGTTGTGCATCTCAGGATCGACCCCAACGAAGAAGCCCTCCTCCGGGTCGATGCCGACGAGCAGCGTGGTGTAGAGGCCGGTTGGGTCCTGCCACAGCGTGTGGGTGTTCGCGTCGCGGTACTCCTCCAGGCTGCCGTACTTGAGCTGGAAGCTCCGCTCATCCACAGGCCGGTTGCGTGTCGGCGTCCGCTTCGCTCTGAAGGCGTAGGCGACGACGCCCATCCGCTCGCCCGCGCTCGTCTCGAATGTGATGACGAAGGGAGCCTTGCTGGCATCCGACTTGAACAGGATGGTACAGCCCGCTCCTTCGAGAGCTGTCAGCATGAAGTCGATGAGTGGCTGGCGCGCTGCTGCGCTCACCCCGTACTCGCGAAAGCCGCCAATCATCCGGCTCACCCCGATCCTAACGTGAGGCAATCATCACGTGCCCAGCAACCAAGTGCTAGGGCGCGAGAAGCCTAACCACGCATTTTAGGCACTCCGTGGGGGACACATCGGGGGATCGACTGGGGGACACATTGATCCTGTCGATGCCCAAGATGCTGTCAATGCAGGGTTTTTAGGATTGACAGATCTATGGCGGAGGGAGCGGGATTCGAACCCGCGATACGGTTTCCCGTATACACACTTTCCAGGCGTGCGCCTTCAACCACTCGGCCACCCCTCCGGTCCGGGGCCAAGCGCCCGGCGCGGGGCCGGGCGCGGATCGGCCGCGCGGAGGGCGTCCTGTATCCTGCGCGAGGGGAGTCACGCAAGGCGGGACGGGAGGAAATCTCGCCTCCCGTCCCGATCGTCGTTCCCGTCACTCGTTCTCGGCGAGGTGGAAGCGCACCTGCTCGACATTGGCCCGCTCGAAGGCCTGCATCACGTGCTGGTACGAGCGCTCCATCTCCGTCGCCGCGTCGCCCGGCGTGTCCTCGGGCTTCAGCACGAACATCAGCATCGAGCGGCCCGTCACCGCGTAGGGCTGCGCGAAGCCGAAGCTCTCCGCGTCCTGGCTGTCGGGCAGGTTCGTGTCGAGGAGCCGCGTCCAGGCCTCGCCACCCACCGTCTCCGGCAGGTTGAAGGTCACGAGGTCGTGGTACGCGTTGAACAGCAGGAGCAGCGTCGCGTCGCCGCCCTTCCGGTGCAAGCCCGTCGCCTGGGCGCGGCCGTCGAGGCGCACGGCGAAGGCGCGGGCCTCCCCGTCCGTCCAGTTCTCCGGGGCCATCTCGCCGCCGTCCGGGCGCAGCCACGTCACATCCTGGACGCCGAACTCCTCGTCGTAGCGCCCGGTCAGGAACCGGCCGCGGTTGAGGATCGGCAGGGCGTTGCGCAGGATGATCAGGCGCTGCGTGAACTCCGCGAGGTCCCGCTCCTCCTCGCCGATGGCGTCCCAGTCCAGCCAGGAGATCTCGTTGTCCTGGCAATAGGCGTTGTTGTTGCCGTTCTGCGTGCGGGCGAACTCGTCGCCGGCCAGCAGCATCGGCGTGCCGCGTGAGAAGAACAGCGTCGCCAGCATGTTGCGCATCTGGCGCAGCCGCACCGCGCGGATGCCCTGATCCTCCGTCGGACCCTCGACCCCGTAATTGTAGGAGAGGTTGTGCGAGTGCCCGTCGCGGTTGTTCTCGCCATTGGCCTCATTGTGCTTGTCGTTGTAGGCGACCGTGTCGTGCAGGGTGAAGCCGTCGTGCGCCGTAAGGAAGTTGACGCTCGCCCAGGGCTTGCGGCCGCGCTTGTCGAACTTGTCCGCCGAGCCGCTGATCCGCGCCGCCATGTCGGGCAGCAGGCCGCCGTCGCCCTTCCAGTAGCCGCGCACGTCATCGCGAAAACGGTCGTTCCACTCGGCCCAGCCCGGCGGGAAGCCGCCGACCTGATAGCCGCCCGGCCCGCAATCCCACGGCTCGGCGATGAGCTTCACCGAGTTCAGCACCGGGTCCTGGCGGCAGGTGTCGAGGAAGCCGCCGCCCTCGTCGAAGCCGTAGGGCTCCCGGCCGAGGATCGTGGCGAGGTCGAAGCGGAAACCGTCGACGCGCATCTCCGTCGCCCAGTAGCGGAGCGAATCGGTGACGAGCTGCAGCACGCGCGGATGCGAGAGGTTGAACGTGTTCCCGGTACCGGTATCGTTGATGTAGTAGCGCTTCTCGTTCGGCAGCAGCCGGTAGTAAGAGGCGTTGTCGATGCCCTTGAACGAGAGGGTCGGCCCCTTCTCGTTGCCCTCCGCCGTGTGGTTGTAGACCACGTCGAGGATCACCTCGAGGCCCGCCCCGTGCAGGCGGGAAACCATCTCCTTGAACTCGGAGAAGGCGAAGTCCGGCACCGCCGCGTAGCGCCGGGCGGGGGTGAAGAATGAGATGGTGTTGTAGCCCCAATAGTTCACAAGGTTCTTTTCCTGCAGGTAATCGTCCTGCACGAAGGAGTGAACCGGCAGCAATTCCACCGACGTGACGCCGAGGCTCTTGATGTAGTCGAGCACCTCCGGCGTGCCGAGGCCGGCATAGGTGCCGCGCAGCTTCTCCGGCACCTTCGGGTGGAGCTTGGTCAGGCCCTTCACATGGGCCTCGTAGACGATGGTCCGCTCCCACGGCACGTTCGGCTTCTGGTGGCGGCCCCAGGTGAAGGCGGGGTCGATCACCCGCGAGCGGCGGGTATACGCGGCGGAATCGCGGTCATCGAAGGTGGTGTCGTCGCCAGTTTCCATCTTGTAGCCGAACAGGGCCGGGTTCCACGTGATGGAGCCGACGAGACCCTTGGCGTAGGGGTCGATGAGGAGCTTGTTCGGGTTGAACCGGTGCCCGGCGGTGGGCTCGTAGGGGCCGTGGACGCGGAAGCCGTAGATGGTGCCGGGCCGGGCGTCGGGCAGGTAGCCGTGCCAGATCTCGTCCGTGTATTCGGGCAGTTCGATCCGCTCGATCTCGCGCTCGCCCTGGTCGTCGAACAGGCACAGTTCGACCTTGGTGGCGTAGGCCGAGAACAGTGCGAAGTTCACCCCCAGCCCGTCCCAGGTGGCACCGAGCGGATAGGGCAGACCCTCCAGGATGCGCGAGCGGGCCGCACGGGCCTGGAACGTCGAACGAGGGGAATCGGACATGGGGTCTCCGGTGCTCGGCCCGCCACGTCGCGGCGAGGGCAGTGCGGGAACGTGCCGGACGCGGCGAAGCTCCCCCCGCCCGGCGAAAATTTGGTGCGGCGCCGCTCTAGCCGAACGCGTGCGCCAGATAGGCCCGCACGAAGGCCGGCATCCGCCGCGGATCGAGGTCGGCGGGTCCTCGGAGGAGGCGCAGGGCGGCGAGTTCCGGATCGGCCTCCGCCCGGCGGTGCGCCTCAGCCCTGGCCAGGAGGATGTCGGCGGTCTCGGGGAAGCGCACGGGGCGCAGGAAGGCGAGCTGCCCCTCCCCTTCGAGGAGGATCCACTCCTCGGCGGCGCCCTCGGGCACGGACAGGCCGGTCTCCTCGGCGAATTCCCGCTCGGCGCTGCCGGCAAGGTCGACCGAATCGCCGCGCAGGTCGTCCCGGTCGGGCGTGCCGCAGGGGAAGTAGAGCTGGCCGGCATTGGCGGTGTGGGCGCCCATCTCGCCCACCAGCACCGCCCCGTCCGCGCTCCAGGGCACGATCGCCGCGAAGGCGTTGGCGACCGTGGCGTCGAAGGCCCCGCCGTCGCGATAGGCCACGAATTGCGAGAACCGCGCCTCGAACAAGTCGACCCGGGCGATCCCGCCCTCGACGGTGCAGGCGCAGGACAGGAGGACGATGCCGTCGAACAGCGCCGGCCGTGCCGCGCGGCGCCGCTCCCAATGGGCGGCGATCTTGTCCGCGTTGTCCCGCGCCCAGGGCCATGCGTAGGGCACGAGGCGCCCCTCGATCCCCCGCAGCCGCGTGGCCCGCAAAGCCTCAGGCACGCAAGGTGCCCTCCGACACGAGGACCGCCGCGCCGCCGATCTCCACCGAGCGCAGGGCGCCGGCCGCGATGTCGATCTGCAGGGCGATGGTGCTCGGGCGGCCCATCGCCTGCCCCTGGGCGATGGCGATGTCGTGGATGCCGTCGCCCAGCGTCTCGAACTGCATCAGCACCCCGGCGAAGGCCGCCGCCGCCGAACCGGTGGCGGGATCCTCCGGCACGCCCATCCGGGGGGCGAACATCCGGGTGCGGAAGGCGAGGCCCATCCCCTCCGGATCGGGGGCGTAGAGATAGAGCCCGTCGCCCTCCTCCGGCGCGGCGGCGGGACGGGCGGCGTCGAGGCGCGCGGCCGAGGCGACCGGCACGCAGGTGAAGCGCGGCCCCGTCCCGTGCCGGCTCGGGCGGTGGCGGCCGAAGCCGATCTCCCCCGGCTCCAGGCCAAGGAGGGCGGCCAGCACCTCCGGCTCCGGTCCCGGCCCGAGAGACTCGGGCAGGGCGGGCAGCTTGAACCGGGCGCGGCCGCCCGTGCCGTCGGGCAAGGTCTCGACGACGCAGGGCACGATGCCGATCCCCTCCTCCAGGCCGAAGGCGCGGGCGTCGGCGCCGGGCGGATCCTGCAGGGCGAGGAGCACCGCCGTGCCGACGGTCGGATGCCCGGCGAAGGGCAGCTCCCGGGCGGGGGTGAAGATGCGCAGCCGCGCCCGGTAGCGGGGCTCGTCCGGCGGGAGCACGAACACCGTCTCCGACAGGTTGAACTCCTTGGCGATGGCCTGCATCGCCGCCCCGTCGAGCCCTTCGGAATCGAGGACCACCGCCAGGGGGTTGCCGACGAGGGGCTGCGTCGTGAACACGTCGAGGGTGGCGAAGCGGCGCGTCATGGCATCACCTCTGTCGGATGGGGCGGCTGGCCTCAGACCGCCTCGGCGGGAAACACGGCGGAGGGGGCGACGAACTCGTCCTGCGCGGCCACGGTCAGGATCTCCCGCGAGCCCGCCTCGGCGGTGGCGCGCAGCAGGCCGTAGACCGAGGCCGCCGCCTTCTCCAGCGCCAGGGCGGCGGAGCGCTCCCGAGCGTAGTGGACGAGGAACAGGGCGGCGATGCAATCGCCCGCGCCGTTGATCGCGAGGTCGAGGCGCGGGGTGCGCACCCGGAACAGCCGCCCGCCCTCCCCGGCCAATAGGTCGATGCGGTCGGCGGGGGTCTCGGCCGTGGCCGCCGAGGTCACGACCACCACCCGCGGCCCCCGCGCCTGCAGGGCGGCGATGGCGGCGCGCGCCTCGTCCAGGGTGCCGCTCGGCAGGCCGGTCAGGAGGTTCAGCTCGAACTGGTTCGGGGTGAGGATGTCGGCGGCGGGCACGGCACGCTCGCGCATGAACTCGGTGATGCCGGGGCGGACATAGACGCCCTCCTCCGTATCGCCGAGCACGGGATCGCAGCAATAGAGGGCGGCCGGGTTCTCGGCGCGCACGGCGGCCACCGCCTCCAGGATCGCCTCGCCGATGGCGGCCGAGCCCATGTAGCCGGACAGCACCGCGTCGCAGCGGGCGAGCGCCCCGCGCTCGCCGACGCCCCGCACCACGTCGCGGATCGTCTCGGCGGCGAAGACCTCGCCCCGCCACGCGCCGTAGCCGGTGTGGTTGGAGAACTGCACGGTGTGGACCGGCCACACCTCGACCCCGAGCCGCTGCATCGGGAACACCGCCGAGGCGTTGCCGACATGGCCGTAGGCGACATGGGACTGGATGGAGAGGACGTTCACTTAAAGGGCTCCTCGACGCGCCGTGGTTAGCCCGTTCCACGCGCCTTCGCACCCCCGCTCTTGCCGAGCTGCCATGCCGGACTCAGATGGGACCGACGCAAGGAGAGCTTTCCGCCCCCATGGACATCGAAGCCCTCAAGGACTCGACGATGGCCTTCGTCGAGACCCACAAGGCCTGGGCGCCGCTGATCGCGGCCGGGCTCGCCTTCTGCGAATCGATCGCCGTCCTCTCGATCTTCGTGCCCGCGACGGTGATCCTCGTGGCCGTCGGCGCGCTGGTCGGCGGGGCCGGGCTCGCCTTCTGGCCGGTGGTGATCGGCGCCGCCGTCGGAGCGGCCCTGGGCGATTGGGTCTCCTACGAGTTCGGCCACTGGCTCGGGCCGGGCGCCAAGCAGAAATGGCCCCTGAGCCGCTACCCCGAGATGACCGCCAAGGCCGAGGGGTTCATCCACCGCTGGGGCGTCGCCGCCGTGGCGCTCGGGCGCTTCTTCGGCCCGGCGCGGGCCCTCGTGCCGCTGCTCGCCGGGGTGCTCGGCATGAGCCGCCTGCCCTTCCAACTGGCCAACGTCGCCTCGGCCTTGGTCTGGGCCTTCGTGCTGCTGGCGCCCGGCGCCGGGCTGCTCGCGTGGTTCGAGAAGTGAGCCGCGTGATGCCGCGCCGCAGGTGACGCGGCCGACGCGCGCCTTCACCATGTCCCGATTCGGCACGATACCGATTCGGTCATGACAGCTACCGCCACACCAGAACCCGCGCTGATCCTCCCCCCGGACCGGCGCCAATCCCCCACCGCCCTGCGGATCCAGCGCGGGGTGCGGCGGCTGTTCTCGGAGATGGGCTGCGTGACCCTGCCGGAATTCTCCCTGGTGAACGGGCGCCGGGCCGACGTCATCGCCCTCTGCGGCGCCGGGCGGCTCACCATCGTGGAGATCAAGTCGAGCGTGGCCGATTTCCGCGCCGACCGGAAATGGCCGGATTACCGGGACTTCTGCGACCGCTTCTTCTTCGCGATCCCCGACGACGTGCCGGAGGACCTGATCCCCGAGGAATGCGGCCTGATCGTCGCCGACGCCTACGGCGCCGCGATCCTGCGCGAGGCGCCCGAGCATGCCCTCAGCGGCCCCCGGCGCAAGGCGGTGACGCTCCGCTTCGCCCACAGCGCCGCGCGGCTCCTGCACGCGCTCGCCGACCCCGGCGCGATCCGCGAAGGCGCGCTCTGAACAACCCGTCCGGCTTGCCCCGGAGCGTCGCCGCGTCCACAGCGGGGGCATGACACCCGTCGCCCTGTTCGAACTGGTGCTCGCGCTGCTCGCGGCCGCGCTGGTCCTGTCCCTGGTCGCCGGCCGGCTCGGCCTGCCGCCCGCCGTGGCCCTCGTGGTCGGCGGCATGGCGCTCGCCGTCGCGCCGGGCCTGCCGGCCTTCGATCTCGACCCGGACCTGATCATGGTCCTGTTCCTGCCGCCGCTCCTGCTCGAATCGGCCTATTTCACCGTCTGGCGGGATTTTCGCGACGCGATCGGGCCGATCCTCTCCCTGTCCCTCGGGGCCGTGCTGTTCACGACGCTGGTCGTCGGGGTGGTCGCCCATGCGGTCGCCCCCGGCCTGCCCTGGGCCGCCTGCTTCGCGCTCGGCGCCATCGTCTCGCCGCCGGATGCCGTCTCGGCCAAGGCGGTGCTCGCGCGGGTGACGCTGCCGCGCAAGACCGTCACCGTCCTCGAAGGCGAAAGCCTCGTGAACGACGCCTCCGGCCTCGTGCTCTACCGCTTCGCGGTGGCCGCTGCCCTCACCGGTGCCTTCGATGCCTGGGCGGCGCTCGGCAGCTTCGCGTGGCTCGCCGTGGCGGGCGTGGCGGTGGGCGTCGCCCTCGGCTTCGTCGCCACGCGGGTCGTCGCCCGCCTGCACGATGCCGACGCGGCCACGATCGTCACCTTCCTCGTCGCCTACCTCGCCTATCTGGCGGCGGAGGAGATCCACGCCTCCGGCGTCCTCGCCGTGGTGGCCTGCGGCCTGATGCTCGGCGGGCGCGAGCACGAGACCTTCGACGCCCGCACCCGCACGCATGCGCTGGCCGTGTGGGGCTTCGTGGTCTTCGTGCTGGAGGCGCTGGTCTTCGTGCTGATCGGGCTGGCGCTGCGCGGCGTACTCGACCGGATGGGCGGCAGCGCGGACGCGCTCATCGCCGGCCTGCCCCTGGCGCTGGCGGCGACGCTCGCCTGCGTCGCGGCGCGGCTCGCCTGGGTGTTTCCCGCCGTCTACCTGTCGCGGCTGCTGCCCCGGCGCTGGCGGGACCCGTCCCCCGCGCTCCGCCCGGCGATTCCGCTGGTGGTCGGCTGGGCGGGGATGCGCGGGGTCGTGACGCTGGCGGCGGCCCTCGCCCTGCCGCTCGGTTTCCCCGGCCGCGACCCGATCCTGTTCGCCGCCTTCGCGGTGATCCTGTTCACGGTGCTGGTGCAGGGCACGACGCTGGGCCCACTGATCCGGCGCCTGCGCCTCGATGCGCGCACGAGCCTGCCGGACGGACATCTCGACGCCGCCATGGCCCGCGTCGCCGTGAACGAGGCCGGGCTCGCCGCCCTGGAAACCCTGCTGGCCCCCGAGACGGGGGAGCACCGCCACCCGATCCTCGTGGAGCAGTATCGCCGCCGGGTCTGGGCGACCTCGCGCCTGCGCGACGCGCGCTCCGAGGCCGAAGGGGAGCGCGACGCCCACATGGAGGCCGCCCTCGGGGCCGTCCGGGCCGGGCGGGCCGCCCTCGCCTCCCTGCACCGGGAGGGCCGCATCCACGGCTCGGTGCTGAGGACCATCGAGGCCGAACTCGACCTCGAGGAATTGCATCTCCGGCGGCTCTCGGGCGAGGCCGCCGGGCATGGGTGACGTTTAGCGAACCGCGGCGCAGCCCTCCGGCGTGCCGTAGCTGCCGTAGACGACACGCACCTTGTGCGGGCATGCCGGCTTGGCGACCGGGGCGATGGGGGCGACATCCACCGGCTCGACGCGGAGCGTCGCGGCGGGGATGGGGTCGTCCGAGGTCGCGAGCGCGCGGCTCGCGTTCATCACGACCGGGGTCGCGGCCATCGCCGAGAGGGCGAGGGTGGCGACGAGGGCAAGGTTACGACGGGCGAAAGACTTCCTGGGCGACGTGGTCATGGTCCGTTTCCGCAACATTCGGCAGCACATCGGGCGCCGGATAACCCCTGGTTGCGCGAATAACTTGGCTGTGGGCATCCCGGTTCCGGTCGTCGCAGCAATCTTGACCGTTCGCGTCGGCGCCATAGGGCGCGCCCCTCGGACGCCGCGCCTTGCGCCGACGGCGCCGCTCTCCTAGACCCCCGGCCGAGTCCGAAAGCACCGACCGAGCATGCCGAGCCCCGCGCCCACTCCCAACCGATCCTTCCAGGGGCTGATCCTGGCGCTCCAGACCTACTGGGCGGACAAGGGCTGCGTGATCCTGCAGCCCTACGACATGGAGGTCGGCGCGGGCACGTTCCACCCGGCCACGACCCTGCGGGCGCTGGGGCCGAAGCCGTGGAAGGCGGCCTATGTCCAGCCCTCCCGCCGGCCGAAGGACGGGCGCTACGGCGAGAACCCGAACCGGCTCCAGCACTATTACCAGTTCCAGGTGATCCTGAAGCCGAACCCGCCGAACTTGCAGGAACTTTACCTCGCCTCGCTTGAGGCGATCGGCGTCGACCTCAAGCTGCACGATATCCGCTTCGTGGAGGACGATTGGGAGAGCCCGACGCTCGGCGCCTGGGGCCTCGGCTGGGAATGCTGGTGCGACGGGATGGAAGTGAGCCAGTTCACCTACTTCCAGCAGGTCGCGGGCTTCGAATGCGCCCCCGTGGCGGGGGAACTGACCTACGGCCTCGAACGGCTCGCCATGTACGTGCAGGGCGTCGAGAACGTCTACGACCTCGACTTCAACGGCGCCGAGGGCGAGGACCGCGTCACCTACGGCGATGTCTTCCTTCAGGCCGAGCAGGAATATTCCCGCCACAATTTCGAGGCGGCGGACACGACGATGCTGTTCCGCCAGTTCACCGACGCGGAATCCGCCTGCCGTGCCTACCTGGACGCGGGTGCACCGAACGAGGGCGAGCGCCACCGCATGGTGCAGCCGGCCTACGACCAGTGCATCAAGGCGAGCCACGTCTTCAACCTGCTCGACGCGCGCGGGGTGATCTCGGTCACGGAGCGCCAGAGCTACATCCTGCGGGTGCGCGAACTCGCCAAGGCCTGCGGCGCGGCGTGGCTGAAGACGGCGGGCGGCGGGGCGTAGGCGGATCCTCAAGGGAGCCCCTTGGCCCCTCGCGCGTTCCACACCCCGCTCAGGCAGGCGTCTCCGGCGCCTCTCACAGCGGGATTTGCATCATGAAACAGACCGCCTTCGCCCTCGGCTTCCTCGTGCTGGGCCTCGCCCCGGCGCTCGCTGCCGAGCCCGGCCCGGAGGCCGTGGTGAAGAAGCTCTATGCCGAGCCGCACCCGAATCACTCGGCCGTCTACACCAAGCGCCTGCAGGGGCTGTTCGACGCGGACGCGAAGCAGGCGAACGGCGCCACCGGCAACCTCGATTTCGACTTCCGCCTCAACGGCGAGCCGATGAAGCCCGACACGGTGAAGAACCTCACCTTCAAGGAGGCCACCGAGGGCAAGGACCAGGCGAAGGTCACGGTCCAGCGCAAGGGCGGCGACGGCGCGAAATCCATCGTCTACGACCTCGTGCGCGAGGATGGGGCGTGGCGGGTCTCCGACGCCCACTCCATCGGCGACCGGAAGTGGCAGCTCTCCACCATCCTGAAGGGCGAGGCGCGCTGACGCCGGCCTGAGCCCTCGACAGGGTTGCGGCGCGGCGATATGGCCGCGCCATGCCCGACCTCCTGCTCGAACTCCGCTCGGAAGAGATCCCCGCCCGCATGCAGCGGCGTGCGGCCGAGGATCTCCGGAAGCTCGTCACCGACGCCCTCGTGGCGCGCGGCTTCCTCTACGAGGGCGCCAAGGCCTTCGCGACGCCCCGCCGCCTCGCCTTGCACGTCGCCGGCCTGCCGGCGCGCGGCGAGGCCGTGCGCGAGGAGCGGCGCGGCCCCCGCGTCGGCGCCCCCGAGGCCGCGATCCAGGGCTTCCTCAAGAGCGCCGGGCTCACGAGCCTCGATCAGGCGACCACGATCACCGACCCGAAGAAGGGCGAGTTCTACCTCGCGGTGATCGAGAAGGCCGGGCGCGAGACGCTGGACGTGCTGGCCGAGATCCTGCCGGAGATCGTCAAGAGCTTCCCCTGGCCGAAGGCGATGCGCTGGGGCGCGGCCTCGGCCCAGCCCGGCGCCTTGCGCTGGGTGCGCCCGCTGCAATCGATCGTGGCGACCTTCGGCCCCGAGACCGAGACGCCGGAGGTGGTCCCCTTCGAGGTCGGCGGCATCAGGGCCGGCACCACCACCTACGGCCACCGGTTCCTGGCACCGGGCCCGATCGAGGTCCGCCGCTTCGACGACTACATCCAGGCGCTGGAGAAGGCGAAGGTCATCCTCGACGCCGACCGGCGCAAGGACGTGATCCTGCACGACGCCCGCGACCTCGCCTTCGCCTGCGGCCTCGACCTCGTGGAGGACGAGGGCCTGCTGGAGGAAGTAGCCGGACTGGTGGAATGGCCGGTGGTGCTGCTCGGCTCCTTCGACGCCGCCTTCCTCGACATCCCCGCCGAGGCGATCCGCGCCACGATCCGCGCGAATCAGAAGTGCTTCGTGCTGCGAAAGTCCGGCTCTGAGGATCTGGCGCCGGCCTTCATCCTGGTCTCGAATCTTCTGGCATCCGACGGCGGCCTCGCCATCACCGCCGGCAACGAGCGGGTGGTGCGGGCGCGGCTCTCGGACGCCAAGTTCTTCTGGGAGACCGACAAGGCAACCAAGCTCGAAGACCGGTTGCCGAAGCTCGACACTATCGTCTTCCACGAGAAGCTCGGGACGCAGGGAATGCGCATCCAGCGCATCGCGGCGCTCGCGAAGGAGCTGGCCCCGCTGGTCGGCGCCGATCCGGCCCAGGCCGAGCAGGCGGCGCGGCTGGCCAAGGCCGATCTCGTCACCGAGATGGTCGGCGAGTTCCCCGAGTTGCAGGGCCTCATGGGCGCGAAATACGCGGCGCTGGAAGGACTTCCGCCCAGCGTCGCGACGGCGCTCGGCGACCACTACAAGCCGCTGGGCCCCACCGACCGGGTGCCGAGCGACCCCGTGGCCATCGCCGTGGCGCTGGCCGACAAGATCGACACGCTGGTGGGCTTCTGGGCCATCGACGAGAAGCCCACGGGGAGCAAAGATCCGTATGCGCTGCGCCGGGCGGCGTTGGGGGTGATCCGATATCTGCTTGAGGGCAGACGGCTGAATCTTGTGCGAATTTTCGACAAGCATTCGGATGAAGTCGGCAGGTCCATCATCGAGGCGAAGATCGCGAATGCGCCTGCGGGAGTAAGCGCGTTCGCAGCAGGTGTTGGTTCTGTCGACTGGGGCGGTCAAACGACGAACGTTAAGTCGCTGGATCTCCTCGCCTTCTTCGCCGACCGCCTTAAAGTTTACCTCCGCGACCAGGGGGCCCGGCACGACCTCGTGGACGCGGTGTTCGCCCTGCCCGGCCAGGACGACCTGCTGCTCATCGCCCGCCGGGTCGAAGCCCTTCAGAAATTCCTGGAGACCGAGGACGGCAAGAACCTGCTCGCGGGCTACAAGCGCGCGGCCAACATCCTGCGCATCGAGGAGAAGAAGGACGGCCGCGCCTACGACGCCGAACCCGATGCGGCCCTCGCCGCCCAGGGCGAGCCGGCCGAGCGGGCGCTGGCAGAGGCCTTGCAGACGGCCCGCGCCGAGGCATCGAAGGCCGTCGCGGCCGAGGATTTCGCCGGCGCCATGCGGGCGCTCTCGACGCTGCGCGCCCCGGTCGATGCCTTCTTCACGGACGTCACCGTGAACGCGGACGACCCGAAGCTCCGCGAGAACCGCTTGGCGCTCCTCAACGCGCTGCGCGCCGCCACGCGGGAGGTCGCGGACTTCTCGAAGATCGAGGGGTAGGGCGGCCCATTCGCCCGCCCGCGCTGCCCTCACCCGTGATCGTGCCCGTCATGCTCCGGCAGGGTCAGGCCGAAATGGCTCACCAGATCCTGCACCTGCCCCGGTGACAGGTGGCGCGGGTTGAGGTTGCGCAGGAGAAGGTAGAGCTTGGCCGTCTCCTCCAGCTCCTCCGTGGCGAAGACCGCCGCCTCCAGGCTGTCGCCCGCCACCACCGGCCCGTGGTTGGCCAGCAGCACGGAGGAATAGCGCCCGGCGAGCCCCCGGATCGCGTCGGCCACCGCCGGGTCGCCGGGGCGGAAATAGGGGACCAGCGCCGTGCCCCCGGTGCGCATCAGGTAATAGGGCGTCATCGGCGGCAGCACCGCCTTCGGGTCGATCTCGGGCAGCATCGACACCGCCACCGCGTGCGTCGAGTGCAGGTGGACGATGGCCTTCACGCTCCCCCGGCTCTCGTAGAGGGCGGTGTGAAGGGGGATCTCCTTCGTCGGCTTGTCGCCGGACAGGAGCCGCCCCGCCCCGTCGAGGCGGGAGATCCGCGCCGGGTCGAGGAAGCCGAGCGACGCGTTGGTCGGCGTCACCAGCCAGCCGCCATCGGGGAGGCGGAGCGAGATGTTGCCCGAGGAGCCGGGCGTCAGCCCGCGCTCGAACAGGGAGCGGCCGTAGCGGCAGATCTCCTCGCGCAGGCGGGTTTCCTCGCTCATGCGGTGGCTCCTTCGATGAGGTCGAATCCGAGGTCGATCCGGGCCGGGCCGTCGCCCGTGAGGCAGGCGGCGGCCGCGCGCCCGATGGCGAGGCGCGGGGTGCGGATCGTCGAAAGGGGTTGGGGCATCGCCTCCGTGAAGTCGAGGCCGTTGAACCCGAACAGGGCGATCCGCTCGGGCACGGCGAGCCCCGCCGCGAGGCAGGCGAACCAGCCGCCCAGCGCCATGTCGTCGTTGGCGAAGTACACCGCGTCGAGGTCAGGGTGGCGCGCCAGCAGCGCCTCGAACCCCGCCCGGCCCATGGCGGCGGAGGAGCGGCCCTCTCGGACCTCCCGGCCCACGAGGGACAGGCCGGCTTCCGCCAGCACCGCTTCGAAGGCCGCGAGCCGCTTGCCGCCCCGCCGGTCGCTCCCCGGATCGAGGCCGATATAGCCGATCCGCCGGTAGCCCCGGGCCAGGAGATGCCGGGCGCTCGCCTCCCCCGCCGCCCGGTTCGAGAAGCCGACAACCCGGTCGATCCCCTCCCCGTCCGTGTCGATCATCTCCACCACCCGCACCCCCGCCGCGCGGGCGAGGCTCACCGTGCCGGGGCTGTGCTCCAGCCCGGTGAGCAGCAGCGCCTCCGGCCGCCACGACAGGAGCGCGGCGACCAGCGCCTCCTCCCGGTCGGGATCGTATTCGCTGACGCCGACGACGCTCTGCATCCCCGTGCCGTCGAGGGCCGCCGTGAGGCCGCGCAGCAGGTCCGGGAACACGATGTTGGCGAGGGACGGGATCACCACCCCGACGAGGCCCGACCCCGTGCCCGCCCCGCCCCCGGCGAGGCTCCCCGCCAGCCGGTTCGGCACGTAGCCGAGGCGGGCCACGGCCTCCGCCACCCGCTCGCCCGCGCGCTTCGAATAGGAGCCGTGGTTGCGCAGCACCCGCGAGACCGTGCTCTCGCCGACGCCGGCCTCCCGCGCCACGTCGGTGAGCGTCACGAGCCGTCCCGGCGGGTCGAACCCTGCCATCCCCGCACCCTCCCGGCGCCCTTCCCCAGGACCGGCATACAGGGCTGCATTTTGTTTCACAACAGAATTGGCAGCGCTGCCAAAGCGAGATATAGCGCGATTCACAGCCGCCGGGGAGCGGTGGATCGGCCCACCCGCAACCGGGGGGCGAGGGAGGGACACAGCCATGCCAGTGCAGGCCGCCACGGCGCCGGGGAGCACCGCGTCCAGCGACAAGAGCTTCATCGACAAGACCTACGCCAAGGTCTTCTGGCGGCTCGTGCCGTTCCTGATGCTCTGCTACATCGTCGCCTATCTCGACCGGGTGAATGTCGGCTTCGCCAAGCTGCAGATGTCGAAGGAGCTCGGCTTCTCCGAGACCGCCTACGGCCTCGGCGCGGGCATCTTCTTCCTCGGCTACTTCCTGTTCGAGGTGCCCTCGAACATCATCCTCCACCGGGTCGGCGCGCGGGTCTGGATCGCGCGGATCATGATCACCTGGGGGCTGATCTCCGGGGCGTTCGTGTTCGTGAACTCGGAGGCGAGCTTCTACGCGATGCGCTTCCTCCTCGGGCTGGCCGAGGCCGGGTTCTATCCGGGCGTCATCCTCTACGTGACCTCGTGGTTCCCCTCCCACCGCCGGGCGCGGGTGATCACCGTGTTCATGGCGGCGATCCCGGTCTCGGGCGTGTTCGGCAACCCGCTCTCGGGCTGGATCATGGACACGTTCCACGAGACCCACGGCCTGTCCGGCTGGCAGTGGATGTTCCTGCTGGAAGCGGTCCCCGCCGTCCTCGTCGGCATCGCCGTGCTGCTCTACCTCGACAACCGCCCCGCCGAGGCGAAGTGGCTCGACACCGCCGAGCGGCAGGTGCTGGAGCGCGACATCGCCGCGGAGGAGCGCACCAAGACCGACAGCCCACACTCCCTCGCCACCGTGTTCCGCAACGGCCGCGTGTGGTTCATGAGCCTGATCTACTTCCTGTTCGTGGCCGGGCAGTACGGGCTGGCCTTCTGGGTGCCGACCATCGTCAAGGCCTCGGGCATCCAGGGCAACTTCAACATCGGCCTCGTGAGCGCGATCCCGTTCCTCGTGGCGACGGTGGTGATGGTGGCCCTCGGCCGCAGCGCCGACCATTTCCGCGAGCGGCGCTGGCACCTCATCGTCCCGGCGCTGATCGGCGCGGTGGGCTTCACGGTCTCGGCCTCCAGCACCGACACGGTGGTCGCCATCGCGGCGCTCTCGGTGGCGGCCGGCGGCGTGCTCGCCTGCTCGCCCCTGTTCTGGTCGCTGCCGACCGCTTTCCTCAGCGGCGCGGGCGCGGCGGCGGGCATCGCCCTCATCAACTCGGTGGGCAACCTCGCGGGCTTCGCCGGCCCCTACGCCATCGGGGCGCTGCGCGACTACACCGGCAGCACCGCCGCCGGCATGTACGTGCTGGCGGTGACGCTGGTCCTCGGCGCGGCCTGCGTGTTCGCGGTGCCGCCCCGTCTCGTGAACAAGTGAGGAGCCCGCGATGACGGACACCAGACAGCGCCGCGCGGCGGTGATCGGCCTGGGCTCGATGGGCTCAGGGATGGCGGCCTCGCTCCTGCGGGCGGGCTTTTCCGTCGCGGCCTGCGACGTGAACCCGGAGGCCGTCGCCCGCTTCCGGGAGGCCGGCGGCGAGGCGGCGTCCAGCCCCGCCGAGGCGGCGACGGGCGCCTCGGTGGTGGTCGCGGTGGTGGTGAACGCCGCCCAGACCGAGGCGGTGCTGTTCGGGTCGGACGGCGCGGCGGCGGCGATGCCGGAGGGGGCGGTGTTCGTCTCCTCCGCGACGATGGATCCGGCCATCGCCCGGCGCCTCGCGGCCCAGCTGGAAGAGACCGGCCGGCATTATCTCGACGCGCCGATGAGCGGCGGCGCCGCGCGCGCCGCCGAGGGGGCGCTGACCTTCCTCGCCTCGGGCTCGCAGGCGGCGTTCGCGGGGGCGCGGGACGCCCTCACCGCCATGGCCGGCACGGTCTACGAACTCGGCGACGAGGCGGGCCAGGGCGCGGCCTTCAAGATGATCAACCAGCTGCTGGCGGGGGTGCACATCGCCGCCGCCTGCGAGGCGATGAGCTTCGCGGCCAAGCAGGGCCTCGACCTCCGTCGCGTCTACGAGGTGATCACGAAGTCGGCCGGCAATTCGTGGATGTTCGAGAACCGGGTACCGCACATCCTCGACGCGGATTACGCGCCGAAGAGCGCCGTCGACATCTTTGTGAAGGACCTCGGCATCGTGCAGGACATGGCGCGGGCGGAAAAATACCCGGTGCCGGTGGCGGCGGCAGCCCTGCAGATGTTCCTGATGGCCTCGGGCGCCGGCATGGGCCGGGACGACGACGCCTCCGTGGCAAGACTCTACGCGCAGGTCTCCGGGGCCCTGCTGCCGGAAAAGTAGACCGCCGTCCTCGACCCAGGGAGTCCGAAGAAAATGCCCCACTTCGCCGCCAACCTCACGATGATGTTCAACGAGGTGCCGTTCCTCGACCGGTTCGAGGCCGCCGCCCGGGCGGGCTTCACGGCGGTGGAGTTCCTGTTCCCCTACGAGCATCCGCCGGAGGCCATCGCCGAGCGGCTGCGGGCGAACGGCCTGACCCAGGCGCTGTTCAACATGCCGCCGGGGGATTTCGCCGGGGGCGAGCGGGGCTTGGCCGCCCTCCCCGACCGGCTCGATGAGGTGAAGGCGGGCGTCGAGACGGCCCTCCGCTACGCCGGGGCGACGGGCGTGAAGCGCCTGCACCTGATGGCCGGGCTCGCCGACCCGGCGGACCTACGGGCCCGCGACGCCTACCGGAAGGCCGTGGCCTACGCCGCCGACACGCTCGCCCCGGCCGGGCTCGATCTCGTGCTGGAGCCGATCAACGGCCGGAACATGCCGGGCTATTTCCTCAACGATTTCGGGGCGGCGGCGGCCCTGATCCGCGAGCTGGCCCTGCCGAACCTGAAGCTCCAGTTCGACCTCTACCATTGCCAGATCCTGCACGGCGACGTGACCATGCGCCTGCGCGACCTGATGCCGATGGTCGGCCACGTGCAGACGGCGAGCGTGCCCGACCGGCACGAGCCCGGCACCGGCGAGATGGACGACGCGTTCCTGTTCGCGGAACTCGACCGGCTCGGCTACGACGGGTTCGTCGGCTGCGAATACATCCCGGCGGGGAACACCGAGGCGGGCCTCGGCTGGTTCGCCCCCTACAGGAAGGCCTGATCCCGATGACGCTCGCCCTCGGTTGCGTCGCCGACGACTATACCGGCGCCTCGGACCTCGCGAACACCCTGACCAAGGCGGGCCTGCGCACGGTCCAGACCATCGGTATCCCCGCCCCCGACCTCTCGCTGCCGGAGACGGATGCGGTGGTCGTCGCGCTCAAGAGCCGCTCGATCCCGGCGCCGGAGGCCGTCGCCCGCTCGCTCGAGGCGGAGGCGTGGTTGCGCGGACGCGGCGCGGCGCATGTGATGTTCAAGGTCTGCTCGACCTTCGACTCGACGGACGAGGGCAATATCGGCCCCGTCACGGACGCCCTGCGCGAGGCGGCGGGGGAGGCCATCGCCCTCGTCACCCCCGCCTTCCCGGAGACGGGCCGCAGCGTCTACCAGGGCAACCTGTTCGTCGGGGCCGTGCCCCTCAACGAGAGCCCGCTGAAGGACCACCCCCTCAACCCGATGCGTGACGCCAACCTCGTGCGGGTGCTGGCCCGCCAGAGCCGGAGCGGGGTGGGGCTCATCGATATGGCGACCGTCGCGAAAGGACCGGAGACCGTCGCCGCCAGGCTCGACGCGCTCGCCGCCGAGGGCAAGGGCGCGGCCATCGCCGACGCGATCTTCGACCACGACCTCGAAACGCTCGGCCGCGCCATCGTGGCGAGGCGATTCTCGGTGGGCGCCTCGGGCCTCGGCCTGGGGCTGGCCCGCGCCCTGGCGGCGGATGGCCGAGGCACGCGGGACGCGGCCGGCGCCGCCGTGGGCGAGCCGGTCGGCGGCCATGCCGCCTGCCTCGCCGGAAGCTGCTCGCAGGCGACCCTCGGGCAGGTCGCGGCAGCGGAAGCCCTGATGCCGGTGCTGCGCCTCGATGCCGGACGGCTGCTGTCCGAGCCGGAGGCGGTGGTGGCCGAGGCGCTGGCCTTCGCCCGCGAGCGGATCGCGCGGGGCCCGGTGCTGATCGCCTCCTCAGACGAGCCGGAGGCGGTGCGGGCGCTCCAATCCAGGCACGGATCGGAAGCCGCGGGCCATGCCGTCGAGGCGGCCCTCTCGGCCATCGCGGAGGGGCTTGTCGCGGCGGGCGTGCGGCGCCTCGTGATCGCAGGCGGCGAGACCTCCGGCGCCTGCGTCGACCGTCTCGGCCTGCGCGCCTTCCTCGTCGGGCCGGAGATCGCCGCGGGCGTGCCGGTGCTGCGCAGCGCCGGCCGCCCGGAGCCGATGCTGCTCGCCCTCAAGTCGGGGAATTTCGGCGGCCCCGACTTCTTCGCCCGCGCCCTCGACATGATGCAGTGAGGTTTCGATGCACGCTCTGATCCTCGGTGCCGCCGGCATGATCGGCCGGCGCCTCGTCGATGCCCTCGTGAGCGAGGGGATGGTCGGCGGGCAGCCGCTCACCGGCCTGACGCTCCTCGATGTGGTCGCCCCCACCGCCCCCGACGGCGTGCCCGGCCCGGTGCGCGCGGAGGCCGCCGACCTGTCGGTGCCTGGCGCCGCCGCAGCGGCGGTGCGCGACCGGCCGGAGGTGATCTTCCACCTCGCGGCGGTGGTCTCGGGCGAGGCGGAAGCGAATTTCGACCTCGGCTACCGGGTGAACCTCGACGCCACACGCTTCCTGTTCGAGGCGATCCGCGCCATCGAGGGCTACCGGCCGAAGGTGGTGTTCACCTCCTCGCTCGCCGTGTTCGGCCCGCCCTTCCCGGGGGTGATTCCCGACGATTACATCCTGCGCCCGGCGACCTCCTACGGCACGCAGAAGGCGATGGGCGAAATGCTCCTCGCCGATTATTCGCGCCGGGGCATCTTCGACGGCATCGGCCTGCGCCTGCCGACGATCTGCGTGCGGCCGGGCAAGCCGAACAAGGCGGCCTCGGGCTTCTTCTCCGGCATCATCCGCGAGCCGCTGGCCGGGCAGGAAGCCCGCCTGCCGGTGCCGGATACGGTGCGGCACTGGTTCGCGAGCCCGGCGGCGGCGGTGGGTTTCCTCACCCATGCGGCGGTCCTCGACCTCACGCGCCTCGGCACCCGCCGGAGCCTGACCATGCCGGGCGTCTCCGCGACGGTCGCCGAGGAGATCGAGGCCCTGCGTCGCGCGGCCGGCGACGAGGCGGTCGCCCTGATCCGCCGGGAGCCGGACGAGGCGGTGATGCGCATCGTGGAAACGTGGCCCGCCGCCTTCGACACCCAGGCCGCGACGGAACTGGGCTTCCAGGCGGACGCCTCGTTCGACGCCATCGTGGCCCAGCACATCGCCGAGTTCCACGGGGGGTGAGGGGAGCCTCAGAGCGCGGGGGCGATGTCGGTCTGCGGGAAATCCTCGCCGACGAACAGCAGCCGCGCCCCGTGCGCCTTGGCGCAGGCATAGGCGAAGCAATCGCCGAGGTTGAGGCGCGCCGGATGGCGGCCCTTGCCGAAGCGGGCATGGGCGGCGAGGGCGAGGCGGGCTTCCACCAATCCCATCGAGACCGGCACGATGCCGTTTCTCACGCGGAAATCATTCACGATCGCGACCGCGTCATCGATGCCGACTGATTGGATTCGAGCCACGGCCAATGCCGTCTCGAACAGGGCGATCCCGTTGGTCAGACGTCGCGATGCACGTCGGATTTGGTCGGCGATAAGCTCATAGCCGGGCTCGCGACAGAGGATCGCAACGAGAGCCGAAGCATCGATGACCATCAATCCTCGTAGAGGCTGTCATAGAAGGCCTTGTCGGCCTTCAGGCCGGATTTTGGGTATGCCGCCAAGGCATCCTGGATCGGCTTGATCCTGTCGAGAAAGTCGGCCAACGACTCGTCCTGCCGCGCCAGTTCGTTCACCAACGCGACCCGCACCGCCTCGGCCTTGCTCACGCCCGTCCGCGATGCCAATTTCTCGGCAAGCTGATCGACCTCGTCGCTGGCGATGGTGAGCGGCATGGCGGCCTCCTTGGTGAGCGCAAAAAACGTAAGCCAGCCCGACCCTTGCCGCAAGCACACCAGAAATTGAGAGAACCCGGATGACCCGCCTCGACGAGGCCCGCGCCGCGCTGAAGGAAACCTTCGGCTACGAGGATTTCCGGCCCGGCCAGGACGAGGTGATCGGCGCGGTCCTCGACGGGCAGGACGTGTTCGCCGTGATGCCCACGGGCTCCGGCAAGTCGATGACCTACCAGCTGCCGGCCCTGGTCGATGCCGGACTCACCGTTGTGGTCTCGCCGCTGATCGCCCTGATGCACGATCAGGTGCAGCAGATGCGCAGCGTCGGCATCCCGGCGGCGACCCTCAACTCCACCGTGCCGGAGGCCGAATCGCGCGAGGCGTGGCGGGCGATCCGCTCGGGGGAGATGCGCCTGCTGTTCGTCTCCCCGGAACGCCTCCTCATGGACGGCTGCATGGAGGCCCTGCGCGGGGCTGGCGTCCAGCGGCTCGCCGTGGACGAGGCGCATTGCGTCTCGCAATGGGGGCACGATTTCCGCCCCGAATACCGGGAGATCGCCCGCGCCCGCGAGGCTTTGGGCAACGTCCAGACCGTGGCGCTAACCGCCACCGCCGACGCGGCGACCCGCGCCGAGATCGCCGAGCGCCTGTTCCCCGAGGGGCGGCACCCGCGGATCTTCGTCCATTCCTTCGACCGGCCGAACATCCGCCTGACCTTCCAGCCGAAGGACAACCCGTCCCGGCAGATCGAGCGGTTCCTGCGGCACCGCCGCTCCGAGAGCG
The DNA here is from genome assembly GCF_022829465.1 of Methylobacterium sp. J-067. Lineage (GTDB taxonomy): Bacteria > Pseudomonadota > Alphaproteobacteria > Rhizobiales > Beijerinckiaceae > Methylobacterium > Methylobacterium litchii. The sequence continues at coordinate 85,268 of NZ_JAKSXZ010000101.1, forward strand.
GGATCATCTATTGCTCGTCGCGCAAGCGCACGGAGCAACTGGCCGAAACGCTCAGCAAGGACGGGTTCACCGCCCTGCCCTACCATGCCGGCCTCGACCAGGGGACGCGGGCCCGCAACCAGGACCGCTTCCTGCAGGAGGACGGGATGGTGATGACCGCCACCGTCGCCTTCGGCATGGGCATCAACAAGCCCGACGTGCGCTTCGTCATCCACGCCGACATGCCGACCAACGTGGAGGGCTACTACCAGGAGATCGGCCGCGCCGGCCGCGACGGCCTGCCCGCCGACACGCTGACCCTCTACGGCCTCGACGACATGGCGCTGCGCCGCCGCCAGATCGACGAGAAGGAGATTTCCGACGAGCGCCGCCGGGTCGAGCGGCGCAAACTCGAGGCGATGATCTCGCTCTGCGAGGGCGCCTCCTGCCGGCGGCAATCGCTGCTCGCCTATTTCGGCGAGACCAGCGGGCGTTGCGGCCGCTGCGACCTCTGCCGGGACGGGGTGGAGCTGGTAGACGGCACCGTGCCGGCGCAGAAGCTGCTCTCGGCCATCGTGCGCACCGGGCAGCGCTTCGGCGCGGCCTATGTCTGCGACGTGGTCCACGGCAAGGAGAGCGACCCGATCCGCCGCAACGGCCATGACGGGCTGAAGACCTTCGGCGTCGGCGCCGACAAGCCGGTGGCGGCGTGGCGGGCGATCCTGCGCCAGCTCTTCGCGGCGGGCGCGGTGGCCGAGAACGCCGACGGCTATGGCGGCCTCAGCCTCACCGAGAAGGGCACGGAGATCCTCTACGGGCGCGAGCCCATCACCCTGCGGCCGGACCCCGAGCCCAAGCCCGAAACCCGCGAGCGCCGCCGCACCGCCCCCCGCGCCGCCGAGGAACTGGGCCTGCCCGAGGCGGACGAGGCGCTGTTCCAGCATCTGCGTGGTCTGCGCGCGACCATCGCCAGGGCCGAGGGAATCGCCGCCTTCATGGTCTTCCCCGACCGCACGCTGATCGAGATGGCGCGGCAGAAACCCGTCGATCTCTGGGCGATGCGCAGCATCCACGGCGTCGGCGAGCGCAAGCGCGAGGCGTACGGAGATCGTTTCGCGGAGGCGATCAAGGAGTTCCTGAGCCATCCCACGACCGCCTGATCCCCTGTTCCGTTCAGGCGACTCTCACCCAAGATGTTGCATCGCAGGTCAGGAAGGCACTAATCCGTCGCGGCCCACTCCAGCACCGTGTCCGGGTCCGCCGCCGTAGGCCTGTTCGTCGAGACCGCCGCATGTTCCGCAACGATGTCCCGATCACGCCCGAGCTTGTGGCCCAGCACGGCCTCAAACCGGACGAGTACGACCGCTTCCGGGCGCTCATCGGCCGCGACCCGACGCTGACCGAGCTCGGCATCGTCTCGGCGATGTGGAACGAGCATTGCTCGTACAAGTCCTCGCGAAAGCACCTGCGCGGCCTGCCGACCTCGGCGCCGTGGGTGATCCAGGGCCCCGGCGAGAACGCGGGCGTCATCGATATCGGCGACGGGCTGGCCTGCGTCTTCAAGATGGAGAGCCACAACCACCCGAGCTTCATCGAGCCCTACCAGGGCGCGGCGACCGGCGTCGGCGGCATTCTGCGCGATGTGTTCACCATGGGCGCCCGGCCCATCGCCGCCTTGAATGCCCTGCGCTTCGGCGATCCCGAGCATCCCCGCACAAGGGGCCTCGTCTCCGGCGTGGTGGCCGGCGTCGGCGGCTACGGCAATTCCTTCGGCGTGCCCACCGTCGGCGGGCAGGTCGGCTTCCACAGGCGCTACGACGGCAACATCCTCGTCAACGCCATGGCGGTCGGCCTCGCCAAGCAGGACGGCATCTTCTATGCGGCGGCGGCCGGCGTCGGGAACCCGATCGTCTATCTCGGCTCCAAGACCGGCCGCGACGGCATCCACGGCGCCACCATGGCCTCGGCTGAGTTCGACGAGGGCACGGAGGCCAAGCGCCCGACCGTGCAGGTCGGCGACCCCTTCGCCGAGAAGCTGCTCCTCGAAGCCTGCCTGGAGCTGATGGCCTCAGGCGCGGTCATCGCCATCCAGGACATGGGCGCGGCGGGGCTGACCTGCTCGGCGGTCGAGATGGGCGCCAAGGGCGACCTCGGCGTCGAACTCGACATCGAGAAGGTGCCCGCCCGCGAGGCGGGCATGACCCCCTACGAGATGATGCTCTCCGAGAGCCAGGAGCGGATGCTCATGGTGCTCAAGCCCGGCATGGAGGCGGAGGCGGAAGGCATCTTCGTGAAGTGGGGCCTCGACTTCGCGGTAATCGGCAAGACCACCGACACCCTGCGCTTCGTCATCAAGTGGCACGGCGAGACGGTGGCCGACCTGCCGATCAAGGAACTCGGCGACGAGGCGCCGCTCTACGACCGGCCGCACATCGCCAACACCCATCGGGACGTCATCCGCCCGGCCGACATCGCCGCCCCCGCCTCCCTGGCGGACGCCCTGACCCGCCTCCTCGCTTCGCCGGACCTGTCCTCGAAGCGCTGGGTCTACGAGCAGTACGACCACTTCATCCTCGGCAACACCGTGCAGAAGCCCGGCGGCGACGCGGCGATCGTGCGGGTCGAGGACGGGCCGAAGGGCCTCGCGATCACCTGCGACGTGACGCCGCGCTATTGCGAGGCCGATCCGGTCGAGGGCGGCAAGCAGGCGGTCGCCGAGGCGTGGCGCAACATCACGGCGGTGGGCGGCAAGCCGCTCGCCATCACCGACAACCTGAACTTCGGCAACCCGGAGAAGCCCGAGGTGATGGGCCAGCTCGTCGGCTGCCTGAAGGGCATCGGCGAGGCCTGCCGCGCCCTCGACTTCCCGGTCGTGTCCGGCAACGTCTCCCTCTACAACGAGACCAACGGCGTCGGCATCCTGCCCACCCCGACCATCGGCGGCGTCGGCGTGATGGACGACGTCACCCGCCACGCCACCATCGCCCTGAAGCGCGAGGGCGACGCCCTGGTGCTGATCGGCGCGGGCGAGGGCTGGCTCGGCCAGTCCGCCTACCTCGCCGTAGTAGAGGGCCGCGAGGAGGGCGCGCCGCCGCCGGTCGATCTCGGCCTGGAGCGCCGCAACGGCGACTTCGTGCGCGGCCTCATCACCTCCGGCGTCGCGGACACGGTTCACGACCTGTCGGATGGCGGCCTCGCCGTGGCCCTCGCCGAAATGGCGATGGCCGGCGGCATCGGCGCGGCGCTCCCCGAGGTGCCAGTGGACCTGCCCGCCCACGCCTACCTGTTCGGCGAGGATCAGGCCCGCTACCTCATCGCCATCCCGCCCGAGGCGGCGACCGACCTCCTGTACAGCGCCTCGGCGCAGGGCATCGACGCGGCCGTCATCGGCATCACCGGGTCCGACCGCCTGACCCTGCCGGGCGGCGAGACCGTCGCCATCGCCGACCTGCGCGAGGCCCACGAGGGCTGGCTGCCGACCTACATGGCGAGCCAGCCGGCCGCCCCCGCCGCCTGAATCCGGAGAAACCCCATGCCGATGGATGCCCGCGAGATCGAACGCATGATCGTCGAGGCCCTGCCCGACGCGAAGGTGGCGATCCGCGATCTCGCCGGGGACGGCGACCACTACGCCGCCACGGTGTTGAGCCACGCCTTCAAGGGCAAGACCCGGGTCGCCCAGCACCAGATGGTCTATGGCGCCCTGCAGGGTCGCATGGGGGGCGTGCTCCACGCCCTTGCGCTGACCACGGGCGTCCCGCAGGATTGAGATCCCCCGCGGAGGCGCTGCCGATGGACCAGCCGACCCTCTACGACGACGACATCGTGACCTGGGCCGACGAGCAGGTCGCGGCCCTGCGCGCCCTCGCCGCCCGGAGCGACCTGTCGAACGCGGTCGATTGGCAGAACGTGATCGAGGAGATCGAGAGCGTGGGGCGGTCCGATTTCAAGGGCGTGGACTCTGCCCTCTCTCAGATGCTCGTGCACATCCTTAAATATGTCTCCGCCCCCCAATCCCAGCCGACGCAATCGTGGCGCGCTGAGATCATCATGTTTCAGGCAGCGGCCTACCGCCACTATCGGCCTTCGATGCGCCAACGCATCGATTGGGACCACCTGTGGACGAACGCGATGCGGCAGGCCGATGCCTCGCTGAACATCTTCGGAGACAAGCTCCTGCGCGGCTTGCCGGCGCAGATGCCGTTCACCCCGGAGGAACTGACGGCCAAGGGCTTCAGCCTGGATGTGGCGCTCGAACGCCTCGCCGCCGTGTTGAAATCCCCGCCCGACCGTCACTAGATCACGGACACGGAAACCAAGGACTCTTCGATGACCGACGCCCATTCGACCATCCAGAACGAGATCGCCTCCCAGGACGTGGTGGTGTTCATGAAGGGCACGCCGCAGATGCCGCAATGCGGCTTCTCGGGGCAGGTGGTGCAGATCCTCAATTACCTCGGCGTGCCGTTCAAGGGCGTGAACGTCCTGGCCGACCAGGGCATCCGCGAGGGCATCAAGGCCTTTTCCAACTGGCCGACCATCCCGCAGATCTACGTGAAGGGCGAGTTCGTCGGCGGCTGCGACATCACCCGCGAGATGTTCCAGTCCGGCGAGCTGCAGACCTTCCTGTCCGAGAAGGGCATCCCGGTGAAGACTGCCGCTGCGTGAGGAGGCCGGGCGCCTAGGCGCCCAGCATTATCCTTTCCGTCATTGCGAGCGTAAGCGAAGCAATGACGGGATTGGTCCGGGATGCCGGGGGCGCATAGCCCGCTAGGTCGCATCCCGAGGCCAAATCGACTATATGAACTCCCTTCACACGAAGGGATGTGCATCACCATGGCGACGCCGTCGCTCGACAGCGCCCGCGCGGCCGCTTTCTCCGCGATCGAGAAGACCCCCGAGTTCCGACCCGAGGCCCTGCCCGGCCGGAAGCTCTCCCTCGTCGGCCTGACCCGCGACGCCTTGAAGGCCCGCCTCATCGAGGCCGGCGTGCCCGAGCGTGAGAGCCGGATGCGCTCCGGCCAGATCTGGCATTGGGTCAACCTGCGCGGGGCGCAGGACTTCGCCGAGATGACCAATGTCGGCAAGGGCCTGAAGGCCGAACTCGCCCAGCACTTCACCCTGGAGCGGCCCGAAGTCGTGACCCGGCAGGTCTCCCGCGACGGGACCCGCAAGTGGCTCATCCGCATGGCGCCGACCAATGCGCAGGAGCACAATCGCGGCGCCGAGATCGAGTGCGTCTACATCCCCGGCCCGGATCGCGGCACCCTGTGCGTGTCGAGTCAGGTCGGCTGCACCCTCACCTGCTCGTTCTGCCACACCGGCACCCAGCGCCTCGTGCGCAACCTCTCCTCGGCCGAGATCGTGCAGCAGCTCGTCGTCGCCCGCGACGAACTCGGCGACTGGACCGGCCAGATGCCGAGCCGCGACGCCGGGGGCGCCGGCGAAGTCGGCCGGCTCGTCACGAACATCGTGTTCATGGGCATGGGCGAGCCGCTGTACAATTTCGACGCGGTGGTCGATGCGGTCGGCGTGATGTCGGATCAGGAGGGCCTCGGCTTGTCCCGGCGGCGGATCACCGTCTCGACCTCCGGCGTGGTGCCGCAGATCCCCCGTCTCGGCGCCGAGGCGAACGCGATGCTCGCGATCTCCCTCCACGCCGTGCGCGACGACCTGCGCGACGAACTGGTGCCGCTGAACCGCAAGTATCCGATCCGCGACCTGCTCGCCGCCTGCCGCGCCTATCCGGGCCTGAACAATGCCCGGCGCATCACCTTCGAGTACGTGATGCTGAAGGGCGTCAACGATTCCGATGCGGATGCGCGGGAACTGGTGCGGCTGCTCAAGGGCATCCCGGCCAAGATCAACCTGATCCCGTTCAACCCCTGGCCTGGCAGCCGCTACGAATGCTCCGACTGGGAGCGGATCGAGCGCTTCTCGGAGATCGTGTTCAACGCCGGCTACGCCTCGCCGGTGCGCACGCCGCGCGGCCGGGACATCCTGGCCGCCTGCGGCCAGCTCAAGAGCGAGACCGAGAAGCTGCGCGCCCGCGCCCGGATGATGATGGAGGACGGCATCGCCGAGGGCCTCTATCTCGGCTCCGACGAGGATTAGGCCCCGTCAGCCGGCCTTCGCGCGCGGGGCCAGGGCCATGACCGCGCTGGCCGCGAGCCAGCCGGCGACGCCGCTCGCGGCCTTCACCAGGAAGTCGCCGACCCGGCCATGGCGGGTTGCCGACAGGTTCTGCCCAGCTTCGAGCAGGCCCGCCGCCACGACGACGAAGACGAGGATCGCGAGGCGCTGGCGCGGATAGGCCAACGCCGCCAGCGTGCCGAAGGCCGCGTAGGCCAGGGCACGCTCGACATTCGCCGGGCCGACCTCCGGCCGGAGCCCGATGGGCGAGAGGGTCACGAAGGCCAGAAGGCCGAGCATGCCCCAGAAGGCCAGCCGGAACAGGGTACGCATCGCTGTCCTTCCACGCCGACGATGCCGGGGCGTCGCCCCGGCACCCCACCCAAGAAATTGCCCTTGGGGCTCGCCCTTGGGAATCCCCCTCAATCCAGGCGGACGCGCCAGATCTCCTGGGCGTATTCGCGCATCGACCGGTCGGAGGAGAACCACGCCATCCGGGCGGTGTTGTGGATCGCCTTGGCCCACCACGTCGCCGGGTCGCCCCAGGCGGCGTCGATGGCGCGCTGAGTCCGCCAGTAATCGTCGAAGTCAGCGGTCAGCAGGTAGGGGTCGCGGTGGCGCAGGTCGTCGGTGAGCGGGCGGAAGCGGCCCGGCTCCTCCGGCGAGAACCGGCCGGAGGCGATCATGTCCAGCGCCGCCGCGAGGCGCGGGGAGGCCGCGATCGCCGCCCGCGCATAGCCCGGCACCGCCTTGCGGGCGATCACCCCGGCCGCGTCGAGGCCGAAGATGAAGATGTTCTCCGCGCCGACGTGATCCTTGATCTCGATGTTGGCGCCGTCCAGCGTGCCGACCGTCAGCGCGCCGTTCAGGGCGAACTTCATGTTGCCGGTGCCGGAGGCTTCGAGGCCCGCCGTGGAGATCTGCTCCGACAGGTCGGCCGCCGGGATGATCGCCTCCGCGAGACTCACCGAGTAGTTCGGCAGGAACACCACCTTGAGGCGGCCCGCCACCTCCGGGTCGTCGTTGACCGCCCGCGCCACGTCGGCGGCGAGCTTGATGATCAGCTTCGCCTGGACGTAGCTCGGCGCCGCCTTGCCGCCGAAGATCTTGACGCGCGGCGTCCAGGTCCGGTTCGGCTCGGCCTTGATCGCCTGATACAGCGCCACCGTCTCCAGGACGTTGAGCAGTTGGCGCTTGTATTCGTGGATGCGCTTCACCTGCACGTCGAAGAGCGCGTCGGGATCGATGTCGATCCCGGTGCGGTCGGCGACGATGGACGCCAGCGCCTCCTTGCGCTCGCGGCGCACGGCCCGGTAGCGCGCGACGAACCCGGCATCCTGCGCGAACCGGTCGAGGCCGGTGAGCCGTTCGGGATTGTCGAGGACGCCCTCACCCACCGCCTCGACGGCGAGCTTCGTGAGGCCGGGATTGGCCGTGTGCAGCCAGCGGCGGAAGGTGATGCCGTTGGTCTTGTTGACGATCTTGTCCGAATCGAGCGCGTGCAGGTCGGAGAAGACGGTGGAGCGCATCAGGTCGGTGTGGAGCGCCGAGACGCCGTTCACCCGGCGCGCGCCGTGGAAGGCGAGGTGGCCCATCCGCACCCGCCGGCCATTCGCCTCGTCGATCAGCGAGACCGAGGCGAGGTGGGCGGCATCGCCCTTGCCCGACTGGCCCTGCTCCTCGAGGTGCATCCAGTTGATCAGGTAGATGATCTGCATGTGGCGCGGCAGCAGCCGCTCCATCAGCTCCACCGGCCACGTCTCCAGCGCCTCTGGCAGGAGGGTGTGGTTCGTGTAGTGCAGGGTGTTGGTGGTGACGTGCCACGCATCCTCCCAGGAGAGGCCGTGGTCGTCGGTGAGGAGGCGCATCAGCTCCGGCACGGCGATGGCCGGGTGGGTGTCGTTGAGCTGGATCGCGGCGTGGTCGGGCAGCGAGCGCAGGTCGCCGCGCTCGGCCTTGTGCCGGGCCACGAGGTCCTGCAGCGAGGCCGAGGTGAAGAAGTATTCCTGGCGCAGGCGCAGTTCCTGCCCCTCGGCGGAGGCGTCGCTCGGGTAGAGGACGCGGGAGATCGCCTCGGCGCTCATCCGCTGGGAGAGGGCGCCGACATGGTCGCCGCCGTTGAACCGGGCGAGGTCGAGGGGCGCCTCGGATTCGGCCTTCCATAGGCGCAGGCTGTTGACCTGCCGCCCGCGCCAGCCGACCACCGGCACGTCATGGGCCACGGCCAGCACGGTCTCCGCCGGCTGCCAGCGCCGCTCGATCCCCTCGCCCGCGAGCGACATGGTCACGCCGCCGCCGAAGCCGATCCGGTAGGTCGCGTCGCGGCGGGCGAACTCCCAGGGGTTGCCCTCGGCAAGCCACGTCTCCGGCGCCTCCTGCTGCCAGCCGTCCTTGAAGGACTGGCGGAACAGGCCGTGGTCGTAGCGGATGCCGTAGCCCATGGCGGGGATCGACAGGCTCGCCATGCTCTCCATGAAGCAGGCCGCCAGACGCCCGAGGCCGCCATTGCCCAGAGCCGCGTCGGGCTCGGCGTCCTGCACGGCATCGAGGTCGATGCCGAGTTCGGCCAGCGCCTCGCGCACGGTCTCGGTGAGGCCGAGATTGTTCAGCGCGTCCGACATCAGACGGCCGATGAGGAATTCCAGCGAGAGATAATAGACGCGCTTGTGCGGGATCTTGCCCGCGTTCGGCAGGCCGGCCTCCGCGATCCGGTCGCGCAGGGCGAGCGCCGTCGCCACGAACCAGTCGCGCGGACGGGCATTCTCCGGCGTCGTGCCGATGACGATGCCGAGCTTGGCCCGGATCGCCTCCCGCAGGTCGACCACGGGATCGCCGGTTCCGGCCAGCACCGGACGCACCTTCGCCGGGATGACGGCCGCCTTCACGGAGTCGCGTCCGGTCTCGGACGGGGCACTGGGCGAAGCGGCACGCGTCTGAACTTCGGTGAGCACAGTCGAACCCCCAATAACGTCGGCGGATTATGTTCTGTTCCAGATTGCCGCCGCATGAACGGGCCGGCATCCGGGCCCGATCGCACCGATCCTGTGGACGGTCTCGGGCAAAGTCGAGGCAACACCTTGTGACGCCGCTCTTTTCGGCATCGGCGCCTCGACGATGTGTCTTTATAGGCACAGTGACTTGGCGATCAAGGGCAGACCCCTGGACGGCCCTGCACAAAAGACTAGCAAGCCCGGCCCGACTGCTTTTCACAGCGCGAGCGTGATTTTTATTGTCGCACTGCAACCATCAATAACGCGCCCTTAACCGAAAAAGTGGCCTCGTTTGTGCGTCGCAGCGGAACCGTCGCGCACAGGGAGCGTTAGGCGTGGTTGAGATCGCGGCAGTTCCGTTTGACCCGGTCTTTGCGCATCCGGGGCATCTCTCCCGGGCTGGAAGACCGCCCATGCTTCACGTGCACCGCTCCGGACTGACCGCGCGGAAGTCCGACATGTGCACGTACAAGCCCCTGCCCTCTGCGATTCCGATGGGCCGGCGCATCCTCTACGCCACCCCGGAAATGGCCGATTTCGTGAAGACCGGCGGCCTCGGCGAGGTCTCGGCCGCCCTGCCCCGGGCCTTGCGGGCGCATTACGACGTCCGCGTCCTGATGCCCGGCTACCCGCAGGTGCGCGCGGCCTTCCCGGACATGCCGGTGGTGGCCCGCCTCGAAGGGCTCGCGGGCATCCCCCCCTGCGACCTCGGCCTCGCCGAGACGGCCGACGGCCTGCGCGTCTACGTGCTGATCGCGCCGGAACTCTACGAGCGTCCGGGCACGCCCTACGGCGACGCCTCGGGCGACTTCGCGGACAACGACGTGCGCTTCGCCCGCCTCAGCCTCGCGGCGGCGGACCTCGCGCTGGGTGTCGATGCCGGCTGGGCGGCGGACCTCCTGCACCTGCACGATTGGCAGGCCGCCCTGGCCCCGGCCTATCTCGCCTGGCGCGGCGTGCGGCTGCCGAGCGTGCTGACCGTGCACAACCTCGCCTACCAGGGCCTCTTCCCCCGCGACGGGATGCACCGGATCGGCGTGCCGGATTCGGCCTTCCAGATGGATGGCTGCGAGTTCTACGGGCAGCTCTCGTTCCTGAAGGCGGGGCTCTACTACGCCTCGCAGGTCACGACGGTGAGCGAGACCTACGCCCGCGAGATCCAGACGCCGGAGATGGGCTGCGGCCTCGACGGCCTGCTGCGGGTGCGCGCCGGCCAGGGGCGCCTCGCGGGCATCCTGAACGGCATCGACGAATCCTGGGACCCGCGTACCGACCCGCACCTCGCCCTGCCCTTCGAGGCGGACGACTGGAAGGGCAAGCGCGCCAACGCCGATGTGGTCCGAAAGGATTTCGGCATGGCGGTCTCGCGCGGGCCGCTCTTCGCCATCGTCTCGCGGCTGGTGCACCAGAAGGGCATCGACCTCAGCCTGGAGGCGGCCCAGACCATCGTCGCCGAGGGCGGCCAGCTCGTGGTGATCGGCCAGGGCGAGGGCCGGTTCGAGGGAGCGCTCCGCGGCCTCGCCAAGCGGCATCCCGAGCAGGTCGGCGTGCATGTCGGCTTCGACGAGGGGCAGGCCCGGCGGATCTTCGCGGGCAGCGACTTCCTGCTGATGCCCTCGCGCTTCGAGCCCTGCGGGCTCGCGCAGATGTACGCCCAGCGCTACGGCTCCCTGCCGATCGTGCGGCAGACCGGCGGCCTCGCCGACACGGTCGAGGACGGCGCCACGGGCTTCTCCTTCTCGGACCCCTCGCCCAGCGGGCTGACCGGCGCGGTGCGCCGGGCGCTCGACGCCTTCGGCCAGAAGAAGCGCCTCAACACCATGCGCCGCCGAGCCATGGCGACCCGCTTCGGCTGGGACCGCGCGGCCGACAACTACGCGGACCTCTACGCCAGGGCGATCGGCAACAGCGTCGCCCTGCGGTGGAGCACGGTCTAAGGCGCCTCCCTCTCCCCGCGAACGGGGAGAGGGAACACCCTCACCCCTCTCTCACGAGGATCACCGTCGCGAGCGGCGGGATCGTCAGGCTGAGCGAGTGCTGCTGGCCGTGGCTGGCTTGCGCCTCCGCCGCGCGGCCGCCGCCGTTGCCCATGTTCGAGCCGCCATACTGCGCGGCGTCCGAGTTGAACGCCTCGCGGTAATGGCCCCCCGCCGGCACGCCGACGCGGTAGCCCTCGCGCGGGATCGGCGTGAAGTTCGAGACCACGATGGCGATCTCGCCGCCCGCACCCTTGCGCGCCCAGGCGATGACGCTGTTGTCCTGGTCGTCCGCCACGAGCCACTGGAAGCCGGCCTGCTCCGAGTCGCGGCTGTGGAGGGCCGGCGTCGCGGCGTAGAGGTGGTTGAGGTCGCGCACCACGTCCTTGACGCCCTTGTGCAGGGGGTCGTCGAGCAGGTGCCAGTCCAGGCTGGCATCGTGGTTCCACTCCCGCTCCTGGCCGAACTCGCCGCCCATGAAGAGCAGCTTCTTGCCGGGGTGCCCCCACATGAAGCCGAAATAGGCCCGCAGGTTCGCGAACTTCTGCCAGCGGTCGCCCGGCATCCGGGACAGGAGCGAGCCCTTCCCGTGCACCACCTCGTCGTGGGACAGGGGCAGGATGAAGTTCTCGGAGAAGGCGTAGAGCAGCCCGAAGGTCAGGTTATGGTGGTGGTAGCGGCGATGGATCGGGTCTTCCTGCATGTAGTGCAGGGTGTCGTGCATCCAGCCCATGTTCCACTTGAAGCCGAAGCCGAGGCCGCCCGTGTAGGTCGGGTGCGAGACGCCCGGCCAGGAGGTCGATTCCTCCGCCACCGTGATCGTGCCCGGGGCGTGGCTGTAGGTGGCCTCGTTGGTCTTGCGCAGGAAGTCGATGGCCTCGAGGTTCTCGTTGCCGCCGTAGCGGTTCGGGATCCACTCGCCCTGGCGGCGCGAGTAGTCGAGGTAGAGCATCGAGGCGACGGCATCCACGCGCAGGCCGTCGAGGTGGTAATGCTCCAGCCAGAACCGGGCGTTGGCGGTGAGGAAGGTCGCGACCTCGGTCCGCCCGAAATTGTAGATGTACGTGCCCCAATCCTGGTGGAAGCCCTGGCGCGGGTCGGCATGCTCGTAGAGATGCGTGCCGTCGAACTGGCCGAGGCCGTGGGCGTCCAGGGGGAAGTGGCCGGGCACCCAATCGAGCATCACGCCGATGCCGGCCTCGTGGGCGGCATCCACGAAGGCCGAGAACTCGTCCGGCGTGCCGAAGCGGCTGGTCGGCGCGAACAGCGACACCGGCTGGTAGCCCCAGGACCCGTCGAACGGGAACTCGGTGATCGGCAGCATCTCGATATGGGTGAAGCCCATCTCCTTCACGTAGGGGATGAGGCGCTCGCCCAGTTCCTTGTAGGTGAGGTAGCGGTTGCCCTCCTCCGGCACCCGCATCCACGAGCCGAGATGGACCTCGTAGATCGAGATCGCGGCGTGGCGCGGATCCTTGGCGCCGCGGCTGCCCATCCAGCCGTCGTCCCGCCAGTCGAAGGCCCCGAGGCCGTGCAGGATCGAGCCGGTGGCCGGCGGATGCTCGGCGGCGAAGGCCACCGGGTCGGCCTTGAGCGGCACCAGGGCACCGTCCGGCCCCCGGATCTCGAACTTGTAGCGCCCGCCGGGCTGGAGGCCGGGGACGAACAGCTCCCACACCCCGCCATCCTGCCAGAGGCGCATCGGGTGGCGGCGGCCGTCCCACTCGTTGAAATCGCCGACGACGCTGACCTTCTTGGCGTTGGGCGCCCAGACGGCGAAGCGGAACCCGTCGATCCCGTCGAGGCGCCCGGCCTGGGCGCCGAGGATGCGGTAGACGAGGTTGGTGCCGACCTCGCGCAGGCCGGCGACATCGTATTGCTCGATGGACGAGCCGAAGCCGTAGGGGTCGAAGCGGCGGCGGGTGGCGCCGTCCCAGGCCTCGATCTCGATCTCGTAGAGGGGCCGCCCCTCGCCCTCGACGCGGGCGACGAAGAAGCCGTCATTGTGGCGCTTCTCGAAGGGCACCGTGCGCTCGCCGAGGATCAGGCTCGCGGCGCGGGCCTCCGGCAGCACGGCGCGGACTTCCCAATGGTTCGGGCCGACCTTGTGCGGCCCGAGCACGGAGAAGGGATCGCCGTGGCTGGCGCCCATGATCGCGGCGATCGCATCCGCGTGGACGGTCGGGATCGTCGGGGACGCGGCACGCTCGGAGCCAGCGGGCGAGCCGGAAGCTCCCTCTCCGGCCCGTAGCGCGAAGGTCTCGTCGGTCACCGTCATTCGGTACGCTCTCCGTCCTCGTCCAGAATGGACAGAACCCCACGTGCGGGAATTTCGATCCAGTCCGGGCGGTTGTTGGCCTCGTAATCGACCTCGTACAGCGCCTTCGTGAGGAGGCAGAGCCGCAAGAGACGGTCACGGGTGGGCTCGTCGGTCACGGCGGCCCGGGTGCCGTCCACGGCCCCCTGGTAGCCGTCGAGGAACGCCGCATCGATCATGCCACGCCACGCCGTGGCCGCCGCGCGGGCGCGCTCCTGCGAATCCGCGAAGCGGCTCGCGATCTCGCGGATCACCGTCTCGGCGCCGTAGGCGAAGGAGCGCATCATCCCGGCGACGTCGCGCAGCGGCATCGACTTCGCCCGCCGCTCGTCCGCCGGCCGCGAGGGCTCGCCCTCGAAGTCGACGATGATGAGATCGTTCTCGGCGACCAGCACCTGCCCGAGGTGGTAATCGCCGTGGATGCGGATCTTGTGCGCACCCCGCAGCGAGCCCTGGGTCAGGCGCTCGATCAGCGCCTCGACCTCGGCCCGGCGGCCGAGGAGATCGGCACAGGCGTCCTTGCCGGCATCGAGGCCGCGCTCCGCGAGGCCCTTCAGGCCCCGGAAGGCGCGCTCGGCCTGATGGCGGGCGTCCCTGGCGAGGATCGCGAGGTCGTCCTCCTCGAAGGCTTCCGCCGCGAAGGCCGGGTCGTCGGTCTCGATGGCGAAGGCGGCGTGCATCTGCGCCGTGCGCTGGCCGAGGAGATCGGCCCAGCGCATGTGATCGCGGAACGCCTCCTGCGGGCTCAGGGCCTCGCTCTCGGGGGCGAGCACCACGGTCTCGAAGTCCCGGCGCAGGCCCTCCAGCATCAGGGTCCACGCGTCGCCCTGGTTGAGGACGAACTTCTGCAGCACGGCGAGCGCGGTGCGGGTGCCGTCCTCGGCAACGTGCTCCAGCGTGCCGAGCAAGGCCGGGGTGTGGGGGAAGCCCGCCACCTCGGTGAGGAAGCGCCCGACCTCGATCTCGGGATGGGTGCCCGGCTGGAGCCGGCGCAGCAGTTTGAGCATCAGCTTCGAGCCCACCGCGATCGAGGTGTTGCTCTGCTCGGCCTTGAGGCGGCGGATGTCGGCGACGTCCACGCTCACGCCCGGATCGAAGGCCGAGGTGGTGGCGAAGACGAGCTTGCCGCGCTCGGTCGGGATCTCCCGGTGCTGGCGCATGTCCTCGATGAGGCAGGCGGCGAAGTCGTTGGAGCCCGCCGCCCCGAAGAGCAGGCCGGTGCGCGGCCCGCGCCGCACCCGCGCCACGGCGAATTCCATCAGGTCCGCGTCCTCGCGGCCCTCATCGACGCCCACCGGCACGAAGTACTCGTGGGTCTCGCCGTTGGAGAGCGAGACGGCCAAGCGCGGCAGCAGGTAGCGCGGCTCGCCGCCCTCGCGGGGGCCGAAGGCCGCGCAATCGACCACCTTCACGCCCTTGATCCGCGAGCCCTTGGCCCCGAACCAGCGGCGGCTCATCAGGAAGGGCGGCACCACGGTGCGCTCGAAGGCGACGCGCTCGCGCCCCGCCATCAGGCTCTCGATGCCCCCGGTGAGGACCATCGTGAACAGTTCCGGCGGCTCCTGCTGCGGGCCGACCACGCCCGATTGGGCCGCCGACAGGGAGAACCAGTAGAAGCCGTAGGCCGGCAGGGTGAGGAGGTAGGGCAACTCGCCGATGGGCGGGAACTCGGTGCCGCCGGTCAGCTCGATCGGCACCGCCGTGCGGAACTCGGACAGGTCGAGCTGCACCGCCTGCGGCGCCCGCGACAGGTTGGCGACGCACAGGATGCGCTCGCCCTCGTGCTCGCGGATCCAGGCCAGAACCTTGCGGTTCGAGGGGTAGAGGAACTGGATCGAGCCCCGCCCCAGGGCGACGCTGTTGTTGCGGATGGCGATCATCCGCCGCGTCCAGTTCAGGAGGCTGGTCTGCGCCTGGGTCTGCGCCTCGACGTTGATCGCGTCGAAGCCGTAGATCGGGTCCTGGATCGCGGGCAGGAACAGCCGCTGCGGGTTGGCGCGGGAGAAGCCGCCGTTGCGGTCGGGCGTCCACTGCATCGGCGTGCGCACGCCGTCGCGGTCGCCGAGATAGATGTTGTCGCCCATGCCGATCTCGTCGCCGTAGTAGAGCACCGGCGTGCCGGGCATCGACAGGACGAGGGACTTCATGAGTTCGATCTTGCGCCGGTCGTTCTCGAGGAGCGGCGCGAGGCGGCGGCGGATGCCGAGGTTGATCCGCGCGCGGCGCTCGGCGGCGTAGAACGACCAGAGGTAGTCACGCTCCTCCGCCGTGACCATTTCGAGGGTCAGCTCGTCGTGGTTGCGCAGGAAGATGGCCCATTGGCAGCCCTCCGGGATCTCCGGGGTCTGGCGCATGATGTCGGTGATCGGGTGCCGGTCTTCGCGGGCGATCGCCATGTACATGCGCGGCATCAGCGGGAAGTGGAACGCCATGTGGCATTCGTCGCCGTCGCCGAAATACTGCGCGGTCTCCTCCGGCCACTGGTTGGCCTCGGCCAGCAGCATCCGGTCGGGGTAGCTCTCGTCGAGGGCGGCCCGGATCGCCTTGATGACGTCGTGGGTCTCTTTCAGGTTCTCGCAGTTCGTGCCGTCGCGCTCGATCAGGTAGGGGATCGCGTCGAGGCGCAGGCCGTCGACGCCCATGTCGAGCCAATAGCGCATCGTCGCGATGACCGCTTCGAGCACCTTCGGGTTGTCGAAGTTCAGGTCGGGCTGGTGGCTGTAGAAGCGGTGCCAGAAATACTGCTTGGCGACCGGGTCCCAGGTCCAGTTCGAGGCCTCGGTGTCGAGGAAGATGATCCGCGTGTCCTTGTACGGCTCGTCGGTGTCCGACCAGACGTAGAAGTCCCGCTCCGGCGAGCCGGCCGGCGCCTCGCGGGCGGCCTGGAACCAGGGGTGCTGGTCCGAGGTGTGGTTGATGACCAATTCGGTGATCACGCGCAGGCCGCGCTCGTGGGCGGCCTCCACGAAGGCGCGGAACTGCTCCATCGTCCCGTAGGACGGGTTGATGCCCTCGTAATCGGCGATGTCGTAGCCGTCGTCGCGGAGCGGCGAGGGGTAGAACGGCATCAGCCAGATCGCCGTGACGCCGAGGTCGCGGACGTAGTCGAGGCGCTGGGTCAGCCCCTCGAAATCCCCGATCCCGTCATTGTTCGAGTCGAAGAACGACTTGACGTGGATCTGGTAGATGATGGCGTCCCGGTACCATTGCGGATCGCTGCGATCGATCATCGCGTCGCTGCCTCATCGATGAAGTCGAAGGAGCCGGCCAGGAGTCGGCCGGCGGCCGGGCGGCCTTCGTAGAAAGCCGCAGGTGCCACGGGCAGCCTCAGCCCGCAACCCGGCGTGGTGGGGTGAGACGCCAGATCACGCAGGAGCGTTCCGCCGGATCGAGGGCGATGCGGTGCCCCTTGCCCCGGAGCGAGAACGTGTAGCCCTGCAGCAGGTCCTCGACCTCCACCGCCCCGTCGTCGGGCAGGCCGAAGAGCCAGAGGGGCACCTCGTAGCTGCATTCCTGGCGGTTCTTGGGATCGAGGTTGACCATCACGAACACGCAGTTGTCGCCCTCCGGCGTCGTCTTGGCGTAGGCGACGATGTTGTCGTTCCAGGCCGGCGTGAACACGACGTTGCGGAAGTCCCACAGGGCGGGGTTGTCGCGCCGGATCCGGTTGAGCTTGACGATGTGCTCCCGGATGTTGCCCGGCCGGTCGTAATCCCAGGCCTTCAGCTCGTACTTCTCCGAGTTCAGATACTCTTCCTTGCCGGGGTAAGGCGCGGCCTCGCACAATTCGAAGCCGTTGTAGATGCCGTAGACGGAGGAGAGCGTCGCGGCGAGCGTCGCCCGCACCACGAAGCCGGCCCGGCCGCTGGTTTGCAGGTAGTAGGGATTGATGTCGGGCGTATTCGCGAAAAAGTTCGGGCGGTAGTACTCGCCCATCTCGCCGGCGAGTTCCGTGCTGTACTCGATCAGCTCGGCCTTGGTGTTGCGCCACGTGAAGTAGGTGTAGCTCTGCTGGTAGCCGGCCTTGGCGAGCTTCTTCATCATCTTCGGCCGGGTGAAGGCCTCCGCGAGGAAGATCGCGTCCGGGAATTGCCCGTTCACCTCGCCGATCACCCATTCCCAGAAGGGAATCGGCTTGGTGTGCGGGTTGTCGACGCGGAAGATCCGCACCCCGCGCTGGCACCAGCCGAGGAGGATGTCGCGCAGTTCGATCCAGAGGGAGGGCAGGGCCCCGCCGTAGAAATGGACGTTCGAGATGTCCTCGTATTTCTTCGGCGGATTCTCGGCGAACTTCAGGGTGCCATCGGGGCGCCACTCGAACCATTCCGGGTGGTTCTTGATCCAGGGATGGTCGGGCGAGCACTGGATCGCGAAATCGAGGGCGATCTCCATGCCGTAGGCGTGGCTCGCCGCCACCAGCCGCTCGAAGTCCTCCAGCGTCCCGAGGTCCGGGTGGACGGCCTCGTGGCCGCCCTCCTCCGCGCCGACCGCGTAGACCGAGCCGACATCGCCGGGCAGGGCCTTCAGGGTGTTGTTCTTGCCCTTGCGGTTGGTGCGCCCGACCGGGTGGATCGGCGTGAAATAGAGCACGTCGAAGCCGAGTTCGCGGATCTCCGGCAGCCTTGCGATCACGTCGTCGAACGTGCCGTGGCGGTTCACGTCCATGGATTGCGAGCGGGGGAAGATCTCGTACCAGGCCGAGAACCGGGCCGCGAGGCGGTCGGCGATCACGGGAATCGCCACCGGGTAGCGCGAGCGGTTGACCCGCTCGGCATGGGGCCGCACCAGGGCGACGGAATCCGGCTGGAGAATCTTTTCCAGTTGGGCGGCGGACCCGCTCTGCTCGGCGGCGAGCGCCGCGACCAGGGCCGCCAAGCGGTCCTTGTCACGGCCGGTGGCGAGCGAGGCGGCGTTCTCCACCAGGGTCACGCCCTCGATGGTTTCGAGCCGCACATCGACGCCCGCGTCGCGCTTCTTGATCGTGTCGCGCATCCACGAGGCGAAGGGGTCGCGCCACGCGTCGATGGTGAACTCGTAGCGGGCGTTGCGCTCCAGGGGGAAGCGGCCCGCCCAGCGGTCGTTGTCCACGAAGACCATCGGGTCCTCGCGCCATTCCGTCGTGCCGACGACCCGCGACAGGATCGCGGCGGCGATGATCTCGTGGCCGTCGGAGAAGATGTCGGCCTCGACGCGCAGGTCCTCGCCGACGATGCGCTTGACTGCCGAGCGGCCCCCGTCGAGTTCCGGCGTCACCGCCTCGATGACCACCCGGCCCTCGCCCTCGGGCTCGCCACGGGTGGGTTGGCGGGCGACGCTGGCGCGGCTCGCGGCGAGGATGCGCAGCTCCCCCGGCGCGAGGTCGACATGGCTGCCGCCGTGGAAGGCGATGGGCTCGACGCCCGGCGTGCGGTCCACGAAGGGGCCGAGCATCCCGCCCGCGCGGGCGATGAGCGGCCCAGCCTCCACCGGCTCCGGGGCCTCGGTCGGGTTGTAGAGCACCAGCACCGCGTGGCCCGCCGAGGCGTGGTGGCCGGTGTCGTAGCGGACGAGGGCGACGAAGCCCGCATCCGGCGCCGAGAGGCGCATCTGCGCTCCCTCGACGTTGGCGGCGGGCAATTCGGCCTTGAGGGCGTTGATGGCGCGGATCGCGTCCGAGATGTCGACGCCGGTGTCGTGCTCCCGGTCGCCCGGGTGGCTGTCGACCACATGGAGCGCCCGGCGGTAGCCCCATTCGTAGCCGATCGGCATCAGCACGCCGGCCGAGAAGAAGGCGGCGAGCGCGTAGCGGGTGCGCAACTGCGTGGCGACCGCCTCCTTGCCCCCGCCGATCCCGGCGGCGAGGCGGGGCATGTCGTGGTTCTCGGGGAAGGCGATGGAGGGGGCGAGCACCCGCAGGCGCTCGTATTGCTCCAGCGCCCAGGGCTTCTTGAGGTCCCACCACGCGAAGGAATTGAACAGGTAGTCGAAGCCGGCGCCGGCGGTGGCCCGCGCCTCCTCGAAGGTGCAGCCCAGGGTCTCGGCGGCGAAGAGGCAGGCGGGGTCCTTGTCCTTGGCGGCGGCGATCAGCACGCGCCACACCTCCGGCGGGACCTTGTAGGCGGCATCGCAGCGGAAGCCGCCGACGCCGAGATCCTGCATCCGCGCGACGTAGCCGGCGAAGATCTCCGTCAGCGCCTGCCGGGCGACGGGGCTGTGGTAGTCGAGTTCGGCGAGATCGCCCCAGACGGTGCGGATCGACGGGTCGTCGGGATCCACCGCGGCCGGGTGCATGATCGACCCGTCGGGCTCGCGCATGAACAGGTCGGGCCGCTCGTGGACGAGGCGGGCGTTGTCGGCGGTGTGGTTGATGACGAGGTCGGTCATCACCGAAATGCCGGCCGCGCGGGCGGCGGCGCAGAACCGGCGGATCTGCTCGTCGTCGGGGGTGCCGTCCTGGTCGCGCAGGCGCTCGTCGAGGCTGTCCGTGTCGGCCACCGCGTAGAGGCTCTTCGAGCCGCCGGTCTGGTGGAACGGGTTCAGGTAGATCCAGTCGAAGCCGAGATCGGCGATGCGCGGCAGCTCGGCGGTCCAGGCCGAGACCCGTCCCACGAGCAGCGGGAACAGGTTGTAGATCCGCGGCCCCTCGGCCCGGGGCGCCAGGGAGGCCGGCAGCGTGCCGGGGGTTCCCGTCGCCTGTGCGGGCGCGGCGGCCTTGGTCGGTGCGTTCATGCGGATGCCTCTTCTGCTGCTCGCTAACGCGTGAGGTGGCCGGCCGTGCCGGCCTCACGCGTGCCCTGCCCTAGCCCGAGACCTGTGACGGTCTCGGGTCGCCTCACCCCACCCGCCGCAGCACGGCGTAGGGCAGGTCCCGGAAGAGGGTGCCGGCGTCGGCCCCCTTTCCGTCGATCGCCCGCCCGGTGACGACGTCGCGCCAGCGCGTCCCCGCCCCCAGCGCCAGGGTGGTGCCGGCGAAGGCCTCGCCGGACCACATCGTGTCCCCGACGAGCCCGGAGAACAGGCGCGGCACCGCGACGACGAGGTCGCCCTCCCCGGCCGGATCGAGATCGGTGCGGCGGAAGGCGAGCACATGCGCCGCCCGCTCGCCCGTGGCCTCCACCGCCTCGTAGCCGGCGCGGGCGAAGAACTCCGGCCGGGCAGCGCGCTCGGCCAGCATTCGGTGGAGCGTCGCCTGCTTCACCCGGCCGTCCGGCCAGTGCGACAGGAGCGGCGCCACCTCGCCCTCCCCGTCGATCATCCGCGTCAGGGCGGCGTAATCGACCGGGCGGCGGTTGTCGGGATCGACGAAGGAGAAGTCCCAGATTTCCGTGCCCTGGTAGGTGTCGGGCAGGCCCGGCAGGGTCGTCTTCAGCACGGTGCGGCCGAGGCCCGCGAGCATCCCGAGATGGGCGAGGCGCTGCGCGAAGGGGCGCAACTCCCGCAGGAAGTCCGAGCCCGGCGCGATGATCGCCTCGAACAGCTTGCGGACGGTGCCCTCGTAGGTCTCGTCCACGTTGACCCAACTCGACCGGCGCTTGCCCTCGCGCATCGCCTTCTCGGCATAGGCGTTGAGGCGCTCGCGGAACGACTCGACCGCCGGCCGGTCCTCGCCCTCCAGCAATTCGAGGGGCCACGCCCCGAGGATGGCCTGGAAGAACATCCACTGGTCGTTGGCGTCGGGCGCCGGCTCGCCGTCGATCCGCGAGAGATGCGGGCCGCTGGTCTTCTGCCAGAGGTCCCAGGCGCCGGCCCAGCCCTCGGGCATCTCGGAGAGGGCGAGGAGGCGCGAGCGGGCGTCCTCGCCGCGCTTGGTGTCGTGGGTCGCCGTGGCGATCATGGCGTTCGGCCAGTCGCGGGCGCGGGCGGCCTGCAGGTCGTGGAAATGCTCCACGTCGATGCCGTACTCGCCCGGATCGCCGCCGACCTCGTTGAGGCCGAGCAGCGCCGCGTAGCGGTAGAACAGCGTGTCTTCCAGGCTCTTGGCCATGACCGGGCCGGTGAGCTGCTGGAATCGGCGGCGGAAGCGCAGCACCACGTGCGGGTCGGGCCGTCCGGGGCCGGAGGTCTCGATCCGGCCGAGGAGCACGTCCCGGGCGAAGTCGTGGACCGAGCGGTCGGGCAGGCTCGACCAGCGCTTGGCCTTGGCCACGGCGCCCTCGATGAGCCGCACGTCCTCCGGCTCCACCTCGCCCTCCTCCAGATCGGCGGGGAGATAGCTGCGGTAGGTCGGGAAGCGCGCGATGATCTCGATCAGCGCCCGGCGCAGCGCGTTGACGGTGAAGTCGCGGGTGCGGCGGTCGCCGTCGGCGACCTCCTTGAGGTCGCTCGTCAGCACTTCGAGTTCGCTGGCGAAGCTGATCTCCAGGATCTCGGCCTTGGCGGCGCGCAACTGCACGCCGTAGGGCTCGTCCATGCCGGTCGCCCATTCGTAGAGGCGGCGGACCTTGGTCTGCTTGCCCTTGTCGACGAGCACGCCGTCGAGCTGGTTCAGCACGTCGTAGCCGGTGGTGCCGGCGACCGGCCAGGGCCGCAGGCGCTCGCCGGGTTCGAGGATCTTCTCCACCACCACGTAGAAGCCGGGACCCACCGCCGCCTGGAGCGCGCGGGCATAGCCCGCCGGGTCGGCGAGACCGTCGATGTGGTCGATGCGCAAGCCGTCGATCCGCCCTTCGCGGATGTGGCGGAAGACCACCTCGTGCGAGCGGTGGAAGATGTCCGACTTCTCCACCCGCAGGCCGGCGAGCGAGTTCACATCGAAGAAGCGGCGGTAGTTGATGTCGCTCGACGCCACCCGCCAATGGGCGAGGCGGTAGGCCTGGGCTTCGAGCAGCCGGTGCAAGGTGCCGAAGCTGTCGGGCCGGCCCTTGAAGCCGTTGAGCAAGGCGAGCGTCCGCTCCGTCGCCTGCTGGATCGAGGGCGACGTGGCGTAGACGGCGGCGAGCCGTTGCTTCAGGTCCTCGGCCTCCTCCGGGAAGCCCCGGCGGCGGGTCTCGTCGGTGTCGAGCGACATGGCCCGCAGCCGCTCGGAGATGGCGAGCAGTTCCGCCGTCGTGTCGTCATCGACCGCGCCGATGGCCGCGAGCACCCGGCTCAGGATCGTCGGGTAGCTGAAGGGCCGGATCGGAAGCTGGTGCTCGAAGTGCCAGACGCTGAACGCGCCCTTTTCGGGATCGAACTTCAGTTCGAGGAGGCCGTTCTCCAGCGCCTCGCCGTAGCGCTCGCCGAGGAACGGGATCACGAGGTTGCGGCCGGCGCCGAGGCGCTGCCAATCGATATCGAAGGCGTGCGCGAAGGGGGACAGGGCGCCCCATTCCAGCACCGAGAGCCACCACGGGTTGTCGGACCCGCCGACGCCCATGTGGTTGGGCACGATGTCGAGGAGGAGCTTCAGCCCGTTGGCATGGAGGGCGTCGGCGAGGCGGGCGAAATCCTCCTCGCCGCCGAGTTCCGGGTTGATCCGGCCGTGATCGACGATGTCGTAGCCGTGGGTCGAGCCGGGCCGCGCCTTCTGGAGCGGCGAGGCGTAGACGTGGCTGATCCCCAACTTGGCGAGATAGGGGACGATCCTTTCGGCATCCGCGAAGGTGAAGTCCTTGTGGAATTGCAGGCGGTAGGTCGCCCGCGGCGGGGCGTCGGCCAGCCGCGAGGCGCTGCGCGCGCCCCGGTCCTCGGCCGAGAGGGCGGCGGCGAGCTTGGCCAGCGGCCCGCCCGGCGCGGCGATCTCGGACAGGTCGCGGTCGAGCTTGCGCCGCCAGTTCGGATAGCCCTCCGTCGAGCCCGGCACGTTGGCCTGGGCGAGTTCGGAGACCACGTCCTCGTATTGCACGGCCGTCAGCACCGAGGGGGCGCGGGCGAGGTAGCGGGCGGCGCCCTCGAAGGGCGCGGCCTCCGGCGGCTCGGACTC
Organism: Methylobacterium sp. J-067; assembly: GCF_022829465.1. Classification (GTDB taxonomy): domain Bacteria; phylum Pseudomonadota; class Alphaproteobacteria; order Rhizobiales; family Beijerinckiaceae; genus Methylobacterium; species Methylobacterium litchii. The sequence goes on from NZ_JAKSXZ010000101.1 coordinate 108,542, forward strand.
AGGGAGCAACTGTTCCCCGGCCAGGGCCTCGGCGAGGCGGCGGCGCTCCACCACCCGCTCGCCGCGCTCGGCCTCCGCCCGGTCCTGATCGTAGAGGCCCAGCGACTGGCGGGTGTCGGTGTCGACCCCGCGCCACCAGCCGACGAAGGTCGGCAGGTCGTGGGTGGTGATGGCGGTGAGCGCGTCGCGCGGGTAGGCGCCGGGCGCCTTGAACCGGCCGTCGCCCTCGCGCTCGAAGGCGAGGATGCGGTAGCTGAGGACGCCGGCCTTCATCAGCGCGTCGGAAAAACCCTCCGGCGCGGTGCCGAGGTCTTCGGCGATGACGAGGCACTTGTTGCGGTGGCTCTCCAGCCGCAGCACCGCGAGCATCGGCTCGAAGGGCATGGCGACGTAGGCGCCGGCATGCGCCCCCTCGCCCAGCGGGATCAGGAACAGCCGGGCGAGCTGGAAGGCGTGGTCGATGCGGATCGCGCCGGCATGGCGCATGTTCGCCTGGACCAGGGCGCGGAAGGCGGCGAGCCCATCGCGCTCCATCTCCAGCGGGTCGAAGGCGGGCAGGCCCCAGTTCTGGCCCTTGGGCGCCAGCAGGTCCGGCGGCGCGCCGATGGAGACTTTGTCGGCGAAGCGCTCGGGATGGGACCAGATCTCCGATCCGCCCCGGTCGGCGCCGACCGCGAGGTCGCGGTAGAGGCCGAGCCGCATCCCGGCATCCTGCGCCGATTGCGAGGCGGCGGCGAGCTGGGTGTCGGCGAGGTATTGCAGCCACGTGAAGTAGCTGACCTCCTCCGCGTGGTCGGCGGCGAAGGCGGTGACGGAGTCCGTGCCGGCGCGGCGGAAATCCTCCGGCCAGTCGCCGAGCCAATGGGCGCCGCGCCCCTTGAAGTGGGCGGACAGGGCCTCGAACAGCGCGTGGGAGACGAGGTCTTCCCCGCCTTCCCGCCGGAAGCGGTCGAAGGCCTCGTCGGTGCCGGCCCGGGCCGGGGAGTCCACCCAGAGCGCCCGGAGCACCGGATCGAGCACGGCGGCGACGCCGGCATGGTCCACCAGCGCGGCCTCGCGCAACGCCGCCACGGCGGGGGCGGACTCGGTCAGGATCTGCTCCGCCCGCGAGCCCTGCAGCCCCGGCAGGGCGCGGGGCGCGATGAACAGGGTTTCGAGGAACAGCCGCGAAGAGGGCGAGTAGGGCGAGATCTTGGTGCGGTCGGAGCCGAACAGGGCGTGCACGGGGCTCAAGCCCAAGAACGCCGCGCCGCGGAGCGCCGCCTCGCGGGCCGCCTCGCCCGCGTCGGCATAGGTGCCGATGCCGATGTTGCCCGGGGAGCGGAGCCCGTAGAGCTGCGCCGCGAGACCCCAATCGGAGGCGCCCTCCTCCGCATAGGCGCGGGGGCGCCAGCAGCGCTGCGGCGCCGAGATGACGAAGGACTCCGCGCGGGCCTCGCCCACGGCCACGGTCAGGCGGTGATAGCCGGGGGTCAGCGGCGGCAGATCGAAGGCCGGGTCCGACGGGGTGATCGCGGCGCGGCCCTCGCGGGCGGCCCCGCGCTCGTCCACGAGGCGCCAGACCAAAGTGCTCGCCCCGCCGGGCAGGCGCAGCGGGATGCGGGTGGCGCGGCGTGCCTCCACCGGCAGGAGCGGCGGCACGAGGTTGCAGCGCAGGCTACGGACGGCGTCCAGCCCCTCCCGCAATTTGGCCTCGTCCGCGACGGGGAAGCCCAAGGCGGCGAGCAGGCCGACGCGGACGTCGAGGGAGATCTCGACGGGCTTGCCGAAGGCATCCGTGTAGCCGGCTGCAACGCCGACGAGATCGGCGAGGTCTTCCTTGAGGCGGCTCACGAACGGGACTCCGTCAGGACCACGCCGGTCCAGGGGGGCAGGGATGCGCCGCGCCCGTCGGGCGCGTTCGTCCAGACGGAGCGGCCCTTGCCCGGTTCGACCGTGAAGGGCTCGTCGCCGAAATTCGCCACGAAGCGGAGGGTGCCCGCCGCGAAGGTCCAGGTGCAATCGATCACGTCCGGCCGGGGCAGGTGCGCCTGCGCGCCCGCGATGCCAGACTTCGCTAGCGGCACCACCACGTCGCGGCGCAGGGCGAGCAGGTGCGTCGTGTCGGCGAGCACCTCCCGGTGGGGGGAGCGCTCCCGCTCCGACCAATCGAGCTTCGAGGCGAGGAAGGTCTCCTCCTCGGTCGGGTCGGGGATCTTGGACGTGTCGTCCGCGAAGGCGGCAAAGCTCTTGAACTCCTTGCGGCGCCCTTCGCGCACCGCCTTGTTCAGCTCCTCGTCCGGCGCGAAGTCGACGAAGAACAGGAACGGCGTCGAGGCCGACCATTCCTCGCCCATCCACAGCATCGGGATCTGCGGCGCCAGCAGGAAGCCCGCGCGAGCGAGCGCCAGCTTGTCCGGGTCGGCGAGGTGGTTCAGGCGCTCGCCGAGCGCGCGGTTGCCGACCTGATCGTGGTTCTGGAGGAAGGTGACGAAGGCCGACGGCGGCAGGTGCGCGGAGGGCTCGCCGCGCGGATGGTTGTCGAGGGTCGGGAAGGGCTCGCCCTGGTAGGCAAAGCCCTCGGACAGGCAGCGAGCGAGGCGTTCGACGGGTTTGTCGGCAAAGCTTTCATAATAGCCGGCATCCTCGCCGGTCAGGAGGACGTGCCAGCAATGGTGCAGGTCGTCCGCCCATTGGGCGTCGTGCATCCGGGGCCGTCCGCCCGCGTCGCGTTCGAGCCAGCGGGCCTCGTTCTTCTCGTTCTCCAGCATCAGGTGGATGTGCCTGCCCGGGAACCGCTGCCGGACGGTCTCGCCGAGTTCGCCGAGGAAGTGTTTGGCGGAATCGTCGAGGATGGCGTGGACGGCGTCGAAGCGCAGGCCGTCGAAGCGGTATTCCTCCAGCCAGTACAGGGTGTTCTGGATGAAGAACTGGCGCACGGTGGCGCCGCTGTCCTTGCCGTCGAAATTGATGCCGGCGCCCCAGGGGGTCTGGTGGCGCTCGGTGAAGAAGGTCTTGGCGTAGGCGTGGAGGTAATTCCCGGCCGGGCCGAAATGATTGTAGACCGCATCGAGATAGACCATCAGCCCAAGGCCGTGGGCCGTGTCGATCAGGCGCTTGAGGTCGTCGGGCCGCCCGTAGGCGCCGTCCGGCGCGTAGGGCAGCACCCCGTCGTAGCCCCAGTTGCGGCTTCCCTTGAAGTCGGCGAGCGGCAGCAGCTCGATGGCGGTGACGCCGAGCGCCTTCAGGTCGGGCAGGCGCTTCTCGAGGCCGGCATAGGTGCCCTCCGGCGTCGCCGCGCCGACATGGCATTCGTAGATCACCGCCTCATCGAAGGGGCGGCCATGCCACGCGTCGTCGGTCCAGGCGAAGGCGCGGGGGTCGATCACCTCGGAGAGGCCGGACACGTCCTCCGGCTGGAAGCGCGAGGCGGGATCGGGCGCGACGAGGTCGCCGTCGATCCGGAAGCCGTAGCGGGCGCCAGGCTTGATGCCGGGGAGTGCGGTGCGCCGCCAGCCGCCGCCGGATTCCGGCAACGGGTGCTCGGTGCCGTCCACGACGACGGTGACGCTCCGGGCGGTGGGCGCCCAGAGGGCGAAGCGCACGCCGCCCTCGACGATCTCGGCCCCGAAATCCATGCTGTGGGCATGCCGCATCTTAGGCCGCCATCCTTTTTCGCTCGCGTCGGATCCGCCGCGAAGCGGGGCCGCACCCTGGTGATGGGAGAAGGCCCCGGCTCCGATCCGGTTCCCATGCAACGCACCTAGCGCGCCAAGTCGCGTCGAGGATGCCGGGTGGTGCAGATCAGGGCCGCCGTCATCGCGGGCGGAAGCCGCCTCACGGCGCTCCCGAGGCGGTCAGCATCAGGACCGAGCGGCCCGGCAGGGGCACGGCGCCGGACGCCGGGTAGGCGGGGGCGTCGGCGGCCGGCTCGCCCGTGGGGCGCGCCGTGTCGAGGGACGGCGTCCAGGGGCCTCCGACGATGGGGGCGAGGCGGAAGGCCACCTCCTCCTCCCCGCCGTTGAACAGGATCAGCAGCCGGTCGGCCTCGACCCGGTCGTTGCCGATCTGCATCCCGAAGACCCGCAACCCGTCGTCGCCCCAGTGGCGGCCCTCCATCTCGACGCCCTCGGGGGAGAGCCAGTGCACGTCGCGCAGGGGCTCCTCCGGATCGATGAGTTCGCCCGTGAAGAAGGCCCGCCGCCGCAGGGCCGGCTGCGCGCGGCGGACGCTCAGGCAATGGGCGACGAAGGCGGTCAGGTCCGGGTCGGGATCGGACGTCCAGTCCATCCAGCTCGTCGGGTTGTCCTGGGCGTAGGCGTTGTTGTTGCCGCCCTGCGAGCGCGAGCGCTCGTCGCCCATCAGCAGCATCGGCACGCCCTGCGCGAGAAAGATCGTGGCGAGCATGTTGCGCTTCTGGCGGGCGCGCAGGGCGAGGATGCGGGAATCGTCGGTGTCGCCCTCGACCCCGTAGTTGCGGCTGACGTTGTGGCCGTGGCCGTCGCGGTTGTCCTCGCCGTTGGCGTGGTTGTGCTTCTCCTCGTAGGCGACGACGTCGGCCAGGGTGAAGCCGTCGTGGCTCGCGATGAAGTTGATGCTGGCGAGCGGCGAGCGGCCCGACTGGGCGAAGGTCTCCCGCGAGCCGGTCAGCCCCTGCGTGAGCTTGGCGAGCGTGCCCGAATCCCCCCGCCAGAAGCCCCGCGCGGCGTCGCGGAACCGGTCGTTCCACTCGCTCCAGCCGCGCGGATAGCCGCCGAGCTGGTAGCCGCCCATGCCGATGTCCCAGGGCTCGGCCACCATCTTCACCCGCGCCAAAACCGGGTCCTGCGCCACCGCCTGGAAGAAGGCGGCGCGGGGGGTGAAGTCCACGGGGGAGCGCCCGAGGCTGGAGGCGAGATCGAAGCGGAAGCCCGCGATGCCGTAGGCGCTCACCCAGTGGCGCAGGGAATCGAGCACCATCTGCATCACGCGCGGATGGCTCACGTCGAGGGTGTTGCCGCAGCCGGTGCAATCGAGGTCGCGGGACGGGTCGCCCGGCTCGGCCTTGTAGTAATTGGCGTTGTCGATGCCGCGGAAGCTCAGGGTCGGCCCGGTCAGGCCGCCCTCGGCGGTGTGGTTGTAGACCACGTCGAGCCAGGTCTCGATGCCGGCGGCGTTCAACTCGCGGATCGCGGCCTTGAGGCTGCCGACGCCACCCTCCCCGAGATAGCGCGGATCCGGGGCGAAATAGCCGTAGGGCTGGTAGCCCCAGAAGTTCACGAGGCCCTTGTCCACGAGGAACCGGTCGTCGGCGAAGACCTGGATCGGCAGCAGTTCCAGGGCCGTGACCCCGAGCTTGACGAGGTGGTCGATGATCGCCGGGTGGGCCATGGCGGCGTAGGTGCCGCGCTCCTGCTCGGGGATCGCCGGGTGGGTGCGGGTCAGCGCCTTGACGTGCGCCTCGTAGATCACCGTCTCCGAGAGCGGCCGGCGCACGGGGGTGAGGGCGAGGTCGGGCACGTCCGGGGCGGTGACGACGCCGCGCGGCATGTAGATGGCGCTGTCGCGGCGGTCGATCCGGTCGGCGCGGGTCCCGCTCCGGCGGTGGCTATAGAGGGCGTCGTGCCAGCGGATGCGGCCCCGGATCTCCCGCGCGTAGGGGTCGAGCACGAGCTTCGAGGCGTTGAAGCGGTGGCCGTTGGCGGGGTCCCACGGCCCATGCACCCGGTAGCCGTAGAGCTGCCCCGGCAGGAGGCCGCGCAGGTAGCCGTGCCACACGTCGTCGGTGCGGCAGGGGAGCCGCACGGTGCGGGTCTCGTGCCGCTCGCCGGGCTCGAACAGGCAGAGGTCGACCGCCGTCGCGTGTTCGGAGAACAGGGCGAAGTTCACCCCGCGCCCGTCGAAATGCGCGCCGAGCGGTGCCGGCACCCCGTCATCGACGGCGATCATGGGCGTGGTCCGGACAGGATCGGGGTTATTCCGCCGCGGCGGCGGTGGTCGGCGGCTCGCGCTCGGTGGTGCGGAAGGCTTCCAGCTCGACGAGGAAGTTGCGCGCCCACCAATCCACGTCCTCACGGGCCATGCGCTCGGCCATGGGGCGCCAGCGCGCCACGCGCTCGGCCTTGGGCATGTAGAGCGCCATGCGGATCGCCTCCGCGACCTCGAACCGGTCGTAGGGGTTCACCAGCAGGGCCTCCGGCAATTGCCTTGCCGCGCCCGCGAATTTCGAGAGCACCAACACGCCGGGATCGTCCTCGCTCTGGGCGACGACGTATTCCTTGGCGACGAGGTTCATGCCGTCGCGCATCGGCGTGACGAGGCCGACGCGGGCCGCCCGGTAGAGGCCCGCCAGCACGGGCCGGGGATAGGCCTTGGTGATGTACTGGATCGGCGTCCAGGCCGGGTCGCCGAGCGAGCCGTTGATCTCGCCGACCTTCTCGTTCACGTCGCGGGCCAGCTGCTCGTATTCCGGCACCTCGCTGCGGGATTTCGGGGTGATCTGGATGTAGGTGACGTTGCCGCGCTGGTCGGGGTTCGAGGCGAAGAAGCTCTCCACCGCCTCCATCCGCTCGGGCACGCCCTTGGAATAGTCCAGCCGGTCGACGCCGATCAGCAGCTTGCGGGTGCGCAGGCCCGCCATGGTCTCGCGGACCACCTTGTTGGAGCCGGCCTTGTCGGCGGCCTCTTGGAAGCCCGCCACGTCGATGCCGATGGGGAAGCTCTTGAGCCGGGTGCGGCGCCCGTCGACCATCAGCGAGCCGCCGCCCAGCGGAATGGCCCGCAGCGTGTCGATGAGGTTGCGCTGCAGGTTCTGCACGTCCGGGTCGGTCTGCAGGCCGATCAGGTCGTAATCGACGATGGCGCGCAGCAACTCGCCGCTCGCGGGCAGGGAGTTGAACACGTCCGCCGCCGGCCACGGGATGTGGTGGAAATAGCCGATCGGGTTGTCGAGGCCGAGGCCCCGCAGCTCGGCGGCGAGCGGCAGCAGGTGGTAATCGTGGACCCAGATGATGTCCTCGGGCTCCACCAGCTTGGCCAGCGCCCGCGCGAAGGTGCGGTTCACCCGGCTGTAGCCGGAATAGTCCGAGCGCGAGAAGGCGCCGAGCCCCAGCCGGTAATGCATGATCGGCCAGAGGGCGCGGTTCGCGAAGCCGGCGTAATATTCCGCGTGATCGCGGGGGGAGAGATCCACCACCGCGTATTGCACTCGGCCCCGGTCGATGAGCGTCGGCTCCTCGGAGGGCTCGTCGGTAATGCGCCCGCTCCAGCCGAACCAGAGGCCCTCATAGGCCGAGAACGCTTCCTTGACCGCCACCGCCAGACCGCCAGCCGCGACGGCCTTGCCGCCCTCTTCCGGGACGGCCACGCGGTTCGATACGATCACAAGGCGTGCCACGCGGGTGGGCTCCCGTTCTTGGCGCGAAAACCCCGCGCCGACGCACAGATACCGTGTGTAGAACGCGCCTGAATGAGACACGATCCTTAACGCGATCAACCCAAGCGCGAAGCCGGGCCCGGGTCAAGCAGGGCTGGGTCCGCGAGGGTGACGCCCGGCTGATGCCATCCCCCGCGTGAACGCAAGCTGAGCCTTGCGGGTTTCGAGGCGAATCGAGGAACTGTCCCAGGCGCAGCCGGTTACACAGCCGTCGCGGGACACCGCGACAAAAGGAGTCTGAGCGCGATGGCCGAACCCGAATTCCCGCACGACGTGCCGCACGGTGCCGCCGGCCAGGCGTCCGCCTCCGGGCCGGACGGGACCGAGGGTGCCCGCGCCAAGGCCGAGTGGCGCGGCCTGCAGGGCGATGTGGAGAACCTCGCCGGCGTCGCCGCCGAGCAGGGCCGCGGCCTCCTCGACGCCGCCCGCCTCCAGGCTCAGGATTACGTCGAGCGCCGCAAGGGCGAGGCGGCGCAATCGGTGCAGGACCTCGCGCGCTCCCTGCGCGGCTCCGGCAAGGACATGTCCGACAAGCCGCATGTGCGCGCCTTCTTCGACAGCGCGGCCGACGGGCTGGAGCAGCTCGGCACCTCGATCGAGCGGCGCAGCCTCTCCGACTTCTACGGCGAGGCCGAGTCCCTGGCCCGCCGGGCGCCGGTCGCCGTGGCGGTCGGCACCTTCATGGTGGGCCTGCTGGCCGCCCGCTTCATCAAGTCCTCGAACGCTCCGCCGGACGACGACCTCCGCGACGAATTCCGGGCCTGACCATGAGCCAAGGATCCGACCCCCGCCCGGGCGCCAGCTCGATCCAGAGCCTGATCGGCGACGCCCTGCGTGAGACCAACGATCTCGCGCGCAAGGAGATCGCCCTGTTCCGGGCGGAGATGGCGGGCAATGTCCGCCAGCTCATCGCGGGCCTCGCCTGCATGATCGGCGCGGCGGTCTTCGCCGTGGTGGCGCTGCTGGTGCTCATCGACGCCTTCGTGAAGTGGCTCGCCACCATCGTCGGCTCGGAATGGCTCGCGGCGCTCATCGTTGGCGGTACGCTGTTCGTCCTCGCGGCGGGCATGGCCCTGTGGGCCCGGAGCGTGCTCTCGCTCTCGACCCTGGCGCCTACCCGCACCACCCGTCAGGTTCGACAGGACGCCCAGGCCCTGTCGGAACGCGTCTCAGGATGAGAATGCCGTCATGAGTTCGATGAACGACCTCGAACGCGAGATCGAGGAAAGCCGCGCCCGTCTCGATGAGACGATCGACCAGATACAGGGCCGCCTCTCGGTGCCCAATCTCGTCGACGAGATGCTCGGCAACGCGCGCCGGGTGCCCCAGCTCGCCACCGCCTACGACGGCGCGCTGGACGCGGTGCGCCGCAACCCCGTTCCCGTACTGCTGATCGCGGCCGGCGTCGGGATGCTGTTCAGCCGCATGGCCAAGGAGACCGAGCGGCGCCGCACGCAGGTTTCGGCGGCGCGGGTGGACAGCATCGCCACGGACGCCGTGCGCGACTACGACCCGGACGGCCCCGCCGCCCGGCCGGTCCACGACCCCGTCGAGAAGACCGAGATCTGACCGCCCCGCCCTGCGGGACCTCTCCGACACCGTAAAACGACCGCCGAGGATACGAGCATGACCGACAAGCCGGGCTTCCCCGCGGGCGAGCCGTTCAACCCCGCCGCCGCGCCGGGCGCCGCCGGGGACCACACCCTGCGGCCCGACCCCGCCGGCCGCCACGACCCGCTCCCCGGCGCGGCCACTGCCGCCGCCGACCGGGCCGCCGACACGGCCCACGATCTGGGCGACAAGGCCTCCGATCTCGCCGACCGGGCGCGGGAGCGGGTCGCCGGCCTCGCCGACGACATCCACGACCGGCTCAGCGGCTCCGCCGACCGGGTGCGGGACAAGGCCGAGGCGGCCTACGACGAGGCACGCGGCCGGGCGGGCGACCTCCACCGCCGCCACATGCGCCAGCTCGACGACCTGACCGTGCAGGGTCTCGACGGCCTGCGCCGCAGCCGCACCCAGGTCGAGCGCTTCGTGGAAGACAACCCGCTGCTTGTCGGCGTGGTGGGCGTCGCCGCCGGGCTGCTGCTCGGGGCGCTCCTGCCGCGCACCCGCCAGGAGGACCGCAGCCTCGGCCCGTATGCCGACGAGGTCCGCGAGGAAGGCCTGCGCTACGCCCGCGAGATGACCCATCGCGGCCGGGAATTCGTCCAGACCGCCCTCGATCCGGACAATCTCAACGAAGCCGTCCGCAAGGCGACCGGGGCCGAGGACGACCGCACCCCGCCAGCTGGCGAGCGGACGCAGCACAACCTTTAAGGCCGACGGGAAAGGCGCGGGTTTCCCCTCTCCCCGCCTGCGGGGAGAGGGGGATGGCTTTCGGCGAACGCTACCCCCCGAACAACCCCTTGTACTGGTCCCGCAGCACGTTCTTCTGCACCTTGCCCATGGTGTTGCGCGGCAGCTCGTCCACGAACAGGACGCGCTTGGGGCATTTGAACTTGGCAAGCCGCCCTTCGAGGTCGGCCACGACGGCGGCCTCGTCCGGGGCGGCCTCCCCGCCGACCACCACCGCCGTCACCGCCTCGCCGAAATCCGGGTGCGCCAGGCCGATCACCGCCGATTCGACGATGCCGGGCAGGCCGTCGATCTCGGTCTCGACCTCCTTCGGGTAGACGTTGAAGCCGCCTGAGATGATCAGGTCCTTGCCGCGCCCGACGATGTGGACGTAGCCCCGCGCATCGACCTTGCCGAGGTCGCCGGTGATGAAGAACCCGTCCGGCTTGAACTCGGCGGCGGTCTTCTCGGGCATGCGCCAGTAGCCTTTGAACACGTTGGCGCCCTTCACCTCGATCATCCCGACCTCGTCGGTGCCGAGGCGGGCGCCGCTCTCGGGGTCGACCACCCGCAGGTCCACGCCCGGCAGGGGGAAGCCCACCGTGCCCGCCACCCGATCCCCCTCGTAGGGGTTCGAGGTGCTCATGTTGGTCTCGGTCATGCCGTAGCGTTCGAGGATGGCGTGGCCGGTGCGGGCCTGCCATTCCCGGTGCGTCTCGGCGAGCAGCGGCGCCGAGCCCGAGGTGAACAGGCGGATGCCCCTGGCCGCCTCGGGGGTCAGGCCCGGCTCCTTGAGGAGCCGCGTGTAGAAGGTGGGCACGCCCATCATCGACGTCGCCCGCGGCATCAGCTCCAGGATCTTTTTGACGTCCAGGCGCGGCAGGAACAGCATCGTGCCGCCGCTCGCGAGCACGGTGTTCGTCGCCACGAACAGGCCGTGGGTGTGGAACACCGGCAGGGCGTGGATCAGCACGTCGGCGGCGGTGAAGCGCCACGCCTCGACCAGCACCCTGGCGTTGGAGGCGAGGTTGTCGTGGGAGAGCATGGCGCCCTTGGAGCGCCCGGTCGTGCCCGAGGTGTAGAGGATCGCCGCCAGATCCTCCGGCCCGCGCGGCACGTCCGCGAAGGCCGCGCCGTCCTGCGCGTCGGCCGCCTCGGCGGCGCTGCCCGTGCCGGCCGCGTCGAGGGTCCAGACATGCCGCACCCCGGCGGCAGCCTCGGACAGCCCCTCGCGCTTCCCGGGATCGCAGACGAAGACCGCAGGCTCGGCATCGCCGAGGAAGTAGCCGATCTCGGCCGGGGTGTAGGCGGTGTTGAGCGGCAGGAACACCGCCCCGGCCCGCACCACGCCGAGATAGAGGAAGATCACCTCCGCGCTCTTCTCGACCTGCACGGCCACCCGGTCCCCCGGCGCGACGCCCGCCGCCGTGAGCGCGGCGGCGTAGGCGCCGGAGCGGGCGATCAGGTCACCGTAGGAATGGTGCCGGCCCTCATGGGTCTCGATGACGGTCTTGGCGGGGTCGGACGCGCCGTCCCGCACGAGGGAGAAGAGGTGGTTCGTCATCGGAAGGCCGGGTTGGTGGCTGGCGTCTTATCCCGCCTCTCTAGCCGCCCCGCCCGGCTCCCGCGAGCCCTTTCAGGCGGCAAGCCGCTGCCGGGACGACAGAAAGCCCCCCTCCGGCGCCTTCTCCGGCGCGAACAGGGCGAGGCCGGTGGGCACGGGCATGCCGACATAGATCGCCTCCATGCCGCCTCGCGCATAGGCCTCGTGCCAGAAGCCGGACCCCTTGGATTCGCGCGAGAAATCCCGCCACCACGTCCGGTGCGGCTCCGAGCGGGTGAAGCGCTCCAGGCTGTCGAGGTCACGCCAGTACTGCCGCATCCCGACATGGGTCAGCCCGAAGAACAGGTTCTCATGGGCCAGGAGTCCGTCGGGCCGCGCCCGCACCGCGTCGGCGATGCCGCGCCCCACGCCCATCAACGCCAGCAGGCCGCGCCAGCGCGTGACCCGGAAGCCGAGATAGACCACGACGAGGTCGGGATAGGCGGACAGGTCCACCGAGCGGCGGGAGGGGGCTTGCATCCTGAACCTCGTGCCTTCAGCTTACACCGTAAACGTAAGGCGGTGTGCGTACAGTGTCAACATCGATCCAAGAGGACCGGCCCTATCATCGCGGCGACCTGCGCGCGTCCCTCCTCGCGGCGGCCCTCGACCAGCTGGAAGAGGGCGGCGCGGCGGATCTGTCCCTGCGGGCGGTGGCCCGTGCCTGCGGCGTCTCGGCCATGGCCCCCTACCGGCACTTCAAGGACAAGGACGCCCTCCTCGACGCGGTGGCGGGGCACGGCTTCGCGGAACTCGCCCGCGTGCTGGAGCAGGCCGATGCGTCCGCGGAGGCCGCCGAGGCCCTGGCCGCGCAGGGCGCCGCCTACGTCGCCTTCGCCTGCCGCCATCCGGCGCTGTTCCGGCTGATGTTCACCGCCCCGTGCCGGCCCAAGGACACAGGGCGGGAGGGGTCGCCGGCCTACGCGATCCTGCAACGGCGGGCGGCGTCGCTCGCGAGCGAAGCCATGCCGGCGGAGGATCTGACGCTCGCCGCGTGGTCGCTGGTCCACGGGCTCGCCGCGCTGATCCTCGACCGGAGGATTCCCCTGGCGCCGGCTGAGAGCGACGCCCTCGCCCGGCGCATCACCCTCGGCTTCGCCCGGCTGACGCGCCCTTAGGCGTCCGCGAGCGCCACGGCGCGGGGCGGCGGGAGCTTGGCGCGCAATTCGCGGCTGACGGACGAGGAGGCCGCCACCGTGCCGAGATTGGCGTAGGTCTCGTGGTTCTTCTCGATGGCGCCGAGGTCGTAGAGGTAGTTGACCATCAGCCCGTGCGACTGCGCCAGTCCCTTGTCCGAGACGTCGCCGAGAAAGTTGATCCGCTCCAGCCGCGCCCCGTTGCCGAGGTGGAACCGCGCGACGGGATCGAGGGGCCGCCCGCGCTCGTTCTTGGCGCGCAGGAAATAGGCCGCCGCCGCCGGGATCATCGCCTTGCGCACGGTCTCGGCGAGCGCCTTGTCCTCGTGCCAGCCGGGGATGTCGAGGCCGCGCAGGGCCTCCACGTCCTCCGGCAGCAGGCCCTGCGGGCTGTCCGCCCGGCGCTCGCGGGTGAGCCACGCGGAAAAGCCCGGCACCGGCGAGAGGGTGACGAAGGTCTTCAGGCTCGGGATCTCGCGGGCCAGATCCTCCACCACCTGCTTGATCAGGAAGTTGCCGAAGGTGACGCCCGCGAGGCCCTTCTGGCAGTTCGAGATCGAATAGAAGATCGCGGTGGTGGCCGCGCGCGGCGGCAGGGGCTTGCGCTCCCGCGACAGGATCGGCGCGATGGCCGGGGCGATGCCCTCGGTGAGCGCCACCTCGACGAAGATCAGCGGCTCGTCGGCCAGCGCCGGGTGGAAGAAGGCGAAGCAGCGCCGGTCCGGCGGCTCGATCCGGGCGCGCAGGTCGTCCCAGTCGGCGATGGCGTGCACCGCCTCGTAGCGGATGATCTTCTCGAGGATATGCGCCGGGGTCGTCCAGTCGATGTGGCGCAGCACCAGGAAGCCCCGGTTGAACCACGAGGCGAACAGGTGCTCGAAATCCGAATCGAGGCTGTCGGCGGCGTCGAGCAGGGCCTTGTCGGCATGGCCGTCCTTGGCGCCCTTGCGCAGGTCGCGGCGCAGGTCGAACAGGTCCTCGCGCATCCGCACGAGGCTCAGCGTGCCGCCCCGCGCGAGGTTGAGGCGGCGGATCAGTTCCTGGCTGCGCGGCTCGGCGGCCTCGTGCAGGGTGCCGAGGCGGGCGCGGCTCGGGTCGGCGAGGTAGGCGGTGATCGCCGCGTCGACGGCGCGGTCGTCCGCCCCGAAATCGAGGGCGATGGCCCGCAGGAACTCGTGCCGCTCGGCGGGCGACAGGCTGGCGTAGCGGTCGAGGATGGCGCGGGCGAGGGCGACGCCGGACGCCTCGCCCCGGCGGGAGATGAGGTCGTCGCAGAGGCGGGCGAGGTCGGCGGCGCCGGCCCGGACGGCGATGTCCCCCCGGCCGAGGCCAACGAGGTCCACGAGGTCGCGGCCCCGGTCGCTGATCGTCTGAAGCAGGTCGCCGAAGAAGGAGATCGCCGCCATCGCCCTCGTGACCCCGTCCTGCCGCGCTTGTTCGCCCCTAGTCTAGGGCGCCGACGCCGCCACGGCCAAGGCCAAAGCGACGCCGAAGCGTCTCAACCCTGTGGTGAGAGCATCGCGAGGTCGGCGCGCTCGCGCCAATCCCCCACGCCGTGCTGGCGGGCGAAGCGCAGTTCGGCGGCGCGCTTGGCGCGGTCGGGGTCGCGCGCCCGGCTGATCTCCACGGATCCCACCGTGAACGGCACCCCGAGGATCTCCTTGGCGAAATCGACCCGGTAATTCAGCATCCCGTACTCCTTGCTGGGGGCCCTCCCCCGGCTCTCGCCGGGAACGGATCGGCGCCCCGATCGTAGAATGACGGCGGGGCCGGGCCTGCGGCGGTGTGAACCACGCCGGGCCGGACCCATGCGGATTCGGACCCGCATCGATCTCATATGGTGCGGGTGCGGGCCGATGGCAGGTGCGCGAGGCGGGGCGCGGCCATGCGGCGCGTCTGCTTGCCGGGCCCGCTTGCCCGTGCGCGAGATCCCCGCCGTTCCCACCCCCGACCTTGCGAGGGCGCCCTGTCCGCCACCCTTTCCGCGCCCGCCCCCCTCGACGGCAAGGCGAGGCTCGGCCTGACCCTGATCGCGGGCGGCGCCGTGGCCAACATCTATTACAACCAGCCGCTCCTCGGGCTGATCGTGGCCGAGTTCGGCGACCGCGCCGCCCTCTGGGTGCCGACGACGGCGCTGGTCGGCTACGGGCTCGGCATCGTCGGCCTCGTGCCCCTGGGCGACGCCCTGCCCCGGCGGCGGCTGATCGTGCTGCAATGCCTCGCCCTCGCCCTGGCGCTGCTGGCCGTGGGCCTGAGCCGCAACCTCCTGGCGCTCGCCCTGGCGCATCTCCTCGTCGGCGTTCTCGCCTCGGCGGCGCAGCAGGCGGTGCCCTTCGCCGCCGAACTCGCCCCCGATGCCAGCCGGGGCCGGGTGGTCGGGCAGGTGATGACCGGGCTCCTCACCGGCATCCTGCTCGCCCGGACGGCGAGCGGCTTCATCGGCGCCCATCTCGGCTGGCGGCCGGTCTTCCTCATTGCGTCGGGCGTGGCGCTCGCCATGGCGGGGATCGCCGCGGCCACCCTGCCGCACACGCCCCAGACCCATCGCCTGCGCTACGCCGCCCTGATGACCTCCATCGTCGGGCTGGCGAAGACGCAGCCGGTGCTGCGCACCGCCGCCCTGTCGCAGGGGCTGCTGTTTGCCGGCTTCAACGCCTTCTGGGCGACGCTCGCCCTCCTCGTGGAGGCCCCGCCCTTCGGCCTCACCGCCGCCGGGGCGGGCCTGTTCGGGGTGATCGGAGTCTGCGGCGCCTTCGTCGCCCCGCTCTCCGGCCGCTTCGCCGACCGCAAGGGCGCCAAGCCCGTGGTGCTCGGCGGGAGCCTGCTCGTCGCCCTGTCCTTCGTGATCCTCTGGGCGGCGGGGACGTGGTCCCTCGTCGCCGTGGCGGTGGGCGTGTTCCTCATCGACATCGGCATGAACGGCGCGCTCATCGCCAACCAGACCCGCGCCTACGCCCTGGTGCCCGGCGCGCGGGGGCGGATCAACACCGTGCTGTTCACGACGATCTTCGTCTTCGCGGCGGTCGGCGCCTATGCCGGCTCGCAGGCCTTCCTGCTCGTGGGCTGGCCGGGCGTCTGCGCGGTGGGTCTCGGCTTCTCGGCCCTGGCGGTGCTGGTCGCCGCACGGGACCCGCACCCGGCGAAGCGCCCTATCTGAGCACCCGCGACAGCCGGCACCACGCCGCCTTGTCCGCCGGCAGGCCGAAGCGCAGGCGCTGTGGGCGCTCAGTGAAGCGGCGCACGGCGATGCCGGCTTGCGCGAGCCCCCGGTAGAGGCCGGGTGCATCGGGAAAGTCGGCCGTGCGGAACAGGCGCGTGCCGCCGACGATCCGCCCTTCGGTCCGCAGGATCATCCGGTCGAGGCGCGCGGCATCCAGGCCCCGCGCCCGCGCCGCCGCCTCGCGCCACGCGCCGTCCGACAGGGCGGCGGCGCCGATGGCCAGGGCCGGGCCGGACACCGCCCAGGGGCCGAGCGCCCCGGCGATCCGCCCCGCCGTGCCGGGATCGGCCACAGCGAAGCCGAGGCGCAGGCCCGCCAACCCGTAGGTCTTGCCGAAGGAGCGCAGCACCACGAGACCCGGCCCGACATGCGGGCACAGGCTCTCCACCTCTTCCAGATCCGCGAAGGCCTCGTCGGCCACGAGGAGCCCGCCCCGCGCGCGCATCGCCGCCGCGAGGGCGAGGCGGTCGGCGAGGGGGTCGGTGCGCCCGTCCGGGTTATTGGGATCGACGGTCACCGCCACCCGCGCGTCCCCGATTTCGGCGAGGCCCGTCACCTCCCGCACCGCGTGCCCGGCCCGCCGCCACGCGGCGGCGTGCTCGGCATAGGTCGGGCCGACGACCGCAACCTCGGTCGGGGCCACGAGGCGGGGCAGGGTCTCGATCAGGATCTGCGTGCCGGGCGCGGCGACGACATGCTCCGCCCCCGGCGCGCCGTAGGCCCCGGCGGCCGCCGCGCGGAGCGCCAGGAGTTCGGCGGCTTCCGGCAGGCGCAGCCACGCGCTGGCCTCGACGGGCGGCACGGGATAGGGGACCGGGTTAATCCCCGTCGACAGGTCGAGCCACGGCAGCGGCGCGTCGGGGAAGGTTCTTCGGAGGTCCCCGAGGTCGCCGCCATGGGCGATCACGGCGGCCTCACGCGCGGAAACGCTCCACACCGAATGGTCCATCCGCCCGACACGCTCGCCTGTCTCGCCATCGCCCTCGGGATCGAGGCGGCGGCCGGCTATCCGGACGCGCTCTACAGGGCCATCGGCCACCCTGTCACCTGGATCGGCCGGCTGATCGCCGCCCTGGAGCGCGGGCTCAACCGGGGCTCGGAGCGGCGCCGCCGCCTCGCGGGGGTGCTCGCCCTGATCCTGCTGCTGGCGGTGGTCGGCGGCGTCGCCGGGCTCCTCACGGCGGCGGCGGGGCTCGCCGGCCCCCTCCCCGCCCTCGTCCTCACGGGCGTGCTGGCCGCGAGCCTGCCGGCGCAGCGCAGCCTGCACCAGCATGTCGCGGCGGTGGAGACCGGCCTGCGCGCGGGCGGGCTGGAGGCCGGGCGCCGGGCTGTGTCGATGATCGTCGGGCGCGACCCCGAGCGCCTCGACGGGCCGGCGATCTGCCGGGCGGCGATCGAGAGCCTGTCCGAGAACTTTTCCGATGGGATCGTGGCGCCGGCCTTCTGGATCGGCGCCCTCGGCCTGCCCGGCGGGGCGCTCTACAAGGCCGCCAACACCGCCGACAGCATGATCGGCCACCGCACCCCCCGCTACGCCGCCTTCGGCTGGGCGGCGGCCCGCTTCGACGACCTCGTGAACCTGCCCGCCTCCCGCCTCGCCGGGCTGCTCATCGCCGGGGCGGCGTTCCTGCACGGCGCGGATGGGCGCGGCGCCCTGCGGGCGATGGCCCGCGACGCGCGCCGCCACCGCTCGCCCAATGCTGGCTGGCCCGAATCGGCCATGGCCGGGGCCCTCGGCCTCCGACTCGCCGGGCCGCGCGTCTACGACGGCACCCTCGTGCCCGACGCCCATATGGGCGACGGCCGCGCCGAGGCGACGCCCGACGACATCGGCCGGGCGCTCGCGCTCTACCGCAAAGCCTGCTGGCTCCAGGGAGGGCTGGTGGTGGGGCTCCTGGCGCTCGGGTTTGCGCTGGCGGGGTGATCGGGACTTCCCTCCCGCCCTCCCCCTCATCCTGAGGTGCGGCGTCAGCCGCCTCGAAGGAGGGCTCCAGGGATCGCCGCGTGCTCTGGAGGCCTCCTTCGAGGCCCGCTGGAGCGGGCACCTCAGGATGAGGGTATGGATGGGAACGGGACAGACTCTGTCGATGTCCCATTCAGCCGGAGACACCGATGCGCGCCGTGTTCGTGGATGCCAGCGAGACCCTGGCCGAGGTGGCCCGCCGCCTGAGCCGGCCCGGCGATCCGCCCCTGACGATCCATGCCGACCCGAACACCGTCCCGGAGGACCTGCCCCGCCTGCTGGCCGGGGCGGAAGTCGCGCTCATTGACCACACCGCCCTGCCGCTGTCCGTCGCGAGGGCCTGCGCGGGGCTGAAGCACGTCGTGTTCCTCGGCACGGGCGCACGCAGCTACATGGACCCGGAGGCGCTGGAAGCCGAACTCGGCGTGCAGGTCCACCTCATCCGGGGCTACGGCGACACGGCGGTGGCCGAATGCGCCTTCGCCCTGATGTGGGCCGCCGCCAAGGGTCTCGCCTGTATGGACGGGGCGATGCGCGCCGGACACTGGCTGCGCACCGACGGCATCCAGCTCACCGGCAAGACGGTGGGCCTGATCGGGTTCGGCGGGATCGGCGCCGAGATGGCCCGCCTCTGCGCCGGGATCGGCATGCGGGTGATCGCCTGGAACCGGACGCCCCGCACCCATCCCGGGGTGGACTTCGTGGACCTCGACACCCTGCTCGCCGACAGCGACGTGGTCTCGCTCCACCTGCTGCTCACCGACGAGACACGGGGTTTCCTCTCGGCGGAGCGGATCGCCCAACTCAAGCCGGGGGCGCTCCTCGTCAACACCGCGCGCGGCGCGCTCCTCGACGAAGCCGCGCTGGCACAGGCCCTGCGCGAGGGGCGCCTCGCCGGGGCGGGGCTCGACGTGTTCGTGGAGGAACCCCTGCCGGGCGGGCACCCCTTCGCGGGGCTCCCGACCGTGACGCTCTCGGCGCATTCGGCCTTCCGCACGCCGGAGGCGAGCGACAACCTGATCGGTGCCGCCCTCGACCATTGCCGGAGGATCGCAGCCGGAGGCTAGGGCCTCAATGCTCCGTGCCGGGCATGTTCGGGCGGGCCGGCCCGCCATGGTCGCGGATCACGCTGGACCGTCCCGGATGGCCCTTCAGGTCGGCGACCTGCTTGCGCGCGGCGGCGCCCAGGAACCACAGGGCTCCGATCGTGCCGAAAGCCAGAAACAGCAGGGGGTAACCGTTGCTCATGTTCGCGTCCTCCCGGCGTCCCCTCCGGCGGAAGGACGCTGTGTCAGATCGCGTATCCGTCGGATTCCGTGAGGAGCCCGCCGCGCCGGTTCATGGTGAACGCGTGGGCCAGGATTCCGTTCAGGCCACCCGGACCTCCCGGCGGGTGGCATCCCGGCGCAGGGCCGACAGGACGAGGAACATCAGCCCCGCGCCGGCCGCGAGGCAGGCCGCCAGGAACAGCATCGGCACGAGGTCGCTGCGGGTGGCGTCGCGGATCATCGGCACCGCGTTCTGGGCCACGAACCCGCCGAGATTGCCCACCGAGTTGATCGCCGCGATCCCCGCCGCCGCCGAGGCGCCGCGCAGGAAGGTGCCGGGCATCGACCAGAAGACCGGCTGCGCCGAGAAGGCCCCCGCCGCCGCGACGCAGAGGCAGGCGAACTTCACCGCGTTGCCCGGCAGGATCACGCTCAAGGCCAGCCCCGCCGCGCCGACCAGCGCCGGCCCGACCACGTGCCACGTCAGGGCGTTGCCCGTCGCCCCCGTGCGGGCGGCGTGGCGGGGCACCCACCACAGCGCGACCGCCGCCCCGAGCCAGGGGATGACGTTGATGAAGCCGTTGGCGAGGTTCGAGACGCCGAACCCCTTCACCACCGTGGGCAGCCAGTAGCTCAGCCCATAGGCCGCGAGCGGCAGGCAGACATAAACGCCGGCCAGCATCTGCACCCGGCGGTCGAGGAGGGCGGCGAAGGGGTTGCCGTGCTCGACATGGCCGGTTCCCGTCCGCTCCGCCTCGATGGTGCGGGTGAGCCACGCCTTCTGCGCAGGGGCGAGCCACGGCGCCGTGGCGGGGCCGTCCGGCAGGACGAGGAGCACCACCACCGCCAGCAGGAGCGCCGGGCCGCCGGTCGCCAGGAACACCCATTGCCAACCCGCCAGCCCCAGCACCCCGTCGAGCCCGAGGAGCGCCCCGCCGACCGCCGCCCCGACCGCGTTGGCCAGCACCGAGGCGATCATGAACCAGCCGATCATCCGCGCCCGGTGGGCTTGCGGGAACCACAGGGTGAGGGCGAACAGCACGCCGGGGAAGAACCCCGCCTCCGCGACCCCGAGCAGGAAGCGCAGGACGTAGAACATCGTCGTGCCGTGGGTGAAGCCGAGGAGGATCGTCACCAGCCCCCAGGTGAACATGATCCGCGCGAACCAGATCCGCGCCCCGACCTTCTCCAGGAAGACGTTGGCCGGCACCTCGAACAGGAAATAGCCGAGGAAGAACAGCGAGGCCCCGAGCCCGTAGGCGGTCTCGCTGAGGCCCAGCGCCCCCACCATCTCCAGCTTGGCGTAGGAGATGTTCTGTCGGTCGATATAGGCGACGAGGTACATGAGCCCGAGCAGCGGCATCAGCCGCAGGGTCACGGTGCGGATCGTGCCCTCGCCGAGATCCGCCTCGGCCGGGCCTGCCTCGATCGCCATGGTCGCGTTTCCTCGGAGCGATGACCCGTCGCGTCGTGCGGGCCTATTACTCAGAGTATATAGCGCAAGCCTGGCCTAGCGCGCGAGGGCGAGCAGCCGGTCGCAATCGACGTGGGTCTCGATGTGTCGCGCGAGCCGGTCGAGGGCCGCCTCGACCCCGGCCTCGTAGGAGGCGCCGAGGCGGCGCGCCCCGAACCGCGCGAGCCACGCCCCGCGCTGGGCGTCGTCGGCGAAGAACCCATGGACGTAGGTCCCGCTGACGAGCCCGTCCGCCGAGACCGCCCCGTCCGGCCGCCCGTCCGCGAGGCGCAGCAGCGGCCGCGCGGCGTCGGGCCCCGCCGTGTCCCCGACATGCATCTCGTAGCCGGTGAAGGGCAGGCCGTCCGTCAGGGTAGTGCCGGCGACGCAGGCGAGGCGCTTGTCGGCGGTGAGCACGGTCTCGACGTCGAGGAGGCCGAGGCCGGGCACGTCGCGGGGCGGCCCCTCGATCCCGTGCGGATCGCGGATCCGGCGCCCGAGCATCTGGTAGCCGCCGCACAGGCCGAGGACGTGGCCGCCCCGGCGCCGATGGGCGCGGAGGTCGACGTCCCACCCTTCCGCCTGCAGGAAGAGCAGGTCGTCGATGGTGGTCTTCGATCCCGGCAGCAGGACCAGGGCGGCCTCGGCGGGAATCGTCTCCCCCGGCCGCACCAGCACCACCCGCACGCCGGGCTCGGCGCGCAGGGGATCGAGGTCGTCGAAGTTGCTGATGCGCGGCATCACCGGCACCGCGATGGTCACGGCGCCCTCCCCCGTCGCCTCGGAGCCGGCGAGGCCGAGCACGTCCTCCGCCGGCAGCCGCGCGGCCTCCGGCAGGTGCGGCACGAGGCCCAGGGCCTCCCAGCCGGTGCGCTCGGCGATGAGGCGCATCCCGTCCGCGAACAGCGAGGGATCCCCCCGGAAGCGGTTCACGAGGAAGCCGGCGATCATCGCCGCGTCCTCCGGGTCGATCACAGCCTTCGTGCCGACGAGGCTCGCGATGACCCCGCCCCGGTCGATGTCGCCGACGAGGATCACGGGCGTATCGGTGGCGCGGGCAAAGCCCATGTTGGCGATGTCGCCGGCGCGCAGGTTCACCTCCGAGGCCGAGCCCGCGCCCTCCACGAGGACGAGGTCGGCCTCCGCCCGCAGGCGGCCGAAGCTGTCGAGGACGGAGGCCATCAGCCGGGGCTTCCAGCCCTGGTAGTCGTGGGCCTTCACGGTGGCGACCATCCGCCCCTGCACCACGACCTGCGAGCCGATCTCGCTCTGCGGCTTGAGGAGCACCGGGTTCATGTGGACCGAGGGCGGCACCCGCGCCGCCCGCGCCTGCAGCGCCTGGGCGCGGCCGATCTCGCCGCCGTCGGCCGTGACGGCAGCGTTGTTCGACATGTTCTGCGGCTTGAATGGGCGGACCCGCAGGCCCCGGTCGGCGAAGGCGCGGGCGAGGCCCGCCACGATCAGCGACTTGCCGACATCGGAGCCGGTGCCCTGGATCATCAGGGCGCGGGGGGAAGGGGCCGTGGCGCTCAGAACTCGATCCCCTCCTGCGCCTTCACCCCGGCGGCGAAGTGGTGCTTCACGCTGCCCATCTCGGTGACGAGGTCGGCGGCCTCGATCAGCGCCGGCTTGGCGTTGCGCCCGGTGACGACGACGTGCAGGTCCGGCCGCCGCGCCCGCAGGACCGTCACGACCTCCGCGAGGTCGAGGTATTCGTAGCGCAGCGCGATGTTCAGTTCGTCGAGGACGAGGAGGCGGAGGCCGGGATCGGCCATGAGCCCGGTCGCGACCTCCCAGGCGTGGCGGCAGGCGGCGATGTCGCGCGCCTTGTCCTGCGTCTCCCAGGTGAAGCCCTCGCCGAGGGTGTGCCACGCGACCCGCTCGCCGAAGGCGGCGACGGCGTGGCGCTCGCCCGTGTCCCAGCCGCCCTTGATGAACTGCACCATCCCGACCCGCCAGCCGCGCCCCAGCGCCCGGAGCATCAGCCCCAGCGCCGCCGTGGTCTTGCCCTTGCCGGGGCCGGTGTTCACGATGAGCAGGCCCTTCTCGATGGTCTTGGCGGCGACCTCGGCATCCTGCACGGCCTTGCGCTTCTCCATCTTCTCGCGATGGCGGTCGGCGTCGTCGGTCATGGGGCGGCTCCGGGTTTCACGATGAGGGGCAGGCCGGCGACGGTGAGGACCACGCGGTCGGCGCGGGCGGCGAGGCGCTGGTGCAGGCGGCCGGCCTCATCGCGAAAGCGGCGGGCGAGCGCGTTGTCCGGGACGATGCCGAGGCCGACCTCGTTCGAGACCAGCACGACCGGCCCCGGCGCGGCGGCGCAGGCGGCCTCCAGCCGGTCGGTCGCGGCGGCGACGTCGGCCTCGCCGAGGATGAGGTTGGTGAGCCAGAGGGTGAGGCAATCGACCAGCACCGGCCCCGGCGCGGCGGCGACGGCCTCCGGCAGGGCGAGGGGCACGTCCTGGGTGATCCACCCCGCCCCGCGCCGGGCGCGATGGTGGCCGACGCGCTGGGCCATCTCGTCGTCCCAGATCTCGGCGGTGGCGAGGTAGAGCCAGGGGGCGGGGCAAGCCATGACGAGCGCCTCGGCGTGGGCGCTCTTGCCGGACCGGGCGCCCCCGAGGACGAGGGTGAGGCGGGGTGGAGGGGGCGACATGCCCCCTCTTCGCCCGAACTTCACCGCCGGTCAAAACCGGCGGTTGCCCCCGGCCGATCATCCGACTATAGAACCCCAGCCCGCGCGAGCGCCCTTCGTCTAGCGGTCCAGGACGTCGCCCTTTCACGGCGAAAACACGGGTTCGATTCCCGTAGGGCGCGCCAGCGGTGCCTAAGCAAAATTACACAGCCTTTGCATTGATTTAGCTTCCTTCGCGGACGTATTTCCAACGCTGGTTCGGCTAGTGTCGGCGACCAGCGTGTCCAACAAATGTCCTATATGCCCACCTAGACAGTGGTGGACTCTACCGCCCGCACCGGATGCGCGAGCGACGTTCAAGAGGCCCGGCTGGGCTCTGCGGAAAGTGGCTCAACTTCAGCCAGTTTTGGACCGCGCGAGCGGCCGGGCCGGGTAGGCTATTGAGGTAGCGACAGGAACGGCGGCAGGTCTGCGCGAGCCGCGAAGGCGTCAGCCAACACGATCCGCGCCCGCGACCGCGCTTGTGCGGCCTCGGCCCCATCCAGCATCATGTCGGCCCGCGCCACTTCAAAGCGGGCTTGCCGAACATGATAGAGGGCGAGCAACGCATAGATCATGCGCATAGCGTGCCCTCCATCAGGTGATGCAATTCCAGCAAAAGCGCGTTGGACATGTCGTCTATGTAGACGTGCTCAGACTTCGCTTTGCTGCCTACCTCCGCTTGCAAGTCCTCCACGGGCCACAAGCGAAGCACGCACGCCGCTTTCGCCAAAATGTCCGACAGGTTGCGCGAGGGAAACGCGAGGACCTTCACACGCATTGCGCCGGCAGTGCCGACAAACTGAGCGTGCAGGACGTACTCGCAGTTTTCGTCGTCCAAGTAGGCGTTGAGCAAGGCGTTCGTCCGGTCGTGCTCCACAATCAGAGCGGCGAGTTCGGGTGACACGCCGGTCGGAAGCTTAAGGCCAGCACCCTTCGCCGGCAGTGCGGCCAGCGATGCGGCAGCGAGAGCGCCGAGGGCGACGCGACGGGTTGAGGCACCCATTAGCGCCTCCCCCACGGCTGCACGTTGTAGACGTTGCTGTTCGGACCCGCGACCTGGATAGAGCCACGCTGACGCGGGCGCCGCAGGTTGCGCAGCCGATCCTTCACCGCCGTCAACGCGGCGCCCGGATCGCGCCACAGACCGTCTTGCGTATGAACGCGGGAACCACCGTCAACCTCTCGGTCCTTGCGGTCGCCCTTGTCCCAGCCCTTTTGCGACTGTTCGCAGCCGGCGGCGGTCCCGCCGAGGCTGCCGAGAGAGGGTTCGCCCTCATCCGTGCCGTTGGCGAAGCACGCATCAACGGTGATGCCGCACAAGGACGGCTCCTTGTCCGTTTCTTCGTCGTGCGGCTGATCTACTACCTCTTGTTCGCAGTCATCCGTACCGCTTTGGCACCACCCTAGGAGCCCATCCGTAGAGCCGAGCGACGGCTCGTGATCGCCGTTGTCTTCAAGATCGGGATCGCCCGCCAGCGCGTCCAACAAGGCAATGTCCGCCTCGATCCTGTCGGCGATGCGACGGCGCAAATCGCTAACGTCCGCTGGCAGATGCGAAATGATCTCGCTTTTGCCCTTTGGTTCGGCCGCCCGCATAGCGCGGATGGCTAGGGTCACGGGGCCCGGCGGCTGACCGAACCCCCGCTTTAATAAGGGGGCAACGCCGTTGGACTGGGGTAATAAGGGCGCACGTGTGCTATGAGCGCGAACAGCCATTGACTGCACTCCAGATGCGGTTGGTGGTCAGGCCTGGCGGGAGGCTCCTACCCCTCTCGTCGGGCCGTTTAGCTTGTGCTTCTGTGCCAAGCTGATAGAATGGCTACTACAGAACGCCGCAGGGCGTCAAGCACAATAGTAGCAGGGCTATCATCCGTGCCACTGACGGTCGTTCAATGCCGGATGGCGCGAGCTGCGCTGGGCCTCGGTATCCGCGAATTGGCGACGATGGCTCAAGTCTCGCCAAACACCGTATCCCGGTTCGAGCGAGGTGAGGCGCTGTATGGCCGAACCGTCGATGCTCTTCGGGCGGCACTCGAAGCGTCTGGCGTCATCTTCATCGAGGAGAACGGTGAGGGGCCAGGAGTGAGGTTAAAAAAGTTGAGGGCTGATGCCGGATGAGCTGCCTCAGCGGCGTGGCAAAATGATCACGCGTCCTGTCGAAGTCACAAGTTGCTGACTATGTTAGGCGGGCAATGACGAAAGGCGGACAGGCTGCCGGCTGGTGCTACGGTAGGGTGTTGACGCCATGTTCTCCAAGATGCACCCTTATCCGTCCCAAGCCGCGCTGAACAAGCTAGCGGCATGGGCGTTTCTGCTCTTTCGGCAGACCACAAGGGCGGAGCCGATGCCCTCGGCGCTTACGCCCACACAGGAGGACGAGATGGCAGGATCCGCTGGAAGGCGCGATACGTTTTTCGTTCGGCCGAATGATGGCATCAAAATTTCTGATCGTCAGCAGTCAGCGCTCCGGGTCGAAACTTTGACGCTGCCGAGCGGCCAGAGAGTGCACGCACTTGAACGCCGCGTTTTTGACAAAGCCATCAAAGACGCAATGCCGCCCCGGAAGTAAACATGGACTCATCCAGGGCGAAGAATGCTGGCGGGGCTCCATTAACGGCAGATATTCCGCCGCCCGCCGTTAATGATAGATACATCCACAGCGACGTTTTTGAGCGATTGGTTCTGGAGTCCGGTGATCTGGCCGGGCTTGTTGCCTATGGCTATTATCAACAGAGAAAGCGTCAGTGGATTGACGCATGTAAAGCCAAAGGCGCGCCTCCGACCGAACAACAAATCAAAGATTTTGCCTTCGGTTTTCAAGAAGATCAATTGAAGGCGCTTAAGTCCGAAGCGGAAGGAACGTTATTTCGGTTCGGTGAGTCGATGATCGAGTCTCGCATGGCAGACATGCAAGAGACAGTCTACAATGCCAAGACGACGGAAGAGCTGACAAAATTAAAATCAAAGATTGAGCATATCAGCGGATACAAACATCACATCGTTGGCCACGTTGTAGGCTTTGTGGTCCTGCTATTCCTGGCATTCACATTCAATTACATCATCACCTATGAGCCGCATATCGCGGGCTATTTTTCGAAAAATCAATCTGCGCACTGATATCTTGGACTTGCGTGCAAAGAGTTGTCGCCATGGGATACTTCCAAGACGCACTCGGACGAGTAAAAAATCTCAGACGTGAAATGGCTTGTCCAAATCCAAAATGCCTTAATTATCTTTCCAAGTGGGATTTGCGCCGTCGATATGCCTCTGGAAATGACAAAATAGATTGTCCTAAATGCAGGCATGTCTATCCCGCCGTATCATGGCGCACTCAGGCCTTGGTTAGCAGTTCCTTGAGCACACTTCAGAAGGAGTTGGACAGGAACCGCAGGAATCTTGGGCAATAATAAAATGCCTTAGTTTGGTTGATCTGTAATTTGTTCGGCTTCTGCATCTTTGGCTTTCTTGCGATTGTTCTATTGCCATGCGCACAGCCCTCGCCGCCTTGATCCTCTCAACCGCTACGGTGCCGACATGGGCTGCCCCCGCCCCGCAAAAAGTCTGCTCAGCAGCGTTTACTGCCCTGTGGTCTAATAACCGAGAAGCTGCGCTAAGCCAGTTGCCCAAGCAACCCTGCTGGATGCGTAGTCCCACGGGGGGCTATGTCTGCTACCGCGACGGCTGTGTGCGCGGACACGTCTACCTGAATGCCGAGTAGCAGGCGGTTAACCTCAGATCGAGCACAACCCATGCGCGCCGCCTTCCTCGTCCCCGTCGTCATCGCCATGCTGGCCGGGCCGGCATTGGCAACGCCCCTTGGCTCATCGGACGTGCAAGGGCTCATCCGCGAATACAACGCCGCGAATGCCCCCTGCCGCTCAACAGATGGCACGCGGGCGACACAAATTGCATGTGATCGCCGTGCCGCTTATGCCCTTCGATTAGACCAAATGGGATGGTGTTTGGGAAAGCAGAGTGATGCCGGCGCGCAAATGCGCTGGCACCGCTGCACTTTCGACTCCCTCCATTTTGGCGACTAGCCAATCAGACCACGGCACTTTGAGCATTTGCCAGCGCCAAACCGTGCATACGGCCGAACGCCGACTCCATCACCTTTGCTGCTTCCTTTGGCCGATCTGTTCCCGTGATCGTGGTGGTGTTGTTAATCGTCTGGTGCACGGTGCGGTTTGAGGTTGAGTTGTTCGTCGTGGGGCTGGCTGCGTCTGTAGCCGGCCGCATAAGGTTGTGTACGTCGATATTGTTGGGGTCGAACCCGCCGGGCGTCATATTGGGGCGGGACATAGATGGCACTGTAGGACTGGCAGCCGGGCCGCCCGCACGGTCATAAGCTTCGCGGGCGCGCTGCGCATAGCCGAACCGACTGCCATATGCTTTGACGCCTGCACCCTCGAATGACCTTTCGAAAGCAATCATTTTGTCTTGATAAGATCGCGCATTCTTCAGATCGGAAACGGACGAACTATGGGTGTTTTCCAATTCCCATTTAAGAAAGCCATAGTTGGCCTCATCACTTCGAATGTCGAGATTGTTATCTTTTGCGTACTTGTAGAAGCGCCGCTTGCGCTCCGGGTCCGTCCACTGAGCCCAACCCCTGCCAGGACCGTTGCCCCCTTCCTCAAAGGCAGTGAACCCCGCAGACTCGTGGCCTAGATTGCCGAGCACGATGCTCGCTTCGTCCTTGGACAGGCCAAAATCCGCCATCAGCCGTCTCATCACGCCCGGCGCCTTTGACGCGAAGGTGCGGCCTGCAATGCTGCTTTGATCGCCGGGGCGCGGGGTCATGTCCTCATCACCGCCAAATCCAAGGCCCCGCCTTACAGCGTTGTAGCCTCTACGCAGCCACCCCGGCCCCCCGCCGCCGCCTTCCGTCTCAAGCTGATTGATGCCGGAAATCAGGCGGCTTTGATCTCCCCAAGGGGTACGGGTGCCAGACAGGCGCTCGACAAGCCCAAGCACTTTGGAGACGCCGGCCGCGATCAACTCAACTGCGCGGGCGACACGCTCAACTCTCTCCGCGAAGTTATCCCAACGCTTCATCAAGAGGTCGCCACCGGACCCCATAATCCATTCGCCAAATTCCTCAGCCTTTTTGGCGACCCATTCCAGCGCTTGCGAAATACCCTTCAGGATCTGCTCAATGCGCTCTGGATTTGCGGCGACCCAATCGTTGAACTTCTTAATGATGGCTTCCAGCGCGGGCGCAAGGCTCACCATCAGCTTGTCGGTCAGAGCGGAGGCGGTCGCCTGCAACTTCGTCAGCGACCGCCAGAAAGACTGCGAGGCTTCCGTTGCCTGCTGCGAGTCCACGCCAAGCGCGTGAGTAGTGCGGTTGTACTCGCTGCGATACTCGCGGATTTGCCGGATGTGATCCGTGACGAGTTTGTAATCCTCCTCGTTGATCCCGAGCATTCCGGCCTCGCGAGAGCCGACCTGATAGGGATGCTTCGACAACGCCTCAATCGTGTTGAGGTAGACGTCGCCCATATCCTTTGAGGTATCGACCCCGAGGCCCTTCACAAAGCTCTTGAGACCGTCGTTGCCCCGTAGAGATTGAGCGAACCTTTCGACGGCACCCACCGCCTGCTGCGCCGAACCGCCGGTCTGCTTGAAGGCATAGCCAAGGGAATTGAGGCTCTGAACCGAAGCACCCGTCCGCTGCGACACGAACCCAAGGTTGTCGAAGGCGCTCGTCACTTTGTTGACGGCGTAGGTGATGGCTGTAGCGGCTGCCGCTGCGGCTAAAGCCGCTCTATTCAGTCCAGCGACGAATTCCTTATGGCGCTCCTCACGCTTGCGCGCAGTCTCCTTTTCAGACTTCTCGCGATCCTGTGCTTCGGCGAGGGCAGCGCGAGCTTCCTTCAGTCGCGTCTCGCGCGTCAGCTTCGCAATCTCCTCCTCGGTCTTGGCGCCCTCCCAGCGAGCATCTTCAATCCGCTTCTCGGCCTCTTTCACCGCGCGTTCATAGTCCGCCAAGGTCTTTTTAGCCTCCGCGAAAGACGATTTGTCTACGTCAAACCCGAGAGCTACGGCGAAAGCCTGAAGAACGTCCTTCATTGCCCAACCTCGATCAATGTATGGCGTCTAGGTCAAAATGACCTTGCAACCTATTGTAAACGGATAAGATCATCGCAGTAAGTCTTTCGACGCCTTCCTCTGTCAGTCCATCAGCGCCGACAAAGCGGACCAATACAGAGACGGCGACCGACTGAATTGTATCATCATCCGCAGTATATCCGCGATGGCTCAGCGCCTCGGCTACGCCGCCAACTGCCGCCTCGAAGGCTGGTGAGGCGAGAAAAATCTTTTCAGGATCAATTGCCATTGTTCGGTGTCCCGATGCCGCGCGCCGCGAGGGCCGGACTAATTGAGCCGGCCGACAGTGCGACGCCGACGAACGATGTGAAGAATGGTTCGCCGCGCGTGTCACCTACGTGGCCCACCACAAAGATTTTGTAGAGACCATCAGCGGCCAGTCCGAATTGATTTAGCTGCGCGTTATTTGGCGCTCCGGTAATACTAGGGTCAAATTCCGCTGCTTGAATAGACCTTTCGTCAATTTTGACGGCGCAGCCTACAACTATATTGCCATTTAAAAGGCACTGTCCCTCAATGCCTTGGATTGTCTGTACAGCAAGTCCAACAAGCCCCGTGTCACGGTTCAGAACGATAGCTCCACCCGGCAACGCCTTCTTGTTGTCGAGAAGTTGTACCTTTCCGTTTTGTATAGACCACGAGGTGCCGGTCGCCATGCACAACTCGCGCATGTGCTGTTTGATGTTGCCGAACATCGCGGCCCCGCGCGGGAACTTTGTTTTCGTCAGAGCTGCTTCCGAGACAAAGCCAAGCACCAGTTTCGGGTCGATCTGCTTCATTGCGGCGAAGCACGCCTGAAATCGGTCGAGGTGTGTGTGACCCTGTGAGAGCGTCTGATTGACGACTGCATAGTTGCGGGGCTCGTTGCCATCCGTCGCCAGGATCGCCAGCACCGTGTCGGTGACGTCAACCCGCAGATTACGGGTCTGCATGATCTGGCCTTTGAACAGAACGTACTTTGGTCCCGAAACATATCCGGCGGACACAGTGACTGTCTTGCCTCGATAGAATGCCGGCGCAGTGCTGCTCTTGGTGAGGTTGTAAATTCCGATCCGCGCCACGTTGGGTGTTGAGGCGTCTTTCTGAGTAATCTCGAAGGTAATGCGCAGCCCCTGCCCGCCGTTCTCGTCGCCGGTATAAGTGAAGGTCTTGCCGCCTTCGATCTGCACGGAGACGGTGCGAAGGTATTGCTGGGTCATAGCGCGCTCTAGCTGCCGCTGCCGGCCAGCGGGCGCGGCTGAATTGTGTAGGTGAAGGCGCGGTCGCACCGGAGCCGGCCCTTGATCGTGCGCGGCGACAAGGGAGCGAAGTCGCCCTCAGTAATCTTGGCCTGCACCGCGCTCGTGCCGATGATGCCGACCTTGTGCAGCGCCCGTTCCGGTGCCGAAAAGTCGCCTTGCAATGCTTGCCGAACACCGGCTGCTAGAATTTGAGCAGCAGCGTCACAAATGCTCTCTACACCCGGAAAGAGATGCGGGCGCGCCGGCAAGTTCTTCTCCGGCTGGCCATATTCAAACAGGTAGCCAAGAGCCGCGTTATTTATCGGTTTCTCGCCCTTTTCGCCGGGGTGCATACTCTCGGCGGGAATGCCAAT
>NZ_JAKSXZ010000128.1 GCF_022829465.1 Methylobacterium sp. J-067
GCTGCGCCCGCTCTCGCCGGCCGCCGCCGCCTCGATGGCCGCGTTCAGCGCGAGCAGATGCGTGCGCTCCGAGATGTCGTTGACGCTCTCGATGATCTCACCGATCGCCTGGGTCTTCTCCGAGACGCCGACGATGTTGCCGGCCACCGCCTCGGCCTGCTCGCGGATCGCGTCCATCGCCTGGGCGGTGTCGGAGACCGCGCGCAGGCCCTGTCGCGAGGTCTTGGCCGTGGCCTGGGCGGTGGCGATGACCTCGCTTGCGCGTTTCGAGATCTGCGCGCCGGAATGGGTGATCTCGTCCACCGTCGCGGCGGTCTCCTGCACGGCGGCGAACTGCTCCTCGACGGAGGCCGCCTGCTCCTGCGCCGAGGCGCGGATCTCGGCCGCCGCCGCGTTGAGGTCGGCGGTCGCCGCCCGGTTCGTGCGGGCGAGGTCCGACAGGCTCTCGACCATGCCGTCGAGGGTGCGCCCGAGGCGGGCGATCTCGTCCTGCCCGCCGAGGCGCAGGCGCCCGGTGAGATCGCCGTCGCCGACCTTGCCGACGAAGGCCATCACGGTGTTCAGCGGCCGCACCACGGCGCGGGTGACGAGGTAGGTCACGAGGAAGGCGAGCAGCACCGCCGCCAGCAGCGTGAAGGTGATCGACAGGCGCGAGCGCTCGTAGATCTCCGTCGCCACCCGCTGGCCCACCGCGACGCTCTCGTCGAGGGAGGCGCGGGCACGCTCCACCGCCGCCGTGGTCGCCGCGTATTGCCGGCCGAGTTCCTCGTTGCCGTCCTCGACCGCCTGGATGTTGCCGTCGACCGCCGCCTGGATCTGCCGCTCGCCGCTGTCGCGGTAGCGGCGGAACGTGTCGCTCGCCAGGGCCAGGGCGGCCTGCAGCTTCTCGAAGGTGGCGGCGCGGTCGGACGAGATGGCGGCCTTCCGGAACTCCGCGGCCTCGCGCGACAAATCGCCGAACAGCGTGTCGGAGGACGCGCTGTTCTTGCGCCACTGCGTGAGGATATCCGCCTCGCGCGCCTGCCGCCCCTGCGCCTTCAGGAGCGAGGCGATCACCGCGTCCCGCCGGAGCACGCCGAGGTCGCGGGTCTGGTTCCCGAGCTCGTCGAGCTGGCGCATGATCAGCAGGTCGCGCGCGACGATGCGGTCCGTCGTCTCGCGCACGGCGCCGACCTGCCCGATGGCGTAGAGGCCCAGCGCCACCAGCACGGCCGTGACGGCGAAGAAGCCGAGGAGGATGCGTCGTCCGATCGAGATGGTCAGGGCCGGGCTCCGGAAGGTCAGAGGGTCAGGCGATCACCCGTCGCAGCACCTGCGCCGGGTCGATGATGGTGAAGTCCGGGCTGCCCTCGGCGGCCGGGACATAGGCGGAAGCGGAGCCGTTTCCCAGGGGGCCGTCCTCGCCCTCGGGCTGGGCGCCGTCCTGCACGGCGCGCACGATGGCGAGCGCCCGCCCGACGCTGAGGGCGACGGGCGGCTCCCGGCGCAGGACCACGAGGTGGTCGCGGGTGCCGTCCGACGCGTCAGGCCGCCCCAGGGCGCGGGCGAGGCCGATCACCGGCACGATCCGTCCCGACAGGGCGACGTAGCCCGAGAGGGCGGGGGCCGTCCCCGGCACGGGGGTGCAGGGGCGGCCGGGCAGGACCTGCGCCACGCTGGCGAGGGGCAGGCCGATCCGGTCGTCGCCGCAGGTGCAGACGAGATACGGGAAGGTCGCCCGCTCCGGCGCGGCGGCGCCCTCCGCGCGGCGGGCGAGGGCGAGGGTGCGCGCGGCCTTGATGTCCCGGATGCGGGTGGAATCGCGCTCCGTCGCGTTGCGCATGGTCAGGCCCGCCCCCGCATCGTCTCAAAGCTCCGGCCCAGCGCGGCGGAGACGCCGGCCGCGACGTCACGCGCCAGCGCCCCGTCGCCTTCCGGCAGCACCGTGTCGGGGGGAAGGGATTGGCTGAGGGCGAAGGCGTTGTCGAGGGCCCTGACCGCCTCGACCCGGCGGCCGAGGCCGAGGAGCAGCAGGCCGAGATGGTAATGGGCCATCACGAAGTGGCGGTCGAGGTAGAGCGCCGCCCGCAGCGCCCGCTCCGCTTCCGCCTCCCGCCCGAGGCTCACGGCCACGAGCCCCTCGTAGAAGCGCAGGCCCGCATGGGTCGGGTCCGCGTCGAGGGCCTGCCGCAGGACCCGCCACGCCGCGCCGGTCTCGCCGGCATCGGCGAGCATCCGCACGCGGTCGAGGGGGGCGGCGTCCTCGTTCCCCTCTTCGGTCTCTCCCTCAACCTCATCCTGAGGTGTTGCGTCAGCGGCCTCGAAGGAGGGCTCCAGGATTGGCTTTGAGACCTCGACCACCCTTTCGACGCTCGCCAGGACGGGCAGTTCGGGAAGCATGAACGGCACGGGAAGCACCGGCTCGGGAGAAGAACATCCCCCCGGCCGGTAGGCGACGGTGCCCGGCAGGCTGACCGGATCGAGAAAGGCCGAGAAGGTCGGGTTCGGCTCGGCATGGCCCAGCAAGAGCCAGCCCTCCGGCCGCAGCCGCCGGCCGAGGCCGTGGACCACGCGGGTGACGGTGGCCGCGTCGAAATAGATGAGCACGTTGCGGC
The DNA here is from genome assembly GCF_022829465.1 of Methylobacterium sp. J-067. Classification (GTDB taxonomy): domain Bacteria; phylum Pseudomonadota; class Alphaproteobacteria; order Rhizobiales; family Beijerinckiaceae; genus Methylobacterium; species Methylobacterium litchii. The sequence goes on from NZ_JAKSXZ010000128.1 coordinate 2,595, forward strand.
AGAGGATGAGGTCGTAGCCCTCCTCCCCGCCACCCGGAGGCTCTGCGACCTTGAGCAGGTTGCCCTGCGCGAACCGGACCATCGCCCGGAACTCGGGCCGCAGGGCGAACCCGCCCTCGCGGCGGACGCCCGGCTGCGGCGGCAGGTGCGTGAAGTAGCGCAGGCGCTCCTCCGGCGGCATCGTCCGCAGGGCCCAGCGCCCGTATTCGGCCGCCCGCGCGGTGGCGATGGCCTCCGCGCTGATGTCGGTGCCGAGGATCGTCACCCGCCATTCGGGCAGCGCCTCGCCCAGGATCTCACGCACGAGGATCGCCAGGGAATAGGGCTCGGCCCCCGTGGAGCAGCCCGCGCTCCAGATCCGCAGCCGCTTCTCCGACCGGCGGGAGGCGACGAGATCGGGCAGGATCGTGCCGCGCAGGGCAGTAAACTGCTCGCTGTAGCGGAAGAAGAACGTCTCCCCGATGGTGATCTCGGCTTCGAGCCGCGCCCATTCCGCCTCGCCCTGGGTCGGCTCGTCGAGGAGGGCGGCGAAGCCCGCGAGATCGGGCGCCCCCGTCGCCCGCATCCGGCGGTACAGGCGCTCCAGCAGCAGGTCGTCCTTGTCGCTGTAATAGGCGTGGCCGGTACGCGCGATGATCCGCGCCTTGAGCGCCGCGTAGGCGGGCTCGACGGCGGGGTCGGGTCGGGGCTTGCCCGGCCGGCGCATCCGGGGTCAGGCCGATGCGGGATCGGGCAGGGCGGACAGGCGCGCGGCGGCGGCACGGGCCAGCCCCTCGACGCGCGCACGCTCGGCATGGGTGAGAAGGCGCTCGGGGTCGAGGGCGGGCACGAGGCGGTCCTTGATGACGAGGCCTGATGCGACGCAACCGTTCAGACTCGCCTCCGGATCCGCCGCGCGGTGCGCGTCGGGCGTCACGGTCTTGAGATCCGCCACCCGGTCCACGAGCCACGCGAGGGAGCGGTCGCGGGCCAGGATCAGATGGGCATAGAGTCCTGGCCCGGCCGAGGCGTCGCGCAGGCCGAGCAGCGCGGCGAGGTCGAGCACCGGCACGGGGCGCCCGCCGAGGTTCACGAGGCCGAGCAGCCAGCCGCCGGAGGCCGGCGCAACCTGCAATTCCGGCAGGGGCAGCACCTCCGCAACGGCCTCGCGGGGGAGGGCGCAGGCCGTTCCGGCCACGTCCAGGATCAGATAGGCCGTCGATTCGCCCGCCACGTCAGCCTCCCGAGACGGCTCAGGGTAAGCCGACGTTCTCGATCGGTCATTGCCCACCGAAAATGTCTTAACTGCGGAACCATGTCCTCGTTGACGGCTTTGGCGAGGCGCGGCGACGCTGTTCATGCGAGGGGCGAGCGCTCGCAGATGGAAGGACTACACCCATGAGGAGCATTCTGCTCGGCGCCGCGGCGCTCACCCTGATCGCCGGCTCGGCCTTCGCCCAGGGCGGCTCGCCCTACAACACGTCCGGCGCGCAGGCCGGTGGCCCCCGTGGCGGCATGGAGCGCCGCATGGGCGATGCCCCGATGACGGGCGCCCCGATGGCCGGTGCCCCGATGGCGGAAGGCCGCCCGATGATGAAGCGTCACCGGATGCACAAGCGCATGCACCACCGCAAGATGCATCACCGCAAGATGATGCGCCACGGCATGTAAGCCGATCAGGCCCGCGCCTCGCGGGCCTTTTTTTCGCGCAGAGCCTCCCGGACGGCGCGTTTGCGCGCCCGCGCGACACCGTTATGTTGCGAAGCGAAAACGAGCCGGGCGGGAGGAATCGATGGCGCAACTGGTGGAGCACCGGGGCGAGGGCGGCGTCGAGGCGCGGCGCGAGGCCATCGTCACCGCCGTGCGCCAGCGCGGCTTCATGACCATCGAGGCCCTGGCCGGGCAGTTCGGCGTCACCGTCCAGACGATCCGCCGCGATCTCAACGAACTCAGCGCCGAGGGCCGCCTGGAACGCTACCGGGGCGGCGGCGGCCTGCCCTCCAGCGTCGAGAACATCGACTACGCCGACAGGCGGGTGACGCTGCTCGCGGAGAAGACGCGCATCGGCCGCCTCGCCGCGAGCCGGATCCCGTCGCACTGTTCGGTCTTCGTCAACATCGGCACCACGCCGGAGGCGGTCGCCCGCGAGTTGACCCGCCACGACGACCTCAGCGTCATCACCAACAACCTGCACGTCGCGTTGTCGCTGGCCGACGCCACCGCCTTCCGCATCGTCGTGGCCGGGGGAACCGTGCGCAACCGCGACGGCGCCGTGCTTGGGCAGTTGACCAGCGACACGCTGGGCCAGTTCCGGGTGGACGTGGCCGTGATCGGCATCAGCGGCATCGACGCGGACGGGGCGCTGCTCGATTACGATTACGAGGAGGTCCGCGCCACGCAGGCAATCCTGGCCCATGCCAAGCGCACCTTCCTCGTGGCCGACCACACCAAGTTCACCCGCCGCCCGATGGTGCAGGCGGGCCATCTCTCGCAGATCGACACGTTCTTCACCGACAGGCCGCCCCCGCCCGGCATCGCCGCCATGATGGAGCGCGACGGCGTGACCCTGGCCGTCGCCGATGAGCCGTAACGAACATTCAATTTTCGCTTGCGAAAATTTGAATCGGGATTAGGATCGCCGGCAACGAACAAGCGGAGGAACCCATGGCGACCGCCTCGCCCCCACGCGGAGAGCCTGACGTCTACGATCTCCTCGTCGTCGGCGGTGGGATCAACGGCACCGGCATCGCCCGGGATGCGGCCGGTCGAGGCCTGTCGGTCCTGCTCGCGGAGCGGGGCGATCTGGCCGGGTCCACCTCCTCGTCCTCGACGAAGCTGATCCACGGCGGCCTGCGCTACCTCGAATATTACGAGTTCCGCCTCGTCCGCGAGGCCCTGGCCGAGCGGGAGCGCCTGCTGCGCCTCGCCCCCCACGTCATCTGGCCGCTGCGCTTCGTGCTGCCCCACGACAAGGGCCTGCGCCCCGCGTGGCTGCTGCGGATGGGCCTGTTCCTCTACGATCACCTGGCGCGGTTACGAACGCTGCCGGGTTCGGAATCGGTCGATCTGCACCGCTCGCCCGTCGGGCGCCCGCTGCAGGACCGCCTGACCAAGGGCTTCCTCTATTCGGATTGCTGGGTCGAGGACAGCCGCCTCGTCGTGCTGAACGCCATGGACGCGCAGACGCGCGGCGCCACGATCCTGACCCGCACCGGCGTCGCGTCGGCGCGGCGCGAGGGCGACCTCTGGGTGGCGCGGCTGCACGACGAGCGCAGCGGGACCGACCGCACCGTGCGCGCCAAGGCGGTGGTGAACGCCGCTGGCCCCTGGGTGAGCAAGACGCTCGGCGGCACGCTGGGCATCAACTCCCGCGCCGCCGTGCGACTCATCAAGGGCAGCCACATCGTGGTGCGCAAGCTGTTCGAAGGCGATCAGGCCTACATCCTGCAGCAGCCCGACAAGCGCATCATCTTCGCCATCCCCTACGAGCGGGACTTCACGCTCATCGGCACCACCGACGTGCCCTATGACGGCGAGCCCGGCCCGGTCTCGATCTCGGGAGAGGAGACCGACTACCTCTGCTCCTGCATCAACCGCTCGTTCAAGACGGCGATCGGCCCGTCGGACGTAGTGTGGAGCTATTCGGGCGTGCGCCCCCTCTACGACGACGCGGCGGAGAACGCCTCGGCCGTCACGCGGGACTACGTGCTCGATGTCGAGGATGCGGGCGGGCGCCTGCCGGTGCTCTCGGTGTTCGGCGGCAAGATCACGACCTATCGCCGCCTCGCGGAGCACGCGCTGGAGAAGCTGGCGCCGTACTTCCCCGGCCTGAAGCCGGCCTGGACGGGGGAGGGCGTCCTCCCCGGCGGCGACATGCCCGACGCCGACTTCGACACCTTCCTCGTCGATCTGAAGCGGCGCCGTCCCTTCCTGCCGGACGAGCTGGCCCGGCGCCTCGCCCGCGCCTACGGCACGAAGGTCGAGATCCTGCTCGGCCATGCGACCACGATGGCCGACCTCGGCGAAGCCTTCGACGGCGGCCTCACGGCGGCGGAGGTCGATTACCTGCGCGACCACGAATGGGCGGTGAGCGCCGAGGACATCCTGTGGCGCCGCTCGAAGCTCGGCCTGCGCACGAGCCCCGAGAGCGCGGCGCGGCTCTCCACCTATCTCGACCGCCACGCCGTGGCGGCCTGACCGCACACATCCCACGACCCCGAACCGGCCTCAGACCGGAGGGGACCGACCAAGGAGGAAACGATGAGCCGTTACGTCGGGGCCATCGACCAGGGCACGACCAGCACCCGCTTCATGGTCTTCGACCGTGAAGGCACGGTGATCACGGTCGCGCAAGAAGAACACGCGCAGATCTACCCGGCGCCGGGCCATGTCGAGCACGACGCCGCCGAGATCTGGGCGAAGACGCAGAAGGTGATGCGGGAGGCCCTGGCCAAGGGCAACCTCACGCCGCAAGACCTCGCGGCCATCGGCATCACCAACCAGCGCGAGACGACGGTCATCTGGGACCGCAAGACCGGGAAGCCCCTGCACAACGCCCTCGTCTGGCAGGACACCCGCAACGACCGGCTCGTCTCGGAATTCGCCCACCAGGGCGGGCGCGACCGGTTTCGCGACCTCACCGGCTTGCCGCTGGCGAGCTACTTCTCCGGCCTGAAGCTGCGCTGGCTCCTCGACCACGTGGACGGCGCCCGCGAGAAGGCGGAGGCCGGCGACGTGCTGTTCGGCAACATCGATACGTGGCTGCTCTGGAACCTGACAGGCGGCCCGGAGGGCGGCCTGCACGCCACCGACGTCACCAATGCCAGCCGCACGCAGCTCATGTCCCTCAAGAGCCTCGACTGGGACGAGGGGATGCTCCGGGAATTCGCCATCCCCCGGGCGATGCTGCCGAAGATCGTCTCCTCCAGCGAGGTCTACGGCGAGGCAAAGGGCGATTTCGCAGGCGTGCCCATCGCCGGCATCCTCGGCGACCAGCAGGCGGCCCTGTTCGGCCAGACCTGCTTCACCCCCGGCGAGGCCAAGAACACCTACGGCACCGGCTGCTTCGCGCTGATGAACACGGGCGAGGAGGCGGTGCCCTCGAAGGCCGGTCTTGTCACCACGCTGGGCTACCGCCTCGACGGGCAGAAGCCGGTCTACGCGCTCGAAGGCTCCATCGCGATCACCGGCGCTCTGGTGCAGTGGCTGCGCGACAACCTGCACATGATTAAGGATTCGGCCGAGGTCGAGACCCTGGCCGCCACCGTCGAGGACAATGGCGGCGTCTACTTCGTGCCGGCTTTCTCGGGGCTTTACGCGCCGCACTGGAACGAGGGCGCGCGCGGCCTGATCATCGGCCTCACCCGCTACGCCAACCGGGGCCACATCGCCCGCTCGGTGCTGGAGGCGACCGCCTTCCAGACCCGCGAAGTGCTGGCGGCCATGGCCAAGGATTCCGGCATCCCGGTGAAGGAGCTGCGGGCCGATGGCGGCATGGTCGCCAACGGGACCCTCATGCAGTTCCAGGCCGACATCCTCGACGTGCCGGTGGTCCGCCCGAAGGTCTCGGAGACGACGGCGCTGGGCGCGGCCTACGTCGCCGGCCTCGCGGTCGGCTACTGGAAGGGCCTCGACGACCTCAAGCGCAACTGGGGCGTCGACAAGCGCTGGACGCCGCAGATGGATGCCGCCCGCCGCGAGACCACCGCGGCCATGTGGAGCCGCGCGGTGGAACGCTCCTTCGATTGGAAGGCCGACGAGGACTGATCGGCCGCCGAACCAGAACAAGACTGCAACTACGGGGAGAATACGTCATGGCATCGCCGTTCCTGGGCGAGATGCTGGGCACGATGACGCTCATCGTGCTCGGCGACGGTGTGGTGGCGGGGGCGCTGCTGAAGCGCTCCAAGGGCGAGGCGATGGGCTGGATCGGCATCACCGCCGGCTGGGCCTTCGCGGTGCTCGCCGGGGTGTTCGTGGCGAACGCCACCGGCAGTGCCGACGCCCATATCAACCCGGCGGTGACACTCGGCGGGGCGATCAGCACGGGCGATTATACGAAGCTCGCAATCTACCTGCCGGCGCAGTTCCTCGGGGCCTTCCTCGGCGCGGTCCTGGTGTGGCTGCATTACCTGCCGCACTGGGCGGAGACGCCGGAGGCCGACCTGAAGCTCGCCGTGTTCTGCACCGGCCCGGCGATCCGCAACGCGCCGGCCAACATGATCTCTGAGATCGTGGGCACCTTCTTCCTCGTCCTCACCATCGCCGCCCTGGTGGCGAGCACCTCCGGCAATGCCGGCGCCTTCCCGCGCGGCGTCGCCCCCTACCTCGTGGCGATGCTCGTGTGGGGCATCGGCCTCTCGCTCGGCGGCACCACCGGCTACGCCATCAACCCCGCCCGCGACCTCGGGCCCCGCATCGCCCACGCCGTGCTCCCCATCGCGGGCAAGGGCTCGTCCGATTGGGGCTACGCGCCGATCCCCGTGGCGGGGCCGGCCATCGGGGCGATCCTGGCGGGATTGTTCGTGCGGCTGCTTGGGATCTAACAGAGAGGCAATACAATCTCGAATAGATCTTCTGTTTTATATTCAATCTTAACGCAGTAGATGGCGGAATACGGAAGTTCTATAAGCGTCGCATTGCATCAATAGCGATGAGACGGGCGGCGTGCGGGTCATGTCCTATGTGTCGACACATAGCCAGAACCCGCACACGTTGCGCCCATCCGGGCTGGTGGATACCGGCCAGCTCGGCAACCTCTGGCGCGCCATGCTCCGTTTGGCGCGCACCACGAACCTGCCGGAACTGCGGGAGATCGAATACGAAGAGAGCCACGACAGCCTCTTCAGCCTGTCCAATGCAGGGCCGGAAGTCTTCGTTTCGCTCCAGCACGACAATTATATCTCCCGTTCCCTGGCCAGGACGGGCAGCTTCGAGTTCGAAAGCTTCGAGCGCGCGGTGGCGCTCCTCGGCGGCCCGCGCGACCTGCTCGTCGATGTCGGTGCCAACCTCGGCACGGTCACGATCCCCGCAATCGCTCGAGGTCACGCCGAGCAGGTTCTCGCGGTCGAGCCGGACCGGCTGAACTACCGCACGCTCATGGCCAACCTGTACCTCGACGATCTTCAAGATCGTGTGGTCGTGGTCAATGCCGCCGCCGGAGCCGAATCCGGCGAGGAACTGGAAATCCAGATCTCGCCCGACAACAAGGGCGATCACCGGGTCAAGCATTTCTCCGAGCCTGGGGCGTTCGGGGAGGAGAACTGGCCGACCTGCACGGTCGTCTCGACGCGGGTGGATGATCTCCTGATCCACCATGGCCTGACGGGCGCGCTGCCGCGCTCCCTGATCTGGATCGACGTGCAAGGGTGGGAGCTACAGGTGCTACGCGGGGCGCCGGCCGCCATCGCGGGCGGGGCTGCCTTCGTCGTCGAATTCTGGCCCTATGGCCTCCGGCGCAACGGCATGCTGGACGACCTCGAAGCCTTCCTATGCAAGCATTTCGCGCGCCTGATCATGGTGAATGCACCGGATGTGCCGCACTTTCCGGCGACAGAGACCGGTATCGCGGCGATCCGCTCCCGACTCGACGAGACCAATGCCCTGAGTTCCTGCGATCTCCTATTGATGCGGGACGCATGAGCCGAAACCCTTCCCTCCCCATCACGGGTGTTGCCGTCACCGCCTTCCATGCCGAAGGAACGAGGGCCTATTTTACGGATGGTAGCCTAGTGGCGCCGAGCGAGACCACGCCGCTCTGGCTCGCCCTGACGGACAATCACCGCAACAACATGCAGCTCTGGGCCGAGGAGGATCTCGCCCGGCGGATCCACGTAGGGGACGCAGAGATCGCCGCCAACAAGCGGGCGATCGACCGCTTCAATCAGGCACGCAACGACGCGGTCGAGCGCATGGACGAGGTTCTCGAAGCGCTGTTGTCGGTGCCCGTCGCAGGGCCGGCGCGGTTGAACAGCGAAACACCGGGCTCCATCATCGACCGGCTCTCGATCGCCAGCCTGAAGATCTTCCACATGGCGGCACAGATCGCGCGGACGGACGTCGACGACGCCCACCGGGATAACTGCGCGGGCAAACTCGCGCAGCTCCGCATGCAACGCGCCGACCTGTCCGGCTGCCTCGACGCCCTTCTCAGGGAGTGCCGCAGGGGACGGGCGCGGTTCCGCACCTACCGCCAATTCAAGATGTACAACGACCCGCGCTTCAACATGGCGCTGGTGCGGGAGGCACGGGAAGACCGCGCGCAAGGATGAAGGCATCCAGCTCCGCCATCAGACGGGCGATGGCACCGGGCCAGTCTCCCGGCGACGGCTGGCGCACCAGCGTGGCGCAACCGGGATAGAGCACCGACTCCCGCTCGCGGTTCATGTGCCGGGCGTCCATCACGCGGCCCGCCAGCAGCCAGGTCCGGGTCCCAAGGGCGCCGGCAAGATGGAACGGCCACGCGCAGATCGTCGCGACACCGTCGAGCCCGGTGATGAGCGCGCCCGACTCGTCGAAGGTCATGTCCTCGCCCATCACCGTGGCGTCGAGGCCGACCCCAGCCCTCCGCATCTCCCGCAGGGCGAAGCCACGCTGCAGGACGACCCAATGGATGTCCTTTCGAGCGAAGACGGGGGCGAGGGGGGGGAGCGGAATGCTCTTGATCTCGCCCCCTTGCATGTCGCTGTGCCAATAGAGGCCGATGCAGGGGCGGCCCGCCGCTCGCGCCCGCATGCTTCGGAGGATCGCGTCCACCCCCGCGCTCGGGGGCGCCCGAAGATACGGTGCGGCGCTCGTACCGCCGGCCCGCGCGAGTCCAAAGGTCGTGACCCATAGGTCGCAGGCGCTTCGGGCCTCCTCGGCTTCGTCCTGGTCGACGACGGCATCGACGCCCGTGCTCAGGATCAGCCCGTGACACCGCGAATGGGCCACCGCGACGATGCGGCCGACGCCCAGCCGCCGCAGTTGCGGCACATGGCGGACGAACTGGAAGTAGTCGCCGTAGCCGCCATGCGGTATAATCGCGAGAGATCGGCCTTCGAGGGGCTCCCCTTCCCACATCCGGTCCAACAGCGGCGTGTGGGGGTAATAAGGGCCGAAGAACGCGCGGCTGGAATAAGCCAGATCGTGGAGCTGTCCCGCCGGATCGCCCCGCTGCATCATCGTCGAGCCGAGCATATGCGTGATGAACGGGTCGCCCGGACACTCGGCCAGCAGCTCCCGCAACTCCGCCTCGGCCTCCTCGACGTAGCCCGCCACCCCCAGGATGCGGGGTCGCCAGCACCGGTCGCTGGGATAGGGCGAGGTCCGGAAACCCATGCGGTCGACGTAGGGGCGGACGATCCCCGGCTTGCCGCTCTGCATGGCGCAGATCGCGAGGCCGTTGGTGGCGGACAACCTGGCGCCGCCGGGCACGTCCGGCGTCTCGAGAATGCGGATCCATAGCGCGATCGCCTCCTCGAAGCGCAGCTGCTTCGAGAGGCACTGGGCGAGCACCACGCGGAGATCCATGGCATCGCCGGGATCGGTCGCGAGGGCGGCTGTCAACATCGCCTCTGCGGCCTCGAACTCTCCGGTGGCGATGGCATTCGCCGCCACATCCCCCACGTTGTTCATTGCCAGATATAGTACCCCAACCGTCTTGCGCCCATCATTCATGCCCGAGAGCTGTGGTCAATCAGCCAAAAATAGAGAATAACCCGCTATACAACCCTCGATATTATGACGGACTCCCGGAGCCGCGGCCAACGCAACCTGTTGGCATTTAGGTCCTCCGGCGCTCCTTCACCCCCCGGTGGCTTGAGACAAGAGCGGGCTCTCGTCGCGCTCCGTGGTCGCGCCCGTTTGCGGCGGCGGCATGAAGCGCCTAAGTCAGCGGCATCCTTTCTGAATGCGCGCCCCGGCGCGACCCGGTTGCCCATGGCCGTCGTCCTCGACATCCTCAAGAATGACCCACGGCCGCCGCGCCATCCGGAAAAGGCTCACCGGCCCGACCAGCAGGTCGCGCTGAAGAAGCCGGACTGGATCCGCGTCAAGGCGCCGGGCTCCAAGGCCTGGGGCGAGACGCGGGCCATCGTGCGCGAGCACGGCCTCGTCACCGTCTGCGAGGAGGCCGGCTGCCCGAACATCGGCGAGTGCTGGGAGAAGCGGCACGCCACCTTCATGATCATGGGCGACACCTGCACGCGGGCCTGCGCCTTCTGCAACGTGCGCACCGGCCTGCCGGAAGGCCTCGACGCCGCCGAGCCGGAGAAGATCGGTGATTCCGTCGCCAAGCTCGGCCTGCACCACGTCGTCATCACTTCGGTAGATCGCGACGACCTGAAGGATGGCGGCGCGGAGCATTTCGCCCGCACCATCGCCGCGATCCGCCGGGCGAGCCCCGGCACCACCGTCGAGATCCTGACCCCCGATTTCCTGCGCAAGGACGGCGCCCTCGAAACGGTCGTCGCGGCCCGGCCCGACGTGTTCAACCACAACCTGGAAACGGTGCCCTCAAAGTACCTAACGGTGCGCCCCGGCGCCCGCTACTTCCACTCGGTGCGCCTGTTGCAGCGGGTGAAGGAGCTCGATCCGACGATCTTCACCAAGTCCGGCATCATGGTCGGCCTCGGGGAGGAGCGGAACGAGGTGCTCCAGCTGATGGACGACCTGCGCTCGGCGGACGTCGATTTCCTCACCGTCGGCCAGTATCTCCAACCGTCGAAGAAGCACCACGCGGTGATGCGTTTTGTCCCGCCGGACGAGTTCAAGGGGTACGAAACCACGGCCTACGCCAAGGGTTTCCTCCTCGTGTCGGCGACGCCGCTGACGCGCTCGTCCCACCACGCCGGCGAGGACTTCTCCCGGCTTCAGGCGGCCCGGCTCGCCAAGCTGTCGCCCACGCTGTCCGCCTGAGGAAAGTCCGTTCGGAATGCCATCCTTCCGGGTCACGCGCCGGGTGCGGCACACTGCCCAGCAGATGTACGACCTCGTTGCCGACGTCGAACGCTACCCCGAGTTCCTGCCGCTCTGCGAGTCCCTGCGCGTCATCCGACGGCAGGACATGCCGGAGGGTGGGCATGTGCTGATCGCGGAGATGGGCGTCGGCTACAAGGCGATCCGCGAGCGGTTCACCACCCGCGTCTCCCTCGATCCCGGGGGGCGGAAGATCGTGGCCGAGTACATCGACGGCCCGTTCCGGCATCTGGAGAACCGCTGGACGTTCAAGGAGGCCGAGGGCGGCACCTGCGACGTCGACTTCTTCATCACCTACGAGTTCAAGAGCCGAGCGCTCGGCCTGCTAATGGGCTCGATGTTCGACCGCGCCTTCCGCAAGTTCACCGACGCCTTCGAGGGCCGGGCGGCGCGGATCTACGGCGTCGCCTGACCGCTCAGGCTGCCGCCGGGCCCGCCACCTCGACCCGGTTCCGCCCCAGCGCCTTCGCCCGGTAGAGCGCCCGGTCGGCGTTGGCGAGAAGCTGGCCGAGATCGCTCCGGCCGGGCCGCGCCTCCGCGAGGCCGACGCTCACCGTCGCCCGGATGCCCTCGACGGAGGTTTCCGCGAACCGCGCGGCCACCGCCTCGCCGATCCGGCGCGCCTCCGCGAGGCCGCGCCCCGGCAGCAGCGCCGCGAACTCCTCCCCACCGAGCCGCGCCACCACGGGGTCCGGCACCTCGACGTCGCGGATCAGGTCGCGCACCACGGTGGCGAACAGGCGGATCACCGCGTCGCCGGTCGCGTGGCCGTGGCGGTCGTTGATCGCCTTGAAGTGGTCGAGGTCGAAGGCGAGCAGCGAGACCGGGGCGTCGGTGCCGCGCGCCGCCAGCATGAACTCGCCCTGCTCGAAGAAGCCGTGCCGGTTCGAGAGGCCGGTGAGGTAATCCGTCCGCGCGGCGGCGCGCAGGCGGTCCTGCGCCTCCTCACGGACCAGGGAGACGAAGGTCATCGGCACCGCAATCGAGTACAGCACCGCCTCGTACATGGTGATCTTGGCGACCACGGAGAGGATGTCGGGGCCGTAGGCGGCGGCGAGCGGCGGCACTACGAAGGCGCGGGCGCAGTAGAACAGGGCGTGCCCGGCGGGGATCGCCACGGCGAGGGGCCGGGAGCGCAGGCGCCGCAGGGCCCGGCAGCGATAGGTGACGAGGGCGGTCAGGCCGCAGATCGCCGCGATGGGCAGCGCCGCGACGTGGTTCCAGAAGGCCGCCGGGAAATGCACCCCCGCCACCGCCCAGAGCAGGGCGAGGGCGAGGAGCAGGGCCGCGTACCAGCGCACGCCGCCGACGGGCCCGTCGAGAAGGCGCACGCCGTGCAGCCACGTCAGGTAGCCCAACACGAACAGAATGTTGGCCGCTGCGAGCCCGGTGATGCCGGGCAGGCTGAAGCGGTTCATCGCCATGATGGCGCCGGCCGTGAAGATCACGGAGCCGGAGGCCCAGAAGCCGAGCTCCGTCGCGCGGAACGGCTGCGCCATCCGCTCCCACAGCATCATCGCCGCCCCGGTGAGCAGCGTGCCGACGAGAAGGAAGTAGAGAGTGTGGAGATCGATCTGCATCGTGGTCACAGCGAGATGCATCGGCAGTATCACCACCGCGATCGAATAATCCCTTACTTCACCGCCTTCGCGTTCGATCGTGGTTAAGGCCGCTTGTTTGCTTTCGCTTGAAAGCCCGTCGTCGCCCTCTACTCGGCCGGCGCGAGCGCACCTTCGAGGAGAGACAATGCATCGGCGACGGCGGCGCGGCGGATGCCGGCCCGGCCGAGATCGCCGTAGCGGCGCGCGAGGTGGTGTGTCCCGTGCGGCCCGGCGACGGCGAGGTGGACGAGCCCCACGGGCTTCTCCGCGCTGCCGCCGCCCGGCCCGGCGATGCCGGTGATGGCGACCGCGACGTCGGCGCGGGAGGCCGCCCGCGCGCCCTCGGCCATGGCGCGGGCCACTGGTTCGCTGACCGCGCCGTGGCGCGCGATCAGGTTCGGATCGACGCCGATGGCCTCCGCCTTGGCCGCGTTGGAATAGGTGACGTAGCCGCGCTCCACCACCGCCGAGGAGCCCGGCACTGCCGTCAGCAGGGCGGCGACGAGGCCGCCGGTGCAGGATTCCGCCGTGGCGAGGGTACGGCCGGCGCGCGTATAGGCCGCCACGAGGGCGTCGGCGCGGGCGAGGAGGTCGGGATCGTCGATCACGGGCGAGGACTTCCTTGGGCCGCAGGCGCCCTATGTCGCGGAAGCTTCGACCTTAGCCCCGCGTTGCAGGGCTGCTCAACCATGGAGACGGTGGCCTCATGATCTTTCCGGCAACGACGGCGTATTACGCGGCGATCCTCGCCCTGGTCTATCTCGGCCTGTCGGGGTGGGTGATGGCCGGGCGCCTCTCCGGCAACGTCCTGCACGGCGACGGCGGCGATGCCGACCTGCAGAAGCGCATCCGCAGCCAAGCCAATTTCGGCGAGTACGTGCCGATCGCGCTGATCCTGATCGGCCTGCTGGAGGGGCGCGGCGCCAGCCACACCATCGTCCAGGCCCTGCTGATCGCGCTGCTCGTCGGCCGCCTGCTGCACCCGGTGGGCATGTTCGCCCCCGCCAACTCCCCGCGCCAGTTCGCCTGCCGGGGCGGCGGCATCCTACTCACCTTCGGCGCGGTGCTGGTCGCGGCGGTGCTGCTGCTGGTGTGATCCGGGACGGGGGGCGCCCTCAGGCGCCCGCCTCCTCGTCCGGCAGGCGCACGGTGGCGGCGGCCTGCGCGGCCAAGCCCTCGGCGCGGCCGACGAAGCCGAGCTTCTCGGTCGTCGTCGCCTTGATCGACACGGCGCTCAGCGGCACCTTGGCGATGGCGGCGATGCGGGCGCGGATCTCCTCGCGGTGCTTGCCGATGCGCGGCGCCTCGGCCAGCACGGTGATGTCGAGGTGGTCGATCCGGCCGCCCCGCGCCCGCACCAGCCCGCAGGCATGGGCCAGGAACTGGTCCGACGAGGCGCCGCGCCACTTTTCGTCGGAGGGCGGGAAGTGGGTGCCGATGTCGCCGTCGGCGATGGCGCCGAGCAGCGCGTCGGTGAGGGCGTGCAGGGCCACGTCCCCGTCCGAATGGGCGAGCACGCCCCGGTCGGCCGGGATGCGGATGCCGCCGAGCCAGACATGATCGCCCTCGGTGAAGGCGTGGACGTCGAAGCCCGTGCCGAGGCGGGTCACATACTGGGTCATGGCTGGCGCTCCGGCGTGGCGGTTGAGAAGGCCCGCTCGGCCTCGATGAGGTCGGCGGCCTGGGTGATCTTGCGGTTGTCGAGGTCGCCCGCGAACACCACGACGGGCTGGCCCGCCCATTCGGCGAGGGCCCCGTCGTCGGTGAAGGCATGGAGGTCCTGCGCCGCCGCCGCCCGGTGGGCGTCCAGCAGCGGGCCGAAGGCGAAGGATTGCGGGGTCTGTACCGCGCGCAGCGTCTCCCGCGCCGGGGTCTCGACCACGCGGCCGATGCCGGGCTCGATCTCCTCGACGCGCTTGACCGTATCGGTCACGGCCACTCCGGGGACGGCAGCGCCGTAATCCCGCCCGGCGCGGATCGCCCGCGCGATCAGCTCCGGCCGGATGAACGGCCGCGCCGCGTCGTGGACGAGGACGATGGACGGCGCCTCGCCTCCGGCCAGGGCCTCGAGCCCGGCGCGCACCGACATCTGCCGCGTCGCGCCGCCCTCGACGGGCTCCGCGATGCGGGCGCGAATCGCCGGGTCGAGGTCTTCGAGGCATTCGCGGAAGAAGTCCGCCGCGTCGGCGGCGATCACCGGCTGGATCGTCGCGATGGCCGGGTGGCTGGCGAGCGCCGCGAAGGTCCGCGTGAGGACGGCCTGCCCGCCGACGCGCCGGTATTGCTTGGGCACCCCGCCGCCGATGCGGATGCCGCGCCCGGCCGCCACGACGATGGCGGCGACGCTCTCACTCTCTGCGGGGGCGGACATGGGGCGGTGGAAATCCCGGCGCGAACGGCGGCAGACCTGCCGCGCGGCCGGCGCCATACCTGTGAAACGTGCCCTGCGTTTAAGCGGGGGAGGGGGCGAAATCAACGCAAAGGCCGCGCTTGCGTCCGGCCCCGCTTTGCCTCATTGTTGAGCAGAATGAAGACTGACCATTATTTGGGCGCCCTGCGCCGTGGACGTTCGGCAGAGGACCCGCCGCTCTGCCTGCTGGCGCCGCTGTCCGGCGTGACGGACCTGCACATGCGCCGCATCGCCCTGCGCTGCGGGGCGAGCGCGGTCGTCTCCGAGATGGTCGCCGCGCGGGAATTCGCGAAGGGCTTGGCTGAGGCGACACTTCGGGCGGAAGGGGCGGGCATCGATACCCACATCGTCCAGCTCGCGGGCTGCGAGGCCGCGCCCATGGCGGAGGCCGCCCGCCTCGCGGAGGCGAACGGCGCCGACGCCATCGACGTGAACATGGGCTGCCCGGCCAAGATCGTGACCGGCATCGCCTCCGGCTCGGCGCTGATGCGCGACCTCGACCATGCAGAGCGCCTGCTCGCCGCTGCGCGCGCGGCGGTGGCGATCCCGGTGACGGTGAAGATGCGCCTCGGCTGGGACGATGCGAGCCGCAACGCCGCCGATCTCGCGTCTCGCGCGGAGCGGCTGGGGCTCAACGCGGTGACGGTCCACGGCCGCACCCGGCAGCAATTCTACAAGGGCCGGGCCGACTGGCCGGCGATCCGCGCCGTGGTCGAAGCGGTGTCGATTCCCGTCATCGCCAACGGCGACGTCACCGGCCTGGACGAGGCCCGCGCCTGCCTATCCGCCTCCGGCGCGGCCGGGGTGATGATCGGCCGGGCGGCGACCGGACGGCCCTGGCTCGTGGGGCAGGTGGCGGCGGCGCTGGCGGGCCGCGCGGTGCCGGCCCCGACCCGCGCGGAGCAGGCCGCCCTGGCCGCCGAACATTACGAAGGACTGCTGGCGCTCTACGGGCCGCAGATGGGCGTGCGCCACGCGCGCAAGCATCTCGCCGCCTATGCCGAGACCGGCGGGGCGCTGAGCGGGACGGAGCGCACGGCACTCCTGACCACCACCGATCCGCAGGCGGCGCTGACCCTCCTGACGCGCGCCTTCGCGGGCGCGGAGCCCATGATGAGGGAAGCGGCGTGAGCGGCGACGACTTTCCCCCTCCCGGCTACAAGCTCTCGGGCAGCGAGGCCGTGCTCAACGCCCTGCCGCTGCCGGTGCTCACCATCGGCGGGGACGAGCGCATCCTCCAGTGCAACCACGCGGCGGAGGCGTTCTTCGAATACTCGGCGCGGCTGATGCAGCGGCGGCGCCTGCGCGACATCATCCCCTTCGGCTCGCCGATCATCTCCCTGGTGAACGAGGTGCGCCGCCGCCGGGCGAGCGTCAGCGAGTACCGGGTCGACCTCACGCAGCCGCGCCTCGGCACCGAGCGCAGCGTCGACGTGTTCGCGACGCCCCTCGATGAGGGCGACGCCGTGGTGATGATGCTGCAGGAGCGCACCATCGCGGACAAGATGAACCGCCAGCTCACCCACCGCGGCGCGGCGCGCTCGATGGTGGCGCTGGGCGCGATGCTCGCCCACGAGATCAAGAACCCGCTCGCCGGCATCCGCGGCGCGGCGCAGTTGCTGGAAAGCACCGGCGCCGAGGAGGACCGGCTGCTCACCCGCCTGATCTGCGACGAATCCGACCGGATCGTGCGCATCGTCGAGCGGATGGAGCTGTTCGGGGACGAGCGCCCGGCCGAGCGCGGCCCGGTGAACGTCCACGGGGTGCTCGATCAGGTGAAGCGCTCGGCGCAGTCGGGCTTCGCCCGTCACATCCGCTTCATCGAGACCTACGACCCTTCGCTGCCGCCGGTCCTCGGCAACCGCGACCAGCTGGTTCAGGTGATCCTCAACCTCGTGAAGAACGCCGCCGAAGCCATCGGCCCGGACGCGGTGGAGGGCGAGATCACCCTGGCGACCGCCTTCCGCACCGGCCTGCGGTTGCAGATCCCCGGCTCGCGGGAGCGGGTGAGCCTGCCCATCGAGGTGGCGATCCGGGACAACGGCCCCGGCATCACCAGCGAGATGCTGAGCGACATGTTCGACCCGTTCGTGACGACGAAGGCACAGGGTTCCGGCCTCGGTCTTGCTTTGGTCGCCAAGATCGTCGGCGACCATGGAGGGATCGTCGAGTGCGATCCCGCCCCACGCCGGACGACGTTCCGCATCCTTCTTCCGATGTCGAGTGCGCGTGACGGGCGCGAGCCCAATGTCGAGCCATGATCGAGATGCCTGCCGGAGGTTCTGAGTAACAGTCATGCCGAACGGCCACATCATCGTCGCGGACGACGACGCCGCCATCCGCACCGTCCTGAACCAGGCGCTGTCACGGGCGGGCTACGAAGTCCGCTCCACGGGCAACTGCGCCACCCTCTGGCGCTGGGTCGCGCAGGGCGAGGGCGACCTCGTCATCACCGACGTGGTGATGCCGGACGAGAACGTGTTCGACCTGCTGCCGCGCATCAAGCGCGTGCGGCCGGAACTGCCGATCATCGTGATGAGCGCGCAGAACACGTTCATGACCGCGATCCGCGCCTCGGAGCGCGGGGCCTACGAGTACCTGCCCAAGCCCTTCGACCTGAAGGAGCTGATCGCCATCGTCGGCCGCGCGCTCTCCCGGCCTCGCGGGGCGCCCACGCCCGGCGCCGGGCCGGAGAACGAGGACATCCCGCTGGTCGGCCGCTCGCCCGCCATGCAGGAGATCTACCGGGCGCTCGCCCGGCTGATGCCGACCGACCTCACCGTGATGATCACCGGCGAGTCGGGCACCGGCAAGGAGCTGGTCGCGCGCGCGCTCCACGATTACGGCCGCCGCCGCACCGGTCCGTTCGTGCCGGTGAACATGGCTGCTATCCCGCGCGATCTCATCGAATCCGAATTGTTCGGCCACGAGAAGGGCGCCTTCACCGGGGCGCTCCAGCGCTCGGCGGGCCGGTTCGAGCAGGCCGAGGGCGGCACGCTGTTCCTCGATGAGATCGGTGACATGCCGATGGAGGCGCAGACCCGACTGCTGCGCGTGCTGCAACAGGGCGAGTACACCACCGTCGGCGGCCGGGTGCCGATCCGCACGAACGTGCGCATCATCGCGGCGACCAACAAGGACCTGCGGGTCTCGATCCAGCAGGGCATCTTCCGCGAGGATCTGTTCTTCCGTCTGAACGTCGTGCCGCTGCGGCTCCCGGCCCTGCGCGAGCGCTCGGAGGACGTGCCCGACCTCATCCGCCACTTCTTCGTGCTGGTCGAGCGCGAGGGTCTGACACGCAAGACCCTCGACGGCGACGCGATGGAGAAGCTCAAGCGCTACCGCTGGCCGGGCAACGTCCGCGAGCTGGAAAACCTCGTCCGGCGACTCGCCGCCCTCTACCCGCAGGAGACGATCACCGGCCCCGTCATCGAGGCCGAACTCGACACCCTACCGCTCGCGCAGCCCGCCTCCGCGGGGGGCACCAACGGCGCGTCGCGCAAGGCCGCCGGGGAATCGGAGAGCCTGTCGAGCGCCGTGGAGCGGCACCTGTCCGATTACTTCTCGGGCTACCGCGACACTCTGCCGCCGCCCGGCCTCTATCACCGCATCCTGCGGGAGATCGAAGGCCCGCTGATCGGCGCGGCCCTCGCGGCCACGCGCGGCAACCAGATCCGGGCCGCCGAACTGCTCGGCGTGAACCGGAACACCCTACGCAAGAAGGTGCGCGACCTCGACCTGCAGGTGTTCCGCACCGCCCGCTGAGGCGACGGGCGGGGCCGGCCTACCGGCCCCGCATGATCGGATCGCCCGCCATCAGCGCGCGCAGCCGCTCGGTGTCGTAGCCGTTCGGAATGGCCGGGGCGGCCTTCTTGGGCGCGGCCACGGGGGCAGGGAGCGGTGCCGGGATCGAGCCGGTCGCGGAGGGTTCGAAGGCGACGGCGCGGGCCACCGGCGCCGGAGGCGCGAGATGGGTGAGCCTGTCGGCGCTGACGAAGACCACGATGGCGGTCGACAGCGTGACGACGAGGCCGCCGAGGAAGGGACGCAGGATACGCACGCCGCAGGACTCGGGAACACGGGATCGGGACGGCAACAGAATAGGCCCGTGGCCGTTAACGAAGCCCCACCCCCGACGCCCGCGAGACCCCATGTCCAACGTGCAGGCCACCGCCAGCGACAGCCCCTTCATCCAGGGCCGCAACGCCCGGCTCTACGGTAAGCCGAAAAGCGAGTGCCCCTATGCCGAGGGCACCGAGGACTACAAGGCCTGGATGCAGGCCTACGACGAGGCGCAGCAATCCGATCCGCCGCAAACACTCCGCTAAGGTAAAGTCGCGGCACACGGCGCTTTTTGGCCGTTACTGCGAGAATCCGAAGATCGACCGGACGGCCTATTAAGGAACGGCTCCCCCATTATTCGCCCATGAGTTGTGGTGGAGCGAGTCCGATGAGCGCGAGGCATGGAAAGCGGGTACCCCTCGACCGCCCCGGACGGGTCGTGGCGGACGAGGGCGCGCAGCATGCCTGCATCGTGCGGGACATCTCGGCGGCGGGCGCCCGCCTGCTCCTGCCCGAGGCGGGGCATGTGCCGGAGACCTTCACGCTGTCCCTCGATCCCGGCGGCGATCCCTGGACCTGCCGAGTGGTATGGCGCAGCCTCGGCGAGATCGGCGTGCGGTTCAACTGACCGTATGGCTTGACGGGGGAGGGCGGCCTCGGCTTCGTGCCGGGAACCCTTAACCCTCACCCCTGGTCCCGATGTCCCTGACGCCGAAGCCCGATTCGAAGAAGCGGTTTGGCCCCGCCACGCGCCTCGTCCATGCGGGCCGCGATCCGTCCGAGCAGCACGGTTTCGTCAACACGCCGATCTATCGCGGCTCCACGGTCCTGTTCCCGACCTACGACGACCTCCAGCATCGGCGCGGGCGCTACACCTACGGCACCCACGGCACGCCGACTTCGGACGCGCTCTGCGACGCCTGGAGCGAGATCGCCGGCGCCGCCGGCACGGTCGCAACACCCTCAGGCCTCGCCGCGCTCTCCATGGGCCTGATGGCCGCCGTCTCGGCGGGGGACCATCTCCTCGTCACCGACTCGGCCTACCGCCCGACCCGCATCTTCTGCGACGAGGTCCTGAAGCGCTTCGGCGTCGAGACCACCTATTACGATCCGCTGGTCGGCGCCGGCATCGGCGACCTGATGCGCGGGAACACGAAGGCCGTGCTGGTCGAGGCGCCGGGCTCGCTGACCTTCGAGATGCAGGACATCCCCGCCATCGCCGAGGCGGTGCATGCGCGCGGCGCCTGCGTGATCATGGACAACACCTGGGCGACGCCGCTCCTGTTTCCGCCGCACGAGCGCGGCGTCGACATCGCGGTGGAGGCGGGCACCAAGTACCTCAGCGGCGGCTCGGACCTGCTCCTCGGCCTCACCTCGGCCAACGCCCAGTACTGGCCGGCGCTGAACCGCACCTACCACCAGTTCTCGGTCTGCGCCGGGCCGGAGGACATGTTCCTCGCCCTGCGCGGGATGCGCACGATGGGCCTGCGCCTGCGCGAGCACGAGCGCCAAGCCCTCGACATCGCCCGCTGGCTCCAGGCCCGGCCGGAGGTGCTGCGCGTGCTCCATCCGGCCCTGCCGGAGGATCCCGGCCATGCCCTGTGGAAGCGCGACTTCTCCGGTGCGTCGGGCCTGTTCGGCGTGGTGCTGAAGCCGGTGCCGGAGGCCGCCGTGGCCGCCATGCTCGACGGGCTCGAACTTTTCGGGATGGGCTTTTCCTGGGGCGGCTTCGAGAGCCTGTGCATCCCCTTCGACTGCACCAGCTTCCGCACCGCCACCCGCTGGGAGCCGGGCGGGCCGACGCTGCGCTTCCACATCGGCCTGGAAGACCTCGCCGACCTCAAATCGGACCTCGATGCCGGCTTCGCGCGGCTGCGGGCGACCGCCGGCGGGATTTGACTTTCCCCGCCCGATCCCGATTGAGGAACCGGGATCGGAGAGCCGCGACCCGGAGCTTATGACCACACGCCTCTCAGCCGGCGCGCTCCCACGCGACGGCGACGCCCCGCCCGGTCCTCTGCGCGAAGGCCGCATCGTCCTGCTCGACCGGCTGTCCGCCAGCCATGCCCGCGCCTGCGCTGCGCTCGCCCTGCTGTGCCTGCTGCTGTTCCTGCCGGGGCAGATTTCCCTGCAGCCAATGGACCGGGACGAGCCGCGCTTCGCCCAGGCCTCCAAGCAGATGCTGGAGACCGGCGACTTCGTGTCGATCCGCTTCCAGGATGAGGCCCGCAACAAGAAGCCGGTCGGCATCTACTGGGCGCAGGCCGCCGCCGTGGCGGCGGGCGAGGCGCTCGGCGTGCCCCACGCCCGCACGCAGATCGCCCTCTACCGCCTGCCCTCGCTCCTCGGGGCGCTGGGCTCGGTGCTGCTCGCCTATTGGGGGGCGCTGGCCTTCCTGCCCCGCCGGAGCGCGCTCCTCGCCGCCGCCCTTTACGGCGCATGCCTGATGCTGAACGCCGAGGCGCATCTCGCCAAGACCGACGCGCTGCTGGCTGCCTGCGCCACCGCGAGCCTCGGGGCGCTGGCGCGGGTGTGGCTGCGACGGGAGCCGCGCCTCGGCACCCCGGTCTTCCTCGCCTTCTGGCTCGGCCTCGCCGTCGGCATCCTCGTGAAGGGGCCGATGGTGCCGCTGTTCGTGGCGCTGCCCGCCCTCTTCCTCTCGTGGAAGGCGCGCTCGGGCGGGTGGCTGAAGCCCCTGCGCCCCTGGGCCGGGCTCGGGCTGACGGCGCTGATCGTCGCCCCGTGGTTCGTGGCGATCACCCTCAAGAGCGGCAGCGCCTTCTATGCCGAGGCGGTCGGCAAGGACATGCTCGGCAAGGTCGGCGGCGCGGCCGAGCGCCATTGGGGCCCGCCCGGCGCCTACAGCCTCGCCTTCTTCGCCACCTTCTGGCCGGGCGCTGCCTTCGCCGCCATGGGCCTGCCGCTGGCGTGGCGCGAGCGCCGGGACGACGCCATCGCGTTCCTGATCGCGACGGTGCTGCCGGCCTGGCTCGTCTTCGAGGCGGTGCCGACGAAGCTGCCGCATTACGTGCTGCCGCTGATGCCCTGGATCGCCGTGCTGACGGTGATCGCCCTGGCACGCGGCGAGATCACGCCCCGCCGTCGCGGCGCCCGGGCGGTGGCCCTGCTGGTGCCGGCGATTCCCCTCGGCTTGACCCTCGGCCTCTGCCTCACCGGCTGGAAGCTCGACAACCACGCGATCCCCTGGTTCGCCCTGCCGGTGCTCGGCGCCGCCTGCCTCGTGGCCGGGGCGAGCTGGCTCGCCTTCGCCCGCGACCTGCCGGAGCGGGCCTTCGGCCTCGCGATCCTCGCCTCCTGCCTGCTCGGGCCGGCGGTGCTCGGCCTCGCGCAGCGGCAATTGCCGGCACTGAAGGTCTCGCCGCGCCTCGCCGCCCTGAAGGACACGCTGCCCTGCCGCGACCCGCTGATCGCGAGCCTCGGCTACCGTGAGCCGAGCCTCGTCTTCCTCACCGGCACCAATCTCGACCTCCTGCCCGACGCCGACGCGGCCAAGGCCTTCCTGCAGGGGGGCGGCTGCCGGCTGCTCTTCGTGGAGGGCAAGGAGCGCGATGCGTTCAACTTCGCCTGGCCCGTAGGCCGCCCCGCCCCGCCGCCGGTCGGCGTGGTCGAGGGCTTCAACCTCAACACCGGCCGTCGCGTGTTCGTGACGGCCTATGCGGCAACCCCATGATGTCCCCGGACGCCCCCCACCTGACCGTCGTCGTCCCCGTCAAGAACGAGGCCGGCAACATCGCCCCGCTGGTCGCCGAGATCGAGCAGGCCTGCGCCGGCCTGCCCTTCGAGGTGATCTACGTCGATGACGGCTCGACCGACGCCACCCCCGCCGCCCTGGAGGCCGCCCGCGCCGGCCGCCCCTGGCTGCGGGTGCTGCGGCATCAGGCCAGCGCCGGCCAATCGGCGGCGGTACGCAGCGGCGTGCTGGCCGCGCGCGGCACCATCGTGGCCACCCTCGACGGCGACGGCCAGAACGATCCGGCCTTCATCCCGGCGCTGCTGGAGGCCCTGGAACAGGCCGGGGAGGGCGCCGGCCTCGCGCAGGGCCAGCGGCGCGGCCGCAAGGACGGGCGCTTCAAGATGATCCAGTCGCGCATCGCCAACGGGGTGCGCGGGCGGATCCTCAAGGATTCCACCCGCGACACCGGCTGCGGGCTGAAGCTGTTCCGGCGGCACGTCTACCTGCGCCTGCCCTATTTCGACGCGCTCCACCGCTTCATGCCGGCCCTCGTCGCCCGCGAGGGCTACACGGTCGTCCATCGGGATGTGATCGACCGGCCGCGCCTCACCGGCACCTCGAATTACGGGCTGTTCGACCGGCTCTGGGTCGGGCTCCTCGATCTCGCCGGGGTGTGGTGGCTCATCCGGCGCAAGCGCGCCACGCCGCGCGCCGTCGAGACGGCGGCGCGGGAGGCGGATGCCACGAGGGACGAAGACGTCGGATGCTGATCCAACTCGCGCACGACCTGCCGGACTACTTCTACGACGTGTTCGTCACGCGCTTCGATTTCTGGCTCGTGTTCGGCATCCTGGCGCAGCTGATCTTCGGCTCCCGCTTCATTCTGCAATGGATCGCCAGCGAGCGGGCGGGGAAGAGCGTGATGCCGCTCTCCTTCTGGTTCCTCTCGATCGCCGGGGGGCTGATGACCCTGGTCTACGGCTTCGTGCGCAAGGAGCCGGTGATCATCATCGGCCAGGGCCTCTCGACGGGCATCTATGTCCGCAACCTCGCGCTGATCTTCCGGGAGCGGCAGCGCAAGCGCGGCGCGGCGGTATGACCCCGCTGCCTTCCTTCTACGACGACCTCGACGCCACCCTGTCGGAGCTCTGGCGGCTCCTGGCGGACGGGGCCGCGCACGGGCGCAGCGGCTTCCACCTGCCGACCCTCGCGACCGTGGCGGGGGAGGGGCCGCGCCTGCGCACGGTTGTGATGCGCGAGGCCGATCCCGTCGCCGGGACCCTGCGGTTCCACTGCGACCGCCGCTCGGACAAGGCGTTCGAACTGGCCGAGAACCCGGTTTGCGCGCTCGCCGTCTACGATGGGGCGGCGAAGATCCAGATCCGCATCGAGGGCCGGGCCGTCCTGCACACGGACGACGCGGTGGCCGAGGCGGCCTGGGCCGGCTCACGGGCGATGAGCCGGGTCTGCTACGGCGCCGAGCCGGCCCCCGGAACGGCGCTGACCGCCGGCAACGCCTACACCCTCCCCGACGAGGCGATGGCAGCCACGATGGGGCGGCGGAATTTCTGCGCGGTGGTGGTGCGAGCGCAGCGCCTCGACTTCCTCTACCTCGACCGAAGGGGCCATCGCCGCGCGGCATGGTGCCGGAACGGGGCCGATTGGGAAGGCGGCTGGGTGGCGCCGTAAGCCTTGCCGGGGTGCAGCTCGTCCCTTAAAGTAGGCAATCTCACTAGATTGGGGGTCGCCCATGGAGAAGACCATCTCGGCGGCGGAGGCCAACCGTGGGTTCTCCGAGATCCTGCGTGGCGTCCGCGACGGTCACAGCTACGTCGTGACGAACCACGGACGCCCGGTCGCGCGCATCGTCCCCGCCGAACGGGATGATGCCGCGCGCGACGCGAAGAAGGAAGCTTTGCTTGAACGCCTGAGAAATCAGCCCCTCATGAATGCTGGACGTTGGACGAGGGAGGAATTGTACGAGGATGAACCGTGAAGGTCGCCTTCGACACCAATGTCCTGATGTATGCGGAAGGCATCGACACGGCGGAGAAGCGTGACATCGCGGTCGGAATGATCAACGAGATCCCCAGGGACAAAACGATCATTCCCCTTCAGGCCTTCGGAGAATCCTTCAACGTCCTGGTCCGAAAGGGAAGACGGACGCGAGATCAAGCCCGCACCACGGTTCTCGGCTGGCTCGATCTCTACACCACCGTACCGACGACGCCTGAGATCTTGGCGGCGGCGACGGATATCGCTACCGAGCATCGCCTCGCGATCTGGGACGCGGTGATCCTCGCCGCCGCCTCGCAGGCGGGCTGCCGCCTCCTCCTCACGGAGGATCTTCAGGACGGCTTCCGATGGGGTGGCGTCACCGTCGCCAACCCCTTCGCGTCCCCGCGGCATCCTCTGCTCGATGCCGCTCTCGCCAAATCCGGCCCGCTGTCCTGAGGGAGCGGGCCGGCGAAGGAGCGATCAGGCGAACATATCCGGCTGGGTCGCCGCGATGTGGTTGTAGATGGTCTGGAAGTGCAGCCAGCCGATATAGTCGCTGCCGACATGCTCGCGGCTGTAGCGGGCGGTCTTCTCGGAGAGCAGCTGCGGCTTGATGCCGGTGGCCTCGACCATCAGCTGCTGCTTGCAGGCGCGCTCCAGGGCGATGAACCAGAAGGCCGCGTCGTCGATGCTGTGCTGCGAGCAGGTCAGCAGGCCGTGGTTCTGGTGCAGCACGCCGCGGTTGCGGCCGATCTGCTGGGCCACCGACATCCCGCTGCCCTTCTCCACCGCCACCGCGCCGGCCGAGGCGCCGATCACCGCGTGACTGTTGTAGAAGGCGGCGGCGTCCTGGCTGATCATGTCGAGCGGACGGCCCGTGGCGCACCATGCGGTGCCGTAGGTGGTGTGCGCGTGGCACATCGCCATGACCTCGGGATACTCCTCGTGCACGGCGGCGTGCAGCACGAAGCCGGCCCGGTTGATCGCGTAGCGGCCCTCGACCACCCGGCCGTTATGGTCGGCGAGGATGAGGTTCGACATGTTCACCTGCGAGAAGTGAACGCACATCGGGTTGGTCCAGTACAGCTCGGGACGCTCCGGGTCGCGGATCGTCAGGTGCCCGGCGAAGCCGTAATCGAAGCCGTGCATCGCGAAGGAACGGCAGGCGGCGACGAGGTGCTTCTTGCGGTACTCGCGCTCCTCGGCGTGGTTGGCGAAGTCCGGGATCTCCGGGAAGATCAGGCCGGCCTGCTCGGGCTGGTAGATCGAGGTCCGCTTGCGGCCGGAATCGTCGTTCGGCAGGTCGATGGCGACGGTGTCGTGGTGATCGTGTTCGTCGAGCATGGCGTGTCCTTTCGGTGAGGGTGAGGGTGTGGGGTCGAGGGGGAGACGCGCCGTCAGCGGTTGACGAGGCGCTTGGGCATGGTGAGAGCGAGCATGCTGCCGATCGCGAGGCAGGCGGCCAGGGTGTAGACACCGAGGCTCGTCGACTTCGTCGCGTCGATGATCCAGCCGATCAGGTAGGGGCTGACGAAGCCCGCGAGGTTGCCGACCGAGTTGATCACCGCGATCCCGGTGGCCGCCGCCGCGCCGGCGAGCACCGCGGTCGGCAGGCACCAGAACTGGGCGAGGGTGACGAGCACGCCGATGGTGGCGACGGTGAGCGCGGCTTCGGCGATGACGAGGTCCCGGCTGAACCAGATGCTCACCAGCCAGCCGGCGGCGCCGACGAGGCCAGGGACCACGATGTGCCAACGCCGTTCGCGGGCCGCGTCCGACATCCGGCCGACCGCGATCATCGCCGCCGCCGCCGCGCCGTAGGGGAGCATGGTGAGCAGGCCGATCTGCAGGGGATCGGAGACGCCCGCGCCCTTGATCAGCGTCGGCAGCCAGAAGCCGACACCGTAGAGGCCCATGATGAAGAAGAAATAGATCCCGCTCAGCAGCCACACCCAGCCGCTGGTGAAGCCGTCGCGGAAGCGATGCGCGGCCACGGTCGAGGCGTCGGCGGCGATGTTGCGCTGAAGCAGCGCCTTCTCGTCGGCGCTGAGCCACTTCGCCTTGGCGATGCCGTTGTCGAGGTAGGCGAGCACGCAGAAGCCGAGGACGAGCGAGGGCAGGGCCTCGATCAGGAACAGCCACTGCCAACCGGCGAGCCCGTGCATCCCGGTGAAGGCGTTCATGATCCAGCCCGAGAGCGGGCCGCCGATCAGGCCGGCGATCGGGATGCCGGTCATGAACAGGGCGATGATGCCGCCCCGGCGCTCGGACGGGTACCAGTAGGTCAGGTACAGGATCACGCCCGGGAACAGGCCGGCTTCCGCCACGCCGAGCAGGAAGCGCAGGACGTAGAAGATGGTCGGGCTCGTCACGAACATCATCGCGGCCGAGATGATCGCCCAGCTGATCATCACGCGGGCGATCCACACCCGCGCGCCGACCTTGTGCAGGATCATGTTGCTCGGCACTTCGAACAGGAAGTAACCGATAAAGAAGATGCCCGCGCCGAGGCCGTAGATGGTCTCGCTGAACTGAAGATCGTTCAGCATCTGCAGCTTGGCGAAGCCGACGTTGACGCGATCGAGATAGGCCGCGACGTAACAGGCGAACAGGAACGGCACGAGACGCCACGTCACCTTTCGGTAGACCCGTGTCGCCTCGTCGATGACCGGTCCGGCAAGAGCTGCGACCCCCTGCGCCATTGTCGTTATCCTCCCAGGATCATTGGTTTTGTGTCTGCCGTCTGCGCGGCATGGGAATTATTTTTCTGCCTCTCGCCGCCCTTTGACAAACGACGATTTTTCACCGACAGGTGAATGGAATTCATGGATCGGGCGATGCGGCGGATCCCGAGCTTTCCGGCGCTTCGCGCCTTCGAGGCGGCGGCGCGGCTCGGCAGTTTCGCGCGGGCGAGCGAGGAACTGTGCCTCACGCCCTCCGCGATCAGCCACCAGATCCGGGCGCTCGAACGGCAGTTCGGCCGGGCACTGTTCCGGCGGGAGAACCGGCAGGCGAGCCTCACCGCCGACGGGGAACGCCTGCTCGTTGGCCTGTCGCGGGCCTTCGACGGAATCGAGGCGGCCTGCGCGGAGCTGATGCCGGCCACGGGTCAGGCGCTCGCGGTCCACTGCACCCCGAGCTTCGCCACCAAATGGCTCGGCCCGCGCCTGCCGGGCTTCGTGGCGGCCAACCCAGCCATCGCGATCCGCCTGTCCTCCGGCGCCGAGCCCGTGGACCTGATGCGCCACGCCGAGATCGACGTGCTGGTCGCCTACGGCCAGCCGCCGCGCGGGGCGGGGCTGCGGGTCGAGCCCCTGGGGCCGGAGGAGATCGCCGCCCTGTGCCGGCCGGATCTCGCCCACGCGGCCGCCGACCTCTCCCCCACCGCCATCGCCCGGCTGACCTGGCTTGAATCCTCGTTCAGCCCCGTGCGCTGGGCGGATTGGTTCGCGCAGAACGACCTCGCGCCGCCGAAGGCGCGCGGTGGCCCGGCCTTCGACCGGGGCTCCCTCGTGATCTCGGCGGCGGTGCAGGGGCTGGGCGTCGCCCTGGAGACCCTGCGCTTCGCGGAGGACGAGATCGCCTCCGGTGCCCTGGTGCGGCTCGGCGAGGGCCGCTGCACGGGGATCCGGCGCGACCTGCATTTCCTCTGCTGGCGCGCCCGCGACGACGACGCCCCCGGCATCCGCCGCTTCCGGGACTGGATCCTGGCGGAGGAACGCCGCCGGAGTGACGCCCGGATAGCAGCTTTGCATCCAGGCGCCTGACGACAGGGCCCGGTCTCGGTTAGAGACGCGCGGGCCGGCTCCTCGAACGCGAGCCGGGTTGAGGGAAACGCCGTGGGCCTCGTCTACGCGCTCGCCGCCTATCTGAGCTGGGGCCTCGTGGTCCCGCTGCATTTCCGGCTGCTCGGCGGGTTCAGCCCCTGGTACATCCTGGCCGAGCGCGTCGTGTGGTCGACCGTCTTCGCCGGATGCCTCGCGCTCGCCTGGCGCAACCGCCTGCGGCTGCCGATCCCGCTGACGCGCAAGCACGGGCTCCTCGTGCTCTCGGCGCTGTTCATCGGCGTGAACTGGCTGCTCTACCTCATCGCCATCGACCGGGGGCATCTGCTCGATGCGAGCCTCGGCTATTACATCAACCCGCTGATGAACGTGGCGCTCGGCCGGCTCATCCTCGGGGAGCGGCTACGGCCGGTGCAGGCGGTCGCCATCGGCATCGCGGCGGCCGGGGTCTTGGTGGCGGTGATCTGGGCGGGCGACCTGCCGCTCATGTCGCTGGCGCTCGCCACCTCCTTCGCCCTCTACGGGCTGGTGCGGAAGATCGTGGCGGTGGATTCCCTCGTGGGCTTCCTGGCCGAGACGCTGCTCCTCCTGCCCATCGCCGTCGTCTGGCTGGTGCTCACCCCGGAGCCGTTCCTGCCCGCCGACCCGCACAAGCTCGGCCTGCTCCTGCTCACCGGCCTCACCACGGCGTTGCCGCTGATCTGGTTCGCCGCCGCCGCCGTGCGCCTGCGCCTGACGACCCTCGGCCTCCTCCAGTACGTCGCCCCGACCTGCCTGCTGATCCTGAGCGTGATGGTCTTCGACGAGCATGTGGAGCCGCACCGGGCGGCGATGTTCGGGCTAATCTGGCTCGGCCTCGCCCTCTACACCGTCGATGCCCTGCGCGGCCGGCGGGCCGAGATGAAGGCGGCACCGCTGCGGGCGTGAGCCGCGCGGATACCTTTCGCGGGCACGCGCCCTACCTCTTGCGCAATCCAGGACCGGCGGGACCGATGAGCGAACCAGTGGACGGCGATGCCGTCACCGACGACGATTTCCGCAACCTCGCGGATGCCCTGCCGCAGCTCGCTTGGATCGCCCGGGCCGATGGGCACATCGTCTGGTACAACGCCCGCTGGTACGACTACACGGGCACAACCTTCGACGCGATGCAGGGGTGGGGCTGGCGCAACATCCACCACCCGGACCACATCGCCGCCGTGGAGGTGCGCTACCGCCTGTCCGTCGAGGCGGGGGTGCCGTGGGAGGACACGTTCCCCCTGAAGGGCGCCGACGGCGAGTACCGCTGGTTCCTGTCCCAGGCGATGCCGCACCGGGCGCCGGACGGGACGATCCTGCGCTGGTACGGCACCAACACCGACATCTCCCGCCGCCGCGTCACCGAGGAGCGGCTGCGCCATTCCGAGGAGCGGTTCCGCGCGCTGGTCGATGCCTCGGCGGCGGTGATCTGGAACACCAACGCGGAGGGCGAATTGCTGCCGCCGCAGCCGCGCTGGGGCGCCTATACCGGTCAGACCGAGGAAGGCTACCAGGGCTGGGGCTGGATCGACGCGGTCCATCCCGACGACCGGGGTGAGATCGCCGAGGCCTGGGCGCGCTCCGTCGAGGAGCGGGTGCCCTACGCGGTGACGCACCGCCTCCTCCGGCACGACGGCGTCTGGCGGGACATGGAAGCGCGGGGCGTGCCCGTCTTCGCCACGGACGGGTCGCTGCGGGAATGGGTCGGCACCCATACCGACATCACCGCCCGCAAGGAGGCCGAGGCCGAGGCCGAGCGGGCCCGGCAGGCCGCCGAGGCGGCGAACCGGGCGAAGAGCCAGTTCATCGCCAACATGAGCCACGAATTGCGCACGCCGCTCTCGGCGGTGATCGGCTATTCGGAGATGCTGGGCGAGGAACTGGAGGATATCGGCCAGGCGGCGCTGCTGCCGGACCTGCGCAAGATCGAGTCGGCCGCCCGCCACCTGCTCTCGCTCATCAACGACGTCCTCGACATCTCGAAGATCGAGGCCGGGCGCGTCACCGCCTCCGCCGAGACCTTCACGGTCGCCGACCTGCTGCAGGACGTGACCGACGCCACCGGCTCCCTCGTGGAGAAGAAGGCGAACCGCTTCGTCCTTGATGCCGGCCCGGATCTCGGCGCCATGCACCAGGACCAGACCAAGATCCGCCAGTGCCTGCTGAACCTCGTCGGCAACGCCGCGAAGTTCACCGAGAACGGCACGATCACCCTCACCGCGCGCCGCCACCGGGAGGACGGCGCCGACTGGCTCTCCTTCGCCGTGTCGGATACCGGCATCGGCCTGACGAAGGAGCAGATGGGCAAGCTGTTCCAGCGCTTCGTGCAGGCCGACGATTCGACCACGCGGCAATTCGGCGGCACCGGCCTCGGGCTTGCCATCACCCGCGCCTTCTGCATCACCATGGGCGGCGAGATCGGCGTCGAGAGCCAGCCGGGCCGGGGCGCGACCTTCACCATGCGCCTGCCCTCGATCCTCATCACGGAGGACGATCCGGCGGAGGAGCTGCCCGCCGTGGAGGCGCATGAGCAGCACGACACCGTGCTCCTCGTGGACGACGACCCGGCCGCGCGGGAACTGCTCCAGCGCTTCCTCGAACGGGAGGGCTTCCATGTCCGCACCGCCGCGGACGGGCGCGCGGGCCTCACCCTGGCGCGGGCCTTGCGGCCGCGGGCGATCCTCCTCGACGTCGAGATGCCCCGCATGGACGGCTGGGCGGTGCTCCACGCGGTGCGCAACGACGCGGACCTCGCCGGCACCCCCGTCATCATGACCTCGGTGGTGGCCGAGCAGGGACTCGGGCAGGCGCTCGGCGCCACGGATTACTTCGTGAAGCCCATCGATTGGGACCGGCTGAAGGGGCTGATGGAGCATTACCGGCCCCAGGCGCCCAACGAGGCGCGGGTGCTGGTGGTGGACGACGACGCGGACGGGCGCGAGCGCCTGCGCCGCTCCCTCTCCCGCGAGGGCTGGACCGTGGACGAGGCCGCCAACGGACGCCTCGCCCTGGAGCATTACGACCGCTCGCGGCCTAACCTGATCCTCCTCGACCTGATGATGCCGGAGATGGACGGGTTCGGCTTCCTCCGCGCCCTGCGCTCGCGGCCGGACGGCGACGTGCCGGTGGTGGTGCTGACGGCGAAGGAGATCACCCCCGCCGAGAAGGCGAGCCTCGGCGCGCAGGCCGACCGGGTGATCTCGAAGGGCTCGCTGAGCCTCGCCGAGATCGGCCGGCAATTGCGGGTGCTCTATGCCCGGTCGGTCAACGAGACCGTTCCCGGCCGGATTCAGGGCCTTATCGAACAGTTGGCGGAGAAGGACGGATGAGCGACACGGTCGATCCCGACAAGGCGGTGGCGATCCGCCTGCGCGCGCGCCTCGCGGTGGTGGAGCGGGCCGCATGGTTCGGCCTCGTCCACGCCATGCGCACCCGCCCCGAGGAGACGGAAGCCTTCATCGCCTCCGAACGCGCCCGCTGCGCGGAAGGGTTCGGCGGTACGGCCTGGGCGAGGGACCTGACCGACGCCGAACGCGCCCTGCTCGGCGCCGAGGTCGACAAGGGTCTCGCCGAGTTGCTGGCGGATGCCAAGGACGCGGTCTAATCCGGCTCGCAATGACGGCGGCGTGTAAACTCCGCGTGGCTCAATCGAACAGGATAGGATCGCGATGCAGAGTGCGGCTCAGCTCACAGATGAATGCAATCGAACAATCGCCCTCGAAGGCACGAGGTGGGACGACCTTTTCGCCGAGACAGCGCGTCTCAGTGACGATTTTCTCGCCGACCGAGATCAGCTCATAGCCGAGGAACGCGAAGAGCTTTGAATCCGGGCGCCCCGGTGCAGGGCGCCCGGTGTGTCGGCTAGCGCCGGCAGAAGCCGCGCGGGGTGCGGTAGAGGCCGGGCGGGCAGCCGCGCGGGGCCCCGCTGATCGCCCGGCGGATGGCGCCGCGCGGGCCGCGGTTCAGGCGGCAGCCGCCCATCGGGCCACGATGCTCGCCGAAGCCGCAGCCGCCGCGCACGAGCACCACGGAGGCCTCGCCGTCGGAAAGGGGGGTGGGGGCGAAGGGCGCCGCCTGAGCGGCACCGCCCGCGAACAGGGCCACGGAAGCGGCCAGGATCATCCCGGACAGTCGCATGGGTCGTTTCTCCCGTAAGGGGCGGAAATCCGTGACGCGGGTCCGCCCGTGGCTGCCCCTCTGGTCCGGGCAGCCAAACGCAACGGCCAAGCTCGTTTCTCCGTTCCGCGCCTCAGGGACGCCCGTAGAGATCGCGCCATGCGGGCGGCAGGCCCTCGTAACGGCCCTCGCCGGGCGGCGTCGGGGTCACGCCGGGCAGGCTCGTCGCCGCGTGGATGCCGAGGGCGATGGCCCGCGCCAGCACCCGCGCCGCCGCGTGGCCGAGCCGGGCCGTGTCGGCGATGGGGTCGGTGAGGGGCCGTTCCCCCGTCGCGGCGGCGAAGACGAGGTCGCCGTCGAGTGGCGTATGGGCGGGCACCAGGGCACGGGCGAGGCCGTCCTGCGCGGCCACCGCGAGGCGGCGGCACTGCGCCTTGGTGAGGCGGGCGTCGGTCGCCACGACGGCCAGCGTCGTCGCGGAGCCGGCGGCGACGCGGGCGGGGAAGGCGTGGGCCTCCTCCGGCACCGGACAGGGCAGGCCGAGCCCGCCGAACTCGTCCCCCACCTCGAAGGGCGCCGCCCAGAAATGTGGGCCGTTCCCCACCACGGCGCTGCCGAAGGCGTTCACCGCCACCAGCGCGCCGACCTGGAACGGCGTGCCCGGCACCGCCGCCGAGGCCGAGCCGAGGCCGCCCTTCAGGGTGGCGGTGCGCGCCCCCGTCCCGGCCCCCACCGAACCGAGGGCGAAATCCCGCGCCGCCGCCTCGGCGGCGTGCCGGCCGAGGGTGCGATAGGGCGGGTCGGCGCCCCATCCCTTGTCGCCGCCGTTGAGGAGGTCGAACAGGATCGCCGCCGGCACGATGGGCACGCGCATTCCACCGACCGGAAAGCCGCGTCCCTGCTCGGCGAGCCAGCCCGTCACCCCGGCGGCGGCGTCGAGGCCGAACGCGGACCCGCCGGAGAGGACCAGCGCGTCGATGGCCTCCACCGTGCGCTCGGGATCGAGCAGGTCGGTCTCGCGGGTGCCCGGCCCGCCGCCGCGGACATCGACGGAGGCCACCGCCGGCCGGTCGAACAGGATCGCGGTGACGCCGCTGCGCACCGCCAGATCCTGGGCGTGGCCGACCGTGATGCCGGAAATGTCGGTGAGAAGGCCGCTCCGGCGGGAATCGCTCATGGCCTGACTGTGCCACGGGCCGGGACCGGCCGGAACGGGCGGCCCATGCGCCACCGCACTTTCCGGGCGCCGGATGGTTTCCATCTTGGCGACCGTAGACGAGGGAGAGTCACATGGATGTCGGGTTCATCGGAATGGGGCGCATGGGCCGGGGCATGGCGGCCCGCCTCGCGGAGCAGGGGCACAGCGTCCGCGCCTGGAACCGCTCGCCGGAGGCGGCGCGGGGCCTGCCGGGCGTCACCGCCGTGGCCAGCGCGGCGGAGGCGTTCCGAGGCGACGCGGTGATCACCATGCTCGCCGACGACGCGGCGCTGGAAGCGGTGCTCGTCCAGGGCGGGCTCCTCGACGGCGCCGGTCGGCCGGGCGTCCATCTCGGCATGAGCACGATCTCGGTGGCGCTGGCCGAGCGGCTGACCGCGATCCACGGGCGGGCGGGCATCCCCTACGTCTCCGCGCCGGTCTTCGGCCGGCCCGACGTGGCCGAGGCGGGCAAGCTCAACATCGTCGCCGCCGGCCCCGATGCGGCGATCGACGGCGCCGCGCCGCTCCTTGACGCGATGGGCGCGAAGACTTGGCGCTACGGCGAGGAGCCGAAGCGCGCCAACGCCGTGAAGCTCGCGGGCAACTTCATGCTGATCGCGGCCATCGAGGCCATGGGCGAGGCCTGCGCCTTCACCGAGGGCCACGGCGTCACCGGCGCCGAATTCCTCGACCTGATGACGAACACGATCTTCGCCTCGCCGGTCTACAAGAACTACGGCGCGGCCATCGCCGCCCGCCGCTACGAGCCGCCGGGTTTCGGCCTGCGCCTCGGCGCGAAGGACGTGCGCCTCGCCCTCCAGGCGGGGGAGGCGGCCGGCGTGCCGATGCCCTTCGCCAGCGTGCTCCGCGACGGGCTGATCGAGGCGATGAGCCACGGCGACGGCGAGAAGGACCTTTCCGCCCTCGCCGAGGTGGCACGGCGACGTGGCGGCCGGCGCTGACTGCGACACGGCCTGCGACATTGTGCACTGAGTGACATTCGCGTGATCAGATCCAGTCGATTTTAATCGAACGTTGAGTTGCGCGAGCGAAGTACGGGTTCTCGATATCCGGGGACCCGTCATGCTTTCATATGTCCGCCGCAAGTCTCGAGCGCTCACGCTCTCGGCCAAAGTCATTCTCCTCGCAATGCTCGCCGTGACCCTCACCACGGGCGCGATCTGGGCATCGGTCTCGCGCCAAACCTGGTCGCAGATGGAGGATCGGCAGCGGCTGAACGGCGAGCGCAACCTGCGGACGCTGGCCCTCGTCCTCGCCGGACGCCTGCCGGGGGCGAAGACCGACCTCGAAGGCACCCGCGTCTCGCGCGTGACCTCGCCCGATCTCGCGGGCTTCGCGGACACGTCGGTGGTGGACGATGCGGTCGCCTATACCGGCGGCGTCGCCACGATCTTCTCCTACGACGCGGCCAAGGACAGCTTCGTCCGCCGGCAGACCACCGTCCGCAAGGAGGACGGCTCCCGCGCGGTCGGCACGGCGCTCGCCGCCGACAGCCCGGCCCAGGGTGTGCTGCGCGCGGGCAAGACCTACGAGGGGCCGACGGTGCTGTTCGGGCGCCGCTTCTACACCGTCTACCAGCCGGTCTTCGACGGCGCCGGCAAGGTGAACGGCGTGCTCTTCGTCGGCCTGCCCATCGAGATGTACTACGACGCCCACGCCGAGACGATGCGCCAGCTGAGCCTCGCCGCCCTGGTCATCGCCGTCGTCGCCTGCGCCCTGGTGGGCATCGCCGCCTCGCGGCTGTTCCGCCCCTTCGCCGCCATGTCGAGCCGGATCGAAGCGCTCGCGGCGGGCGACACCGACAGCCCGGTGGGCCACACCCAGCGCGGCGACGAGATCGGCGCCGTGGCACGCTCCCTGGAGACCCTGCGCGAGGCCGTGCGCCGGACCCACGAACTCGAAGGCCTGCAGAGCACCGACGCGGAGAAGGCCGCCCGCCGCCGGATGATGCTCGACCAGACCATCGCCGCCTTCCGTAGCCGGGTCGATGCCCTCAAGGGCACACTCACCGCCAGCACCGGCGACATGCGCGGCCGCGCCGAGGAGATGCGCCTGCGCGCCGGAGAGGCCGAGGCGGCCGTGGCCGGCACGGCGCGGGCCTCGCAGGAAACCTCATCGAGCGTGCAGACGGTGGCGAGCGCCGCCGAGGAGTTGCACGCCTCCATCGCCGAGATCGGCGGCCAGCTCGGGCAGGCCGAGACCCTGGTCTCGTCGGCGGCCGGCGAGTCCTCCGCCATGGAGCAGCAGATCGGCGGTCTCGCCGAGGCGGCCTCGCGGATCGGCACCGTGGTCGGCCTCATCCGCACCATCGCGGAGCAGACCAACCTGCTCGCCCTCAACGCCACGATCGAGGCCGCCCGCGCCGGGGAGGCGGGGCGCGGCTTCTCCGTCGTCGCCGCCGAGGTGAAGCAGCTAGCCGCGCAGACCGCCCGCGCCACGGAGGAGATCGCCGATCAGATCGGTGCGGTCCAGGCCGCCACCGGCACGACGGTCGCCGCCATCGGCCGGATGGGCGAGCAGATGCGCGCCGTCCAGGCCACGACCGCCGGCATCGCAATCGCCGTCTCGGCCCAGGGCGACGCCACCGCCGAGATCTCGCGCAACGTCGCCGAGACGGCGCAAGCCACGGGCGCCATCGCCCACGGCATGAGCGTGGTGAGCGACGCGACCCAGCGCTCGGCGCGGCTGGCCGAGACGGTCACGGCCGCCGCCGGTTCGGTGGACAGCGTCGCCTCGGAACTGGAAAGCGAGATCGGCCAGTTCCTCGCCCAGGTCGCGGCCTAGAGACCGAAGCGCGCAAAGGCCGCCCTTTCTTCGAGGGCGGCCAGGGTTTCCCCGGGCAGGGCGGCGACGGCTTCGCCGATCCCGCCCGGCGCCCCCCGGCGGAGGATGCGGCTGAAGAAGCCGCCCTTCGCCTCCGCGACCACCACGAGATCGACCTTCTCGCCGAAGCGGGCACGCATCGTGCCGCGCAGGTCGCCGATGGCGTCCACCAGCCCGAGGGGCAGGGCCTGACGCCCGGTCCAGACGGCCCCCGTGAACAGGTTCTCCCCCGCCAGCAGGCTTTTCCGCCGGGAGGAGACGAGTTCGGTGAACAGGCCCTGCACGTCGGCCTGGATGCGCTTCAGCCGATCGATGTCGGCGGGGTCCTCCGGCCGGAACGGATCGAGCATCGCCTTCGCCTCGCCGATCGTGTGCACCCGGCGTTCGATGCCGAGCTTCTCCAACAGGCCGGGGAAGCCGAACCCCGCCGAGACCACGCCGATGGAGCCGACGATGGAGGTCGGGTCCGCGACGATCTCGTCGGCGGCGCAGGCGATCATGTAGCCGCCCGAGGCCGCGACATCCTCCACGAAGGCGACGACCGGCAGGCCCTTCTCCTCCGCGAGCGTCCGGATGCGCCGATGGATCAGGTGCGACTGCGCAGGCGAGCCGCCGGGCGAGTTGATGACCAGCGCCACCGCCTTCACCCCCGGCAGGGTGAAGGCCCGCTCCAGGCTGCCCGCCACGGAGGCGATGGAGAGGCCCGGCCTCAAGGGCGAGGCCGCACCGATCGTCCCCGAGAGGCGGACCACCGCGACGCGCGGGCGCCGATTGCGCAGGCGGCCCGGCAGCAAGGCACGAAAACGTTCGGACAACGCGGTCATGAGGGCTCGACTCGACGGATTTCGGTCACGGGGGAGCATAATGGGATTTCAGTCCGCCGCCGCAAGGGCGGGTGCGGCGACGCGGCGGGCGCCGAGTCACCTCCGGTTAGCCGTCTGCGCAGTCTGCGACACAAGCTATGCGGGAACGATCGAACCGTTTCGCGCCTCCCGCCGTTGCTCGCGGACGGACCTGCGATCCTGCGGGCCGTCTGCGATGACCGGGAGGAAGACGAGATTATGCGCTCCTTGAGACTGCCGCGCTGGCCGATCCTGATTCTGCTGGCCGCCTTCTTCTTCGGCCCGACCGCCGCCCCGGTGAGCGCCGCCCCGCTCCCCGTGCCGATGGCCGCCGCCGAGACCGCCCCGGCCGCCGCCGTGGAGAAGACCCAGTACTACGGCTACCGCCGCCACTACGGCTACCGCCCCTATGGGTTCCGCCGTCACTACGGCTTCCGTCGCCATTACGGTTACCGTCGTCACTGGGGTTACCGCCGCCATTTCGGCCCGCGCTACTACCGTCGCGGCCCGGCTTTCTTCTACTGAGTGACACCGTCGCGCCCCGGCCGAAACGCCGGGGCGCGCCTTGCGCGCGCACGCGAAAGCCCTTAACCAACCGTCTGATATCTTTGCGCTTCCACAGCGACCCGCGTGGCCCCGGCAGGACGCTGCCTGAGGCCCGGACACAGACGGACAGACAACTTGGCCGAGACCGATCCGACGGGCGCCCCGCCGCCCGCCAGCGACATCCGCCCCGTTTCCATCACCGACGAGATGCGCCGCTCCTACCTCGATTACGCGATGAGCGTGATCGTGAGCCGCGCGCTGCCGGATGCCCGCGACGGACTGAAGCCGGTGCATCGGCGCATCCTCTACTCGGCGTTCGAGTCGGGGCACCTGCCGGAGCGCAAATACGTCAAGTCGGCCCGCATCGTCGGCGACGTGATCGGTCTCTACCATCCGCACGGCGACCAATCGATCTACGATGCCCTGGTCCGCATGGCCCAGGACTTCTCGATGCGCCTGATGCTCATCGACGGGCAGGGCAATTTCGGCTCGGTGGACGGCGATCCCCCCGCCGCCATGCGCTACACCGAATCCCGCCTGGCCAAGCCGGCCATCGCGCTGCTCAGCGACATCGACAAGAACACCGTCGATTTCGGGCCGAACTACGATGAGTCCCGCGAGGAGCCCCTGGTTCTCCCGGCGCGGTTCCCGAACCTCCTCGTCAACGGGGCGGGCGGCATCGCGGTCGGCATGGCGACCAACATCCCGCCGCACAACCTCGGCGAGTTGATCGATGCCTGCATCGCTCTGATCGACGAGCCGGAGCTGACCATCGAGCAACTGAACCAGATCGTCCCCGGGCCGGACTTCCCGACCGGCGGCATGATCCTCGGCCGGGCCGGCACCCGGCAGGCCTACACCACCGGCCGCGGCTCGGTGATCATGCGGGCGAAGTCCCATGTCGAGGAGCTTCGCAAGGAGCGCGAGGCGCTGATCTTCACCGAGATCCCGTATCAGGTGAACAAGGCGACGCTGGTCGAGAAGATCGCCGAACTCGTCAAGGAAAAGCGGGTCGAGGGCATTTCGGACCTGCGCGACGAATCCGACCGCAGCGGCATGCGCATCGTGGTCGAAATCAAGCGCGACGCCATGGCCGAGGTGGTGCTGAACCAGCTCTACCGCTTCACGCCGCTGCAAAGCTCCTTCGGCTGCAACATGGTCGCCCTCAACGGCGGCCGCCCCGAACTGATGAACCTGAAGGACCTGCTGCAGGCCTTCGTGGACTTCCGCGAGGAGGTCGTCTCCCGCCGGACCAAGTATCTCCTCGGCAAGGCCCGCGAGCGCGCCCACGTCTTGTGCGGCCTCGCCATCGCCGTCGCCAACATCGACGAGGTGATCCGCCTGATCCGCACCTCGCCGGACCCGAACTCAGCCCGCGAGGCGCTGATGGCCCGCGACTGGCCGGCGCACGACATCGCCCCGCTCATCGCCCTGGTGGACGATCCGCGCCACCGCGTCGCCGAGGACGGGACCTACCGCCTCTCCGAGTTGCAGGCCCGCGCGATCCTCGACCTTCGCCTGCAGCGCCTCACGGCCCTCGGCCGGGACGAGGTCGGGGACGAGTTGAAGAAGCTCGCCGACGAGATCGCGGATTACCTCGACATCCTGCGCTCGCGGGCTCGGATCCAGGGCATCGTGAAGGGCGAACTGGCGGAAGTCCGCGAGCAATTCGCCACGCCGCGCCTGACCGAGATCGTCGACTTCGATTCGAGCGTCGAGGACGAAGACCTGATCCAGCGGGAGGATATGGTCGTCACCGTGTCCCACGCGGGCTACGTGAAGCGCGTACCGCTCTCGACCTACCGTTCGCAGCGGCGAGGCGGCAAGGGCCGCTCCGGCATGGCGACCCGCGATGAGGATTTCGTCACCCGCCTGTTCGTGGCCAACACCCACACACCGGTGCTG
Organism: Methylobacterium sp. J-067; assembly: GCF_022829465.1. Taxonomy (GTDB): domain Bacteria; phylum Pseudomonadota; class Alphaproteobacteria; order Rhizobiales; family Beijerinckiaceae; genus Methylobacterium; species Methylobacterium litchii. Next base: position 42,549 of record NZ_JAKSXZ010000128.1, read on the forward strand.
TTCTTCTCCAGCCAGGGCCAAGCCTACAAGGAGAAGGTGTGGCGCCTGCCGATGGCCGCGCCGAACGCCCGGGGCAAGGCGCTCGTCAACATCCTGCAATTGCAGGACACGTCGGAACGCATCACCACGATCATGCCGCTGCCGGAGGACGAAGCCTCCTGGGAGACGCTGGACGTGATGTTCGCCACCGCGAGCGGCAACGTCCGGCGCAACAAGCTGTCGGACTTCACCACCGTGAACCGCAACGGCAAGATCGCCATGAAGCTCGATGAGGGCGACCACATCGTCCATGTCGAGATCTGCCGGCCGGACCAGAACGTGCTGCTGACCACGGCGCTCGGGCAGTGCATCCGCTTCCCCGTCGAGGACGTGCGCGTGTTCAAGGGCCGCGACTCGACCGGCGTGCGCGGCATCAACCTCGCGCAGGGCGACCGGGTCATCTCGATGACCATCCTCAACGCCTTCGAGGCCACGCCCGAGGAGCGCTCGGGCTACCTGAAGATGCGCCGCGCCGTGACCGGCGAGGTCGAGGAGGGCAACGAGGAGCCGGAGGAGGGCGCCGAGGCCGCCGCGATCTCCCTCGACCGCTACAACGAGATGGGCGGGGCCGAGCAATACGTGCTGACGATTTCCGAGCGCGGCTACGGCAAGCGGTCCTCGTCCTTCGAGTACCGGACGTCGGGGCGCGGCGGAAAGGGCATCACGGCGATGCGGGTGAATGCCCGCAACGGGCACCTCGTGGCGTCGTTCCCCGTGGAGGCGTCGGACCAGATCATGCTGGTCACGAATGGCGGTCAGCTGATCCGCGTGCCGGTGGACGATATCCGCATCGTCGGCCGCGCCTCACAGGGCGTGACCGTGTTCAACACCGACAAGACCGAGAAGGTCGTCTCGGTGGAGCATATCGAGGGTGAAGAGGAAGGCGAGGGCGAGGCCGAGACGGCCTGATCGCCCTCACCGTCGTCGGGCGCTCAGCGCCCGGCGGCCGCCCGCCGGTTGGCGATGCGGGAGAACATGTTGCCGGTGTAATCGGCGACCTTGGGCTTCTCAGGCTCGCCGACCTGAGCCTCGAACGCCTCGATCCGCTTCAAAAGGGCGGCATCGTTGAACAGCGACGAGTTGAACGTCTTGTGGGCACGGGGGCCGAGGGCGGCCTGGACCGCGTCGAGGCGGGCGAGGAGCTCTTTGCGCGTCACGGGTTTCTCCGGGGGCGGGACGGCAGCACGCCACCCCAGGGCCACCACTCGACGCCCCGAGGGTAAACGCGGGGTTAACGGGGGGTGAAAGCCGCCCCGATTTGATCCTGCGACCAGCCGATCCTATCGCGCGGTCGCGGCGCGGAGCACGTCCTCGCCCCATTGGTTCAGACTCTTGCCTGAGAGTTCCGCCGCTCGCGCCGCCCTGGCGTGGAGATCAGGCGACACGCGCAGCATCAGCTTGCCGGAATAGGCTCGCTCCGGCTCCTTCCCGCTCTTGAGGCAGGTCTCGATGTAATCGTCCACGGCCTGCTGGAACGCGGCCTTCAGTTCGGACACGCTCTCGCCGTGAAAGCCGACCACGTCATCGATTCCCGCAATCCGGCCGACGAAAAGACCGTCTTCGGCGTCGAACTCGACCCGGGCGTGGAGGCCCTTGTGGCTCATCGTGTTCATGGCGTGACACCAATCTTGCTCAAGAACTCGCGCGCGTCGCGAACCTGATACCGCTTGGCCTCCTTGGTCGGGTGCGGACGGTGGAACGAGGCTATCAGGCCCTCGCACTCGAACCTCACCCGAGAACCGGATCCCTCGATCACGCGGCAGCCAACGGCGACGAACAGCGACTCGATGGCCTGCCACTCGATGTCAGGCGACACCGGGTCGGTGAAGACCGCACGCAACGTCTTCAGCTGGCGGCTGTTCATGATGGCAAAATATGCCTGCACCTCACATAGTGCAAGCACATTGCGCTATCACAATCCCCTCAAGAACCCGGCCAACCGCATCAACCCCTCCGGCCAGGGCCCGTGGCCGCTGGCGACGTTGATGTGGCCCGATTCGCCCGCATCGACGGTCAGCGCACCCCAGGAATGGGCGAAGTCGTCGGCGCGGTCATAAGCGCAGTGTGGGTCGGTACGGCTCGCCACGAGCAGGGACGGGAAGGGCAGGGGGTCGCGGGGCACGGGGGCGAAGGCGCGCACCGTGTCGGGGAGGTTGGGGGCCTCCTCCACATCGGGGAACGCCACGAACAGGGCGCCGCGCACCACGCCCTCGGGAAAGCGCGGCACCGCCTCGACGCAGGCCACGACGCCGAGGCTATGGGCGATGAGGATGACGGGCCGCGTCGCCTGCGCGACCGCCTCGGCCACCCGCCCGCACCATTCCTCGGGGGTGGGGACGTGCCAATCGTCCTGCGCGACGATCCGGGCCGTCGGGAGGCGCCCGGCCCAGCGCGCCTGCCAGTGGCCCTCCTCGGAACCCCCGAGCCCGGGCACGATCAGGATGTCACAATCGGCGGTCTTCATCACAGGATGCCTAGAGCAGCCCCCCGGCGCCGCGCAAGCCTCGGCACTCAGGCCGCTGCCGCCTGCTCCAGGGCCAGGATGTGCGCGGCGATCTGCATGGAGGCGAGGTTCTTGTGCTTGGCCTCGATCTCGAAATCCGCCCAGGCGAGGTGGCGGGACACGAGGTCGTTCACCGCCCGGTTCCACATCAGGTCCGAATGGGCCGCGAGGTCGCGCACCGAATGGCCCGCCTCGCGCAACGCGGGGAAGTCGGGGAGGCGGCTCTCCGCGCCGTCGGTGATGACGGCTTCCCGCGAGACGCTGATATGCGCCACCGGCCGCACCCCGCGCCAGGATTCGATCACCCGGCCGATCCGGGCATCGTCCGGTTCGAGATATTCGCCGCCGCTCTGGACCCAGTGGTGGTGCAGGTCGAGGACCACGGGCACGAGGTCGGCCAGCCGCAGCACCTCGTCGAGGCCGAACAGGTTCTCGTCGTTCTCCACCGTCACGAGGTCACGGGCGAGGCGGCTCGCCCGCGGCAGGGTCTCGCGAAAGCCCGCGACGCCGGGGTCGCCCGCGCCGACATGGATGTTGATGTGCGCGCCGTGCCGGTGCCAGCCGTCGCCGTAGCCCATCAGGCCGAACAGCTCGGCGTGGTAGTCGAGTTCGGACAGGCCGTTCTCGATCGCCGCCGGGTTGCGGCTCGCGATCAGGCAGAACGGGCCGGGATGGAAGCTCAGCCGCACGCCGAGCTTGCGCGCCAGCGCCCCGGCCTCGGCGAGGCCCGTCTCGACGGTCTTGCGCATCTCCGGCTCGGCATAGAGCGCCTGTACGGAGTGGTGCGTGTAGCCGGGCAGGACGTTGCTGCCCATGCGCAGCAGCCGCTCCAGGGGCGGGCGGGCGCCGACCCAGGCGATCTGGCGCGACAGGGCCGTCAGATTATGCGTCACGACGCCGAAAAGCTTCTCCCGCCGGGCGGCGGGGTCGAGCTTGGCGAGATGCGCCATCGTCACCGTCGTCAGGTTCATGGCGCGGGTGGCCTCCCGCGCCGCCTTGAGGGTGGCATGGGTGCCCGGCGGCTCGTCGAGGACGAAGGTGCAGCAGAATCCGAGGCGTGCAGGCGAGGGGGCGCGGTTTGGCATGGGGGCCTAACGCGCGAAGTGCCGTTCCGTCACGCGGAACGGGCGCGCGGGGCCGACGTTTGCGAAACAGCGGAGCGTGGCAATACCGCCCACCTCGCCCCGGCCGAACCCCGATGACGACGCCTTCCCCCCGCCCGGGCGGCCCGCCCGATCAAGCCTCGACCTTGTGGATCCTGATGCTCGGCTCGGCGCTCGTCGCGCTGGCCCTCGCCCAGCCGAGGCGGGACGCCGCGGCGATCCCCGCGCCGGAGCCGGAACCGAAGGGCAACCGCAAACCGGCCTCGACCCTCGGAGCGCGCTCCATCGAGGGTCACGCCGCGAGGCTCATCACCGCGACCCAGCCCGAGCGCGGGCGCCACGCCGAGCACCCGGCGGATATCCCCGCCTCCGGCTGGAAGGACATCCTGATCCGCGTCTACCTGGAGTTCATCAAGGACCGGGTGCTCGCCGTCGCGGCGGGCGTAACCTTCTACACCCTGCTCGCCCTGTTCCCCGGCATCATCGCCCTGGTGACGCTCTACGGCCTGTTCGCGGATGCCAGCGTCATCAACGAGCACCTCGCGCAGCTCCACGCGGTGCTGCCCTCGGGCGCGGTGGAGATCATCGGCGATCAGGTGAAGCGCATCGCCTCGAAGCCCAGCGGGACGCTGGGCCTCACCTTCTTCACCGGCCTGCTCGTGTCGATCTGGAGCGCGAACGCCGCCATGAAGGCGATGTTCGATGCCCTGAACGTCGTCTACGAGGAGGAGGAGAAGCGCAATTTCTTCATGCTGAACCTGCGCTCCCTCACCTTCACGGTGGGTGGGCTGATCTTCGCGATCATCGCCCTGAACGCCATCGTCGTGGTGCCGGTGGTGTTCAACTTCCTCGGCCTGGGCTCCGAGGCGTGGCTGATCGCGGCGCTCCGCTGGCCCGCCCTGCTGCTGGTGATCCTCGGCGCGCTCTCGGTCCTCTACCGGTTCGGGCCGAGCCGGGAGCACGCCCGCTGGCGCTGGGTCGGCGTCGGCAGCCTCGTGGCGGGGCTGCTCTGGCTCGTCGCCTCGCTGCTCTTCTCCTGGTACGTGTCGAGCTTCGGCACCTACAACGAGACCTACGGGTCGCTGGGCGCCGTGATCGGCTTCATGACCTGGATCTGGATCTCGTCCACGATCGTGCTACTCGGCGGGGAGATCAACGCCGAGATCGAGCACCAGACCGGGCGCGACACCACCACCGGCCAACCCCTGCCGCTGGGCGCCCGCCGGGCGCGGATGGCCGACACGGTCGGCGCGGCGGCATGACGGGCGGGGGGAGGCTTCCTATATTCGGGGAAAGGAGATCTCCATGTCCGACAGCATCACCGCCCCCGCCGAGACCCTGAGCGACGCGGAATGGCGCGCCCGCCTCAGCCCGGACCAGTATCGCGTGCTGCGCGAGCACGGCACGGAACGGGCCGGCACGTCCTGCCTCCTCGCCGAGAAGCGGGCCGGCACCTTCGCCTGTGCTGGCTGCGGCCAGCCCCTGTTCGAGCAGGGCACCAAGTATGAGTCCGGCACCGGCTGGCCGAGCTTCTTCGCGCCCCTCGACGGCGCGGTGGAGACCACCACCGACCGCAGCTACGGCATGTCCCGCACCGAGGTCCATTGCGCCCGCTGCAAGGGCCATCTCGGCCACGTCTTCGAGGACGGCCCGGCCCCGACCGGCCTTCGCTACTGCATGAACGGCGCGGCCCTGGCTTTCGAGCCCGCCTGACGAATCCCGTGGATGGGGAGCGGGGATCGTGGGGAAACTCCCCTCACGATCCCCCTTGCCCCATGCTTCGCGCCTTGATTCCGGCGCCATTTTGCGTAGTCGCTCTAAAGAGTACGGGATTGGTCATGCGCCTGTTGCGGAAAGCTACAGTCAGGCTTTGCTTTTTCGCGATGCAGCGCAAGGTCGAAACCCACCGAACCGTTCGCTCGACTTGCACGTGACTCGGTGCGTCGAAGGTGACCGGACCAATCGGTCGTACCCGAGCGCCATGCCGGGCCGGGCGTGAGGAGTGAAACAGTCCATGAGCACAACCCGCAGGTTCCTCGTCGCCCCGGCCCTCGTGAGGCTCCTCCGCAAGGAGCGGGGCAGCAGCCGCATCACCGAAGGTCATTTCGCCCCGCAGGGCGGCCGCAACTCCTTCGTCCGCGTGGACGGACAGGCCTGCCAGCTCATCCTCGTGAACAACGGCGTCGAGGAGCGCACCGAGGTGCCGCGCGCCCACGGCGACGCCCTGCTCGACGTCTGCCCCGGCAAGGCCGCCTACGACCGCACGACCCTGGCCGCCGGCGGCCGGGAGATCGTGGTGGACCGCTACGTCTCCCCCGGCAGCATCGACCTCGTGAGCGTCGTGTTCGACGATGCCGGGCAGGCCTCCGCTTTCCAGGCCCCGGTGTGGTTCGGCCGCGAGGTGACGAACGAGCCGACCTTCGAGCGCTCCGCCCTGGCGATCCAGGGCGTGCCGGCGGCGGCCGAGCTGTCGCTCAGCAACGCCGCCCTCGACGCGGTGCTGGACATCATCGAGCCGCGCTTCGGCTTCGGCCGCTACAACTCCCCCACGCGCGCCTCCGAGAACCTCGACAGCCTCGCCGGCACCCTGCGCCGTCCGGCCCCGCCGCCGGCCCCCGAGCCCGCCCGCCCGGCCCCCGAGCCGGAGATCCACATGGCGGCCCCGCTGCCGATCCCGGCCCCCGAGCCCGCCCCGGCGCTGGCCGAGCTGCCGGCCCCCGAGCCCGAGCCGCAGCACGAGCCGGTCGAGGAGCCCCGTCACGAGGCGCCCCGCGCCGAGGATCACGGCCAGCCGGCCGCGTCCGGCACCCCGGCCGAGGCCGTGCATGGCGATGCCCGGATCGACGACGTGATCGAGAGCCTGTCGGCGGCCCTCGGCGCGGCGATCCACCAGAACCCGGCCCAGGCCGAGAAGCCGGAGGATCCGGGCGCGGTGTTCGAGCGCTGGACCGTCCGGCCCCGCCGCACCCAGAACCAGGGCTGAGGGGGAAACCCCCTCAGTTGCGGATGATCACCGCCGCCCCGCCATAGTTCCTGGCGAGGCGGAACAGGGTCGCCGCATGGCCGGGCGAGAGACGGATGCATCCGTGGCTCGCCCGCCGGCCGAGGGCGCCGGTGGCATAGGTCCCGTGGATGGCATAGCCGCCCCGGAAGAACATCGCGTGCGGCATCGGCGAGCCGTGATACTTGTGCGAGCGCCACATCGTGGCCATCCGGCCGACCCGATACGCGCCGTTCGGCGTGACGAAGCCGCGCCGCGCGGTGGAGACCGTCCATTCGAAGGCCGGCGCCCCGTCGACATAGACCCGCATCCGCTGCTGCCCCTGATCGATCCGGGCGACGACGCCCGCTGCGGCGGGGAGGGCGGGCAGTAGACAGGTCAGCGCCGCCCCGAGGAGGGCGGCACGGAGATGGAAAGTCCTCGACATGGGGTGTCACCGGAGGCTGTCGCGGCGGCCGGCGTCGACACGAACCCTCTTGGTTGCAGTATCGCGCACGCCTACAGCTAAGGTGACGCATTGCCGGTCCTGTGGAGACCGAGTGGCGGCGGCAATTGACAGGTTTTTGTCACCGGGGGCTCGCGGCGGACTACGGAGACGCCGTTGAGAAGGCTTCCGAAGCCGGATAGCGTGACACGTAGGGAGGCGCGCGGGGATCGCGCGGAGGATAGAGAATGGCACAGGCGATCCACGCGACGGGGGGCACGACGACCGCTCCCAAGGAGCCCTGGTACAAGGTGCTCTACATCCAGGTGCTGATCGCGATCGCGCTCGGCATCCTGCTCGGCTGGTACGACCCGGCCACCGGCAAGTCGCTGAAGTGGCTCGGCGACGCGTTCATCGCCCTCATCAAGATGATGATCGCGCCGATCATCTTCTGCACCATCGTCCACGGCATCGCCTCGATCGGCGACCTGAAGAAGGTCGGCCGGGTCGGCCTGAAGGCGCTCGTCTACTTCGAGGTGGTCTCCACCCTGGCGCTACTGATCGGCGTCATCGTCGGCGAGGTCATCCAGCCCGGCGCCGGCTTCCACGCCGACCCGTCGAAGCTCGACGCCAGCAAGGTCGCGAGCTACGCGAGCAAGGCCGCCGCCGACTCGACCGTCGCGCACATCATGGCGCTGATCCCGAAGAGCTTCTTCGACGCCTTCGCCACGGGCGACCTGCTGCAGGTGCTCCTCGTCTCGATCCTCACCGGCTGCGTCGTCACGGGGCTCGGCGAGAAGGCCGCCGTGGTCAGCAGCGCCATCGACACCGCCGGGCAGATCTTCTTCCGCATCATCGGCATCATCGTGAAGCTCGCGCCCCTCGGCGCGTTCGGCGCGATGGCCTTCACCATCGGCGAATACGGCATCCAGAAGGTCTACGACCTCGGCCAGCTCGTCGCGACCTTCTACCTGACCTCGCTGCTGTTCGTGCTTGTGGTCCTCGGCACCATCGCGCGGGTGTCGGGCTTCTCGATCCTGAAGTTCCTCGCCTACATCAAGGACGAGCTGCTGATCGTGCTGGGCACCTCGTCCTCCGAGACGGTGCTGCCGCACATGATGACCAAGATGCGCCGCCTCGGCGCGTCGGATTCGGTCGTGGGCCTCGTGGTGCCGACCGGCTACTCGTTCAACCTCGACGGCACCAACATCTACATGACGCTCACCACCCTGTTCCTCGCGCAGGCGGTGGGGGCGGACCTGTCGATCGGCCAGTACGCGACGATCATCCTCGTGGCGATGTTGACCTCGAAGGGCGCCTCGGGCGTGACGGGCGCGGGCTTCATCACCCTCGCCGCCACCCTCTCGGCCATCCCGAACAATCCGGTGCCCGTGGCCGCGATGACCCTCGTGCTCGGCATCGACAAGTTCATGTCCGAGTGCCGCGCCCTCACCAACCTCGTCGGCAACGGCGTGGCCTGCGTGGTGGTCGCCCGCTGGGAAGGCGAACTCGACCGGACCAAGCTCAACGAGGTGATGGCCAACCCGATCGGGATCGGCACGGCGGTGACGGACAACTCGCCCGCCCCGATCGCGACCGACACCAAGGTCGCCGCCGCGGAGTGACGACAGCGACGGCAAAGGGACCTGCAAGGCTCGGGATCGACCTCGGCGGCACCAAGATCGCCGGGGTCGTCCTCGCTCGGGACGGGAGCCGCCTCGCGCAGGCGCGCGTCCCGGCCCCCAGGGGCGATTACGGGGCCACCGTCGCGGCGGTGGCCGATCTCGTCCTGCGGCTGGAGCGGGAGGCGGGGCGCCCCTGCAGCGTCGGCATTGGCATGCCCGGCAGCCTGTCGCCGGCCACCGGCCTCGTCCGCAACGCCAACTCCCACTGGCTGATCGGCCATCCCTTCGGCGCCGACCTCGCCGCCCGGCTCGACCGCCCGGTGCGGGTCGCCAACGACGCCGATTGCCTCGCCGTCTCCGAGGCGACGGACGGGGCGGGGGCGGGCGGGCGCGTGGTCTGGGCGATCATCCTCGGCACGGGCGTCGGCTCCGGCCTCGCCATCGAGGGGCGGCTGCATGCGGGGCGCAACGGCATCGCCGGGGAATGGGGCCACGGCCCGCTGCCCGGCCCTCACGACGACGAGCGGCCGGGCCCGGCCTGCTATTGCGGCCGGCGGGGCTGCGTCGAGACCTGGGTCTCGGGTCCCTCGCTCGCCGCCGACCACGCCCGGCGTCACGGCGGCACGCCGACCGCCGAGGCCGTGGTGGCCGCCGCGCGGAACGGCGACGCGGCGGCGCGGGAGACCCTGGCGCTCCATCTCGACCGCCTCGGCCGGGCGGCGGCGCAGGTGGTGAACGTCCTCGATCCGGACGTGATCGTGGTCGGCGGCGGGCTCTCGCGCATCCCGGAGCTGATCGCCGGCCTGCCGGACGCCATGCGCCCGCACATCTTCTCCGACGCGTTCGACACCCCCGTCCGCGCAAGCCTGCACGGCGACGATTCCGGCGTGCGCGGGGCGGCGTGGCTGTGGGGCAGCGAGACGGTGTGAGACGTGGGGGCTCCCCTCTCCCCGCCTGCGGGGAGAGGCCCGTTTGCACCTCGTCGTGCAAACGGGAGCGGAGGCGAAGCCCGAGCGACGGTGAGGGGGCTCACCGTAAGAGACTCTTCCGGCAGCGCCCCTCACCATCGGCTGTCGCCTCGCTGCGACGACGACAAGGTCGTCGCAGCCCTCTCCCCGCAAGCAGGGAGAGGGGATGCTGGCGGCGCCTCACCCCAGATCGTAAACCTTCGCCAGATCCGGGTCCTTGGCGGCCACGAGCTTGGCGAGGTCGACGATGACCTTGGCCTGCTTCCACGTGGCATCGTCCTGCATCTTGCCGTCGAGCATCACGGCGCCGGTCCCGTCGGGCATGGCGGCGACGATGCGGGCGGCGAAGGCGACCTCGGCCGGGTCCGGCGCGAATACCGTCTTGGCCAGCGCCACCTGGCTCGGATGCAGCGTCCAGGCCCCGGCGCAGCCCATGAGGAAGGCGTTGCGGAACTGGACCTCGCAGGCGGCCAGATCCGAGAAGTCGCCGAACGGGCCGTAGAAGGCCTTGATGCCGTTCGCCATGCAGGCATCGACCATCCGGGCGATGGTGTAGTGCCAGAGGTCCTGCTGCGCGCTGGCGCGGGGGGCGTCGCCCGCCGGATCGGCGATGACCCGGTAATCGGGGTGGCCGCCGCCGACGCGGGTGGTCTTCATGCCGCGCGAGGCCGCGAGGTCGGCGGGCCCCAGGCTCATGCCGTGCATCCGCGGCGAGGCGCAGGCGATGGCATCGACGTTGGCGACACCCTCGGCGGTCTCGAGGATGGCGTGGACGAGGATCGGCTTCTTCACCCCGTGGCGGGCTTCGAGCTGCGCCAGCAACTGGTCGATGTAGTGGATGTCCCACGGGCCCTCGACCTTGGGCACCATCACCACGTCGAGCTTGTCGCCGACCTCGGCGACGATGGTGAACAGGTCGTCCAGAATCCACGGGGAGTTCAGGGCGTTGATGCGCGTCCACAGCCCCGTCTGGGTGGCGGCGAAGTCAGTCGCCTGCGCCATGGCGACGAAGCCCTTGCGCGCGGCCTCCTTCTGGTCGGCCGGCACCGCGTCTTCCAGGTTGCCGAGCACCACGTCGACGGTCGGGGCGAGGTCCGGCACGCGGGCGCGCACCTTGTCGTTGTGGGGCGGCACGAAGTGGATCATCCGCTCCAGCTTCACGGGCAGGTCCCGGAAGGGGGCCGGCGCGCCGGTCGCGAGCGGCTGGAAGAAGCGGCGGGGCAGTTTCATCGCGTGCGGCCTTCGGCTCTGGCGTTCCTCAAGACGGGGTTATGGCACGGCAACGGCCGAGGTAAAGGCGTGCTTTCGTCCTGTAACGTTTTGTGACGGCGGCTTTTCCGCCGTTGCGGGCGGGGCCGGGGCGCCTATTCTTCCCGTTATGAACGAGGGCACCACGCTCGCCATCGTCGAGGACGATCCCGAAATCCGGGCGCTGCTCGGCGGCTTCCTGGAGGGAGAGGGTTTTCGCGTCGAGAGTCTCGACGGGGGCGCCGCCCTCGACCGGCGCCTCGCCCAGGGGCCGGCGCCGGACCTGATCGTGCTCGACTGGATGCTGCCCGGCGAGGACGGCCTGTCCATCTGCCGCCGCCTGCGCGAGGGCGGCGGGCCGCCGGTCGTGATGCTCACCGCCAAGGACGAGGACATCGACAAGGTGCTCGGCTTGGAAATGGGTGCGGACGATTACGTCTCGAAGCCGTTCAACCCGCGCGTGCTGCTGGCCCGCATCCGCGCGGTGCTGCGGCGGACGCGCGGAGGCGCCGTCGCGGAGGCTCCGAGTGCGGAACGGCTGCGGGCCGCCGACCTCGTGATCGACCCCGCCGCCCGCTCGGTCCACGCGGACGGGGAGGGTGGGGCGCCGCGCGAGGTGACGCTCACCAGCGCCGAGTTCGACCTGCTGATGTGCTTCGTCACGCGGCCACAGCGGGTGCTCTCCCGCGACCAACTCCTCGATTGGACGCGGGGCCGCGTCGCGGACGTGTTCGACCGGACCATCGACGTGCAGGTCAGCCGCCTGCGCAAGCGGCTGGACGAGGCGGGCAGCGGCCTGCCGGCCCTGATCAAGACGGTGCGCAACGCGGGCTACATCCTCGCCGCCCCCGTCCGCCCGGCCTGACCGCATGTTGAGTCGCATCGGCCTGCTCGGCCGGATCATGCTGATCCTGATGGCCGCCCTCGGCGCGGTGATCGTCGGCGCGATCCTCGTGGGCCGCATGGAGCCCGCCAGCCCGCGCAGCGCGCAGGTCGCGCCCTATCCGCGCCTGGAGCAGGCGGCGGGGGTGATCGACCTCCTCTCCCGCACCGAGCCGTCGTTGCGGCCCACCATCCTGCGCGCGGTGAGCGGCATCCGCCTGCACGCCGCCCTCGCGGACGCGGCCCCGCCCGGCGAGGGACTGCGCCGGCTCCCGCGCTCGGAGGCGATGCTGCGGGCCTTCTCCGAGGCGCTGCAGCGGCCGGCTCCCGGCAAGGACGACGGGCTTCGCGCCTATGCGGATGGCGAGGGCGGGCGCGTGACCCGCATCGTCGCCCGTCTGGACGACGGGTCGGTCCTCGTCCTCGACGAGATCGAGCCGCAACGTGCGATCTCCTTGAAGCTGTTCGGTCTCGCGCCGGGGATGTGGATCGGCATCCTCGGCATCGCCGTGGCGGGGCTGGCGCTGCTCGGGGCGCAGCGGGAGATGCGGCCCCTGCGCCGCCTGAGCGCGGCGGCGGAGGCCTTCGATGGCTCGCCCCCCGCCGGTCCCGTGCCGGTGTCCGGCGCGCCGGACGTGCAGCGCCTCGCCCGGTCGGTCCACGCGATGCAGGAGCGGGTGGCGGCGCTGCTGCAGGAGCGCTCGTTCCTGATTGGCGCGATCTCGCACGACCTGAAGACCTACCTCACCCGCCTGCGCCTGCGCGCCGAATCCTGGCCGGACGCGCAGGGCCGCGAGCGCATGGCCGCCGACATCGACGGCATGACGGACCTGATCGAGACCTCGCTCGCCTTCGCGCGGGGCACCACCGTCTCGCAGATCCGGGGGCGGGTCGATCTCGCCGACCTCGCGGCGGTGGAGGCGGCGGAACGCTCGGCCCTCGGCCAGCCGGTCGCCCTCGTCGGCGAGGAGGTGGCCGAGGCCACCGTGCCGGGGGATGCGGTCGCCCTGCGCCGGGTGATCGCCAACCTCCTCGACAACGCGGTGAAGTTCGGGCGCGGCAAGGTCGAGATCGCCGTCGAGTCCGGGCCGGAGCAGTGCAGCCTGCGGGTCGAGGATGACGGACCCGGCGTCGGAAGCGCCGAGGCCGCCGCGATCTTCAGCCCGTTCTACCGAATCGAGGGTTCCCGCAACCGCCGCACCGGCGGCAATGGGCTCGGCCTCGCCATCGCCCGCCAGATCGCCGAGGCCCATGGCGGCACCATCGCCGTCTGCGCCGGCCGGCTCGGCGGGGCGTGCTTCACGCTGACATTGCCTCGCGCAGGAGCGTGAGGGCGAGAACGCCCCTCACAGCAACTCCCGCACCGCCTGCGCGAAGGCCTCTGGCGCCTCCTGCGGGACGTTGTGGCCGATGCGCGGCAGGCGGCGGTAGCGGTAGGGGCCGCTGAAGCGGGCCGCGTCGCCATCATCCGATTTAGGCGGGAAGACGCCGCCGTCGCTGCCCTCCAGCACGATGGTCGGCACGCCGATCTTCGGCTGGGGCGCGAGCCGGGCCTCGATCTCCGCATAGGCGGGGTCGCCCGGCACCACGCCGTAGCGGACGCGGTAGGAGTGGATCACCACCTCCACGAAATCCGGATTGTCGAAGGCCGCAACCGTGCGGGCGAGCGTCGCCGCATCGAAATCCCAATGCGGCGACCATTGCCGCCACAGCAGCTCCACGATGCCGGCGCGGTTCTCCGTCAGGCCCGCCCGGCCGCGCTCGGTGTGGAAATAGTACTGGTACCAGAGCCGGCTCTCGGACTCGGCCGCGACCGGGCGGCCGGAGCGGGCCACGTCGTGGATGTTGTAGCCGCTGCCGCCCGAGACCAGCCCACGCACCCGCTCCGGCCACAGGACCGCGACGACGCAGGCCGCGCGCCCGCCCCAATCGTAGCCCGCCACCACCGCCCGCGCGATGCCCAGCGCATCGAGGAAGGCGAGGAGGTCGGCCCCCAGGGCGGCCTGCTCCCCGGAGCGGGGCGTGGCGGCGTCGAGGAAGCGCGTCGGCCCGTAGCCGCGCAGATACGGCACGAGGCAGCGCACGCCCTGGCCGGCGAGGATCTCGGCCGCCGGCAAGCAGGCGTGGATGTCGTAGGGGAAGCCGTGGAGCAGGATGGCCGGAGGCCCGTCCGCCGGTCCGGTCTCGTGATAGGCGATGTCGAGGACACCGGCGTGGATGTGCTTCACGGAACCGGCTGCGGCCATGTCCTGTCGCTCCCTCGCGGCGGCACGCGTGACGTGCCGCACGTGCTCCGCGTCGCACAGGCTTGCCGACCCTGTCCAGCGCCCGAACTTCAGGCCTCGGATGATCTTTTTCGACGGAAGGACGGGTGGCGATGGGGCTCTTGGACGGGGTGAAGACGGTGATCGGCGATCTCGCGGCGGCGACCGAGCGGACCATCGCGGAGGTCGGGGGCCGTGACATCCCCATGGCCTTCGCGAAGTTCTATCCCGGCGGCCTCGCCGGCTTCCTCGACCGGCTGCGGCAGGACGGCCACGGCACGCAGGTCGAGTCCTGGCTGAACGGCACGGACCCGAAGCCCGTGCCCGCCGCCGCCATCGCGCAGGCGCTGCCGGACCGCGTGGCCGACAGCCTCGCCACGGACCTCTCCTTGTCGCGGGAGCGCCTGCCCACGGCCCTGTCGGAGTTCCTGCCCGCCGCGGTGACGGGTCTCAGCGAGAACGGGCGGCTGAAGACTCAGCCGGTGTTTGCCAGCACGCAAGTGGTGGACAAGCCGGCCAGCTGAGCCTTCGGCCGGTCTCCGTGACGACGCGGTCGCGGAAGGTCACTATGGTCGGCGCCGTGGGCCACCCGGCCCCGGCGGAGATCAGCAGATGAGTGTATTCGATTCGCTCGGCGGCTCGTTGCAGCAGATGGCGATGAAGGCGCTGCCCGGCATCATCCAGCAGGTGCTGCCCGGCGGCCTCAATGCCCTGCTCGATCAGTTGCGGGAGCACGGCTACGAATCGCAGGTGAATTCCTGGCTCGGGCGCGGCCCCAACGAGCCGATCACCGCCGAAGATCTGCAGAAGGTCATTGGGAACGAGCAGGTCCGCGCCATGGCGACGAAGCTCGGCATCCCCGTGGAGCAGCTGTTCCCCACCCTGGCCAAGGCCTTGCCGGACACGGTGGACCAGCACAGCCCGAACGGCGAATTGCAGCCGCCGAAGGCCTGAAACGCGAAACGGCGGCCCTTGGGGGACCGCCGTTTGCCTGCGAGGCGCTGGCCTCAGTTGCTGGCGAGCTGCGACATCGGATCGACCGGGGCGCCGCTCTTGCGGATCTCGAAGTGCAGCTGCGGCGAGGTCACGTTGCCGGAGGCGCCGGACTTCGCGATGGTCTGGCCGCGCTTGACCTTGTCGCCGGGCTTCACGTCCAGCTCGCCGTTATGGGCGTAGGCCGAAACGTAGCCGTTGGAGTGCCGCACGAGCACCAGCTTACCGTAGCCCTTCACGTCCGAGCCGGCATAGGCGACGGTGCCGTCCTCGGCGGCCTTGACCGGCGTGCCCTCGGGCAGGGCGATGTTGATGCCCTCGTTGCCCGACGAGCCGTAGCCCGCGATCACCCGGCCCTTGGCGGGCCAGCGGAAGTTGTCGCTGCTCGCCTGGGCGGGCACCGAAGCGGTGGTGGCCGGCTCGGCCTTTGCCGGAGCGGGCTCGGCCTTGGCGACCTCGACCTTCGGCGCCTTGGCGGCCTTCTCGGCGGCGGCCTGCTTGGCCGTCTCCTTGGCGCTTTCCTTCGCGGCCTCGCGCGCCGCCTTGGCTTCGGCGAGCTTCTGGGCCGCCTCGGCCTTGGCCGCGCTCTTGGCGGCGTCCTTGGCGGCTTCCTTGGCCGCGTCCTTCGCGTCCTTCGCCGCGACCTTGGCCTTGTCGGCAGCTTTCGCGTCGGCGGCCTTCGCGTCGGCCGTCTTGGTCTGGCCGGGGCGGACGTGCTTCTTGTCGCCGTCCTTCAGGGCCGCGAGCTTGCGCGCCTTCTCCTCGGCGGCCTTGGCCTCGGCCGCCTTGTGGGCGGCGAGTTCCTTGGCCTCCCGGGCCTCCTTCTCACGGGCCTCGCGGGCTTCCTTCTCGCGGGCCTCCTTGGCGTCCTTCTCGCGGGCGGCGACGCGCTTGGCCTCCTGCGCCCGGGAATCCCGCTCGCGGGCTTCCTTGGCCTCCAGGGCCTTGGCATCCTCGCGCTTCTCCTCGACGGCGCGCGCGGGGCGGGCGGTCATGGCGGCGGCGGAGGGGTTGAGGCCCGAGACGTTGTTGTAGGACGGGATGACGATCTCGCGGCCGGGGGTGATCTGGCTGGCGCTGGTCAGGCCGTTGGCCTGCAGGATCGCCGAGCCCGGCACGCCGTAGCGGGTCGCCATCTGGGTGAGGCTGTCGTTCTTCGAGACGGTGATGCGCGTGCCGCCCTGGGCGCTCCAGCCGGAGGAGCCGACGGAGGCGACCCGCGTCGGGCTCGCGGCGGCCGGCGGCGGCAGCGTGCTCGCCACGGGGGCGGGCCGCGACGCGCCGGGGGCGCCGAGCGCTTCGGATTGGATGCGGCCGGTGCGCAGGGGCGCCACGGGCTTGATGTCGTCATCCGGCAGGCTGCCCGTCGCGGCAGGCTCCGAGAAGGGGTTGGTGAAGGGGCTGCTCAGCCGCGACGCATCGGACGAACAGGCCGCCGCGCCACCACCGATGATCCCCACGAGGGCGACGCGCGACAGCGTCTGAAACCCCCTGACCGCTCCACGCACCCGCATCGACGCACCCGCCAGCACAACGCCACCCGATGCCGTCATGAAGCCGGATTCAGGTTAAGCAACCGTTCCCGTTCACCATGAGATGGCCTTGGAAACGGCGGGATGTGCGGTGCAGCGACACGCTGGGCGTGTGGGCGCCGGCTTCCCCGGGCGGCCCGGCACCCCACATCTCCGCGATATTCAACCTGTCCTCCCCGCGAGACAGCCTCGCCGACCTGCCGCGCCTCGAAACCGCGCGGCTGACCCTGGGCGGGCTGGCGCCGGAGGATGCCCCCGCGCTCGCCCGCCTCACGGACGATCCGGCCATCACCGGGGCCATCGACTTCCTGCCGGAGCCCTTCACCCTCGAGGATGCGAAGGGCCTGATCCACGGCGGCAACCGCGAGCGCGACCGCTTCCTCGGCGCCTGGATCCGGGGGGAGGGCGGGGCCGCCGCCCTCGTCGGCGTGGTGGGGGCGCACCTGCGCGGCCCCGGCTTCATCGAGATCGGCTACTGGATCGGCGGCGCCGCCCGGGGCCGGGGCTTCGCCTTCGAGGCGGTCTCGGCGCTCGCGGGCCATCTCGCCCGGCGCTTTCCCGCCCGCACCCTGGTGGCGGAGTGCCGCCCGGCCAACACCGCCTCCTGGGGCCTCCTGCGCAAGCTCGGCTTCGAGGATACCGGCGAGGAGGGCCACCGGCCCGGCCGCCGCCTCCTCACCCGCGCGCGGGCCTGAGCCCAAACGAAAACGCCCCGGACCAGGGTCCGGGGCGCTTCGGCGTCCGTGAGGCGGCGATCAGAAGGTGACGCCGGTCTCGACCATGTAGCGGTCCTGCGAGGTCCGGTTGCCGTCGCGGCCGAAGCCGGTGCCCAGCGTGCCGTTGGCGAGGCTGCCGCGGGTGATGCCGCCGAGCTCGACGTGGGCGTATTCGACACGCAGGAAGTAGCGGTCGAAGGTGAAGGTCGGGGTGACGGTGATGGAGAAGGCGTTGCTGCCCGCGCCGTAGAGGAGGCTGGTCGTGCCCGAGCCGCGCACGCCGCTCTGCTCCTCGTACTCGACGCGACCCGCCAGGGCGAAGTTGTCGGTGAAGGAATAGGCCGCCAGCAGCGCGCCGCCGTAGGTCGAGGCGCTCTGCAGGATGCCAATGCGCTGGTCCGCCTCGACGTTCGTGAACTGGAAGTACGGCGTGACGATCCACGGGCCGTTCGAGTAGGTGTAGTTGATGTTGAAGATGCCGCTGTTCTGCTGGTTCAGCGGGGTCGCGAACTGGTAGCGCAGGCTGCGGTTGAGGACGTTCTGGCTGCCGAGATTGACGCCGCCGTTCACGCCGATCGTGTTCGAATCGTCGATCTTGTAGGCGACGTTCCCAGTGAACCACGTGATGTCGCCCGCGAAGAACCCGTCCGTGCCGGCCACCGACACCGACCACGGGCCCTCGGCCCAGTTCAGCTGCACGCCGTGATTGATCACGTTCTCCTGCGCGAAGAGCAGGCCGCGGTTGATGTTGAGGTTCTGGAAGGTGAACGGCGCCTCGGAGCCGATGATGGTCGGCATCCGGCCGCCCTGCACCGACCACGCGTCGTTGATCTGGATCTTGCCGAAGGCCACCGGGAGGGGCGTGAACAGCAGGTCCGTCTGGTCGATGGAGCTCAGGTTCTGCACGCCGAGGCCGGGGATCGCGTAGCCGCCGCCCTGCACGTAGAACTGGAAGGTGCCCTCGGGCTTCTGGATCCAGCCCTGGAGGTTCGAGAAGTCGAACCGGGCCGCCCGATCAGGGGCGTAGCCGGGGGGCGCGAAGGCCATCGGGAACGGGTTGTTCTGGGTGTAGCCGTAGCCGGTCAGCGCGCCGCCGATGTAGATGTCGCCGAGGCCGCCGACGCCGAAGCAGGTCGGGTTCGGGTTCGCCTTGATCACGCCGCCATAGGCCGGGCCGAGCAGCGTCGCCTTGCACGGCTCCACCGGGGCCGGAACGGGCGCCGGGGCCGGCATGTCGGCCGCGAAGGCCACCGTGGAGGAGAGCAGCGCGGCGGCCAGACCGGCCAGGGTGGAACGCTTCGACATCGGCTTGCAGCTCGGTTCTGAGAATCTACGGCCAAGCTGCCATCACGTGCGTTTCGGCACAAAAGCAAAGTATTTGCACTTGCACACTTTTTGGGCAAATCTCGCGTCGCAGCAACGTTCGTTTCAGCGTTGTGGCTTGGGCGCCACATCTAGATGACGCGCCACGAATGCTTGAAGCGGCGCACGAGGTACAGATTAATTCAATCGATACCTTTGGCTCCGAGCGGATCGCACCGAAAACCACCATATCCCGACTGGGCGAGTCGCTCCGCCAGCGCCGGCAGGAACACCAGGGCCTCCTCGGCGAGGCGCCAGGGCGGGTTCACCACGATGAGGCCGCTGCCGGAAAGGCGGGTTGGGTCGTCGGGCCGCGCGATGAGCAGGTCGAGGCGCAGCGCCGGGCGGGCGAGGCCGGCATCGAGTTCGGCGGCCATCCGGTCGATCGCCGCCGCATCCTTCACCGGGTACCACGCGAGGAAGATCCCGGTCGGCCACTTGGCCACCGCCTTCAGGAGATGCGCGCCGAGCCGCTCCACCTCGCCCGGCACCTCGTAGGGCGGGTCGATCAGCACGAGGCCGCGCCGCTCCGGCGGCGGGATCTGCGCGTTGACCGCCGTCCAGCCGTCGAGATGCAGCACCTTGGTGCGCGAATCGCTGTTGTAGCGCTCCTTGAGCACGGCCGCGTCCTGCGGGTGCAGTTCCACGAACACGCCCCGGTCGCCCGGCCGCAGGAACTCGCGGATCACCGCCGGGGAGCCGGGATAGGTGCTGGCGCCGTGCCGCTCCTGCGTCGCCGCCACCGCCGCGCGGTAGGGCGCCAGCAGCGCCTCCACCGGCTCCGGGAAGGGCTCGGCCAGCCGGCCCCAGCCGCCCTGCCATTCCCCGGTGCGGCGGGCCTTGTCGGCCTTGAGGTCGTAGATGCCGAGGCCGGCGAAGGCGTCGAGCGCCCGGAACGGTTTGTCCTTGAGGCCGAGATGGGCGAGGACGCGGGCCAGCACGAGGTGCTTGAGCACGTCGGCGTGGTTTCCCGCGTGGAAGGCGTGCCGGTAATTCATGGCTGTGGCTCAAGCGGATCCGGCGCCGCCCGTCCAGGGCCGGGCCCCGAAATTCCGCTTTAGCGGGGCGGATCGAGGGCGATGTCCGGCGAGCGGCAATTGCTGCGGGCGACTTCGGGGCAGGGGGTGAAGCCGCGCAGATCCTTCGCGAAGCAGATCCGCACCTCGGTCAGCTGGCCCCGCGCGCAATTCACCGACATCATGTCCGGTCGCAGGCCGGCGTTCGCGGCCACGAACTGGCGGGCGATCTCCACCGGCGCGAGCCGCTGCCCGCCGGTCTTCAGCCCGTCGGGGATCGTCACCGCCAGCCGCGCCTGCCTGACGGCGGTGAAGTACGAGGACGGATCGAGGCCCGAGCAGGTGCCGTGCGTGCGCCACTCGTGCCGGGCGAGGCCCTCGCTCGGATAGACCTGCCCCGCCACCTCCATCGCCTGCCGGGTGATCGGGCGCTGCACGGCGGAGCAGTTCTGCGGGTAGCCGCGGGTGTATTGCGGCCAGAGCCCGTGCACGACGAAGCCGAGGCCCCGGCCGGGGGCGCATTGCGGCTCGTCCCGGCGGCCGCCGTCCCCCTCGCAGAAGGTCGGCGACCAGGAGAGGGCGAGGACGTAGAAGTCGAAATCGCCCGGCGCGGAGCGGCGGCCGAACCCACCGTAATCCTGCGCGGCGGCGGGGAGCGAGGCCAGGGCCGCCAGCCCCAGCAGGCCGGCGCGGAGCGTGGGCAGGCGCACTGTCGTCCGTCCGCTCAGGGCCGCGCCATCCGGCAGGCGGTGGCGTAGGCATAGGCGAGGTTGCGGTCGAGGCCGTGGACGCAGAACTCGACGCCCCAGGTGGACCCGATGATGCCGAGGCTCTCGCGCACCGAGTAGTCGATCTTCCGGTGCAACCCGTCCGACGTTGTGGCGACGGCGGAGCAGAACCGGCGCGGGATGGCATCGAGCCCCCAGGGACGCCACGCCGTCCGCTCGATCCTGTCGAACGCGATGATGGTCATGGAGGAGTTCCAGAACTTCGCTTCCTTCTCGGCGAAGTTCGTCGCCACCTTCTCCAGCACGTCGGGATCCTGGCAGCCCGGAATCTGCGCATCGTAGGGGAAGACCCGCTCCTCGGCGGGCTCGACATCCTCACGGGCGGAGCGGGCCTCGGCGGCGCCGACGGCGGTCACGCCGAGGGCGAGCCCGAGGGTGAGACGGACGAGGAAGGGGCGCATGACAAGGGTCCGAACCGGCATGGTGGGACGATGGCCGGGGCGGGCGATCAGTCAAGCCGCCGCCACGCCGCGTCGGTGGATTGGGCGCCTGGTGCGGCCCGGACGCCACGGTGGCCGCAGCTCAGAATCGATCCTCGAACTCGGCCGTATCCAGGTCGCGGTAACGGCTCAACACCCGCACCAGGGCGATCCCATCCGGGATCGGCCGATAGAAGAGCACGGAATTGCCCAGCGTCACGCTGCGCAGACCATCAGCCAGTTCCGGCCTCCCGCGACCCATGAGGGGGTGCTGCGCGACGAGGTGAAGCTTCGCCTCGATCCGGTCGAGCATCCGGTCGGCGGCATCCATGTCGTCCTGGGCGATGTAGCTCCAGAGGTCGAGCAAGTCCTCGGCGGCACGGGGGTGCCGCTGGATCCTACTCACCCTTCGCGGCCCTGCGGCGGCGGGCTTCGGCCTTGATCGCCGCCATGTCGAGCGGTTCGAGCGCGCCGCTGTCCAGCCCCTCGCGGATGTCGCGGCGCAGGGCATCGAGCTTGGCGGCGCGCATCTGCTCCCGCTCCTCGACCAGGCGCAGGCCGTCGCGCATCACCTCGCTCGCCGAGGCGTAGCGCCCGCTGGCGACCAGATCGCGGACGAAGCGTTCGTAATGTGCACCCAGCGTGTAGCTCGACGGCACGGGTCCCTCCTGAGGCGGATCGAGACTATCATATTATGATAGTCCGGCAATCGCGGGAGGGCCCGCCCTATCGCGGCGCCGACGACGAGGCCGGGTCCGGTGGGGTGGCCGGGACGACGGGGGTCGCCTTCGTCCACCACAGGCCGATCAGCAGGATTCCAACGAAGATCGCGGCGATGAAGCCGCCGAGCATGAGGCGTCGCATGGGTCCGGTATAGGGCGGACCCGCCGGATCAGTAGATCGGGCCCTCGACGGAGGGCGGGGGCGCCCCGAGCTGCAGCGGCTCGCCGTACTCCTCGCCCGGCTCCTCCGGCACGGCTGCGACGCGCGGGGCCGGGCGGGGGGCAAGGCTCGGGTGCGCCTGCACCGAGGTGTAGGCCGAGGGCACCTGCGCCGGCACGCGCGCCGGGGCGCGGGCCACCTGCGTCGGGCTCGCGGCCTTCGACATCGGCGAGACGCCGTAGGGATCGTCCTCCTCGATATCCACAGGGGCCTGCGGCGGCGCGGGCTGGCGCGGCGGCGGGACGGGCTTCGAGAGCGGACGCGGGCCGTCGCCGCCGAGCTGCGGCGTGAACTTGATCAGCGGCTGGCAGATCCGGCGCAGGCCGCGCGGGTCGTGCCGGGCGAGGTCCACGTGGATGTGGTCGTAGTGGAACACGTTCGAGCCCGGCGCCAGCACCGTGGTGAAGCGCTGGCACGCGCCCAGGAAGATCTCCCGGAGGAAGCCCTGCTCCGCCTCGGTGCCGCGCCATCCGCCCTTCACGGTGATGACATGGCCGTCCGCGAGCTTGAGCGACATCACGTCGATGGCGTTGCCGAAGCCGTGCTCGGAGAGCTTGGCGCCGGGCTGGTTGTTGCGCCCCCGGCAGGAATAGGAGCCCGCGTTGATCTCGGCCACAGGGACGCCGAAATAGAGTTCGGCCGCCGGCTGGATCGTGTCCGCGAGCCACGCGTCGGCCTCGGCGAGGGCCGGGCAGCCCAGCGTCATCCGCTGCTTGAGGATCACGGAGCCGTTGCCGAGCCGCGTCACCCGGAAGGGCTGCTGCATGCCGCAGGGGCCGGGGCCGTCGATGGCGGCCGCCGGCGTGATGAATTCGGTCTGCGTCACCAATTTCTTGGCGAGGCACACCTGCTCCGCCTGGTCCCGCCACGGCTCGCGCCGTTCGAACCGGTTGACCGAGCAGGCCGTGAGGGCCGCCCCGAACAGGGCCAGGCCTGAGAACGCGAGAACGCTACGCCGCATGAACCAGACGGTGCGCACGATCCCGTAAACGCTTCGTCAAGCGCGTTTCCGCTTTCCCGACCCCTGTGGCATGGCACGGTCCACGCCCGACGCGGTTGACAGGCCCCCACCCTGGTCGACCACATAAGCGATGCTTTCGCTCCTCGATCTCCGCGCCCGTATCGCCGCCGGCACCCTGACCCCGGCCGGCGCCGTCGACCTCTGCCGGGAGGCCATCGCCGCGCGCGATCCCTCCATCGGCGCCTTCGTCGCCATCGATCCCGATCCGGCGATCCCGCAGGACGGGCCGCTCGCGGGCATCGCGGTCGGCATCAAGGACATCATCGACACCGCCACCCTGCCGACGCAGCTCGGCACGACGCTCTACGCGGGCTGGCGCCCGAAGGCGGACGCGGCCGTCGTGGCGCGGCTGAAGGAGCGCGGCGCGGTGGCGCTCGCCAAGACCACCACCACCGCCTACGCCAGCTCAGACCCCACCGAGACGCGCAATCCGCACGATGCCGGCCACACGCCCGGCGGGTCGTCGGCCGGCTCGGCGGCGGCGGTGGGCGCCGGCATGCTGCCGCTGGCCTTGGGCACCCAGACGGCGGGCTCGGTGATCCGCCCGGCGAGCTATTGTGGCTGCGCGGCGATCAAGCCCTCCTTCCGGCTGATCCCCACGGTCGGGGTGAAGACGTGGTCCTGGGCCCTCGACACGGTCGGCCTGTTCGCGGCGGGCGTCGGCGACCTCGCCTATGCGCTCGCCGCCATCACCGGCCGGGACGGGATCGACGGGGAGGCCACGTCCGCGCCCCGCATCGCCCTGGTGCGCCAGGACTTCGCGGAGGCGCCCGAGCCCGCCGCCGAGGCGGCGCTGGCCACGGCCCGCGCCGCCGCCGAGCGGGCGGGGGCCCGCGTCTTCGACCTGACGCTGCCGCCGGAACTCGCGCAGGCCTGGGAGCGCCACAGCGCCATCCAGGATTTCGAAGCGCGGCAGGCGCTGGGCTGGGAGTTCACCGCCCATCGCGACAGCCTCCCGCCCCATGTCCGGCGGAACCTCGAAGCGGGCGATGCCACCGCCCCCGCGACCTACGACGACGCCCGCCGCCACGCCCACCGCGCCCGCCGGGTGCTGAAGGGCCTGTTCGGCGAGTTCGACGCCATCCTCACCTTCTCGGCCGCCGGCCCGGCCCCGGTGAGCCTCGCCTCCACGGGCGATCCGCGCTTCAACCGGCTCTGGACGCTGATGGGCGTGCCCTGCGTGAACGTGCCGGTGCCGGGCGACGGCCTGCCCGTGGGCGTGCAGGTCATCGGCCGGTTCGGCGGCGACGGGCAGGCGCTCGCCGTCGCCAAGCTGATCGAGGACGCCCTGCGGGGGTGAATGCCCCTCAATGCCCCGGATGCTCGCCGAGCGTGTCCTCGACGTAGAGCTGTTCGAGCAGCACCTTGATCACCGCGAGCAGCGGCAGGGCGAGCGCGATGCCCCAAAGACCGAAGATCACGCCGAGCACGAGCTGCCCGGCGAAGATCGTCGCCGGGGGGATGTCGAGCGCCCGCTTCTGGATGAAGGGCGTGAGCCCGTAGCTCTCCAGGCACTGCACCGCGAGGTAGACGCCGAGCGCGCCGAGCAGCGCCTTCGGCCCTGACGCCAGGGCGGCGAGCAGGATCACGAGGCCCGCCACGAGCGGCCCCACCGTGGGCACGAAGGCGAGGAGCCCCGCCTGCAGGCCGAGGATCAGCGCGCCGCCGATGCCGAGGAAGGCGAGGCCCGCCCAGGTGAACAGGAAGATCGCCGTCATGGTCAGCAGCTGGCCGAACAGCCAGTGGCGCAGGGTCTCGCCCGCCCCGTCGAGCACCTTCGCCCCCCGGCGGCGCTTCGTGGGGGGGATGAAGCGCAGCACGCCGTCGCGGTAGCTGTGCGGGTCGGCCGCGAAGGCCGCGCCGAGGAAGACGATGACGAGGAGGTTGCCCACGGCATCCACGAGGCCGAGCACCACCGCCGTCGCCGGGCCGAGCACGCTGCCCGCGCTCGACAGGACCGAACCGGAACTCTTCAGCAGCCCGGAGGCGAGGCCGCCGAGGCCGCTCTCCTGCTGGCCGGGCTCCCGCGCGGACCGGCCGTCGTCCTTCGCCGGGCCGAGGAGGGGCACGTCGATCCCGTGGTCGGCGAGCCAGGTGTTCACGGAATCGGCCTGCGTCTTGATGGTGCTGCCGAGGTCACGCCCCTGCTGCGCGACGGTGGTGCCGCCATAGGTGGCGAAGCCGAGCGCCAGGAGCGCGACGGTGACGCTCGCCAGCGTCAGCCGCAGGCTGCGCGGCAGCGGCAGGACATAGGCGAGCGCCCGCGTCAGACCGTCGAGGAATACGCCGAGCAGCACGCCGGCGAAGATCAGGAGCAGCGTGCCCGCCGACATCCAGGCCAGGGCCAGGGCGGCGGTGAAGCAGACCACGGCGATGCCGGAGCCGGCGAGGGGGGCGGCCCCCCGCCACGGGCCGACCGGCCCCTTCAGGGCCTCGAGCTTCGATTCGGTCATTACGATCCTTGGCGGCCACTGAGCCCCACGTCGAACGCGTCGCAGGCGCCCCGGTCAAGCCCTGGGCGACGAATGCGGGGGATGTGCGTTGATGCCCGGAGACGTCATCCCAAGGAGCACCCGCGCATGGACAACCACGGCAGCACCCGGTTCAACCACCTCGCCCCCGGCGACAACATCGACAAGCGGGACCAGTTGAGCAGCGTGGTGCTGATGGGCCTCGCCATCGCGGGCGGGGCCGTCTCGCTGGTGCTCCTGTCGCTGATCGGCGGCTAGTCCCTTACCAGCGCCCCGCCGCCGCGTCGTCGGCGGCGGTGGCCTCGACCCAGCCGCCGACCGTTCCGTCGGCCAGATGCTCGCGCTTCCAGAACGGCGCACGGGTCTTCAGGTAATCCATCAGGAAGCTCGCCGCCTCGAAGGCCGCGATCCGGTGGCCGGAGGCCGTCAGCACGAAGACGATGCCCTCGCCGGGCCGGACGAGCCCATGCCGGTGGATGACCCGCACCGCCTGGAGCGGCCAGCGCGTCTCGGCCTCCTCGACCACCCGGCCGATCTCGGCCTCGGCCATGCCGGGATAATGCTCCAGTTCGAGGGCGGCGAGGCGCCCGGCCTCGTCCCGGCACAGCCCCGAGAAGGTGACGACCGCCCCGGCCTTCCCCGCAAGCTCCGCCTCGACGCGGGCGACCTCCCGCGCGAGGTCGAAGGGCTCGGCCTGGATCGAGACCTTCGCGGGGGGCAGCGGAGATTCCATGGCGGACTTTCGGGGGCTGCCCCACAGGGCGCCTGACTGTTTGCGCTGCGCCCTATATGGCACGGAGGAGCCGGAGGCCGAACCGGGGCCGCGGGAGGCACAAGGCATCATGAACCCAGAGCTGACGCTGCCTTACGAGGGCGAGTCGCCGTCCTTCGCCAGCCGCCCGGTCTGGTGCGGACGCGGCAGCACCGTGATCGGCGCGGCGCGGATCGGCGATCAGTCCTGGCTCGGGGATGCGGCGGTGATCCGCGCCGACGGGCAGCCCGTGACCCTGGGGGACCGGTTCTGGCTCGGCCACCGCTCGACCGTCCACATCGCCACCTTCGCCCACGGCACGACCTGCGGCGACCGGGTGACGGTGGGGCGCAACAGCGTGCTCCACGCCTGCACGATCGGCGCGGACGTGGTGGTCGAGGACGACGTGGTGATCCTCGACGGATCGAGCATCGGCGACGGCGCGGTGATCGAGGCGGGGGCGACCGTGTTCCCCCGCTCCGACCTCGCGGGGGGCTTCGCCTATGCCGGCAGCCCCGCCAAGGCGGTGCGCCCGGTCGCGCCGGGGGAGGCGGCCGAGCGCGCCGAACGGGTGCGCGAGCGCAGCGCCGAGGGGCTCGGCGCCGATCCCGAGCCGCCGCAGGACCTCGATCCGGACGTGTTCGTGGCCCGCACCGCGCGCCTGCGCGGGCGCGTCGGGCTGGGGGCGGGGGCGAGCGTGCTGTTCTGCTGCGCGCTGGAGGCCGAGGCCGGGCCCATAGTGGTCGGCGCCGACACCAACATCCAGGACAACACGGTGATCCGCTCGCGGGGCGAGGGCGTGGTGATCGGGCGCGACACCACCATCGCGCACAACGTCCGCATCGCCGATTCCCGCATCGGCGCCCGCAGCCTCATCGGCATCGGCGCGGTGATCGCGCCGGGGACGCTGATCGCCGACGACGTGATGCTCGCCGCCGGGGCCACCACCGATCCCGGCCAGATCCTCGAATCCGGCCATCTCTGGGGCGGGCGCCCCGCGCGCATCCTCGGCCCCCTCGACGCCGAGCGGCGCGCGATGATGCTGCGCATCGTGGAGAGCTATTGCCGCCACGGTCGCGAGTACCGGGCGGCGCAGGAGGAGCTGGCGGGCTAGCGACCGCGCCCGCCGCCGCTCAGTGCTGCAGGATCTTCGACAGGAAGGTCTGCGCGCGCTCGGAGCGGGGGCTGCCGAAGAACTCGTCCTTGGTGGCGTCCTCGACGATCTCGCCCCGGTCCATGAAGATCACGCGGTCGGCGACCTTGCGGGCGAAGCCCATCTCGTGGGTCACGACCATCATGGTCATGCCCTCCTTGGCGAGCTCGACCATCACGTCGAGAACCTCGCCGACCATTTCGGGGTCCAGCGCCGAGGTCGGCTCGTCGAACAGCATCACCACCGGGTTCATGGCGAGCGCGCGGGCGATGGCCACGCGCTGCTGCTGGCCGCCGGAGAGCTGGCCCGGATACTTGTGCGCGTGGGCGCCGAGCCCGACGCGGGCCAGCAGGTCGAGGCCGCGCTTCTTGGCATCCTCGGAGCCGCGCCCCAGCACCTTGCGCTGGGCGATGGTGAGGTTGTCGGTGATCGTTAGGTGCGGGAACAGCTCGAAATGCTGGAACACCATGCCGACCCGCGAGCGGAGCTTCGGCAGGTTGGTGGACTTGTCGAGCACCTTCGTGCCTGCCACCGTGATCTGGCCCTTCTGGAAGGGCTCCAGGGCGTTCACGCACTTGATGAGCGTCGACTTGCCCGAGCCCGAGGGGCCGCAAACCACCACCACCTCGCCCTTGGCGACCTTCGTGGTGCAATCGGTCAGCACCTTGAAGTCGCCGTACCATTTGCTGATGCCGTCGATGGCGATCATCGTCTCGCCCGGCGCGCCCTTCGGCAGGCCGGAGACGAGGCTGCCCGGCTGGAGGCCGGGATCCTTCGGGGCGTGGTCGGCGTCGACGGCGGGCTGCGAGGCGGTCGGGGCCGGCATCGGGGAAGAGGTCATGGTGAAAGTCCCCTGATCAGCGGATGATGGCGACGCGGCGCTGCAGGCGGCGCACGAGGAACGAGGCGGCGAAGCAGATCGCAAAGTAGACGAGCGCCGCGAAGATATACATCTCCACTAGACGCCCGTCGCGCTGGGCGACCTTCGAGGCCGCGCCCATGAAGTCGGTGAGCGACAGGACGTAGACCAGCGACGTGTCCTGGAAGAGCACGATGGTCTGGGTCAGCAGCAGCGGCAGCATGTTGCGGAAGGCCTGGGGCAGCACGACGTTGCTCATCGTCTGCCAGTAATTCATACCGAGCGCCTGCGCGGCGCCGGTCTGCCCCTTCGGCACCGACTGGATGCCCGCGCGCATGATCTCGGCGAAATAGGCCGCCTCGAACGCCGTGAAGGTGATGAGCGCCGAGGGGAAGGCGCCGACCTGGATCGGCGTCGTCGAGCCGACCGCGTAGGCGCCGATATACGGCACCAGGAAGTAGAACCAGAAGATCACCAGCACGAGGGGCAGGGAGCGGCACAGTTCGACATAGCCCTTGGCGAGGTGCCACACGCCGGGGATCCCCGAGAGCCGGGCCATGGCGAGCAGGGTCCCGAGGATCACGCCCCCCGCCGCCGCCATGGCGGTGAGCGACAGGGTGAAGACCATGCCCGTCCCGAACAGGTAGGGGAGGGACGTCAGGACGACGGAGAAATCGAAGTTCGAGAGCATCTCGGCCTGCGCATCATCGCCGCCTCGTCGGCGGCCGGTTGCAGCGGGGTTCGGGCGGTCAGCGCTGCCCGGGGATGGTGACGGCGCGTTCGAGCAGGCTCGCGCAGACGACAACCACGAGGTTGATCGCCACGTACAGGAGCGTCGCGGCGGTGAAGGCCTCGAACACCTGGAAGGAGAATTCCTGCATCGAGCGCGCCCGGCCGGTGAGTTCGAGCAGGCCGATGGTCAGCGCCACGGACGTGTTCTTGAGGTTGTTCAGGAACTCGGAGGTCATCGGCGGCAGGATGATGCGGTAGGCGTTCGGCAACAGGACGTAGCGGTAGGTCTGCGCCGTGGTGAAGCCCATGGCCGTGGCGGCCATCCGCTGCCCGCGCGGCAGGGCCTGGATGCCGGCGCGGACCTGCTCGGCCACCCGCGAGGCGGTGAAGAAGCCCAGGCACACCACCGCCGTGTAGAACGGCGCGTCCGGCATCTGCTTCACGGCATCCCCGAGGCCGCGCGGCAGCATCTCGGGCAGCACGAAGTACCAGAGGAACATCTGCACCAGCAGCGGCACGTTGCGGAAGATCTCGACATAGGTCGTGCCGATGGCGTTCGCCGTCTTGCTCGGCAGGGTGCGCAGCACGCCGATGACCGAGCCGAGGGTGAAGGCGATCGCCCAGGCGCACAGCGCCGTCACGATGGTCCAGTACAGGCCGGACAGGAGCATGTCCGCGTAGGTGCCGGTCCCCTCCGGGGACTGGTCGAAGAAGATGCTCCAATTCCAATTGTAGTTCATCGCCCGCCCGGCCCCGCTGCCGTTTCTTGGTTCGCCCCGCGGATCGTGCCGCGGGGCGCTCGTTCAGGTGCGAAGGCTCAGTAGGCAGCCGGATCGGGGCTGTCGATCGGCTTCGTGAACTGCTTCTTCATCTCGTCGCTCATCGGCAGGTTCAGGTTGATGTTGCGCGGCGGGATCGGCTGCGTGAACCACTTGTCGTAGAGCGCCTTGCCCTCAGGGCTGGTGTAGAGCTTGGCGGTGGCCTCGTCGGCGACGGCCTTGAACGGCGCGTCGTCCTTGCGGAGCATGATGCCGTAGGGCTCCGGCTTGGAGAGGGCTTCCTTCGAGATCTCGTAGGCGCCCGGATCCTTCGAGGAGGCGACCAGCGAGGCGAGGAGCACGTCGTCCATCACGAAGGCGACGGCGCGGCCGGTCTCGACCATCAGGAACGCCTCGGCGTGGTCCTTGGCGGGCAGGATGGTCAGGCCGAGCTTCTTCTCGGTGTTGGCCTCGTTGATCTGCCGGATGTTCGTGGTGCCGGAGGTCGAGACGACGGTCTTGCCCTTCAGGTCCTCGATCGTGTGCAGGTTCGAGGACTTCTTCGACACGAAGCGCGTCGCGGTGAGGAAGTGGCTGTTGGTGAAGCCCACCTGCTTCTGGCGGTCGGCGTTGTTGGTGGTCGACCCGCATTCGAGGTCGATCGTGCCGTTGGCCATCAGCGGGATGCGGGTCGCCGAGGTGACCGGGTTCAACTTCACGTCGATTTTCGGCAGGCCGAGCTTGGTCTTCACCGCGTCGGCGATCTTGTAGCAGATGTCCATGGCGTAGCCGACCGGCTTCTCGTCGCCGCCGAGGTAGGAGAACGGCACGGAGGAGTCGCGGTAGCCGATGGTGATGGCACCGGAATCCTTCACCTTCTTGAGGGTGCCGGTCAGGTCCTCGGCGCCGGCGGCCAGGGGGGCGACGGCGAGGCTCAGGCCAAGCGCCGCGGCGAGGCCACGGCGTGCGTTAACGAACTGCATCGGTACGGAACTCCTGGGTCTGGCCGAACGTCGTCGGCAGGCGGTGTCGGGTGCAGGCCCGCCCGCTCGAGCGGAGCCTTTGCAACGTTGATGCCGGAGAGACAGGTCTGAATACGAGATACCGGTCGGCGCGCGGTCCGTAGGCCGGTGAACCGGCCGCCCTGAACCGCATCGATCCATCCGGAGCCACACTCGCCGCCTCTCCGACACTCGGAGCCGGGCCGAGCGCCCGCGCGAGCGGCATGTTGCATGATTTTGAGGCGGACGCACCGGGGCGCGTCACGGAGCCCACAGGCTGCGCCTGACGATCCGCCCGATGTCGCAATGCGAAAGCCGCCCCGCAGCATGGCGGGACGGCGTCCGGTCGGCGTGAGTGAGACGTTACTGGGTCAGTTCATTGCCGGCATAGCCGATCTGGCCGTCCTTGCCCTTCTTCCACTCGTAGATCACGTAGTCGGGCTTGGTGATGTCGCCCTTCTTGTCGAGGGAGATCGGGCCGAGCACCGTCTGGAACGGCTTACCCTCGCGCATGTAGGCGGCGACCTTCTTGCCGTCCGTGGACTTCACGGCGTCCGCCGCCTGCTTGAAGATCTGCGCGGCGGCGTAGGCGTAGAGGGTGTAGGCCTCCGGATCGATGCCCTTCGCCTTGAAGGCGGCGACCGCGTCCTTGGCCGCCGGGTTCTTGCGGGCGTCCGGCGGGAAGGTGGTGAGCGTGCCCTCGGCGGCCGGGCCGGCGATGGCGACGAGTTCGCGATCGACCATGCCGTCGCCGCCCATCATCGGCGCATTCAGGCCCTGGTCGCGCATCTGGCGCAGGATCAGCCCGGCCTCGGTGTAGTAGCCGCCGAAGTAGACGATATCGACGCCGTTCTGCTTCAGCTTGGAGACGAGGGCCGAGTAATCCTTCTCGCCCGGATTGATGCCCTCGTAGAGGGTCTCCTTGCCGCCCTTGGCCTTGAACGCCTTCAGCGTCTCGTCGGCGAGACCCTTCCCGTAGGGGGTCTTGTCATGGACGATGGCGACCTTCTTCCCCTTGAACTTGGTGGCGAGGTAATCGCCCGCCACCGCGCCCTGCTGGTCGTCCCGGCCGCAGGTGCGGAAGGTGTTCCACAGGCCGCGCTCGGTGAACTTCACGTTGGTCGAGGCGGGGGTGATCTCGACGATGTTGGCGTCGGCGTAGACGTCCGAGGCCGGGATCGAGACGCCGGAATTGAAGTGGCCGACCACGAACTTCACCTTGTCGGAGGCGAACTTGTTGGCCACCGACACGCCCTGCTTCGGATCGGAGGCGTCGTCGCCCACGACCAGCTCGACCTTCTCGCCGTTGATGCCGCCGGCCTTGTTGAAGTCTTCCACCGCCTGGGCGGTGCCGTTCTTGAGCTGCGCGCCGAAGGCCGCGCTGTTGCCGGTGATCGGCGCACCGACGCCGATCTTGACCTCCGCCAGGGCGGGGCCGGAGGTCAGGACGCCGAGCGCGAGGCCCGCCAGAAGTACCGATCGCATCGCCACACTCCCCTTCATGCGCCCCGGACAATCAGGGCGAACCGAATCGTCGAAGGCTCAAGACCCGCGCGGACGCCATGTCAGCGGCGAGGTCTTCTCGTAGAGCCAGCGGTACTGGCTCGTCATCTGGCGGGTGCGCGTCGCGCGAAACCCCGCCGAGCCGATCAGCAGCACCACCAGCGCGTCCACGGCGTAGTAATGCGCCGACAAGAGCGTGCCCCCGAACAGGGCGAAATGGATGAAGCGCACCGCCGCCGCCACGAGGAGCAGGGCCGGAACGCAGTGCCAATACGGCCGCCAGCCCTTGGCGATGCCCCGCGCCGCCATCCAGCCGGCCCAGCCGCCCATCACCACCGTGACGAGGAGGAACAGCCAGACCGAGCCTTCCTCGAACAGCAGGCCGTCAAGCATGGTCGCCCCCCGCAGGCGCGGCGTGGCCGCCTTCGAGATAGGCCGCCTTCACTGACGGGTCGTCCAGCAATTGCCGGCCGGTGCCGCTCATGGTGATGCGCCCGTTCACCAGCACGTAGCCGCGATGGGCGAGCTTCAGGGCGTGGTAGGCGTTCTGCTCCACGAGGAAGATGGTCATCCCGTCCTCCCGGTTGAGGCGGCGGATCGCGTCGAAGATGCCCTTTACCACGAGGGGCGCGAGGCCGAGCGACGGCTCGTCCAGCAGGAGCAGCTTCGGCCGGCTCATCAGGGCGCGGGCGATGGCGAGCATCTGCTGCTCGCCGCCGGACATCGTGCCGGCCCGCTGGTGCAGCCGCTCGCCGACGCGGGGAAACAGGGTGACGACCTTCTCCAGGTCCTCCGCGAAGTACCGCCCGCCATGGAGGGCGGCGCCCATCTGCAGGTTCTCGTGCACGCTCATGCGCGGGAAGACCCGGCGGCCCTCCGGCGACTGGGCGATCCCGAGGCGGGCGATCTCGTGGGTCGGCACGCGGGTGATGTCGCGGCCCTCGTAGGTGATGGTGCCCGAACGCGCCTGGGGGGCGCCGAACACGGTCATCATCAAGGTCGACTTGCCGGCGCCGTTGGCCCCGATCAGCGTGACGATCTCGCCCTCGCCGACATCGAGATCGACGCCCCTCAAGGCGGCGACGCTGCCGTAATAGGTCGAGACCCCGCGCACCGTCAGGAGCGGCGGCGTGCCCCCCGCCTGGATCGCGCGGGTCTCCTCCACGAGCACGTTGATGCCGGCAACGCTCAACGGTCGGCCCTCATGCCGGATGCCCTTCGTGCGGCAGGGACAGGCCCACCTCGGCCTCCACCGCCTCGACCTCTTCGTCCTCGACGCCGAGATAGGCGGCGATGACGCTCGGGTTGGTGCGGATCTCCTCCGGCGTACCGTCCGCGATCTTCTTGCCGTAGTCGAGCACGACGATGTGGTCGGAGATTTCCATCACCACCGACATGTCGTGCTCGATGAGCAGGACCGAGGTGCCCTCGTGGTCGCGGATGTGGCGGAGCAGGGCGTTCAGCTCCAGCGATTCGCGCGGGTTCAGGCCGGCGGCGGGCTCGTCCAGGCAGAGCAGCACCGGATCGGTGCACATCGCCCGCGCGATCTCCAGCCGCCGCTGCGCCCCGTAGGGCAGGCTCCCCGCCGGCTCGTCGGCCCGCGCGAGCAGGTCGATCCGCGTGAGCCAGCCCTTGGCCTTCTCCACCGCCGCGGCCTGGGCATCGCGAAAGCCCTTGAAGCCGAGGAGCCCCAGCACCGTGTAGCCGGAGGCGCGCATCAGCGTCTTGTGCTGGGCGACCAGCAGGTTCTCCAGCACCGTCATGCCGGGGAACAGGCGGATGTTCTGGAAGGTCCGCGCCACCCGCGCCGTCCGGTTCACCTGATGGTTCGGCAGGCGTTCCAGCAGGTGCTCGCTGCCGTCCTCGTGGGTGAGGGTCAGCATCCCCTCGGTCGGCTTGTAGAAGCCGGTGATGCAGTTGAAGACCGTCGTCTTGCCGGCCCCGTTCGGGCCGATCAGGGCGGTGATGTCGCCCCGGCGCGCCTCGAAGGACAGGTCGGCGATGGCGGTCAGGCCGCCAAAACGCATGGTCAGGTGATCGACCGTGAGGACGGGGGCCGCCATCAGCCGTGCCCCTCGCTCACATGGGCGCCGGAGATCGCCTTCCGCTCACCCAGCGTCACCGAGGGCATCCGCACCGAGATCAGCCCGCGCGGGCGCCAGACCATCATCGCCACCATGGCGAGGCCGAACAGCAGCAGCCGGTACTCGTTGGGATCGAACCCCTCGCCGAACACCGCCTTCAGGCCGCCGAGGTTGCGCAGCATCTCGGGGCCGGCGACCATCGCCACGGCCGCGATGGCAACGCCGAACTGGCTGCCCATGCCGCCGAGCACCACGATCGCCAGGATGATCGCGCTTTCGAGGAAGGTGAAGCTCTCCGGCGAGATGAAGCCCTGCCGCACGGCGAAGAACGAGCCGGCGATGCCGCCGAAGGCCGCGCCCAGGGCGAAGGCCGTGAGCTTCGTCGCCGTGGTGTCGATGCCGAGCGACCGGCAGGCGATCTCGTCCTCGCGAAGCGCCTCCCAGGCGCGGCCGATGGGCAGGCGGCGCAGGCGCAGCGTCACGAGGTTGGTGATCAGCGCCAGCACGAGGATCAGGTAGTACAGAAACACGACCCGGTGCATCGAATCGAATTCGAGGCCGAAGCGGGCGGCGAACCCGTCCTCGTCCGCCGTGAAGGGGATGCCGAAGAAGGTGGCGCGTGGAATCGAGGACACGCCCGCCGCGCCGCCGGTCACGTCCGTCCAGTTGATGAGGACGAGGCGGATGATCTCGCCGAAGGCCAGCGTCACGATGGCGAGGTAATCGCCCCGCAGCCGCAGGACGGGGAAGCCCAGCAGCATCCCCCACAGGCCCGCGAACAGGCCGGCGAGCGGCAGGCACACCCAGAAGGACAGGCCGAAGGTGGTCGAGAGCAGCGCGTAGGAATAGGCGCCGACCGCGTAGAAGGCGACGTAGCCGAGGTCGAGGAGGCCGGCGAGGCCGACGACGATGTTCAGCCCCCAGCCGAGCATCACGTAGGTGAGGATGAGGATGCCGAGGTCGATCCAGTAGCGGGCCGAGCCGAGATCGCCGGTGGCCAGCGTCGCCAGGACCGGCAGGGAGAGCGCCACCGCCACGAACAGCTTCAGGCCGATCTTCGAGACCTTCTGCCCGGCATCGGGCTCGCCCCCCACGGCCTCGGTGGCCTGGGCGGGGGCGGGCGTCAGGGCTCGCCGCGCGTCCCGGCGCAGCAGGAGCAGGCGCTGGCCGAGGCGGACGCCGAAGGTGATCGCGCAGAGGATCGCCACCAGCCCCCAGCGGGGGACGAGGACGAGGTCGCTGCCCGGCCCCGGATCCATCCGGTAGGCGATCAGCGGCAGGCAGAGGCCGAGGGCGACGAGGGCGCAGAGGGCGGCGTCGCGCAGGATGGCGCCCATGACGCTCTCCGGCAGGGCGCCCTGGGTCGAGGCGGCGGGGCGGGCCATCAGACCTTCTCGACCTCAGGCCGCCCGAGGATCCCCGAGGGCATGAAGATCAGCACGATCGCCAGGATCGAGAAGGCGGCCACGTCCTTGTATTCGATGGAGAAATAGGCCGACCAGAAGGTCTCGATCAGGCCGATAATCAGCCCCCCGAGCACCGCGCCGGGCAGGGAGCCGATGCCCCCCAGCACCGCCGCCGTGAAGGCCTTCACGCCCGGCACGAACCCGTCCGAGAACGAGACCACGCCGTAATACATCACGTAGAGCACCCCCGCGACCGCCGCGAGGGCGGCGCCGAGGACGAAGGTCAGGGAGATCGTCCGGTCCACGTCGATGCCGAGCAGGGCGGCCATCTTCCGATCCTGCTCGCAGGCCCGCTGGGCGCGGCCGAAGGGCGTCCGCTGGACGAGGTACCAGAAGCCCGTCAGCAGCACCGCCGTCACCACCATGATCAGCCCCTGCTTGTAGGACAGGACCACGGTGTACCCCTCCCGCTCCAGGACGGTGATGCCCCCCGAGAGGACCGGCGGCATCGACTTATTGCGGGCGCCCTGCACCACCTGCACGAAGTTCGACAGGAAGATGGAGACGCCGATCGCCGAGATCAGCGGCGCCAGCCGGAAGGAGCCCCGGAGCGGCCGGTAGGCCACCAGCTCGATGGCCCAGCCCCAGAGGGCGGTGAGCGCCATCGCCAGCACCAGCACCACGAGGAAGGCGAGCACGATGGAGGTGACGCCGAGCCACGTCGTCAGCAGCAGGAACAGGATCAGGGAAATGAAGCAGGAGACCATGAAGACGTCGCCATGGGCGAAGTTCACCATGCCGATGATGCCGAAGACCATCGTATAGCCGATGGCGATCAACCCGTAGATCGAGCCCAGCGTCAGGCCGTTGATCAACTGCTGCAGGAAGACGTCCATACACCCGTCCGCTCGATGCCCCAGAGCGTTTCAATCCTCCGGGGTCGGTCCGCAAGACCCGTACCGCAAGCGTAGCCTCGACGCCACAGGGGCCCCGGGGGCGTCATCGACACAAATCCAGGCATTTGCCGCACAAATTTCAGCAAGCGGGCTTGCGGATGGCATGGTGTCTGCTGGACCGTTACGAGAAATGTAACCAATCGACCCGGGCGGGTGCGGGGAGGGATCAGCAATGTCCGGATCGAGACTGACCACACTCATCTTTGTCGGAATGGTACTCGGCATCGCGGTGGGTTATGCCTGCAGCATCACTTGGCCGGATCCGCAGACCGCCAAGGAGATCGCCGGATACATCGCACTGGTGTCCGATATCTTCCTGCGGCTCATCAAGATGATCATTGCGCCTCTGGTGTTCTCGACACTGGTCGTGGGCATCGCGCACATGGGCGATACTGCTTCCGTCGGCCGGGTCGGCGGTAAGGCACTGCTGTGGTTCGTGGGCGCGTCGTTCTGTTCGCTGCTGCTCGGCCTGATGCTGGTGAACCTTCTCCAGCCCGGCCACAACCTGAACTTGCCGCTCCCCGACGCCGGAGCGGGCACCGGCCTGAAGGCCGCCTCGCTCTCCCTGAAGGAGTTCGTCACCCACCTCGTGCCCAAGAGCGCGGTGGAGGCGATGGCCAACAACGAAATCCTGCAAATCGTTGTATTCTCGATCTTTTTCGGCGTCGCCTTGGCCTCCCTCGGGGAGAAGGGCCAGTTCCTCGCCAAGGGGATCGAGGGCGTCGCCGACGTGATGCTCAAGGTCACCGGCTACGTGATGCTGTTCGCCCCCGTCGCCGTCTTCGCGGCCATCGCGGCGACCATCACAACCCAGGGCATCGGTGTCCTCGTCACCTACGGCAAGTTCATGCTGATGTTCTACTTCGGCCTGTTCTGCCTGTGGATGCTGTTGATGGGGGTCGGCACCCTCCTCGTCGGCACAGGCGGGATCAGCCGGCTCGTGAACCTGATCAAGGAGCCGTTCGTCTTGGCCTTCTCCACCGCGTCGAGCGAGGCGGCCTATCCGAAGCTGCTCTCGAACCTCGAGCAGTTCGGCGTGCCGAACAAGATCACCTCGTTCGTGCTGCCGATGGGCTACTCGTTCAACCTCGACGGCTCGATGATGTACTGCACCTTCGCGGTGATGTTCATCGCGCAGGCCTACAACATCCCGCTCACCTGGACGCAGCAACTGACGATGCTGCTTCTCCTGATGGTCACATCGAAGGGCATGGCCGGCGTGCCGCGCGCCTCGCTGGTGGTGATCTCGGCGACCCTGTCGCAGTTCAACATCCCCGAGGCGGGGCTGCTGCTCATCATCGGCATCGACCAGTTCCTCGACATGGGCCGCTCGGCGACCAACGTCCTCGGCAACAGCATCGCGACCGTCGCCGTGGCGAAGTGGGAGGGCCAGCTCACCCTGGAGGACCAGCGCCTCGATCACATGCCCGGCGCCGCCGCGCCGGCCGAGTAGGGCGACCGGGAGGGGATGGCCGACATGGCTACGCGGAACCGGGCCCTCGCCCTCGCCGCCGCACTGACCCTCGCCGCCTGTCCCGCAGGGGCGGTGGAGGTCCTGACCGGCACGCTCAAGACCGCCGCCCAGCGGGGGGAGATCGTGATCGGCTACCGGGAGAGTTCGATCCCGTTCTCCTTCGTGGAGGGCAAGCGGGCCGACGGCACGCCCCGGGTGGCGGGCTACGCCATCGACCTGTGCGGCGAGATCGTGGACGACGTGCAGACGGCGATCGGTCGCCCCCTCAGGGTCCGCTACGAGCCGGTGACGTCCGAGACCCGCATCGGGGCCGTCGCCTCCGGCAAGGTCGATCTCGAATGCGGCTCGACCACCGCCAACGCCGAGCGGCGCAAGCAGGTCGCCTTCTCGCCCGTCGACTTCATCAGCGCCACGAAGCTCCTCGTGCGGAAGGGCTCGACGCTCACCTCCTACCGGGACCTCGGCGGCAAGACGGTGGTCGTCACCGCCGGCACCACCAACGAGCGCATCCTGCGCGATCTCCTCGCCCGGTTGAAGATCGACGCGCAGGTGGTGACGGCGCCCGACCACGCCGCCTCCTTTGCCCTGGTGAAGGCTGGCAAGGCCGATGCCTTCGCCCTGGACGACATCCTCCTCTACGGGCTGATCGCCACCGATCCGGCGGATGGGTCCTCCTACACGGTGCTGCCGGACAAGCTCTCCTTCGAGCCCTACGGAATCATGTTCCGCAAGGACGACCCGGCATTCGCGTCCCTGGTCGCCGACACCTTCCGGCGGCTCGCCGAATCCCGCGAGTTGCGCTGGACCTACGAGCGCTGGTTCCTCAAGCGCCTGCCGAACGGCGAACGCCTCGATGTGCCGATGTCGGACGATTTGCGGGTGAGCTTCCAACTGATGGGATTGGACGCAGGGCAATAGCGCGCCTCGCTTTCGCCCCACGGCCGGGCGAACAAGCGCGCGTTCATCCTTCGTTGACCCATCGCCGCGAGCGTGCCGCCCATGCCGACCGCCGCCCTCCGCAGCCTCCTCGCCGTCGCCGCCTGCTGTGCCGCGACGGCCGCGCAGGCCCATCCCCACGTCTGGGTCTCCGCCAGGGCGCAGGTCGCCTACGCGGACGGCAAGGTCACGGGCGTGCGCCATATCTGGGCGTTCGATCCGGAATACTCGGCCTACGTCACCCAGGGGCTCGACGCCAACAAGGACGGCAAGCTCAGCCCCGACGAGCTGGCGTCCCTCGCGACTACGAACACCGAGAACCTCGCGGAGTTCGGCTACTTCACGAAGCTGAAGGTCGCCGGCAAGGAGCAGGCCTTCGCCGAGCCCCGCGAGGCGGCGATGCGGATGGAGGGCAACGCCCTGACGCTCAGCTTCCTCTTGCCCCTCAAGAGCCCGGCGGCGCCGGGACGGGGCGTGGCGGCGCTCGAAATCTACGACCCGACCTATTTCGTCTCCTTCGGCTTCGCGGAGGGGCAGGATGCGGTGACGCTGACGGGGGCGCCGCAGGGCTGCACCGCCTCGGTCACGCGGCCGAAGAACGACCAGACGAAGGTCGCCGACGCCAAGACCGGCATGAGCGAGGCCTTCTTCGAAGCCCTCACCGCCGCCTCGAATTACGGCGAGCAGTTCGCCAACCGGGTGATCGTCGCGTGTCCGTAGGGCTCGGTATCGCCCCCGCCGCGCCGGCCTCGCGCCTGCCCCAGCGCCTCGCGCTGATGGCCGGGGCGGTCGCCTTGGCGGCGCTCCTCGTCGCCCTGCTGGCGTGGCTCATCGCCCCCGGTATCGCCGCGCCGCCGCCGCGCTCGCCCTTCGGCATCGGGTTCCGCGAGGCCGCCCCCGCCACCACTGGCCTCGGTGGCCTCATTCTTTCGCTTCAGTCCAGCTTCTCGCGGGCCATGAACGCCGCCGTCACCGCCCTCAAGGGCGGGGGCGACTGGACGCCGCTGATCGGCCTCGCCTTCGCCTACGGCGTCTTCCACGCCGCCGGGCCGGGGCACGGCAAGGCGGTCATCGCCGGCTACATTCTGGCGGGGGAGCGCGCCTTTCGCCTTGGCTGCGCCCTCAGCGCCTGCGCCGCCCTGCTGCAGGCCGCCGTGGCGATGGCCCTGGTGGGGGTCGGCAGCCTCGTCCTCAACGCCACCGCCGCGACGATGACGCGGGCCGGCACCTTCATCGAGACGGCAAGCTTCGCCCTGGTGGCCGCCGCCGGCCTCGCCCTGACCTGGCGCAAGGCCGGGCAGCTCGCATCGGGCCAGATGGCCGGCAGCGCCTGCGGGCCGGATTGCGCTCACATGCCGGCGGCCGAGCGCGTCGACTCCGCACGGACCTGGCGGGCGCGGGCGGGGATCGTCCTCGCGGCGGGCTCGCGGCCCTGCGCCGGGGCGGTGCTCGTGCTCGTCTTCGCGATGGCGCAGGGCGTGCCGCTCGCCGGCATCCTCGCCGTCCTCGCCATGGCGGTGGGCACCGCGCTCACCACCACCGCGCTTGCCGCGCTCGCCGTCTTCGCCAAGCGCGCCGCCCTGGCGCTGGCCGGCGGTCGCGGACAGGCCGGGGCGAGGGCGGTCGGTGGGCTCGAATTGCTGGCCGCCGCCTTCGTGCTGGTTCTGGGTGTCGCGATGCTCGCCGGTGTCGCCACAGGCGTCGGCGGCTAGGGCGCGACGCCTCGCCAGCCTCCCGCCGCCGTGCCACTCTGGCGCAAAAGCGGGAGGAGTGAACATGACCGACAGGACGATCGTCACCTGCGCGCTGACGGGCTCCTTCGACACGCCGAAGAAGAACCCGGCCGTCCCGGTGACGCCCGAGCAGATCGCACGCTCCGCCCTCGATGCCGCCGCGGCGGGAGCGGCCATCGTCCACATCCATGTCCGCGATCCCGAGACCGGGGCGCCGAGTATGGAATTCGCCCTCTACCACGAGGTCGTGGAGCGGATCCGCGAGCGCAACGGCGACGTCATCCTCAACCTCACCACGGGCGCGGGCGGACGTTTCGTGCCGGGGGAGACGGACCCCGCCGTGGCGGGGCCGGGCACCACCTTCGTCACGCCCGAGGCACGCACCCGGCATGTCGGCGCGCTGAAGCCCGAGATCTGCACCCTCGACATCGCCACGATGAATTTCGGCGAGCACCTGTTCCTCAACACACCCGCGCACCTGCGCGCCATGGCGAAGGCGATCCGTGAGGCCGGGGTGAAGCCGGAGATCGAGGTGTTCGACCTCGGCCATATCGAGCTTGCCCGGCATCTCATCACGGAGGGGCACCTCGCCCGGCCACCGCTGTTCCAGCTCTGCCTCGGCATTCCGTGGGGGGCGCCGGCCACGCCCGAAACCCTGGTCGCCCTGCGCGCCCGTCTGCCCGAGGACGCGGTCTGGTCGGCCTTCGGCATCGGCCGGGCGGAGTTCCCGATGCTCGCCGTGGCGGCGGGGATGGGCGGGCATGTCCGCGTCGGACTGGAGGACAACCTCTATCTCGGACGGGGGCAGCTCGCCCCGAGCAACGCGGCCCTGGTCGAGAAGGCGGTGAGCTTGCTCGCTCATATCGACCGCACGCCCGCGAGCCCGGCCGAGGCGCG
Organism: Methylobacterium sp. J-067; assembly: GCF_022829465.1. Lineage (GTDB taxonomy): Bacteria > Pseudomonadota > Alphaproteobacteria > Rhizobiales > Beijerinckiaceae > Methylobacterium > Methylobacterium litchii. The sequence goes on from NZ_JAKSXZ010000128.1 coordinate 84,109, forward strand.
GGCGATCCTGGGCCTGACTCCGGGGACGCTTCCTCAACCCGAGGCGTAGGCAACGGCCGAACACGCCGTCTAAGCTGCATCCGTCATGCAAACCCGCCGCACCGAACGCGGTGGGATCGTCATGCCCCTAGGGAGAGAGACCGATGTCGACCCGTACCCTCGCGGCGGGGGCGCTCGCCGCGTTCTGCACGCTCGCCGCCGCCCATCTTGACGCCCATGCCGCCGACCTCGTGCCGGTGAAGATCGGCGTCCTGAATGACCGCTCCGGCGTCTATTTCGACTCGACCGGCGAGGGCGCGGTGGTCGCGGCGCGGATGGCGGTGGAGGATTTCAAGCCGGAGCAGCACGGGCTCAAGGTCGAGGTCATCGCCGCCGACCACCAGAACAAGCCCGATGTCGGCGCCTCCATTGCCCGGCAATGGTATGACCGCGACGGGGTCGATGCGATCTTCGACGTGCCGACCTCGTCGGTGGCGCTCGCCATCGCGCAGATCACCAAGGAGAAGAACAAGGCCTTCGTGAATTCGGGCGGCGGCACCGCCGACCTCACCGGCCCGGCCTGCACGCCGAACACCGTCCACTGGACCTACGACACGGCGGCGCTCGCCAACGGCACCGGCAAGGCCCTGCTGAAGCGCGGCGGCAAATCCTGGTACTTCATCACCGCCGACTACGCCTTCGGGCTGGCACTCGAACGGGACACCAAGGCGGTGGTGGAGAAGAACGGCGGCAAGGTCGTCGGCGGCGTGCGCACGCCCTTCCCGAACCCGGATTTCTCGTCCTTCCTGCTCCAGGCCCAGGCCTCCGGCGCACAGGTGATCGGGCTGGCCGATGCGGGGCTCGATGCGGCCAACGCGATCAAGCAGGCGCACGAATTCGGCATCCGCCAGGGCGGGCAGCAACTCGCGGCCCTGCTGATCGCCATCACGGACATCCACTCGCTGGGCCTCGACGTGGCCCAGGGGCTCCAGTTCACCGCCTCGTTCTACTGGGACCTGAACGACGCCACCCGTTCCTTCGCCGACCGTTTCTCGCAGAAGATGCCGGGCAAGAAGCCGACCTCGTATCAGGCGGGCGTCTACGCCAGCACGCTCCATTACCTGAAGGCCGTCGAGGCCCTGCACTCGGCCAAGGACGGCGCGGCGGTCGTCGCCAAGATGAAGGAGATCCCCACCGACGATCCGCTCTTCGGCAAGGGGACGATCCGGCCGGACGGGCGCAAGATCCACCCGATGTACCTGTTCGAGGCGAAGGCTCCGGCCGAGTCGAAGGGCGAGTGGGACCTCTACAAGGTCTTGGAGACCATCCCCGCCGATCAGGCCTTCCGCCCGATGAGCGAGGGCGGGTGCCCAATGATCGCCAAGTAAGCGAGACCGAACGCGGCGATCCGGAAAGTTCCTGCGGACGGTGAGAATAAAGGCGGGACCCGCAGAGCCAAGCCGGGGTTGGCGGGATGTGGCCGCTTTCACCCGCTCGGCCATTCCACAGCCCGCAGGAGTTCCGATCGCCATGGCCACCAAGCAGAAGACGCTTCACGACGCGTTCTACGAGACCCTCAAGGACGTCTACTACGCCGAGAAGCAATCGGTGAAAGCCCTCAAGAAATCCGCCAAGGCGGCGGAGCACGACGAGCTTCGGCAGGCCTTCGAGACCCATGCCGAGGAGAGCGCCCATCAGGTCGAGCGCCTGACCCAGGTCTTCGAGATCATCGGCAAGCCCGCCCGCGCCAAGACCTGCGAGGCGATGCAGGGCATCACCTCGGAGATGGAGGAGGATCTGGAGGATTTCGGCGACAGCCCGGCGGCCGATGCCGTCCTCGCCGCCTGCGCCCAGGCGGTCGAGCATTACGAGATCGCCCGCTATGGCACGCTCAAGACCTGGGCGAGCCAACTCGGCTACGCGGATGCGGCGAGCCTCCTCGACGAGACCTTGCAGGAAGAGAAGAAGACCGACGCGCTCCTCTCGAAGATCGCCGAGACCATCAACGCGGCCGGCATCGAAGACGGCGCGGAGCCGGCCCCGAAGGCCAAGGCGAAGGCGGTCCGCTAACGGAAAGGGCGGCGCCCCTTTCGGAGCGCCGCCCTGTCACTGTCCGCTGCGTGAGGCTCAGAACCGGTAGGTGAAGTTGCCCTTCACCGCCTGGTCCTGGGCGCGCGAACCGGTCTGGCCCGTATAGGCCACGCCCAGCGTCGCGCCCGGCGCCACCCGCAGATCGAGGCCGACTTCCGCAACCATCGCGTCCCGGTCGATCGGCACGCCGGCCGACAGGAAGGACGGGCCGGTCCCGAAGGCCAGGAGCGCCTTCGGCACCACGTCGCCGAAAGCCCGGCGGTAGCCGACCAGGGCGTGGGCCGAGAGCGGCAGGCCGGTGCCGAAGTCGAAGGCGGTCTGGCCGCGCACGCCCACCGTCAGGGCGCCGAGGTCGTAGTCGCGGGCGAAGCCGCGCAGGGCCGCCACGCCGCCGGTTTCGGCGAAGCCGTCCCGGTGGATGCCGACATAGGCGCCGCCGACGAAGGGCTCGATGTAGGTCAGGGAAGGCTGCACCGGCTGGAGGGCCGCACCCTTCGACACTAGCGCCACCGGAGCGGGCTGACCGAGGAAGAACTTGTACCCGATCTCGCCGAAGCCCTGCACCGTGTAGCCGCCGTAGCGGCCGGTGGGGGTGTCCGCCACGCCGGGGAAGATCACGGCACGGCGGGTGCGCAGCGACTCGTCCGCGTAGACCGCGCCGAGGCGGAGCGACACCGGCCCGACCTCGTAGCCGCCGTAGACGCCGCCGAACCCGCTAGTCACGCCGGCCGACTGGAAGCGGCCATTCGTGTCGAGGGTGTTCTCGGTGTAGCCGCCGACCACACCGAGCTTGATCCCGCTCGGCAGGCGCACGTCGAGGCCCGCCGCGAAGCCGGCGAGCGTCCGGTCCAGCCCGAAGGCGTTGCCGCCGCTCGCGCTGCCGAACGCGCCGAAGCCCTGGCCCCAGATCCCGACCACGGTCGGGTCGAGGGTCTGCATCGGCACGCTCACGACCGGCGGCCGGCGACCGGGCAGGTCGGCGGTGTAGCTGGCCGGCAGGTTGCCGAAGCTGAGGCCGTCCGCCGCGCCGGGGGTGGTGCCCCAGCGCAGCCGGTCGAGGATCGCCTCGCGGACGAAGAACGCCGTCTCGTAGGACGACGAGACCGTCGAGCCATGGATGTCACCGGCCAGCGCGCGGAAGGCACCCTGCGCCTCCGGTGTGGTCAGGCCCACGGTCGAACCGTAGATGGCGCTGCCCGGCCCGCCCGCCTGGATCGCGTTGGCGACGGAGGCGCCGTTGCGGGTCGTGGCGATGCTCGCGAAGGCGACGTCGTTGCGCGTGAGCGTCAGGTCGACCTCGGTCGGCTGGTAGCGAAGGGTCGGGGTCAGGAAGGCGAAGTTCGAGGTGACGCCCGCGAACTGGCCCGTGACGCCACCGGTCGCGTTGAGGATCGCGTACTGCGTGCGCGGGTTGTAGGCGCCGTTCTGCGCCAGCACCTGAACCGTGCCACCGGCCAGCGTCGCCGTGCCGGAGACCGCGAGCCGGTCGGACTGGCCCGCCGCGTTGGCCTCGACCTGATAGACCGAGCCCGCCGCGAAGACGGCGTTGCCGGCCACGTTCAGGGTGCCGATGGAATTGCCCGGTGCCACCGTGCCGCCAGAGAGGGCCGCGAGCCCGCCCACCGTGCCGGAGCCCCCGAGGAGGCCGCCGCTGTTGACGATGACCGTGCCGCCGATCGTGCCATTGGCGTAGAGGGCGCCGCCGCTGCCGATGCTCGTGCCGGTGTTGAGCCGGTCGGTCGGGTCCATCGACAGGGTGCCGGTGACGTTCCCGAAATACCCGGCCGCCGAGTAGAGATCGAGGCGAGACCAGTAGCTCAGTGCCGTCCCGTAGAAGGCGGCGAGCGCGTTGCCCTCGGTGTTCACGATGATCTGGTTGATCGTCCCCGTCGTGAGCTGGCCGTAGAGGCCGCCGTTCGGGGCGAGGGTCTTCGCCGCGCTCGTGCTGCCGCCGTAGAGCGGAGCCAGCAGGATCGAGGCGTCGGGCCCGCCAGAAGGCGCCTGTTCGCGGGGCGCCTGGGCGAAGGTCAGGGTCGGCAGGCCGTAGGTCAGGCGGGACTGGTAGAGCGCCTGGTTGGCCGCGTTGGGCAGGTAGGGGTTATTGGTCGTGTTCGCCGCACTGTTGGCACAGGCGGCGACGGTGTTGCCGCACTGGGCCGATAGGTAGGTCTGCAACTCGGCCTGCGCCGCCGTGAACAGGCTCGGCAGTTTGATCGCCGTGCCCGTGGTCGTGGCGTTATTGATGTAGGCCGGGTTCGTGAACGCCTGGGCGAGGTCGTAGGCTGAGAAGGCGCGCGAGGCGATGATGTCCAGCGGGTAGTGGACGCCCAGCACGATGCGGCTGTTGGCATAGTCGGAGGCCCGCAGCAGCATGTTCTGGTATTGCTGCGGCACGAGCATCGCGAGCAAGTAGCCGTCGGTATAGGCGTATTGCGTGTGCCCGCTCGGGAAGGACGGGTTGGTCGCGATGCCGTTCAACGCGGTCGGATCGAACACGTTGTACTGGCTCTGCGCCACCTGGATCGGCCGCGACGACCCGTAGACATCTTGCCCGGCTTGCGTGTTGCGCACGCCGTAGGCGAGGTCGAGGACGCTGTCGTAGCGGTTCGGCAGGGTGCCGGTGGAGCCCGCCGCGCCGGCCGGCGAGCCGGCGGGGATCGTGTAGGGGCCGGTCGGCAGGGAATAGCCGGCGGGCGCCACGGCCGGAACCGGCACGTAGCCGGCGGGCGTCGTGCTCGGGTTGGTGGCCGCGCCGTTGGCGAAGTAATTCTTCGCCACGCCGAGATCGGCGCTGAACACGGTGTAGGCTTGGTTCAGCAGGTTGAACGTCGCCGTCAGGGGGCCGCTGTTGGCGGTGCTGGCGCGGATGCCCGTCTGGTAGATCCCGCCGAGTTGCGGCCCGAGGCCGCCCACCGGCTGAAGGGGGGTGAGGCCGCCCGCGCTCTGCGGCGCCTGTGCCGGCAGCCCGCCCGCGAGGTTGTCCGCCGGGCCGAGGTTCACCCGCGTGCCGTCGGCCAGCGTGATCGAGGTGGTGAAGGCCGCGCTCCCCGGCAGGGCCTTGTCGCTGATCGCCTTCTGCTGGTCCGCGACCGAGGCACCCCGATTCTGGGCGACGGCCTGCGACAGGTTCAGCTGCAGCGTCTGCTGGCCGACCTGCGTCGCGTTCAGCCCGAGGAACGGGCCGAGCAGGTTCAGAACGTTGACGTTGGACGGCGTGGTGTTGACCGTCTGGGCCTGCACGGCCGATGGGCCGAACGCCGCCAATGCGAGCGCGGCGATTGACACACTCTGCTTGAAGTCCATTGTTGCCCCCAACCCGCTGGTCCTCGGGTGAGGGTTGTTTAACCAAAGCCTAGCCTGTGGATTTTGTCATAATCCCGTCATATATTTGAAAACAACAACAAGTTGCGGAATAGCAACATATCAATACTTGCGCCGGCTAAGTAGCGACTACATTTTCGTGACGACGAGTTCCTCGGCATGGTCGTCGGGCTCGTGGCCGGCGGCCTGGAGGAGCGGCACCACGGCGGCGGCGTCCTTCGCCACGAGGTAGCTCAGGTCCAACCCGTCGCGGATGAAGCCGTGGTCGCGCATGTGGTCGAACAGGCCCAGTAGGGGCGCCCAGAAGTCATCCACCGAGACGAGCACGACCGGCTTCTTGTGCCGCCCGAGCTGCGCCCAAGTGAGCTGCTCCACGAGTTCCTCGAGCGTGCCGATCCCGCCGGGGAGGGTGACGAACGCGTCCGAGCGCTCGAACATCAGGCGCTTGCGGGTGTGCATGTCCGGCACGACGATGGTCTCATCGACGGCGTCCAGCATGTTCTCGCGGGCCTGGAGGAAGTCCGGGATGATGCCGGTGACGTGGCCGCCCGATTCCAGCACGGCGCGGGCGACGGTGCCCATCAGCCCAACATCGCCGCCGCCGTAGACGAGGGACATGCCGGCCTGCGCAAGCGCGGTGCCGAGCTGCTGCGCCGCCTCCTTGAAGGCCGGATTCTTGCCGAACCCGGAGCCGCAATAGACACAGACCGTCCTCACCAGGGCCATCCGGCGCCCTCCTTCGCGCATTCTGGGGGCCGCCCCGAAGGTCCTGCATCCGGGTGAAGTTGCAGCAAAGTGCTGAATTCCCGCAGGATTCGCCAACCACAAGGGTAGAGCGGCTTGGTGCCCGGCCCGTGTACGTTATTATAGGCCGTGCAGTCGACGGGTTTCCACGAGGAGGTCCGCGAAGTTTTGAGTTTTCGTCCCTTGACGGTGGGGCGGCGAGGGAGGGGAACGTGGTGACGTCGGGTCGGCTACGGCACGGAATCGTCCTGGCGCTCGTCGGCCTTCTGGTGGGTCTCGGGATCGTTTTGGGCCTCTACGGGGCCGGCGGATTGTCGCGGGTCGAGCAGGCGGCCCAGGGCAAGCTCTCCGCTCTCTCCCCCGATGCGCCGCTGCCGGGCAAGGATGCGGACAAGCCCGCCCAGGAGACGCTTCGGCAGGACTCGCCTCGGCAGGAGACGCCGCCGCAGGACAAGCCCGCCGAGGCGAAACCGAATCCCGGCGCGGGCAACGCCCCCGCCGCAGGGGCGGAGCCGGGCAAGGCGGCCGAGGCCGCCGTCGCACCGAGCTTCGATATCGTCCGCGTCGAGCCGAACGGCGACGCGGTGGTGGCGGGACGGGGCCGTCCGAACACGGTCATCGAGATGCTGGTCGACGGGAAGCCCGTCGCCAAGGCGCTGACCGATCCGAACGGGCAATTCGCCATCGTCCCGCCGGCCCTGCCGAAGGGATCGAGCGAGATCATGCTGCGGTCGCGGACGGCGGATGGCCAGGAGGTCCGCTCGCCGCAGAGCGTGGCCGTCTCGGTGGCGCCGGAGGGCAAGAGCCGCCCCCTCGTCGCCCTCTCGACCCCCGATGCGCCGACCGTGGTCCTCTCCCAGCCCGGCACCCCCGAGACGGCCCAGGCCGGCCGGGTGGACAAGCCCGCAGGCGGGGGTGGGACGACTCCGACCGGACGCCCCGCCCAGGACGCGACGACGCGGATCGTCAGCGTCGATGCCGAGCCCGGCGGGCGCCTGTTCGTGACGGGCACCGGCAAGCCCGGCACGGATGTGAGGCTCTATCTCAACGACACGCTCATCGCCCCGGCCCGGATCGGGCCGGACGGCCGCGTGACCTTCACCATCGGACGGGGCGTCGCGCAGGGCCAGTATCAGGTGCGGATCGATGAAATCGATCCGAAATCCGGCCGCGTCCTGCACCGTGCGGAGGTGCCGTTCGCCATGCCGCAGCAGGTCGCCGAGGCGGCCCGCGCGGATCACGGGCAAATGGATCACAGCAAGGGGGACCACGCCAAGCCGGAGCAGAAGCATGGCGCCTCGGCGCCGCGCGGCGAGCCCATGGTGGCCACGCTCCCGTCGTCACCGTCGCCGCGGTCCCTCCCGGCGCCGCCGCCGGCCGCGAACGGTCTCGCCGAAGCCCAGGAGGATCCCGCCGCGTCGGGGACGGTCTTCGTGCCCGCCATCGCCACGGCACGGATCACCCGGGGCGACAACCTCTGGCAGATCAGCAAGCGGATCTACGGGCGCGGCGAGCGCTACACGGTGATCTACGACGCCAACCAGGGGCAGATCCGCGATCCGGACCTGATCTATCCCGGCCAGATCTTCGTGCTACCGGACGACCGGCGGGGCTAGGCGGCACGCCGTCGTCCCGCCGGACGGGGTGCGGGAGCGCCCGCACGTGCCTATATGCGCCTTAATCCCGCGCCAGAACCCCTTTCCATGTCCGATGCCACCCCGTCCCCGTCCGGGACGACCCCGCCCGCTCGCCCCGGCCTGATCGAGACCTACCGCCGCCTGTGGCCGCATCTCTGGCCGCACGGGCGCCCGGACCTGCAGCGGCGGGTCTTCATCGCCTTCGGGCTGCTCCTCGTCGCCAAGGCGGCGACGATGGTGACGCCCTTCACCTTCAAATGGGCGACCGACGCCCTCGTCGCGGCGGTGGGCGGACAGGAGAAGGGCGTGCCGGCCGGGCTGATCGCCGCGCCGATGCTGCTCATCGGCCTCTACGGCCTGTCGCGGGTGGCGATGGCGCTGCTCACCCAGGTCCGCGACGGGCTGTTCGCAAAGGTCGCGATGCACGCGGTACGCCGCCTCGCGCTGATGACCTTCGCCCACATGCACGCCCTGTCGCTGCGCTTCCATCTGGAGCGCAAGACCGGCGGCCTCACCCGCGTGCTGGAACGGGGGCGCTCCGGCATCGAGGACCTGTCACGCCTGATGGTGCTGACCCTGGTGCCGACCATCGTCGAGTTCGCCCTGGTGCTCGGCATCCTCGCCTACGAGTTCGACTGGCTCTACGCGCTCACCGCCTTCCTCACCGTGGCGGCCTATCTCGGCTACACCTACAAGGCGACGGAGTGGCGGATCGCCATCCGCCGCCGGATGAACTCCTCGGACACCGACGCCAACACCAAGGCCGTCGATTCGCTGCTCAACTACGAGACGGTGAAGTATTTCGGCGCGGAGGCCCGCGAGACTGCCCGCTACGACGTCTCGATGGCGAAATACGAAAAGGCCTCGACGCAGACCTACGTGTCGCTCGCGGTGCTCAACGCCGGACAGGCGGCGATCTTCACCGCCGGCATGACGGTGGTGATGTGGCTGGCGGCGCGGGACATCCTGGCCGGGCGCACGACGATCGGCGGCTTCGTGCTGGCCAACACCATGCTGGTGCAGCTCTCGATGCCCCTCAACTTCATGGGCATGATCTACCGGGAGATCAAACAGGCGCTCATCGACATCGACGACATGTTCCGCATCCTCGGGCAGAACCCCGAGATCGCCGACAAGCCCGGGGCGAAGCCCCTCGCGGTGGCCGGCGCCACGGTGCGGTTCGAGGACGTGCGCTTCGCCTACACGCCGGAGCGGCCGATCCTGCGCGGCGTCTCCTTCGAGGTAAAGCCCGGCCAGACGGTCGCCATCGTCGGCCCCTCAGGGGCGGGCAAGTCGACCCTCTCCCGGCTGCTGTTCCGGTTCTACGAGCCGCAATCCGGCCGGATCAGCATCGACGGACAGGACATCGCTACCGTCACGCAGGAATCCCTGCGCGCCGCCATCGGCATGGTCCCGCAGGACACGGTGCTGTTCAACGACACGATCGGCTACAACATCCGCTACGGCCGCCCCGACGCGAGCGACGCCGAGGTGCAGGAGGCGGCCCAGCTCGCCCAGATCGACCGCTTCATCTCGGGCCTGCCGGAGGGCTACGAGACGCCGGTCGGCGAGCGCGGCCTGAAGCTGTCGGGCGGCGAGAAGCAGCGGGTCGCCATCGCCCGCACCATCCTGAAGGGGCCGCCGATCCTCGTCCTCGACGAGGCGACCTCGGCGCTCGATTCCTTCACCGAGGCCGAAATCCAGGACGCCCTCGACCGGGTGGCGCGGGGGCGCACGACCCTCGTCATCGCCCACCGCCTGTCTACCGTCGTCAACGCCGACGCGATCCTCGTCCTCGACAAGGGCGTCGTGGCCGAGCGCGGCACCCATGGCGAGCTCCTCGACAAGGGCGGGATCTACGCCGCCCTCTGGGCCCGCCAGCGGGAGGCCGACGCCGCCCGCGAGGTGCTGGCGCGGGAGGCGGACGCGCCGGCACTCCCCCGCTCCGAGCCGGTGGCGGCGGAATGACCGCCCCGGGCAAGGGCCGCGAGATGTATGCAGAATCCGGTTCGTCCGGCCTCGATCGGGATTAACTCGGCCGCCGAAGCGATATACCCCTGACACAACACGGCCCAGCAAGAAGGCCGGTCGGACATCGTTCAGTCCCGGGGAGAGTATCGTGATCAGACATCTGCTGGCGGCCTGCGCCGCCGCCGTTGCGCTCGCCGCGCCGGCCCGCGCCGAGGACGTCGTGCGTCTCGGCAACCTCAAGTTCGCCCATTACGGCGCCATCTCCTACATGAAGGAGATCGCCCCGAAATACGGCTTAAAGATCGACGAGCGCCAGTTCGCCAAGGGCGCCGACATCTACCCCGCCATGGCGGTGGACCAGATCGACATCGCGGCCTCCGGCGGCGACGGCGCCGTGGCCGCCCGCGGCAACGGCGTGAAGCTCCTCGTGGTGGCGGGCTTTGCCGATGGCGGGGTGCGCATCCTCAAGCGGCCGGATCTGCCGGCCAAGACCGCCGCCGACCTGAAGGGCCTCAAGGTGGCCACCGTCCGGGGCGGCACGCAGGATTTGATGCTGCTTGCCGAACTCGACAAGCACGGGATGACGTGGTCTGAGCGGCCCGGCAAGGACGTGCAACTCACCTACTTCAACAACTACGCCGACCTGAACCAAGCGCTGGCGCAGAAATACGTCGACGTGATCTGCCAGTCCGAGCCGCAATCGACGCAAGCCATCAGCGCCGGCTGGGGGGTCGAGTTGGTGAAGCCCTACGACACGCCCATCGGCAAGCCGGTGCGCCCCCTTGTGATGACCGAGAAGATGTACACCGAGCGCCCGGAAGTGGCGCAGAAGGTGCTGAACCTGTTCGTGGCCGCGACCAAGGCCTTCATCGACGATCCGGCGCTCGCCGAGAAATACGTGCGCGAGCAGGTCTTTAAGGGTCAGCTGTCCGCCCAGGATTTTCGCGATGGCATGGCAAACGCCAGCTACACCTACGCGATGCCGGCCGGGCACATGCAGACCACGGCCGATTACATGGTGAAGTACGGCCTGGGGAAGATGCAGAACCCGCCGAAATCCGACGCCGAGTGGGTCAAGCTCGACCTGCTCGAGAAGGCCAAGGCCAACCTGAAGGTCAACTGAGCCGATGGCGCTCTCGTCCTTCCGCGGTGTCCTGGTCCCGGTGACGCTGCTCCTCCTGTGGGAGGTCATGAGCCGGAGCGGGGTGGTCTCCCCCGTGGTGCTGCCCCCGCCCTCGGCGGTGGCGGTGAAGTGGTGGTCCGGCCTCCAGCCGGCACTTCCCTACGATCCGGGCCAGGAGAGCTACCTCTCCTGGCTGTTCTCCGGCGAGATGCCGCACGACGCGGTTTCGAGCCTCGGCCGGGTGCTGGCTGGCTTCGCCATCGGCGCCGGGCTCGCGGTGCCGACCGGCCTGCTCCTCGGCACCAGCGACAGGCTCTACGGCCTGTTCAACCCGCTGTTGCAGGTGCTGCGGCCGATCCCGCCCATCGCCTATATCCCGCTGGCCATCGTCTGGTTCGGGCTTGGCAACCCGCCGGCCCTGTTCCTGATCGCGCTGGGGACGTTCTTCCCGGTGCTGGTGAACACCATCGCCGGGGTGCGGCAGGTCGATTCGATCTATATCCGCGCCGCCCGCAACCTTGGGGCGGGGCGCTGGACGATGTTCCGCCGGGTGATCCTGCCCGCCGCCAGCCCCTTCGTGCTGGCGGGGATGCGGATCGGCATCGGCACCGCCTTCATCGTGGTGATCGTCGCCGAGATGATCGCGGTGTCGGATGGGCTCGGCTACCGCATCCTCGAAGCCCGCGAGTACATGTGGTCGGACAAGATCATCGGCGGCATGCTGACGATCGGCGTCCTCGGCTTGATCATCGACGGCGCCATGAGTCGCCTGAACGACCACCTGCTGCGCTGGCACCGCGGCCTCGAACGGTAGGACATCATGTCGGCAGAGATCGTCGTCTCGAACGCCGTCAAGGTGTTCGGCAGCGGAGCCGCGGGCGTGCCCGCGTTGCAGGACATCACCGCCACGGTGCCGGAGGGGCAGTTCCTGTGCCTGCTCGGCCCCTCGGGCTGCGGCAAGTCCACCCTGCTCAACGCCATGGCGGGCTTCACCCCGCTCACCTCCGGCGCGATCACCGTCGGCGGCACGCCGATCCGGGAGCCGGGCCCCGACCGGGGCATGGTGTTCCAGGAATACGCCCTGTTCCCGTGGATGAGCGTCGAGGACAACGTCCGCTTCGGCCTCGACGTGAAGGGCGTGCCCCGCGCCCAGGCCGACGCGACGGTGGCGCGGATCACCGAAAAGCTCGGCCTGTCCGACTTCCTGAAGCGCTATCCGAAGGACCTCTCCGGCGGCATGCGCCAGCGGGTCGCCATCGCCCGCATCCTCGCCCTTGATCCGCCCGTCATGCTGATGGACGAGCCGTTCGGCGCCCTCGACGCGCTGACGCGGCGAACCCTGCAGGACGAGCTGCTGCGGATCTGGTCGGAGTACCGGAAGACCATCGTCTTCGTGACGCACTCCATCGAGGAGGCGATCTACCTCGCCGACCGCATCCTCGTGATGACCTACCGGCCCGGCCGCATCAAACGCGACGTGACGGTCCCCATGCCCCGCCCGCGCGATCCGGCCAGCGCCGAGTTCAACGCGATCAAGCGGGAGCTCGGCCAATTGGTCATGGAGGAGCAGGCCCGCTTCACCGACGCTGAGTTGCACGCGCCGGCGGTGGATTGAGGGATCCTATCCCGCCAGATCGTCCAGGGTGACACCGAGGGCTTCGGCGAGCTTGCGATAGGTCTCCACGGTCCCGTCGCGCTTGCCGGTCTCGATCTGCGAGAGGAAGGCCTGCGCGATGCCGGCCTTTGCGGCCAGTTCCGATGCCTTGAACCCACGGTGCTCGCGCCAGACGCGGACACGGCTCTCCCCGGAGAGGAGGCGGTCCACAACCGCCGAGGGTAAGAGTTCCTCCTCGCCCGCCGCCAGCCGCTGGCGGAACGCAGCGATGGCGGCACGGTCGCCATTGTCCTCCGCCGCTTCGACGAGCGCCGCATAATCGGCCTCGGCCAGAAGGACGAGGCGCTCCCCCGCCGGGGTGGTGATGGTCTGGACGTTCACGGGCACCTCCATGGCCGACTGTCGAAGCAATCTCATTGGTCGTACACGCTGCCGCGCGGTGCGATGCGGATGACGGCGATCACCACGCCGTCTTCCGTGAACAGGACGCGCCAGTCGCCCACCCGCAACCGCAACACTCCGGGCTCGCCTTTGAGCATCTTCACGTTGTTGGCGAGGGCGCCAGGATCGGCGGCGTACTGCTCCATCTTGGTGCGGATCAACCGGGCCAGGTTGGCCGGCATGCGGCTCAACGTGCGGATGGCATCCCGGCTATAGACGACCTGCGGCATGGCTTCGCATAACAGAGTGCGACTCAAATATATAGCGAAATGCTATGGTTGAGGCATTCGCAATCCAAGGCAGCGGGACCTCGCAAGACGTGGCAGGTCCCTGGATTTTTTCACTGCGCTCGCAATGATGGCGGGGCTCCGGCCTCACCCCCGCACCTTCACCCCCAGCAGGGTCTCGAACGGCAGGACCATGGCGCCCTTGTCCCGGTCGCCGTGGCCCTGGCGGAGGGCGGTCTGGTAGGTGGCAGTCGCCGCCGCCGTGACGGGGAGGGGGAAACCGTGCTCGGCAGCCACCGTCGCGGCGCTCACAAGGTCCTTGTAGGCCTTGGCGAGGGGGTATCCCTCGTCGAACTCGCCCTTGAGGATGCGCGGCACGAAGTATTGCGAGGCGTAGCTGCGGCTCGTGCCCGTCGTGACGACTTGGCCCAACTGGGCCGGGTCGAGCCCCATCGCCACCGCCATCGGCAATACCTCGGCCAGCGCCGCGATGTTGATGTCGTAGAGCACGTTGTTGACCGTCTTGGTCAATTGGCCTGCCCCCGCCGGGCCCATATGCAGCACCGTGGTGCCGAACCGGTCGAGGAACGGGCGCACGGCTGCGAACACGCCTACATCGCCGCCGCACATCACGGTGAGCGTCCCCGCCTCCGCCCCGGCCGGCGCGCCCGAGACCGGTGCGTCGAGGAAGCGCCGCCCGCCTGCCTCAAGTGTCCGGCCGATGCGCAGGGCGTCGGCATGGGTCGTCGTGCTGAGATCGATTACGACAGCGCCCGGCGCGAGGCGCTCCGCCACACCGTCCGGCCCGAACAGGGCCGCCTCCACCACCGCCCCATCCGGCAGGCACAGGAACAGCACGTCGGCCCCCGCGATCCGGCTCCGGTCGGTGGTGGCCACCAACCTCGGCCCGTCGAGCCCGGCGAGGCGGGCGGGGTCGGCATCGCACGCCGTAACGGTCTCAGGGCCCTTGGCCGCCAGATGACGGGCGATGGGCGCGCCCATGGCACCGAGGCCGAGAAAGGCGATGTGCTGGCTCATGGGCGCCTGAACTCCGAACGGGAATCGCGTCTTTTCCTCGCGGCGCTGTGTATCATGCCGCCATGACCGAGCGATTGGAACGAGCCATCGCGCGCGTCCGCGCGCTCCCGGAGGCCATGCAGGACGATGCCGCGCGGATGCTGCTGCGATCCGCCAGTCTCTGCTTTCCTGGCCGGCGCGGCGCCGCGCTCACCTCCCGAAAGTTGACGCCGGCCTAACGGACTGCCATCCGCCCGGCAGAGATCTGATCCCCCGAGCCCTTTCAGAATGACCGACCTCATCGAGACGATCCGGCGGACGCTGGTGCCGATCCACAAGGAGGGCTACCCCTTCATCCTGATCGGCATCGTGCTGACCGTGCTGGCGGGCTATTTCTCCCAGTTCTTCGGGTGGATCTTCCTGATCCTCACCCTGTGGGTCTGCTACTTCTTCCGCGATCCCGAGCGCGTCGTGCCCACGGGCGACGGCCTCGTCGTGTCGCCGGCCGATGGGCGGGTGAACCTCATCGCCACCGTCCTGCCGCCACCGGAGCTCGACCTGCCGCAGGTGCCCACGCTCCGCGTCTCGGTGTTCATGAACGTGTTCGATTGCCACGTGAACCGGATGCCGGTCGCCGGCCGGATCGGGCAGATCCACTATACGCCCGGCCTGTTCCTTAACGCCGAGCTCGACAAGGCCAGCGACGACAACGAGCGCAACGGGCTCGTCATCGAGGCGAGCCATCGCGGCACGCCGACGCGGATCGGCGTGGTGCAGATCGCCGGGCTGGTGGCGCGGCGGATCGTCGGCTTCGTGTCGGCGGGGGACACCCTCACGGCGGGCGACCGTTTCGGGCTGATCCGCTTCGGCTCCCGCGTCGATGTCTACCTGCCGGCCGGCACCCGCGTCCTTGTCGGCCTCGGCCAGAAGGCGGTGGCGGGCGAGACCGTGCTCGCCGACCTCGGCGGCGGCCCCGAGCGCAGCTTCCGCCGGATCTGAGGGGGGACGCCGTGGACGACCTCTTCCCGCCCTTCGCGCCGGATCCGAACGAGCCGCGCCCGCGCCGGTTCAAGCCGGTGCCGTTTCGCATGATCGCGCCGAACATGATCACCCTGATGGCGCTCTGCCTCGGGCTGACGGCGATCCGGCTGGCCTTCGAGGGCAAGTTCGAGCCGGCCGTCATCTCCGTGGTGGCGGCGGGCGTCCTCGACGGCATCGACGGGCGGGTGGCGCGCCTGCTCAAGGGCACCTCGCGCTTCGGCGCGGAGCTCGATTCGCTGGCCGACTTCGTGAATTTCGGCTGCGCCCCGGCGCTGATCCTCTACGGCTTCGTGCTGTTCCACCTGAAGTCGCTGGGCTGGATCATCGCCCTGATCTTCGCCATCGCCATGGGCCTGCGCCTCGCGCGGTTCAACGCGATGCTGGACGACCCCTCGCGGCCGGAATGGAAGAAGGACTTCTTCGTCGGCATGCCGGCCCCCGCCGGGGCGCTGACGGCGATGCTGCCGCTCTACCTGCACTTCCTCGGCCTCACCTTCGATGCCTGGGCGGCGCCGGCGGTGCTCGTCTACGTGCTGTGCATCGCGCTGATGGTCGTCTCCACGGTGCCGACCTTCTCGGGCAAGACCATGGGCAAGCGGGTGCCGCGCGGCCTCGTCCTGCCGATCTTCCTCCTCGGCGTCGCGGCCTTCGGCATCCTCATCAGCTACCCGTTCGAGGCGCTGGTGGCGGTCAGCGGCGCCTATCTCATCACCATCCCCGTGGGCGCGGCGCAGTATCGCCGCCGGGCCAAGGCCGAGCAGGCCACCCTCAGCGACGAGAGGGGCGCCGCAACCGACGGTGGATAGCGCGTGAGACCCGGTTCCCACCCACCCGGGGCGTGAGGCACGGTCTCACGCATTCGCCGGAGCGGAGGTGGGGATGCTCGAGGAATTCAAGAAATTCGCCCTGCGGGGCAACGTCGTCGATCTGGCGGTCGGCGTCATCATCGGCGCGGCCTTCGGTGCCATCGTCACCTCGGCGGTGCGAGACCTGTTCATGCCGGCCATCGGCGCGATCACCGGCGGGCTCGATTTCTCGAACTACTATCTTCCTCTATCCTCGAAGGTGCAGACAGGGCTCGCCTATACCGAAGCCAAGAAGCAAGGTGCGGTGCTGGGTTACGGACAGTTCCTCACCGTCTCGCTGAACTTCGTCATCGTCGCCTTCGTGCTGTTCATGGTCATCCGCGCCATGAACAAGTTGCAGCATGCCGAGGACAAGAAGCCGGAGGCCGTGGCCGAGGTCCCGGCCGACGTGAAGCTGCTCGGCGAGATCCGCGACATCCTCGCCACGAAGCCCAAGGTCTGAGGCGTCACGCGTCCTTCGACGGCTCCGGCGTCACGCCGAACGCGTCGAGGATGCGCGCCAGCGCCTCGCCCACGGCCTCGGTGCCTTCCTCGTGGGTCTTGAGGCGGGTCTCCAGGCGGCGCAGCTGCGGCTCGAACTCGCCGGGAATCTCCGGCTCGTCGCCGAGGAAGCGCGGCTTGTCGGCCACGGGGATCGTGCCGCGCAGTTGCTGGCCGAGATGGTCCCGGACTGGCTCGGGCAGGACCGGCCTGCCTTCGGCGCCGTCGTCGCTCATGGGGGAAGCCTCCTCCGTTGGAATGCCGAACGCGAAAAGGGCCCCGAAGCTCACGCGCTTCGGGGCCCAGGGCCGTACTCATCCCGCCGGAGCGGTGGTCGTTCCGGCGGGACGTGCCCTCGGGCGAACCCGGAACGCTTAGTCGATCACCTCGACGATGCGGTGGCCGCGATCGACGAGCACCGGGCGGTCGTTCACGACGGTGTAGCGGTAGCCGGGCTGCACGCGGTACTCGGACGGCACGTCGTAATAGGTCACGCCCGAGGACGGCAGGGTGGAACCCACGGCGACGCGGCCGTCGTAATCGTAGGAGCGGACGTTGCGCTCACGGACGTAGCTGCGGAAGCGCGGGGCCATGTCGACGCCGAGGATGCCGCCCACGGTGCCCGTGGCCGCGCCCACCGCACCACCGACGATCCCGCCGATCGGACCGGCCGCATCCGCGCCGGCAGCAGCGCCGCGCTCGGCACCGGGGACGAGGCCCTGCGCCTGGGCGGCGAGGGGCAGCGAGAGGGCGAGGGCCGAAGCGGCCAGGAGGGTCTTGAAAGTCATACGGATGCTCCGTTTCCGTGTCGTTCCGCCGCATGGACGCAGCGAAGCTCGGGCCAACAACGCCCCATCCCCGGATTCGGATGCATCGAATTTTGCGGCCCTCTCCCGGGCCGACGCCGTCACGGTGTCCGAACGGTTGACCGCTCGGACGACGTCGTTCACGCGTCGGGCATGGCCGACTGGATGAACCGGTCGGAGCCCAGATCCTCCTCGTCGTAGCCGAGGAGTTCGGCCAGACGGCCTCGGGCGCGGCTCACGCGGCTCTTCACCGTGCCGACCTTGCACCCCATGATCGTCGCCGCCTCCTCGTAGGAGACGCCCTCCGCACCGACCAGAACCAGCGCCTCGCGCTGGTCCGGCGGGAGCTTGGCCAACGCCGATTGCAGATCCTCGACGTCGAGCCGGTCGCCCTGGTGCGGGGCGGTGGCGAGGCGGGCGGCGTAGGAGCCGTCCTGATCCTCGACCTCGCGGACCCGCTTGCGGTGATCCGAGTAGAAGATGTTGCGCAGGATCGTGAACAGCCACGCATTGAGGTTCGTGCCCGGCTGGAAGCGGGCGCGGTGCTGCCAGCCCTTGAGCAGGGTGTCCTGCACGAGGTCGTCCGAGCGGGCCGGGTTCGAGGTTAGCGACAGGGCGAAGGCGCGCAGCGATGGCACCGCCGCGAGAAGGCCGTCGCGGAATTCCGGCTCGATCGCCTCGCCGCGCGCGCGCAGGGCGGCTTCGAGCCGGTCGATGAGTTCGGCGAAGCGAACCGGCATCGTCTCTTCGTTGAGCCGGTCATAGGCGGTGCGCAGATGCTCGCCGAGATGGGTCCGGATCGAGGACGACAGGTTCGGACGCTCGTCCGAGGAACCGTCCTGCGCGTGCAGGACGGCGTTGTCTTCGCGGGTCATGCTCGTCGCACTCGTCAGCTTGTCGTGACCCGGCCGCCGGTCCAAAGCGGCCGAGGAGCGCGCTTGAGGGCCGGTGACTGGGTGAACGCCCGACCTATGCGCGCCTGTTACCTGGGTTGTAGCGCATCGGAGCCGCGCATGCACCCTCGCTCAGGTCGCATGTGGGCAACCGTTGCGTCCCCTCAACACCCGCACCTCGCCGTCGCGCAGGGTGAGCATGTCCCCGCGCTCCACCACGGTCCAGCTTTCGTCGCGGGTCAGGGCCTGCGTGGCGACCACCGTCACGACGTCGTTGGCGGTGGTCTCGCGGGCGAAATCGATGGTCCAATCCTCGTCGATCAGGGTCGCCTTGCCGAAGGGCGAGCGCCGCGTGAGGTAGCAGAGCCGCTTGCCGCAATGGGCGTAGAGGGTGCGGCTGTCGGACATCAGCATGTTGAACACGCCGAGGGCGTGCAATTCGGCGCAGAGGTCGGCGACGATCCGGTCGAGGGTGGAGGGCCGGGGCAGGGTCTTGAACCGGGCGTGCAGGCGCCCGAGCATCCAGCAGAAGGCGTGCTCGCTGTCGGTGGTGCCGATGGGGGTGAAGGCGCCGAGTTCGAGGCGCTTCACGCCCTTCAATTGTCCGTTATGGGCGAAGGTCCAGCGGCGGCCCCATAATTCGCGGGAGAACGGGTGGGTGTTCTCCAGGCTGACCCGGCCACGATTCGCCCGGCGGACATGGCCGAGGACGATGCAGCTCTTGATCGGCATGTCGCGCAGGAGCCGGGCGAGCTGCGAGCGCGAACTCGGCTCCGGCTCGTGGAAGCTGCGGGTGGTGCGCCCCTCGTAGAAGCTGATGCCCCAGCCGTCCGCGTGCGGCCCGGTCTCGCCGCCGCGCCGGGCGAGGCCCGCGAAGGAGAAGCGGATATCGGTCGGCACGTTGGCGCTCATGCCGAGCAGTTCGCACATCGGACCGGACGGAGGTGAGGGGAGGAAGGCAGCCGTTTAAGCGCCTTGGCCTATCCGAACAACCGGAAATCAGCGTCCGAGGTAATCGGTGAGGGTCATGCCGACCATGATGCAGACCCAGAAGAAGCCGAGCCCCGAGAACAGCCGGATCAGTGGCGGCTCCTCGATGACCTCCATGGAGACGAGGAGGATGGTCGCCGCCATCAGCGCGACGACCCCGAGTTCGATGGCCCAGACATGGGCGAAGGGCAGGGTGGCGCCGAGGGTGACGTTGACGGCGAGCAGCGCGAGCAGCGCCAGGAAGGTCAGCACCGGCTTGCGCATCCGCTGCTTCAACTGCGCCCGGTCGGCCGGCGTGAGGGTCGAAAGGGGGGTGCGCATGGTCAGGTCCCCCGGTTGACGACGTAGAGGATCGGAAAGGCCAGGATCCACACGAGATCGATGAAGTGCCAGTAGAGGCCGTAGATCTCGATCCAGTTCTGGTGCCGCGACAGGAACCCGGCCTTGGCCGCCATCCACGTCATGCCGAGGAGCAGCGTGATGCCGGTGAACAGGTGGACCGCGTGCAGCATGGTCGCGACGTAGTAGAGGTTCACGAAGAGCCGCGCGGCCGGCGTCTCCTCCAGCGCGAAGGGCCGCGAGGACAGGAACGGCATCATGTGCTCGTCCCAGTCGGCATAGTACTCGTAGCCCTTGAGCACGAGGAACAGGGTCCCGAGGGCGGCGGTGGCCAGCATGGCGCGCACCATCGCCCGCTGCCACCCCATCCGCGAGAACTCGATCGCCATCGACATGGTGAGGCTCGAACAGATGAGCACCACGGTGTTGGCGGCGCCGATCCAGAACTTCAGGTGCCGCGCCGCCGCGACCGTCGCCTCCGGGTGCTGGATGCGCAGGATCAGCGCCACGAGGAACAGTGCGGAGAAGAGCAGCAGCTCGGTGATGAGCCACGCCCAGATGCCCAGCGTCGTGGCCTCGCGCTGCTGGGCCACGCTCTCGAAATGATGGGCGCGGGCGACCCCGACCCCCTTGGCGAGCCCCTCGCTCATCGGTGCTGGTCTTTGGATTCGGTGGCCTGGATCGGGTAGTCGTAGGGGATGCGCGGCACCTCCGGCGGGCTGACGAAGTTCAGCGTCGGCGGCGGGGACGAGGTCTCCCATTCCAGCCCCTTCGCGTCCCACGGGTTGGCCGGCGCCTTTCGGCCGAACCACAGGGAATAGACGAGGTAGAGCATCGGGAAGATGTAGCCCGCCGCCAGGATCGTCGCCCCGGCCGAGGACAGCACGTTGAGGAGCTGGAATTCCGGCGGGTAGGTCGCGTAGCGCCGGGGCATCCCGAGATACCCCAGGATGAATTGCGGGAAGAAGGTGACGTTGAAGCCGAGGAAGATCAGGATCGCCGAGACCCGGCCCCACGGCTCGCTGTACATGCGGCCCGTGAATTTCGGCCACCAGAAGTGCAGGCCGCCGAGGAAGGCCAGCACCGTGCCGCCGACCATGATGTAGTGAAAATGCGCGACCACGAAGTAGGTGGCGTGGATGTGCTGGTTGATCGCGAGCGTCGCGAGGTAGAGCCCGGTCAAGCCGCCGAGCACGAACAGGCCGATATAGCCCATCGCGTAGAGCATCGGCGTGTCGAGCCGGAGGCTGCCCTTATGGATCGTCGCGGTCCAGTTGTAGACCTTCACCGCCGAGGGCACCGCCACCGCGAAGGAGAGCGCGGAGAAGACGAGGCTCGCCAGATCGCTCTGGCCGTTGATGAACATGTGGTGGCCCCACACGAAGAACGTCACCGAGGCGAGCCCGATCGAGGCGTAGGCCACGAAGCGGTAGCCGAACAGCTTCTTGCGGGCGAAGGCTGGGACGATCTCCGAGATCACGCCCATGCCTGGCAGCACCATGATGTACACGGCCGGGTGCGAGTAGAACCAGAACAGGTGCTGGAACAGCACCGGGTCGCCGCCATAGGCCGGATCGAACACCCCGACATGGAAGGCCCGCTCGGCGATGAGCAGGATCAGGGCCGTGGTGATGACTGGCGTCGCGAGGAGGAAGATCAAGCTCGTCGCGTAATGCGTCCAGACGAAGATCGGCAATTTGAACCACGTCATGCCCGGCGCGCGCATGGTGTGGATCGTCACGACGAAGTTGAGCCCCGTCAGGATCGAGGAGAAGCCGACGATGGTCACGCCGATCAGCGCCGGCAGCACCCAGGTGTTCGAGAAGGCGGTGGAGAGCGGCGCGTAGAAGGTCCAGCCGGTGTCGACACCGCCGAGCACCACCGAGACCAGGGTGAACAACGCCCCGGTCATGAACACGTACCAGCTCGTCAGGTTGAGCTTGGGGAAGGCGAGGTCCTTGGCCCCGATCATCAACGGGATCAGGAAGTTGCCGAAGGTGGCGGGGATGGAGGGGATCAGGAAGAACCACACCATCACCACCCCGTGGATGGTGAAGGCCTTGTTGTAGGTGTCGTTGGTCATGATCGCGCCGTTCGGCACGACCAGCGCCAGCCGCACCACCCCCGCCGCCAGGGCGCCGATGACGAAGAAGCCGGTGATCGAGGCGAGGTACAGCAGCGCGATGCGCTTGTGGTCCGTGGTGAAGAACCATGAGCGCAGGGTCGATTCCGCGTGGAGGTAGTCGGGCTTGCGCCCGATCGTGGCCTCCGGCGCGTGCGGCTCGCGGTGGGCCGCGCCCTCAATGGTGCCCGATGCGCTCATCGCGTCGCCTCCGCGGATTGGCCGGGCCTCGGATAGGCCTTAATGAAGTCGACGATCTTGTTGAGCTCGTCCTCCGGGATCCGCCCGGCGAAGCTCGGCATCACCTGCTTGCCCCCGCCGGCGAGCTTGTCGCCGTTGGGGTTCAGGATCTTCTGGCGCAGCCATTCGTCGTCCGCGACGACATTGCGCCCGTCCGCGAGGGCGACCCTGCTGCCGTAGAGGCCGGCGAGGCTCGGCGCCTTCACCGGGGAGCCCGGCTCGTGGCAGGAGGCGCAGCCATAGGCCTCGTAGAGGGCACGGCCGGCGGCGACGACGCCCTGCTGCGCCCCGGCATGGACCAGCCAGTCCTGATAGTCGCCAGGGTTCATGAGGGTCAGCTTGCCGCCCATCACCGAATGGTCGGAACCGCAATATTCGGAGCAGTAGAGGTGGAAGGTGCCGACCTTGTCGGCCTTGAACCACATCTCGGTGTAACGGTCGGGCAGGGCGGCGACCTGCATCCGCACGGCGGGCAGGTAGAGGGCGTGGATCACGTCCTGGCTGATGATCCGCAGCTTGATCGGCTGGCCGATGGGCAGGTGCAGGTTGTTGATCTCGGACTGGCCGGTGGGATGCTGGAACTTCCACATCCATTGCCGGCCGATCACCTCCACCACCATCGCATCGGGCGGCGGGTTCTTCGAATCGACGAAGAGCCGCGCGCCCCAGACGAAGAACACCAGGGTGAGCAGGAACGGGATCAGCATCCAGCTGATCTCGATGAGGTTCGAGCGGATGCCCGAGGGAGAGCGGTCGGCCTCCGAGCCCTCCCGGTATCGCAGGGCGAACCACGTGATGGCGATGAACACCGGCACGGTGAGCACGAGCGTCAGCACCGTGAAGGCGAGGATCAGCTCGTCGGCCTCGACGGCGCTGGCCGAGGCGGCGACGGGCCAGAGTTGCAGGGCGGCATGATCGGGTGTCATCGCGACGGCTCCCCACCGTCGAGGGAGCGCCCGACCGCGAGATCCATCGCACGGTCGATCGGGATGCGGGCGCGGGTCCGTGCGGGGTCGAGGTAGCCGTAGCCGTCGATGGTGGCGCGGGCAGCGTCCCGCTGCTGGTCGAGGTCGGCATAGGGGTCGGGCTGAAGGTTCGGCGGCGGCGGCACGAGGCGGGTCGTCTGCTGCGGGGTGAGCGTCGGCAGGGCCGCGCGCTGGCGCGATTCCGTGACGCGGATGAACAGCACCATGCCCCCGATGACGGCGGCGGCCGACAGGGCGAGGCCGCCCATCACGAGCACGGTGTTGCGGACGTTGACGTCGCTGGTCTCGTGGCCCGGCCCGTCCGGCCGGCGGCTGGGCTTGCCCGCCTCCGCCCGGCGGCGCACGAGGCCGGTGGCCTTCAGCGCCAGGGCCGCGAGCATGGCCGGCACGAGCCCGGCCGAGCGTTGTCCCTCGCCGCTCATCGGGCCTTCCTCCGGTGGGGCGACGCCCAGCGCCGGGCGAGGAGCGGATGCAGCAGCGCGGCGAGGCAGGCGACGGCGACGCAGGCGAGCACGTCCGCGGGGCGGATCGCGAACCGGTCGCGCACGGAGGGCGTGACCAGCCAGAACATCTCCACGGCGTGGACCGCGATGGCGGCGGCGGCCAGCGCCCGGGTGATGACCCGGCCCGGCCGCAGGGTCGCGAGCCCGGCGAGGCTCGCCACCACGCCGGAGGCGATGGCGAGGCTGCGGCCGGTCCAGCCGCCGCGCGCCGAGTACCACGCCACCTCGGCGGGGAGGTTCGCGGACCAGACGATCAGCGCCTGCAGGAAGTGCATGTAGGCCCAGAGGCCGAGGAGCACGACGAGGGGGATGAGCCGCCCCCGCCCTGGCACCGCGCGGCCCCGGCCGATGGGTTCGGGCTCCTCCCAGGCGAGGAGGATCGCGGCGGCGAAGGCCAGCCCGCTCCAGGCGGTCATCAGCAGGAGGCCGAGGAGGGCGGAATCGAGCCTCGGATCGAGGGCGGCGACCACGTCGATGGCGAAGAGCGTGCCGATGAGCGCGTGCAGGGCGACTGCCGGCACGGTGCGGCCCTCGCCGGGGGCCTCGAAGGGCCGGGCGAAGCGCAGGCACAGCCACGTCCAGACGCCGAGATAGAGCGCCGCCCGCACGAGGAAGAACGGCGCGGTGAACCACAGGCCGGCGAGCGGCGTGCGCGGCGGTTCGTGCATCCACGGATAGAGGAGGAGGCTCGCGACCAGCACCGGGACGCCGAGGAGCGCGGCGGCCGGCATCAGCGCCATGAGGCGCCGCAGGCCGGCGAGCATCTCGACGCCGCCGCGCTCGCGCACCTTCTTGCCGAAGCGCTCGGCCACCACCGTGATCGGCAGGGCGCCGACGGGCAGGGCGAGGAGCACGAGCCACGCCGCGAGGCAGGACGCCGCCGCGCCCCGGCTTCCGCCGGCATAGAGCGCCAGGGCGAGCGCCCCGGCGCCGAGGAGGGCGAAGAGGGGCAGCCTCATCGGGCCGCCTCCAGGGCCGCGCGGTCAGTCTCGGGCAGGGCCGAGACGGGCACGTCCCGGCTGATCTGCAGGGCGCGGACATAGGCGACGATGGCCCAGCGATCCGCCGGGGGGATCATCTCCGCCATGCCGAACATGCTGCGGTAGCCGTTCGAGATGGCCCCGTAGATCTCGGGCGCTCCGGCGGCGCGCAGGCGCTCCGATCCGAGGTCGGCCGCCGGGGCGAGGCCGCGATCCACGATCATGCCCGCGCCCTTGCCGTCCTGCCCGTGGCAGGGCGTGCAGAAGACCGAATAGCGCTGGCGCCCGCGCTCCACGAGGGCGGCGGTGATGGTCGCGGGCTGGGGCACCTCGCGGGCCGGATCGAGGCGGGGCACCGTGCCGGCCACCGGATGGCGCATCGTCATCTCTTTGGGGAAGAACGGGTTCTTGTCCCAGCTACGGGCCTTGGCCTGGTCGTCCATGTTGGCCTCGCCGCAGGCGGCGAGCGGCAGCACGGCCAGGAGGGGCAAGAGGAGGCGGCGGCTCATCGCGGGATCCTCGCGATGGCCAGGGGGCGCCCGCTGCCCTGGGGCAGGGCGGCGAGGCGGCGCTCGATGCGCGCGGCCTCCGGGCTGTCGTCCCGCAACTCGACGGCAAGGAAGAACCGGTCCTGCGAGGCGTTGAGGAAGCCGGGGATATTGAAGGCCGGGTGGTTCAGGCGCGGCAGGCGGTTCAGCCAGAGCAGCGCGGCGTGGACGGCCAGACACCCGGTGAGCATCGCGAAGGACACGCTCGGGACCACGAAGGAGGGCCAGGAGAAGCGCGGCCGCCCGCCGACCAGGAACACGTAATCGTAGGCCGTGGCGTAGATGCACATGCCGTAGAAGGCCGCGCCGCCCACGAGCGCCCCGCCCAGGGCATAGGGAAGGATCGAGCGCCCCTCGAGGCCGAGCGCCCGCAGGGTGCGGGGCATCGGCACGGGGCCGTAGCCGTCGAGGTGGATGCGGTCCTGCAGGGAGGACAGCGCCTGCAGGGCGGCGGCGAGTTCGGCCTCGCTCGGGAAGGAGGCGGCGACCCCCCAGAGTGGCGCGTCCCGCTCCCCCTCCGGCCGGCGTGTCGATGCGGCGGCAGCGGCCTGCGCGCCGGTCGGCACGAGGCGGCGGATCTCGGTGATCGAGACCGAGGGCAGGTAGCGCACGAACAGCAGGATCAGGGTGAGGAACAGCCCGATCGAGCCGACGAAGGTGGCCACGCCCCAGTGATCGATCGAGTAGGGCAGGCGGGAGGAGGGCAGGAAATCCTGCGTCAGGGTGACGACCAGGATCATCACATGGTCGGCATAGGCGCCCGCCGCCACGAGGAGCCCGACCACGGCGAGGATCAGCGGCGAGCGCCGGGCGCGGGCGGACCAGAAGGCCTGCGGCGGCAGGGTGAGGCCGATCACCGCCGCCCAGAAGGCGAGGGCGTGCCCGCCCTCCATCCGGCGCATCAGCACGGCGCGGCCGGCGGCATCGCCCGCGAGGAACGTGTCGAAGATCTCGGCGCCGTAGCAATAGGCGCTGGCGCAGCCGAGGCAGAGCATCAGCCGCGCGAGCACGTCGAGGTGGCGGTCGGTGACGAGGCTCGACAGCCCGTAGACCCCGCGCACCAGCATCATGAGCGCCGCCGTGACGCCGACGCCCGAGAGCACCGCGTGGACCAGGAAGCTCACGGGCATCAGCGTGCCGTGCCAGCCGGGCATCACCGAGCCCGCGAGCATCACCGAGGCGCCGGTCTGCACCGAGACGACGAGGAGCACGCCGAGCAGGGCGACGATCCGGTAGGCCTGCCCCCGGATCTGCCAGTGGGCGGCCGAGCCGCGCCAGCCCGAGGCGAGGATGCCGTAGGCGCGCGCCCGCAGGAGGGCGGTCTTCCGGGTCGGGGCCACCGCCTCGATCTGCCGCGCGGCCTCCGCGTAGGCGCGGTCGCGCAGGCAGGCGATGTCGGGTAGGAGGCCGATGTACCAGAGGCTCAGCGCCAACACGAGGAACGACACGATGTCGATGGCGTCCCACAGGAGCGGCGAGCGGAATTGCGGCCAGAGGCCGAAGGTGTTCGGATAGGGCAGGTTCCAGTAGAAGAACCAGGGCCGCCCGAGATGGATGATCGGGTAGAGCCCGGCGGCGGCGGTGGCGAGCAGCCCTACCGTCTCCGCGACGCGGCTCACCGGCCCCCGCCACTCGACGCCGAGCAGCAGCAGGATGCCGGAGACGAGCAGGCTGCCGCAGGCGACGCCGATCCACCAATCGTAGCTCGCGATGTCGAGCGCCCAGACGACGGCGTTGTTGTTGTCCCAGATCCCCACGCCCTCGTAGAGGAGGTAGCAGAGGGTGAGGGCGAACAGCCCGAGCAAGGCGGCGGCGCCCGCGAAGGCGATCCACCATCTCCGGCCGGCGGGATGGGCGAGGGTGATCGTCGTCACCGCCTCGCCGACGGAGCGCATGTCCTCGCCGGGGCGGATCGCGGGGGCAGGGTCGCGGATCATGCCTCAGCCCTCCCGCCCGCCGGGGACGAGCCCGGCGAGGTAGGTGGTGCGCGGCTTGGTGTTGAGGTGCCCCAGCAGCGAGTAGTTGCGCGGATCGCGCTTGGCGACGGAGACCTGACTGTCGGGGTCGGCCACGTTGCCGAAGGTGATCGCCCGCGTCGGGCAGGCGCCCTGGCAGGCGGTCTCGACCGTCCCGTCGGGGATCGGGGCGTGGGCGTCCTTGGCGGAGTCGATCCGGGCCGCCGCGATGCGCTGGATGCAGTAGGTGCACTTCTCCATCACGCCGCGCGCCCGCACCGTCACCTCCGGGTTGCGCTGCTGCTGCGTCACCGGGGGCATCCCGCCGGAATAGTCGAGGTAGTTGAAGCGCCTGACCTTGTACGGGCAGTAGCTCTGGCAGGTCCGCGTCCCGACGCAGCGGTTGTAGACCTGCAGGTTCAGCCCCTCGCTGTCATGGAGCGTCGCCTCCACCGGGCAGCCGAGTTCGCAGGGCGCGGACTCGCAATGCATGCAGTTCACGGGCTGGAAATGCGTCGCCGGAGCCTCCGGGTCGCCCTCGTAGTAGCGGTCGATGCGGATCCAGCCGAGCCAGCGCCCGCGAGCCACCTCCTCGCGGCCGACCACGGGGATGTTGTTCTCGGCCTGACAGGCGGTGACGCAGGCGTTGCAGCCGGTGCAGGCGTCGAGGTCGATCGCCATGCCCCATTGCGCGGCGGTCCAGCGGTCCTGCGACTCGGGCGGCGGATAGAAGGAGGGCGGGTTCGCGTCCTTCGGATCGCCCGCCGGGGCACCGCCGGGCACCTGGGTGCGGATGATCTGCCGGCCCTCCTCGTCGTCGGGCAGGGCGCCGAGATGCTGGGTCGTGGCGGGCATCCGCCGCTCGCCCGTGCGCACGAGGCGCGCCCCCGACAGGCGCCAGGGCGTCTCGGGAGAGCGCAGGGCGCCGGCATCGTAGCCGAGGCCCTGCGAGAGATGGTCGGGCACGGTGCGGCCGTAGCCGAGGCTGAGCGTCACGGTGTCGGCGGCCTGACCGGGCAGGATCCAGGCCGGGCCGGTGACGGAGCGCCCGCCCGCCTCGATCCGCACGAGGTCGCCGTCGGCGAGCTTCTCGCGGGCGGCGAGCGCAGGGCTCACCGCGACGACGTTCTCCCACACCACCTTGGTCAGGGGCTTGGGCAATTCCTGAAGCCACGCGAGGTCGGCATGGGTGCCGTCGTAGAGGGTGCCGTCCAGCCGGAACACCACTTCGAGGCCGCCCGCCGGAGCGGGGGGCGTCGCGGCGGCGGCGGTGAGCGTGACCGCCTCGGCGGGCGCGGCGCTGTCGGGGAGGAAGCCGGTGCGCAGGGCCTCGGCGAAGCGTGCCTCGAAGGCGGATTCGTCCTCGCCTTGCCCGCGCCAGCGCGCCTTGAGCAGGGCCAGGGGATCGGCCGCCCCGTCCGCGCGGGCGAGGAAGGCGACGATCTCCTGCGGCGTGTGGCCGTTGTAGAAGGGCGAGACGGTCGGCTGGATCAGCCCTACCGTCCCGTCGAGGGAGCGCACGTCGCCCCAGGATTCGAGCGGATGGGCGAGCGGCAGGTGCCAGTCGGCATGGGCGCCGGTCTCGTCGAAATACAGCCCGGCGTGGATCTTGAGCGGCACCCGCTCCATCCGCGCGGCGAAATCGAGGGCGCCCGGTGCGTCGTAGACCGGGTTCGTGCCGAGCACGATCAGGGCCTGCACCTCGCCCCCGTCCATCGCCTTGGCGAGGTCGGCGAGGGAGCCCGCCCCGTCCTGCACGGCTGGCGAGACATGGCGGAGCGTCGCGCCCTCATTGCCGAGCGCGCCGTTGAGGCGGTGGACGAGGTCGTGCAGGTCGGGGCTCGCGGTCAGCCCCGCCGTCACGATGCCCGCGCCCCGCGCCGCGTTCAGGGAGTCCCACGCCCGGCGCGCCCAGCGCGCGGCTGGGTCGGTGCCCTCCGGCGCGGCCCCACCGGCGGCGGCGGCGAGCATCGCCCGCGCGATCTCCTCCAGGCGCCCGGCGGAGACCGGCAAGGCATCGTCCGCCTTGGAGCTGGTGAGGCCCGGCGTCGGCGCGGCGGAGAAGAGCGGCAGCAGGCGCCCCTGCGCCAGGGCGGCCCGGCGGGCGTCGGCCCAGCGCCGCGACAGGCCGACCTGCCCGGGCCCGAGATCGAGGAAGTCGCCGTCGAGGGCGACGATGGTCTTCGCCTTGGCGAAATCGGGCAGGGTCTCCACCGGGCGGCCGAAGGCGCGGCGGGCGCCTTCGTGGATCCCGTCGCGGGTCGAGCCGGAGTACCAGCGCATCTCCGGGTAGGCCGCGCGGAGCTTGTCGAGTTCGGCCGCGAGCGTTGGAGAGGTGACGGGGCCGGTGAGCAGGGCGACGCCCTTGCCGCGCGCGGCGCGCCAGCGCTCCGTCTCCCCCAGCATCGCGGCTTCAAAGGACGCCCAGGAGGCGGGGCGCCCGAGATGCTGCACCGCCTGGCTGCGGAACGGATCGTAGAGGCCGAGGATCGAGGCCTGGGCGAGCACGTCGGTGCCGCCCCGGCTCCAGGGATGGTCCGGGTTGCCCTCGATCTTCAGGGGGCGCCCGTTGCGGGTGGTGACGAGGATGCCGTTGCCGAACCCGTCGAACAGCGCGCTCGACGCATAGGACAGGACGGCGCCGGGCACGATCCGCTCCGGCTCCTTCACGTAGGGCACTTCGTAGTCACGCCCGTCCGGCCCTCCGCAGGCGGCGAGGCCGCCCAGCGCGAAGGAGGCGGCCATGAGCTTGAGGAAGCCGCGCCGCCCCGGTTGCATGGCCAGCCGCGTGGCCGCCGGGAACTCGGCTGCGAGATAGGTGCGGAACTCCTCCGAATCGGCCACCGCGTCGAGGCTGCGCCAGAAGCGCGGGCCGTCGCCGCCGTCCAGCCGGGCGCGCAGGGCCGTGAGGTCGGGCACGCCTGTCATCGGTGGCAGATTCCGCATTCGGTGAGCCGCTCGCCGCCGCGCACATGGTACTGCGCGGCGAGCTTCGGCCCGAGGCTCGCCTGGTCGGCAGCGGGCTTCCAGTTCATGTTCCAGACTTCGTCCGGCGTGCGCAGGTTCTTCTCCGGCGCCCGGTGGCAATCGAGGCAGAACTGCATCTCGAAGGCGTTGGCGCGGTAGGTCATCTGCATCGAGGTCACGTCGCCGTGGCAGGTCGAGCAGCCGACGCCCTTGGTCACGTGGACCGAGTGGTTGAAGTAGACGTAGCCCGGCAGCTTGTTCAGCCGCTTCCAGACGAGGGGCTTGTCTTGCGTGTAGCTGTCACGCACGGGCTTCAGCATGTCCGAGCCGGTCCAGATCTGTGAGTGGCAGGTCATGCAGGTGTGGGTCGGGGGGAGCCCGGCGCTGGCCGTCTTCTCGACGCCCGTATGGCAATAGCGGCAATCGACGCCGAGTTCGCCCGCATGGTGCTTGTGGCTGAACGGCACAGGCTGGCTCGGGGCGATGCCCACCCCCGTGACGTAGCTCGACCGCACGATGCCCGCGCCCAGCACCGGCACCGCGACGAGGCAGGCGACCAGCGTCATCAGCACGAGGCGATAGATGGCGTCGGCACCGGGGGTGAAGAGCTGCGCCGTCGCAGGGCCCTCTGGCCGGTCGTCGGCGTTCCCGTTCAAAAACCAGCCCTCCGGTGCGTTGCCGCGAAGGTAGCGCCGTTGGGATAGCGCGCCAGCCCTGCGGCTGCGGCCAATCGTGCTCTGCCGCGTCGGCTGTATAAGGGTAGGATGGATACCGATCCCCTGCGCATCACCTGGCGGAACGCGCGGCGCCTCCATGCCGCAGCGACGGCGCTGGCGGTGGGCCTCGGGGCGCCGCTCTGCACCCTGGCGCTCCTGTGCCTGCGCGACCTGATCGGCGTGATGCCCCGCGACGAGGCGCCGAGCGTGCCGTTCCTGCGGCTCACGGTGGCTTTGCCGCAGGGGGAATGGGTGCTGGCGAAGGGCTGGCCGATGCGGCCGGCGGACCTGGAACTCGCGGGCTTCCTCGGCATCGCCGGCTGCGCCCTGGCGCTGGCCGCCGTCGGCTGGCTGGTCGCGGTGCTGTGCTTTCGCGCCCAGAACCGCGCGGCGGACGCCGTTCGCGACCGGTCGATCCGGGCGGTCATCGCCTCGCCGGCCACGGCGCGGGACGACCTCCGGGGCATCGCCCGGCTGGTGGGTGAGGTCTTGAGCCGCACCGAGCGGCTGCTGGCGGCGGGCATCGTCGTGCCGGCGATGACCCTCGTGGCGGTCGCCCTGGCCCTGGCCTTCGCCGCGCTTGCCGCGCCGCGCCTCGTGCCGGCGGCGGCGGTGGGCCTCGCGGCGGCCGCCCTCGCGGACGCGCTGATGCTGCGCCGGGGCCGTGAGCGGCAGGACCTGCGCATCCGCACCGCCGCGCGGGTGGAGGCCGGTCTCGGCGACCTCGTGCGGCGCCTGCCCGCCGTCCGCAACCACGGGGCGGGCGCCCTGGAGATGGCGCGGATCACCTCCCGCGTCGCGGTCAACCGCGCCAAGATCGCCCGCGCCGAGGCGCGCCTCGCCTATGCGCGCGGCCCCGCCGTGGCCCTGGCGGCGATCCTGCCCGCGCTGGCCATCGGCACGGCCCTGTGGCGCACCGGCCTGAAGGGCGAGGCCGCCTCGCCGCCGGTGGAGCCCGCCGACCTCGCGGCGGCGGCGGGCGCCTTCGGCGTGGCCGCGTGGCTCGTCGGCGCCTGCGTGCGCCTCTGGCTCACGCGGCAGGCGGTGCGGCCCCGCCTGCGGGACCTCGCCCGCACGGTCGCCGCCCTCGACGGCCGCACGGGGACCCGCCCGGCGCCCCCGGTGACGCGGCGCCTGCCGGAGGCGGGAACGCTCGCGGCACAGGATGTCGGCGCCTTCGATCCGGCCACGGGAGAGCGGCTGGCCCGCTCCGACGTCGCGGTGACGATGCCGGGCCATGTGGCGATCACCGGGGGGCGCGGCAGCGGCGCGCGGGTGCTCGCGGCGGTGCTCGCCGGGCAGATCGAGCCGACCGCCGGCTCCGTGACCTATGCCGGGCTCGACCTGTCGTCCCTCGATCCCATCCAGCGGGCGCGGCGGATCGCCTTCGCGGGGGGCGAGGCCATCCTCGTGGAAGGGAGCCTGCGCCAGAACCTGCTCTACGGCACGAAGCCCGGCCTCGCCCCGGACGACATCGCGCTGATCGGCCTCTGCCGCCTCACCGGCCTCGACGGCCTCGTCTACAGCCGGGGCCTCGAAGGCCGGCTCGACGCGAAGACCGCCCCCGACTTGGCCGCCGCCATCGTCGCAGCCCGGCGGGGGATGCAGGCGGCGCTGGCCGCCGAGGGGGCGGGCCGGCTGATCGAGCCGTTCGACCCGGAGCGCTACAACCACCAAGCCAGCGTCGGCGAGAACATCCTGTTCGGCACGCCGGTCGGGGGTGCCTTCGCCCCGGCCCGGCTCGCCCGCAACCCCTACATGCGCGCGGTGCTGGAGGCGGAAGACCTCGTGCGCCCGCTCACCGAGATCGGCCTTACGGTGGCGCGCATGACCGTCGAGATCTTCTCGGAACTGCCGAACGACCACCCGCTCTTCGACGCCTACTCCCTCTTCCCGGCCGCCGAGCGGGGCTATTTCGAGGATCTGGTGGTGCGCCTGCCCGCCGCCACGGGCCTGAGGCGGGGGCCGGCGGGCCAGCGCGACCGCAAGCGGCTGATCGGCCTCGCTCTGCGCTACAGCGAGACGCGCCACCGCTTCGGCCTCATCGACCCCGCCTTCGAGGAGAGGCTGCTCCAGGCCCGACGCTCCTTCGCGCGGATGCTGCCGGCCCACCTCTCCGGGGCGGTCGAGTTCCATGATCCGGCGCGGATCAACCCGGCGGCGAGCCTGGAGGAGAACCTGCTCTTCGGCCGGGTGAGCCTCGGCGAGGCCAATGCCGAGCCGCGCGTGCGCGCCCTGCTCCGGCGCTTCCTCGCCGACGAGGGGCTGGAAGCCGCCGTATACCGCCGGGGCCTCGACAGCGAGGTCGATCCCACGGGCGGCGGCGCCCTGTCGGACGGGGCGATCGGCGCCCGCGACCGCATCGCCATCGAACTCGTCCGCTGCCTCGCCCGCGAGCCGGACATCCTCGTCATGGCCGTCCTCGAAGCCCGCCAGCCGGACGACTTCGCCGCACGCCTCGCCGGGTTGCGGCGCCTGCGCGCCGGGCGCGGCCTCATCGTCTGCCTGCACGGCCCCACGGTGCCGGACGGGCTCGATCCGTTCGACGCCGTGATCGCCGTGGAGAACAGCGCGGTGGTGCCAGTGGCGGACGCGGTGCTCGAACCCGCCTGATCGGCCTCACCCGCGCCGCAAAGGCCGGCGAAGATCACTGGCTTAACAGTCGGTTAAGCATGATGCGGCACCCCTCGGGACGCATCGCGCCCCTGGATCTCGCCCCCGGTTCATGCCCCTCCGGACAAGCCTCGCCGCCGGCCTCGTCCTCCTCGCCCTCGGCTCGGCCGCGACGGCGCAGGACAAGGCGACGGCTCCGATCCCGGCGGGCACGCTGGCGATCATGGCGTCGAAGGGCACCAGTGCCTCGGCGCCGGTCGTGTTCCGCGCCTACAAGCGCGAATCGGAACTCGAAGTCTGGAAGAAGGCGGCCAAGGGCTACGTCTTCATCAAGTCCTTCCCGATCTGCCGCTGGTCCGGCCAGCTCGGCCCCAAGCACCGCAACGGCGACCGGCAGGTGCCGGAGGGGTTCTATTCGGTCGCCAAGCGGCAGATGAACCCGAACTCGCACTATCACCTGTCCTTCGACGTCGGGTACCCAAACGCCTACGACCGCGCCCATGGCAGCAGCGGCTCGGCGATCATGGTGCACGGCATCTGCTCGTCGATGGGCTGCTTCGCCATGACGAACGGGACGGTGGAGGAGATCTTCGCCATTGCCCGCGAGGCCCTGGCCGGCGGGCAGGCGGCCTTCCAGTTCCAGGCCTACCCGTTCCACATGACGGCGGAAAACCTCGCCCGCCACCGGAGCGATCCGAACTTCGCCTTCTGGCAGAACCTCAAGGAAGGCGCCGACCGGTTCGAGGCGACCGGGGAGGAGCCGCAGGTCTCGGTGGTCGGCGGGCGCTACGCCTTCGCCCCCTCCAAGGACCCGAAGCGCGAGGCGGCCTACGTCACCCGCCACGCCATGGAGGAGGCGCGGATCGCCGCCCTCGCCACCGAGGCGCCGGCCGTCCGCACCACCTATTCCGATGGCGGCCAGAACGCCTTCTGGGCGGCCTACGTGTCGCGCGGCGGGGCGGTCGGCGACATCAGCCGGCCGGAGGCCCTGGCCTTCGCCGCGCAGGAGGTCATCCTGACGCCGGCCCGCCGCCGGGCGGCCCCGGTACCTGAATCGGTCTGGACCGGCTGGGTCGCCGCCGCGCCCCGGCCGGGCGAGACGCCCTTCGTGCCCGCCTATGCGAGCCCGCGCGATTCCCTCGCCCGCCTCGCCGACCCGTTCGAGACTCGCTACGCCGACAGCCTGCCGCGTCTTTTGCGCGACACCCTCGGACCGGATGGCGAGCCGCGCGTCCAGCGACCCGGCCTCGTCGCCTCCGCGGCCCCGCTCTGACGTGCGGCCGGGCGGCGGAAATGCTGTCCCGGCAAAGCTTTAGCGCCCGGCCCCAAATTCATGGCTGACCTGTGGGAAGGCCGGGCGCGGAGCCGGCCCCATGTGTGCGCCCGCACATCGCGGCGCGGTTGCATTCCCCAATTCATTGTCCATCAGGGACGAAACGGTAGTCCTGTAACGGACTTCTGCCGGACTTCGCCCAATTTCTCTGGAACGACGACGGAGATCCGATCCTTGTTGCGGTCGGGAAGGTCCGTCCGAAGTGATCACCATGTCCCAGGATCCCGTGCCCCTTCCGGGCACAGCGAACGACGACCTCGTCCTCAGGTTCTGGGGCGTCCGTGGCTCGACCCCGGTCAGCGGGCCGCAATACGCCGAGTTCGGCGGCAGTACTCCGTGCCTGGAGGTCCGCTGCGGCGAACGCCTGTTCGTGATCGATGCCGGCTCGGGCCTGTACAACCTCGGCCAGAATCACCGAACCGACCTGCCGCAGCGGGTGGACCTGCTGTTCAGCCACCTGCACCTCGACCACACGGCGGGCCTGCCCTTCTTCAAGCCGGCGGTGCTCGACTGCGACCGCACCATCCGCACGTGGTGCGGCAACCTCGACGGGCAGTCGGCGAGCGACGCCCTCGACAGGCTGTTCGCGCCGCCGCTGTTCCCGATTACACTCGACAACCTGTGCTGCACGTTCAGCCATCATGGGTTCAAGGCCGGCGAGCCGTTGGTCTTCGAGGACGGGACCCGCGTGGACACGATCCTGCTCAACCACCCGCAGGGATCGGTGGGCTATCGGTTCGACCATAACGGCCGGCGCCTCTGCATCATCAGCGACATCGAGCACCGCGACCCGTGGCCGGATCCGGCCCTGGCGGAGTTCGTCGCGGGCGCGGACCTGATGGTCTACGACGGCATGTTCACGGATTGCGAATATCCGACCTGCCGGGGCTGGGGCCATTCCACGTGGCAGAAGGGCGTCGAGCTCGCCCACGCCGCCGGGGTGAAATCGGTGGCGATCATCCACCTGCACCCGGCCCATTCCGACACGACCCTGCAGGCCATGGAAGCGGACCTGCAGGCCGAGATGCCGAGCGCGTTCATCGCCCGCGAGTATCAATCGGTGGTGGTGGGCGGGCGGCACGCGGACCTCCACGCCGTGGGCGGCGAAGCCCGTCCCCGCGTCCGCGCGGCCTGACCTCCGCATTCGAATCAGGCGGGGCGGTTCCCGCGCGCGGCGCTGAAGCGCCGGTAGGCGAACAGCACGAACAGGGCGGCCCCGACCGTCAGGATGCTCCATCCGAAGGGCGACACCGCCTGATCGTCGATCGGGTGGCCGATGCGGCCCAGCGCCACGAGCAATCCGAACACGGCGATCACCGCCGAGGCGAGCATCCCGAACATCAACGCATTCCCTGCAAGCGATCTGGGTGAGAGCGGGGGAATGTCCGCGCTGCCCCGTCGTTCCCCGGCGGAGACGGATCGACTCATCACAACACCGCGCGCGGTCCACGCCTCTCCCCTGCGGCGCAAGGTTGGGCTAAGGAGGCCCCGGCAGTGTTCCTTCCGCACTGCAAGGAGCCCGAGACGACGGTGATGACCGGCCAGGAAACGTATCTCGACCCGCAGCACGAGACGCCCGCCGGGCCGGCGCGGCGCCCCGACACGCAGCTCGTGACGATCTTCGGCGGTTCCGGCTTCCTCGGCCGCCACGTCGTCCGGGCGCTCGCCAAGCGCGGCTACCGGATCCGCGTCGCGGTGCGGCGGCCGGACCTCGCCCTGTTCCTCCAGCCCCTCGGCAAGGTCGGCCAGATCGTCGCCGTGCAGGCGAACCTGCGCTACCCGGATTCGATCACCCGCGCCGTCGAGCGCTCGGACGTGGTGATCAACCTCGTCGGAATCCTGCAGGAGAGCGGGCCGCAGCGCTTCGCGCGGCTCCAGGCTGACGGGGCCGGGGCCATCGCCCGCGCCGCCGCCGCCAACGGCGCGCGGATGATCCAGGTCTCGGCCATCGGCGCCGACGCGGCCTCGCCCTCGGCCTATGCCCGCACCAAGGCGGAGGGCGAGGCCAAGGTGCTCGCCGCCTGCCCGGACGCGATCATCCTGCGCCCGTCGCTGATCTTCGGGCCGGGCGACAGCTTCTTCAACCGCTTCGCCGGCCTCGCCCGCGCCCTGCCGGTGCTGCCGCTGGCCGGCGCGCAGACGCGCTTCCAGCCGGTCTTCGTCGGCGACGTGGCCGAGGCCGTCGCCAAGGCGGTGGACGGCCATGTTGCCGGGGGCAGGGTCTACGAACTCGGTGGGCCGGAGGTCGCGACCCTCGATCATCTCGTCCGCTACATGCTGAAGACCATCCAGCGCAGCCGCCTCGTCCTCGACCTGCCGCTGCCCATCGCCAAGATCCAGGCGCGGGCGCTGGAGATCGTGAACACCCTGACGCTCGGGATGCTGCCGGACGAGCTGAAGCTCACCCGCGATCAGGTGATCCTGCTCCAGACCGACAACGTCGTCTCCGACGCGGCGAAGGCGGAAGGCCGCAGCATCGAGGCGTTCGGCATCGTGCCGACCGCCGCCGAGGCCGTGGTGCCGGGCTACCTCTGGACCTTCCGCAAGGCGGGCCAGTTCGCGGAAGGACGCGGCACGGAGGCCCAGGCCGGCGTGCCGGACATGATCGCCCCGGAGCCGATGGCCGCCCCCTCGACCCACCGCCCCGAGCGCGCCGCCGGCCCGGCCATCGGCGCCGATGCCGGCAGCAGCCCGATGGGCTCCCGCTGGGGGACGCGGCGCTAGCGCACCACGCCCTTCGCCTTCAGCGCCTCGCACTCGGCGGGGCCGAGGCCCAGTCGCTCCTCCAGGATCTCGGCAGTGGACCCGCCGAGATCGGGCGGCATCCGCCGGACGGGCAGGCGGGCACCATCCAGGCGGTAGGTCGGGGCGATGACGGTACCGCCGGCCTCGCCGGAGACGATCAGCCCGGCCTCCTTCGCCCGGTCGCCGAGCAGCGCCTCGCGCAGGCCTGTCACCTCGCCGCATGGGATGCCGCATTCCCGCAGCCGCGCGATGAGATCGCGCCGGGTCCATTTGGCGAGCTCGGCGTCCAGCACCGGCACGAAGGCGGCGCGGTTCTTCGAGCGGTCGAGATTGGTCGCGAAGCGCGGGTCGGCGCAGAGGTCGGGCCGGTTCAGCACCTGCTCGCAGAAGCGCCGGTACTGGCCGTTGTTGCCCACCGTGATGACCAGCGGCCCATCGCCCGCCTCGAACACGCCGTAGGGCACGATGGAGGGGTGGGCGTTGCCGTAGCGTTGCGAATCGAAGCCCTGCGCCAGCGATTCGAGCCCGTAATACGAGGTCAGCGAGACGCCGCTGTCGAACAGCGCGAGATCGATTCTGCGGCCCTTGCCGGTGCGCTCGCGTTGGTAGAGCGCCGCGATCACCGCCTGCGCCGCGTATTGGCCGGTGAACAGGTCCACCGCCGCCACGCCGAACTTCAGGGGCGGCCCGCCCTGCTCGCCGTTCAGGGCCATCACCCCCGATTCGCCCTGCACGACGAGATCGTAGCCCGGCCGCGTCGCCTCCGACCCGTCCGAGGCGTAGCCCGCCACCGAGCAGTAGATCAGGCCCGGATTTTCGGCGCTGAGCGCGTCGTAGCCGAGGCCGAGCCGGTCGGCGCCGCCGGTCTTGAAGTTCTGCACCAGCACGTCGCTGTCGCGGGCCATCGCCTTCACCAGGGCGAGGCCTTCCGGGTCGGCGAGATCGACGCCGATGGAGCGCTTGTTGCGGTTCACGCTGTCGAAATACGAGGTGTTGCCCGGCGTCGTGCGCACGCCCCAGTCGCGGGTGTCGTCCCCCCGCTCGGGGTGCTCGACCTTGACCACGTCGGCGCCGAAATCGCCGAGCACCTGCGCGCACCACGGCCCGGCGAGCACCCGCGACAGGTCGAGGACGCGGATGCCGGTCAGCGGCAGGTCGTCGGGGTCGAACAGCATCGCGTCATCCTCAAGCGCCCATCACGCCGTCGAGGCCGCGCACGGCCTCGATCAGCAGCGGACGGGCCACCTCCATCAGGAAGCGCCCGTCGGTGATCACCGAGGGGGCGCCGCAATTCACCGACATCGCCGGCAGGCCCCCGCCGGGGTCGAACCCCACGGCGATGGCCGAGACGGTCTCCTGCCACTCGCCGAAGGAGGTGCAGCAGCCGATCTCCCGGTGCTCCTGCACCGCCCGGTCGAGCCCGGCGCGCAGCTTCGGCCACGCCACCGGGTCGAGGGCCTTCAGGTCCTCGTAGATCCGCTCGCGCTCCCGCTCGGGGCAGATCGCGACATAAGCCCGGCCCATGGCGCTGCGGGCGAGCGAAATCCGCGAGCCGGTGTCGAGGTTCAGCGCGATGGCCGCCGGGCCGCGGTGGCAATCGACGTAGCGCATGCTCAACCCGTCGCGGACGCCGAGCCCCACGGAGGCGTTCGCCGCCTCGGCCACTGCCCGCAGGGCCGGCCGGGCGATGGCGCGCACGTCGAGTCCGCCTAGCGCCGCCGAGGACAGGGCGATGGTCGCCGTGCCCAGCCGGTAGCGGCCCGATTCCGGCAGGTGCTGCAGGTAGTTGAGGCGGGTCAGGGTGTGGGTCAGCCGCGAGACGGTGGAGCGTGGCAGGCTGCAGGCCTCCGCGATGTCGTGGTTGGCGAGGCTCGTCCGCCCCGGCCCGAAACAGGCGAGCACCGACAGGCCCCGGGCCAGCGCCGTCACGAAGTGGCGGTCCTCTCCGGCCTCTTCCGGCATGATATCCGCCCCCTCGCTCATCGGCGCAGGAAGGCCGCGAAGATGGCCTGCGCCTCGGGGGTCTTGCGCAGGGCGTGGAACACCTCGGATTCCTCGCGCAGCGCCGTGCGGACGATCTCCTCCTGGCCGCGCCGCAGGGCCTGCTTCGTCGCGGCGATTCCCTGCGCGGGGAGGGCGGCGAGCGCCCGCGCGCGGTCGAGGGCCACAGAGAGAGCCTGCCCCCCCGGCACCACCGCGTTGACGAAGCCCGCCTCCTTCGCGGCTTGCGCGCCAAAGGGCTCCGCGAGCATCAGCAGTTCGGCCGCCCGCTTCGCGCCCGCGATGCGCGGCAGGAGGTAGCTCGATCCGCCCTCGGGGCTGAGGCCCAGGGCGGCGAAGGGCAGGCGGAACTTGGCGCCGTCGCCGGCATAGGCGAGGTCGCAATGGAGCAGCAGCGTCGCGCCGATGCCGACCGCATGGCCCTCCACCGCCGCGACGACGGGCTTCGCGCAATCACGCAACGCCGCGAGGAAGATCATGCCGGGGCTCTCGCCCGTGGTCTGCGTGTCCTGGAAGTCGCGCAGGTCGTTGCCGGCGGTGAAGCAGCCGCCCGCCCCGGTGAGCACCACCGCCCGCACGGATGCGTCGCCATCCGCCGCCGCGAAGGCCTCGGTCAGCGCGGCGTAGGCCGCCCGGTCGAGGGCGTTGCGCCGCTCGGGACGGTCCATGGTGACGAGGCGCAGCCCCGGCTCGACATCCGCGACAGTGACGCTCATGCCGGCACGCCCGTCAGCCGCGCCCGGGCCTGCGCGTATTCCCGGGCGAGGCGGGCGACGAGGTCGGCGGTCGGGGGCGCATCGTCGATGCTCCCGACCCCCTGGCCGGCGCCCCAGACATCCCGCCACGCCTTCACCTGGGCGCTGCCGAAATCCATCGCGGTCTTGTCGCGCTCGGGCAGGGCGTTCGGGTCGAGCCCGGACTTGACGATGCTCGGCGTCAGGTAATTGCCGGGCACCCCGGTGAAATACGGCGTGTAGAGGATGTCGGTGGCAGACGAGCCGGTGATCATCTCCCGGTAGCCCGGCGCGGCGTTCGCCTCCTGCGTGGCGATGAAGCGCGTGCCCATATAGGCGAGGTCGGCCCCCATCGCCTGCGCGGCGAGGATCGCGGATCCCGTCGCGATGGCCCCAGAGAGGATGATCGGCCCGTCGTAGAATCTGCGCACCTCCGAGACCAGGGCGAAGGGCGAGAGCGTGCCCGCATGCCCGCCGGCCCCGGCGCAGACGAGGATCAGTCCATCGACTCCCGCCTCCAGCGCCTTCTCGGCGTGGCGGACGGAGATCACGTCGTGGAACACCACCCCGCCATAGGCATGGACCGGCTTGATCACCGCATCCGGCGCCCGCAGGCTGGTGATGATGATCGGCACCTCGTGGCGCACGCAGGCCTCGACATCCTGCGCCAGCCGGTCGTTCGAGGCGTGGACGATCTGGTTCACCGCGAAGGGCGCGATCTTTCGCGTGGGGTCGGCGGCCTGGGCCTCGCGGAGCGTGGTGGCGATCCGCGTCAGCCACTCGTCGAGGACGGGTTGGGGCCGCGCGTTCAGCGCCGGGAACGAGCCGACCACGCCCGCAAGACATTGCGCGATCACGAGGTCCGGCCCCGAGACGATGAACATCGGCGAGGCGATGACCGGCAGGGCGAGCCGCCCGCGCAGGACCGGCGGCAACCGCGCCTCGGCGGCGGTGGGAACGAGCACGTCACTCACGGCCGGTCTCCCAGCATCGGACGGCGCGAAACGGGCATCCGGCTTTTCACGCGGGTCTCCTCCCTGGCGGCCTCCGAAGGGGCCGCGCAACCGCAAAGGACCGCCACGGGTTGAACCCCGTCTCGCGGCGGCGGAAGGGTTCGCATAGCCCCGCCGAGCCTGTCAAACCGGGGCCCAGCCCCGTTCCGCCAGCCGAGACGGTGTTGCGTTCCAAACCTTCTGAGCCTTGACAGGCCGGTCCCCGACCGGCCACCCTGGCGCAAATGCAGAACGACATTCCGCACAGCGGAACAGGGAGGGCCTGGTGATCCAACGTGACGACCACGGCGGCATCGCCGTGCTCACCCTCTCCAATCCGCCCGTCAACGCCCTCGGCGCCGAACTCCGCGCCCGGCTCGACGCCGCCCTGGCCGAAACCTTCGCGGACGAGACCGTGCGCGCCGTCGTGCTGGCGGCCGAGGGCAAGCTGTTCGTCGGCGGGGCCGACATCAGTGAGTTCGGCAAGCCGCCGCAATCGCCGATCCTGCCCGACATCCTGGCCCGGCTGGACGCCGCCCCGAAGCCGGTGGTCGCCGCCATCAACGGCGCGGCGCTCGGCGGCGGACTCGAACTGGCGCTCGCCTGCCACGCACGGCTCGCCGCACCGGGGGCGAAGCTCGGCCTGCCGGAGATCAAGCTCGGGCTCATTCCCGGCGCGGGCGGGACGCAGCGCCTGCCGCGCCTGATCGGCCCGGCCCCCGCCTTCGCCATGATGCTGACCGGCGAGCCGGTGAGCGCCGGCCGGGCCGCCGAACTTGGCTTCGTGGACAAGGTGGACCTCGGTGACCTCGTGGAGGCCGCGCGGGTTCATGCCCGCGAGTTGGCCGATGCCAAACAGTTGCCCCGCGCCCGTGACCGGGACGAGCACCTGACGCAGGCGGCCCGCGAGGCCTTCGAGGCCAAGGCCGAGGAGGCGCTGAAGCGCGACCCGAACGCCACCAACGTCGCCGCGCTGGTGCGCGCCGTGCGCGGCGCCTTCGAGAAGCCGTTCGACGCCGCGGTGGCTGCTGAGCGCGAGGAATTCCGCGCCCTCGTGGACGATCCCCGCTCGAAGGCCCTGCGCCACGCCTTCTTCGCGGAGCGCGAGGCGGCGAAGGTGCCGGGCCTGCCGAAGGACACACCCCGCCGGGAGATCGCCCGCGCCGCCGTGATCGGCGCCGGCACGATGGGCGGCGGCATCGCCATGTGCTTCGCCAATGCCGGCATCCCCGTCACGGTGATTGAGACCGAGCAGGGCGCGCTGGGCCAGGGGCTCGACCGGGTGCGCGGCCTCTATGCCGGCTCGGCCAAGCGCGGCTCGATTTCCGAGACCGAGCGCGATGCCCGCATTAACCGCATCACGGGGGCGGTGGGCCTCGCCCATGCGGCGGAGGCCGACATCGTGATCGAGGCGGCCTTCGAGGAGATGGGCGTCAAGCGCGCGATCTTCACCGAGCTCGACCGGATCGCGAAGCCCGGCGCGATCCTGGCCACCAACACGTCCTATCTCGACGTGAACGCCATCGCCGCGGTGACGAGCCGGCCGCAGGACGTGCTCGGGATGCACTTCTTCAGCCCGGCCAACGTCATGCGCCTTGTGGAGGTGGTCCGTGCGGAGAAAACCGCACCGGATGCGCTGGCCACCGCCCTCGACCTCGGGCGGCGCCTCAACAAGCTGCCGGTGGCGGTCGGCGTGTGCTTCGGCTTCGTCGGCAACCGCATCCTGGAGAAGCGCAGCAAGGCCGGCGAACGGCTGTTGCTCGAAGGCGCGTTTCCGCACGAGATCGACGCGGCCGTGACGGAGTTCGGCTTCCGCATGGGGCCCTACGCCATGAGCGACCTCGCCGGGCTCGATATCGGCTGGCGCTCGCGCAAGGATTTCGGCGGGCGGGCCCCGGTCGCGGATTCGCTGGCCGAGATGGGCCGCTACGGCCAGAAGACCGGGCGCGGCTTCTACCTCTATCCCGAGGGCGCCCGCGCCGGCACCCGCGACCCGGAGGTGGAGACGCTGATCGAGCGGGTCTCCGCCGAGCACGGCATCACCCGCCGCCGCTTCAGCACCGACGAGATCATCGCGCGGCTGATGTACCCGATGGTTAACGAGGGCGCGCGCATCCTCGATGAAGGCATCGCAGCCCGGCCCGGCGACATCGATACGATCTGGATCAACGGCTACAACTGGCCCGCGTGGCGCGGCGGCCCGATGCACTGGGCCGACGGAGTCGGCCTCGACAGGATCGCCGCCGACCTCCACCGCTTCGCCGCCGAGACCGGCGACGACAGCTTGGAGCCCGCCCCCCTCCTGAAGCGCCTCGCCGCCGAGGGCGGCCGCTTCGCCGATTGGAAGGCGCACGCATGACCGACGCCGTCATCGTCTCCACCGCGCGCACGCCGATCGGCAAGGCCCAGCGGGGCGCGTTCAACCAGACCCACGGCGCCGACCTCGCCGCCCACGCGATCCGGGCCGCCCTCGACCGCGCCCGGCTCGAACCGGAGGCGGTGGAGGAAGTCGTGCTCGGCTGCGGCTACCCGGAGGCCTCGACCGGCGGCAACGTCGCCCGCCGCGCCTCGCTCATCGCGGGCGTGCCCGTCGCCTCGGCGGGGGTCACGGTCTCGCGCTTCTGCGCCTCGGGACTGGAGGCCATCGCCTCGGCCGCGCGGCGCATCGTCCTCGACGGCGTGCCCGTCGCCGTCGCGGGCGGGGTCGAATCGATCAGCCTCGTCCAGCCGCATGTGCAGCGCGAACTCACCCGCAATGCGTGGCTCGACGCGCATCTCCCCGCCATCGCCATGCCGATGATCGAGACCGCCGACATCGTGGCCGCGCGCTACGGCGTCTCGCGGGAGGCGCAGGACGCCTTCGCCCTGGAGAGCCAGCGCCGCACGGCGGCTGCGCAGGAGGCCGGTCTGTTCGAGGACGAGATCGTGCCGATGAGCGCGGTCATGGCCGTCACCGACAAGGCGACCGGGGAAACGCGGCAGGTCGAGACGCGGCTCGCCAAGGACGAGGGCAACCGCCCCGACACCACCCTCGACGGCCTCGCCAAGCTTAAGCCCGTGCGCGGGGAGGGCGCCTTCATCACCGCCGGCAATGCGAGCCAGCTCTCGGACGGGGCCTCGGCCAGCGTGCTTATGTCCGCCGAGGAGGCGACCCGGCGCGGCCTGACGCCGCTCGGGACCTTCCGGGGTTTCGCTTCGGCGGGCTGCGCGCCGGAGGAGATGGGCATCGGCCCGGTCTTCGCCGTGCCGCGCCTGCTCGAACGGCACGGGCTCACCGTCGCCGACATCGACCTGTGGGAACTGAACGAGGCCTTCGCCTCGCAATCCGTCTATTGCCGCGACCGGCTCGGGATCGACCCCGAGAAGGTCAACGTCAACGGCGGCGCCATCGCCATCGGCCACCCCTTCGGCATGTCCGGCGCCCGCCTCGTCGGCCACGCCCTTTTGGAAGGGC
This sequence comes from Methylobacterium sp. J-067, assembly GCF_022829465.1. GTDB lineage: Bacteria > Pseudomonadota > Alphaproteobacteria > Rhizobiales > Beijerinckiaceae > Methylobacterium > Methylobacterium litchii. The sequence goes on from NZ_JAKSXZ010000128.1 coordinate 128,579, forward strand.
GCCGCCGGGGCGCGCGCTACGCCGTCGTAACGATGTGCGTCGCAGGCGGCCAAGGCTGCGCCGGCCTGTTCGAGATCGGAGGCTGATCCATGGATCTCCGCTTCACCCCCGAGGAAGTCGCCTTCCGCGACGAGGTTCGCAGCTTCTGCCGGGAGAAGATACCGGCCGAGATCCGGCGCAAGGTCTCCGAGGGGCGTGGCCTCTCGAAGGAGGACATCGTCACCAGCCAGCGCATCCTGAACGCCAAGGGCTGGGCGGTGCCGCATTGGCCCAAGGAATGGGGCGGGCGGGATTGGACCACGGTCCAGCGCTACATCTACACGGAAGAGCTGTTCCAGGCGGCGGTGCCCCTACCGCAGCAGTTCAACTGCTACATGTTCGGCCCCGTGCTCGCGACCTTCGGCCGGCAGGACCAGAAGGAGCGCTTCCTGCCCCGCGCCGCCAACCTCGACGATTGGTGGTGCCAGGGCTTCTCGGAGCCCGGCGCGGGGTCCGACCTCGCCTCCCTCAAGACGAAGGCCGTGCGCGACGGCGACCATTACATCGTGGACGGCCAGAAGACCTGGACGACGCTCGGCCAGCACGCGGACTGGATCTTCTGCCTCGTCCGCACAGACTTCGAGGCGAAGAAGCAGCGGGGCATCTCCTTCCTGCTGATCGACATGAAGACGCCCGGCATCACCGTGCGCCCAATCATCACCCTGGAGGGCCGACACGAGGTCAACGAGGTGTTCTTCGACGCGGTGCGGGTGCCTGTGGAGAACCTCGTCGGCGAGGAGAACAGGGGCTGGGACTACGCCAAGTTCCTGCTCGCCAACGAGCGCACCGGCATCGCCCGGATCGGCCTCACCAAGGAGCGGATCACCCGCATCAAGCGCCTCGCCCGCGAGATGCCGGCGGGGGCGGGCACGATGTGGGACGACCGGGATTTCCGCGCCCGCGTCGCCGGCGTCGAGGTGGAGCTGAAGGCGCTCGAGATCACGCAGATGCGGGTCGCGGCCAAGCAGGGCAGGGCGGATTCCGTCGAGCCCGATCCGGCCTCCTCGATCCTGAAGATCCGCGGCTCGCAATTGCAGCAGGCGGCGACCGAACTGCTCCTCGAACTCGCGGGACCCTTCGCGCTCGCCGCCCCGGCGCGGGGGCAGGGCGCCAACGACCTGCCGGGCGGGTTCGACTGGGTCGATGCCGCCGCGCCGAGCTACTTCAACAACCGCAAGGTCTCGATCTACGGCGGGTCGAACGAGATCCAGCACAACGTGATCGCCAAGGGCATCCTGGGGCTCTGACGGGAGATCGGCATGGATTTCGACCTGAACGAGGATCAGTCGCTCCTGCGCGACAGCGTCGAGCGGCTCTGCGCCGACCTCTATCCCGCGCTGGAGGCCCGGCAGAAGCATGCGGGCGCCCCCCTCGGCTTCCCCGAGGCGAACTGGCAGACATTCGTCGAGCTCGGCATTCCCGGCCTGCCCTTCACGGAAGAGGAGGGCGGGTTCGGCGGCGGGCCGGTGGAGACCATGCTCGTCATGGAGGCGGTGGGCCGCAACCTCGTGGTGGAGCCGCTGCTCGCCTCGGTCGTCCTGGGCAGCACCGCCCTGCGCCTCGGCGGCAGCGCGGCGCAGAAGGAGCGGTACATCCCGGGCCTCGTGGAGGGCACCCTGCGGCTCACCTTGGCCCATACCGAGCGGCAATCGCGCTACGACCTGTTCGACGTGGCCACCACCGCCCGGCGCAGCGGGGACGGGTTCGTGCTGAACGGCGCCAAATCCGTCGTGCCGAACGCCGACTCGGCCGGGCTGATCGTGGTCTCGGCTCGGGTCTCGGGGGAGCGGCGGGACCGGAGCGGGATCGGCCTGTTCCTCGTGCCCGCCGACGCGGCCGGCGTGAGCGTGACGGCCTATCCGGCCCAGGATGGCGGCCGGGCGGCGGAGGTCTCGTTCTCCGACGTGTCAGTCCCGGCCGACGCGGTGCTGGGCGATCCCGAGGGCGGTCTGCCACTGCTGGAACGGGTGGTCGAGCACGGCATCGCGGCGCTGGCCGCCGAGGCGGTGGGCTCGATGGAGACCCTGCACCGGCTGACCGTCGAGTACCTGAAGACGCGCACGCAGTTCGGCACGTCCATCGGCGCCTTCCAGGCGCTACAGCACCGGGCCGTCGACATGCTGATCGAGCTGGAGCAGGCCCGCTCCATGGCGCTCTACGCCGCGATGATGGTGGAGTCGGACGATCCGGCGGCCCGCGCGGCGGCGCTGGCGGCGGTGAAGATCCGCATCAACACCGCCTGCCGTGCCCTCGGCCAGGAGGCGGTGCAACTGCACGGCGGCATCGGCATGACGATGGAATATCTCGGCGCCCACCACTTCAAGCGCCTCGCGATGATCGCGACGCAGCTCGGCGACACCCCGCATCACATGCGGACCCTCACCGACGCGGAGGACGGCCTGCTGGCGGCGTGAGGGGGCTGCCCCCTCACGTTCTCCGGGGCGTCAGTTGAACACCGAGCCCAAACCGCCCTGCACGCGGGCGAGGCCCGACTTCGCGACGCCGTTGTTCGGGTCGATGGTCGCGGCGCGCTGGTAATTGTCCAGCGCTTCCTTGCGCTGGCCGGACTTCTCGTAGGCGAGGCCGCGATAGGCCCAGGACGTGGCGTCCTTGTTGTTCACGTTGAGCGCCGCGTTGTAGTCCTCGATCGCCTTCGGATACTGGTTCGTGGCGATCAGGCTCTGGCCGCGCGCGGCGTAGGGCGCGGAGACGAAGGGGTTCCGGTCGATGGCCGCGTCGAAATCGGCGATGGCCTGGGTGTCGAGACCCTGCTTCTGCTTCACCAGCCCGCGCGCGTGGTACGCCTCGGCCGATTCGGGGCTCAGGCGGATCGCCACGTTGAGGTCGTTGAGGGCGGCGTCGAGGTTGCCCTGCGCCCGCTCCACGTTGGCGCGGCCGATATAGGCCGGGCCGTAATTCGGGTCGGCGCTGATCGCCTTCGAGAAATCCTGCAGGGCGGCGTCGTTGCGGCCGGTCTGGCGCAGGGCCAGCGCCCGGTTGTTGTAGGCCGAGGCCGAGTTCGGATCGAGCTGGATCGCCTTCGTGAAGTCGCCGATCGCCTCGCTGAACTGGCCCGCGCGGGCATAGGCCGCGCCGCGGGTCGTGTAGGCGGCGGCGTCGTTCGGGTTCCGCTGCACCACCTCGCTGAGCGATGCGATGTTGCTCGTCGTCGCCCCCGTCGTATCCGTTTCCAGCACCGCGTACTGGCGCGCGCCCGCGGCCGAACCCACGGTCTCGCAGCCCGCCAGCCCCGCAGCCGCGACCACCGCTGCGCCGACCAGCGCGGCCTTCACGAGCCCGTTGCGTTGCGTCATCGCCCCATTCTCCCGGGAGCCGCCGTGCCCTGCACGGTGCCCCGCCCCTAGTCCTGTCCGCGCCGGCGCATCGCGCCCGGTTCCGGCAACCCGCGCGCAACCTCGCGCAACGCGGTGAATGCCCCCTTAAGCCGGGCCGCCCGATCGCGGCCGGGCGAACCCTGGAACGGTTGGAAGCGGCGGGATGTGGCGAAGGTATGGCCCCCCGCCGCCGGGCCACGCAATCGCGCCAGCCGTCGCCTCTTCCGGCGGACGGGTGTGGCGCGCGGGCCGCAACCGGGGCGGGTGAAATCAGCCCTTGAGGCGGGTGACGTGGCCCATCTTGCGGCCGGGGCGGGACTCGCCCTTGCCGTAGAGGTGCAGATGCGCGCCGGGCTCCGCCAGGAGCGACCGCCATGCCTCGACCTGATCGCCGATCAGGTTCTCCATCTCGCAGGGCAGGCCGCCGACGCGGGCCGCGCTGCCGAGCGGCCAGCCGCAGACGGCGCGGACATGCTGCTCGAACTGCGAGGACAGCGCGCCCTCGATGGTCCAGTGCCCGGAATTGTGGACGCGCGGCGCGATCTCGTTGACCACGAGCCGCTCGCCGCCTTCACGCACGAGGAACATCTCCACCGCCAGCACCCCGACATAGTCGAGGGCGTCGGCGATGGCGCGGGCGATGCGGTAGGCCTCCTGCGCCGTCTCCGGGGAGACGCCCTCGGCCGGGACCCGCGTGAAGGCCAGGATGTGGTTGCGGTGCTCGTTCTCGCAGAGGTCGAAGGCGGCGAAGCTCCCGTCGGCGCCGCGCGCGGCCACCACCGAGACCTCGCGCTCGAAGGGCACGAAGCCTTCGAGGATCAGCGGCGCGCCGCCGAACTCGGCGAAGATCGCGTTGCGGTCGCCCTCGCCGGGCTCGCGGATAATGCGCTGGCCCTTGCCGTCGTAGCCGAAGCGGCGGGTCTTCAGCACCGCCGGCAGGCCGATCGTCTCCAGCGCGCGGGCAAGGTCGTCCGGCGTGTCCACCGGCCGGAACGGCGCCGTGGGGATGCCGAGGCGATTGATGAATTCCTTCTCCGAGAGCCGGTCCTGGGTCGTCGCCAGGGCCTCGGCGTTCGGGTGGAGCGGCGCGTGGCGGGCCAGCACCTCGGCGGTGGCGCGGGGGATGTTCTCGAACTCGTAGGTCACGACATCCACGGACGCCGCGAAGGCGGCGAGCGCCGCCTCGTCGTCATAGGCGGCGCAGGTGGTGCGGGCGGCCACGTCGAAGGCCGGGCTGTCGGCATCGGGGGCGTAGACATGGACCTTCAACCCATGATTCGCCGCCGCGAGGGCGATCATGCGGCCGAGCTGGCCGCCGCCGACGATCCCGAGCACCGCGCCGGGGGCAATCGCGTTCTGCGTCACTGTCCTTGAGTCTCCGGCCGTTCGGCCACGGATGCGCTCTGCGCCGCGCGCCATGCGTCGAGGCGGTCCGCCAGCGCCTCGTCCGAGAGCGCCAGCACGGCGGCGGCGAGCAGCGCGGCGTTCACCGCCCCGGCCCGGCCGATGGCGAGGGTGCCCACCGGCACGCCCGCCGGCATCTGCACGATGGAGAGCAGGCTGTCCTGTCCCGAGAGGGCCTTCGATTCGACGGGGACGCCGAAGACCGGCAGGCTCGTCATGGCGGCGGCCATGCCCGGCAGGTGCGCCGCGCCGCCGGCGCCTGCGATCACCACCTTGAACCCGGCCCCGCGCGCGCCCTTGGCGAAGGCGACGAGCCGGTCCGGCGTGCGGTGGGCGGAGACGATGCGGGCATCATAGGGGATCGCCAGCGCATCCAGGGTCTGCGCGGCATGGCACATGGTCGCCCAGTCCGACTGGCTGCCCATGATGATCGCGACGGGTGGCGCCGACATGCGTGGTTCCAGCAAAAGAGGGCGCTTAACCGCGCGGCCCGCGAACCGCAAGGCGGGACGGCTGCCGACCCACCGCTCTCAGGCGATGATGTCCGGCGTCAGCACGTCCTCGATGTGGGAGATCCGGTCCCGCAGCGTGAGCTTGCGCTTCTTCAGCCGCTGGATCTGCAACTGATCCCCCGCCACGCTCTGCTCCAGCGCCTCGATGGCGCCGTCGAGATCGCGATGCTCCTCGCGAAGCCGGACCAGTTCCGCTTCGAGATCGGACTGCCCGTTTTCACCCGACTCAGCCGCCATCGCACCCTGGAAAACCGAAACCCCTTCGAAGGTCAGAAGCATGCGTCACGCCTCGGCGGTGGGCAAGCGCCGGAGCAACCCTTGCGAAAGGTTGCCCAGCGAAAACGCTTCGACAGGCCCGCCAACCTGTGTCAGTCTGCCCGTGTCAGAACAATGACAGGAGATTCGCCTCATGTCGCTGCAGACGCATCTGAGCCAACTCGCCCGTAAGCACGAAGCCCTCGAGCGCGAGATTCAGGAGGCCATCCACAGGCCCTCGGCAAGCGATCAGCAGATAGCGGAACTCAAGCGCCGAAAACTTCACCTCAAGGACGAGATGAACAGGCTGCAAGCCACCGGCACCTTGCACTGACACCCATACGATAGGCCAAGGCAGGCCGCGCCGCTCCATACCGGACGGCGCGGCTTTTTCATGCCTGAAGGTCCAGGGGCGACACCGATGACGGTGCGGCCGGCGATCTGGTAAGCTCGGCACGAGACGGCGGAAGACCGTCGCACGACCCCGAGGACACGCCATGCCCGCGAGCCGCTACGCCGAAACCCACGCCGCCGCCGCGCGCGACCCCGAATCGTTCTGGCTGGACGCCGCCCGCGCCATCGCCTGGGACCGGATGCCGGAACGGGCCTTCGACAGGGCCCAGGGCCCCTACGGGCGCTGGTTCCCGGATGGCCGGCTCAACGCCTGTTACAACGCCATCGACCGGCACGCGGACTCCGACCGCCGCGACCAGGTCGCGATCATCCACGATTCGCCCGTCACCGGCACCAAGCGGACGATCACCTACGGCGCGCTGCGCGACGAGGTGGCGACGCTCGCCGCCGTGCTCGCCGACCTCGGCGTCGGCAAGGGCGACCGGGTGGTGATCTACATGCCGATGGTGCCCGAGGCGATGGTCGGGATGCTGGCCTGCGCCCGGCTGGGCGCGGTGCATTCGGTGGTGTTCGGCGGCTTCGCGGCCAATGAGCTCGCCAAGCGCATCGAGGACGCGCAGCCGAAGGTGGTGCTCGCCGCCTCCTGCGGCATCGAGCCGAACCGGGTCGTCGCCTACAAGCCGCTCCTCGATGCGGCCATCGCGGCCTCCGCGCACAAGCCCTCGGCCTGCCTGATCTTCCAGCGCCCGCAATGCCGCGCCGACCTCGACCCCGCCCGCGACCACGACTGGGCCGGGACGATGGAGGCCGCGCGGGCGGCGGGGAAGCATGCCGGTTGCGTGAGCATGGCGGCCACGGACCCGCTCTACGTCCTCTACACCTCGGGCACGACGGGCAAGCCGAAGGGCGTGGTGCGCGACACCGGCGGCTACCTCGTGGCGCTCGCGTGGTCGATGCCGAACCTCTACGGCGTCGCCCCCGGCGAGACCTATTTCTGCGCCTCGGACATCGGCTGGGTCGTCGGCCATTGCTACATCGTCTACGCGCCGCTGCTGCACGGCTGCACCACGGTGCTCTACGAGGGCAAGCCGGTGGGCACGCCGGATGCCGGCGCGTTCTGGCGGGTGCTGGAAGAGCACAAGGTCGTGTGCCTGTTCACGGCGCCGACGGCTTTGCGCGCCATCAAGAAGGAAGACCCGCAGGGCGAGCTCGTCGGCCGCCACGACCTGTCGGCCTTCCGCTCCCTGTTCCTGGCGGGCGAGCGGGCGGACCCGGATTCCGTCGCCTGGGCCGAGCGGGTGCTCGACCGGCCGGTCATCGACCATTGGTGGCAGACGGAGACCGGCTGGCCCATCGCCGGCAACCCGGTCGGCCTCGGCCTCCTGCCGGTGAAGCGCGGCAGCACCTGCGTGCCGATGCCGGGCTACGACGTGCGCGTCCTCGACGAGGGCGGCAAGGAGGTGCCGGCGGGCACGATGGGCACCATCGCGATCCGCCTGCCCCTGCCGCCCGGCTGCCTGCCGACCCTGTGGGGCTCGGACGAGCGGATGCGCGAGAGCTACCTCACCACCTTCCCCGGCTATTACGACACGTCGGATGCCGGGATCATCGATGAGGACGGCTACATCACCGTGCTCGGCCGCACCGACGACATCATCAACGTCGCCGGGCACCGGCTCTCGACGGGCGGGATGGAGGCGGTGCTTTCGGCCCACCCGGACGTGGCGGAATGCGCGGTGATCGGCATCCGCGACGCGCTGAAGGGCGAGGTGCCCTGCGGCTTCGTGGTGCTGAAGGCCCGTGTCTCCCGCGACCCCGCCGAGATCGAGCGGGAACTCGTGGCGAAGGTGCGGGAGGAGATCGGGCCGGTGGCGGCGTTCAAGCTGGCGCTCACCGTGCCGCGCCTGCCCAAGACCCGCTCGGGCAAGATCCTGCGCGCCACGATGAAGCGCATCGCCGACGACGAGCCCTGGACCATGCCGGCCACCATCGACGACGCGAGCGTTCTCGAGGAGATCGGCGACAGTCTCAGGACCCGTGGGATCGGCGGGTAGGGAAGCGACCGATCATAGTGAGGCGGCCCCACCCACTCACCTCATCCTGAGGTGCCCGCGTCAGCGGGCCTCGAAGGAGAGTTCCAGCCTGCCGCGCGATCCCTGGAGCCCTCCTTCGAGGCGGCTTCGCCGCACCTCAGGATGAGGGGACGATCTTGAGAAGGCTGGCTGAACCAACTCGTGCGGGATCGGCGGCTAGGGCTTACTCCGCGTCGTCGTCATCGCCCGGCAGGCCGATGCCGGCGGCCGGATTCGTGAGCGAGCCGGTGGCGGTGGGTCCGCTGTCGGGGCTCGTCGGGATGGCGCCGGCACCCATGGCGATCATCCCGGCCATGGCGCGCTCCTTCTCGGGTATGCGCGGATCGCGGGAGATCATCTCGGCCTCGCGCTGGAGGCGCATGTTGCAGGCGCGGGAGGGAAGCCCGCCCTGAGGGGTGCAGGCATCGTGACGGGCGCAGGCCGCATCGAGGGCGTCGATGGGGGGCAGGGGGGCGTTGTTGCCCGGCCCGCAATAATTGCCGTGGATCAGCATCTTCGGCCCACCGAAGGCGGCGGGCTGGGCCTGGGAGGCACCCGCGAGGGCGACACAACCGGCGGCGAACACGAACGGGGCGGTGAATCTCGGAAGCATCATGATCGGAATCCTGGGCGATCTCGCCCCCTCAGGCGGCTCGCTTGGGCCGCCGCAGCGCGGCGACGCACACAAAACAGGCCTTCCAATCGGCGGGTTCCCGGTTCGGGACGATGGAGCCGCTTGGCCGCACCGCAGCACCGCCCCAGATTGACCCCATGCCGGAGGACCCCATGACCGTACGCCTGTTCGAGCCCCTGACCCTCGACTCCCTCACCCTGGAGAACCGGATCCTCATCGCGCCGATGTGCCAGTACTCGGCCCGCGACGGGGAGGCGACCGACTGGCACATGATGCATCTCGGGCACCTGGCCATGTCGGGCGCCGGCCTGCTGACGCTGGAAGCCACCGCCATCTCCCCCGAGGCGCGCATCACCGCCTGGGATCTCGGCCTCTACAACGACGGCTGCGAGCGGGCGCTGGCCCGCGTCCTCGGCGCGGTGCGCGAATACGCGCCGATCCCGGTCTGCATCCAGATCGCCCATGCCGGCCGCAAGGCGTCGAGCGACGCCCCCTGGTCCGGCGGCAAGCAGATCGCGCCGGATCACCCCTATGGCTGGCGCACCGAGGCGCCGTCCCCTGTGGCGCATGGCGAGGGGGAGGTGCCGCCGCACGCCCTCGACGCCGCTGACCTGAAGCGCGTGCGCGATCAGTTCGTCGCCACCGCCAAGCGCGCCGTGCGCCTCGGGATCGAGGCCGTGGAACTGCACGGCGCCCACGGCTACCTGCTGCACCAGTTCCTCTCGCCCATCGCCAACAAGCGCACGGACGAATACGGCGGCAGCCTCGCCAACCGGATGCGCTACCCGCTGGAGATCTACGACGCGGTGCGGCAGGTCGTGCCCGCCGGTTCGCCGGTCTGGTTCAGGGTCTCGGCGACGGATTGGGTCGAGGACGGCTGGGACCTCGACGAGACGGTGGAACTCGCCCAGGCCCTGAAGACGGCGGGCTCCCCCGCCATCCACGTCTCGACCGGGGGCGTCTCGCCCAAGCAGGCGATCAAGGTCGGGCCGGGCTATCAGGTGCCCTATGCCGAGCGGATCAAGGCCGAGACCGGCCTCACCACCATCGCGGTGGGTCTCATCACCGAGCCGAAGCAGGCCGAGGACATCCTGGCCGAGGGCAAGGCGGACGCGATCTCGCTGGCCCGCGCCATGCTCTACAACCCGCGCTGGCCCTGGCATGCGGCGGCCGAACTCGGCGCCCGGGTGCACGCGCCCAAGCAATACTGGCGCTCGCAGCCGCACCACCTGAAGGACCTGTTCAAGGACATATCCTTCGGGCAGCGGTAAGACCCCCCGTCATCCCGGGGCCGCGCAGCGGAGCCCGGGATCCAGAGCCGCCGACCGTGCCGAACCCGGCGCCCCAGGCGCGTCTGAATCCCGGGCTCGCCTTCGGCGCCCCGGGATGACAAGCGCGGCAGGGTGGCGGCGCAAGCGATCCGGCGTCTTACTTCGCCACCGCTCCGATCATCGGACCCAGCCGCCGCCCGAGATCGGAGCGCCCGAGGTTCGGCGCGTAGAGGCTCGACACCGAGCCGTCGAGGAACAGGGCGTTGCGGCAGCCGAGGTCGTCGCGGAACAGCCGGGCGAAGGCGCCGAAGCTCACCGGACGCTCGGAAATGGCGAAGACCGCCACATGGCCCCCCTCACGGGTGCCGACGCCGTTGCGGATCTTCTGCGACGGCCCGTCGGCGGAAATCTTCGGATGGATCTGCCCCTCGATCACCAGCATCGGCCCGGATTGCGTGGCGAAGTCGGGCTTCAGATGGGCGCGGAGATAGCGCGGCGTGTCGAGCACGCCGGCCTTCTCGCCCTTCACGTAGAACACGCCGTTGGGCTTCAGGTGGAAATTGCCCGGCCCGTCCGCCGTCGAGACGCCGTGCAGCTCGTGCCCGTCCTCGACATAGAGCCCGACCGGCGCCTGATCCTTGTCGTACATGCCGCCATTCATGGCGAAGGCGAGCGTCGGACCCTGCGCCTCGGCCAGCGCCTGGAGGGACGAATAGGCCTGCCCGTCCGGCCGGCGCCAGAACACCCGCAGGCGGCGCTTGCGCAGATCGACGGTGCAGACCGTGAAGCTCTCGCCCTGGGCCTGGATCGCCCGGCAGGGCTCGCCCGCCTCGGGGGCCGCGCGGGCCGGGTGAGACAGGGCAAGGCCGGCGACGAGCGCGAGGAAGGCCGAACGAAGGAGCATGGAACGCATCATCAGGTGGATCGCGCCGTCCCTCTGCCGCCCGAAAACGGCGGTTTTCGCACAGGGCCGTCACCCGGCATGCACGGGACCGTGACCGCCTGCCGCGCACGCCATGCGAACCGTTTCGCCCGGATGCACGTTTCAGGAGCGAAGGGGTTCTGATTTCTTGGAGACGTGAGATGAAGGGTGCAGTGCTCGGTTCTGCGCTTCTGGCGGCCGGCGCCCTGGCGCTTGCGCCGGTGAGCGCCGATGCCCGCGGGTTCGGCGGGGGCGGATTCCACGGCGGCGGCTTCGGCGGCGGGTTCCATGGCGGCGGCTTCGGCGGCTTCCGTGGCGCGGGCTTCCGCGGCGGTTACGGTGGGTTCCGCGGTGGCTACGGCGGTTTCCGTGGCGGCTACGGCGGCTATCGCGGTTACGGCTATCGCGGCGGCTACGGTCGCGGCATCGGCTTCGGCCTGGCGGGCTTCGGCCTGGGCCTCGCGGCGGGCGGCCTCTATGGCGGCTACGGCGGGTATGGCTACCCGGGCTATGGCTACGGCTACGGTGGCGGCTACGCCCCGGTCGGCTATTACGGCGGCGATTACGGCTACGGCGGCGGCTGCTATACCGTCCCGCGCGTCCGGTGGACGCCCTACGGCTACCGCCGCGTGCTGGTCGAGCGCTGCTACTAAGACCGGCAGACGCGCGATGCGAAGGGGCCGCCCGCGAGGGTGGCCCTTTTCTTTTGGACTTGCCGCAAACGCCGTTGGACAGGGTCCGGCACCGGGCCGATACTCCCGCCAAAGCGGGAGTGAATCATGGATACGGTCGGCGGACAGGGGACGGCGCCGGGCGCCGAGGCGGTCGAGATCCGGGACGCGAGTCTCACCGCCTTCTACCGCTCCATGACGGCGCCCGAGCGGCATACCTTCTGGGCCTGCGCCGGCGGCTGGTGCCTCGACGGCATGGACTTCATGATCTACCCGCTGGTGATCGGCACGATCATCGCGCTGTGGAAGGTCGATCCCGGCACGGCGGGGCTCGCCGCCACGGTGACGCTGCTGGCCTCGGCGCTGGGCGGCTGGATCGCCGGCTTCATGGCCGACCGGATCGGCCGGGTGCTCACCCTGCAGATCACCATCCTGTGGTTCTCGTTCTTCTCCCTGGTCTGCGCCTTCGTGCAGAGCTTCGAGCAACTGCTCGTGGCCCGCGCCCTCCTCGGCCTCGGCTTCGGCGGCGAGTGGGCGGCCGGCGCGGTGCTGATCGGCGAGACGATCCGCGCCGAGTACCGGGGCCGGGCGGTGGGCTCGGTGCAGTCGGGCTGGGCCATCGGCTGGGGCCTCGCCGTGCTGTCGCAGGCGATCCTGTTCTCAGCGCTCCCGCCCGAGAGCGCGTGGCGCTGGATGTTCGCCGTGGGCGCCCTGCCGGCTTTGCTGGTCTTCTACCTGCGCCGCCACGTGAAGGAGCCGGAGGTCGCCGTCCGCACCCGCGCCGCCGCCGCCGCGAGCGGCGACCGGCCGAAGCTGTGGGAGATCTTCTCCGGCCCGATCCTCGGCACCACGATCCTCGCCTCGCTGGCGGCGGCGGGCTGCCAGGGTGGCTACTACGCCATCACCACCTGGGTGCCGCGCTTCCTGACGACGGAGCGCCACCTCTCCATCGTCTCCTCCACCGGCTACCTCGCCGCGCTGATCGTCGGCTCGTTCACCGGCTACCTCGTCGGCGCGTGGCTCGCCGACAAGCTCGGACGGCGCCCGCTCTTCCTGATCTTCTCGCTCGGCGCCATAGCGGTCATCGTCGCCTACACGCAATTGCCGCTCTCGAACGGCGTGCTCTGGCTGCTCGGCTTCCCGCTCGGCTTCTTCGCCTCCGGCTACTTCTCCGGCATGGGCGCCTTCCTCACCGAACTCTACCCGACGCGCCTGCGCGGGTCCGGCCAAGGCTTCTGCTACAATTTCGGGCGCGGCCTCGGCGCCCTGTTCCCGGCCCTCGTCGGCTACCTGTCGGAGCGCGTCGGGCTCGCCTCGGCCATCGCCCTGTTCGCGGCCATCGCCTACGGCATGTTCTTCCTCGCCGCCTTCGCCCTGCCCGAGACGCGCGGGCGCGTCCTCCACGCGGACACCTGACCATGAGCGACATCCGCGACTGCCCCGCCCCCGATCCGCATCCCGGCGGCCCGACGCGCTACGCGGTGCCGCCGGGCGCCGTCGACACCCATGCCCACGTCATCGGCCTGCCGCCGGCCTATCCGTTCGTCGCGGAGCGCAGCTACACCCCGTCCGAGGCGCCGGCCGAGCGCTACCTCGCCATGCTCGACGCCACGGGGATGGCACACGGCGTCCTCGTGCAGGTGAGCGTCCACGGCACGGACAACCGGCGGATGGTCGAGACCCTGCGGGCGAACCGTCAGCGCCTGCGCGGCATCGCGGTCATCCCGCTGGGCCTGCCCGAGCGCGACCTCGCCGACCTCAAGGAGGCGGGGGTGACGGGCCTGCGCCTCAACGTGCTGTTCGGCGGCGGGGTCGGCCTCGATCAGCTCGAGCGCTACGGCGCGCTCGCCCGCGAGATGGGCTGGCACCTGCAATTCCTGCTCGACGCGCGGCACCTGCCGGAGATGGCCGGCCTGATGGCGCGCCTGCCGGTGCCCCTGGTCTTCGACCACATGGGCCACATGCCGGCCTCGGCCGGAGTCGACCATCCCGGCTTCCAGACGCTCCTCGGCCTCGTCCGCGACGGGAACTACGTGAAGCTCTCCGGCGCCTTCCGCGTGTCGGACACCGGACCGCCCTACGCGGACACGATCCCCATGGCCCGCGCCCTCAACGACGCGGCGCCGGAGCGCTGCCTCTGGGGCTCGGACTGGCCGCATGTCGCCGCCTGGGACGGGCCGCCGAAGCTTCCGGCGCTCCTCGACCTGATGGCAGAGTGGGTGCCCGACGAGCATCGCCGCCGGATGCTCTTCGTCGACAACCCGACGCGGCTCTATGGTTTCTAGCGGCGGCGGGTCTCGTCTTGGGGCAGGTGGCGGCCGTAGACCTCCTCCTTCTCCGCCCTCTGTCGGATCATCTCGGCATAGGCTTCCCGCATCTCCGGCGAGACGGAAATGCTCTTGCCCTTGCTCGGCTTGCGCTTGGGTGCCTTCTTGAAGGTGTCCCCGATCTCGCTCATGCGATGCCCTCCGATCCGGGCGGGGATCGCGGCCCCCGCCTGCGAGGGCCGCAGCCAACGCAGCAAAGGCGCGATTCGGCAAGGGCATAGGGCTGCGACACACCGGAAGGCGGCGATCCGCCGTTGACAGGATCGCCCGGCCGGCTTCCCCTTCCGCAACCCAAAGGAGTGCCCATGCCGCTGGACCCGACGCTCGCCGCCGAGATCGAAGCCGCCGTCGCGGAGGGGTTCGACGCCCAGGTGGAGCACACGCGCAACCTCGTGCGGTTCGCGTCGCTGCGCGGGCAGGAGCAGGCCTGCCAGGATTACGTGTTCGAGACCTTCCGCGCGCGGGGCTACGCCGCCGAGCGCTTCGCCATGGACCAGGCGGCGCTCGACGCCCATCCCGGCGGCGGCCGGATCGACGAGCGCCATTCGGATGCGCCGATCGTAGTCTGCCATCACCGGCCCGCGGGGCAGGCGGGGCGCTCGCTGATCCTGCAGGCGCATGTGGACGTGGTGCCGACCGGGCCCCTCGACCTGTGGCGCCACCCGCCCTTCGACCCGGTGATCGAGGGCGACTGGCTCTACGGCCGGGGCGCGGGCGACATGAAGGCGGGCCATGCGGCCAACCTGTTCGCCCTCGACGCCCTCGGCCGGCTCGGCCTGCAGCCCGCCTCCGCCGTCACGATCCAATCGGTGGTGGAAGAGGAATCCACCGGCAACGGTGCGCTGGCCGCGCATCTGCGCGGCTACCGCGCGGATGCGGTGTTCATCCCCGAGCCGGAGGACGAGGCCCTGGTGCGGGCCAATACGGGGGTGATCTGGTTCACGGTGGAGGTGCGGGGCCGTCCCGTCCATGTCCGCGAGATGGGCGCGGGCGCCAACGCCATCGACGCCCTGTGGCGGGTGGTGGGCGCGCTACGCGAGGTCGAGGCGCGCTGGAACGACGAGCGCAGCCGGCACCGCCATTTCGAGGACGAGGCGCACCCGATCAACCTCAACATCGGCCGCATCGCCGGGGGCGACTGGGCCTCCTCGGTGCCGGCCTGGGCGCGGGCGGATTGCCGGATCGCCCTCTATCCCGGCACGCGGGCGGCCGACGCCGCCGCCGCCATCGAGGAGGCCGTCGCCCGCTTCGCTTCGGGCGATGCGTTCCTGGCGCGGAACCCGCCCCTCGTGCGGTTCAACGGCTTCATGGCCGAGGGCTACGTGCTGGAGGAGGGCTCGGAGGCCGAAGCCGTGCTCGGCCGCGCCCACGAGCGGGCAACGGGCAAGGCGCTCACGAGCCTCATGTCACCGAGCTACCTCGATACCCGCGTTCACGCCCTCTACGAGAACGTGCCGGCCCTCTGCTACGGCCCCCACGCGGAGAACATCCACGGCTTCGACGAGCGCGTCAGCCTCGCCTCGGTGAAGCGCTCCACCACCGCCATGGCCCTGTTCGTGGCCGAATGGTGCGGGGTGGAGCGGAAGGCCTCGGCTACGGGATGAGCCGGTCGGCCCGCAGCTGCGCGAACAGGTCGAAGAAGGCGTCGTCGGTCGGCTCGTAGGCGGTGAAGCCGAGGCGGCGGCTGCGGCCCATGTCGGTGACGACCTCGATGGGCCGTCCGAGATCGGCATCCGTGTGCCAGGGCGAGGCGAGCTTGGTCAGGTCCGGCTCCGCGAGGTAATGACGCTTGGCGATCTCGGCCCAGAGGGGGCCGTCGCCGGCCATGCGCGGTTCCAGCGGACGGTGCGTGCCGTCGAAGGGCGCGGCCTCGAGGCCGAACCATTCGGCGAGGCGGCCCCACATCCAGCTCCAGCGGAAGACGTCGCCGTTCACGACGTTGAACGCGAGGTTCTCGGCCTTCGGCTCGGTGGAGGCCCAGAGCAGGTGCCGGGCGAGCAACCGCGCGTCGGTCATGTCGGTGAGGCCGTTCCACTGCGCCGCCGAGCCGGGGAACACGAAGGGCTCCCCCTTCTCGCGGCACAGGGTGGCGTAGCAGGCGAGCGTCGTGCCCATGTTCATGGCGTTGCCGACCGCCTTGCCGATGATCGTGTGCGGGCGGTGGACGCTCCACGTGAACCCGTCGCGCTCGGCCGCCGCGAACAGGGCATCCTCCTGCGCGTAGTAGAAGTTCTCGACCGGCAGCCGCCCCTGCTCCTCGCGGAACGGGGTCTGCGGCAGGGTGCCCTTCCCATAGGCCTCGAACGGCCCGAGATAGTGCTTCAGCCCGGTGACGAGGGCGGCGTGGCGCAGGCTCTTCTGCGGACGCAGGACGTCGAGCACGCCCGCGACCATCGCCCCGTTTACGCGGATCATCTCCGCTTCCGTGTCCCGGCGCTGCCACGTCGCGAGCACGAGATGGGTCGGGGCGAGGTCCTTCAGCGCGGCCTCCAGGGAGGCACGGTCCTGCAGATCCGCGGCGACGGGCTCGACGCCCTCCTGCGCGGTCGGGCGCCGGGCGAGCCCTGCGACGCGCCAGCCCTCGGCGACGAAGCGCGACGCGGCCGCGCTGCCGACGATGCCGCTCGCGCCGACGATCAGGACGGTCTTGGTCATGGGTCAGCCTCACTCAGCCCCTTCGATGGGGCAACCTGTCCGGCGGCAACCCCTGAGGCGAGGGAGGGTTCAGGCCACCCGGTCGATGGCCGCGCCCAGCACCTCGGCCATCTCGGCGATCTGCCCCGGCTCGACGATCAGCGGCGGCGACAGGGCGACGATGTCCCCGGTGACGCGGACGAGGAGCCCGCGCTGGAAGCAATCCACGAACACCTCGTAGGCGCGCTTGCCCGGCGCGTCGGGGCGCGGTTCGAGCTCGATGCCCGCGACGAGTCCCAGCGTGCGGATGTCGATGACGTGCTTGCGCCCGCGCAGGTCGTGCATCGCGGAGGACCAATCTTCGCTGAGATCGGCGGCGCGGGTGAGGAGCCCTTCCTCCCGGTAGATGTCGAGCGTCGCGATACCCGCCGCGCAGGCGACCGGATGCCCGGAATAGGTGTAGCCGTGGAACAGCTCGATGCCGTCCGGCCCCTGCATCAGCCCGTCATGGATCTGCCGGCTCGCAAAGACCACGCCCATCGGCACGGTGCCGTTGGTGAGGCCCTTGGCGGCGGTCACGAGGTCCGGCGTCACGCCGAAATAATCGGTGGCGAAGGGAGCGCCGAGGCGGCCGAAGCCGGTGATGACCTCATCGAAGATCAGCAGGATGCCGTGCTTAGTGCAGATCTCGCGCAGGCGCTCCAGATAGCCCTTCGGCGGCACGAGGACGCCGGTCGAGCCCGAGAGCGGCTCCACGATGCAGGCGGCGATGGTCTCGGCACCGTGCAGGGCCACGAGGCGCTCGAGGTCGTCGGCGAGTTCGGCGCCGTGCTCCGGCTGGCCCTTCGTGAAGGCGTTGCGGGCGGGATCGTGCGTGTGGCGCAGGTGGTCCGCGCCGGCCAGTTGCGGGAAGACCCGTCGGTTCGACACGATGCCGCCCACCGTAATGCCGCCGAACCCGACGCCGTGATAGCCGCGCTCGCGCCCGATCAGCCGGGTGCGGGTGCCCTGGCCGATGGAGCGCTGGTAGGCCAGCGCGATCTTGAGGGCGGTGTCGACCGACTCGGAGCCGGAATTGGTGAAGAACACCCGGTCGAGCCCGCCCGGCGCGATCTCCGCGAGGCGTTCGGCGAATTCGAAGGCGATGGGGTGGCCCATCTGGAAGGTCGGCGCGAAATCGAGGGTGGAGAGCTGGCGCTCCACCGCCGCCGCGATCTGCCGACGCCCGTGCCCGGCATTCACGCACCACAGGCCGGCGGTGCCGTCGAGGACCGTGCGCCCGTCATCCGCCGTGTAGTGCATCCCCTCGGCCGAGACGAGCAGGCGGGGCGCCGCCTTGAACTGGCGGTTCGCCGTGAACGGCATCCAGAAGGCGTCGAGGGAGGGGGTGTTGCGCAGCGGATGGTCGGTCATGGACGGGCTCCGGCTCTGTCCCGGCCAGGGGATACCCAATCGGTTGCAGCAACAAGTCCTTTTCTGGTGCGCGCCAACCCCTTGCGGGAGCTTGTGCGGAGGCGGCACTGTTGCGGGATCTGCAACACTTGCAACGGACACCGCCCATGGACGTCGATGTCGGCGAACGCCTGCGCTTCGTGCGGGTGCGTCACGGCCTGTCCCAGCGCACCCTGGCCAAGCGCGCGGGCGTGACCAACTCGGCGATCTCGCTGATCGAGGCGAACCGGGTGAACCCCTCGGTCGGCGCGCTGAAGCGCATCCTCGACGGCATCCCCATCGGCATGGCCGAGTTCTTCGCCGTCGAGCCGGAGCCGGAGCGCAAGGCGTTCTTTGCCGCCGAGGAGCTGACCGAGATCGGCCGCCGCTCGGCGCGGGGCGGCATCTCCTTCCGGCAGGTGGGGGACAACCTCTTCGGCCGCCGGCTGCAGATCCTGAAGGAACGCTACGAGCCCGGCGCGGATACCGGCCGGGTGCTCCTCAGCCATGATGGGGAGGAGGGCGGGATCGTGCTCAGCGGACGGCTGGAGGTCACGGTCGGCGAGGAGCGGCGCATCCTCGGCCCCGGCGACGCCTACAGCTTCGACAGCCGCCGCCCGCACCGCTTCCGCTGCATCGGGCCGCAGCCCTGCGAGGTGGTGAGCGCCTGCACGCCGCCGAGTTTTTGAATCGCGCTCAGCGCTTGCGCACGAACTCCGTGCGCAGAACCAAGCCCTTGATGGTGTCGTGGCGGCAGTCGATCTCGTCGGGGTTGTCCGTCAGGCGGATCGAGCGGATCACCGTGCCCTGCTTCAGGGTCGTGCTCGTGCCCTTGACCTTCAGGTCCTTGATCAGCGTCACCGCATCGCCGTCAGCAAGCGCATTGCCGGCCGCGTCGCGGACCACGACGGCGGCGGGAGCGGACGCCGCGCCGGGGGGCAGCCACTCGCCGGTGGCCTCGTCGTACACGTAGGATTCGTCGTCGCCGGTCACGTCTCGGGGCTCCCGCCGCGGCGTTCCTCGAAAGCGGGAACCATCTGTCAAGCGTCGCCGTTGTCGCGCCCCGCCCGGCGCCGGGCAAGCGCGGGACGCGCAGGGCAGCACCGCTTCAAGGCAGTGCCGCCCCGCGAAAGCCTTACCGCTTGAGCGGACCAGCCTCGATCACGTCCTCGACGGTCCGAAGACCGGCGCGGGGGGAGTTCACGAGGCAGGCCATGTTGCCCGGCGGGTGCTGGTTCTTCCACATCTTGGTGTGCGCCTGGGGGATCTTGTCCCAGGGGAAGACCTCGCTCATGCACGGGTCGATCCGGCGATCCAAAACGAACTGGTTCGCGGCCGAGGCCTGCTTGAGATGGGCGAAATGCGAGCCCTGGATGCGCTTCTGGCGCATCCACACGTAGCGGGCGTCGAAGGTGATGTTGAAGCCGGTCGTACCGGCGCAGAACACCACCATGCCGCCGCGCTTCACCACCAGCGCCGAGACCGGGAAGGTCGCCTCGCCGGGGTGCTCGAACACGATGTCGACGTCGTTCCCCTTGCCGGTGATGTCCCAGATCGCCTTGCCGAATTTTCTCGCCTCTTTCGTCCAGGCGTGAAACTCGGGGGAGTTCACCTTCGGCAGCTGGCCCCAGCAATCGAAGTCCTTGCGGTTGATGACGCCCTTGGCGCCCAAGCTCATCACGTAGTCGCGCTTCGACTCGTCCGAGATCACGGCGATGGCGTTGGCGCCCGAGGCCGCGCAGAGCTGCACGCCGAACACGCCGAGGCCGCCGGAGGCGCCCCAGATCAGCACGTTCTGGCCGGGCTTCACCGTGTGCGGAGCGTGGCCGAACAGCATCCGGTAGGCGGTGGCAAGGGTCAGCGTGTAGCAGGCGGCCTCTTCCCAGGTGAGGTGCTGCGGACGCTTCATCAGCTGGCGCGACTGCACCCGGCAGAACTGGGCGAAGGAGCCGTCCCCGGTCTCGTAACCCCAGATGCGCTGCGAGGGCGAGAACATCGGGTCGCCGCCGTTGCACTCCTCGTCGTCGCCGTCGTCGCGGTTGCAGTGGACGATGACCTCGTCACCGACCTTCCAGCGCTTGACCTTGGAGCCGACCTTCCAGACGATGCCCGACGCGTCGGAGCCGGCGATGTGGTACTCGCCCTTGTGCACGTCGAAGGGCGAGATCGGCTCGCCGAGGCCGGCCCAGACGCCGTTGTAGTTGACGCCGGCGGCCATGACGTAGACCAGCACCTCGTCGTCGCCGATGTCCCACACCGGCAGGACTTCGAGCTGGTGCGACTGCTCCGGCGGCCCGTGGCGCTCACGCCGGATCGCCCAGGCATACATCTTGGCCGGCACGTGACCGAGCGGGGGGATCTCCCCCATCTCGTAGAGGTCCTTGACCTCGCGACCCGCTTCCTGGATCGCAGCGCTCGCCGCCATCTCGATCTCCTCGCTGACGCGCGGTCTTATGCAGTGCCGCGGTTCTTCGACTTCCGCCTATAGCTGCGTTGCGAAGAGCCTCCAAGTGGGCCTAAAGTCGGAGAAAGCCGAGTTCTCACAGGCACGACGCCGCCGCGCAGAGCAGAGATCGACCGCATTCAAAATCCGTTTCTCGAATGGCCAAACATTATTCGGTCGGGACAGGCGTGGTGCCACATCAATTCAGTCGTGGCGGGGTGCCTCGTCGGACGCACAGAGGTGCTGCGCGGCATAACCCCGGTAGGGCCGCCACGCCTCGGCACGGGCGACGAGTTCGGCCGGGCTCGGGCGGCCGGCGCCCCGGTCGAGGGCGCGCAGCAGGCCGACATCGCCCACCGGCAGGGCGTCCGGCAGCTTGAGGGCGCGCAGGGCGATGTACTGCGCCGTCCAGGGGCCGATGCCCCGGATGGCGGTGAAGCGCATCACGGCCTCGTCCAGGCTCGCCGCCGGGGCGAACAGGCCCGGATCGGCGAGGAATGCCGCCGCGAGCGCCCGGATCGCCGCGCCCCGCGCCCGGGGCATGTTGAGGACGAGGGCGACGTCGGCCTCCACCAGATCCTCCGGCGCCGGGAACAGCCGTTCGAGCCCGGTCGAGGCCGGCACGGGCGCTCCGAACGCCTCCGCGAGGCGCCCGGCGAGGCGGCGCGCAGCGGACACCGACACCTGCTGGCCGAGGATCGCCCGGCACCCGGTCTCGAACGGATCCCAGGCGCCCGGCAGACGCAGGCCCGGCCGCGCCGCGACCAGGGGAGCGAGGTGCGGATCGCGGGAGAGGCAGGCGCAGATCGCGGCGGGGTCGGCCTCGCCATCGAACAGGCGGCGCAGGCGGGCCTCGACCTCCGGCCCATCGGACGGTGACAGGCCGGCGAGCGTCGCCACGAGCCCGTCGCCACCGGGCTCGACCGTCACGGTGCCGGCCCGGCCCCCGAGGCGGACCGTGCGGGCATAGGGACCGCCCGCGTCGGCGCTCTCGACGCCGGGGATCGCCCGCGCCGCGAGGAAGGCGCGGATGCCCGCCCAATCGTAGGGCTGCCGGACGGGGAGGGTGACGATCACGGGAGGGGCGCCTCCGAAACGAGAAAGGCGGCCCGGAGGCCGCCTTTCGTCAGACCCTCGCGTCGGCCTCAGCCGCGCGAGTTGATCGGCACGTAATCGCGCTTGTCCGGGCCGACATAGAGCTGGCGCGGACGGCCGATCTTCTGCTGCGGGTCCTCGATCATCTCGGCCCACTGGGCGATCCAGCCGACCGTGCGCGCCACGGCGAAGAGCACCGTGAACATGTCGGTCGGGAAGCCCATGGCCTTCAGGGTGATGCCTGAATAGAAATCGATGTTCGGGTAGAGCTTCTTCTCGATGAAGTACTCGTCCTTGAGGGCGATCTGCTCCAGTTGCACGGCGACTTCGAGCAGCGGATCGTCCTGGTGGCCGAGTTCCTTTAGGACCTCGTGCGTCACCTTCTGCATCAGGCGGGCGCGGGGGTCGTAGTTCTTGTAGACGCGGTGGCCGAAGCCCATCAGGCGGAACGGGTCGTTCTTGTCCTTGGCCTTGGCGACGTACTTGCCCACGTTCTCGGGCTTGCCGATCTCCATCAGCATCTTCAGCGCCGCCTCGTTGGCGCCGCCATGGGCCGGGCCCCACAGGCAGGCGATGCCGGCCGCGATGCAGGCGAAGGGGTTAGCGCCCGAGGAGCCGGCCAGACGCACCGTCGAGGTCGAGGCGTTCTGCTCGTGGTCGGCGTGCAGGATGAAGATCTTGTCCAGCGCCTTGGCGAAGACTGGGTTCACCTCGTAATCCTCGCACGGCACGGCATAGCACATGCGCAGGAAGTTCGAGGTGTAGTCGAGGTCGTTCTTCGGATAGACGAAGGGTTGGCCGATCGAATACTTGTAGGCCATCGCCGCCAGGGTCGGCATCTTGGCGATCATGCGGATCGACGCGATCAGCCGCTGGTTCTCGTCGGTGATGTCGGTCGAGTCGTGGTAGAAGGCCGAGAGGGCGCCGACGGAGGCGACCATCACCGCCATCGGGTGCGCGTCGCGGCGGAAGCCGGTGAAGAACCGGTTCATCTGGTCGTGCACCATGGTGTGGCGCGTGACGCGGTAATCGAAGTCGGCCTTCTGGGCCTCGGTCGGCAGGGTGCCGAACAGCATCAGGTAGCAGGTCTCGAGGAAGTCACCCTGCTCGGCCAATTGCTCGATCGGGTAGCCGCGATAGAGCAGCACGCCCTCGTCGCCGTCGATGTAGGTGATCTTCGATTCGCAGGAGGCCGTCGAGGTGAAGCCCGGATCGAAGGTGAAGGCCCCCGTCTGCGCGTAGAGCTTGCTGATATCGACGACGTCCGGCCCGATCGTACCGGATTTCACCGGCAGTTCGATCTGCTTTCCGTCCACGGTGATGGTGCTGGTGCCGCTCATGGGACGTGGACCCTTCTGGTGGGACGTGACGAGACCGGTTCCGCTCCCCCGAGGCGACCCCGGACTCGTGAGCGCACCGCACATTATTTTGCGGTTGCTCACAGAACCCCCGGTTAGCCGAACGGCAGTGCAGCGGCAACGGGCCGGGTGACAAAGCCTGCCGCCCGCAATGCGAAATCCGGGCCGAGTCAGGCCTGCGGGATCTGGTCCCCCAGGCGGGCGAGGCTCTCGGTCCGCCCCAGCACGGCCATCACGTCGAACAGGGGCGGGGAGGTGGTGCGGCCGGTGAGCGCCGCGCGTAGGGGCTGCGCCACCTGCCCGAGCTTGCAGCCGGCGGTCTCGGCGTACTGGCGCACCGCACCCTCGGTCGCCGCCGCGCTCCAATCGGGCAGGGCTTCCAGCGCCGGCAGCACCGCCGCGATGCGGGCGCGGCCCTCGTCCGACAGGAGGGCCTTCGCCTTCTCGTCGGGCACGAGGGGCCGGGCGGCGGTGAGATAATAGGCGCTGTCGAGGAGTTCGATCAGCGTCTTGGCGCGCTCCTTCAGCCCCGGCATGGCGAGCGTCAGCTTCTCCCGCAGGTCGTCGGGCAGGGGCACCGGGATGCCGCGCTCGGAGCCGACCTGGGGCAGGATCGCCTCGATGGCGGCCACCAGTTCGGCATCGCCGCTGTTGCGGATGTAGAGCCCGTTGAGGTTCGCGAGCTTCACGAAATCGAAACGCGAGGCCGAGCGGCCGACGGAGCCGAGATCGAAGGCCGCGACCATCTCCTCCGTCGAGAAGACCTCCTGGTCGCCGTGGCTCCAGCCGAGGCGGACGAGGTAGTTGCGCAGGGCCGAGGGCAGGTAGCCGAGGTCGCGATAGGCCTCGACGCCGAGCGCCCCGTGGCGCTTCGAGAGCTTGGCGCCGTCCGCCCCGTGGATCAGCGGGATATGCGCCATCTTCGGCACCTCCCATCCGATGGCCGAGAAGATCTGGCTCTGCCGGGCGGCGTTGGTGAGATGGTCGTCGCCGCGGATGATCTGCGTGACGCCCATGTCGTGGTCGTCCACCACCACGGCGAGCATGTAGGTCGGCGTCCCGTCCGAGCGGAGCAGCACGAGGTCGTCGAGGTCGCGATTCGCCCAGGTGACGCGGCCCTGCACCGCATCGTCCACGACGGTCTCGCCTTCGAGCGGCGCCCGCAGTCGGATGACCGGCTTCACGCCCTCCGGCGCCTCGGAGGGATCGCGGTCCCGCCAGCGCCCGTCGTAGCGCAGGGGTTTGCCCTCGGCGCGGGCCTGCTCGCGCATCTGGGTCAGCTCGTCCTGTGAGGCGTAGCAGCGGTAGGCGCGGCCGGCGGCGAGCAGATCGTCCACCACCTGCCGGTGGCGCTCGGCGCGGGCGAACTGGAACACCACGTCGCCGTCCCAATCGAGGCCGAGCCAGCGCAGCCCTTCGAGGATCGCGTCGATGGCCGCCTTGGTCGAGCGCTCCCGGTCGGTGTCCTCGATGCGCAGCAGCATCCGGCCGCCGTGGTGGCGGGCATAGAGCCAATTGAACAGGGCGGTGCGCGCCCCGCCGATATGGAGGAAGCCGGTGGGCGAGGGGGCAAAGCGCGTGACGACGGGAGACGACATCTTTTTTCGGACTGGCGAGGGAGCCGGCGGCGGCCGGGACCGGGATTGCGGGGGAAAGCGCGCCGACGCAAGTTCGATCCCTGCGTGTCGTCGCGTCGGCCTGTTCGCTGCCGGCGACAGGGCATTGCTCCGCCCGCCGGGTCAAGTGCCTGGGGCTGAGATCGCCCCATACCCCGCGCGACACTGTCGCCGGGCCCGGCCGCTACGCTAAGCATCGGCAGGGCGCCCGCGTCATCGTGGGCGACGGCGTGGACGGCTCTCGATGCAGCGGATCGGTGCGGGATTGGCGGCGGGGGCGAGCGCCCGCCTCCGCGCCCCGGACCTCGCGCTCGGCGCCCTGCACGGTCGCCTTCGGCACGCCCTCGCCCTGGAGGCCGGGCAGCGGCGGCTGTTCCCCTGGCTCGCCGTCGCCTTCGGGGCCGGCATCCTCGTGTTCTTCGCTTGCGCCGACGGGCGGCCCGTCCTGCCCGCGCCTCTGGCGGCCGGCACGGCCTGCCTCCTCCTCGCCACCCGGCTCGGCGCGCGGCCGGGGGCGATGGCCCTGGCGCTCGCCCTCGGTTTCGCCTCCCTCGGCTTCTTCGCCGCCGCGTGGCGGGTGGAGCGCGTCGCCGCGCCGGTCCTGACGCGGACCCTCGTCGGCCCGCTCACCGGGCTGATCGAGGCCCTGGACGAGCGGGAGGAGGGCGCACGGCTCATCGTCCGCGTCGAGAGCTTCGGCACCCTGCCGCCGGAGGCGCGGCCCCTTCGGGTCCGGGTCTCGTTCCGCAAGGCGCCGCCGCTCAAGCCGGGCGACACGGTGAGCGCCACGGCGCGGCTGCTGCCCCCGCCCGAGGCCGCGCGGCCGGGGGGCTACGACTTCGCCCGGGACGCGTATTTCCAGGGTATCGGCGCGGTGGGCTCGCTCTCCGGGGCGATCATTGTGCGGCCGACGCCGGACCTGCCGCCCGCGCTCCGGTTCGCCGCCGCCCTGGACGACGCCCGGAACGCCCTGACCCGGCGGATCGCTGACAGCTACGGCGGCCAGCCCGGCGCCGTCGCCGCCGCCCTCGTCACCGGCAAGCGCGGGCTGATCGGCCCCCAGGCCAACGATGCCTTGCGCGCGGCGGGCATCTACCACGTCGTCTCGATCTCCGGCCTGCACATGGTGCTGGCGGCGGGGGTCGTGTTCTGGCTCGTCCGGGCGCTCCTCGCCCTCGTGCCCCATTGCGCTCTGTTCTGGCCGATCAAGAAGATCGCGGCCGGCACCGCCATGGCGGGCGTCACCGCCTATTGCGCCTTCTCCGGCTGGGACATCGCCGCCGAGCGCAGCCTCGTGATGACGCTGATCATGCTGGGCGCGATCCTCGTGGACCGGCCCGCCCTCTCGATGCGCAACCTCGCGCTCGCCGCCCTGATCTGCCTCGCACGGGAGCCCGAGGCACTGCTCGGGCCGAGCTTCCAGATGTCCTTCGGCGCGGTGGCGGGACTCGTCGCCTGCGCCCGGCTCATCGACGGGCGGCTCTTCCTCACCCCCGGCGCGGGACGCCTCGGGCGGGCCCTGGGGCTCCTCGCCAAGGCCGTCGTCGGCACGCTCACCACGACCCTCGTCGCGCAAATCGCGACCGCCCCCTTCGCGACCTACCATTTCCAGACGGTGCAGCCCTTCGGCGTCCTCAGCAACGCGCTGACGTTGCCCCTGGTCTCGCTGGTGGTGATGCCCTGCGCCGTCCTCGGGACGCTCGCCTATCCCTTCGCCCTCGACCGGCCGGTCTGGTGGGTGATGGGCCAGGCGGTGGCGGGGATGCTCGCCATCTCGGACTGGATCGCCGGGTTCGGCCGCTCCGTCCTCGTGGTGCCGGCCTTCGGGACGGGGGCCCTGCTGCTGCTGGCGGCGGCGCTGCTCGTCGCGACCCTGCCGGCCTCGCCCCTGCGCCGCCTCGCCCTGCTGCCGGCCCTGGCGGGGCTCGCCTTCGCCGCCCTGCCGCAGCGGCAGGATCTCTACATCGACCGCCAGGGTGCGGGGGCGGCCCTGCGCGGGGCGGACGGACGCCTCGCGGTGCTCGGCAAGCCGCCGGCCTTCGTGCTGGAGCAATGGCTGAAGGCCGATGGCGATGGGCGCCGGGCCGGCGACCTCCTCGCCGCGCCCCCGCCGGGCCGCTGCGACCGCCTCGGCTGCACCGCCCGCCTGCCGGACGGGCGGGCCGTCGCCCTGGTGAAGGACAGGCGGGCCTTCCCCGAGGATTGCGCCCGCGCCACCGTCATCGTCAGCGCGTTGAGGGCACCGCCGGATTGCGCGGCGCCCCTCGTCATCGACCGGCACCGCCTCGCGGAAAGGGGCGCCGTCTCCTTGAGACTCGACGGCGCTGCCCTGGTCCCGACCTATGCCCATGAGGCGCAGCGCGCCCCACCCTGGCGGTCTGGTCGGGAGCCGGAGCCCCTGCCGGATCAGTAGCGGCGGACGAGGCTCACCAGCCGGCCCTGGATCCGCACTCGGTCGGGCCCGAGGACGCGGGTTTCGTAGGCCGGGTTCGCCGCTTCGAGGGCGATGGAGGAGCCGCGCCGACGCAGGCGCTTGAGGGTCGCCTCCTCGTCGTCGATCAGGGCAACGATGATGTCGCCGGTATTGGCGGTCTCCTGCTTGCGGATGACCACGAGGTCGCCGTCGAGGATGCCGGCCTCGACCATCGAGTCGCCGCGCACTTCGAGGGCGTAATGCTCGCCGCCGGCTAGGAAGTCCGGCGACATGGTGACGGTGTGGCTCTGGTTCTGGATCGCCGCGATGGGCGTGCCCGCCGCGATGCGACCCATGACCGGGATGGCGACGCCCCGGAACTCCTCGTAGGCCCGCGGCTGAGGCGCGGCGGCCGGCGGCAATTTGGCGAGGCCACCCTCGACCACGCTGGGAGTAAAGCGACGGGGCTCCGGCGCGGCGGCAGCGGCCGCCTCGGCGGCTTCCGCCCCGCGGCCCAGGGCGTCGGGGAGGCGAATCACCTCGATGGCCCGCGCGCGGTTCGGCAGGCGGCGGAGGAAGCCGCGCTCCTCCAGGGCGGTGATGAGGCGGTGGATGCCGGATTTCGACTTGAGATCCAGGGCGTCCTTCATCTCATCGAAGGACGGCGGCACGCCGCATTCCTGCATCCGCTGCTGGATGAAGCGCAGGAGGTCCAGCTGCTTGCGGGTGAGCATGGGTCGGGTCTCGCAAAGGGGCGCCGGGCGCAAAGAAACAAATCGCGAACACGTTAAGCGTTCCGCAAGTGTTCCGCAAGAGACAAGCTTGGCCTTAGGCGAGACGGGCGAGCGTTTCAGGTCTGCATGGTGGCGTAGATCGCCTGCGCCGCCCGGTCGAAGAAGCGGTTCGGCAGGATCGTGCCCGGCGGGACCTTCTTCGCCAGGGAGACCGCGAGCCATTCGTCCGCCACGGTCGGGATGCGCAGCGCCGCCCCGGCCGCGAGCATCGCGTCGGCCCGTTCGTCGCGGGCGCGGCAGACGATGACGGGCGCGGTGCCCTCGCTCGCCACGTAGCGCATCCCGACCACCACGCCGCGCCCCCGGATCAGGATCGTCGCGCGGTCCAGCCCGGTGCGGGGGAGCGACGCGGCCTCCTGGCGGTGGCGGCGATGGGCGTTGCGCACATGCGGATCGCCCTCTTGATCCTTGTGTTCCTTCTTCACCTCGCTCTTGCTCATCTTCATGTCGCGCAGGAACAGCCAGCGCTGGATCAGCACGTCCGCGAGGCCGGCGGCGAGGGAGATCCCGGCCGTGGTCTGCAGGAGGGACTTCGCGCTCGCCGCGACGAGGGAGCCGAGGCAGGGCACGCCGCAGGCCGGCAGGAGCGGGAGCGAGCGCACGGTCTCCAGGATGATCGTGAACAGGGCCGCGCCGAGGATCAGCGCCTTCAGCAGGCCCTTACCGAGTTCCACCAGGGCCTTCGCGGCGAACAGCCCGGCGAGACCCTTGATCGGGTTGAGCTTCGAGAATTTCGGCTTGAGTGGGTCGAGGGAGACGACCACGCCCTGCGTCGCGAGCACGCTGGCGAGGACGACCATCGCGAAGATCAAACCGAGCAGGGGCAGGAGGGTGATCGCCGCGAGGTCGGCGAGGTTCGCCGCGACCTGCGGAAGCGCCTCCGCGAAGGGCGCGTTCTGGAGGCGCAGGGCCTGCCGCATCGCGTCGCGCAGGCGTTCGGTCAGGCTCCCGGACTGGCCGGCGAGGACCATCGCGGCGGCGGTGAGGGTGAGGGCGCCCACAAGGTCGCGGCTCTTGGCGACCTGCCCCTTCTTGCGCGCGTCCTGAAGCTTCTTCCGGCTCGCGGGGTGGTTCTTCTCCTCGCTCGATGCGCCGCTCACCGCAGGAACTGCCCGAGCCGCGCGGCGAGCTCCCGCGTGGTCGCGACCTCGCCCCCGACGTAGTGGAACAGCGCATGGGCGTAGACGAGCAGGAACACCACCGACGCCGCGTTCTTCAGCATCCCCCCCTGCTCGCCGAGGTGGAGCGAGGGCGCGATCCGCCCGAGCAGCGCGACGGACAGTTCGAGCAACAGCATCAGCCCGATCACCGGCCCGCCGACGGTGAGCCCCACGCGCAGCACGTGGTCCACGACGCGGCCGACCTCGTCCACCGCGTCGCGTTCGGAGGCGAAGCCGGGCAGGGCACTGCCGACCGGCCAGAGGGTGTAGCTGCCGTAGAGGATGTCCACGACGAGGTTCATCCCGTCGGCGGCGACGAAGATCGTGATCGCCAGGAGGCCGAGGAGCAGGTTCGTCGCCGAAGCCTGCGACTTCGACGAGGGATCGCTCGGCCCCGCCGGGTTCGAGATGCCGCGCTGGGTGTCGATCAATTCGCCGACCGCCTGGATCGCCCAAAACGGCGCGCCCATCAGGTAGCCGATGACGAGCCCGACGAAGAGCTCCTTGAGCCCGATGAGGGTGAGGCTCGCGGCCGAGAGGTCGGCCGGCACAAGCCCCGCCGTGCCGAGGACCGGCAAGGCCAGGGCGAAGGCGAAGGCCATCCGCAGCAGGTTGCCCAGCTCCGCGCGGGTGAAGACCGGCAGGATCAGCATGAGGCCGACCGGCCGGCTCATCCCGATCGAGGCCACCGTCACCCAGCGTGCCGCCTCGATGCCGAGGTCTCCGAGGCCGTCCGGCATGGTCCGGCTCAGCCCCGCCGCGTCAGGGCGGGGAAATCGGTGAAGAGCTGCTTGGCGCTCTCGAACATCGGCGCCGCGAGGATGGGCGAGAACAGCACCAGCACCGCGATGACCACGAGCAGCTTCACCGTCTGCGGCATGGTCTGATCCTGGATCTGCGTCGCGGCCTGCAGGATGCCGACGATCAGCCCGGCCACCAGGGCCGCGCCGAGGGGCGGCAGCGCCAGAATCATGAACTGCAGGAGCGCGGCGCTCATCTGCGTCTCGATGTCGGCACCGTCCATGGGGCGCTTCCGGTCAGGGCTCGACCGCGTAGCTCAGCACGAGCCCGTGCATGAGCCGCGACCAGCCGTCGATGGCGATGAACAGGAACAGCTTGAACGGGGTCGAGATCGTGGTCGGCGTGACCGACGACATGCCCATCGCCATCAGGATCGTCGTCACCACGAGGTCGATGACGACGAAGGGCAGGTAGAGCAGGAAGCCGATCTCGAAGCCGCGCTTCAGTTCGGAGATGAGGAAGGACGGCACGAGGATGCGCAGATCCTCCGGGCCGACGCTCTCCCGCGCCGGTTCGGGCCAGACCCGGCGCGTCGCGTCGAGGAAGAACTGGCGCTGCTCCGGCGTCGTGAAGCGCATGAGGTGGTCGCGCACCGGGTCCGCCGCCCGGCGGCCCGCCTCCACCCAATCCGCGATGGTCTGGTAGGTGAGGTGCGGCTCGGAGGCGCGCGCGAACATCTTCTCGGCCACGGGGGAGGAGACGTAGACGGTGAGGATCAGCGCAGCGCCGTAGAGCACCATGTTCGGCGGAATCTGCTGCGTTCCGAGGGCGTTGCGCACGAGGAACAGCACCACCGCGATCTTCATGAAGGCCGTGGTCGTCACGATCACGAAGGTCAGGAGGCCGATCGCGACCGTGACGGCGACGAGGGACAGGATGCTCGGCTGGACTTCGCTCATGTCAGGCGTCCCGGCCCTGTCCGAACAGGCGCACGACCCGCACCCCGAGCCGCTCCCCGATGGTGACGATCTCGCCCCGCCCGATGCGTGAGCCGTTGACCACGAGGTCGACGGCCTCGTCCGTCGCGACGTCGAGATCGAGGATGTGGCCGGGGCCGACGTCCTTCAGTTCGGCGAGGGTCATCACCTGCCGCCCGAGCTCGAAGCTCAGCGTCAGGCCCACCGCGTCGAGGCCCGACCCGGCCGTCTCGGCCTCGTTCGTCGCGGCCTGCCCCGTGGCCTCGTTCATGCCGTCCGTCCCCCGTGCCATCGCGCCGGCCGGGATCGGCCGGAATGCGGTTCTCAGTTTCGCCCGCCGGGCGTCCGCCGCCGCCATCGCGGCATGGGTGGTGCCGAGGACGATGCGGATCGCCCGCCGCTTCGGATGCCAGAGGTCCGGCAGCACCACGTCGCCGGGGCTGAGCCCCGCGATCTGCCCCGCGCTCAGCCGCGTGACGCCGGCCTCCCAGGCGAGGGGCAGGCCGATCTCAGGCACCGGGACATCCCGCTTCGGCAGCCCCCGCAGCAGGGCAAGCGCCGCGTCCGTCGCCGCGCCGGAGGGCGGCAGCGCGAGGGAAGCCGTGAAGGCTGTGCCGTCCAGCGCCCCGTCGAGGCGCAACACCACCGCGCCGGGCCGGCGCGCGGCGGGGGCCACGGCCTCAATGCGGAGCGTCCTGCCGGCGATGCCCTCGGCGGCGTCGAGGAGCGGGGCGAGGGCGAGTTCGAGGAGGAAAAGGCCCGCCGGCCCCGGCGGCAGCGCGGGGAGGTCCGCCTGCACCGCCCGCGCGAGCCGGTCGAGGATCGCCCCCGGCAGGCACAGGGCCAGCGTGTCCGCCTCCGCGACGGCGAGGGTGATCTCGGTGTCCTCCGGCGACGGGGCGGGCTCGTCCGCGACTCCGGCGGGGGCGAGGCGCAGGGCCAGACCCTCGATGATCGCGGAGACTCCGTCGCGCGGCCGTGCGACCGCGTTGAGTACCGCGACCGCCGCCGGGTCGATCCGCGTGCGGGGCGCGTAGCGCCGGGGGGAGGGACCCGCGTTCATCGGCGCACGCGTGCGGCCCCGAGCCGGTCGAGGGTGTCGTCCTCGGCGGCGGCTTCCTCGGCCCGCTCCGCCGCCGCCCGGCGCGCCGACAGGATGCGGGTGCGCACACGCTCCCACCGTTTCGCCTCGCCCATCCGCGCAGCGTGGCGGGCGCGGGCCTGCGCGAGCACCGTGGTGGCGGCCTCGGCATCGGCCGCGCGCGCTCTCACCTGCGCATGAGCCTTCGCGACCTCCTCCGCCCATCCCGCGATCCGCAGGCGGGCCTCCACGAGGGCGGTCAAGCCGAGGGAGGCACCGTCGAGCTTGGCCCGAAGCACCCGCTCGTTCTCCAGGCGCTCGGCCTCGCGGGCCTCGGCCTCCCGGCCGGCGCGCAGGGTTTCCGCCTCCGCCATCTCCCGCGCGGCGATGCCCGCGCGGACGGCGCGGCGCGCCTCATCCTCCCGCCGGCTCCGCAGGGTCTGGAGCCGGGCCAGATCGACCGGCCTCACGCGACGAGACGCTGCATCCACGCGACGCTCTCCTGGAAGACGGTAGTTTCGTGCTCGCCCTGGCGCAGGAAGCCGCGCAGGTCGTCGATCCGGGCGATGGCCTTATCGGTGAGGGCGTCGGAGCCGGACTTGTATTCGCCGACCTGCACAAGGAATTCGGCCTCCTGGTAGCGGGCGAGCAATTGCCGGAACCGGCCGGCGGCCTTCACGTGCTCCGGCGAGGCCACCGCGCCCATCACGCGGGACCGGCTCACCAGCACGTCGACGGCGGGGTAGTGGTTCTGCGCGGCGAGGCTCGGCGAGAGCACGATATGCCCGTCGAGGATGCCCCGCGTCTCCTCCGCGATCGGGTCGCCCCCGCCGTCCCCTTCCACGAGGACGGTGTAGAAGGCGGTGATCGAGCCCGTCTCCCCGGGCCCCGCCCGCTCCATCAGCCCCGGCAGGCTGGCGAAGACGGAAGGCGGGAAGCCGCGCCGCGTCGGAGGCTCCCCCGCCGCCAGCCCGATCTCGCGCAGCGCCCGGGCGAAGCGCGTGACCGAATCCATCAGCAGGATGACGCGCCGGCCCTCGTCCCGGAAATGCTCGGCGATGGCGGTGGCGGCGTAGGCGGCCTGCATCCGCTCGATGGCCGACCGGTCGGAGGTCGCCACCACCAGGACGCTGCGGGCCATGCCCTCCGGCCCGAGATGGCGCTCCACGAATTCGCGCACCTCGCGCCCGCGCTCGCCGATCAGCGCCATCACGCAGATGTCGGCCTGCGCGCCCTTCACGATCTGCGCCATCAGCGAGGACTTGCCGCCGCCGGGCTCGCCGTAGATCCCGAGGCGCTGCCCGTCGCCCACGGTGAGCAGGCCGTCGATGACGCGCACGCCGAGGGGCATCGGCCGCGCGATGAGCTGCCGCTTGAGCGGGTTCGGCGCGGTGCCGCGCAGGGAGCGGGTCCGGCAGCCGGCCAGGGAGGCGCCGTCGTCGAGGGGCTTCCCCCGGCTGTCGAGGATGCGCCCGAGGAGGGCCTCCCCCACCGGAACCTCGACCATCCGGCCGGTCGGCACCACCTCCGTGCGGGCGGACAGGGACTCGATGGCCCCGATGGGGGTCAGGATCGCGGCCTCGTCGGTCAGGCCGACCACCTCGGCCTCCAGGCGGGTGCCGCCGGCGGGATCCTCCAGCCGGCACAATTCGCCGATGCGCACGCCCGGCACCACGGCCTGGATCACCGTGCCGATGGCCGAGACGATGCGCCCGCGCACCGGCCGCGTGTCGATGTCGGCAACGGCCGTGCGCAGGCGGGGCAGGGCCTCCGCGAGTCCGCCTCCGGTAGGGCCCGTCCCTCTCACGGCTGCGCCTCCGCCCGGAGGAGGCCGTCGCGCAGCGCGCGCAACTGCGCTTCGACGCCGAGTTCGACCCGGCCGACCGCGCTGCGCAAAGTGCATTCGCCGGGGGCGAGGCTCGGATCGGGCTCGATCCGCAGGGCGTGGCCACCGAGCCCTTCCAGGGCCTTGCGCACCGCATCGGCCTCGCCGGGGGCGAAGCGCAGCACCGCCTGGGCATCGGGGCGGAGCCGTTCCACCGCGTGGCCGACGACGCGGGCGATGCGATCCCCCGGATCGAACTCACCGAGGATGCGGGCGACGAGGTCGTGGACGAGGGTGGGCAGGTCCCGCTCCAGGGCCGCGATGTAGTCCGTCGCGCGGGTCGCGGTCTCGGCCAGGAGCCGTGCCGCCTCCTCGGCCCCCGCCGCGCGCCCCTCCGCATGACCGCGCGCCCGCTCCGCTTCGAGGAGATCGCGGGCCCATTCCCGCGTTTGCGTTGCATGCTGCCGCGCGGCGGCGAGTGCCGCCTCGGCCTCGCCCCAGATCGCCACCTCGGCGGCTTTCAGGATCGGGCCGTCGGGACGCAGGCGCGGGGGCGTCGGAGCTTCGTCAGACACCGGAGCCGGCCTCCGCATCCCCGGGCGGCGTGAAGGAGCACGCGACCGCCTCCATCACCGCCTCCGCGTCGATGGCCTCCGAGGGCTCCGCGACGGCCAACTCGGGGGGCAGCGCCAGGAGGATCGCGGCACGCAGCGGCGCCGCACGGGTGCGCAGCCACGCGCCGAGGCAGGCCGCGCCGTCGCGGAGGATCGCCCCCGCGAGGTCGCTGCCGTGGTCGCGTGCGGGCGCCTGCGCGCCGTGGCGCAGGCCGAGGGCATGCGCCTCCCGCCCGATGGCCGCCACGAGGGCCGCCACGTCCGGTCCCGTGAGAACGCTCCGGATCGCCCGTCCGTGCAGGACCGCACCCGCCCGGCGCACGGCCTCCGCAGGGTCGGCGAGGAGCCAGGCCGGCGCGTCCCTCGCGCCCACGGGGCCGGTCCCGAAACACGCATCGAGGCGCCCGCGCAACCGCGCGCAGGCGAGAAGGCGGACGATGGTGGCATCGCTCAGCCCCCCGTGGAGGGTGGTGCGCATCCGATCCGGATGGATCCGCATCGTCTCACCCGTTCGCATCGGCGATCAGACCCTGCACCGGGGGATCATTGAGACGCGGGGCCTCCGCACGACGGCGGCGGCGAAGGAACCAGAAAGCGCCGCCCGCGAGGGCGAGCAGGACCACCGCCCCCGCCGCCAGGGCGAGCCCAAGGACCGGATCGAGGCCCCCCACGGGGCGCTCCCGCAGGGGCGCCTCGCGATCCATCGGGGGCCGGTCCACGGGCACGAACACCACCGAGACCTTCTCGTAGTTCAGCCCCTCGATGCTGTTGGCCACCAGCATCTTGATCTGCGGCAGCAGCGCCTTCACGGGCACCGCTTGGTCGTAGCGGATGAAGACCGAGGCGGAGGAGGGCGTGGAATCCTGCTTCAGCAGGTCGTTCTTCGGCAGGACCACATGGATCCGCGCCGAGAGCACGCCGTCGATGCCGGAGACGGTCTTCGAGAGTTCCTGGCTGAGGGCGTAGATGTAGCGCGCCCGCTCCTCCGTGGGCGAGGCGACGAGGCCCCCACCCTTGAAGACTTCGCCCATGCTGGCGAAACTCGGCTGCGGGTATCCGGCCGCCTTCAGGATCTCGACCGCCTGGGCGAAGCGGGTCTGCTCCACCTGGACGGTGCTGGTTCCGTCCTTCACGCCGATGCGGGCGGCGTCGATCCCCCGGTCGAGGAGCAGCGCGACCATCTCGTTGGCCTCGCGCTCCGAGAGCTTGGTGTAGAGGTCGGTCTTGCAGGCGCCGAGCGCCAGCGCCAGCGCCACGAGCAGCGTGGCTCGGCGCAGGAGCCGGATTCGGCCGGAACCTATCGGTCGCGTCATCGCCATGCGCTCAACCGGAGGACAGCAGCTTGTTGAGCGAGCCGGTGAAGCTGCTCGTGGTCTTCGTGACGAGGGAGACCTGCACCACCTGGCCGCTCATCTGCCGAAGCTGGTCCATCATCCCCTCGAAGCTCGGCCCTCCGCCCTCGCCGGGCGGGCCGGGGAGGGCCGTGGCGGCGGCGCCCCGCTGCAGGGTGTCGAGCCGGTCGAGCACATTTTGGCCGAGGGAGAGGTCGTTGACGGGTGGCGACGCGCTCACCTCCGTCACGATGCGCGGGCGCAGCGACGCCTCCGCCGGGCCGTCGAGCCGGGCCGTCTGCGCGGGCAGGGACGCGGACGCCTCGGGGGGCGCCGGCCGGAAGGCCTCGAAAGCCTCCGCGCTGCTCGTTTGAGACGCGCCTCCGGGCGTTGGCATCGCCCCGCCGAGACCCGCCGCAATCGACTCGATCGCCATACCGCCGACACCACCCCTTCCGGGCGCCCAGGGAATCGTCGGCGGCCGGATATCGCCCCGGCCTAGGCCGCCAAACTGACGGCGACCTGACGACGACGTTCGCGCGGCGTCAGCGAAGCGTCATACTTCCCGCCTAACCGGATCGGCTTGCCGGGCACCGGGCCCGTAGCGGAGTCGTCGCAGGCATGTCACGGTTGGACCGGTTCGGTCGTCGTCTTGCCCTCTGCGCCGCCCTCTTAGTGAGCTCGGTGGCGAGCGGGTCCGGCGGCGTCGCGGCCCCGCTGACCCTGCCCGACATCCCCTACCGCTACACGGTGATCGATCAGGATCTCGCCGCCGCGCTCCAGGAGTTCGGCGCCAACCTCGGCCTCAAGGTCAGCATCAGCCCGGAGGTGAAGGGGCGGATCCAGGGGCGCATCCCCGACGGCACGCCGCAGGCGTTCCTCGACAGGCTCGCGGCCATCTACAACCTCGAATGGTATTACGACGGCGGCGTCCTGTTCATCACGTCGGCCAAGGAGAACCGGACGCAATTGCTGGTGCTGAACCCGATCGGGTTCGACGCCTTCGCCTCCGCCCTCGACGCCCTGCGGATCACCGATTCACGCTTTCCCCTGCGGACGACGCCGGGGAAGAACGTGGCGATGGTCTCGGGCCCGCCGCGCTTCGTCGCCCTGGTGGAGCAGACCCTGGCCGGTCTCGCCGCCGAGAAGCCGGACTGCCTGAAACCGTCGCTCCAGACCGCGACGCCGCGCATCCCGTCCCGCGCCACCGTCCTGACGGTCTATCGCGGCAGTGGAACGACATTCATCCGGGACGGCCGCCCCGAGTGAGCGGGGCCGATCGCCGTCAGGTTCTCGAAAGCTCGGCTTTCTAGCGTCCCGATCCGTGGCGATGCGGAGCACCGCCGCTGGGTGCCCGGGGCCAGAGCGGATGCGGCGCGCACAGCCCTTCCGACCCTCCGGACGCTCATCCTGAACCCGCCGGATGGCGCAAAACGCGCTCCGGCTTTCACGAGGAGCAACCGATGCCTGGCGCGATCGGGGACCAAGCAGGCGCCGCCGCGGGCGGGGCGATCGGTGGCACCGCAGGTGGGGCTGACGACGGGGCGAAGGCCAAAGCCTTCGAGAAGGCCCTCAGCCAGTTTGCCTTGCAGATCGTCGAAACCGACATGGATGAGATGAATCGAGCAATGCAAGAAACGGAGGAAGACTTTCAATAGTCGTCCGATCTTTTAGAGATACAGGACGCCAACAATGCCCTATCTATATTCCTTACTGTCACCATACACTCCATTCAACTCAAACAAGGAGCCAACAATGACAATGTTGCCAACCAACACCACAGGCGGCGCGACACTCGATCCAATGATCAACGGCACGAGCGCCCAGGCGAACGGCGCGGAAGGCGGCGATTCGTTTCAGCAGAACCTCGCTCAGCTTCAGCAGGTCAGTGAAGAGCAACAGCGCAAGCAGATGGCGATGCGCATGCTCTCGGCCAAGCTCGGCTCCGAGCAGAACGCCGCGAAGGAAAAGCCGTCTCAGTAAGGGGCTCGCGTGGGGCGTCGCGGCGCCCCACGCCCCGCCTGACCGTCAGAAAATCCGCGAGACTTCGTGAGTGAGCCGTGGCACGCGCAACCGAACCCACATCACCCGACGCCTCTCCGGCGTCGCACATGGTCGAGATCGGAAGCGGCCTCTATCGGGGCGTCGTCCATGATCTCGGCGAGGGCCGGCACGTCATCGGCAGCGGCGATGAGTCCGATCTCGTTCTCCGCGAACCCGACTTCGCGCCCCGGCATGCGGCCCTCGTCATCCGTGCGGGGACCGCTCAAGTGGAGGCGCTCGCCGAAGGGGTATCGGTCGGCGGCATAGGGCCGGTCCCACCGGCCTCGGCTGTCACCATCCGTCTGCCCGCCACCATCACGATCGCTGGGATCGAGACGGTGTGGCGGGAGCGGATACCGGAACGGGACTCCCCGGGAGGCAGCGAGCGCCTGCGTCGGCTGTCCCTGCGCTCGGCGATGCCGGGGCTCGCCGCCGCGGTGCTGCTTTCCGTCGCCGTCGTGATGACGATGCCGAGCCCGATCGCCGATGCGGCGGTGCCCGTCACCGCCTCGGTGGCGAACCCCGTCCAGCCAGCTTTTCCCGTCGTGTTGGACAGAGCCGTGACGGGATCGCTGCCGAAGCCGGTCGCGACACGTAACCAGGCCGCCCTCGGCGTTGCGATCTCCGATCTGCGGCGGCAGGTTGAGGAAGCAGGGCTCTATTCCGTGCGCATTGAGGCTGGAAACGGCACCGTCACGGCGATCGGCTCGGTGGAGCCCGCCCTCGCGACCCGGTGGGAGGCCCTTCAACGCGCCTTCGACGAGCGCGTCCTCGGCGAGATCACACTGGTGAACAGCGTTGCGGTCAGGGCCGAAAAACTGCCAGCCTCCCTTGGCATCGAGGGGGTCTGGCAGGGCGCGCAACCCTACGTCGTCCTGCGTGGCCAGCGCTATTTCGTCGGCGCGGTGGTCGAAGGCGGCTGGGCGATCCGGACCATCGAGCGGGACCGGGTCATGCTCGAGCGCGATGGCCGGCTCGTGGCCATGCGCTTCTGAGCGGAAGGCCCGGTTCGGTCCCCGACAGCGAGAAACCCCGATGGCCCGATTACCGCGCCGCTCCGCCGACACACCGATGCCGGTCCCGCTCGGACATCCGATCCAGGATCGTCCGGCCGCCCCCTTCGATCCCGACGCCTCCCGGGCCGACCCGCGGAACGAACTCGTTCCCCTCGACACCGCCGTGGAGGCGATGCTGGGTGCAAGGGGTGTCGATCCGGTAACGCGGATCCGTCTCGCCGCGGCGCGGCAGGCCATCGGCGAGCCCGAGACGGGGAAGGATGCGGACGGGCGGGGAAGCGTCCCCCTCACGCGCACGCTTTTCCATTTCGTCATGCCGCGCCTGCGCCATCCCGAGGTGCTGCGAACCGACCGGCACCGGACCTTGCTCGAAGGGCTCGCGGACGGACTCGCGGTGGGGGCGGATGACGGCATCACACGGGCTGGGGCGCAGGTCATTCACCGGGAACTGCATCGCCTCACCCTCCTGCGCACGGCCCGCAACGCGCTGGTTCAGGGCTAGGCCGATGTCCGTCGTACCGCTCGACCGCCGGGACCTCGCCCCCCTGGCGCGAACCGACCCTGCCCATGCCCTGATCGCCCGCGAGCAGCGCGACCTGCTCTGCGCCATGGCCTATGTTGCCCTCGGCGTGGGGGATGCGGAGCAGGCCGTCACCCTGCTGAGCCTCGTCCTGCGCGAGATGCCCGACGACACCGAGGTGCTGCGCCTCCTCGCCTATGCCCTGGTCGGAGCCGGGAGCGGCGGACAGGCCCTCGCCGCCCTCGATCGGGTGGCCTTCCTCGAACCCGGCCCCGCCCCGGCGCCCCTCGTTCTGCTGCGGAGCCAAGCCCTGCGCCTCACCGGGCGCCTCGATCAGGGACGGGAGATGTTCCGGAACTTCGTCGCCCTGCGCCGGGCGGAGGAGAGCGGCCGGTGATCGCCTCTGCCAAAAGACTCCTCAACCGGCTGCCCGTCAGCCCCGACATCGCCGTCGCGATGGTGCTGCTGCTCGCCATCGCGATGATGGTTCTGCCGGTGCCGCATGCGGTGGTGGATATCCTCATCGCGTTCAATCTCGGCTTCGCCGTGCTGATGCTGATGGTGGCGCTCTACGTGCTGAGCCCCCTCGATTTCTCATCGCTGCCCGGCATCATCCTGATTTCGACGGTGTTCCGGCTCTCCCTGACCATCACCACCGCCCGGCTGATTCTCGCGGAGGGGGATGCGGGCGAGATCATCCGCACGTTCGGCGAGTTCGTCATTTCGGGAAACCTGATCGTCGGCCTTGTCGTCTTCCTGATCATCACGCTGGTACAGTTCATGGTGATCTCGAAGGGCGCCGAGCGCGTGGCCGAGGTTGGCGCCCGCTTCACGCTCGATGCGCTGCCGGGCAAGCAGATGGCCATCGACGCGGAGTTACGGAACGGCGACATCGACCAAGCGCAGGCCCGCGCCCGCCGGGGAATCCTCGAGCGGGAGAGCCAGCTCTACGGCGCCATGGACGGCGCCATGAAGTTCGTGAAGGGCGATTCCATCGCGGGGCTGGTGGTGATCGCCATCAACATGGTCGGCGGGCTCGCCATCGGCACACTCACGCGCGGCATGCCGGTGACGGAAGCCCTCCATGAATACACCCTGCTCTCCATCGGCGACGCGCTGATCGCCCAGATCCCCGCTCTGCTGCTGTCGCTCACCGCTGGCACGATCGTCACGCGCGTGACCGGCGGGCGGGACATCGCCCTCGGTCGCGACATCGCGGATCAGCTCATCTCCGATCCCCGGGCGCTGCGCCTCGCGGCGGCGGTGCTGCTCGGCATGGCGGCCGTGCCCGGCTTTCCCACACCGGTCTTCCTGATCCTTGCGTGCCTGTTCGCGGCAGCGAGCGTCTGGCTCACGCCCAAGAAGGATTCGGTCGCCGAAGACGAGATCGTCGAAGAGCCTGCGCGCGTGGCGAAACCCGCACTGCCGGCCGAAGTGGCTCCCGTCATGATGCACCTCGCGCCCGGCCTCAGCGACGAGATCGGCGCAGCGGTTCTGATCCGGGCCATCGCACGGCTGCGTGCGGCGGCCTCGACCGATCTGGGCGTGGCGATCCCCGAGGTGGGGTTCACCTTCGACCCCGCCCTGGCCGAGGGCGACTTTCGCATCAATGTCGAGGGCGTCCCCGTGGAGAGCGGCCACATCGTCACCGGACAGTTGCTGCTCGCCGACGATTTCGCCAACCTCGAACTGTCTGGCATCCCTCACACCAGGGAGGCGGGCGCCGAGGGGCCGGTCTGGATCGAGGCAGCCCACCGGGCGAGCCTCGATGAGGCCGGCATCGGCTATCTCGATGCCGGGGGGGTCGTCGGCACGCGCCTGCGCGGCGTCCTCGTCCGCTGCACCGGCCGGTTCGTCGGCATTCAGGAGACCCGCACGCTCCTCGCCAAGATGGAGACGGGCTATGGCGACCTCGTGAAGGAGGTTTTGCGCTCCGTCCCGGTCCCGCGCATCGCGGACGTGATCCGCCGTCTGGTGGAAGAGGGGATACCTGTTCGCAACACCCGGTTGCTGCTCGAAGCCCTCGCCGAGTGGGGCGAGCGCGAGGCCAACCCGCTTCTCCTGGCGGAATACGTGCGCACCGGGTTGAAACGGCAGATTTGCTACCGGCACGCGAATGCACACAAGGTGGTGGCGGCCTATGTCTTCGAGCGCGAGGCCGAGGAGACGATCCGTTCCGCCGTGCGCGACACCGCCGTCGGCCCCTATCTCGTGCTCGAAGACCACGCCTCCGAAGCGTTGCTGTCGCAGATGCGGGCGTTCCAGGAGAAGGCCGCCCACCGCACCGGTGAGACCGACATCGGGCGTCCCGTTGTGCTGGCGGCCCTCGATCTCCGCCGCTTCGTGCGCGGGTTCCTCTCCCGCAACGGCATCGACATTCCAGTCCTGTCGTACCAGGACCTTGCCGATGAGTTCTCCGTACGTCCGGGAGTTCGATCAGCCTCGTGCAGCCGGGACGGCACGAGGCGCTCGCGGCCGGTTGAGGCCGCGCGCCGTCAGCTCAACTGGGTCATGCTCAGGGCGAGGGCCGCGGCGAGGGCGGCAACCTGCGCCTCCGGCTTCGGCATGGCTGCGACCGAGCCCGCGAGCAAGGGAAAGGCGCCGCCATTCCGCGTCGACATGGCGGCCGCGACCTTCGCTGCAAGAACCACCGCCTTGGGAATCTGGATCGGCGCCTCGTCCTCGCTCTCCAGCACGTAGCCGGTGCCGCGCACGGTCCGAACCTTCGCCGTGGCCCCCGCCCCCTGGAGATGGCTGCGCAGACGGTAGATGCCGACCTCGATGGCGTTGGAGGACACGTCGTCCTCGAAGCTGTAGAGGCCTTCCTCCAGGACCCCCTTCGTCACGGTCTTGCCGGCGCGGCGGATCAACATCTCGAGGATGCAGGTCTCCCGGCGCGGCATGCGCATCCGCTTGCCCGCGATGCGGACCTCCCGGACCACGGAGTCGAACTCCACGTTCCCCGCCCGAAGGACCGATCCCAGCGTCGAGGCGGGCCGGCGCAGGACGGCACGGATGCGGGCCACCAGCTCGTCCATGGGGATCGGCTTGAGGATGTAGTCGTCGGCCCCCGCGTTCAGGCCCTCGACTCGGTGCCAGACCGCGCCGCGCTCGGCGGTGACGATGAGGATCGGGGCCGTGCTCCCCGCACGGCGCTGCTCGCGGACCCAGTCGAGACCGTCGCCATCCGGCAGAACCCGTTCGGTGAGGATCGCATCATACGGGGCGACGCCCGTCGCATCCCGCGCGGCGTCGATTGTTCGGACAGTATCGACGACGAAACCCTTGCCGCGCAATGCATCCGCAACCGACTTCGCGCAAGCACGGTCGGCGTCAACGATCAAGACTCTCATGGATTGTCCGAGCAACGTTCGGTTGTTGCAGCCCGGGAATGCCGGAATTGGCCCCGGAACGACCTTCGCGATACGCGGCATATGTAACGGATTGTTAACATTTTAGCAACAAATAGTGCGACGTTCCCATACGAATATCATCGGCAATTTATTTTG
This sequence comes from Methylobacterium sp. J-067, assembly GCF_022829465.1. Classification (GTDB taxonomy): domain Bacteria; phylum Pseudomonadota; class Alphaproteobacteria; order Rhizobiales; family Beijerinckiaceae; genus Methylobacterium; species Methylobacterium litchii. The sequence goes on from NZ_JAKSXZ010000128.1 coordinate 170,976, forward strand.
CCGGCACTGCATCTGAAAGCAGACGTCGTATTACGCCCTAAAAGCAAAGGGACGGAACGGCAGAGCCGTTCCGTCCCGCAGCCCCTGTCGATTTACGATGAGGGCGATGTTCTTCCTGAGACTTTGAAGCTGCTTACTGCTTCTTCTTTTTGTCGTCTGCGCTCCAGTTGGCCTCCGAGTCATTGACGTATTGTTGCGTCACCGCGTGCCCGCCCGGGTTCTTCCACGTCTTGTTGACCTCGTCCTCGACGAACGTGAAGGCCCCATCCAACGTCCGACGGTCGAGCGCGGCACCATCGTCGGACTGCTGGACCGACAGGTTGTTCTTGCCGTCGATATCGCCGGCGATGCCGCTCACCACCATGCCCTTGTCGCCCTGGGTGATCGTGAGCTTCGTCGTGAAGGTCGCATCCCCGCCATCGCCGATCGTATCGAGCGTGATCTTGATGCCATCCGCCAACTGGAAGGTCATCCCCTTGTGGAAATCGATATCGACCTTGCCGTCGTTCCCGAAATCCATGTGGGGGTCGCCGTAGACCTTCGTCCTCTGGTTCGTGAAGTTGTTCACGAGCATGACCGATTGATCGTGTTCGTCGATCCTGAGGGTGTAATGGTTGCCGAGGTGGATTTCGGCAACCCCGTCCTTCACTTCGCTCGTCCAGACACCGTTCGACGAATCACGGCTCGGGGTTTCAGTACCAGAGGCGTTGTCATGCACGACCGCGGCACTCGTGCCGCCCGCGTTGTTCGTGGTGCCGGCGTTGGTGGCGCTGCCTGAGTTGCTCGCGGTGCCCGCGTTGCTTGCGGTGCCCGCGTTGCTCGTGCTGCCCGAATTGTTCGCGGTGCCCGCGTTGTTCGTCGCATGGGAATCGTCGGAAGCCGCACGGTTCTCGGTCGTGGCCGCATTCCCGTTCGTGGAAGACCGATCGTTGCTGCTGGCCGGGGGGTTGTTATCCCGCAGCAGGGCCATCTGCCCGGCGATGTTGTCGAGCATGGCGGCCTTCTGCGCCGGCGGCAGGTTCGAGTCGGCGATTTGGTCGGCCAGCGCCTTGTAGCCCTGCATGAGGGCCACAGCGCTGCTCTGTGTGCCACCGCCCTGAGCGCCGCTGGTCTGCTGGGTGGCCGTGGCGCCACCCGCATGGGACGTGGACGACGTGCCGCCCGCCTGGGACGCGGACGACGTGCCGCCCGCGAAGGCCGCCGCGAAGCCGGCCGCGAAGCCGTCGATCAGCGCCCGTTTCTCCTGCGGATCGGTGGTTCCGGCGATACGCGACAGAAAAGGGTCCACGGAGGCGGACTGTGTGCCGCCCTGTGCTGCGATAGCATTCTGAAACTGTGTTGCTCCGACCGTGTTGTCGGCCGACGACGAGGACGCCGCCGCTCCCGTAGTGCCCGTCGAGTTTACGTTGTTTATCATGATTCCCTCTGTCGTTTACAAGATCGGGAGCCAGTCAAATCTCGGGGCGCGCCGAAAGGCACTACCCGGACACGGTCGTCCGAGCGGCTTTCCGCCCTGGATACCTCCAGCCCGACCCGGGATGTAGAAATGCAAGCTTTCGTAAACCTGACGGCTCGCACGGATGGCGGGATCGGCTGAGAGAAAAAAGCCGAACGGGCACTCACCCCAGCGAGAGCGAAATTCCGTCAGATCGACGTCAGGTCGGCGACCTATGGATCCTGACACTGGCGGCATCCGGCGAAGGCCGGTGTCGCATCCGATTGCTCTCATCGAATGAGCGAAAGAACCATGGCGGTCAGTATCGATTCGCCGCGCCTGCCTGCGGGTATCGTTCCTCCGCCCTGTGGCGCGGACTTGCCGACCCCACAGGAGAGCTGGACCTCCACGCTGGCGAACGCGGGACTCTGCGGTGCGGACATGCCGCCGTCCGGGGAGGCCGGCGCCGAACCCAAGGCGCATGACCCCTTCTGCGGAGTGAAGGAGAGCAGCGACTCGACCTGCACGATGAAGCAGAACTTCTTGTGCGGCGTCGATGCCGGGACCATGAATACTTGTGGGGCGGCCCTGGATCTCGGCTGCGCCATCAAGGCCGGAGCGGAATCGGCCTGTGAAGCCAAGATGAGCGTTTGCGGCGCGAATCTCGGCATGGCCGGCTTCTGCGGGGCCGATGCCGGAGCTTGCGGACTGAAGGCCGGGCTCGACACGGCCTGTGGGGCCAAGATGAGCGCCTGCGGTGCGAATGCCGGGGCGTTCACCGCCTGCGCCGCCGACGTCGGCGCCTGCGGCGCGAATGCCGGCTTCGCATCGGCCTGCGGCGCGAAGGCATCTTTCTGCGGGGCGAACGCGGGCGGCGCCGGCGCCTGCGGGGCAAATTTAGGCTCCTGCGGAGCGAAATTCGGCTACGGCAAGCTCTGCGGCGTGGACGCGAGCGCCTGTCTCGCGAGGGTCAGCTCTCCGGGGACGTGCGCCGTCGACGTGAAGCTCGGTGCAGCGAGCGTCCAGGCCACCGCCTGCGGTATGGATGTCGCGGCCTGCGGCGCGGACGTGGAAGCGGGCGCGTGCGGGGCGAACGTCGAAGCCTGCGGTGCAGATGTCACCGCCGGGATCTGCGGCGCGGATGCCAGGATATGTGGCGCGGACCTCGAAGCCATCGCATGCGGCGTCAATGCGGGCGTGTGCGGGGCGGATGCCGTCGCCGAAGTCTGCGGTGAGGCGGCGAGAGCCTGCGGTGCGCATGCCGCGGCGGGGGTCTGCGGGGCGGATGCGGATGTGTGCGGCGCCGACGCTCACCTGGGGATCTGTGGTGCGGATGCCGTGGCCTGTGCCGTAAAGGCCGGCGGGGAGGCCTGCGGTGTCGATGTCGGGGGCTGTGCGGTCGATGCGGGCGGCGTTTGTGCGGTCAACGTTAAGAACGGCGACCCGTTCTCGTGCTGCATCATCAACGTCATTCCGTTCCTGCCGTCATGCTGATCATCGACAGGCATCACAGCGCCGCGCGGCTCAGCCTCGCGGAGATTACCGCAGCCGGTCGCGGTTACGTCTCGGATCCGGACGCCTTCGCGGCCTTCGTCGCCGGGCTACGGCTGGAATCCTGGATTCTCGCCGAGCCGGCCTGGCGCACCGCCCCCGGTCGAGCCGGCGCTCCCTACTTCGCGACGCTGATGCATGGCGCGGTACCGCGCTTCTACGACGCCGCCCATCTCGAAACGCTGGGCGGGCGCTTCGCCCTGCGCATCGCGGGACTGAACGGACGGGGTGATTTCACGGTGACCGTCATGAACCGCCGCGTTCTGACGCTCTCCGGCCTGCCCCATGACGCGGAGACGGGGCAGCCCATCATCGACGCCGAGATCCGCGCCGAGGCCTTCCTGGCCTTGTGCAACGATCTGCTCGCCGACCTCGCACAGACCACGTTGGACCGGCTCGCCAGGGCCCGGGCCGCACGGGCGCAAGCCGCCTGAGGGGGAACCATGCTCGATTTCGACGCCCAAGATTCGCAGGTTTCGACCGCCGATCTCCCGCCACAGGCCGATGCTCTCGAGGCGGCTGCGCGGCAGACCCTCCGGCGCCTGCTGCCCCCTCCCGGGAGCGAGACGGCACGCTACAGGACCTCGCGTTACGACATCACCGTCCGGTTGGCCGACGGAGCCAGCCTGTTGTTCAACGCCCGCACGCGCTCCTTGATTCTCCTGTCCGCCGGGGAGAGCGCGGCCTATGCTGGTATGGCGGGGTTGGGCGTCTTCGGCGACGACCACGTCAGCGATCCCCTGCTGCTGCGGGTGCTCATCGGCGGCGGCCACGTGGTGAGCGAAGCCGTCGACGAGTTGGCGGTCGTGCGGGCGGAGTATGAATCGGCCCGGCATGCCCCCAACAGCCTGACGCTGACGGTGGCCCCCACGATGGCCTGCAACTTCGCGTGCGGTTACTGCTTCCAGGGCCAGCACAAGCCTTCGAAGAAGATGACGCCGGAAGTGCAGGATGCGATCATCGACTTCGTGAAGTCCCGTCGGGATCTCAAGTCGCTGAGCGTCGTCTGGTATGGCGGCGAACCGCTGATGGGGCGGGATGCGATCTTCCGCCTGTCCGATCTTCTGATCGCCTATTGCGACAAGAACGGCATCGCCTACCGGGCCGGGATCGTCTCCAACGCGTGGTTCCTCACCGCTGAAGTGGCGGCCCAACTCTATGCCCGCCGGGTCCAATGGGTGCAGGTCACCATCGACGGCGACCGCGAGACCCACGACACGATGCGACCGCTGACCTCCGGCGGGCGGACCTTCGACCGCATCCTCGACAACATCGAGCAGACCCTCGATACCACGGCCCTGTCGATCCAGACGCGGGTCAACGTCGGACAGCGCAACGTCGACCGCGCCGCCGCCATGCTGGACGATTTCGCCGCGCGGCGGCTCGCGCAGCGCGGCCGGTTCGGCGTGTATTTCTCGCCGATCGAGGCCTCCACACCCGAGAGCGGCAGCGCATTCGAGGAGCGGCTGTCACGGGCCGAGTTCAACCGGAAAGTCCTGGCCTTGGAAGGTAGGGCGCGCGAACTCGGCTTCGCCGGAATCCAGACCCCATCGAGCGGATTCATGGGCCTGTGCGTCGCCTCCTCGAAGGGGGGCTACGTGATCGCGGGCAACGGCGACGTCCACAAATGCTGGGAGACGGCCCACGATCCGTCCAAGCGGACGGGAAGCATCTTCACGCCCGACACGCTGCACGAGAGCGTCAATGCCAGCCTGTGGGAGCAGTGGACGCCCTTCGACAACGCGATCTGCTCCGCGTGCAAGATCCTGCCCCTCTGTGGCGGCCACTGCGCGCATCGGTTCATCTACAACAATCCGGACGACACGGCGTTGCCCTGCCCGAGTTGGAAGTGGAACACGGCCGATTACCTCTTCAGCCGCGCGAAGGATCTGGGTGTCGTCACGCAGGACCAGTGGCTCCCCGAAGAAGCCACCGTGGACGCCAAGCAATCCGGTAAGCGCCAGTCGCCGGATTCACTGCGGGCTTCGCAGACCGTGGTGCTGGAAAAGGTGAGCCGCCTCCACGGGCGTCCGTTCGACCGGGCGATGATGCTGGCCGGCGAGGCGGCCCTCGAGGCCACCCCATCATGAATGCGCCCATCTCCGCCGCCGCTTTCCAGGCCGAGCGGTTCGACATGCTCGTGATGCGCACCTTCGCGGCGGAGCCAAGCCGGCATACGCGGGACCGCCTGATCGCCGAGGTCCGCTCCGGGCGACACGACGGGCTCTTGCTGCGGGCGGCGGGGGGCCTGGCTAGCCTGCCTGAGGCCGAGGAACGGCGCGCGGCGATCAACACGATCGACTTCGCCTTCGAACCGCTGGTGCTGCCCAGCCTGTCGCTGGCCCAGGCGCAGGCCTATTGTGCGGCCGTCGAGCGGAGCCTGCGATTGGGCGATGCGAGCGGCCTCGACAGGGCCGGCCCCCTTTGGGTGGACACGGTCCATCATGCTTGCGTCTTCTCGGTCCTGTTCCAGTTCTCCGCGCATCTCACGCAGGTCCGGTCCTGTGACCGCATCGTGCTGCTGCACCAGGGCGTACGGCCGGAGCCACGGCTGGGGATCGTCGCGAATCTCGCGGCGCGGCTACTTAGGGTACAGCCCATGAGCCTGCCCCTGCGCGGGGCGTGGTTCAAGGATCTCGCGGCCATTGCCACGCCGCGCACCCTGATCTTCTCGATGGCCGACATGCCCGCGTTGGCTTCCCCTACCCCGTCGCGGCGTGCGCCGGCGCAGGTGGAGTTGTTCGCCGCCGAGGACATCCGCCGCCGGGTCGATGTGGTCGCCGGCTCCGCCGTCCTCGCGAAGCGGCTGGGCGCGAACCACCTCATGCTCCACTATCCGCAGCCCGACCGGATCCGCCTCGCGCCCTACGATCCCGGGCGTCCGCCGGCCTGCCCGCTGGTGGATTGGGTGTTCTGGCCGATCCTCGTTGGGGCTCACCCTGCGGGAATAGCTACCATCACGTCAGCAAGCGAGGTCCGGCCATGAAGATGAATATTCAGACCTTGGCCAATGGCTGGAGCACCGCATTCAATTCTGGGCGCATCAATGACTTGGTCGCCTACTATGCCGCCGACGCGCATGTCTTCCCGCCGGGGCGCCCGATCCTGACGGGCGAGGCCGCCCTGCGCATTTACTTCAACGGCGTTCGCGCTCAGGGCTTCCAGGATTATCGCGTCCGGATCGACGATCTCCTCACCGAGAGCGGCCTGACCGTCGCGACCGGGCGATGGGAGATCACCGGACCCGGCCAGGACGGCTTCGCCCGGCGCTACGAGGGAAACTGGCTGATCGGGCTGCCTGGACATGCGCCGGGCAAGATCGCCCTGCAGATGTGGAACTGACACCAGACCCGACCGACCATTCGCACATGCTGCGCACTGCACAATCGAGCGTAGCAGATCCGCGTTGATTGCCCGCCTTTCGCGAATTTATTTCGATTGTCGCCGAAATATCATTGCAATAGACGCGAATACCACGAGGATCGTGCCCGATACGTCACACATGCCCGTCGGCAATCGTTTAAGATCCGTGAAGGATGCGAGGCATCGGAGTGGCCCAGTCGGCGATGTGGATGGTGGGAACAGGCGCGGGGCGGGGGGCTGCCTTCGCCCTGGGATGCGTGGCCCTCACCCTCGCCCTCCTGACGGGCGCCGCCGCCGATCCCGCGCCCACCGCCTCCGCGCCGGGCGGGGAGAGCGTGGCCATCGCGATCAAGGTGCATCCGCAGGTCGAGAAGCCCGAGCCGCCCTCGGGGGGCGGTGGTCCGGCGCCGGAGCGGCCGATGGCGACGCCGGCGGCGGGGCCGGCGGTGCCGGCGCGGGGGGACATCGCCCTGAACATCTCGCGGGGCCAGACCCTGCGGCTCGGGCGCCCGGCCAGCTCGATCTTCGTCGCGGACCCGGCCATCGCCGACATCCAGACGCCGTCGAACCAGGTCGTGTTCGTCTTCGGCAAGAAGGCGGGGCGCACCAGCCTGTTCGCCCTCGACGCCCTGGGCGAGCCCATCGCCGAGTACGGCGTGGCGGTGACGCCGCCCATCGAGGATCTGCGCGGCCTCCTGCGCACCGAGGTCGGCGACGAGCGGATCAACGTCGCCTACACGCCGAACGGCGCGGTGCTCAGCGGCAGCCTGCCCAATGCCGCCCTGGTCGAGAGCGCGAAGGCGATCACCGCCCAGTTCCTCGGCGCGGGCGCGACCGTCACGAACCGCCTGCGCGTGTCGGGGGCTTTGCAGGTGAACCTGCAGGTGCGCGTCGCGGAGGTCCGCCGCAGCGTGCTCAAGGAATTCGGCATCAACATCAACGCGCGCACCCATGCGGGCGCGGTCGGCTTCACGGTGGTCTCGGGCGGGCGCGGCGCCGCGCCGGAGACGCGAAGCTCCGGGCGCACCAACTCCCTGGGCATCAGCTATTCCGACGGCATCAACAGCGTGTCGGCGACCCTCGACGCCCTGGCCGAATCGGGGCTCGTGACGATCCTCGCCGAGCCGAACCTCACCGCCATCTCCGGCGAGAAGGCAAGTTTTTTGGCGGGCGGCGAGATCCCGATCCCCGTGGCGCAGGGCTTGGGCCAGACCTCCGTGCAATTCCGCCGCTTCGGCGCGAGCCTCGAATTCCAGCCGACCGTGCTGTCGAACAACCTCATCAACATCCATGTCCGGCCGGAGGTGAGCGAGATCACCCCGGCCAACGGCATCGACATGAACGGGGTGAACATCCCCGGCCTCACCACGCGCTCGGCGGACACGGTGGTGGAACTGGCGAGCGGCCAGAGCTTCGCCATCGGCGGCCTCATCCGCAAGACCTTCGGCACCAACATCGGCACCATGCCGGGCATCGGGGACATCCCGATCCTCGGCGCCCTGTTCCGATCCAGCGCCTTCCAGAAGGAGGAGACCGAGTTGGTGATCATCGTCACCCCCACCATCGTGCGGGCGGCCTATGGGCCGCAGGCCCTCGAAGCCCCCACGGACCGGCTCGCGCCGCCGACCGATGCCGGCCGCGTCCTGCTCAACACCCAGTCGAAGGCGCCCGCGAACCGCCGGGCGCCGCGCAAGGGTTCGGTGGGGCTCACGGGCGATGCGGGGCTCGGCGTGCCATGAGCGGCGCCCCCGTGAGAACCGCCCTCGCGGCCCTCGCCGCCCTGTCCGGCCTCGCCGGCTGCACGCCCGTCACCCTGCCGCCGCCGGTGACGGGCGGCGACGGGCAGGAGATCCGCGTCGAGGCGGTGCCGACCCGCCTCCTCGTCGGGCGCGGCGGCATCCCCCTCGGGCGACTCGCGGGCGCCCTCGGCGCGGCCGCGCGGGGGCGGTTCGACGCCCTGCATCTCACACTCTACGGCCGGGACCGGGGGAGCCTGCGGGCGGTGATCGCGGTCGCCCGCCGGGCGGGCGTCGATCCTCTGAAGATCCACGTCGTGCCGGGATCGGGCCCGCCCGGTGCGGTGGAGGTGATCGCCGCCCGGTTCGCGGCGCTGGCCCCGGTCTGCCCCTCGCTGGCCATCGTCGGGCCCTCGGTCAACGACAACGATTTCGAGCCGACCCTCGGCTGCTCCACCCGCCGCAACCTCGCGGCGATGGTCAACGACCCCGCCGACCTCCTCGGCTCGGACGTCGTGGTGCCGAGCGACGGGGCTTACGCGGCGCGGGGGATCGAGCGCTACCGCGACACCAAGCCGGCCCTCGGCCAGCGGGATGCCCCCGCGCCGGGCAGCCCGCAACCCTGACGCGCGTTGACCCGTCCGCGAGCCGGCCTGTACGCATCCATCCGGCTGCCCCTTACGGAGAGATCATCCATGCGTGCCACCGCCCGAGTCGTGCTGCTCTGCCTTTCGCCGCTCCTGGCAGGCGCGGCCGCCGCCGAGGACTTCACCGCCGGCTCCCTCAAGATCGGCCAGCCCTGGTCGCGGGCGACGCCGAATGGCGCCAAGGTCGCGGGCGGCTACCTGACCGTCACCAACACCGGCTCCGAGCCCGACACCCTGACCGGCGGCACCTTCGATGAGGCCGGCAGCGTCGAGATCCACTCCATGTCCATGGAGGGCGGCGTGATGAAGATGGCCCCGGTGGAGAGCGGCCTCGTCGTGAAGCCGGGCGAGACGGTGACGCTCAAGCCCGGCGGCTACCACCTGATGTTCCTCGGCCTGAAGGATCCGCTGAAGAAGGGCGAGACCGTGAAGGGCACCCTGACCTTCGCCAAGGCCGGCTCCGTGCCGGTGACGTTCAGCGTCGAGGCCCTGGCCGCCAAGGCGCCGGGCGCCGCCGGCAGCGAGATGGACCACGGCAACGGACACCACCACTGAGGCGTCGCGGGACCGTGGCCCGATCCGGGGCACGGTCTTCGCGTTCGACGATTTCAACTCTCGATCTACATCGCGATAGATATACAATCGAAATACAGTCACGAACCGTCAATCATCGGGTCAAAACCGTCTTGGCGCAGACGAAAGCTTGCGCTAGAGCGCATTCGGCTCCCTGCGGAGCCGTCGCACTCACGGAGCATTCGCAGCGATGGTCGAACCGGCCCCCGCCCGTCCGGGCATCTTCGTCGCCACACCGGTCTACGGCGCCGCCTGCTACATGCCCTACGTCACGGGGCTGCTGTCCCTGCAGAAGATCTGCGCCGAGGCGGGGATCGGGTTCGACTATTTCTACGTGAGCGGCACCGCCCTGCTGCATGAGCACCGCAACGTCGCGGCCGCCGCCTTCATGCACCACAGCGACCTGTCGCACCTGCTCTACGTCGATGCCGATATCGGCTTCGACGGGGCGGACATCCTGCGCATGTTCGTGGAGCAGCGGGAGGTCGTGCTGGGCCCCTATCCGGCCAAGCACATCAACTGGCACGGCGTCGTGGAGACGGCCCGGCGGAATCCGGACCTTCCGGCCCACGAGATCGCCCTGCGGATGGCCGATTACAGCACGAACTTCTACGGCCTGGACGACCGGGCCACCCTGACCGCGAACGGGCTCAACGAGATCCATGCCGGCGGCGCGGGGCTCATGATGATCGCGCGCTCGGCCCTCGCCCGGATCGACCGGGCCTATCCCGGCGCCCGGAGCCGCTTCCCCGACGCCTACCGCCACCTCGTGCCGAACATCGACACCCTGGTCGAGTATTTTGCCTTCGACCGCGAGCCCGACGGGCGGCTGCTCTCGGAGGATCTGACCTTCTGCAAGCGCTGGCGGGAGATCGGTGGCAAGATCTACGCGGCGCCGTGGGTGCGCACGACCCATGTCGGCCCGTTCTACTTCCGGGGCGAATTGCCGGCCCTGCTGTCGGGCAGCGCACCGGTCCAGCCGATCGTCGTGCCCGAGCCGGCGGCGGCCCCCGCTCCCGCGCCCGCGCCCAAATCCCCGCCCGCTTCGGAGCCGATCATCCTCTCGCAGGCTCCTTCGAAGCCGGATCCGGCGGAAGCCGCCGCCAAGCGTCGCCGGCCGGGACGGGGCGCCAAGGCCTCCGCCGCCGACGACGAGGTCGGCTCGGCCTGAGCGTCAGCGCGGCTCGGCGGGGGCGATGGCGACGCGGTCGAACCCGCCGAGACGGTAGACGAGGTAGGACAGGAGCCACGCGGCCGCGAACAGGCCGACGATGCCGAACCCCAGCACCCCGAAATGCTCGTTCACGGCGCCGACCCAGCCCCAGAACCGGCCCTCCAGGCCGAGCTTGTCGGCGATGAGGTTGAGGGCTTCCAGCGTGCCCACCACCAGGGCGACGACGACCGAGATCGCCGTGATGGTGAGGTTGTAGAACAGCCGCCGCATCGGCTGGACGGTGGCCCAGCGATAGGCGCCGAGCATCAGCACCCCGTCGGCGGTGTCGACCAGCGCCATGCCGGCGGTGAACAGGGCGGGGAAGACGAGGATCGCCCAGGGGTCGGCCCCCCGGCTCGCCTCGGCCGCCGAGAGCCCGAACAGGCTCACCTCCGTCGCGGTGTCGAAGCCCAGGGCGAAGAGGAAGCCCAGCGGATACATGTGCCAGGGGCGCGTCATGAGGCGGAAGAGCGGACGCAGCAGCCGGGCGAGGATTCCCTGTCTGGCGAGGAGCCCGTCGAGGTCGGCCTCCTCGTAGCGCCCGGTGCGGCGCACCTGCCGGAAGCTGCGCCAGACGCCCGCCAGGATCACGAGGTTCACGAGGCCGATCACGATCAGGAAGCCGGCCGAGACGCCGGTGCCGATCAGGTTGCCGAGTTGCCGGAACTCGTCCGACGCGGTGAGGAGGCTCGTCGTCGCCAGCGCGACGGCGGCGGCGGCGGCCACCACGATCGTGGAATGGCCGAGCGCGAACCACAGCCCCACCGAGACCGGGCGCTGACCCGCCTGCAGCAGCTTGCGCGTCACGTTGTCGATGGCGGCGATGTGGTCCGGGTCCACGGCGTGGCGCAGGCCGAACACGTAGGCGAGCAGGGCGGTCGAGAGCAGGGTCGGGCTGTGCGCGAAGGCGCTCCAGGCCCAGAGCCACGCCCCGACATTGCCGGCGACCAGCAGAGCCGCGAGGAGACCGAGCCGCCGTCTGAGGCGTGATGTCCCGGGAGGAGAGGAAACCACTGTCACCCGTGGGGCCGGAGGGACGGCGCGTCACCGCGCAGGTAGGGCGCCTGGACCTCGGCGGCCCGCAGCGCCGCCCGAAGGTAGCGGCTCCGGCCCGTGGGTCCAGGGGGCGTCAGGTCCGGGGACGGCGCGCGCCCCGCCTCGGCCGCGCGTTTGGCGGCCACGAGGGCGGGGTCCCCCCAGGCATCGAGGATCGCCTGGAAGGCCTCGTGCCGGGCCCGGACGAAGGGAATCGCCCGGCCTGCGGCATCCTTCGCTGGGTGCGGCGGGTGCAGGGCGCCGCAGGGCACGAAGCCGGGCGGGATCGGCGCCGTGGCGGCATGGCTGCGTCCGGCGCGCAGGATCTCCGGCACGAGGCGCGCATGCGGCCCCTCCGGCCCCGCCTGCCACGGGGTGAACACCTCGATCCGGCCGATCCGCGTCAGGAACACCCGGTGCGGGTTCGCCTCGGCGAGCCAGCCGCCGGAGTCGAGCGAGGGGCGTTTGCCTCCGGCCCGCAAGCGGGCGATGAGGGCGGGGTCCGCCGTGCGGAGGCAGGCATCGACCGCGCGCAGGGAGAGGCCGAGATCGAATAGGATCGCCCCGCGATCCTGGTCCCGCGCCGCATCCGCATCCGGCCCAAGTTCGGTGAGGGCGCCTCGCCGGGCCATGGCACAGGCCTCCTCCGGCAGGCACAGGGCGACGGCGTGGCTCCAGCCGGTGGCGAAGGCGGTCTCGTAGGCAAGCAGCCGCAGTGTGGCCGGCGGCGCCAGGGCGAGGGCGCCCCGCGCCGTGGCGAGCCCGAGGCGCCCGTCCGCCAGGGGGAGGGCGGCCTCGTCCGCATCCCGCCGGAACGCGGCAAGGGCGCCGAAACTGCCGAGGCTCCAGCTGGTCTCGGCCTCCGCCAGCGCCCCGCGCAGGAGGGCGTCCACGGGGCCGGGGGCCGCGCTCTCACTCGGCGGCGGCACGGGCGGGGGCGACGGCCGGGTCGGTCTCGTCATCGAGGCTGCGGTCCTTCGTCTCCGGCAGCAGCAGCGCGGCGATGGTGCCGACGAGGCTGAACGCCGCGAGATAATAGGCCGGCGCGAGGCGGTCGCCCGTGGACGTCACGAGCCAGTTGATGATGAAGTTCGTGCTGCCGCCGAAGAGCGAGACCGACAGGGCGTAGACCAGGGCGAGCCCGGTGCTGCGCACTGAGCGGGGCAGGGCCTCGGGGATGGCGACGATGATCGCGGCGGCGTTGATGGAGGACAGGGCCGAGAGCAGGAAGGTCACGGCGTAGACGGCGGCCGGGCCGGGCGTCCGCAGCAGCCAGAGGAAGGCCGGCACCGCCAGGACGAGGATCGCCGCGCGGGGCCAGATCATCACCGGCCGTCGCCCGAACCGGTCGGCGAGCCAGCCGCCGAGGAGGGGGAAGCCCACCGAGGCGAGGCCCAGCGCGATGGGCACCGCCGTGGCGGCGGTCTCGCTGAGGCCGAGGGTCGCCCCGGCATAGACGGGCATGTTGGTGCCGACCGCGTTCGAGACCGTGGAGGCCGCGATCACGAGGAAGGTCAGGCCGAGCAGCCGCCAATGGTCGCGCAGGAGCCGCCCGACCACCTCCCGCGCGGAGCCCGCCGCCTGCGGATCCTCACCCTCGCCGGCCGTCTCGGGCAGGTGGCTGCGGATGATGAGGCCGATCGGCACCACGGTGAGGCCGAGCAGGAACATCACCCGCCAGCCCCATTGGTTCATGGCGGCATCGCCGATGGTGAGGGCCAGCAGGGTGGAGACGAGGCCCGCGAGCAGCGCGGCGCAGCCCTGGCTGGCGATCTGCCAGCTGGTCACGAAGCCCCGATGACCGAGAGGCGCGGCTTCGAGGAGATAGGCGGTGGAGGGCCCGACCTCGCCGCCCAGCGCCAGCCCCTGGATGAGCCGCCCGGCAATGACGATGGCTTGAGCCCAGCCCCCGATCTGTGCGTAGCTCGGGCAGGCGGCCAGGATGAGCATGCCGACCGCCATGAGGGCGATGGTGACGAGCATGGCGGGCTTGCGCCCGGCCCGGTCGGCCAGCGCCCCGATCACCGCCCCGCCGATCGGCCGCATGACGTAGCCGACGCCGAACAGGGCGAGGGACGCGAGCAGGCTGTGGCTGGCATCGGCCGCGGGGAAGAACGCCTCGCCGATGGGCTTCGCGAAGAAGGCGTAGACGGTGAAATCGTAGAATTCGAGCGCGTTCCCGAGGACGACCGCGCCGACGGACTTCCGGTCGAGGCCGGGCCGCGTGGCGGCAGCTTGGGTGGGAAAATCCATGCGGTGACGCTCTCGCCTGTTCGGCACTGGGACGGCGGAGGTAGTGCGACGCCCGTGAAAGGGCAGGGCGCGCCGCCCGGCCCGGGGAGAATCGTTGCCGGCGCCAAGAAGCGCAAAGCAAGGCTGGACAGGAGCCTCGACCGCCTCTATACCCCCGCCGTCCGCAGCCGAAACGGCCCGCGTCGACGCCCAGGTAGCTCAGTTGGTAGAGCATGCGACTGAAAATCGCAGTGTCGGTGGTTCGATTCCGCCCCTGGGCACCACTCCTCGGCTAAGCCGCTCTTAACGCTAGTTATTTCGAGATTATCCCCACGGGCAACTCCTTGCATGAGTTTCCGATGGGGATTCCGGTCGTGCTTACGGACGCCCGACATCCATCGCGGCGGCGACGCTCATGCCTCGACGCCGAGGCTCATTGAAAAGGGTGCGGAAGCGAATCGGGGATCACGGCCCAGCGCATTCCAGCGAGCCGGAATTTCGAGCCCAGCTTGCGATGATCAGGATATCCGCGACCAGGGGGCGATCCCGTGCGGAGGGCCCGCTCGCGATGGGCAGGGTTGTCCGGGGCCGAACAACGCACCGGCAAAGCCGTCCGTCAGCATGCTGGCCGTCGAGCCCGTGGTGCCGTGCAGGACCACGACGGGCTCGCCCTTCGGATCGCCGATGGTGACGTAGTGCAGATGCAGCTCCGGCAGGACTTCGCCCGTGTGGAACGTGAAGTCCTTGACCGTCCAATCGTCATCCTTGGGCGCGGGATACTCAGCCGCCTGTGCCGCCGCCATCGCCCAGGACAACGCCAGTCCCGCGGCGGCCGCCCGCAGCAGAGTCAACGCGCGCATGTGACCTCCCTCGATGCTGCGACCGGTTTCAGTTCGGTGGCCCGTCAAAGCCGCGCGATGTAGGCGGCGAGGTCGCGGATCTCGTCGTCCTTCAGCTCCTGGGCGACCTCGTTCATCGCCGGGTCGTAACCCGGCCGCGCGTTGGATTTGTAGGCGGCCAGGGCCTTGGCGAGATATTCCTCCCGCTGGGCGCGGATCCGCGGGATCGCGTCGTGGCCCGCGAGGTCGGCTCCGTGGCAGGACGTGCACTGGTGCTTGACGATGATCGCCTGGGCACGCGCCTTGAGCGCGTCGTCCGGCGCGGCACCGGACCAGGCCGGCGCGGGCAGGGTCGCGACGGCCTCCGCATAGGCCTTGAGGTCGTCGTCGGAGAACCCGGCGGCGATGTCGTTCATCGGCGCCGCCTCCCGCTGCTTCTCCCGGAACTGGAAAAGCTGCGTCACCACGTAATCCGCCGGCTGCGCCCCGAGCGAGGGCACCCCCTCGGTCGCAGAGGTTCCCGCGCCGTGGCAGGCGACGCAGGCCGTCAGCCTCTCCGGAACCGGGGCCTCGGCGGCCGGGGCCGCGAGGGCCGCCCCGGTCATGCCGACGGCGGCGAGGGAAGCCAGCGCCCCGAACGCACCCCGCCTACCCGTCATTTGGCGTAGCTCACGCGGTAGATCGCGCCGTTGTAGTCGTCCGAGACGAGGAGGGAGCCATCCTTGGCGACCAGAACGTCGACGGGGCGCCCGACATACTTGTTGTCCTGCAGGAAGCCGGTCAGGAACGGCTCGGTCGAGGCGACCTTGCCGTCCGAGCCGGGCTTGGCGACCAGCACGTCACCGCCGAGCTTGGTGGTGCGGTTCCAGGAGCCGTGCTGCGCGATGAAGATCGCGTCCCTGTAGGCGTCCGGAAATTGCGTGCCGGTGTAGAACCGCATGCCGAGGGAGGCCGTATGCGGCCCGAGCAGCGCGGCGGGCGCGGTGAACTCGCTGCAGGAATGGCCCCAGCCGTATTCGGGGTCGGTGAACGTCCCCTGGTGGCAGAACGGGTAGCCGAAATGCTGCTTGCCGGGATCGGTCACGACGTTGAGCTCGTCGTTGGGGATGTCCTCCGAGACCCAATCGCGCCCGTTGTCGGTGAACCACAGCTGCTTGGTCTTGGGGTTCCAGTCGAAGCCGACGGAATTGCGCACGCCGCGGGCGACGACCTCGGCGTTCTTGCCGTCGAGGTCTATCCGCCGGATCTGCGCATGGGTCTCGGGCGGGAGCTGGATGTTGCCCGGCGCGCCGACCGGCACGTAGAGCTTGTCGTCGGGCCCGATGGCGATGAACTTCCAGCCGTGGGCCTCGTCCTTCGGCAGGTCGTCGTAGACGAGCTGGGGCGTCTCGCCGCCGTCGAGATGCTTGAGGATCTCGTCGTATCGCCAGATCTTGGACAGTTCCGCGACGTAGAGGGCGCCGTCGTGGAAGGCGACGCCGTTCGGCCGGTGGAGCCCGGACGCGATGGTCTTGACCGCGTGCGTGCCGTCCGCCCCGGCCTCCGGGAGGACGGCGTAGACCTTGCCGACCGTGCGGGTGCCGACGAACACGGTGCCGTCCGGTGCCTGCGCCAGGGAGCGCGCGTTGGCGAGCCCGCTGGCATAGACCTCGACCTTGAAGCCGTCCGGCACCTTCAGCCGGTCGAGGGGCAGTTTCGCGGCGGCCGTGGCGATCGGCGGCCCGGCGACCGGGGCGAGCTTCGCCGCGCCGGTCCCCTCCGGGCGCCCGTAGAGCGCCGAGCCCTTGTCCACCTGCACGCTGGCCGGCGGGGCGGCGGTCGCCTTGGTTTCCTGGGCCATGCCCGGCAGTGGCCCGAGGGCGGCCAGACCGAGGCATGCGACCGCGACGGCGAGGCCGCGAGACGGGTTCGGCGTCATGTTCACTCCCGAGCGAGACGAGGCGGCCGGTTGCTCCGGCCTGCATTGAAATTCATAGGTCCCGTAGCCCGGCGCTGACGAGGCGACAACCGCGTGCCGGGGCGACAGGCGGCCCCCATCGTCATCGTCGCGGATCACGACAGGGCCGAGAGCAGGCCGGTCAGGTCGGGCCGTTCGTCGATCGCCCAGAAGGCGCCGAGGACTTGGCGAACCCTGTTCGCGCCGAGACGCCGGCCCGCATTCATGCGGAACTTGCGCTCGACGTCGTCGCGGGTCATCGGCCGCGCCACGAAGCCGGGGACATCATCGACCTGCCGGACGAGGACGCGTCCGTCCGTCAGCGTCGCGGTCAGGCGGTTCGGCACCGCCGTCGGCTGCATGGCCGTCAGGGCGGCATCCTCCGCGACCGTGATCCGGTCGATCAGGGCCAGCAGGGCGGGATCGCGGAGCTTGTCGGGGGCGTAGCTGTCGTTGGTGATGGCGCCGTCGAGCATCGCCCGCGCCGTGATGTAGGGCAGGCTGTGGTCGGCCGTGTCCTTCGTCGTGGGGCGCCATTTCTCGCGGTCGCGGCCGGCGGTGACGTAGCCGAGATGCGTCGTGTCGATGCGCAGGCTGCGGATGGCCGCGACGCCCCCCGCCTCCGCGGCAAGGGCGATGCCCGCCGGGATCGCCGTGAGGCAGTAGACTTGCGCCGGGTAGGGCTTGATCCCGCATCGCGCGATGCGGAAGGGGCGCCCCCGGCCGCCGAACGCCCCGACATCGACCGTGAACGGGCCCGAGACCTGTTGGAAGAATCCGGCGCGGCCCTCGAAGATCGGCGCCGGGCCCGTGAGGCCGGCGCGGGCGAGGCGCGCCGCGAACACGCCCGCGCGGGTGGCCTCGGCATCGGCCACGCCCTTCCAGTCCGACAGCGTCTGCACGCGGGTCTGGTTCATGGCGATGTGGCCGTTGATCGCGAGGTTGACGGCCTGGGTCAGCGCTTCCGGCGGGAGCCGCATCAGCTTGCCGGCCGCCAGCGCCGAGGCGGGCAGGCTGTAGACCGGGTGGTCCCAGCCCCGCCCCGTCACCTCGGCCGCATCGAGCAGCCGGCAATCGATCTCGTAGGCGAGGGCAATCGCCGTGATCAGGTCGCGGCCGCTGGCGCCTTCGGCCTCGGCCACGGCGAGGCAGGCGGCGATGCTGTCGCTGGGGTGGCCGGGCTCCCGGCCGACATAGACGTCGTTGAAATCCTCGTAGCGGATGGCGACGCCGTTCGCGAAGGCGGCCAAGTCCGAGCTGGTCCGCCGGTCGGTGCCCAGCACGGTCGCGGAGCCCGCCCCGTCGCCGAGCGCGATCTCCCGGCAGATCCGCACCGGCCCGGCATCAAGGGCGGCGAGCCCGCATCCCAGGGCGTCGATGAGATGGACCTTCACCGTCTCGACGCCGGCCGGGTCGAGATCCTCGAACCGCAGGGCATGGGCGTAGGCCGCGAGCCGGTCGGCGAGGGGAGCCTCCGCGCCGGGGGCGGCCCTGGCCGGTCCGGCGGCGAGCGTCGCCCCCGCGCCCAGCCACGCGGCGACCTGACGGCGGGTGGGCGTGATCGGGTTCCGCATCGGCCGCTCTCCCCTCAGACGAAGCCGTAGAGCTTGGCCGGATTGTCGACGAGGATCTTGTCCCGCACCGCCTCGCTGCCGGCCCACTCGGAGAGCAGGTCGAACAGCACCGCATCGTCGGGCTTGTGCGTCTCGGTGACGTGCGGCCAGTCGCTGCCCCAGACGAGGCGTTCGGGGGCGACCCGCACGAAGGCCTGGGCGGTGCGCGTGGCGTCCGGGTAGCCGGGCGGCCCGGCCTTGGTGTTCAGGTAGGCGCCCGCGAGCTTCACCCAGGCCTTCCCCTTGTCGACCAGGCCGGCGATGGTCGCGAAGGCGGGGTCGTCGGGGCCCTTGGCCGGGTCGAGGCGGCCCATATGGTCGAACACGATGGGGCAGGGCAGCCGGTTCAGGAGCGCCGCGTTCTCCCGGATCTGGTCCCCCGACATGTGCAGTTGCACGTGCCAGCCGAGATCGGCGATGCGCTTGGCCAGCGGCTCGATCGTCGCGATGGGGGCCACCGTGTCGTTGGGGTTCCAGACGCTGAACCGCAGGCCGCGCACGTAGCCGGCATCCAGGCGCTTCAATTCGGCGTCGGCGACGTCCGGGCGCAGGACGGCGATGCCGCGCCCGTTGCCGCCGAACCGCGCCAGGGCGTCGAGGAGGCAGGCCGGATCGGTCCCATGGTTCTTCGGCTGGACCGGCACGGCGCGGGTCGTGCCGAGCCGCGCCTGGAGCAGCCGGTAATCGTCGAAGGTCATGCCGGGGGGCTTCGGCGTGTCCGGCGGCGGGAAGCGCGCGTCGATGATGTGGAAGTGGGAATCGCAGGCAAGGGCCGGCGCGGGGTGGCGCGGCCGCTCGGTCCCGGCGGAGTTCGGGACCGTCGCGTCGGCGGCCATCGTCCCCTCGGCGACGGCCCATCCGGCCATGGCGGCGGCGACGAAACCGCGGCGTGTCAGCGTGGGCATGCCCATCCTCCCTGTCGTAGTCGTCAGCGGGTTTCGCCGCCGCGGACGACGCCCGCTTCGACCAGAGCGTCGAAGGCCGCGTCGGCGATGCCGACCCCGCTCAGCACCTCCCTGTTGTGTTGGCCGAGGCGGGGCGCGGGCGTGCGGATCGAGCCCGGGCGGTCGTGCAGGCGCGGCACAACGGCATGCATGGGCAGGAGCCCCATTTCCGGGTCGGGATAGTCGGCCACGAGTTCGCGCGCGATCACATGCGGATCGGCGACCAGCCTCGCCGCATCGTTGATCGGGCCGATCGTCACCTCGGCCGCCTCGAAGAAGGCGACGTTCTCGGCCTGCGTCCGCTGCCCGATGAAGGCGCCGATGATGCCGTCGAGTTCGTCCACGTGTCGCAGCCGGTCGGCATTGGTGCGGAAGCGCGGGTCGTCCACGAGGTCGGGACGTCCGATCGCCCGGAACAGGCGCTCGGCCATCTTCTGGATGGAGCCCGACAGGCCGACATAGAGCCCGTCGCTGCAGCGATAGGCGTTGCGCGGGGCCGAGTTCGTCGAGCGCGAGCCGGTGCGCGGCTTCACGCAGCCCGTGAGCCGGTGATGCGCCGCCTGCGGGCTGAGGATCGCGAAGAGAGGGTCGAGGAGGGGCAGGTCGATCACCTGGCCCTTGCCCCCGTTCACCTCCACCTCGCGCAGGGCGATCATTGCGGCCGAGGCCCCGGTGAGGCCGGCGACGCCGTCCGCGAGGTACATCGGCGGCAGCACCGGCTCGCGGTCGGCGAAGCCGTTCATGGCCGCGAAGCCCGAGAAGCCTTCGATCACCGTGCCGAAGCCGGGCCGCTGCGCGTAGGGCCCGTCCTGCCCCCAGCCGGAGATGCGGATGATCGTGAGCCCGGGGTTGAGGGCGTGCAGGGCCTCGGGCGACAGGCCCATCGATTCCAGGACGCCCGGCCGGAAGCTCTCCACCAGCATGTGGCAGGAGGGCACCAGGGCGCGCAGCACCTCGACGGCGCGCGGATCGCGCAGGGACAGGCACAGGCTCTTCTTGTTGCGGGCGTAGATCTTCCAATGGGTCTCGACGCCCTCGGTCTTCCAGGCGCGGAGGGTGTCGCCCTCGGGGGGCTCCACTTTGATGACCTCGGCGCCGAAATCGCCGAGCATCTGCGTGAGCACGTTGCCCGCGAAGAGACGGGAGAGGTCGAGGATGCGCACCCCGTCGAGGATGCCCTTGGCCTCGGGCCGGTAATCGCGCCGGTGCAGGTCGGGCGGGGTCATCGGGCTTGCGTCCCGGCATGGAGGTCGGACAGCGCCACGACGGCGCGGGCGCGGGCGAGGAAGGGCGGATCGATCATCCGCCCGTCCACGAGGATCGCGCCGAGGCCCCGTGTCTCGGCCTCGGCGGCCGCCGCGAGGATGCGGCGCGACCATTCCACCTCGTCGGGGCGCGGCAGGAAGGCGGCGTTGGCGATGCCGACCTGGGAGGGGTGGATGCAGGTCTTGCCCGCGAAGCCGTGCCGCCGGGCGGCCTCGCATTCGGCGCGGAACGCCTCCGGCTCCTTCACCGCCGCGAAGGCCCCGTCATAGGCCGGCACCCGGGCCTCGGCGGCGGCGAGGCGCACGGCCACGCGGATCTGGGCGAGGGCCGGGGCATCGTCCCGGTCGATGCCGCAGGGCTCCAGCAGGTCGGCGTAGCCGATCTGCAGCCCGGCGACGCGGGGATGCGCGCAGGCGAGGTCCGCCGCCCGGCGCAGCGAACGGGGGGTCTCGATGTTGACGAGGAGGCGGATGCGGCCCTCCGGATCCAGGCGGTCGAGACGCGCGGCCGCATCCGTGATCGCGGCCGGCTCCTCGACCATCGGCAGGTTGACGAGGTCGGTGCGCGGCAGGGCCACCGCCTCCAGATCGGCCGCGAAATGCGCAGTGCCGGGGGCGTTGACCCGCACCACGACGATCTGGCCCGAACCGGACGGCGCCTCCCGCAGATAGGCCGCGAGCGTCTCTCGCGCCTCGCCCTTGCGGGCCTCCGGCACGGCATCCTCGAGGTCGAAGGAGAGGGCGTCGGCGGGGCCGGCGGCGGCCTTCGCGAACAGGTCGGGCCGGGAGGCCGGGACGAATAGTTTCGAGCGCATCAGCACGGCGCGCCTCCGTCAGACGATTCGGAAATGGGCCATGGCGACGATCGCGGCGGTGACGGTGAGCGCCCCGCCGATCCGGGTCGCGACCTGGGCGAAGGGCATCAGCTCCATCCGCTCGGCGGCGGTGAGGATCATCACGTCGCCGGTGCCGCCGAGGCCGCTGTGGCAGGCGTTCACGATGGCGGTCTCGATCGGGTACATCGCGAGCCAGCGCCCTACGACGTAGCCGGTGCCGGTGAGGGCGAGGACGGTCGCCACGATGGTGACGAGGTTGGCCGGGTGGAACGCCGCGACCAGTTCGTGCCAGGGGGTCAGCGCCACCGCCGTGCTGAACAGCAGCGGGTAGGTCACCGCCACCACGAAGAACCGGAACACCACGCGGGCGCCTTCTTCGAGCGGGGCCGGCACCGCGCGCAGCAGCTTTACGATCACGACGAGGAACAGCATCGCCACGGGGGCGGGCAGGCCGACGAGGGCGTGGATCAGCGTGCCGAAGACGTAGATGGCGATGCCCGTGATGCCGCCGGCCGCGACGGTGGCGACATCGATCCCGGAGGTGTCGCGGTGGACGGCGCCGGCATCGGCCTCCGCCTCTCCGGGCGCGGCGGGTTGGAGCCGGCCGTTGCCGGTGAGGTCGGGGCGGCGCTTGCCCAGGGTGTTGAGGGCGCCGCAGCAGATGATGGCGACGAGGTTCCCGAAGAAGACCAGCGGCAGGATCTGGCCCAGCATCCCGCCGTGATCGACCCCGAGCGCCTCCGCATAGCCGACCGAAAGCGGGATCGCGCCCTCGCCGACGCCCCCGGCCATGACCGGGACCACGACGTAGAGGATCGACCGCCAGAAGCCGATGCCCACGAGCCAGCCGACGCCTCCGCCGACGAGGAGGCCGGCGAGGGAGCCGAGCGCGAGGGGCACGAAGATCTTGGCGAAGCCCTGGATCAGCACCCGGCGGTCCATGCTCAGGATCGAGCCGACCACGACGGCGGTGATGAACAGGTAGATGAAGTTCGTCGACTTCGTGAAGGTCGTCACCGCCTGCACGAGCGGAGCCGGCAGCAGCTGATGGGCGACGAGGAACGAGGGCAGGAAGATCGTCACCAGGGACGACCCGCCGACCGCCCGCAACAGCGGGATGCGCCGGCCGATCTCGGCACAGGTGAAGCCGCCCGCGACGATGACGGCGATCATCACCGTCACCTCGCCCGAAAACTTTCCCCTGACGGCGAAGGCGGCGATCAGGGCGAGGAGGAGGAGATAGACCGGCAGCGGGATGATGCCGACCCGTGCCGCCATGGCGCGCGCCCAGACGGAGGTCGGCGCCAGCGCCGGACGGGTCGAGGTCGCGACCGGCGACCCGGCGGCGGCATGCGCGCTCATCGTTTCCTCCGCATCGCCCCGTTTCGAGCCGGGGTCGAGTCGTATCGGGCGGGTTATGGCCCCGCGTTCCTTGTCCCGCGCCGGGATCATCGAGTAAAATGAATTGATCTCATCAATTCATGATCATTTAGCATGAAACTCCCCGTGGACGGCGTGCAGGCCTTCGTGCTGATCGCGGAGCTCGGCAGCTACCGCCGGGCGGCGGAGAGCCTGGGGCTGACCCAGACGGCGCTGACGCGGCGGATCCAGAAGCTCGAAGCCTTCCTCGGCGCGGTGCTGCTCGACCGCACGACGCGGACGGTGCGCCTGAGCCCGGTGGGCCGCGAGTTCCTGCCGCTGGCGACGCGGCTCATCGGCGATTTCACCCATGGGGTCGAACGCCTGCGCACGACCTCGCGGCTCGGCATCGGCGACGTGACGGTGGCGACCGTCCAATCGATCGCCTTCCGCCGGATGCCGGCGGTCCTGCAGGCCTATGCGCGCGATCACCCGCAGAACCGGGTCCAGATCCTCGAACGCTCCGGGGCCCTGGTCACCGAGGCGGTGCGCAAGGGGGAGGCGGATTTCGGGATCCACATCCAGCAGGAGGCGGATCCCGACCTCGTCGAGGATCGGCTGGTGCGGGATCCGTTCGTGCTGATCTGCCACCCCGGCCATGCCCTGGCCGGGCGGCGCGAGGTCCGGTGGACCGACCTGTCCGGCACGGATCTCGTGACCCTCGGCGGCGCCAGCGGCAACCGGCCCCGCGTCGAGGCGCAGCTACGCGCCGTCGGCCTGCCGCCCCGTGGGCGGTTCGTGGTCGAGAGCACGCCGACCGCCCTGGCGCTGGTCTCGGCGGGCATCGGCGCCGCGATCCTCCCGGCGGCGCTGAAGGGCGCCGCGCCGCGCGACGACCTCATCGAGATCCTGCTGACCGAGCCCGTGATCCACCGCACGATCAGCCTCGTGCGCCGCCGCAACACGTCGCTGACGCCCGCCGCCGCCCTGTTCTACGACGCACTCAAAAGTGAGATTAAGGTTTTTTAATCAGGCGGACATCCGACCAATAGGGAGGAAGTCTATGATCTGAACACGGGATGAAAGCAGCCGCGCAAGTCATCGGCGCTTGTTCCCCGTTCGGATGGAGCTGGAAAGATGGCCTATCGTAAATCCATGGCTGCGGCGCTCGTGCTGACCACCATCCTCGGTGGGACGGCCTACGCCGCCGAGCAGGCGGCTCAGCCGAATGCCGCGCAGACCAACGTGGTCGACAAGGATGTCGGCAAATTGTCGAAGGACGGGGCGCAGGGCTTCCGCGATCTGCAACTCACGCGGCTCGCCATCTTCGAGGCGAACCCCGCCCAGGCGAAGGACCTGATCGCCAAGGCGCAGGCCGCCTTCGCCAAGGCGAAGACCGACGACGCCCGGTTCACCAAGGCCGAGGCCGATCTCAGGACACAAGCCGACCTCGGCGGCCACAAGGGAACGGCGCAGGCCGCGACGACCGACGCCAAGCCGGCTTCCAAGGAGCCGATGGCCTGGGTGCCCGTCGATGCGCAGCTGACGTTGGGCGACGACTTCGTGGCCACGCCCGAGAAGGCCTCCGCCGTGACAGAGGCGAACAAGAACCTCGCCCAGGGCGATCAGAAGGGCGCGCTCGAGAAGCTCAAGCTGGCCCATGTCGACGTCAACTTCACGATGGCCGTCCTGCCCCTCGACAAGACCATCTCCGATGTCGACCAGGCCGCCACGCTGATCGGCCAGGGCAAGTATTACGAGGCGAACGCGGTCCTGAAGACGGCTCAGGACGCGGTGCGCTTCGACGTGATCGACGCCATCGCCCTGCCGCAGGCAGCCAAGACGGCCCCGGCGCAGGCGACCGGGTCCACCGGCAGCGCCAAGACGACCAAGTAACCGGCATCCGGTTCGGCCGGCGCAGGACGGTCTGCGCCGGCCCCGTCGTCAGAGCAGCGCATGCCGGCATTCAGGGGCACCGACGACGTGCGACAAAACGGCTATACGGTACTTGGACGTATAGGGCTCTCCACCCCGTTTTCGAATCACCTTTATTTGACGGGTAAGCACCGCCGCTACAGTCAGAAACAATCGTTTTATTAAGAGGGCCGCACGACGATAGCGTTGCTTGGACGAGCGGCGACTGTCTCGTGCGTCGTGCGATCCATGCCCCCCATTCTGCCCGTGCGGCCGCGTCGATGCCTGCCCACCGGCAGGGGGCGTGCGTCCATCCGGGCTCGATCTCCCGGGATGGAATGATGCGCTTCGCCCTCACCGTGAAATCCTCGCTCTTTGCCGCCTTCGGCCTGCTCACGCTGTTCTGCGTCGGGCAGGGCGTCCTTTCGATCACGCGCCTGGCCGGCATCCGGGCCAACGTCAACGAGGTCGCCACGAATTGGCTTCCCTCGGTGATCGCCGTCACCAACCTCCGTGCGGCCGCCGCAGAGGTGCGCATCAAGGAGTTGCGCGTCCTGGCGCTCGCGGACGCCTCGCAGAGCCGCACCGACATCGTGCGACAGATGGACGAGGTGAATGCGGCGCTGGACAAGGCGCGCCGGGCCTATGAGCCGCTGATCTCCTCCGCCGAGGAGCGCGCCCTGTACGAGGCGTTTTCGACCGATTGGGGTCGCTACGACATGATCGGCCACGACGCCATGAAGCTGGCGGAGGCCGGGCGGCCGACCGACGGAGCCCGGTTGATGGCGGATCCGGCCAACATCGATCTCTACAATGCGGTCCGCAGCACCCTCGGCAAGTCCATCGAGCTGAATGAGCGCGGGGCCCATCGGGACGCCGACGGCGCCATCGGCGCCACCGACGCGGCGAGCACGACGGCCTATGTCACCGTCGCCCTCAGCCTGCTCACCGCGCTGGGCGCCGCCCTCTTCGTTCTGGTCCGCGTGTCCCGCCCGATCGAGGCGATGACGGCGTCCATGACCGTGCTGGCCGGCGGCGACACGCAGGCCGAGGTGCCCCACCGTGCGCGCCGGGACGAGGTGGGCGCGATGGCGTCGGCCGTCCAGGTGTTCAAGGACAACCTGATCCGCACGCGGCAGCTCGAAGCCGACACCGCGCAGGCCCGGCTCGCGGCCGAGGAGCAGCGCAAGGCCGGCATGCGGCAGATGGCCGACGGCTTCGAGGCGGCGGTGGGCGGGATCATCGGGATGGTCTCGTCCTCGGCCACTGAGCTGCAGGCCACGGCCGGCACCATGAGCGGCACCGCCGCCGAG
>NZ_JAKSXZ010000129.1 GCF_022829465.1 Methylobacterium sp. J-067
ACCTGATGCAGCCGGCTCCCTCGGCCGCTAGCCCAACCACGAACAACAATCCGAACAGACGGGCGGTGTCGCAGAACATCACCAACAAAGTGAATGTGCAGCTGTCGGGCGATCCCCGAACAGCTACACGGTTGATGGAGGGGACTGTCGGCCGGTGTCATAGCCTTGCCCTGGCGAAAGCTCAGAGTGCGGTGGTCTAGTTGAGTAAGACGTTGGGCTCATTGCAAGATCGTTGGGCCTGATTGAGGTGGCGCTACATCGGTGCCACGTCTTTTGATATTGTGCTTCGACCATACGTCCGAACAACCATCGCGCAC
>NZ_JAKSXZ010000132.1 GCF_022829465.1 Methylobacterium sp. J-067
GCGTCTTTGCCAATGCCGATGAACTCGAACACGACCGGCAGCACGACGACGGCACCGAGGGCTATGATCAGGAAGGCTAGCGCGCCCGCCGTGAACGCAAGAGAGATGAGGTTGAGCACGAAGAAGTTGCGCTTCTCGCGCCCGTTATAGACGAGGTTGAGGGCATCGAAGATATGCTTCATGCAGCCGTTGGCGCTCCACACCGACCAGGCTACGCCGATCATCAAGCCCACCCCAAGCGTCGCATTGCCCATCTCGTTCAGAAGCTTGACCTGCTCGGAGAGGATATCGAAGTCTCCTTTGGGCAGGATACCCTGAAGGCTAGCGAGTTGATTGTTGATCGTCGATGCGTCGGCGATGAGGCCATAAACAGAGACG
>NZ_JAKSXZ010000115.1 GCF_022829465.1 Methylobacterium sp. J-067
TGATACGGCCGCCGTGCTGCACGACCTCAGCCTCGACGTGCGGGCGGGCGAGTTGCTCGGCCTGCTCGGCCCCTCGGGCTCGGGCAAGACGACGCTCCTCCGCATCATCGCCGGGCTCGACGCGCCGGATCGTGGGCGCACCCTGTTCCGGGGCGACGACGCCACCGGCCTGCCCGTGCAGCAGCCGGCGGTGGGCTGCGTGTTCCAGCACTACGCCCGGTCCAAGCACATTACCTGCCGCCACCACATCGACGTCGGCCTTAACGCCTGTCTCCGCGCAGACCCCTCCGCGCAAGCCTATCACAAC
>NZ_JAKSXZ010000004.1 GCF_022829465.1 Methylobacterium sp. J-067
GGGGCAGGAGAAAGCCGTTCACCGAGGCCGAGAACAACGCGGCCGTGGCCCGCTGGGCGGAGTTGCGGCGGGAGAACGCGCCGCTGCGCATCGTGCGAGAAGGGATCTTGGTTTCGGCGCCCCTGACCCATTTCGACGATGTCCTGACGGGGCTCGCCACCGGGGAATGGGAGTTGCTGATTAAACTGGTCGCCAGCGTGCTCGCTCATCTCGACGACGGCTCCGACCAGCCGGGACAGGGATGCAGCTACGAACTCCTGTTCGCGCGCATCCTGGCGCTGGGGCAATCCGGAGCGCTTGAGGTCACGGGTCCGGGGCCGGGTATGCGGGATTTCAAGGTTCGAAGGGTCGCGGACCGTCAATCGGCAGCGCTCAACGAGTGAACGGCCGGGACCTACACCACGACGAGAGGGACGACGCGACCGGCACTCATGGCACCGCCTGGCGGTCATCCCGGTGGCCCCGCCCGACAACCGGGACCGATTGGATGCATAAAGCCGACGTCCTGCGACCGGCCGTCATGGATCGACGGC
>NZ_JAKSXZ010000006.1 GCF_022829465.1 Methylobacterium sp. J-067
GGTGGGTCTGATCTCGACCATCGCGGCCCAGACGAATCTGCTGGCCCTCAACGCCACCATCGAGGCGGCGCGGGCCGGCGCCGCCGGCAAGGGCTTCGCGGTGGTGGCCGCCGAGGTGACGACGCTCGGCGAGCAGACCGCGCAGGCGACACTCGAGACAACCGGGCAGATCGCGAAGATCCAGGCGTCGTCGGGGCAGGGGGTGTCGGCCATCCGCGGCATTACCGCGCGCATCCGGGGGATCAGCGGGGGGGCGTCCGCGAGTGCCGCCTCCGGCGACGCGCAGGGGGCGGGGAGGCCGGAGCTGGTGCGCGAGGGCTGCGCGGCCGCGTCCTGCACTGTCGCCGGTCACGCCAACCATCGC
>NZ_JAKSXZ010000009.1 GCF_022829465.1 Methylobacterium sp. J-067
ACGATGCTTGGGGCGTCGAGGCCCGCTTCCGCGTACATCTTCTCCGGCTTGTCGTGGTCCTGGTACGTGTCCGGCAGCGTGAGCGTCCGCACCCGCACCCGGCCCGCATCCAGCGCGCCCTTCTCCGCCAGGAGATGCAGCACCATCGCCCCGAACCCGCCGCGCGAGCCCTCCTCGATCGTCAGCAGCACCTCGTGCCGCGACGCGAGGTCGAGGATCAGCGCCTCGTCCAGCGGCTTGGCGAACCGCGCATCCGCCACCGTGACCGCCACGCCCTGATCGGCGAGCGTATCCGCCGCCTTCAGCGCCTCGGCCAGACGCGTGCCGAGCGACAGGATCGCCACCCGCGCGTTCGCGTCCTCGCGCACCACGCGGCCCTTGCCGATGGGCAGGACCTCGCCCCGCTCCGGCAATTCGATGCCGACGCCCTCGCCGCGCGGGTAGCGCAGGGCGGACGGGCCGCTGTCATGGGCGTGCAGCGTCGCCACCATGTGGACCAGCTCCGCCTCGTCGGCGGCCGCCATCACCGTCATGTTCGGCAGGCAGCACAGATAGGCGAGATCGAACGCCCCCGCATGGGTCGCGCCGTCCGCACCCACCAGCCCCGCCCGGTCCATGCAGAACCGCACGGGCAGGTTCTGCAGGGCGATGTCGTGCACCACCTGGTCGTAGGCCCGCTGCAGGAAGGTCGAGTAGATCGCCACGAACGGCTTGTAGCCCTCCGTCGCCAGACCGCCCGCGAAGGTCACGGCATGCTGCTCGGCGATGCCGACGTCGAAGGTCTTGTCGGGGTGGGCCTTGCCGAACAGGTCGATGCCGGTGCCGCCGGGCATCGCGGCGGTGATCGCCACCACCTTCGGGTCGGCGTCGGCCGCCTTGATCAGGCTCTCGCCGAACACCCGCGTGTAGGCCGGCGCGTTCGGCTTGGCCTTGGCCTGGACGCCCGACACCACGTCGAACTTCACCACCCCGTGGTAGCGGTCGGCCGAGGCCTCGGCCGGGGCGTAGCCCTTGCCCTTGCGGGTGACGACGTGCAGCAGGATCGGGCCGGTCTCGGTGTCGCGGACGTTCTTCAGCACCGGCAGCAGGTGGTCGAGGTTGTGGCCATCGACCGGCCCCACGTAGTGGAAGCCCATCTCCTCAAACATCGTGCCGCCACCCACGACGAGGGAGCGGGCGTATTCCTCCGCCGCCGCCGCGCGCTGGTAGATCGCCTTCGGCAGCAGCTTGCCGAGCTGCTTGGCGGCATCGCGCAGCGTCCGGTAGGTGTCGCCCGAGGCGAGCCGCGCGAGATAGGCCGACATCGCGCCGACCGGGGGCGCGATGGACATGTCGTTGTCGTTGAGGATGACGATCAGGCGCGAATGCAAGGCGCCGGCATTGTTCATGGCCTCATACGCCATGCCCGCCGACATGGAGCCGTCGCCGATCACCGCGATCATGTTGCGGCGCTTCGGCGTCTGGCCCTTGGCCTTCGCGGCGGCGGCATCGAGGTCGCGGCCGACGGCCATGCCGAGGGCGGCCGAGATCGAGGTCGAGGAGTGGGCGGCGCCGAACGGGTCGTAGACGCTCTCGGAGCGCTTGGTGAAGCCGGACAGGCCTCCGCCCTGGCGCAGGGTGCGGATGCGGTCGCGGCGGCCGGTGAGGATCTTGTGTGGGTAGCACTGGTGGCCGACATCCCAGACGATGCGGTCGTCGGGGGTGTCGAACACATGGTGCAGGGCGACGGTGAGTTCGACGACGCCCAGCCCCGAGCCGAGATGGCCGCCGGTGATGGACACGGCGTCGATCATCTCGGCGCGCACGGCATCGGCCACGGCCTGCAGCTCGCCTTCCGGCACCGTCCGCAG
>NZ_JAKSXZ010000118.1 GCF_022829465.1 Methylobacterium sp. J-067
GCGGGACGTGAAGGCGACGACGTTGGACATCGGGATATCTCGGAAGGGGAGAGGGGCGGCCCGACCAGCGCGGCCGGGCGAGAGGGTGGACGAGGCCGGCGCTATCGCTCGACCATCGCCAGAAGCTCGCGGGCGAACGCGGCGGTCTCGGCCGGGTCGCCGTTGTCGATGGTGAGGCGGGCGAGGGTCGCGGCTCGTCGCTCTTGCTCATACGCATCCGTAAGGACGCGCCCCCGAAGCTCTTTCACAGCAGCTTCCAAGGCCGCGTGGAGGGCAAAAGCAATGCTCTCGGTCAGGACCCCGGCACCGTTGAAGCCTTCTTTGCCCATCTGCCTAGGCTGGCAGGTGAGCGCGGACGCTACGGCGCTGAGAGTGTCGGCCGCGTCGTAGATCGCGCACAGTTCAGAGACCGGCAGGGTTTCGAGAGAAAGGCCAGCGGCGGCGATGAGGTCGGCCGGGTGAGGTTCGATAGGCGATGCGGAACCGCTCGAAGTCGTCCAACGCGAGCGCGGCCTTGGCGACGATCTCGGCCAGATGCGTGGATGGCTCGTTGATCGCGCGGGTGATGACGGCGTTCGTCTTGCCGGTCTCGATGTCGAACTTCCCTTCGGACCAGTCCGTGACCTTCAACGCGACATCGACCCACGAGCCATGCTGAACCGACCAGCGTCAGGCGTCGGCAATAGCGTCCGGCGCTGGAGCGAAGGTGCCCTCGGCGGTTCTGGCCAGCCCTGGCCTACGTGTCTGTCCGGCACGGCGGTCACACATATCGTACGTTCGATCCATAGAGCATCGACTAGGTAACTGCTGTTGTAGCGTGTCCAACACCT
>NZ_JAKSXZ010000026.1 GCF_022829465.1 Methylobacterium sp. J-067
GCCCACGTGCACCACATAACAGTACAAAGGTGCACCCATACGGCATCTCTGTCCACACCACCGCCCCCGCCACGGCCAGGACCTCCCGCCCGGCCCTGTCCACGGTTTCGGCCTCGTCCAAGGCCATGGAGGCATTACGCAGGCCGGCCGGGGCGTTGGCAGGTAACATGTTCGCCGTGTCGGCGACGGCCCTGGCGATCGGCGAGTTCACCGAGAGAGTCAACGCCATCTCGGAGCGAACGCATCGCCTGTCGCTGAACTCGGCCATCGAGGCGGCAGCGGCGGGCGAGAGCGGGCGCAGCTTCGCGGTGGTGGCCTCGGAGATGAAGCTGCTCGCCGACCAAGCGAAGGCGGCCACGG
>NZ_JAKSXZ010000036.1 GCF_022829465.1 Methylobacterium sp. J-067
CTCATCTTCTCCACGTAGAGCTGGCCGCGCTCGAGATAGGCCTCGTTCACGCTGGTGATCTCGAGTTCGCCGCGCGCCGAGGGCGTCACGGCGGCGGCGATGTCCAGCACCTGATTGTCGTAGAAGTACAGGCCCGTCACCGCCCAGGTCGATTCCGGGCGTTCCGGCTTCTCGACGATCTTCGTCGCCTTGCCCTGCGCGTCGAGGCTCACGACGCCGTAGGCCTGCGGATTCTCGACATGGTAGGCGAAGACCGTAGCCCCCTGCTCGCGCGCCACGGCGCGGCGCAGGAGGTCGGCCATGCCGGCGCCGAAGAACAGGTTGTCGCCGAGGATCAGCGCCACGTCGTCGTCGCCGACGAAGTCGCGGCCGATGACGAAGGCCTGGGCGAGGCCTTCCGGCCGCGGCTGCACCGCGTAGGAGAACGACAGGCCGAACTGTTCGCCGGTGCCGAACAGGCGCTTGTAATTGTCCAGGTGCTCCGGCGACGAGATGATCAGGATCTCGCGGATGCCGGCCAGCATCAGCACCGAGACCGGGTAGTAGATCATCGGCTTGTCGTAGACGGGCAGGAGCTGCTTGTTGATCGA
>NZ_JAKSXZ010000041.1:5000-26220 GCF_022829465.1 Methylobacterium sp. J-067
ACCGTGCCGACGAAGCCCTTCGCCGATCCAGTTCCGCCGAGGAACTGCGCGCCGCTCTGGAAGCGGTGATCGAGGAGGGGGACGGGCTCATCCGCGTCTTCAACGCGCTGCTGATGATCGCGCGGCTCGAAGCCGGAAGTGCCGGCGAACTCATGGCGCCCCTGGATCTCGGCGCCTCGGCGCGGAGCGTGGGGGAGCTTTACGAAGTCCTGGCCGAGGATCACGGCCTCATCATCGAGGTGCAGGCGCCCGAGGGCGTCGTCATCCAGGCGAACCGCGAACTGATCGGGCAGGCCCTGGCCAACCTCGTGGACAATGCCCTGAAATACGGAAGCCCCGCCGAGGGGGGCGTTGGCCGTATTCTCATTGCGGTCGAGAGACGCGCCGGGGCGGCCGTGCTCACCGTGTCTGATCACGGGCCGGGCATCCCGGAGGAGGAGCGAGAGCATGTGCTGGCGCGCTTCGTCCGCTTGGAGAAGTCGCGTTCGCGGCCGGGTTTCGGGCTCGGCCTCAGCCTCGTGAACGCGGTGATGCGTATTCACCGGGGCACTTTGAGGCTGGCCGACAACGGTCCCGGGTTGAAGGTCGAGATGGTGTTTCCCGTGGCGCCAGCAACGCCGTGACGATCCTGCCACGCCGCCCGTGGACTTCACCCTGCGGTTCGGCCAAGTGCTCCCTGACCCTCTCTCGACCACGCTTCCGGAGGTTGCCATGAGCTTGAAGAGCAAGACCGCCCTCGTCACCGGATCGACCAGCGGCATCGGCCTCGCCATCGCGAAGGGCTTCGCGGGGCAGGGGGCGAATGTCGTCCTGAACGGCTTCGGTAAGCCGGACGAGATCGAGCGCACCCGCGCCGGGATCGAGACGGAATACGGTGTGCGGGCCCACTATTCCGGGGCGGACATGACCAAGCCCGCCGAGATCGAGGCGATGGTGCGGGAGGCTCAGGAAACGTTCGGCTCCGTCGACATCCTCGTGAACAATGCCGGAATCCAGTTCGTCTCGCCCATCGAGGAATTTCCCGGCGAGAAGTGGGAGCAGATCATCGCGATCAACCTGTCCTCCGCCTTCTACGCGATGAAGGCGGCGATCCCCGGCATGAAGGCCAAGGGGTGGGGGCGGATCATCAATACGGCCTCGGCGCATTCGCTCGTGGCCTCGCCGTACAAGTCGGCCTACGTGGCGGCCAAGCATGGTATCGCAGGACTCACCAAGACGGCGGCTCTCGAACTGGCGCCGCACAAGATCACGGTGAACTGCATTTCGCCGGGCTACGTCTGGACGCCCCTCGTGGAGGCGCAGATCCCGGACACGATGAAGGCGCGCGGCCTCACCAAGGAACAGGTGATGGAGGACGTGTTCCTGAAGGCGCAACCGACGAAGGAGTTTGTGACCGTCGATCAGGTCGCCGGCCTCGCCGTGTTCCTGTGTTCGGACGCGGCGAGCCAGATGACCGGCGCCAATCTCACCATGGATGGCGGCTGGACCGCTCAATAAACCGACACGGCCCCGCCGAAGGGCGGGGCCGGGCCTTCGATCAACGGCGCCCGTGTATCAGCAGGGCGAGGCCATAGCCGACGGCGCCTGCGATGAGCAGGGCGATCATCGGGTTCTCCTCGACCTGCGTGCTGACGGCGTGGCGGCCGTCGCGCAGGTAGGACGAGCCGCGCTCGTAGGCGTCGTTGGCGTAATCGCCGGCCCGGTCATAGGCATCGCCGGCATAGTCGCCCGCGCGGTCGGCGAGATCCGCAGCGGTGTCCTTGGCTTGGCCGTAGGCGTTCTGCGCCGTGCCCTTGGCTTCGCGAAAACGGCCCTCGACGGAGTCGCGATTCGACCCGAGGACGTCGCCTGCCGCACCCTGCGCCTTGCCGAGTGCCTCCTTGGCTCCCCCGACGATCCGATCAGTGTCCACCATGGTACTCTCCTCGACGCGGCGTCCGGTGCCGCCCGCGCGGACGCGCGGCCCCCGCGTCCACGGAACGCGCGAGCGACGGTTTGTTCACCCGGCGGGCGCGTTTTTCTTCGTCGCGGAAGCGCTGCTTTAGAGGCCGATCAGCTCGGCGATGGCGGCGGCCCCGGCGGCGGGAGAAGTCTCGCCGCGCGACACGCCCGATTCGGCTTCGGCCGTCTTCTGACGCACCTCCGCCGTGCCGACGAGGCGCTGATGCAGGCGCTCGTGCACGAGGGCCCACATCCACTTCACGTCCTGGCCACGGCGCTTGCTGGCGATCTCGCCGGTCGCGGTGAGCTTCGTGCGGTGATCCTCGATCTTCGCCCAGAGGGCATCGAGACGCCGGTTGTGGAAGCCGGAGATCGTCACCACCGGGGGCGTCCACGTCGCCGAGGCGGGGGTGAGGATATGCAGGGCTGCCCGGTATTCCGACGCCGCCGCGTTCGCCCGCGCCTCGGCCTCGCCCTCGTCCGCCTTGTTGACGGCGATCATGTCCGCGAGTTCGAGGATGCCTTTCTTGATGCCCTGCAACTCGTCGCCCGCGCCGGGCAGCATCAGAACGAGGAAGAAGTCGGTGAGGTCGGCCACCGCCGTCTCCGACTGGCCGACGCCCACCGTCTCAACGAGGATCACGTCGAAGCCCGCCGCCTCGCAGAGGAGCATGGTCTCGCGGGTCTTGGCCGCGACGCCGCCGAGGGTTCCGGAGGAGGGCGAGGGCCGGATGAACGCCTTCGGATCGTGCGACAGCTGCGCCATCCGGGTTTTGTCGCCAAGGATCGAGCCCCCCGTGCGTGAGGAGGACGGATCGACCGCCAGCACGGCGACCTTGTGGCCCGCCTCGGTGAGGTTGGTGCCGAGCGCGTCGATGGTGGTGGACTTGCCGACGCCGGGCACGCCCGTGATGCCGACGCGGATGGCGTTG
This sequence comes from Methylobacterium sp. J-067, assembly GCF_022829465.1. GTDB lineage: Bacteria > Pseudomonadota > Alphaproteobacteria > Rhizobiales > Beijerinckiaceae > Methylobacterium > Methylobacterium litchii. Next base: position 7,874 of record NZ_JAKSXZ010000041.1, read on the forward strand.
CCGGTTTGGGGCAGCACGGCGTCGATCAGCGCCGCCGCCGCCGTCCGGTGATCCGCCCGCTTGGATTCGACAAGTGTGATCGCACGCGCGAGCGCCGCCCTGTCGCCGGCCAGAAGCCTTTCCTTGAGCGAGTCGATGTCGAGCGGAGCAGCCATGCTCCTTCATGGCCAAGGCCGCGCCCGCCGTCGAGAGGCCCCTCCGGCCCGGTGCGGGAAAAGGGCGGGGGCGCGTCGAAGCGCCGTCAAGGTTAAGAGGTTTCGCACCCGCCGGCGGGGGTGCCAAGCCGATGATGCCGTGGACGAATTCCCGTCACGCCGCCGCGACGGACCCTGTGGCCGATGCGGCACGGGGCAGGGGGCAGCACGGGAAACGCACGGTGTGCCCCGTCTTGGTCACGATCCCCTGGTTACGGTTCCGCTTCAAAGGGCGGCGCGGCCGCTCGATCAGTCCCGTGGATCATGACGCCTCGGTCTCCCTCTCGCCGCTTCCTCCTGCGCGTCGGCGCGCTCACGGCCGCCGCCGGAGCCATGCCGATGCTCGGCGGCTGCGTCACCGACGAGCTGGGCGGCGGCCCGGCCCTGCCGGAGAAGCAATCGGCGCTTGATGTGATGCCGGTCCTGCTGGTCGCTACGACGCGCAAGCCGGTTGGGAGCCCGGTGCGGCCCCCGTATTTCTCGTCCGAACGGGGCAAGGGCCTGAGCTTCGCCGAAGTTCGGCTCTCCCCGCCGGATCGCTCGCTCCTCGGCAAGGTGTCGGCGGTCATCACCGGAGATTGGACCATCGGCGCGGTGCCGAAGGTCGAGACCGGGCCCGGCGCGGCGGACGCCTTTAGCCAAGCGGCGCTCGGCCGCGACGTGCTCATCTACGTGCATGGCTATCGCGAATCGTTCGAATCGGCCGCCGTCAGCGCCGCGCGGCTGTCGGACGGTATCCGCTTCAAGGGGGTCTCCGGCCTGTTCACGTGGCCGTCGGCCGCCGCGACGCTCGATTACGGCTACGACCGCGAGAGCGCGATGTGGTCGCGCGATGCGTTCGAGGATTTGCTGAAGGCCCTTGCGGTGACGCCGAACGGCGGGCGCATCTTCATCGTGGCCCATTCCATGGGGACGCTGCTGACGCTGGAGACCCTGCGGATGCTGCGGGCGGAGGCTGGCGAATCGGCGATGTCGCGGATCGGCGCCGTGGTGCTCGCCGCGCCCGACATCGATTTCGACCTGTTCTCGAACGGCGTCTCCCGGCTGGGACCGGACCTCGCCAAGATCACCGTCATCTCCGCGACGAACGACCGGGCCCTCGAACTGTCGGCGGCCATCGCGGGCGGCACCCGCGCGGGTGCAGCCGACCGGGCGAAGCTCGAAGCCCTCGGGGTGCGCGTGGCCGATGCGTCGGATTACGGCGGCGGCCTCATCAACCACGATCTCTTCCTCTCGAACCCCGAGGTCCAGGGCGTGGTGAAGCGGGCGATCGCCCGCGGCGGCGCCGGGGTCTGAGAACCCGCGCGAACGGGCTTGGCCCGGGGCCGCTTCCCCCCTACAGCAGCCGCGTGCGGCGATGGTGCCGGCCAGATCGGCCGACCCGTCGCATCACGCGCCCCGGACGGGAGCGTGCAGGCGCGGTCTTGAAGAGAGGATGCCGGCCATGTTCACCCTGGAAATCGAGGGCACGGCGGTCGCGGTCATCAACAGCGATGAGGCCTCGGCCAAAGACCTGTTTACCTGCGATGGCTTCAAGGAAGACATCAAGACGATGACGAGCGGCGGCAAGCCGCTCTGGGACGGCAAGGCCGCCCTCAACGTCCGCCCGGCCAACGAGGACGAGATCGAAGTATTCGAGGATGCCCTCGCCGAGGACGACGGCGAAGGCGATTTCGTGGACGACCCGCGCTACGCCGAAGCCGATGACAGCGAAGAGGACGAGGCCGACATCGTCTTCCTCGTGGATATCGACGAGGACGACACGGCCCACGCCTGAGGCCGAATACCGGGCCGGTCGATCTGTCGTGGAATGACCGGCCCGGCTCTCGCCATCGCGTGACGCTTCGTGGCATGTGGTGGACGCGGCTGGCTTGGCCGGTATCCGGGAACGATGACGTTGCTGCATCGCGCATTCGCCTTCGGTCTGGCGGCCCTCGCCGCCATGTCCTCGCCCGGCCATGCCGCCGATGCACCGACCCCTCCGCTGACCCTCTCGGCCCAGGGCAGTTTCTTCGTGGGGGGACGGGACGTCTCGTCCGACACGCTGTCCACTCTGCCGGCCTATGCGGCCTCCGGCACGGTGACGGTCGATCAGATCTACGTGCGCTATCAGGTCCCCGTCTCGCCGACGCGGGCGCCGCTGGTGCTGATCCACGGCTGCTGCCTGACCGGCAAGACCTGGGAGACGACGCCCGACGGGCGGATGGGGTGGGACGAGTACTTCGTCCGCAAGGGTTTCCCGACCTACGTGATCGATCAATCCTGGCGGGGGCGCTCAGCCGGCAACCCGAGCGCGATCAACGCCGTGAAGGCTGGCAAGGCGGGCGCCGAGACGCTGCCGGCGGTCTTCTCGGCGGGGCGCGAGGCGGCCTGGGCGATCTTCCGGTTCGGCCCGGAATACCCGAAGGTCTTCCCCGGGATGCAGTTCCCCCTGGAAGCGCAGGGCGAGTTCTGGAAGCAGATGGTCCCGGATTGGTCGGCGGCGTTGCCGGTTCCGAACCCGACCGTCACGGCCCTGTCCGAACTGGCGAAACGCCTCAAGAACGCGGTGCTGATCTCGCATTCGCAATCGGGCATCTACCCGTTCCAGACGGCCGCCCTCGACCGCACCGGCCTCCGCGCCCTCGTCGCCCTCGAGCCCGCCGCCTGCCCTGATCCGGCCAAGGACGACCTTACGCCCTACAAGGACCTCCCGATCCTCGTGCTGTTCGGGGATTACGTGGACCAATCGTCCCGCTGGGCGCCCCGCCTGAAGTTGTGCCGCGCCTTCATCGCCGCGGCCAATGCCGCAGGGGGCAAGGCCGAACTGATCCTGCTGCCGGAGATCGGCATCCACGGCAATTCGCACATGCTGATGCAGGACAAGAACAGCTTCGAGATCGCCGACTGGCTGGCCGGCTGGCTCGACAAGCGAGTGCCGGTGAAGGAGTGAGCCACCGCGTGTGGGCCTCCACGCCGGACGCCCCCTGCTCCTCCTCGGAAGACGTTTCCGCCGCGATGCCGCAACGCAATCGGCGTTGTCCTTGCCTTTTGCGTGTCGATCTTCGACAACCCGCCGCGAAGGCTTAAGCGTGCGCCGGTATCCGTGGCGCGGTGGACCGGATCGGTTCAGGGACGAGGTTTCCGATGCTCTATTACGCGCAGGCGCGGCGGATGATGGTCGATTGCCAGTTGCGGACCTTCGACGTGAACGACAATGCCGTTCTCGACGCCTTCGATTCGGTGCCGCGCGAGGCCTTCGTTCCCAAGAACCAGGAGTCGTTCGCCTATATCGACCAGCCCCTGCGGCTCGGTTCAGCGGGTTCCGACCTGCGCGTGACCCCGGCCCCGATGGTTCTCGGCCGGATGATCCAGGCCCTGAAGATCCAGCCGGGCGTCGCGGCGCTCGATGTTGGCACCGGCTACGGCTACGCCTCCGTGCTGATGGCGCAACTCGGCGCCACGGTGACGGCCATCGAATCGATCCCCGAACTCGTCGCGGCCGCGAAGGAGCGGCTGGCCGGTAAGGCGAAGGTCATCGAGGGGCCGCTGCGGGCGGGTGCGGCCGGCGACGGGCCGTTCGACGCGATTCTCGTGAACGGCCGCGTTGAGACCCGGCCGCAAACGTTGCTCGATCAACTCAAGGATGACGGCCGGCTCGTTTGTGTCTTCGGGCCCGACCGGGGCGCAAAGGTCACCGTATTCGTGCGTGCCGGCAATGCCTTCGGATCGCGTCCGCTCTTCGATGCGTCCCTGCCAGCCTTGGCTGACTTCGCGCAAGAAGCGTCTTTTGCCTTCTGATACTCTCCAAGATTGAGAATTCATGGGTCCGGTGAGGTGTCGCCTTTATGCGCCACCCCCGAGGATTCAGGTGCGAGAGCGGCTGGACCCGGTGCCGAGTTAACGTCTTCCAGCTAAGGTCCGTAGCAGGGCGGGCTTGTTCGGATAGATGCGGTTCGCCGCATGACCGCTGCTGAGGCGGGTGTCCGAGATCGCGGGGGCCGCAAGGGTTGAGCACTGTGAGTTTACGAGTGCCGAAAAACCGCTTCGCGCAGCGCCGCGCGGGCATCGCCGTCACGGCGATCGCCGCGGTGCTGGCGTCGAGCCAGGTGGGTGCGGAAACGCTCGAGAGTGCCCTTGTTCGGGCCTATCGCGGCAATCCGACCCTCAATTCCGGTCGGGCGACCGTCCGCTACACCGATGAGTTCGTGGCCATCGCCCAATCGGGCTACCGGCCGCAGGTGAACCTGAGCGCCGACATCGGATCGCAGTACGTCAACGGCCGCGTTGCCGGCGCGACCTTCAACCAGACCACGACACCCGGCGGCGCAGGCCTCGTCGTCAGCCAGACCCTGTTCAATGGTTTCCAGACGGACAACAACGTCCGTCGTTCCGAGTCGACCGTCTACAGCCAGCGCGAGACGCTGCGCTTCACCGAACTCTCGGTGCTCTACGCCGCCGTTCAGGCCTACATGAACGTGCTGAGCAACACGGCGACGTTGGAGCTGAACCGCAACAACGTCGAAGTGCTCGAAGAGCAGCTCCGGCAGACGCGCGACCGCTTCAACGTCGGCGAGGTGACGCGTACCGACGTGGCGCAGGCCGAGGCTCGCCTCGCCGGCGCCCGGTCGCAGGTCAGTGCCGCCGAATCCACCCTGCGGACGTCGATCGGCATCTATCGCCAGAACATCGGTGTGGAGCCACGCTCCCTGGCACCGGGTCGGCCGCTCGACCGTTACGTCCCCGGCAGCCTCGACGCCGCCGTGTCGATCGGCCTGCAGGAACACCCGCAAATCTACTCGGCGATCCATGCCCTCGATGCCGCCGAATCCCAGGTGAAGGTGCTGGAGGGCCAGCTCTACCCGCAGGTCAGCGTGCAGGGCAGCGTCCAGCAGCGCTACGACTCGACCTTTCCGAACGACAACGCTGTTACCGCTTCGATCATCGGCCGCGTGACCATCCCGATCTACGAAGGCGGGCAGGTCTACGCACAGGTACGCCAGCAGAAGGAGCTGGTGGGCCAGCTCCGGATCGACGTCGACCGGATCCGCGATCAGGTGCGGGCGCAGATCGTGGATTTCTGGGGCCGGCTCGAAGCCGCCAAGGCGCAGGTGATCGCCGCCCAGGCGCAGGTCCAGGCCAACGAAGTCGCGCTGAACGGCGTGCGCGAGGAAGCGCGCGTCGGCCAGCGCACCACCCTTGACGTCCTCAACGCCCAGCAGGAACTGCTGAACTCCCGCGTGAACCTCATCGTCGCCCAGCGCGACCGGGTGATCTACTCCTATGGTGTCGTCCAGGCGATGGGGCAGCTGACCGCACGCTTCACGGCCCTGCCGGTCGAGGCCTACAGCGCCAAGGTCCACTTCGATCAGGTCAAGGATCTGTGGTTCGGCCTGCGCACGCCCGACGGGCGCTGAGCCTGCCGCCTCTGCTGTGAGCATTGTCCGATTTTTCAAGGACTGTGCTGTCGGTACGCTTGTCGTAGCTCAGGGGCGTGAAATACTGAGTTGCGGCTCCGAGTGAGCCGCCTTCCGGTCTCTTCGCATCCGAGCGCGCCGTCGTCATGAGTGCAGCAAGCCCCCAGGTTCAGGACAAGGCTGCCGATAAGGCGCATGAGCCGTCGATGGAGGAGATTCTCGCCTCCATCCGCCGGATCATCGCCGACGATCAGGCGGCCAAGCCCAGCGAGCCGGAGCCGGAGCCGGCCGAGGTCGACGATATTCTCGACCTCGCCGAGGTCGCCGAACCAGTGCCGCCGCCCGTCGCCCTGGTGCGGCCCGTCGAGCCGCCCGCGCCGCAGCCGGCCCCCCTCGATCTCGACGAGATCAGCTTCGAGGATCTGGCGATCGAGGACGAGTTCGTGCTCGAGCCGCCGCCCGTCGCCAAGGCGCCCGAGCCGGTGGCCCCCGAGCCCGTGGCACCTCCGGAGCCGCCCAAGCCCGCGCCGCGCATGGAGCCGCCGCCGGTCGCCAAGGCGCCCGAGCCTTCGTTCGACCGTCTGATTTCCCCGACCACGGATGCGACCGTCGGGCAGGCGTTCAACCTGCTCGCGCATACGGTACTCACCAACAACGCGCGCACCCTCGAAGACATCGTGCAGGATATGCTCCGCCCGATGCTGAAGTCCTGGCTGGACGACAATCTGCCCGTGGTGGTGGAGCGTCTCGTCCGCGCCGAGATCGAGCGGGTATCGCGGGGGCGCTGAGCCCTCTCGCGTGTTGACGCGGGCGGTCTGACGGCCGAAAGCGGGGGCTCGTTTCAGCCCAGCCCGCTTTCGGCCCGACTTTCGCGATGATGGACAAAACCTTCGACCCGGCTTCCGTCGAGGCGCGCATTCGCGCCGCGTGGGAGGATGCGGGGGCTTTCCGCGCCGGCCGCCCCGAGCGGGCCGGCGCCGCGCCCTATTGCATCGTGATCCCGCCGCCGAACGTGACGGGCTCCCTGCATATGGGCCACGCCCTCAACAACACCTTGCAGGACGTGCTCTGCCGGTTCGAGCGGATGCGCGGGCGCGACGTGCTCTGGCAGCCCGGCACCGACCATGCCGGCATCGCGACGCAGATGGTGGTCGAGCGCCGGATGGCCGAGCGCAAGGAGCCCGGCCGCCGGGGAATCGGGCGTGACGCCTTCCTCGAGAAGGTCTGGGCGTGGAAGGCCGAGTCCGGCGGCGCCATCGTGGAGCAATTGAAGCGGCTCGGCGCCTCCTGCGATTGGACGCGCGAGCGCTTCACCATGGACGAGGGCCTGAGCCGCGCCGTGCTCAAGACCTTCGTGGACCTGCATAAGGACGGGCTGATCTACCGCGACAAGCGCCTCGTGAACTGGGACCCCCGGTTCCAGACCGCGATCTCAGACCTCGAAGTGCTACAGGTCGAGATCAAGGGCCATCTCTGGCACTTCGATTACCCCGTGGTCGATGCGTCCGGTGCCGAGACCGGCGAGATCATCTCCGTCGCCACCACCCGGCCCGAGACGATGCTGGGCGACACCGCCGTGGCGGTGCACCCGGAGGACGAGCGCTACACGTCCCTCGTCGGAAAGTCCGTGCGCCTGCCGCTGGTCGGGCGCCTGATCCCGATCGTCGCCGACAGCTATTCGGACCCGGAGAAGGGCACCGGCGCTGTCAAGATCACCCCGGCGCACGACTTTAACGACTTCGAGGTCGGCCGCCGGCATGCTTTGGCGATGATCAACGTCCTCGATCCCGAGGGCAGGATGCTCATCGAGGGTAACGACGCGTTCCTGGCGGAGGCGTCCCCCGAGGCGGATGTGCTGGCCCTGCACGGCGTGGATCGGGCGGCGGCGCGCAAGCGCGTCGTGGAGTTGATGGAGGAGCGCGGGCGCCTGCGCACCATCGAGCCCAACACCCACATGGTGCCGCACGGCGACCGCTCGAATGTGGTGATCGAGCCCTACCTCACGGACCAATGGTACGTGAACGTGAAGCCGCTGGCCGAGCGGGCGATGCAGGCCGTCCGCGATGGCAAGACCCAGTTCGTGCCGGAGAACTACGAGAAGATCTTCTACCAGTGGCTCACCAACATCGAGCCATGGTGCATCTCGCGCCAGCTCTGGTGGGGCCACCAGATCCCTGTCTGGTACGACGATGAGGGCGGCGTCTTCGTTGCCGAGAGCGAGTCCGACGCCCTGGCGCAGGCCGAGGCGAAGCACGGCCGCGCCGTGGCGCTGACGCGCGATCCGGACGTCCTCGACACGTGGTTCTCCTCCGGCCTGTGGCCGTTCTCGACCCTCGGTTGGCCGGACAAGACGCCGGAGCTCGCCCGCTTCTACCCGACCAACACGCTGGTGACGGGCAAGGACATCCTGTTCTTCTGGGTCGCCCGCATGATGATGCTGGGCTTACACGTCACGGGCGAAGTCCCGTTCGACACCGTCTACCTGCACACGCTGGTGCGGGACGCGTCCGGCGCGAAGATGTCGAAGTCGAAGGGCAACGTCGTTGATCCCCTCGAAATCATCGAGCAGGTCGGCGCGGACGCCCTACGCTTCACCCTCTGCGCGCTGGCCGTGCAGGGCCGCGACATCAAGCTGTCGACCGACCGCGTTCAGAGCTACCGCAACTTCGCGACGAAGCTCTGGAACGCGGCCCGCTTCGCCGAACTGAACGGCTGCACGCTCGATTCCGCCTTCGATCCGCGCGCGGTCACGGGGGCGATCAACAAGTGGGCCCTGGGTGAAGCCGCCCGCGCGGTGGCCGAGGTCGAGGCCGCGATCACGGCCTATCGTTTCAACGACGCCGCGAACGCCGCCTACCGCTTCACCTGGAACATCTTCTGCGACTGGTACCTCGAACTCGCGAAGCCGGTGCTGCAGGGGGAGGGGGCCGATCCGGCCGCCAAGGCAGAGACCCAAGCGAGCGTCGCCTACCTGATCGATCAGGTCGCCAAGATCCTGCACCCGTTCATGCCGTTCCTCACCGAGGAGCTGTGGGGCATCAAGGGCGAGGGGATCGAAGGGCGCGGCCTGCTGGCGCTCGCCGCTTGGCCGGACCTCGCAGGGCTCGCGGATGAAGGGGCCGAGGAGGAGGTCGGCTTCGTGGTCGATCTGATCGGCCAGATCCGCTCGGCGCGATCCGAGACGAACGTGCCGGCCGGCGCGCAGATTCCCCTGGTGCTCGTCGGCGCCGATGCGGCGGTGGCGGCGCGGGTCGAGGCGTGGCGCGAGACGCTGGTGCGCCTCGCCCGCCTGTCGGAGATCACCTTCACCGACGCGCCTCCGGCCAAGTCTGTGCAACTGCTGGTGCGCGGCAGCGTGGCCGCGCTGCCGCTCGAAGGCATCGTGGACCTCGCCGCCGAGGTCGCCCGGCTGAAGAAGGAGAAGGCCAAGGCCGAGGGCGAGATCAAGAAGGTCGATGCCAAGATGGCCAACGCCGACTTCGTCGCCCGCGCTCCCGAGGAGATCATCGAGGAGAACCGCGAGCGGCGGGAGGCCGAGAGCGCGCGTCTCGTGAAGATCGACGAGGCGCTGGCCCGGCTGAGCGGGGAGTAGACCGGCGATTGCGGGGCGTCCGTCGCGCGCGGCCGCCCACCTGACAAAACGGTAATCTGCCCGCCACACCGGGGTGAGGGCCGGGCGCCTAGAACGATCCCATCGACGGCCGCGACAGGCGTCGTCCCGATTGTTCCAGGTGTGAGAGCCCCATGACCGAGCCCCGTACCGCCCGCCGCTACACCAGCCGTGCCCTCGCCTCCGTTGCCGCTGTGGCGCTGGTGGCCGGTGGGGCCGTGGGCAGCGGCTACCTGCCCGCCGCGACCCCCGCCTTCGCCCAGGCCCTGCCAAAGTCGCCCATCGAGGCCCCCGAACATCCGCCGGGCTCGTTCGCCGGCATCGTCAACAAGGTGAAGCCGGGCGTCGTCTCGGTGAAGGTGAAGCTCGACGATTCCGCGAGCGACGACGAGGACGGCGGCGGCAACAACGGCCAGAACCTCCAGAACGTCCCGCCGCAGCTGCGCGAGTTCTTCAAGCGCTTCGGTGAGAACGGCCCGAACGCGCAGCCGCAGCATCGCGGCAGCCGTGGCGCCGTGGGCTCAGGCTTCATCATCTCGGCCGATGGCTACGTCGTCACGAACAACCACGTCGTGGACCACGCCACGACCGTTCAGGTGACGCTGGACGACGGCCGCACCCTCGACGCGAAGGTCATCGGCAAGGACGCCAAAACCGACGTGGCGCTCCTAAAGATCAAGGACGGCGGCAACTTCCCCTACGTGCAGTTCGGCAAGTCCGCGCCGCAGGTGGGTGATTGGGTGGTCGCCATCGGTAACCCGTTCGGCCTCGGCGGCACGGTGACGGCGGGCATCGTCTCGGCCCGTGGCCGCGACATCGGCGCCGGCCCCTACGACGACTTCCTGCAGATCGACGCGCCCATCAACAAGGGCAATTCCGGCGGCCCGACCTTCAACGTCAACGGGGAAGTGGTCGGCGTGAACACGGCCATCGCCTCGCCGTCCGGCGGCAGCGTCGGCCTCGCCTTCGCCATCCCGGCCGAGACGGTGCAGGCGGTGGTGGACCAGCTCCGCACGGACGGCAAGGTCGCCCGCGGCTATCTCGGCGTGCAGATCCAGCCGGTGACGCAGGACATCGCGGAGGGCCTCGGCCTCGACAAGGCCAAGGGCGCCCTGGTCGATCATGCCGAGAGCGGCACCCCGGCGGCCAAGGCCGGGCTGAAGTCCGGCGACGTGATCGAGAAGGTGAACGGCGAGACCGTGGACAGCGCCCGCGAGCTCTCCCGCCGCATCGCCTCCATGAAGCCCGGTGCCGAAGTGAAGCTCGGCTACCTGCGTGGCGGCAAGTCCGACACGGCGACCGTCACCCTCGGCTCCATGCCGTCCGACGGCACGAAGGTGGCGAGCCGCGATGACAACGGCGGCGGCCAGGTACACCTGGGCCTCGGCCTTGCCCCCGCTGCCGAGGTCGGCCTGTCCGATCAGGGCGTGGCGGTGATGCAGGTGGACCCGGACGGTCCGGCTGCCGCGAAGGGCATCGAGCGCGGCGATCTGATCCTCGACGTCGGTGGTCAGTCGGTCTCCAGCCCTGCGGACGTGGCCGCTCAGGTCCGCGCCGCCGAGACCAGCGGTCGTAAGGCCGTGCTGATGCGGGTGAAGAGCGCCAAGGGCCAGACCCGCTTCGTGGCGATCTCGCTCAACAAGAATGCCGGCTGATGCCGGCTGACAAGGGGGAATCCCTCTTCCCCCGGTGACGCCCCTCGACTGGCGCCGGTCTCAGGACCGGCGCCATTTTTCGTTCAAGGCTGAGCGGGCGGAACGGGGATACCGAGCCCGTCGCCGAGGCACTGACGACAGCGGGCGAGCACGGCGAACGCCGCATTCGAATCGCGACCGAGGCGCATGAGATCGCCGATCCGCGCCCGTCCGAAGACCAGGGCCGAGAGCACCCCCCGGATGTCCGGCTCGCCATCGGGCGTGAGGGCGTTGGCGGCGAAGGCGGGCAGCGCCCGGTCGGCCGGATCGCAGATCACCCGCAGCACGGCGAAGGGCAGGCCGTGTCGCCCGGCGAAGGTCGCCGCGACATGCGATTCCATGTCGACGGCCGCCGCGCCCGTGGATTCGCGCAGCGTCGTCTTGTCGGCGACGGCGAGCACCGCCGCATCGACTCCGGCAAGATCGGCCGAGATCACGCGATTAGGCAGGCCGGCGAGCAGACCCACCATCGCGGCGGCCGCGTCGAGATCGGCCCGCCGCCGTCCATCGGCCGTGACGATGCCGGTGCCGACGACGACGTCGCCCGGCTTCAAACTGGGATCGAGACCGCCCGCGATGCCGAAGCTCACCACGGCGCGGCAGGCCGGGGGCACGCGCCCGTCGAGCAGCACCCGCAGGCGGGCCGGATCGCCACCCGCGCCGACGGCCTCGACGCCACGGCCGGAGGCGATCCGCCGTTCACGGGCGAGGCCGGTCACAGCGAGGACGGGGGCTGACGGGTCGATCATGGGGCGGGGCTGGATCAGGTCCGCGAGCAGGCCGGGCGGAGGCCGGCGGCGGGGCTGATCGGGGTCGGGAGAGGGCAAGGGGCGCGCGGGTCGAGGGGGCCGCCGCTCGGGCGAATCACGGCCCTCATAGCAGGGCGCGGGCGCCGCGTCGTCATGGGCGCGGGGCGGGGCGGCGTTCCGCCCCGTCCCACGGGCCGGGTCACATGCCGAAGGCGACCTGGCGGGTGTTGCTCTTCTTCAGGTTCCGGTAGCGCGCCAGCGCCCACAGCGGGAAGAACTTCGGGTAGCCATGGTAGCGGAGATAGAACACGCGCGGGAAGCCCGTTGCCGTGTAGCGCTCCTCGCTCCACAGCCCGTCCGTGTCCTGCGTGCGGGTGAGGAAGTTGATGCCCCGCGTCACGGCCGGATCGTCCACGGCGCCGGCCGCCATCAGGGCGAGCAGCGCCCAGGCGGTCTGCGAGGCCGTGGAGGAGCCGGGCTCGAAGGCCGGATCGATCTTGTAGGACGAGGCGTCCTCACCCCAGCCGCCATCCGGGTTCTGGATGCGGATCAGCCAGGAGACGGCCTTCTGGATGCGCGGGTCGGCCGGGGAGATGCCCGCCGCGTTGAGGGCATTCAGCACGGACCACGTGCCGTAGATGAAGTTCATGCCCCAACGGCCGTACCACGAGCCGTCCTCCTCCTGATCGTTCAGGAGGTAGTTCACGCCTCGGTCGAGGGAGCGGCAGGTTTCGCGGGTTTCGCCGAGCTGCGCCAGCATCCCCACCACGCGGGCAGTCACGTCGGCGGTCGGCGGGTCGAGGAGCGCCCCGTGATCCGAGAACGGGATGTGGTTCAGGTACATGTAGTTGTTGTCGGCATCGAAGGCGGCCCAGCCGCCATCGGCCGATTGCAGGCCCTCGACCCATTCGCGGGCGCGGGCGATGGCCACCTTGTAGTCCGGCATCCCGGCCACGAGGCCGTGCTGACGCATGGCGCGGTCCATCGCCATCACCACCACGGCGGTGTCGTCGAGATCAGGGTAATGGGCGTTGGCGTATTGGAACGCCCAGCCGCCGGGGCGGACCTTCGGCTTGCGGGCCGCCCAGTCACCCACGATGTCGAGCACCTGCCGGGGCTTCAGCCAATCGAGGCCGGCGCGGGCCGTGGCCTCGGCCTCCGGGCCGCCGGCTTCGAGGAAGGCGTGGCTCGCGAGGGCGGTGTCCCACACGGGCGAGACGCAGGGCTGCACGTAGGCCTCGTCGTCCTTGATGACGACGAGCTTCTCGATGGCCTCTAGCGCGACCTTCACCTGCGGATGGTCGGGCGTGTAGCCCATGATCTCGTACATCAGCACCGAGTTGACCATCGGCGGGAAGATGGCGCCGAGGCCGTCCTCACCGTTCAGCCGCTCGCTCACCCAGGCGCGAGCCTTCTCCATGGCGCGCTGGCGGGGGCTGCGCGGGAACAGGTGCTCGGTGCTCTGGAGGATGCGGTCTATGAAGCCGAAGATCGGCGTCCACGGCCATGTCGCGTGGGGCGAGCCGGGCCAGGAGCGGACGCTCTCCGGGGGCGTGACGAACAGTTCCTGGATGCCGATGCCGCGCGGATTCTTCGCCCGCGGCTTCGTGGCCTGCAGGACGAACATCGGGACCATCGTGCAGCGAGCCCAGTAGCTCACCTTGTCGATGTGGAAGGGGAACCACTTCGGCAGGAACATGATCTCGACCGGCATAGCCGGAACGGCGCGCCACGGTACCTCGCCGTAGAGGGCCAGCAGGAAGCGGGTGAAGACGTTGGCGTTGGCCGCACCGCCCCGGGTGAGGATCGCCTCGCGGGCCCGGCGCATGTGCGGGGCCTCGATGTCCTCGCCGATCATCTTGAGGCAGAAATAGGCCTTCACCGTCGCGCTCATGTCGAACGGCCCCTCGTGGACGAGGGCCCAGCCGCCATGCGGTCCCTGCGTCCGGCGCAGGTAGTTGCCGATCTTGCGCTCCAGATCGGGCGCCGGCGGATAGCCGCGGAAATGGTGGAACAGGATGTATTCGGAGGGGATGGTCGCGTCGGCTTCGAGTTCGAAGCAGATATGCCCATCCTGGTGAGCCAGGGCGCCGAGAGCCCGGGTCGCAACGCTCACGCTGCGCTCGACGGTCTCCAGGCTGATGTCCTGTGTCTTCGGGCGCTGCAGCGCCTCTATCTTGTTCACGGCCTCTCGCATCTGTCCTCGCCTCACGGTCGCCTGCCGCCCGTCCCGAACGCGTCGCGCCCGTAAAAGGCTTCAAGCCCCCATTTCACGCGCCCCCTCGCACCGGAACGGCATCCGTTCCGGCGGGGAACGCTCAAGTTGCAACCGCCATGCCTCACGCTGCGCCACGCGCAGGTGTGTCCGCACACATCAACGCGTGGGCGGCCGTCTTGCCGGAGCGGATCGCACCCTCGATGGTCGATGGCAGGCCGGTGGCCGTCCAATCGCCCGCGAGAACGAGGTTCGCGTGCCGCGTGCGCGCAGGAGCCCTCCGCGCCGCCTCGGTCGGCGTCGCGGCGAACGTTGCACGCTTCTCCTTGACGATTTGCCAGCGTGGCAGTTCCGAAGCAAGATTGCCGAGCGTGGCGATCTCCCCCCAGATCTGCCGGGCGAGGTCTTCGCGCGGCACGTCGAGGAGTCTATCCGCCCCTGAAATCGTGACCGAATATCGGTCGGAATAAGCGAAAAGCCACTCCGTAAGACTATTCACCACACCGAGAACAAGCGGGCTGCCCGGCTTCGGAACGACCGCGAAATGGGCGTTCACGATCGAGCGAAACTCCAGCGGCGTGGGGACTTCGGGCAACAGGTCGGCCGTCACCCACGGCGGCAGCGCGAGCACGACCGAATCACCCGGCCCGATCGCCTCCGGACCATCCGAGAATTGCAGCGCGGTGACGCGGCCGTCAGCGACGTCGAGCCCGCGCAAGCGGCGGCCGAGGCGCACCTGTGCGCCCCGCTTGGCCAGGGTCGCGAGCGCCGGGTCCACGAAGGCGTAGGAGAGGCCCTTCTCGGCGACCATCGGCTTGCAGGCCTTACCGCCCGCGCCCAGCGTCTCCCGCAGGATGCGCGCGGCGAGGCCGACATCGCTGTCGCGGGGCTCGGTGTTAAGGGCCGCGAGCAGAACCGGGTGCCACAGGCGCTCGTAGAGCGGACCCGAGCATTCCATGTTCTCGCCGATCGTCCCGCCTGCGCCCTCGGCCTTGCCGGCGGCGGCGCGCAGGATCCCGAGGGGCGCGAGGTAATCGCGGGCGCGGGTGCCCGGCACCCGGCGCGACGGGCTCAGCACCCACCAGGGCAGGCGGCCGGCATTGGGGCGCAGCGTCCAGCGCTGGCCGGATTTCAGGTCGGCGAAGTCGAAGGCGGCTTCGTCCGGGCCGATCAGGGCATCGTCGGGCGCGTCGACCTCGCGCAGGAAGCCCAGCGCGTCGGCATTCCCGGAGAGCAGCAGGTGGTTGCCGTTGTCGATGTGGAGCCCGAGGCTCGGGTCGAAATACGAGCGGCAGCGTCCGCCGGACTGTTTGGCGGCCTCGTGCAGGACGACCTGCTTGCCGCTCCGGCTCAGCGAGACGGCGGCCGAGAGCCCGGCGAGGCCGGCGCCGACGATATGGACCTTGGCCATCACAGCACGCCGTGGCGGAGGGCGACGAGGATCAGCGAGAGCTTGCCCGGCTTCACCCGGGCGCGGGGCGGCGTCCAGCCCCGACGGATCACCGCCTTGAGGTAGAGGTGGTAGGCCGCCGCCATGAGCCGCGCCGCCTTGGTCGCCTTGCGCGGGCTGCGCCGGATGATTTCCCAGGTCGCCCGGTAATGCGCCTCGGCCTCCTGCGCGATGGCGGCACAGACCTCGCCGATGCGCGGATGCATGATCGCCTGCATCGGCGTCGGGTTCGCGAGGCCGATGGCCGCCAGCTTCTCGCGGGGCAGGTAGAGGCGCCCGCGCTCGGCATCCTCGTCGATGTCGCGCAGGATGTTGGTGAGTTGCAGCGCCCGGCCCTGGTGCCAC
This sequence comes from Methylobacterium sp. J-067, assembly GCF_022829465.1. Taxonomy (GTDB): domain Bacteria; phylum Pseudomonadota; class Alphaproteobacteria; order Rhizobiales; family Beijerinckiaceae; genus Methylobacterium; species Methylobacterium litchii. The sequence goes on from NZ_JAKSXZ010000041.1 coordinate 23,527, forward strand.
GCGAGCTTCACCCCGTCCGCTTCGGGCATGCCGAAGATGCGCACGGAGAGGCGCCCGACCGCGCTGGCGACGCGGTCGCAATAGAGGTCGAGGGTGGCCTCGTCGGGGGCGACGATGTCCTCTTCGGCGTCCATCGCCATGCCGTCGATGACCGCCTGGAAATCCTCGCGCTTCAGGTCGAATTGCTTCACCGGTTCCACAAGGTCGCGGGTGCGCGCCACCGGGCGGCCGGCATAGAGCGCGTCGATGTCGGCCCGCCAGCGGTCGAGTTCGGTGCGGCGCACGTCGCGGGTGCCGCCATCGTCGGCCACGTCATCGACGGCCCGGCAGAAGGCGTAGACGGCATACATCGCCTCCCGCCGCTCCTTCGGGAGCAGGCGCATGGCGGTGTAGAAGGACGAGCCGGCGGCGGGCAGCGCCGGGGCTTCGGCCTCGGCGGCGGTCGCGGGCGTCGCGGTGGCGCTCAACGGGAGGCTCCTTGCATGGCCGCGCGGACGATCCGCCCGCGGAACGGGCGGCGCGCGAGGGTCGCGGCGACCCCGCGCAGGGCGACGAGGGCGAAGGCCGCCTTGCCGTGATGGACCGTCTCGGACAGCGGATCGCGCTCCAGCAGGCCCTTCGACAGGACAACCGCGAGGCGATGGATCGCCGCGATTTCCAGCGAGAGCCGGGTGTCGTCGATCAGGTCCGGCAGGGTGGCGCCCTCATCCAGCAGGACGAGGCATTGCTGCGCCAGTTCGCGGAACACCGCGCGGAGCGCCGGAGGGGCCTTCGCCTCGCCGAGCATGGCGATGGTGGCGCCGTGCCGGTCCAGGCAATCCTGCGGCAGGTACACCCGGTCGAGATTGCGGAAGTCCTTTCCGCAATCCTGGATGTGGTTGATGATCTGCAAAGCCGCGCAGATCTTGTCCGAGGGGTCGTAGACCCGCGCCGGGTCCTCGCCGTGGATGTCGAGCACGAAGCGGCCCACCGGCATCGCCGAGTAGCGGCAATAGTGGATCAGCTCGTCCCAGTCGGCGTAGCGGTTCTTGCGCGCGTCCATGCGGAACGCGTCGAGCAGTTCGAGCGCATGGCGCGGGGGAAGCCGGCGGGTCGCCAGTTCCGCCTTCAGCGGCGCCGCCTCGGGGTCCGTGGGACCCGCGCCGGTCAGGGCGTCGGCCAGCCCGTCGAGGAGGGCGAGCTTCCGCTCGGGCGTCAGGTCCGAATGGTCGGCCACGTCGTCGCCCGCGCGGACGAAGTTGTAGAAGGCCAGGATCGCCCCGCGATGGCGTGGGTGGATCAGGTGCGAGGCGACGGGGAAGTTCTCGTCGCGATGGCCCTTGCCGGAACGGGTGTCGGTCGCGGTGTCGAGGGTGGTCATTTCAGGTATCCCGCGCCCCGGAACCAGTCGATCGCGTCGGACAGGCCCTCGCGATAGGGCCGCGCCGTGTAACCGAGTTCGGCCCGCGCCTTTCTGTCGGAGAAGAACATCCGGTAGCGGGACATGCGGATGCCGTCGATGGTGGCAAAGGGCTGGTTGCCGGTGAAGCGTGCGGCCAATTGCGCGAAGAACGCCACCGGATACACCACCGCGCGGGGCAGGCTCACGGTCGGCGGCTTGCGCCCGACCATCCCGGCGATGTCCGCGAGCATCTGCGACAGGAACACGTCCTCGCCGCCGAGGATGTAGCGCTCGCCGATCCGCCCCTTGTTCAGGGCTAGCAGATGGCCGTGGGCCACGTCGTCCACATGGGCGAGGTTGAGGCCGGTATCTACGAAGGCCGGCATCTTGCCGAGGGCCGCCTCCTGGATGATCCGCCCGGTCGGCGTCGGCTTCACGTCACGGGGGCCGATGGGCGTCGAGGGGTTCACGATCACCGCCGGCAACCCGTCACGGGCGACCATCTCCTCCACCACGCGCTCGGCCACGACCTTGCTGCGCTTGTAGGCACCGATGGCCGTCTCCGGCGTGAGCGGCATCGTCTCGTCGGAGGGCGTGACGCCGTCGGCCGGGGGTCGGATGGTCGCGACGCTCGACGTGTAGACGACCCGCTCGACGCCCGCGTCGAGGGCGGCCCGCATCATGAGCCGCGTGCCGTCGCGGTTGGTGCGGACGATCTCCTCCATGTCCGGCGCCCAGAGCCGGTAATCGGCGGCGGCGTGGATCAGGTAGCGCTGGCCGCGCATCGCCTCCGCAACCGAAGCTGGATCGCGCATGTCGCCCGTGACGATCTCGACATCGGGCCACGTCAGGTTGGTGCGGGGGCTCGAAGCGCGCACGAGGATGCGCACCGGGAAGCCGGCCCGGCGGAAGACGTCGACCAGGGCCGATCCGAGGAAGCCGCTCGCGCCGGTGATCAGCACGGGGCCGGCCTCGGCCGGGCCGGATGGGGTGGCCACAGCCATCGTATCTCGTCAGGTCGCAAACAATGACGGCGGGCAAGATGCCCGCCGGTCGGCGTTTTAATCGGGCAGGCCCGGCCGCGGCAAGGCGCGGCCGTCCAGTCCCATCACGCGAGGCGAAGGCGCGAACGGCCGTCCTTGCGCTCGGGCAGCGTCTCGGTGACGACCTTAACGATGCTTGGGGCGTCGAGGCCCGCTTCCGCGTACATCTTCTCCGGCTTGTCGTGGTCCTGGTACGTGTCCGGCAGCGTGAGCGTCCGCACCCGCACCCGGCCCGCATCCAGCGCGCCCTTCTCCGCCAGGAGATGCAGC
>NZ_JAKSXZ010000051.1 GCF_022829465.1 Methylobacterium sp. J-067
CAAGCGCGTCGCCGACGAGGCGGCCGCGCGCGAGCGCAAGCGCACCATGGTCGAGCTCGCCGACGGCTTCGAGGCGGCGGTCGGCGGCATCGTCGGCATGGTCTCCTCCTCGGCCACCGGGTTGCAGGCCACGGCGCGCGCCATGAGCGGCACGGCAGCGGCGACCGCCGCGCAATCGAGCGCGGCCGCGGCGGCGGCGGAACTGGCGACCTCGAACGTCCAGACCGTGGCGGCGGCGGCCGAGGAACTCGGTTCGTCGGTGCAGGAGATCGGACGGCAGGTCAGCGGCTCGGCCGAACTCGCGCGGCGGGCCGTAAACGAGGCCGACCGGACGAGCAGCCTCGTGCAGGAATTGAACAGCTCGGTCTCGCGCATCGGCGACGTGGTGGGTCTGATCTCGACCATCGCGGCCCAGACGAATCTGCTGGCCCTCAACGCCACCATCGAGGCGGCGCGGGCCGGCGCCGCCGGCAAGGGCTTCGCGGTGGTGGCCGCCGAGGTGAAGACGCTCGCCGAGCAGACCGCGAAGGCGACACACGAGATCACCGGTCAGATCGGGCAGATCCAGGCATCGACGGGGCAGGCGGTCTCGGCCATCGGCGACATTACGGCGCGCATCCAGGAGATCAGCGGTGTGGCGACCTCGATTGCCGCCGCCGTCGAGGAGCAGGGGGCGGCGACGCAGGAGATCGTGCGCAACGTCACCGAGGCCGCGACCGGCACGTCGGAAGTGACCGACAACATCGCCGGCGTGGCGGGGGCGGCCGAAGAAACCGGCGCCGCCGCCACACAGGTGCTCGGGGCAGCCTCCGAACTGTCCCGTCAATCCGAACAGCTCTCCGCTGCCATGAGCCGCTTCATCGCGACCGTTCGCGCCGCCTGAGGGTGCGAGCCTCACGGGGGCCTCGGGCGGTGTCGCAGAGGGCCGGATATCCCCGAGGGATAGGCCGGCCCCTTAAGCGGGGCCGTCGCCGGCCGGAAAGTCCGTCGCCAAGCTGGTCGCGCGCCACGCTTCGATCTCCGCGAGGGTCGCCCGAAGCTTCGCCTCGACGGCGTCCACCCCCCATGCGCCGAGAACGAGGTGGCGGGGCGGCTTGCTCTCCGAGGTCAGCGCGATCATGGCATCGCTGGCCCTGACGGGATCGCCCGCCTGGGTCCCGCTCTTCTCGGCGGTGTTGCGCAGGCGTGCCCCTGCGGTTTCGGCATAATCGGCCAGACGGCTCTGGGTCTGCTTCAGGGAGCGGCCGGCCCAATCGGTACGGAACGGGCCGGGCTCGACGCATGTCACCTTGATGCCCAGCGGTTCGACCTCGCTCGCCAGCGCGTCCGACCATCCCTCCACGGCGTGTTTAGTGGCCGCGTAGTAGCCGGAGCCGGGAAAGCCGACGAAGCCCGCGACCGAGGAGATGTTGAGGATGTGCCCGGAGCGGGCCTGTCGCATGTGCGGCAGCACCACTCGCGTGAGATCGAACAGGCCGAAGACGTTGGCTTCGAATTGCGCCCGGATCTCGGCATCGACGCCTTCCTCCACCGAGCTCTGGTAGCCGTAACCCGCATTGTTCACGAGGACATCGATCCGGCCGAACCGGGCGATCGCGGCCTGCACCGCGGCCTCCACCTGATCGTGCCGGGTGACATCCAGCGGGAGGGTCAGGACGCTATCTTCCGTTCCGCCCGCCAACCCGGTGATCGCCGCCGCATCGCGGGCCGTCGCCACGACCCGCCAGCCGCGGGCGAGGACGCGCTCGACGAGGGCGCGACCGAAGCCGCTCGAACAGCCGGTGATGAACCAAACGGGGCTGGATGACGTGTCCATGACCTGTCCTTGCACGATGACGACTTGCGGAGCTGGACTTCGCCGCCCTGGTCCTGGCGGAAGGCCGCACGCTCCGTCCCGTGGCCTTTACGTGGAGCGAAAGCCCCGGATGACGAGGACCATGCGTCTGCCCGCCCCGGTCCCGGTCACGCTGCGTCCGGCTTGCGGAGCAGGCTCACAGGGGTCATCCTCAGCAATGCAATGCAAGACAAGTCTCGTTATCTTGCGTTGAAGGCCGCCATGACGGCGATCGCACAGCAGATGCACATTGGAGAGCTAGGTTTGGGACTGACCCGCATGTCGGGGTTGCCGGCCGTCATCGCCCCCGTCGAAGCCGTGCTGCCGGCGCAGGCCGACGACGATGCGCAGATGATCCGGCTCTGGCTCGCCCGTTCGTCCAGCCCGAACACCCGCCGGAACTACGAGCGCGAGGCGGCACGCTTCCTGGCGCATGTCGGGAGGTCGCTCGGCACGGTCCGGATCGGCGATCTGCAGGACTACATCGCGGGCCGGCCGGGATCCTCGGCCACGGTGGCGCTGACGGCTGCGGCGCTCAAGAGCCTGTTCGCCTTCGCCCAGGAGGTCGGCTACCTGCGGTTCAACATCGGCGCGGCCGTGAAGGTGCCGCCGATCAAGAACACGCTGGCCGAACGCATCATGGCGGAAGCCGACGCCCTGCTGATGATCCGGCAGGAACCGGCGCTCCGGAACCGGGTGCTGCTGACCGTGCTCTACTGCGGGGGCCTGCGCATTTCCGAGGTCTGCGGCCTGCGCTGGCGGGATCTCACGCCGCGCGATGAGGCGGGGCAGGCGACGGTGTTCGGAAAGGGCGGCAAGACGCGGGTCGTGCTGCTCTCGGCCGCGACGTGGAAGGTGCTCACAATCCTGCGGGGCGCCAAGTCGTCAGGGGCATCCGCCGATGCGCCCGTGTTCCTGTCGCGGAAGGGCGGAGCTCTGGATCCGAGCGCGGTCCATCGGATCGTGAAGGCGGCGGCGGCGCGGGCAGACCTTCCGTCCGACGTCTCGGCGCATTGGCTTCGGCACGCTCACGCGAGCCACGCCCTGGATCGCGGCGCGCCGATCCACCTCGTCCAGGCGACACTCGGGCATGCCTCGGTCGCGACGACGGGGCGGTATCTCCACGCCCGGCCGTCCGAGAGTTCAGCCAAGTTTCTGGGAGTTTAGGGTAATGATCCGATACGGCGTCGCCGCGCTCACGCTCACCGCCGGCCTCTCGGCCGGCACGGCCCAAGCAGCCCCCACCATCGAGGGTCTGCTGAAGGACGGTTGGGAGATCGTCGGGCTTGCGGGAAACTACGATGTCCGCACGTCGCTTCTTCTCTTCCGGAAGAAGGACGTAACCTATCTCGTGCAGTGTTCCACGCTCTACGACGTCACCAGGGACAAGCGCGTCGTCGTCAACTGCTACGAGCTTCACTGACAGCGAAACCCCACCGCTCGAACCGACGACGCCGTCAGCTGGCCTTGGCGAACTGTTCCGAGACGTCCTCACGCAGCACATAGCCACGCCCCCAGATGGTCTCGATATAGTTCTTGCCCTGGCTCGCCTTCGCCAGCTTCTTGCGCAGCTTGCAAATGAAGACGTCGATGATCTTCATTTCCGGCTCGTCCATGCCGCCGTAGAGATGGGTCAGGAACATCTCCTTGGTGATGGTCGAGCCCTTCCGGAGGGCGAGGAGTTCCAGCATCTGGTACTCCTTGGCCGTGAGCGGGACGATGAGGCCCGACGCCTCGACGACCTTCTGGTCCAGGTTGACGGTCAGGTCACCGATGCTGACGACCGACTCGGCGTGTCCCTGTGACCGGCGGACGATGGCGTGGATGCGCGCGACCAGCTCGTCCTTGTGGAACGGCTTGGTGAGATAATCGTCGGCGCCGAAGCCGAGGCCCTTCACCTTGTCCTCGATGCTGCTCATGCCGGAGAGTACGAGGATCGGGGTCTTCACCTTCGCGACGCGAAGCTTGCGCAGCACCTCATAGCCCGAGATGTCGGGCAGGTTCAGGTCGAGGAGGATGATGTCGTAATCGTACAGCTTCCCGAGGTCGATTCCCTCTTCCCCAAGATCCGTCGTGTATGTGTTGAAGCTTTCAGACTTCAGCATCAATTCGATGCTTTGCGCAACTGTCGTCTCGTCTTCGATCAGCAAAACGCGCATGAAGTCACCTCGATCCGAAGCGGGTTATACCTCGTCAACCATACCAGTTGGTTAACAGCCGAGCTGCCGTCAGTCCGCCTCGCCGACTTGGCCTCCGAAGACCGTGCCCGGCGCGTCCCGCTCGAATGACCCTGTCGTCATGCCGGCGACCATGAGGTCCTTGTTCGGCTCGATCCGGTTGACGGTAAGGTCATCGGGAGGCCGAGGCCGAAGGCGCCGCAGGTGCCGAACAAGTTCTGCCCGCCCGCGACGAAGCGATCCCTGTCAGCGTCACCCTCCGCTTCGGTGAAGGGGTGGGGCCCGCCTGCCCTCCCCCCTCGGCCCCTCCCCGGGTCATGAAATCGCCGGAGACGTTCGCGCCTTTCCGGCCGACCGATCCCGGAGACCAACCATGACCTCATCCCAAAAGAGCGCCCTGATCGTCGGGGCGTCCCGCGGCCTGGGGCTCGGCCTCGTCGAGACCTTCCTGACGCGCGGCTGGCGCGTCACGGCCACCCAGCGCACATCATCCCCCGATCTCGCCCGCCTGAAGGCGGACGCCCTGCGCATCGAGACCGCCGACATCGACGACGATGCCAGCGTCGCCGCCCTGCACGACCGGCTGGCCTCCGCGCGATTCGACCTGATCTTCGTGGTGGCAGGCGTCGCTACGCAGGCGCACGATCCGCTGCACGCGGTGCCCCGGGACGTCGCCGCGCAGGTCTATCTCACCAACGCGGTCAGCCCGATCCGCTTCTCCGAGACTTTCCTGGATCGCCTCGCGCCCGGTGGCAGCCTCGCCCTGATGAGTTCGATCCTCGGCAGCGTCAGCCTGAACGAGGCGGGCGGCTGGGAGACCTACCGGGCCAGCAAGGCGGCGCTGAACACCTTGGCGCGCAGCTTCGAGATCCGGCACCGGGCAGATTCCGTTTCCGTGCTGGTCCTGCACCCGGGTTGGGTCCGCACCGAGATGGGCGGAGAGGGCGCCGATATCGACGTGGCCACCAGCGTCACGGGCCTCGCCGACGTGATCGCGGCGCGGCTCGGCGAGCCCGGCGCCCAGTATCTCGACTACCGGGGCAAGACGCTGCCCTGGTAGGGCCCACGCGGCGGTGGCGGCCCGGTCGTGATCCTGACGGTGACGCGGACGCAGACGTTGCATCCGGGCGCAAGAAGCATCACACACGCGACAGATCCACGGACCGTTCGGTGTGCAGCCCTTGAGCGAGGTGCGCCGAAGAGTCGGCAGTTCGGCGCCGTCCGTGATCATCCAGACAATAGGAACACGTGATGAAGACGCGCGCCGCGGTCGCGTGGGAGGCCAAGAAGCCTCTCACGATCGAGACCATCGATATCGAGGGACCCAAGGCCGGCGAGGTCCTGGTCGAGCTGATGGCCACCGGGATCTGCCACACCGACGCCTACACCCTCTCGGGCCTCGATTCCGAGGGCAAGTTCCCGGCGATCCTCGGCCATGAGGGCGCGGGCATCGTCCGCGAGGTCGGCGCCGGCGTCACCACGCTGAAGCCCGGCGATCACGTCATCCCGCTGTACACGCCGGAATGCCGCAACTGTAAGTCATGCCTGTCCCAGCGCACGAACCTGTGCACCGCGATCCGGGCGACCCAGGGCCAGGGCGTGATGCCGGACGGCACGAGCCGCTTCAGCTGCGTCTCCACCGGCGGCAGCCCCGCCGGAACGAACACCGTGTACCACTACATGGGCTGCTCGACCTTCTCGAACTTCACGGTCCTGCCCGCCATCGCGCTGGCCAAGATCCGCGAAGACGCCCCCTTCGACAAGATCTGCTACATCGGCTGCGGCGTGACCACCGGCATCGGCGCGGTCATCTACACCGCCAAGGTGTGGCCGGGCGCGAACGTGGTCGTCTTCGGTCTCGGCGGCATCGGCCTCAACGTCCTCCAGGCTGCCCGCATGGTCGGGGCCGACAAGATCATCGGCGTCGACATCAACCCGGAGAAGCAGGCCATGGCCCGCAAATTCGGCATGACCCACTTCATCAATCCGGCCGAGGTCGGCACCGACAAGGTGGTCCAGGCCATCGTCGATCTCACCGGCGGCGGCGCCGATTTCTCGTTCGATTGCACCGGCAACGTCCACGTGATGCGCCAGGCCCTCGAATGCTGCCATCGCGGCTGGGGCGAGTCGATCGTCATCGGCGTGGCCGAGGCCGGCCGCGAGATCTCGACCCGTCCGTTCCAGCTCGTCACCGGTCGTGTCTGGAAGGGCTCGGCCTTCGGCGGCGCGCGCGGTCGCACGGACGTGCCGAAGATCGTGGATTGGTACATGGAGGGCAAGATCAACATCGATGATCTGATCACCCACACCATGCCGCTCGAAGACATCAATCACGGTTTCGACCTGATGCACGAAGGCAAGTCGATCCGGTCCGTCGTCGTCTACTGAGAATAACGGACACGGATCCCGCCCTTCGGGTCTGGGGGTCCGTGTCCGATCCGGCCCCGGAGCGGGGCTTTCGCCTCCGAAGCAGGAGAACAATGCTGATGGACACCATCTCGAAGGCCCGCGCCCACGGCGGCACGCAGGGCGTCTACAAGCACGACGCGCAGACCACGGGATGCCCGATGACGTTCGCGGTGTTCGTGCCGCCCCAGGCCGAGAACGGCCCGGTCCCGGTGCTGTGGTACCTGTCGGGGCTCACCTGCACCCACGCCAACGTCATGGACAAGGGCGAGTACCGGGCGGCGGCCGCCAAGCATGGCGTCATGATCGTGGCCCCCGATACCAGCCCGCGCGGCCCCGGCATCCCGGACGAGGAGGGCAATTGGCAGTTCGGCTCCGGCGCCGGCTTCTACCTGGACGCCACGCAGGCGCCCTATGACACGAACTACCGGATGTGGAGCTACGTCACGGAAGAGTTGCCGGCGCTCATCGCGAAGGAATTCCCCGCCGACATGACCCGCCAGGGCATCTTCGGGCATTCCATGGGCGGCCACGGGGCGCTCACCATCGCGCTGACCTACCCGGAGCGCTTCAAGTCCTGCTCCGCCTTCGCGCCGATCGCCCAACCCTCCACGGCGGGCTGGTCGAAGCCGGCCTTCGAGAAGTATCTCGGTGCCGACCCGGCCGCCTGGCGCGCCCACGACGCCACCGCGCTGATCGAAGACGGCAAGCGCTTCCCCGAGTTCCTCGTGGACCAGGGCACCGCCGACAGCTTCCTTGAGGACGGCCTCCGCCCCTGGCTGCTGGAAGAGGCCTGCAAGAAGGTCGGCATCGCCCTGACCCTCAACATGCGTGAGGGTTACGACCATTCCTACTTCTTCATCTCGACCTTCATGGCCGACCACATCGCCTGGGCCGCCGCGCGCCTGAAGTAAGGCTGGCAGCCTCGTCAGTGCAGTCGGGGAGCCATGCTTCCCGATTGCGGGTGGCGGGCGCTCTGACCGCCTTCGGGTGGCCCTGGCGACAGTCGGCAACTTCGCGTGTGATTTGCGGAGGCTTGTCCCGCACGGCCAGCGAAACCCGCCTGACCGTCAAGCGTTGAGGCCGGCCCTGCTGGAGAGCATCATGTTTGCCAAGGTCTTCATTGCTGCCGTCATCGTCGCCGCCGGGTCGGGTGTTGCGCTTGCAGAGACAGCCGCACCGAACGCAGCCGGGACGGCGACGATGACGACCCGTCAAACACCCGATACCGGGGCCGGAGCCTCCGGCGGGAGCACACCGGCCTCTTCCGTGGGCGGAGGCATCATCGGCAGCGATGCCGTGCACGGCACGGGCGCTCACGAGGCGAAGGGCCTGTCTCCGGAGCCGTCCCATCCGTCGTCTGGGAAGAAGTGACGCGCAACGTCCTTCAGGCTGAGGTCGGCACGCGCGTCCCGCGGGAGTTGAGCTTGCCGATGCTCTCGGCGAGCGTGCCGGCCGCAACCCGGATGTCTTCGGCGACATCCGGCTCGCCCCTGCCCTCCAAGCTTCGCCGGCAGCGGTTCAGTTCCTCCTCGAGATCGCGGGTCAGGACGTGGTCTCCGAGGCTCGACAGGAGCCGCCGCACCGTGTCGGTGAGCGCCGGCAATCGTTCGGCCGGGACATCATCGATCAAAGTCGCGAGGGTCCGCCAGACTTCGGCGGCCAGCGTGTTCTGCATGCTCTCGGAAGCGACGACGCCGATGGCGGCGATCGCCAGGATCGCATCGTCCACCCCGCGATCGGCGTAGACGATCCGGGACGCGGGGCGCTCCGGGATCGTATCGGCGGTGCTCCAGCGGGCGATGATGTCCCGCAGGCAGTGGCACACCAGAATCGCCGGTTGCGGGTTCTGCTTCGAGGTCGAGGCGGTCGTCCAGGCGATCGAGTAGAGTTGCTCGATCCCGAAGCCGGCATCGCTGTCGATCGTTCGGCGCGGTTCGATCTTGATGGCTGTGGTGATCGACCGATCGAGCGCCAACAGCGCATCGCCCGACAGGGGTCGCGCGGCATGGATGCAAAAGAGTGGGTCGCGGAAGGCGAGATTGTTGCCGACGCGGGCGACGATCTCGATATCGGCGTCATGCTCCGCGGCGGATCGCTCGATTGTCGGCAGGTCGATACCGCAGACCACGCCATAAGCGTCCGTTCGGACGATCTGCGACCACGACAAGCCCGCTCGTGGTGTCCGGCGGGTGTCCGCGATCATGCTCCCGTCCACCGTGCGGGCCTTGATCGTATGGTCGTGGATCGCGGTAATGACCGAGTGCGGACGCATCTGGTCGATGGTGCTGTAGATCAGGATCACCACCATGCAGAGCGCCGCACCCGTCATCAGGAGCGAGAGCAGCGCCCCGATGATCGGTTTGTGGTCGGGGTTGGCGCTACCGAGCGTCAACAGCACGAAGACGCTGAGACCTACGAAGAAGCCGAAACTGAGCTTGTTCGAGCGTCGCTGGATGAACTGGTCATAGACATGGGTCGAGAGCGTCGAGGCGGTCTGCTGCACGGCGATCAGCAGGAGCGAAAAGGTGATCGACGTCACCGTGATCATTCCGGACGCGACGGTGCCGAGCAGGCTTGCGATCGCGCCCGTGTCACCGAGGAGATGAGAGAGCCAGGGGATCGGTGGGGCCCCAGGCCGATCCCAGAGCGCGTCATCGAGCAGATAGCTCAGCGCGAAGAGACCCAGGAACGCCGCGACGACGATGAGCGGAAGACCGATGAACTCCCGTAACGACCGCCGCACGAGCGCCAGAACTTGGTGACGCGCCCGATTCACGATGTTCATGCGGCGTGATCGCGCTTGCTTCCAGAGCGCCGCATCAAGTTGGGCCTCTTCGTCGGGACAGCGATGGTGCAGCTTGACCGACCGATCAACGCTTCATGTTTTCGGGCAGATGCTCAATGGGATTGACGTTCCCGCTGCTTCCGCCGCCCTGGATCGATCCCCCCTTCATCACATCCGTGGACGAACTGATCGCGCTCGGCGGAGCGACACGCCCCGTCGGCTGATGGGCCGGCGCGGTGGAACTGCCCGCGTTATGCGTCCCGGCAGGCAAGGTTCCTGGGGTCGGCTGATCGATCCTGCTGCCGACCGATTGCGCCTGTGCCGCACCCGGCAGCGTGAGGGTCAGGAGGCCGAGTCCGCTCGCGAGGGCAAAGCGGATCGAAGAGCGGCGTGCGTATCGCATCGACAAAGGACTACCTTTCGTCGTGTGGTGGGATGACCGGCCATGCCCAAACGCGTGCACGGCCGAAGCAATGGAGAAGAGTCGACACCGCGAGCCGAGTTCATGCTCGGCCCGAGCCAATTCGGACGTTTTACTTGACGCCGCTCGGCTGGCCGGTCGGACCCATGCCGTATCCACGGCCGTTCGGAGCCGACGCCGATGCCGTCCCCGCTCCCTTATTCCGGTAGATCCGGCGACCCATCTTCGAGCGGTGGAGGGTCATCCTGGCCCAGCTCGTCGGCGTATCGTTCAAACCCATCGCGCGATCCATGTTGGCAGCCGAAGCCGGCGCGGTGAAGCTGATGGCCGCTAGCGTGAGACCCGCTGCCATGAGCAGGAACCGAACTCCCATGCCGTCATCCCCCACGCGAGCAGAAACACCCCGGAAACACTGCGCCAACCCAAGCTCCCGCGCTTAGTTCCCCGAACGAATAGGCCGTTCAGGCCGATGGCAGCTCGCTCCGGCGCCGATGCGGACGTCGCGGGACACCCAGTTGATCGAGGTTATGGCCGGTCGGATCGGCGATGATCCCCGGCAGATTTGTATCCCTCGCCCGCGAACGATGGTTCAGAACAGAAGACACGCATACGCGCTTGCCCGGCCAACGCCTCGGCTGTGAGGCCGAAGTGACGGGCGAGATCGTCCGGGGAGCCCGAGGCGCCGAAGCCCGTCATGCCGACGAAGCCGCCGTCCTCGCCGATCCAGCGGTCCCAGCCGAACCGCATCGCGGCCTCGACGGCGACGCGTACTGTGTCCTTCCGGATGGTCTTTGCGCGGTAGGCGTCGTCCTGACGCGCAAAGAGCTCCCAAGAGGGCATCGACACCACGGCGGTCGGCACGCCCTCCCCCTGGAGGATGTCCCGCGCGGCGAGCGCCAGCGCCACCTCCGAACCGGTGCCGATCAGCGTGACACGCCGCTCTCCGTCGGCTTCCGCGATGACGTAGGCGCCGCGTGCGCAGAGGTTGTCGCCACCCGCCTCTCGGCGCACGGACGGAAGCTCCTGGCGGGCACAGACCAGGGAGGTCGGACCCTCGCGGTTGCCGAGGGCGAGTTCCCAGCACTCGGCGGCCTCCAGCGCGTCGGCGGGGCGCAGCACCAGCATGTTCGGCATGGCCCGCAGGCTCGCCAGGAACTCCACCGGCTGGTGGGTCGGGCCGTTGCGGCCGATGGCGATGGAATCGTGGCTGTAGACGGTCACGACCGGCAGGTTCATCAGCGCCGCCATCCGCAAGGACGGGCGCATGTAGTCGGAGAAGACGAGGTAGGTCGCCCCCACCGGCACGAGGCCGCGATGGGCGGCCATGCCGTTCATCATCGAGCCCATGGCGTGCTCGCGGATGCCGTAATGCAGGTAGCGGCCGTTGCGCTCCTGCGCCGTGAAGGCGGACAGCGCCTGCTTGTGCTTGGTCGGCCCTTCGAGGTCCGGGGCGCCGGTGAAGAGCTCGGGGATCGCCTGGGCCAGCTCGCCCACGAGTTCGGCGGCCACGTCGATGCCGGGCCTGGCCTGCCCGGCGAGGCGGTCGCGGGCAGCGCGCAGGGTCTCGCGCCAGCCATCGGGCAAGTCCCCGGCGGTCACCCGGTCGAAGGCCCGGCGGGTCGCGCCCGGCGCCGTCTCGCGGCGGCGCTGCCACGCCGCGTAGGCGTCGCGGTTGCGCCCGGCGACGCCGTCTCGCCACGCGGCGGCCACGTCGTCGGGCACGGTGAAGGCGGGATGCGTCCAGTCCTTGGCCGCGCGGGCCTCCACGAGATCCTGCGGCAGGACGCGCCCGCCATGGGCGCCGCGCTGACCTTCCAGCCGGGGGAGGCCCTTCCCGATCACCGTACGGCAGGCGATCAGGCTCGGGCGCGGATCGCCCTTGGCGAGGAGGATCGCCGCCGATACCGCCTCGACATCGTGCCCGTCCGCGTCGATCACCTGCCACTCGGCGGCCCGGAAGCGGGCTCGCACATCCTCCGAGATCGACAGGTCGGTGGCGCCGTCGTCGGTGATGCGGTTGTCGTCCCACAGGACGATCAGCCGGCCGAGGCGCAGGTGGCCGGCGAGTGAGATCACCTCGTGGGCGATGCCCTCCTGCAGGCAACCGTCGCCGACGATGCAGTAGGTGTGGTGGTCCACGAGGTCGCGACCGTATTGGGCGGCGAGCTTGGCCTCCGCCACCGCCATGCCGACCGCGTTGGCGATGCCCTGGCCCAGCGGCCCAGTGGTGGTCTCGATCCCGTGCTCGGGGGCGATCTCGGGATGGCCGTGGGTGTGCGAGCCGAGCACGCGGAAGTCGCGGATCTGGTCCATCCCCATCCCGGCGTAACCGGACAGGTGCAGCACCGCGTAGAGCAGCATCGAGCCGTGGCCGTTCGAGAGGACGAAGCGGTCCCGGTCGGGCCAGAGCGGGTCCTGCGGCGCGCAGCGCAGATGGCGGGTGAACAGCGCGACCGCCATCTCCGCGCAGCCGAGCGGCGCGCCGGGATGCCCGTCCGTCGCCCGCTCGATGGCGTCGAGGGAGAGGAACCGGATGGCGTCGGCCATGCGGCCGGTGAGGGCGGAATCGGGCATGGCGGGAGACCTCACTGGCGATGCAGGACGAGCGCAGGCGGAGGGGTTTCAGAGAAACCCGATGGAGAACCAGGGGACGAGGATGATCGCGAGCAGGCCGACGAGCAGCGCCAGGATGTAGCCGACTATGGGCCGCATCCCCGCGTCGGGGTGGACCGGGCTGAGCGCGGCGGCGGCGTAGTAGCCGACGCCGAAGGGCGGGGCGAACAGCCATACGCCCCTCCCGAGGATCCGCACCACCGCGCACTGCACCTGGTGCACGCCCACCGACCGCCCAATGGGGAACCAGCGGACGGGGATGATGGCAAGCAGGCCGACGAGCCGCGCCAGAATTGAGCAGACGATGGGCCGCATCCCCGCGTCGGGGTGGAGCCGGCTGATCGCGCAGGCGGCGTAGTAGCCGACCCCGACGGGCGGGGCGAACAGCCCAACGCCCATCGCGAGGGTAACCACCAACGCGTAATGCACGGCGTGCACCCCCACCGACCGGCCGCTGGGGAACAGCAGCGGCCCGAACGGCACCACCGCCGCGATGCCTTCCAGCACCGAGCCCAGCACGATGAACGC
>NZ_JAKSXZ010000081.1 GCF_022829465.1 Methylobacterium sp. J-067
AGTCGCACACGAACGACCCGGAACTTGCTAAGCGTTTCCCGCTCAACATCGTCTCGCCCAAGAGCCACTACTTCCTGAACTCCTGCTACGCGAACATGGAGGACAAGCAGAAGGGCCAGGGCGAGCAGTTCGTGATGATCAGCGCCGAGGATGCGCAGGCGCGGGGCATCCTGGACGGAGACCGGGTGAAGGTCGCCAACGACCGAGGCGCCTTCAAGGGCGTGGCGCGGATCACCGACGACGTGAAGTCCGGCATCGTGGTGGCGACGCTCGGCTACTGGCGCCAGCTCAACGAGGGCACGGTGAACAGCATCTCGTCGGGCGCCTTCACCGACATGGGCCACGCACCGTCCTTCTCGGACAACCTCGTCGAGGTCTCGCGCGCCAACTGAGGGGGAGTGACGGGCGGGAAGCCGCCCGTCAGCCCGCCGGCACGCTCATCTCGAAGCGCAGCCCGTCGCCGTCGATCGTGCGCGAGAAACGGCCACGCAGGCTGCGCTCGATGGTCTGCTTCAGCAGCCGCGAGCCGAAGCCCGTTCCCTCGCCCTTCACCGCGCCGGGATCGGCCCCGCCCTCGCGCCACGTGAGCCGGATCGTGTCGCCGGTCATGCTGCCCTCGACCCGCACCGCCCCGGACCCGGACAGCGCCCCGTACTTCGCCGAGTTGGTGGCGAGTTCGTGGAAGATCATCGCGTAGTCGTTGGTGTATTCGGACCCGACGACGACACCCTCGTCGATGGCGACGTCGATGTTCTGGCCCTGATGGTAGGGCGAGAGGATCCGCTGCGCGAGGTCCTTCAGGTGCACATGGCCCTGGTCTGACTTCTGCGAGCGCGTCGCCAGGGTCGTCGCCTCGTGGAGCACGCCGAAGCGGCGGGCGAGGTCTTCCGCGAAGGCGGGCGTCGAGGTCGCCTCCCGCGCGACGATGGAGGTCAGGGCGCGGGCCACGCTGAACATGTTCGAGACCCGGTGCGCCAGTTCGGCGGTGAGGAGGCGTTCGGCCTCCTCCGCGCGCTTGTGCTCGGTCACGTCCATGAAGATGGCCTGGAGCCATTCGCCGACGCGCCCGGCCTCGCCGCCGACGCCCCGTGCGGAGATCCACCGCGCCTCCGGTCCCATGCCGATGCGGAAATCGAAGCTGTAGGGCTGCGGGTCGGTGGCGCTGGCCTCCCATTCCCGGACCATCCCGAGGCGGTCTTCGAGGTTCACCTTCGCGAACAGCTCATCGATGCCGATGACCGTCTGCGTGGTGCCCCAGAATTCCTGGCAAAGGCTGTCGAGCCGCGCGAGGCGCCGCACCGGCGACCACGCCCACAGGGCGACGCCGCCGCGATGGATCGTGTCGCTGAAGCTCGCCAGCGTCCACGCCTCGTCCGCCGTTCCACCCCGCTCGGTCATGGCTGTCCGGGTTTGCTCTGTCAGGTCGGAGGGATCGAGACCCATGGGCGGGATTCTGTCTCCGTGGCACCCTCCGCGAGATGGAGGGAGGCGGGGCTTCGGCAAGGGGATCACGGTCATGCCTCACCGCGCGCGCCTGTCAAACACGGCGGATTGCCGCCTGCCGGCCGATTAGCCATTTTCGTTCACGCTGTGGCGAAGAAACCGCTGGTTGCGCAGATTCTGGCAATGCTCGTGTCTTAAACCGTGTGCCATAGCAGCGTCGACAACCAGTCGTCGCATCTTGCCGTTGGCACGAATGAAGATCATCGCCCTTGCAACCGCCCTGACCCTGGCGGGTATAGGCCTCCTCACCGGTCGAGCGACGGCCGAGACCGGCCCGAGCGATCTCGGAAATCTGGTTTGGCGCGGGGGAGCGACCTCCCGCCGGGACGTGCAGGGCCGGGACATCTCGCCCGGCGACCTCCGGGACCGGCTGACCGTCGTGTCCTTCGCGAGCGCGGGTTGCACCATCCTCTGCGTCACGCGGACGATGGACCTCGACAGGCTCGCCCGCGACCTGCCCGCGTCGCTGCGGGACCGTGTCCGCTTCCTCGTGATCGGCACCGACCCCGCCGCCGACGACGACGCTCGGCTCCGCGCCTTCGCGGACGGGCTCCTCGGGCCCGACCGGCGCCTGCGCTTCCTCGCCTCAGATGCCGCGGAGACCAAGGCGCTCGCGGAGCAGCTGCGCTACCCGGCCGACCGCCTGCCGGAGCCGCCCCCGACGGTCCTCCTGTTCGACCGAAGGGGCAACCTCGCCATGACCTATGGCGGCGATCCCCTGGACGCGCCCCGCCTGAACCGGGACCTCGCGACCCTCAACACCTTCACCCAGGGCGTCGGCCAGCCGGCCACGCCCTCCTCTCACTGACCCCCAACCCCCGACAACGGACCACGGACCCCGACATGACCGTCTCGACCCCCTCCCACGCCGCTTCGCGGGCGCGCCGGATCGCGCTCCTCTCGGCCACGATGCTGGCGGGCAGCCTGCTCACCCCGGCCGAGGCCGCACTGTTCAAGGTGGTCGTGAACCAAGTGCCGGATCCACTCCTGACGGGCCTGTCGATCCCGTCCAACGCGGCGACGATCGGGATGTATTCCGGCGTCTATAACTGGCCGATCAACGCCATCACCCTCGGCCTGCTGCCGAACGGCAAGGTCGTGTCCTACGGCACGGCGGTCAACGATCCGGCCATCCAAGACGGCCGCACCTTCGACATCTGGGATCCGAGCAAGGCCGGCGCGTCGAATGCCCATGTGACGCTCCAGGGCGTGGTCGGCGTCAACAGCTTCTGCGCCGCGCAGGCGTACCGGCTCGACGGCTCGCTGATCTCCTCCGGCGGCATCTTCGACAACGGTAACGACAAGGGTAGCGTCATCCTCAACCCGAGCGCCACGTCCCTCGGTGCCGTCTCGGCCAAGCTCGCCAACGACCGCTACTATGCAAGCATGCTGACCCTGCCGAACGGCAAGCAGGTCATC
Organism: Methylobacterium sp. J-067; assembly: GCF_022829465.1. Taxonomy (GTDB): domain Bacteria; phylum Pseudomonadota; class Alphaproteobacteria; order Rhizobiales; family Beijerinckiaceae; genus Methylobacterium; species Methylobacterium litchii. Next base: position 2,923 of record NZ_JAKSXZ010000081.1, read on the forward strand.
TTCGGCGGCACATACCCCTACGCCGCGGTCAACGGGAATCCGCAGGGCGCGATCGACAGCGGCCAAATGAACGCCATGACGCCGGAACTCTTCGACGGCACACAGTGGAACAGCCTGTTCGGTGCCAACAGCCGCGACGCCTCCGGCCCGGACAACAGTCGCTACTGGTTCCCGCGCGCCTGGGTCGCGCCGAACGGAAAGGTCTTCGGCATCGCTTCCGACAAGATGTGGTACCTCGACACGACCGGCAACGGCTCCATCACGGCCATGAACTTCCTCAGCCCGCAGAAGAACGTGGGCTCGGCCAACGATGCGCCGAACGTCGGCCCCGGCTCGACGGCGGTGATGTACGACACCGGCAAGATCCTCCAGGTCGGCGGCAACGCCTACACGAACGGCGACGGGTACCTGTCCTCGAACCGCGCGACCACCATCGACATCAACGGCGCCACCCCCGTCGTGAAGGACGTCGCGCCGATGCAGTACGGCCGCGCCTTCGCCAACGCCACGGTGCTGCCGACGGGCTTGGTCATGATCAACGGCGGCAGCCTGCATGTCGATGACGCCGGCCCCAGCGCCGTCACCCAGACCGAAATCTGGAACCCCGTCAGCAACCTATGGATCCACGCCGCCTCGGCCACGATCTATCGCGGCTACCATTCCAGCGCGATCCTGATGCAGAACGGCGCCGTGCTGACCTCCGGCGGCGGCAGCCCCGGCCCGGTGGCGAACCAGAACTCCGAGATCTACTACCCGCCCTACCTGTTCACCGGCACGAACGGTGGCTCGGCGCTCGCCCCGCGCCCGCAGATCGTCAGCCTCGCGACGCTCCAATTGCCCTATAGCCAGAGCACCCAGTTCGAGCTGACCTCGCAGAACGGCCTGTCCCAGGTCGTCCTGGTCGGGAACGGCCTCGTGACCCACGCCTTCAACTCGACCCAGCGCCGTTACGTCGCCAGCTTCTCCCAGTCGGGCAACACGGTGACGGTCCAGACGCCCTCCTCGGGCAACATCGTCCCGCCGGGCTATTACCAGCTCATCGCCATCGACAAGAACGGCGTACCTTCCCCGGGCGTGATCGTGGCGGTCGGCAACACCGTCGCCGCTCCCACGCAGGCCACGACCTACGTCGCCTCCGCGCAGGGCAGCACCGGCAGCGGCGGCACGGGTGGCGGCGGCACCGGCGGTTCGAGCAACGGCGGCTCCAACGGCGGCGGGACGTCCGGCTCCGGCACGTCCGGCGGCCTCGGCACCGTGTCCGGCACCGTCGACGTCCTGAAGCCGTCGCATACCGGCATGTGCCTCGCGATCAGCCCCGGCAACACCAGCGACCGGGGCCCGGTGACCCAGCAGCCCTGCAACGGCTCCAACGAGCAGCTGTGGCGCCAGACCTCGGTCAGCGGCGGCACGACCTACACCAACATCGCTTCCGGCAAATGCCTGGATCTCACCCTCGACACCCAGCCGGTCTCCGCCGGCGCCGCGATCTACCAATACAGCTGCCATGGCGGCAGCAACCAAGTGTGGCAGGCCAAGCCGCAGGGCGTCGGCAGTGCCCTGGTCTCGGCCTATAACGGGCTCTGCGTCGGCATCTTCGGCGCCTCGACCCAGGCGGGCACGGGCACGGTCGGCTGGACCTGCTTGGGCGTGCCGGACCAGACCTACACCGGGAACGGCGGCCGTCCCCTCGTGTCGGCGCAGTCGGGCCTCTGCCTGTCGGTGCCCGCAGGGAACAAGGACGACCGCGCTCCGGTGACCCAGCAGACCTGCACCGGCGCCGCCGAACAGCAATGGCGCGCGACCACCGGCAACGGTGGAACGGCCTACGTGAATGTCGCTTCCGGCAAGTGCCTGGACCAGTCCCTCGACAACCAGCCCGCTGGCCCCGGCGCTGCGGTCTACCAGTACACGTGCGCCAACGTGAACAACCAAGCCTGGACGCCCAAGACGCAGGGCGGGGGCAGCAACCTCGTCTCGGTGAACTCCAAGCTCTGCCTCGGCGTGCTCGGTGGCACCGGTCAGGCGGGCCTGGGCACGGTGGTCTGGACCTGCAACGGAGCGGCCGACCAGATCTTCAACTCAACTGCCTCGAAGCTCTGAGGTCGTCAGCACCGCGCGGATCGCGGCGCAGGCGGGGTGATCAACGCCGGGCGTGGCGGACAAGGCCACGCCCGGTTGCCAGACGAGGAAGTCGGTCCCGGTCCGGGTGCCGCCGAGGGCATAGACCCCGACGCGCCCGGCCCGCGCCGTCCCCTGCACGAGGGTGACGGACATGCGGAAATACTGGCGCGGGGAGGGTGATCGCTTCCCGTCCTGCGGCGGCATCGGGCCCGAGGGCCGCAACCGCCGCATCAGCGAGGCGAGGTCGAACGACCCTGCCTCGTTGTAGACCGTGAGCGCCGGTTGCAGACGCGCCGCGATCTCGGGCGTCATCGACGGAAGCCGCCCGATCTCATCGACGCTGAGAAACGGCCCGTTGCGCGGGCCGTAGGCGAGGCCCCGGGCGCGGTACTGCGCCAGTTCGGCGCCGCCATTGGGCTCCGGCACGTCGTCCGCGTCGCGGTAGTCGGCGATCTCCGCGCCGAGGGCGAGGGCGGCGGAATCGGGCACGCCGAGAAGCCGGAAGGCCTCCTCCATTGCCGGGCGCGGCGTGCGGTTCAGATCGATCAGGCGGCCCTGATCCTCCAGGGACAGGACGGCCACGCGGCCGGAGGGGAGGGCGCAGGCGACGGGGCTGCCGTCTTCCGGCAGGCCGAGCCCGGCGAGGCGGTAGGTCCGGCCCACCGCGAGGTCGTGGGCGAGGAGCCGGGTGATGCCGTCCGCCATACCCTGCAGGTTCACGAGGTCGGCGCGGGTGCGGGCGAGGGCGGCGTTGGCCCGCGTCTGCAGGATCGCCGTGGCGAGGACCGCGCTGACGGCGGCGAGCACCATGACCACCGAGACGAGGACGAAGCCGTCCTCTCCCTGCCGGTCGCCGCCGTTCACCGGATGTCTCCCGTGGCGATGAGGAGAGGCGGCCAGCGCCGGGCGTCCGCCGGGGCGAAGGCGATCCGCACCTCGATGAGGTCGGGCTGACGATCGCGCCGGGCCCAGGCCTCCGCCCAGGTGGCGGGCATCCCCTTGGCCTGCGCACCGTAATAGCGCAGCCCGAGGCCGGCGACCCGTTCCAGCAGCACCTCCGAGCGGGCCGTCGCCGCCGTGCCCTGAAGGGTTTCGAGGGGGATGCGCCGTTCCACGAGATCGAAGCCGCCATCCCCGCGCGGGATTCCGGCCAGCGTCGCGACGAGTTCCGCCGGGCGCTCGACGGCGCGGTCCGGAGCGATGGCCGCCGAGAGGCCGACCGGCCCACCCTCGAGGACCGGTTGGGTGCCGTCCATGTGGCGGCTGGCGAGGCTCCCGAAGGTGCGCGTCAGGTGATCGCGCACCGCGCGGACCTGTCCCGATCCCTCGGCGGCGGCGACGGCGGCGGAGGTCCGCCCCGCGACGCGTATCGTCTCGATCAGCAGCACGCCGACGAGGGCGGCGAGCGCCAGGGAGACCAGCACCTCGACCAGCGCGAAGCCATCCTGCGAGCCGGGCTTGCCCTCACGCATCGGGCTTGCCCGGCACGAGGGTGGTGTAGACCGGCCGCCCCTCCGGGCCGCCGAGCGTCAGGACGAGGCGCCACACCGCCGGGCCGCGCCGCGCGGGCAGGGCGGCGCGCACGTCGCTCACCACGAGCGTCCAGGGGCGCCCATCCGCGAAGCGCCCCTCGCCGATCCCGGCCACCAGGGGGCCCGCCGCGATCCGGTGGAGGCAGATCGATTCGGCCTCGTCGGCCTCGTTCTGCCACAGGGCGGCGCGGCGCAGGCCCGTCACCGTCTCTCCCGCGATCTGCAGGGCGAGGATCATGCCGATGGCGGCGATGGCGAAGGCCACCAGCACCTCGACCACGGTGAAGCCGTCCTCGCCGCCGGATCGGGATGCGCTCACGGCAGCGTCCCCCGTGAGACGCGGCCGAGCAGCATGCCGACGGTCAGCACCCGCCCGCCGATGACGATGCGCCCGCCGCTCGATCCGCCGTCCGGCAGGAAACGGATCTCGCCCGGCGTCGCCGTCGCGGCCTCCTCGACCTGCACGAGGACCGGCAGGGGTGCCGTCGCGATGGGCGCCGCGCCTGGCCTCGGGGAGAGGAACCGCCCCGATTCGGGCTCGAACACGAGATGCGCGGTCTCGCCGGAGCGCAGAGCCTGCACCCGCAGCAGGGCCATCTCCGCGCCGAGGGTGGCGGCGATCCGGTCGGCCCGGCGCCCGACGCCGCTGCCGGCGAACTGCGTCGCGACTGCCGCCGCGAGGCCGAGAATCACCAGGGTCACGAGCATCTCCACCAGGGTGAAGCCCGCGTCTTCGCCTGCCTCCTCCAGGGTTGCTCGGGCCGACACGTTCGCGAATTCTCCCAACCCCGGCGCGAGGTTGCCCGCGCGTGAGACAACCGGAGCGTGGTGAAGATTCGGTTTCGAGGCTTGGCCGGTGCCAATGGCCCGGCCCATGCTACGCTCGCGTGCCTTCCACAACGGAGCGTGTGATCGTGCTGAACAGACGTCGTTTCATGGCCGTGTCCGGGGCCGCGCTGGCCGCGCCGGCCCTCGCGCAGGGTGCGAACTCGCGGGTGCTCAAGTTCATCCCGCAGGCCGACCTGACGGTCCTCGACCCGATCTGGACCACCGCCTACGTCACCCGCAACCACGGGCTGGCGGTCTTCGACACGCTCTACGGCCTCGACAGCAGCTACCGCGCCCAGCCGCAGATGGCGGCGGGCCATGTCACGGAGGACGATGGCAAGCGCTGGAAGATCACCCTGCGGCCGGGCCTGAAGTTCCACGACGGCACGCCGGTCCTGGCGCGGGATTGCGTGGCGAGCATCGGCCGGTGGGGCAAGCGCGACGCCATGGGGCAGTCGCTCCTGAGCTACACCGACGAACTCACCGCGCTCGATGACACAACCATCCAGTTCCGGCTGAAGAAGCCGTTCGTCCTCCTGCCGGATGCGCTGGGTAAGGTCGGGTCCAACATCTGCGCGATCATGCCGGAGCGGCTGGCCAAGACCGACGCCTTTACGCAGGTGACGGAGATGGTCGGCAGCGGGCCGTTCCGCTTCAAGGCGGACGAGCGCATCGTCGGCGCCCGCGTCGTCTACGAGAAGTTCGCCGATTACGTCCCCCGCGAGGGCGGCGAGCCACAATGGACCTCCGGCCCCAAGCGCGCCTACGTGGATCGCGTGGAGTGGACGATCATCCCCGATCAGGCCACCGCCGCCTCCGCGATGCAGACCGGCGAGATGGATTGGTGGGAGCAGCCCCCGGCCGACCTCGTGCCGACGCTGCGCGGCCTCACCACCACCATCAAGGACCCGACCGGCCTCATCGGCACGCTGCGGATGAACCAGCTCCTGCCGCCCTTCGACAACCCGGCGATCCGCAAGGTGCTGCTGAAGGTGGTGGACCAGACCGACTTCATGCAGGCGGTGACGGGCACCGACCCGAAGCTGATGCACGCGCCGGTCGGCTATTTCTGCCCGAAGTTGCCGATGGCGAACGATGTCGGCCTCGATGCCCTGACCTCGAAGCGCGACTTCGAGGCGGCCAAGAAGGAACTCGCCGCCGCCGGCTACAAGGGCGAGAAGATCGTGCTCATGGGCGCGTCCGACTTCCCGACCCTCAAGGCGCTGGCCGACGTCGCCGCCGACATGCTCTCCCGCGCCGGGTTCAACGTCGATTATCAAGTGATGGATTGGGGCACCGTCGTGCAGCGGCGGGCGAAGAAGGACCCGATCGCGCAGGGCGGCTGGAACGCATTCTGCACCTTCTGGGCGGGGCTCGATCAGGCGAACCCGGCCGTCAGCTCCTTCCTGCGCGGCAACGGCACGGGTGCGGCCATCGGCTGGCCGACCAGCGAGAAGATCGAGGCCCTGCGCTCGCAGTGGCTCGATTCGCCCGATGTCGCGAGCCAGAAGACGGTGGCCGCCGAGATCCAGAAGCAGGCCTTCGTGGACCTGCCCTACCTGCCCCTCGGCCAGTACTTCGTGCAGACCTCGTACCGGCCCAACATCTCGGGCGTGCTCGAAGGCGTGCCGGTGTTCTGGAACGTCAAGAAGGGCTGAATCCTGCGGCGTCCCGCCGGGCCTGCTGGCGGGGCGCCCTCCCGATCCTATCTCGGGGGCGGGAGGAGCACCGATGCAGACGATCGACCACGGCAGCCATGGCGAGATCCGCGATGCGGTGCGGGCGCTCTGCGCCGACTTTCCGGCGGAGTATCACCGCCGCATCGACGAGGCGCGCGGCTACCCGGAGGCGTTCGTCGAGGCCCTGACCAAGGCCGGCTGGATGGCCGCGCTGATCCCGGAGGCATACGGCGGCTCCGGCCTCGGGCTGACGGAGGCCTCCGTCATCATGGAGGAGATCAACCGCTCGGGGGGCAATTCCGGCGCCTGCCACGGCCAGATGTACAACATGAACACCCTCGTCCGGCACGGCTCGGAGGAGCAGCGCCGACACTACCTGCCGCGCATCGCGGCGGGGGAGTTGCGGCTGCAATCGATGGGCGTCACCGAACCCGGCGCCGGCACCGACACCACCAAGATCAAGACCACGGCCGTGCGCCGGGGCGACCGCTACGTCATTAACGGGCAGAAGGTATGGATTTCGCGGGTCCAGCATTCGGACTTGATGATCCTGCTCGCCCGCACCACGCCGCTCGATCAGGTGAAGAAGAAATCCGAGGGGATGTCGATCTTCATCGTGGACCTGCACGAGGCCATGAAGAAGGGCCTGACGGTGCGGCCGATCCTCAACATGGTCAACCATGAGACCAACGAGCTGTTCTTCGACGAGCTTGAAATCCCCGCCGAGAACCTGATCGGCGAGGAGGGCCAGGGCTTCAAGTACATCATGACCGGGCTCAACGCCGAGCGGGCGCTGATCGCCGCCGAATGCATCGGCGACGGCTACTGGTTCATCGACAAGGTCACCGTCTACACCAAGGAGCGCGTGGTGTTCGGCCGCCCCATCGGCCAGAACCAGGGCGTGCAGTTCCCCATCGCGGAGAGCTTCATCGAGGTCGAGGCGGCCAACCTCATGCGCTACGAGGCCTGCCGCCTCTACGATGCCGGCGAGCCCTGCGGGGCGCAGGCCAACATGGCGAAGTATCTCGCCGCCAAGGCGTCCTGGGAGGCGGCCAATGCCTGCATCCAGTTCCACGGCGGCTTCGGTTTCGCCGCCGAATACGACGTGGAGCGCAAGTTCCGCGAGACGCGCCTCTATCAGGTTGCACCGATCTCCACGAACCTGATCCTGTCCTACGTCGCCGAGCATATCCTCGGGCTTCCGCGCTCGTTCTGACCCGCCCGGCCCGATTGGGCTTGAACCGGTGCCCCAACCTTGGCACCCCCTGGGGGCATGCACGCACCCCGCACGATCCGTCGCCCGGCCTCCGCCCTCCGACGCCTATTGATCAGCGAGGCCGGCGGCGGCCTCGTGCTGATGGCGAGCGCCGCACTGGCCCTCGTGGTGGCGAACTCGTCCCTCGCAGAGGTCTATTTCGCGGCGCTCAAGGCCCATCTCGGGCCGCTCAGCGTGCTGCACTGGATCAACGACGCGCTGATGGCCGCGTTCTTCCTGCTCGTCGGGCTTGAGATCAAGCGCGAGATGCTCGACGGGCGCCTGCGCACATGGCCCGACCGCATCCTGCCGGGCGTCGCCGCCCTAGGCGGGATGATGGCCCCGGCCCTGGTCTACGTCGCCGTCAATTGGCACTCGCCCGAGACCCTGCGCGGCTGGGCGATTCCCGCCGCCACGGACATCGCCTTCGCCCTCGGGGTGCTGGCCCTCATCGGGTCGCGGGTGCCGGTGTCGCTGAAGGTGTTCCTGACGGCGCTCGCGATCATCGACGACCTCGGCGCCGTGGTCATCATCGCGGCCTTCTACACCGCCGACCTGTCCCTGCCGATGCTCGGCGGGGCGGCCGTCACCCTCGCGGTCCTCTACGGTCTGAACAAGGCCGGGGTCTCGCGCCTCGCGCCCTACCTCGCGCTCGGCGTCCTGCTCTGGCTGTTCGTGCTGAAATCCGGTGTGCACGCCACCATCGCCGGAGTGCTGCTCGCCCTCACGATCCCGCTGCGCCTCAGCCGGGGCACGCCCGACGACCCGACCTCGCCGCTGCACCGGCTGGAACACGCGATCCAGCCCTGGTCGGCCTATCTCGTGCTGCCGATCTTCGGCTTCGCCAATGCCGGCGTGTCCCTCGTCGGGTTCGAGCCGAAGATGCTCCTCGAGCCCGTCACCCTCGGCGTGGCCCTCGGCCTCTTCCTCGGCAAGCAGCTCGGCGTGTTCGGCTTCGTGCTCGCCTGCGTGAAGACGGGGCTGGCGCAGCGGCCGGCCCACGCCACCTGGGCGCAGGTCTACGGCGTCGCGCTGCTCTGCGGGGTCGGCTTCACCATGAGCCTGTTCATCGGCCTCCTGGCCTTCGCCGACGCCCCCGCCCTCGAGTCGGAGGTCAAGGTCGGCGTGCTCGCGGGCTCCATCGCCTGCATCGTCGCGGGCGCCCTCGTGCTGCTCGTCGCCCCGGCGCGGCCCAGCGTGCGCTAGACCTCGTCCGCCGCGCCCGAAGCGATCCCGCTCCCCCGACAGCCGTTCCACGTCCGGTCGGGGGAACCGGCCCCAGTGACGGGCATTGCACAACTCAGGCTTTCAGAAGAGACGTGTGAAGGGTTGTGCTCGTGCCGAATTCCCGGCAACCGCTACAGTCTGAGCCCGCTGCGATCCGGCCGCTGCCGACGCTGCGCCATGCGGGCCAGTTGTTCGAGACGGAGCGGCGGCTCAACGCGGTCCTCAACAATGCCTCGGTGTCCATCTTCCTGATGGATGACCGCCAGCATTGCATCTACATGAATCGCGCCGCTGAAGAGCTGACCGGCTGGACCCTGGACGAGGTCCTGGCGCGGGATTGTCCGCTGCACGACATCGTCCACCACACCTATCCCGACGGGCGCCCGTTCCCGCTGCACGAATGCGCCATCGACCGCGCCTTCCCGGAGAACAACCAGGAGCGCGGCGAGGAGGTGTTCGTCCACCGCGACGGGCATTTCTACCCGGTCGGCTTCACCGCGAGCCCGATCCGCGACGATGCCGCCAACATCATCGGCACGATCATCGAGGTGCGGAACATCAGCGAGGAGAAGGCTGCCGCCGAGCGCCAGCGCCTGCTGATCAACGAATTGAACCACCGGGTGAAGAACACCCTCGCGACGGTGCAATCCATCGCCGCGCAGACCTTCCGCGGCCGCACCGATCTGGCTGTGCGCGCTGTGTTCGATGCCCGCATGACCGCCCTCTCCACCGCCCACAACGTGCTGGTCGAGGACAATTGGGAGAGCGCCAGCTTGATCAGCGTGATCGAGCGGTCGCTCGCCCCTCATCTCCTGGCCGAGGTCGACATCAACCGCTTCCGGCTCGATGGCCCGGATGCGCGGCTACACCCGAAAGTCGCGGTGACTTTGGCGATGGCGCTGCACGAGCTGATGACCAACGCCGCCAAATACGGCGCCCTCTCGACCGGCGAGGGCAGGGTCTCCGTCACCTGGGCGCTGTCGGACCTCGGCGGCGGGCAGCAGCAGCTCGACCTGACGTGGCAGGAACAGGATGGACCGCCCGTCGCGCAGCCGACACGGAAGGGGTTCGGCTCCCGGCTGATCGAGCGGCAATTGCCGCTGGAGTTCGACGGCAGCGCCGTCATCACTTACGCGCCGGAGGGCGTCGTCTGCGCCATGCGCATCCCGCTGACGCAACTGGGCTGGATCGGCCAAGAGACGGTCGAAGGGTCCCTGGCCCCATGACCATGCTGACCGGACGCCGGGTGCTACTGGTCGAGGACGAGAGCCTCGTGGCCATGTTCGCCGAAGACATGCTCCTCGATCTCGGCTGCGAGGTCGTGACCGCGATGCGCCTCGAACAGGGACTGACCCTCGCGCGCAACGAGGACTTCGATTTCGCGGTGCTGGACGTGAACCTCGGCAACACGCGCAGCTACCCGATCGCGGATCTGCTGTTCGAGCGCTGCATTCCGTTCCTGTTCGCCACGGGCTACGGGCGGCAGGGCCTTGAGGCCGCCTATCAGGCCGTGCCGGTGCTGCAGAAGCCGTATCAGGCGGACCCGCTGGAGCATCTGCTCACCCGCCTGCTCACCTGCGAGGCTCCGGCCCACAAGGGCGCCTCGTCCGTGCCGGCGACCTGCCGGTGCCAGCCTGCCGAAGCCGAGCAGGGCCGCTTCCGCGCCGATCCGATCAGGTAGGGGTCGGCGCGGCCGAGTGATAGCGCGTCCGCTGCGTGCGCCCGTCGCGATCCGTGACCGCGACGTGGCCGGCTTCCTCCAGCTCCGAAAGGGCGCGCAGGACGAGGGCGTGCTCCACCGCGAAGGTGCGGGCGAAGGCCCGGCTGTCCCCCGGCAAGCCGAGGACGAGGGCGGCGAGGAGTCCCGCTTCGAGCGGAGGCAGTTCGGGGTAAGCGGCCGACACCCGGCCCAGGGCGGCGACGAACGCCGCCTCGTCCAGGGCTTCGCTCACGCCGCCGCGCGCGGCTGAAGGGTCACGAGGACCGATTTGGAGGTCGGGGTGTCACTCTTCTCGCCGAACGTCGAGAGCGGCACGAGGACGTTCAACTCGGGGTAGTAGCCCGCCAGCAAACCGCGCGGCATGTCGAAGGGCACGAGGCGGAAATCCTCCGCCCGCCGCGTGATGCCGTCGTCATGCGTCCCGAGGATGTCGACGCGCTCCCCGAACCGGTCGCGGATTTCCGCGAGATCGTCGGGATGGGCGAAGATCACCCGGCGCTCGCCGTACACGCCCCGGTAGCGGTCATCAAGACCATAGATCGTGGTGTTGTACTGGTCGTGACTGCGGAAGGTTTGCAGCACGAACGTGTCGCGCGTCTTGGTCGCGGCCTGATGCTCCGTCTCGGCGGGCAGGGGCGCGGCCGCGAAGTTGGCGCGTCCGGTGCCGGTGTCGAAGACCCGCTCGGCGGCGAGGTTGCGCAGCATGAAGCCGCGCGGCTTGCGCACCCGCGTGTTGTACCCGGTGAACCCCGGAATCGTGACCGCAATGGCCTCGCGGATCCGGTCGTAGTCGGCGGCGAAGCCCGCCCAGTCGATGGCGGCGGAGCCCACGGTGGCCTGCGCCATGCCGGCGATGATGCCGATCTCGGAGCGCAGTTCCTTCGAGGCCGGCTTGTTGATGCCGCCGGAGCCGTGGACCATGCTCATCGAATCCTCGACGGTCACGATCTGGATCTTGCCCTCGGCGTTGCGGTCGATCTCCGTGCGGCCGAGGCAGGGCAGCAGGTAGCCGATTTCGCCGGGCACGAGATGGGCGTGGTTGAGCTTCGTGGCGATGTGCACGGTCAGCCGGCACGAGGCCAGCGCCTTCGCCACCACCGGCGTATCCGGCGTCGCCCGCAGGAAGTTGCCGCCGAGCCCGATGAAGGCCTTCGACGTGCCGTCGCGCATCGCGCGGATGGCGGCGAGCACGTTGTGCCCGTGCCGGCGCGGCATCGGCAGGTCGAAATGCTGTTCGAGCGACGCGAGGAAGGCCTCGGCGGGGCGCTCGTTGATGCCGACCGTCCGGTCGCCCTGCACGTTGGAATGGCCGCGCACCGGGCAGAGGCCCGCGCCCGGACGGCCGATATGGCCGCGCAGGAACAGGAGGTTGGCGATCTCCCGGATGGTCGCCACCGAGTGCCGGTGCTGGGTCACGCCCATCGCCCAGGTGGCGATGACGCGCTGCGCCCCGAGATAGACCTCCGCCATCGCGTCGATCTCGTCGCGGGTCAGGCCGGACTGGTCGAGGATCGCCTCCCAGGAGGTCGCCTCGACGGCGGCGCGATAGGCGTCGAGCCCGGCCGTGTGGTGTTCGAGGAAGGCGCGGTCGAGGATCGACGGACGGCCCGCCGCCAGCGCCTCGGCATCGCGGGCGAACACGATCTTGGCGATGCCCCGGAAGGCGGCCATGTCGCCGCCGGAGCGCGGCTGGAGGTAGTGGCTGGCGATGGGCTGGCTCGCGCCGCGCAGCATCTCGACGGTATTCTGCGGGTCGGCGAAGCGCTCCAGCCCGCGCTCGCGCACCGGGTTCAGCACCACGACCTTCGCGCCGCGCTCGGCCGCCCGGCGCAGGTCGCCGAGCATGCGCGGATGGTTGGTGCCGGGATTCTGCCCGACGCAGAAGATCGCGTCCGCCTTCTCGAAATCCTCGAGGAGCACGGTGCCCTTGCCGACGCCGATCGCGTCGATCAAGGCGACCCCGCTCGCCTCATGGCACATGTTCGAACAATCGGGGAAGTTGTTGGTCCCGTAGGCGCGGGCGAACAACTGATAGAGGTAGGCGGCCTCGTTCGAGGCGCGGCCGGACGTGTAGAACTCGGCCTGATCGGGGGAGTCGAGCCCGCGCAGGGTCTCGCCGATCTCCGCGAACGCCGTCTCCCAGCTCACCGGCAGGTAGCGGTCGCTCGCTGCGTCGTAGCGCATCGGGTGAGTCAGGCGGCCCTGGCCTTCCAGGGCGTAGTCGCTCCAGCCCCGCAGCTCGGTGAGCGTGTGACGGGCGAAGAAGGACGGCTTCGTGCGCTTGTCGGTGGCCTCCCAGGAGACCGCCTTCACGCCGTTCTCGCAGAATTCGAACGACGAGCCGTGCTCCGGGTCGCCCCAGGCGCAGCCGGGACAATCGAACCCGTCGGGCTGGTTGGCCTTCAGAAGGGCGCGGGCTCCCGTCAGCGGCGCACGGCTGCCGAGCAGGTGCTTGCCGCAGCTCTTCAGCGCACCCCACCCGCCAGCGGCCGATGAGCGCTTGGAAGACCCTTCAGACTGGGCCATGAACCATCCTGGTTGGCTGACACGAGCAATCTCGCATACGCGAGATAATCTTGCCGCGGCTCGCGTCACAATGGCGTGCGCGCGCAGGCCCCTCATGCACAGAACACAGGCTAAGCTCCCGCTTCGCAAAGTCTTTCTAAACTGAACCGCGTTCGCGGACACTCGCATGATCAGGAGATCACCACCGTGACACGGATCGGTTACCACGCCTCGCATGAGCAGCATGCTCCCTCGGCGCTGCTGCGCGACGTCCAGGCGGCCGAGGCTGCCGGTTTCACCTGCGCCATGTCCTCCGAGCATTTCCGCCCCTGGAGCGTGAAGCAGGGGCACGCGGGCCATGCGTGGTCCTGGCTCGGCGCCGCCCTCGCGACGACGCGCCTGCCATTCGGCATCATCACCGCGCCGGGCTACCGCCACCACCCGGCGGTGCTGGCGCAATCGGCCGCGACCCTGTCCGAGATGTTCCCGGAGCGCCTCTGGCTCGCCCTCGGCTCCGGCCAGCGCCTGAATGAGGACGTCACCGGCCTGCCCTGGCCGGACAAGGCCGAGCGCACGGCCCGGCTGGCCGAATGCGCCGCCGTGATCCGCGCGTTGTTCGAGGGCGAGACCGTCACCCACCGGGGGCGCGTCACCGTCATCGACGCCAAGCTGTATTCCCGGCCCGCCCGCCCACCCCTGCTGATCGCCGGCGCGGTGACGCCGGAGACCGCCCGCCAAGTCGCCGCCTGGGCCGACGGGCTCGTCACCGTGGGCATCGACCCTGCCAAGCTGCGCCCGGTCTTCGAGGCGTTCCGCGAAGGCGGCGGCGCGGGCAAGCCGATCTTCATGCAGACGAAGGTGTGCTGGGATCCCGACCCCGCCAAGGCGCTCGCGCAGGCCCACGACCAATGGGCGAGCAACATGCTCGAAGGCGACGCGAATTGGGACCTGCGCCGGCCGGAGGATTTCGATACGGCCTCGCGCTTCGTGCGGCCCGAGGACGTACCGGGCTACGTGCGGGTCTCGGAGGATTTCGGGCGCCACGCCGCGTGGCTCGCCGAACTCATGGAGTTGGGCCCGGCCGAAATCATCATCCATCAGGTCGCGGGTGATCAGACCGCGTTCGTAGAGGCGTTCGGCCGGCATGTCCTGCCGGCCCTCGGCCATGGAGGATAATCAAGGAACGACTGCACAGACCCCCGGTTGTACTATCATACCGGAATGACCCGGCAGAAAGAATTGAGCACGCTATGATCAGCCGTACCCTTCAATCGTCGGTCCTCGCGCTCGCCGTTCTCGCCGGCACGGTCGGCATGGCCGCCGCGCAGAGCACGCCGAACGGCAGCACCGCGACGTCCGGCGCCGCCGCCGGCTCGGGCAGCACCGGTAACGGCGCCACGGGCAGCGGCGCGGCCCCCAGCGGGAAGTGACGGCGGCGGGGCCGCCATCGCGCGGCCCCTCCACACCCGGGCGGTGATTCGCCAACTCGACAAGACCAGCCTGCGCTGAGTCTTGTCGAGACATGATGCACGGACATCGCAGACTGAGATTGTCTGCGGACTGACCTTCGTGGAAACACCGCCGATAAAGGATTGGCGTGCCACTCATTGACCGACTTGGCCGGAAAGATCACACGATCTCCGATCATCCCAAGCCGGTCGACCGCCTCACAAGACGGTCCGGCGGCTGACCCGAGGTCGTCTTGATGCGGTTGCGGACGCTCCTTGCCCTCGTCTTTGCCGGTGGGGCGCTGCTGCTCACCGTCGCCGCCACGCTCGTCGTGTCCCAGTTCGTCTCCCAGCGGGTGCAGATCCGCGCCGAGGCGCACACGGCGGAACTCGCGGAGCACCTGCGGCAGATCATCGACGCGAACATCACCGAGCGCCTCGGCGACATGACCGTGCTGTCCTCTGTGGCCCGCACCAACGCGACCACGCCCGAGGCCCGCCGCACCTGGGTCGATGCCCTGCGCGAGAGCTATCCCGCCTATGCCTGGATCGGCTTCGCCGACAGCAACGGCATCGTCATCGCGAGCAGTGGGGGCATGCTGGAGGGCGAGAGCGTCGCGGCGCGCCCGTGGTTCCACCAGGGCATCCAGGCGCCGACCGTCATCGACATCCACGAAGCGAAGCTGCTGGCGACGCGTCTGCCGGCGCTGCCCTACGGCGAGCCGCACCGCTTCGTGGACGTCGCCATGCCGTTCCGCGATGCGTCGGGCGCGAAGGTCGGCGTCGTCGGCGGCCATCTGAGCGTCAGCTGGATGCGGGAGATGAGCCAGGCGGCCATCGCGACGGCGTTGAAGCGGGAGCCCAGCGTCGAGGTGATGATCCTCGCCGGGGACGGGACCGTCGTCCTCGGCCCCGGCGACCAGACCGGCGGCCGGATCGACACCGATCTGCCGGCCCTCTCGGCGCTCGCCGCCGGCGCCGAGCTCGCCAGCGCGCGGGGGCGTTGGCCCGATGGCGGCGATTACTTCACCGGCGCCAGCCGTGGCCAGCCCTCCCTCCGCAGGCCGACGCTGCCCTGGACCATCCTAGTCCGGCAGCCGGTCGAATTCGCGCGGTCGATCTCCGATCCGATCATCAACCGGCTGGTGCTCGGCGGTGTCGCCTTCACGCTGCTGTTCGCGCTCCTGGGCTGGTTGGCCGCCGAGCGTCTTGCCGATCCCCTCCGCGCCCTCGCGCGGGCGGCCGGCGTCATCGGCAATGCCCCCGCCGATGCCCAGCTTCCGAAGCCGCGAGGCTATCTCGAAATCACCGAACTGACCGATGCACTGACGAAGCTGCTCGCGCGGCTCAGCGAGCGCGACCGCGCCCTCGAACAGGCCAATGCGGACCTTGAGGTGCGCGTCGCCGCCCGGACGACGGAACTGGCCGAGGCCTGCGACCGGGCCGAGGCGGCGCAGTTCCGCGCCGAGGCCGGCGAGCGTGCCAAGAGCGACTTCCTCGCCACGATGAGCCACGAGGTGCGCACGCCCCTCAACGCCATCGTCGGCTTCGGCGACCTCCTGCGCAACGATGCCAGCCTGACCCCGGAGCAGCGGCGCTGCATCGACCAGATGCGGGTCGGATGCGAGGTCCTGACCACGGTGGTCAACGACATCCTGGACTATGCCCGCATCGAAGCGGATGGCGTCACCCTGGAAGCCACCCCCTTCTCGCCGTTCGGCCTTGTGGAGGAAACCGTGGCGCTGGTCGCGGGCGCCGCCGAGCGCAAGGGCCTCGCCCTGGTGATGGAGGGCGACGCGGCGGACGATCATCCCGTCATCGGCGACAAGACCCGCCTGCGGCAGGTGCTGCTCAACCTCGTGAACAACGCGGTGAAGTTCACGCAGGCCGGCTCCGTCACCACCACGATCACGCAGACGGCGACGTCGGAGGGAATCGCGCTCCGCGTCACCGTCCGCGACACCGGCATCGGCATTCCCGCAGACGCGCAGTCCCGGCTCTTCGCCCGCTTCGTCCAGGCCGACAGCAGCACGACGCGGCGCTTCGGCGGCACGGGCTTGGGCCTCGCCATCGCCAAGGGCCTCATCGAGGCGATGGGCGGCACCATCGCCTTGGAAAGCCGCGACGGCGAAGGCTCGACCTTCTGGTTCGATCTGGTCCTGCCCGAAGCGCCGGCGGATCAGCGGAGGCTCGACCCGCCATCGCCCAGCGCGCCGCTCCCTGCCTCCGGAACATCGCAGGCGCGGCCGGCGCATCTCCTTCTCGTGGAGGATGGCGCGATCAACCGCGAGATCGCGCAGATGGTGCTGGAGGCCATGGGCTACCGGGTCTCCACCGCCTGCGACGGACAGGAGGCCGTCGCCCTGGTCGAGGCCGAGCCCTTCGACCTCATCCTGATGGACATCGAGATGCCGGTGATGGACGGCATCACCGCGACGCGTCTGATCCGTGGCTTGCACAGCGAGGCGCGCGACGTGCCGATCCTCGCGATGACGGCGCATGTGCTGCCGGAGCAGGTCCGCGCGCTGATCGCCGCCGGCCTGGACGACCATGTCGGCAAGCCCTTCGACCGGACCCATCTGCAGACGCTGATCGAACGCCACCTCGCCAGATCCCGCGCGCAGGCGATGTCGGCGGCGTGACGGGGGAGCGAGACGGAGGAGGCCGGCACGCCGCTTGTCGAGAGGAAGGGAATGGTGGGCCCGGTAGGACTCGAACCTACAACCAGACCGTTATGAGCGGTCGGCTCTAACCATTGAGCTACAGGCCCAAGCCGTTCGCGCGGAACGGCGATTCGGCTTCCGCATCTTCGCAGCGAACAGACACGACGACAGAAGCGTCCGATTCAGTAGCCGCCGGGAGAGGGCGGAGCAAGGGGTTGCGCCCACGCGGCAGGCTTGGACGCCACGTCCGGTCCCGCAGCTTCCCCGCACATTCGAAACGGACCTGGATGAGTTAAAACCTATGAAACGCAGAAAGCGCCCCCTGGCGAAGCGCGGGGGCGCTCATCCTTATGAGCTACCGTCTTAAATTAGGTGCCACACCCTTAGAAGAAGTCGCCCCACGATTCTGTGCTATTTCTCGGCGCCCACCCGACCACCCGCTTTACAACAGCGGCTGTGATATCTCGACAATCAACAAAGGGGTGCTCGCGCACCCATGCCTTTGTGAAGTGCTACTTACTTCTGCAACTGGATCTCTCGGGTGAGAACCTGCCCGTTGGCGAGCACGGTCTCCGGCCTGATCTCTTTGCCGTCGGCGAGTTTGGTGACTGGCTTGATCGTCGTGGTGGACATGCCGTTCTCCGCTCGTTTGAAACCGAAGCCGTTGCGGCGATGCGCGACCTATTGGTCGAGCTCGTCGGCCCGTGCCTCGGCATCGGCGATCGCCTGCTCGACGGAATCGTAGGACGACGGCGACTCTTCCCGGAACAGCGTCTGCGTGCCGCTCAGGATCCAGAGGTAGCGCTTGCTGTTCTGCGGGTCCGGCCGGATGCCGATGCGGAACCCGTTGCGCACGCCGTTTGCCATCATCACCCTCCACGTCTCAGTCGAGGTTAGAACGCGGCAGAAGGCAGATTGCTCCTTAGTGCCTCAACGTGAGATGGGCCGCCCTAAATGCGGAAAACACCGATCTCGTGGTCGCCACGCCACACGATCTCGACAGCAAACATTTCCGCAGTCGATGGTATTTGCAGGACGAACTGATCCGGTACGCCGCTGAGGCTGGCAAGCTGAAGCAGCGCACCACTCTCGGACCGGTTCCTCACCTTACAATCGAGGACGCCGCCGTTGGGGAGAACGATCTTGCCGGCCTGCAAGACTTTTCGAAACCGCATTTCCGAACGCCGATCGGACGGCGATCCTTCGGACGCCGTAGGCCTTCGGGGATCGTGGGGTTTCGCCTCGCCGGGATCGTCCGGTCGGGCGGCGCCGTCGGCGCGGCCGGCGAGGATGCGCGCGAGATCGTGCAGATCGAGGTTGTCTGCGGCGAGCGCCCGGCGGATGGCCCTGGCCGCACCGGCAACTTCGCCGTCCTGATCGCTCGCGAGCAGGGGGAGCAGCTTCACGAGTTTACGAGTCGATTCCGTCGAAAGCACTGTGGCTCCCTACCGTTCTTTTCCTTGTCTCCACTTCTGATGGCCCCCGGTTTTGAGGGCGTTAATGGCAGAAATCGGCCTGTCTTGAGGGTTGATGGAGTCTTCAAAGATCTGGTTATTTTTACAATCCGTTATCGAGTCGGCGCTCACGCCACGGCGCGGGCCGGCGCCAGGGCCTCGTCCTCCTGCGCGGCGTCGTCACCGTCGGCGTCCTCGCACAGGGCCGTCGCCAGCACCCGGGAGCGGTAGCGCCAGAGGTCGCGCTGCTCGCGCAGGTGGTCGAGCCGGCCTTCGGCTTCCGCCAGGGCGACGCGCAGGGCGTCAAGTTCGCTGCGCAGGCCCGTCGTGCGGGTGCGCTCCTCCGCCAGGGCCGCCTTCAGGATGGCGATGGCGGCGGCATCGCCCGCGATCCGCGCGGGAACGGGCTCGGGCGCGGGTGCCGACACGACCTGCGGGCGGGGGAGGGGGGCGATCTCCTCGCGCAGGCGGGCGGTGTCGAGGGCGCGAGGGGCGGGGGGCGGGGCGGCCGGTGGGGCGGCCATGCCCTCTTCCTCCAGGACGAGGCCGTGCAGCATGGAGAAGACCTCGTCGCCGTCGAGGCGGCGCAGGTCGAAGCCGCTCTCGGTGGCGAGGCGGCTCCAGGCGGCCTGTCCGCCGGTCGAGCGGCCGACGAAGGCCATCGACCATTCCGAGAAGCTGCGCTCCGTCACCGGGCGGCATTCGAGCACCGTCACGTCGCCATGGCGCAGATCGCGCTGGATGCGCTCGAACGTGTCCTCGACGCCCTTCTGCGGACCTTCCAGCACCTGGGCGAAGGCGCCGTCGTTGAACATCAGCGCCCCCGTCACCCCGACGCGGGGATTGTTGCGGCGGGAGGCGTCGAGGATCGTCTCCACGGCCGCCCGGGCCTCCGGCTCCGAGCCGTTGAGCAGGTTCTTGCTGGCGTAGACGAGGCGGTAGAGGTCGCTCATGGGTGAACTCCCGGGGCGGACGGGTTGGCGTGCGGATCGCGCGGCAGCAGGCGCATCAGGTCGTCGAGGGGCACTGGTCGGCTGATGAGGTAGCCCTGCACGTCGGTGCAGCCCTCGGCCTGGATGCGGCGCATCTGCTCCTCGGTCTCGACCCCTTCCGCCACCGTCGTCATGCCGAGGCTGCGGCCGAGCCCGGCGATGGCGCGGATGATCGCGTCGCCATCCGGCGCGGTGGCGATGTCCTTCACGAAGGAGCGGTCGATCTTGATCTTGTCGAAGGGGAAGCTGCGCAAATAACTCAGGGAGGAATAGCCGGTGCCGAAATCGTCCATCGAGACGCGCACGCCGAGCTTGCGCAGCCGGTGCAGGGTGTCGAGCGTGTGATCGTTGTTCTGCAGCAGCACGCCCTCGGTGATCTCCACCTCCAGGCGGCGCGGGGGCAGGCCCGAGGTGGCGAGGGCGGAGACGATCATGTCCACCAGCCGCTCGCTCTTGAACTGGGCGGGCGAGACGTTCACCGCCACCGAGACCGTATCCGGCCACAGGGCCGCGTCCCGGCAGGCTTGCCGCACCACCCATTCGCCGATCGGCACGATCAGCCCGACCTCCTCCGCCAGCGGGATGAAATCCGCCGGGGAGACCGTGCCGCGCTCGGGATGCTTCCAGCGCAGGAGCGCCTCGCAGCCGGTGACGCTCTGGTTCTTCAGGTTCAATTGCGGCTGGTAGTGCAGCACGAACTCCCGCCGGGCGAGCGCCTGCCGGATATCGAGTTCCAGCCGGCGGCGGGCCTGCATCCGCACGTCCATCTCCGGCTCGAAGAACCGGAACGTGGCGCGCCCGTCGAGCTTGGCGCGGTAGAGGGCAAGGTCGGCGTGCTTGAGCAGCCGCTCCGCGTCGGCGCCGTCCTTGGGCGCGAGGGCCGCGCCGACGCTGACGCCGATGGTCAGCAACTGCCCGTCGATGATGTAGGTGCGGCCGATCAAGTCCACGAGCCGCCGGGCGAGGATCGTCACGTCCTCCTGCCGCGCGGCGCCGGCTTGGATCACCACGAACTCGTCGCCGCCGATCCGCGCCACCGTGTCGGCGCTGCGCACGGCCGAGCGCAGGCGGTCGGCCACCTTCTCCAGCAGCGCGTCGCCCACGGCGTGGCCGAGGGTGTCGTTGATCGGCTTGAAGCGGTCGAGGTCGAGGAGGAGCACGGCGCAGGGCTCGCCGTAGCGGTTCAGGCGGTCGAGGGAGGCGCTGAGGCGCTCGCGCAGCATCAGCCGGTTGGCGAGGCCGGTGAGCGGATCGATCCGCGCCAACTCGGCCGAGTTCGCCTCGCGCGCGCGGATCTCGGTCATGTCCTCCAAGGCGACGGTCCAGCCCCCGTCCACGGGATGGATGCGCAGGGCGATGGTGCGCCCGGCCGTCACCGTCTCGAAGGCCTGCGGGCCTTCCTCCGCGCGGGCACGGCGCAGCATCGCGAAGCCGTCGCGCAGGCCGGAGCCGGTGATCGCCGCGAGGATGCGCAGCAGGTCACGGCCCGAGGAGCCAGTGGTCGCGGTGAAGCCGAGGCCCGAGAGGATGGCGCGGGCGGGGGCGGTGGCGACCACGACGCGGCCCCGCCGGTCGATGGCGATCACCCCCTGGTCGAGCCCGTCGAAATAGGTGGCGAGCCGGCGGACGGGATCGGCCTCAACGGAGGGATTCGTGGCGACGACGCGGAGCGGCTGGGGGGCGGGCATCGGGAACCGATCGGACGTGACGGCGCACCGGGGCGCACCGCTTCTCCACCAGAAATGCAGGCAAGCGTCACCAATTCGTGACCAAACCGGCAAAGTCTGTGAAACGATTGCACGAATCGGCGGCGATACACGGTCGCCATTGCCTATGTTTGCCGGCCGCCACGCTTTCCGGGATGCGGGCTCCGTCCGAAGCAAGTACAGCCGCAGCGCCGGTGAATGATCCGGAAACGAAACGGCCCCGGCCGCGCCGCCTCGCGAGAGACGGCACGACCGGGGCACGGGGCGGTGAGGCCGCGTCAGCCGTTACCAGCGGCGCCAGCCGTGGTGCCAGCCACCGCGCCAGCCGACATGGCGGTGCCAGCCCCAGTGACGATGCCAGCCGTAATGCCGACGCCAGCCGTAGCCGTAGACCGGACGGAACGCGTAGGGGCGGTAGAAGCCGTTCGGACGGCAAAAGCCGTAATCGTGCGGTGGAAGCCGAGTCCGCACCCGTCGCGGGCTTCCGCGGTTCCCGCCGTAGCGGTGATGGTGCCGAGCGCGAGAAGGGCCGCGCCAATCAACTTCATTCGCATGGAAGTCTTCCTCCTTCGTGAGTGCCTGGAAACACCGGATGCTGGAGGGGAGTTGCAACTCTGCCTTGAAGGTTGTGTATCAATTTGTTTCAAGGGCGGAGTAGCCTGATATCTCTGTGCGGAAACTATAGCCGCGCCTTGTGATCCATCGAAAAGCTTGGGTGACCCGTCGCCGACCCGCGCGCTCAGGCGGTGCAGCATTTGTCGTTCTCGACATTCTCAACGAGGCAAAAACCTACCTTAGATCTTTTATAATCAAGCAGAGTGCTGGCCTTCTACGGCCGCAATGCTTGCGAAGGGCGCTTGATCGGGCCAGCTCCATCACCTACCCGGTGCCGCATGCCGCCGTCCCGGCGGACAGCCCGGAGCCCTTTCGATGCCGAGCCCCCGCGCGATCCTCTTCCGCCTGCACTGGGCGCTCGGCCTCACGGCCGGGCTGATCCTGGCGGTAGTGGGCGCGACCGGCGCGCTCCTCAGCTACGAGGAGGCCCTCACCGATTGGGCGAACCCTGATCGTCTGACGGTGGCGACGCGGGAGGCGCCGCCGCTCGCCCTGTCGGATCTCACGCAGCGCATTGAAGCGCAGAGGCCCGGCCAGCGCGTCGCGCGGCTGACCCTACAGGACGACCCGGCCGCCAGCGTCACCATCCGTTTCGCCCGCGATCCGGCGACGCGCCAGCGGCCGGACTCGGTCTTCGCCGACCCCTATGACGGCGCGGTGCTCGGGCCGGTGCGGGGCGAGGCCCTGTTCGACACGGTGCTCGCGCTGCACCGCTTCCTGCTTCTGCCCGGCGACGGCAACGGGTGGGGACGGCAGATCACCGGCGCCTGCGCCATCGCCCTGCTGGTGTTCCTCGTGACGGGGATCGTGCTGCGCTGGCCGCAGGTGCACCGCCTCAGGATCTGGCTGCGCCCGAGCCTGTCCCGGCCGGGGCGGGCGCGGTGGTGGTCGCTGCACGCGGTGGCCGGGACGTGGCTGCTGCCGGTCTACCTGATCATCGCCCTGTCCGGGCTCACATGGTCCTACGGCTGGTTCAAGGACGGGGCGAACGCCCTGCTCGTCGGCGGGGCCAAGCCCGCTGCGATGGGCAAGCGCGCCAAGGCCGGGCCGGAGGGGCCGCCCGCCCTCGATGCAGTCTGGACTGCGTTCCACGATGGCGAGGGGCGGAACGCCGCCCGTGCGCAGATCCTGCTGCCGGAGGAAGGGCGCCAGCCGATCCGCATCCGCTGGTTCTCCCGCGACGACGACCGCCCCGCCGCCCGCAACGAGGCGCGATACGAGGCCGCCACGGGCACCCTCATGTCGGCCGAGCGCGCGGCCGATCAGCCGCTGGGCAAGCGGATCGCCGGCAACATGCTGGAGGTGCATCGCGGCCGGTTCTTCGGCGCGGGCTTCGCCCTGCTGTTCTGCCTCGCGGCCCTGGCGATGCCGGGTTTCGCGGCGACGGGGATCGCCCTCTACCTCCTGCGCCGCCGGGCCGCCGGGCGGCGGACCGCGCGCAAGCCGCTGGTGCCCGCGCCCGCCGAGTGAGGGCGCGCTACAGCTTCACGCGGATCGCGGCGATGGCCGAGAACGGCGCCCCCGGTGCATTGTTGAACTGGTTGAACGGCTGCTCGATGTAGCGCGCGTCCGTCAGGTTGCGCAGGTTGACCGAGAGACGCCAGCGCTCGTCGAAATCGTACCAGAGGGCGGCGTCCACGCGGGCATAGGCGCCGACGGAGTAGCTGTTGTTGAGGTCGCCCGTCCGCTGGCCGACATAGGTGACGCCCGCCCCGAGGCCGAGGCCGCGCAGCCAGCCCTCGCGGAACTCGTAGGTGGTCCAGACGCTGCCGCTGAAGGTCGGCACGCCGACGAGGCGGTTGCCGACGGCGAAGGTGGTGTCGCGGGTGATCTTCGCGTCGAGGAAGCCGACGCCGCCGATCACGTTCCAGCCCGGCAGGATCTCCCCCGCGAGGTCCGCTTCGAACCCCTGTGATTGCTGCTGCCCGGTGATGACCGAGAAGCCGGTGTTCGCCGGATCGGTGGCGGCGACGTTGTCGCGGGTGATGCGGAAGGCCGAGCCGGAGAGGGTCAGGGTCGGCAGGATGTCGATGCGGGTGCCGATCTCGACCTGCTCGCCGGTCTCCGGCGCGGGGTTGGCGACGTTCAGGACATTCGCCGTCTGCGGCGCGAACGAGGTGGCGTAGCTCGCGTAGAAGGTCAGCGGCTCGAAGGGCCGGTAGATCAGGCCGATCCGGGGCGAGGCGCCGAATAAGTCCTGATCCGGCGGGATGGTCCGCGAGGCCGTGGTGCGGCTGAAATAGAACTGCGACCCGAGGTCGAACCGGGCGCCGATCACGAGCTGCAATTGCGGCGTGAGGGCGATCTGATCCTGCAGGTAGAAGCCGAACAGTTCGAGCTTCTGTTTCAAATCCGATTGGAGGCTGAGGCCCACCGGCGAGGCGTTGGCGAGGATCGGGTTCAGGAAGCTGGTCGAGGGTAGGACACCCTGAAGCGAATAGGGGTGGCGGAACCCGTTCGTGTACTCGAAGCCCAGCAGCGCCGTGTGACTGAAGCCGAACGTGTCGAACTTCAGCACCGCCTCGCTCTGGGTATCCACCGCCGCGAAAGTCGAATCGACCGTCGATTCCCGGCGGGCGACCGTCGTCCCGGCGGCGTTCACCCCCGTGGCGCGGGAGGCGAAGACGTGGAACACGCCCCATTGCCCGTTCACGATCTGGCGCAGGGTCAGGTTCTCGTTGACGTCGTGCTCGATGCGCAGCGTCGTGGAATTGACCTCGCCATAATAGCGCGACCACGGCGTGCCGTAATACCGGCCGACGTCGTCCAGCGGCACCCGTCCCCGGAAGGCGATCAGCCCCTCGTCGTACTGGCTGTACTGCTTCGTGAACTCGGAGTTGAGGTAGACCCGCGTGTCGGGCGTCGGCGTCCAGCTGATCGCCGGGGCGATGAAGTACCTGGAATTGGTGTTGTCGCCGATGTTGCGGAAGGTCGGATCTTCCTGCGCGGCGAAGCTGATCCGGCCGGCGAGGGTGTCGGATTCGAGCAGCGCGCTCGACACGGAGCCCTGCACCCGGCGCAGGCCGAAGCCGCCGCCGAGCACCGAGAGTTCGCCGGAGGGCTCCAGCGTCGGGCGCCGCGTGACGATGTTGACGACGCCGCCAGGGTCGCCCCGGCCGAACAGCACCGAGGCCGGCCCCTTGATGACTTCCACCCGCTCGGCATTCGCGAGGTCTCGCTCAACCGGATAGAAGGCGATGGCCGGATTGATGAGCACGCCATCGACGGCGAAGACCTGCGTGCTGAAGCCGCGAATGATGTAGTTCTGCGAGCGGCCCTGGACGGTGCTGCCCGGCACGACGTTGCTGACGTTCGTGACCGCATCGGTGAGCCGCAGATCCTGCTGATCGCCGATCACCTGTCGGGGCACGACGTTGATGGTCTGCGGCGAGTCGCGCAAGGCCGTGTCGGTCTTGGTGCTGGTGGCGGAGCGGGTGGCGCGGTAGCCGCTGACCGGCCCGGTGGCGCTCTCGGGGACGGGACCGCCCTGGCCGACCACGCTCAGTTCCTCAAGGACGACCTCGCTCGGCGCCGGTTGCGCCCGTACCGGGCCGAGGCTCGCCGCCGCCAGGGCGAGGCCGAGGGGAAGCCGGACCCGAGAGGGGGAACGGCGCTGACACGGGCGGGACATGGCTCATCGACTCGAAGCGGCGCGGCACGCGCGCCCTGTCGCGTCTTCTGCGGCCACGCTTCCCGGATCAACCGAGTAACGGCGTTTAGTTCTGGGTTTCCATCTATTGCCGACCCGTGTTCCTCAAACACAACAAAGGTGAATTAGATCAATTCCAGACAACATACACACGACAACGGCGAGGCTCATCGTTCGACACCTGCCTAATAAGATCGTGCGCGATGAAAACCGAGCCATGCGGCGCCGGCCCTTGAGCGCGGCAGGCGCAACCGCTACCTCTCCCGGCGGGGGGCCCCGCCACCCTTGGGCCGGGTCCCCCGGTAGCCTGCGGCCGAGAGGGCAGTCGTGGCGTCGAGTCTTCCCCCGATCCCGTCCCCGGACATCGATCCGGCCGCGCCGAAACGGCGGGTGAGCGCCCGAGGGCGGTTGCGGACCTACTTCCTCACCGGCGTGATCGTTGCGGGGCCCCTGGCCATCACCGCCTACATCACGTGGTGGATCATCGCGCTCATCGATTCCTTCGTGAAGCCGCTGATCCCGGCGAGCTACCTGCCGGACCATTACCTGCCGTTCTCGATTCCCGGCATCGGCCTGGTCATCGCCTTCCTGGCGGTGACGCTCCTCGGCTTCCTCACGGCCAACCTCGTCGGCCGGTCGATCATCGAGTTCGGGGAGGTGCTGCTCGCCCGCACCCCCGTCATCTCAGGCCTCTACAAGGGGCTGCGCCAGATCTTCGAGACGCTGTTCTCGGCGAACGGCACCTCGTTCCGCACCGTGGGGCTGGTGGAATTCCCGGTGAAGGGCACGTGGTCCGTGGTGTTCCTCTCCGCGCCGGCCGCGCCGGAGGTGGAGAACGCCCTGCAAGGTAGGGGCGTGTCAGGGGGCGACCTCGTGGGCGTGTTCCTGCCCTGCGCCCCGAACCCGACGACGGGGTTCTTCTTCTACCTGCCGCGCTCGGAGGTGGTGGAAGTGCCGATCAGCGTCGATGACGCGGCCAAGCTCGTGATGTCGGCGGGCGTCATCCAGCCGGAGGATCCGCAGGCGCGGCTCAACGCCATGGCGGCGACCCTGCGTTCCACCCATGCCCCGGGCCCCCACCCCGCCGAGACGCGGCACGCGGCGCCGGAGGATGCCTGACACGCGAAGGGCCGCCCCATCCGGCGGATGGGGCGGCCCTTCACGAAACGTCGTGGACCCTTTGAGCCGATCAGCGCTGCAGGGAAGCCTGCTGGGGCGCGATGGTCGGCGGGGTCGCCTGCGCCACCGAGACGGTGGTGCGCTGTGCGGGGGCCATCCAGCCCGTGCTCGCCTGAACGGTGAGCGCGAGCCCGAGGGCCACCACGAGGCCATTGGCGGCGATCCAGAACGGGCGAGACGCCCGCTTCACGGCGGCCTGAAGCTCGTCCGCAGTCCGGTTCGCGACGGTCTCCCGATCCGAGATGGGCATCAACCACGGCTCATTGGGGAGCGCGAAGTGGCCGGCCATCTCGTTGGAGCCCGGCAGGTGCTGGAACAGTCCGTTCGACATGTCCGTCCTCCAGATTCGTCCGTGACGACCCGGCGTACCGGGCCTTTCGTTCATCTGGAGTTAAGGGACGATTGTGTCGGATGCAAGGTCTTAGCCTACCTGAAGCTTGCCTGAACGACCGCGCCAGCTTGACAGGAAATTTATAAGTCCTTGTCATTGCTCATCTATCTCGGAGCGTCCGTCGCGATCCGACCAATTGTGCAGTAATTTTCCGCACATTTCGATCCTGTCGGTTTTCTGAACGAACCCGTTCAACCAGCCCCGATCAGCCGGATCGCGGCCTCCCGTTCGAACAAGTAGAGCAGCACCCGGAGGGCCTGACCGCGTGGGCTTTCGAGGCGCGGATCGCGCTCCACCACGAGCCTAGCATCGTCGCGGGCGGTCTCCAGAAGGTCGCCGTCGCTCTCGATCCGGGCGAGACGGAAGGCGGCCATGCCCGATTGGCGGGTACCGAGCACTTCGCCCTCGCCGCGCAGCTTCAAATCGGCCTCGGCGATGCGGAAGCCGTCCTCGGTCTCGCGCATCATCTCTAGCCGCGCCCGCGAGACCTGCCCGAGCGGCCCGCGGTAGAGCAGCAAGCAGGACGACGCCTTGGCGCCGCGCCCGACGCGGCCCCGCAGCTGGTGCAGCTGAGCGAGGCCGAAGCGTTCGGCGTGCTCCACCACCATGATCGTCGCCTGGGGGACATCGACGCCGACCTCGACCACGGTGGTCGAGACCAGCAGCGTCGTCTCGCCCGCCGCGAAGCGGGCCATGGCGGCGTCCTTCTCCGGCCCCGGCATCTTGCCGTGGATCAGCCCGACGACCCCGCCGAAATGCTGCCTCAGGTCCTCGAACCGCTCGGCCGCCGCCGCGAGGTCCACGAACTCGGATTCCTCCACCAGGGGGCAGATCCAGTAGACGCGCTCGCCCTGCGCCATGGCCCGGCCGAGCCCGGCCACCACCTCGTCCAGGCGGTCGGTCGACATCGTCACCGTGCGGATCGGCTGACGCCCGGCGGGCTTCTCGTCGAGGACCGAGACGTCCATGTCGCCGAAGAAGGTCAGCGCCAGGGTGCGCGGGATCGGCGTGGCGGTCATCACGAGGAAGTCCACCGCCTCGCCCTTGGCGCCGAGGGCGAGCCGTTGGTGGACGCCGAAGCGGTGCTGCTCATCGACCACGGCGAGGCCGAGATCGCGGAAGGTCACGGCCTCCTGGAACAGGGCATGGGTGCCGACGAGGATGTCGATCTCCCCCGCCGCGAGGTCGGCGAGGGTCGTCCGGCGCTCGGCAGCCTTGTCGCGGCCGGTCATCAGGCGCAGGCGCAGGGCGCCGGCCATGGGCACGAGACGTTCGAAATGCTGCCGGGCCAGGATCTCGGTCGGCGCCATCAGGGCGGCCTGCCGCCCGGCCTCCACCGCCGAGGCCATGGCGAGGAGCGCCACCGCCGTCTTGCCCGAGCCGACATCGCCCTGGAGCAGGCGCAGCATCCGGCGGGGCTCGGTGAGGTCGGTGCGGATCTCGTCCACCGCCCGCCGCTGCGCCCCGGTGAGGGCGAAGGGCAGATCGGCCGTGAGCCGCGCGACGAGGCGTCCATCCCCCGCGTTCACCCGGCCCGCCTTCCGCCGCTGGCGGGCGCGGGTGAGGGCGAGCGCCAGTTGCGAGGCCAGGAGTTCGTCATACGCGAGCCGCCGCCGGGCGGGGGTCACGGGCGCCGGCTGGAGCGGGTCGGCCGGGCGGGGCGGTACGTCCTCCGGGCGGTGCTCGGCGCGCAGGGCGTCGGCGAAGGGCGGGTAGCGGTTCTTGGCGAGCCAGGCCGGGTCCTGCCATTCCGGCAGGGGGGCCAGCTTGTCGAGGGCGGCGACGGCGAGCTTGTTGATCGCCCGCGAGGTCAGTCCCTCGGTGGCGCCGTAGACCGGCTCGACGGCGGGCAGGTCCGCGAGCCCGGCCTCGTCCATGATGCGGGACGGATGCACCATCTGGCGCATCCCCTCCCAGACATCGATCTTGCCAGAGACGTAGCGGTGCGAGCCGAGGGGCAGCATCTTCTCGACCCGCGCCCTTGGCATCCCGAAGAAGACGAGCGTGACCTCACCTGTCGCGTCCTCCGTCACCACCCGGTGCGGGCGCCGGCCCGCGCCGACCGTGGGCGGGCGGTGGCCCACCACCGTCACGCCGATGGTGACGGGCTCGCCGGCCGGCGCCTCGGCCACGGAGCCGACCAGCCGTCGCGACACCCCGCCCTGCGGCAGGTGGAACAGCAGATCGACGATCCGCGCCTCGCGCTCGGGCGAGCCGAGAAGCTTCTCGATCAACGGCGCGACCTTCGGCCCGACGCCCGGCAGGGTGCGGGCCGGGGCGAAGAGCGGATCGAGGAGGCTCGGGCGGAGGCTGGGTTCGGACATCGCTTTCGGCGAGGCTAGACCGGAGGGGCTTACCGGAGCCTTCGCCGCCATGCCACTCATGACGGGGACCGCCCGCTCGTCGCACGCCCTTGGCAGGGACCGGCGGGGAGGACAGATAGGACCCGAGCGGAGGCCGGAGGCGGTGCGGGACGTGTCAGCGGGAATAGCGAAGCCGCAGGTCGAGGTGGCCGTGGTCGGGGCCGGAGCGGCAGGTCTCGCCGCCGCCCTGGCCTGCGCGCAGGCGGGCGTGCCGACGGCCCTCGTCGGGCGCCACGCCCCGGTGGCGGATGGGCGCACCGTCGCCCTGCTCGACGGGTCCGTCCGCTTCCTGAAGGCCCTCGGCGCCTGGGACGAGGTCGGCGCGAAGGCGAGCCCCCTCTGCACCCTGCAGATCGTGGACGACACCGGCAGCCTGTTCCGCCCGCCGCCCGCCCGGTTCAACTCCTCCGAGATCGGCCTCGACGCCTTCGGCTGGAACGTGGAATCGTCCCACCTCGTGGCGGCCCTGCGCCGCTGCGCCCGCAGCCAGCCGAACCTCACCCTGATCGAGAGCGACGCCGTGGGGGCCGTGCCCGGCGAGGCGGCTTCCCGCATCACCCTCGCCGATGGCGGCACGGCCGAGGCGCGGCTCGTCATCGGGGCGGACGGCAGCCGCTCGCCCTTGCGCGCCGCGAGCGGCGTCTCCGTGCGCGAATGGACCTACCCGCAATCGGCGATCACCACGATCCTCGCCCACACCAAGCCGCATGGCGACGTCTCGACGGAGTTCCACACCCGGTCCGGGCCCTTCACCCTGGTGCCGATGAGCGGGGGCTTCCGTTCCAGCCTCGTCTGGGTGGCGGGGAAGGGGCAGGCCGAGCGGCTGGCCGCGATGGACGATGCCGGCCTCGGTGCGGCCGTCGAGCGGCAGGCGCGGGGGATGCTCGGGACGATGCGCATCGACGGGCCGCGCGGCCTCGTGCCGATGCGCGGGCTCCTCGTCGCGACTCCGGTGGCGGCGCGGCTCGCGCTGATCGGCGAGGCGGCGCATGTCTTCCCGCCCATCGGCGCGCAAGGCTTGAACCTCGGCCTGCGCGATGCGGCCTCGCTGCGGGACATGGTGGCGCGGGCCCATCGGGATGGGCGCGATCCGGGGAGCCGGGCCGTGCTCTCGGCCTATGCGGGCGGGCGCCGGATCGATGCCGCGGCGCGCACGGCCGCTGTCGATGCGCTGAACCGCTCGCTGCTGACGGAATTGCTGCCGCTGGATCTGGCGCGGGGGCTCGGCCTGCTGGCCATGGCCCATTTCGGGCCGCTGCGGCGGATGGTGATGCGGGAAGGGGTTTTGCCGCGATTCGGCGCGCCCGAACTCATGCGGGCTGACAGGCGGGCGGCGTCGGCCTGAGGGCGGCCGCGTCCGCTGGGTTCAGAAGTCGGGCTTGGCCGCCACGCAGGCACCCAGCCGCGTCGCGAGGTCGACCGGCGCGCCGCTGCGGGTCTCGCCGTTCTCGCCGATCAGGATGACGGGGATGCCGCGTTCGCGCATCCGTGCCCGGAGACGGGCCGCCCGCCGCGCATAGGTCGGATCGCGCCGGGCGGGCGCCTGGACCAGGACTGCGGCGGGAGGAGCGATGACGGCCAGCACATCGTCCGCCGCCTCGAGCGAGGCGGTGACGCTGGCGTAACCCAGCCCGGCAAGCTCGCCGGAGAGCGAGTGGTCCACGGCCCGAACGCCGTCATCCACCACGAGGACTTGCTGCAGCGCAACCATAAGCTTGAGCGATACCCCATCGGTTGCGGGCTGAAAAGATAGCCGCGCTCGGAAACCTAAGCCAAACCCACGAAAAGGCTGTTGGATCCACCTTTCGCACTCTGCGGCGAAGGTGAATCGTACAATCTGAGCGGGGGCTGAACCGATCCCGGGATGGGGTTCAGGGGGTGGGGATGACGGCCAGAACGCCCTTGGCCTGATGGGCGCAATAGGCGGTTTCCTGCCAGATCGCGTCGCCGGACGAATCGTCCGTATCGCGGTGCGAAGGGGCGGCGCGGCAGAGGAGCCGGCCGTTCCGTGGCCGGCGAACGAGCGGGTGGGGGACCTCCGACGCGCGTGATTCATCGAGGGTCGGTATGTCCCACCGGCCGCGGGGGCGGGTGAGGATCGCGTCCTCGTCGAGGACGAGCACGTCGAGGCAAGGTGGCCCCACCACGTCGCGGGCGCTGGGCACGGGCATCCGCGTGGGCGCCCGGTGGACGATGTCGATGGCCCGCACCGTCCAGGGCAGGGTCGTCTCGGCCAGGGCGGCCTCGAAGGCAGCGGGGACGACGAGGCGCGTCGGGACCGGGCGCATGAGGGCGACCCGGAAGGCGGCCGAATCGAACGGGATCAGCGTTTCAAGGCTCGCGCCCGAGGCCACGGCCATGCCGAGGCCGGTGACGAGCCCGCGCAAATCGTGCGGCGGCAGGAGGGTAAGCACCCGTTCCGGGGAGGGCAGGCGCTCCCGGTGGGCGGCGACCGCCGCGCCGAACAGGGCGGCGTCCCGCCGGACGGGGCGGCGCGGATCGCCGCCGGCGAAGGTGAGGAGGCCGAGGCCGGGCGCGGGGTCGATGATGCCGCGTTCCAGCGCCATGGCGTCGAGACTGATGACGCCGTCGGGCAGGCCCGGCCCGAAGGCGGCGAGGAAGCGCAGGCCGAAATGGCGCAGGGCCGTGAAGGCGAGTTCCTCCGCCGGGCGCCGCGTCCCGCGCCGGCCCTCGGTGAGCACGGCGACGAGCCCGGCCGATTCGATGGCGGCGGACAGGGCCTCGCCCTCCCAGACCGGCGAGAGCGGGCAGGGCAGATGGCCGGCGGCCTCGACCGCGAGATGGGCGAGGGAAGATTCGGCGCCGCCCGCGAAGAAGAGCCCGATTCGGCTGCCCGGCGCGAGGCGCCATGCGGCGATCCCCCGCGCCAGCCGCCCGACGATCTCGGCGGCGGCCTCGTAGGTCCAGGTGATCGCGGGCCGGCCGCACCACGCGCGGCGGTCGCCGGCATCGCGCAGAAGTGTCCGCTGCGGGGCGAGGCGCGCCGCCGCCATCAGGGCGATGGCCAGCCCCTGCCGCAGCGGCTCGTCGGCCGGCTGTGACGGAAAATGCGCCGCGTGCGCGCTCACTCGGCCCCCTGACGGACAGCGTTCGGGGGCACCATTCCCCCTGCATGGTTAATCCCGCGTTGACGCTCGCCGGGCCGCGCCTCTTGCGGCGGAACGGCATGCGGCCTAGGGAGGCCCGCGTCCGCACGCGGATGCCCAAGAGACGACAGCGTCATGCCTTCGCCTCATTCGGAGGGAAAGCAGCCGCCCGGCCCTCCGGGTGGATCCATCCGGTTCGCAGCGGCCGACGGCCATACCGTTCCGACCGGGTTTCGAGTGGCGATCGTCATCGCGGCACGCTCCCCGGAGGCTTCGGCAAGCCGCCGCGCAGGTTCCACGTCCAGGTAACGAACGCCCTAAGGAATAAGAGCCGATGTCCTTCACCCGCTCCGCGCCGTTCGCGCGCGCCGCCTTCCTCGGCCTCGCGGGCCTCGCGCTGGCGACGGTTCCGGCCTCGGCTCAGCCGAAGAAGCCCGCCGCCCCGGCGGCCCAGGCCCCCGCTCCCACCGCTCCCGCCCCCGGCCAGACCCCGGCCGCGCAGACCCCCGCCGCCCAGGCCGGCCCGCAGATCGTCACGCTGAAGTCCGAGCCGAGCCAGGCCGACTGGACCAAGGTGTGCGGCAAGGACCAGGGTTCGGGCACCGACATCTGCTACACGACCCGCGACTTCGTGTCGGACCAGGGCCAGCCCGTGCTGGCCGCCGCCGTCTACGACATGAAGAACCCGGCGCAGAAGCAGGAAATCCGCGTCGTCCGCTTCCTGCTGCCCCTCGGCCTGCTTCTGCAGCCCGGCATCCGCTTCAGCGTCGATGGTCAGGGCGCCACCGCCGGCCGCTTCGCCGTGTGCTTCCCGAACGGCTGCTTCGCCGAGGTTGGCGGCGTCGATGCGGCGGTGATCGCCGCCCTCAAGAAGGGCACGACCCTCAACGTCTCGGTGCAGAACCAGACCCAGCGCGAAGTGACCTTCGCCGTGCCGCTCGCCGGCTTCGGCAAGGCCTTCGACGGCCCGGCCATGGACCCGAAGGTGCTTGAGGAGCAGCAGAAGAAGCTTCAGTCCGAGCTGGAGAAGCGCAGCGAAGAGATGCGCAAGAAGCTTGAGACGCAGCAGGGCGCCGCGCCGGCCCCCGCCGCCAAGTAAGCCAGCATAACAAAAGGGGCGCCCCAGGCGCCCCGATACGACCGGAAAGGGTCGGGCAGGAATGCCCGGCCCTTTTTCAGTTGGTCGCCCGGTCGCGCATCCGATAGGTGCCGGCGGCGTCGCGCTCGAAGATCTCCTTGATCCCGGCATGGCGCAGGGCCTCCCCCGACGTGTCGGGCAGGAGGTTCTGCTCGGAGACGTAGGCGACGTACTCCGTCTCCGCATTCTCGGCGAGCAGGTGGTAGAAGGGCTGGTCCTTGCGCGGCCGGACTTCCTCCGGGATCGCGAGCCACCATTCCTCCGTGTTGTCGAACACGGGATCGACGTCGAACACGATGCCGCGGAAAGGATAGACCTTGTGCCGCACGATGGCACCGATGCCGAATTTTGCGGTCTTGAGTGTCACGTCCGTCATCAGTCGTTCCGTCCTCCGCGTGAGATAAGCGCGATGGACGGTTCTGTCACCGTGGACGCGGTGAGCTTCACGCCCCTGTCACGATCCCGAATTCGTGGGCGATGGCGCGGGCCGTAGCCTCGCGGCGGGCGATGAGGACGGCAGAGGCTGCCCGCACCGCCGCCACGGTCTCCGGCAAGGCGGTGTGCGGCGAGCCGCTGTCGAACGGCGGCTCGGGCGCGTATTGCATCATCAGCTGGATCGCGCGGGCGGTCTCCTCGCCGCGCAGGATCGCCGCGAGGCGCAGGGCCCCGTCGATGCCGGCGGTGACGCCCGCCGCGAAGACCCAGTCCCCATCGATCACCACGCGCTCATCGACGGGCGTCGCGCCGAAATGCGGGAGCAGATCGACGGCGCTCCAATAGGTCGTCGCACGCCGCCCCCGGAGCAGGCCCGCCGCGCCGAGGATCAGCGCTCCGGTGCAGACCGAGAACACCATCCTGGCCCCGGCCGCCTGATCCCGCAGCCAGCCGAGGACGGCCTCGTTGCGCATCAGCGCCTCCTGCCCGGCGCCGCCGGGGACGTGGAGCACGTCGAGTTGCGGCGCCTCCGCGATGGCTCCGTCCGGCACGAGACGCAGGCCCCGCACGTCGCGCACCGGAGCCCCATCCGGTGAGTAGAGCCGCACGGTGGAGTTGGGCAGCCGCCCGAACACCTCGAACGGGCCGGTGAGGTCGATCTGGTCGATTCCCTCGAAGAGGAGCGAGCCGATGGCGAGCGGCTGGTCGTGGGGGATCATGGAAGCCTCCTGTCTGGACCCGCCGATCCTAATGGGGCATCGTCTGGCCGAAATGCCAAAGACCCCACAGTTTCCGCCAAGCCCGCGCATCGTCGAGATCCTGGCCTTCCAGCAGGTCCAGATCCTCGACGTCGCCGGGCCGTTGCAGGTTTTCGCGACGGCGAACGAACGGCTGGGCTTGGCCCTGCCGCCCTACGCACCGCGTGTGGTCGCGCCGGGCGGTGAAACGGTGTCGGCGTCCGCAGGTCTCGGCCTCGCGACCCTGCCGTTGCCTAAGACGGAAGCCCCCATCGAGACGTTCATCGTGGCCGGCGGCCCCGGCGTCACGGCGGCGTCTGGCGACCCTGCCCTCGTGGCCTGGGTCGCGGCGCGGGCGGATCGCGCGCGACGGGTCGCCTCGGTCTGCACCGGAGCGTTCCTCCTCGCGGCCACGGGCCGTCTCGACGGCCGGCGGGCCGCGACCCATTGGGCGCATTGCGACAGGCTGGCGGCCCTGCATCCGCGGATCCGGGTGGAGGCCGACCCGATCTTCGTGCGGGACGGCGCGATCTGGACCTCGGCGGGCGTCACCGCCGGCATCGACCTCGCCCTGGCGCTGGTGGAAGAAGACCTCGGGCGGGAGGCGGCACTGGCGATCGCCCGCCACCTCGTGATGTTCCTTAAGCGCCCCGGCGGGCAGGCGCAGTTCAGCGCCGCCCTGGCGCTCCAGGGCGGGGAGGACCGGTTTGCGGCCTTGCATGAATGGGTCGGCGCGAACCTCGCCCGCGACCTCTCCCTGCCGGCGCTCGCAGTGCAGGCGGGGATGAGCGAGCGCAGCCTCAACCGGCGCTATCGCGAGGCGACGGGGATGACGCCGGCCAAGGGCGTCGAGCGCCTGCGGCTCGAAGCGGCTCGGCGGGCGCTCGGGGAGACGCGGGCGCCGGTCAAACGGATCGCCCGCGAGTGTGGCTTCGGCACGGAGGAAACGATGCGACGGGCCTTCCTGCGCCACGTCCGCGCGACGCCGCAGGATTATCGGGCGCGGTTCGGGGCCTGACGGATCAGGCCGGCAGGGTGAGGAGACCGGCCTTGCCGTCGCCGCAGCCGAAGATCAGGCGGGCGCCGCGCCCGTCCCAGGCCAGCGCGGTGACGCCGCTGCCCGCGACCGCCGGTCGGACCAGCAGTTCCGCCGCATCTGTGAAGCGCACCAGCAGGATGCAGCCGTCCTCGTAGCCCATCGCCAGCACGGGCGCCTTCGGATGGAAGGCGACGCGGGAGACGCGGGCCGGGCGCACGCCGCATTCGCGCGGGGGCTTGCCGGTCGGGCCCTCCTTGGAATCGAACGGCCAGACGATGGCCGCCTCGGCGCCGCTGGTAGCGAGCCAGTTCCCATCCGACGACCACGACAGGGAGCGGACCTTGCCGGGGTAGCCCGACATCCGCATGTGGCCCTTGTCGGGCTGGAGGCGCCAGCCGTGCA
This sequence comes from Methylobacterium sp. J-067, assembly GCF_022829465.1. Lineage (GTDB taxonomy): Bacteria > Pseudomonadota > Alphaproteobacteria > Rhizobiales > Beijerinckiaceae > Methylobacterium > Methylobacterium litchii. The sequence continues at coordinate 39,108 of NZ_JAKSXZ010000081.1, forward strand.
GGGAGTTCTCCTGCATGGTGGTGACGACGAAGCGCCCGTCCGGCGACCAAGACACGTCGATATGCGAGCCCTTCCATGACAGGTCCTCGGGCGCGGTCTCAAGGTTCGGGTACCAGAGGCTCGCGCCGTTGTAGTGGGACACCGCGAGGCGGTAGCCCTTGGGGCCGAAGGCAAGGCCGCGCGCGGAGGAGGGGGCCTGGAAGGTCTTCTCGCGTCCCTTGGCGTCGAGGGCCACGACGTTGCGCCCGGCCGAGAAGGCCACCGCGCCGTCCCCGTGCAGGGCGATGGCGTCGATCCAGGCATTGTTCTTGGCGGTGGCGACCTCGCGGGTGGTGCCGTCGGCGCGGGTCTCGACCACGCGGCCGTCGTCGCCCCCCGTCACGAGGCGCGCCGGGCCGCCCGCCGCCACGAGCACGCCCGCTTCGGGATGGGCCGCCACGCGGGACACGTCACCGTCGCGGATCAGGGCGACATGGCCGTCGGCCAGCGCGAGGCAGGGGACGTCGCCGAGCCAATGGGCGGCGACCGCATGGGCGCCGGGTTCCAGGTCGGCGACGTGGCTCGTGAGCGAGGCGGTTGAAATGGAAGAGCTCATGAGGAAACCTTTGCGGCCGGACCGGCGCGGGCGACGATCAGGGTGGTGATCAAGGCCAAGAGCCCCGCGACGAGAGCCGGCGGGACCAGGGCGTAGAGGTTGACAGCCTGATAGGCCAGGGCGCCGCACAGGGCACCCACGAGAAGCGACAGCCAGACGACGCCGTCGCCGGCCCAGCCGAACGGCGAGCCGGTGCGGGTCAACGCCTCGGCGATCTTTTGGCCGAAGCTGAACAGGGCGCCGGTCACGAAGGTGGTGCCGGCGCGGAACCCCTTCACGCGGGCGAGCACCGCGTTCTGCGCGCCCATCGCGGCAGCGAGGGCGAGGCTCGCATTGCTCAGCTCCGGGAAGGACAGGCCGATGGCGAGGGCGGCGGCGATGAGGATCGTCTCGAAGGCCAGCACGGCCGGCGTCGCCCAGCGGTCGGACACGAGGATCGCCACCACGCTGCCGAGGATGGCGCCCGCCAGGAAGCAGGCGACGAGCCCGAGGGGCAACAGCGTCCGGTTCCAGTCGGTCTCCCCGACATAGACCGCGAATTGAGTCGTGTTGCCGCTCATGAACGACGTGTAGAGGCCACCGAGCCGCACGAAGCCGAGGGCATCGACGTAGCCGGCCAGCGCGGTCAGCACCAGACCCGCACCCAACTGCCACCTGCGGTTCACGAACCGGCTTCCCACACGCAGCGCGTCAACCCTTCGTTAACCAAACCGGTGCCTCCGTTTACCACCCCGCCGACGCGGTTAACGCAACGCTCACCTAACCTCTGCAATTCGATGCAAATCCGGCGAACGCCGAGCCGCGGGGCTCCGTTTCCCCTGCGATCTGACACCGGGGCCGTATGCCCTGGCCAGGTGAGTTGGAGTTGCGTCATGATCCCGTTCGCGTTCGCCGTACCGGCCGTCCCGCACCTCGCCCCCGCCGCCACCACGGTGCTGGTCGTGGAGGACGAGCCCACCGTCTGCGAGCTTGCCGCCGAGGCGCTGCTGGACGAGGGCTACCGGGTGCTCACCGCCGCCGACGCCTGGGAGGCCGAGGCCATCCTCTCCCGCGAGAGCGTGGATCTGCTCTTCACCGATATCGACTTGGCCCGCAACACGAACGGCATCGTGCTGGCCCGCCACGCGCGGGAGCAATGCCCGCACTTGGCCGTTGTCTACACCTCCGGCGGCCGCGCCTGCCTCGCCACCGGCGAAGCGGTGCCGGAATCCCTCTTCGTCCCGAAGCCCTACCGTCCGAGCCAGCTCGTCGCCCTGACGAACGAGATCCTGCGCCCGGCGGATTCCCACCACGCCTGAGAGGACACACGACCCATGCGGCCCCGCCTCACCGCCCTGTTGTGCCTGACGCTCGGCACGCTGACGACGCCGGGGGCTGCCTTCGCCGCCTGTGACGTGCAGGGCGCGAAGATCGAGGAACAGATCGCCGCCAAGGCGGAACTGCAGAAGGACGCCAACGCCCAGACGGTGCGCGACCTGCGCACGCTGCGCGACGCGGCCATCGTGCTGGAGACCTACAAGTATCCCGGCGAGTGCGAGGTGCTGCTCGGCATCGCCCGCTCGCTCCTGTCGGACCCCGCCAAGACCATCGAGCAGGGTGGCGACACCGACGAGGACAAGGCCGAGACCCTGGTGGAGGCCCGCAAGCCCAAGGGCGGCGCCGAGAAGGCCCCCGAGAAGGCACCGAAGTCCGAGTAGCCCGGCCCCTACTTCCCTCCGCCGCCTGCGTTGATCCTCGCCTTGGCGAGGGCGCGGGCGAGCTTCGCGGCGATCTCGCCCCGCAGGGCGTCGGCCATCTCGATGTCGGCGAGCCGCCACGTGAAGCCCCGCAGGCGCAGGCGGATCCGGGTCCGCTGCGCCCGTGGCCCCTCCGGCGGGATCGGGATCACCACCGCCCGGAAGCCCCGCATCTCGGCCGCCGCGTAATAGGACATCAGCCGGCCCGCGTTGCGGATCGACAGGCCGGTCGTCCTCGCGCCCTCCGGCTTCTTCAGGTCGAGCTTCTCCGGCCAGCCGTCATCCAGCAGATCGATCACCGTATCCGGCGTCACGAGGCTTTCGGCCAGGGCGAGGGCAAGGCCGTAGGCCGCTTCGTTCAGGCGTTGCCGGTCCTTCGGGTCGAGATCCTCGTCGGCGTCCGTCGCCACGCGCACGGCGGCGACGATCTGGCGGACCAGCGACAGCCGTAGGGTGCGGAAGTTGACGTGCGTCTCGACATAGGCAGCATCGTGCCGCCGCACCGCATCCGCGAGGTTGTAGAGCGACCACAGGGGGCTCAGCGTAAACAGGAGCCACGCGACCGCGATCGCGAGGGGGATCGCGAGCCAGCGCCGCATGGCTCAGACCGGACCGAGCCGGATCATACCCGCTCCGCCCAGGCGGACAGGCCGGCGAAAGCCTCCACGACCCGTTCGTAGACCGGACGCTTGAACGGGACGATCAGCCCCGGCAACTCATCGAACCGCGCCCAGCGCCACGCATCGAACTCGGGCTTGTGCGCCCCGCCGCCGGGATTGAGCACGTCGATGACGTCCTCGGTGCCGACGAACCCGTAGGCGAACCATTTCTGCGTCTGGCCCCGGTAGCGGCCCTTCCAGGCCTGCTTCAACACCGCGGGCGGCAGGTCGTAGGCGAGCCAATCCGGCACCTCGCCGAGCAGCCGCACGGCCTTGGGCGGGACGTTGGTCTCCTCGAACAATTCGCGCCGGGCCGCCGCCTCGGGATCCTCGCCGGGATCGATGCCGCCCTGGGGCATCTGCCAGCTATGAGGACCGTCGACATGCTCGGGGCCCGCATCCTGCCGGCGCCGGCCGACGAGGACGCCGCCCTTGGGGCCGATCAGGGTGATCCCGACGCAGGGCCGGTAGGGCAGGTCGTTCGAGTCGCTGTTGTGAGCCATCGCGGGCGACCATAGGCCGGCGCCCCGAGGCGCGGCAACGCGCATTCACGCCCGCGCGACGATCAATCGGCCTTGGAGACGCGTTTCGGTGTCCCACGCAGGGCGACGCTGGCGGGCACGAGGCGGATGCCCCGCGCGTCGAGGTCGCGCGCCCAGCGCACGATGCGGTCCACCGCCATCAGCGAACCGCCCGTCGAGACGAGGACGAAGCCGTTGCTGCGGGCCAGCCCCTCGGCGCGGGCGAGTTCGGCGTCGATGGCGTCGGGGCGGGGCGTCGCGTCGAGGACGATCTCGGCGCGGGCCGTGGGCGTGCGCGACTTGTTGGCCAGGGGAGGGGACTTCGGCACCGTGCCGTCGTCCACGAAGCCGAGGCCCCGCGCGCCGATCTCCCGCAGGATCGGCTCGAAGGCGGAATCGCCCATCATCTTGCCGCCCATCAGGTTGACGAGGCCGACATAGCCGGGAAACCGCGCCAGGACCCAGGCGAGGCGATCCGCGTTCTCCGGTCCCTTCAGGGCGGTGAGCAGGGCCTGAGGGCCGGGATCGCTGTCGGGATAGTCGAAGGGCTCCATCGGCAATTGCAGGAACACCTCGTGCCCGGCATCGCGGGCGCGGGCGGCGGCGCGCTCCACCTCGTTGCCGTAGGGAGCGAAGGCGAGGCTCACCGCCTGCGGCAGGCGGGCGGTGGCGGCGGCCGTGGCCGATTGGCCGATCCCGAGCCCCGTCACGAGGATCGCGATGCGGGGGCCGGTACCGGGCTCGTCGGGGCGGGCATAGACGTCGAGGGCGCGCAGACGGCCCTCGCCGATGCGGGGCATGAGGCCGTGCCGGCCCTGTTCCGTCAGGCGCGGATCGGGCGCCGCCGCGAGGCGCGGCGCGTTGGCGGGTGGCACGCGGATCACCACGGCCTCGCTCGGGGCCGAGCCGGGCGGGCGCACCACCGTCACGCCGGAGGCGGTCTCGACCTCCTCGGCGCTGCGCTGCGCCAACGGTGCGGTTGCGTCCGGGGTTGGCATGGCGACGACCGCCTGGGGCGCGGGCTTCGCCGGAGGGGGATCGCGCAGCTCGATCATCGCCCCCGCGCTGGGCTCGCCGGCCTGCGGATCACCGAAGGCGAAGACGAGACCGAGGGCGGCGACGAGGCAGCCCGCGCCGAGACCCGCCGCGACGCGCGGCTGGCGGGCACGGGCGATCAGCCCGGCGGCGCGACCGGTCGGCGGCGCCTTGGCGCCGGCTGCGGCGACCCCGAGGGGCCGGGTCAGGATATCGTCTGCGGGCTCGGTCACACGGAACTCGTCGCAGGAGCCATCCCGCAACCGAGAGCAGCGGGCGATCCTCGTCCATATCTGCCGGTCGTTGTGGTTAACGTTCCGCTAATGCCGCCCGACTGTTCAATCCCGTGACGCTTTCCCGCCACGCCCGATCAATCGTACCGCTCACAACCGCGACCCAATTATCATAGATCAGCACGCGTTGACTTATGTTGTTTTGACCATGCTTGGCAATATTCAAAAGCAGATGCGGCGATAAGCTCGGGCGGGAACTTTCACTCGGTGAAAGCATCGACAAAACGACGCCGCGATCGACGATCCCAGCCCCGGAGCGGAGCCATACAATGTCCACCAGCGCGAAAGAGATCTACGTCACCGCCCTCAAAAATACTCACGCCGTCGAGACGCAGGCGCTTCAGATCATGGAGCGGCAGGTCGAGCGGCTGGAACGCTACCCCGAGATGACGGACGCCCTGCGCAAGCACATCGACGAGACCCACGGGCAGCGCCGCCGACTCGAGGAGGCGCTTCACAGCCTCAACGAGTCGCCCTCGGTCATCAAGGAGGGGTTTCTCGGTTTCGTCGGCAACATGATGGCCCTCGGCCACACGCCCGCGCAGGACGAGATCCTGAAGAACACCTACGCGAACCACGCCTTCGAGAATTTCGAGATCGCGGCCTACACCTCGCTCCTGGCGATCGGTGACGCGGCGGGTCTCTCGGCGCATCGGGCCGGGCTCACCCAGTCCCTGGACGAAGAAAAGGCCATGGCGCAGCGCGTCCATGACCTCATCGTGCCGACCACGCAGCGCTACGTCCAGTTGACCGCCAGCGGCGAGAAAGCCGACCGGTAGTCCACCGACAGCCGGTGCCCGCGCTAAGCGGGCACCGGCCGTGACGGGTCTTAGTTCGGCAGGCTGGGCTTCGGCTGCGGAGCCTGGGTCCCGTTGGCGGCGCCCTTCTGGATGCCGTGCAGGAAGTCCACCGCCGAGATCAGCTGCTTGTCCTTGGCCGGATCCGGCGGGACGTAGGCGGACGATCCACCCCGCTCGTCGGTATCCTTTTGCTTCAGGTGGCCCTTCAGCCCGGCCTCGCCCTTGGTCTCGTCCTTGCCCTTCAGCTCGTCCGGCACGTCCTGCAGCACCTCGACGTCGGGCTCGATGCCCTTCGCCTGGATCGAGCGGCCCGACGGCGTGTAGTAGCGCGCCGTGGTCAGGCGCAGGGCGCCCGAGCCGCCCAGCGGGATGATCGACTGCACGGAGCCCTTGCCGAACGAGCGGGTGCCCATGATGGTCGCCCGCTTGTGGTCCTGCAGGGCGCCGGCCACGATCTCGGAGGCCGAGGCCGAGCCGCCGTTCACCAGCACCACGATCGGCTTGCCCTTGGTCAGGTCGCCGGACTTGGCCGAGAAGCGCTGCGTCTCGTCCGGGTTGCGGCCACGGGTGGAGACGATCTCGCCGCGATCCAGGAAGGCGTCGGAGATCATCACCGCCTGATCGAGCAGGCCGCCGGGGTTGTTGCGCAGATCGAGGACGAAGCCCTTGATCTTGTCGTTGCCGATATCGGTCGTCAGCTTGTCGATGGCGGCGCGCATCCCGTCGAAGGACTGCTCGTTGAACTGCGTCAGCCGGATGTAGCCGACGTCGTTGCCCTCGACCTTCGAGCGCACCGGCTTGATCTTGATGGTGTCGCGGGTGAGCGTGACCTCGATCGGGTCCTTCGACTCCTTGCGGGAGATCTTCAGCTTCACCTGGGAGTTGACCGGGCCGCGCATCTTGTCGACCGCCTGGTTCAGGGAGAGGCCCTGGACCTGATCGTCGTCGATCTGCGTGATCACGTCGTTGGCAAGCAGCCCGGCCTTCGAGGCGGGGGTGTCGTCGATGGGCGTCACGACCTTGATGAGGCCGTCCTCCATCGTGACCTCGATGCCGAGGCCTCCGAACTCGCCGCGGGTCGTGGTCTGCATGTCACGGAACGCCTTGGCGTCCATGTAGCTCGAATGCGGATCGAGGGAGGTCAGCATGCCATTGACGGCCGCCTCGATCATCTTCGACTCGTCGGGCTTCTCGACGTAGTCCGTCCGCACCTTCTCGAACACGTCGCCGAACAGGCTCAGCTGGCGGTAGGTCTCGGCGGAGGCCGCGACCGCACGGGGACCGGAGAGAAACTCCGTCTGCGTGGCCACCATCGAGGTGCCCGCGCCCAGGAAGGCGCCGAGCATAATCAGGGATGTCTTGCGCATCAGCCGCGAACCTTCTCGCCAAGAACCTTGTCATTGGGGCTTTTCGCCCAGAACGGCTCCGGATCGATGGAGCCGCCGTCTTTCTTGAACTCGACGTACAGGGTCGGATCCCCATCGGGTCCGGGCGTCCCCTCGCCCATAGAGCCCAATGGTTCGCCGGCCAACACGAACTGGCCGACCTCGACGCTGATCTGGTCCATTCCTGCCAGCAAAAGATAGTAGCCGTCGCCAGCGTTGATGATCAAGAGTCGGCCATAAGAGCGGAACGGACCGGCGAACTGGACCCAACCGTCGGCCGGGGAGGCCACGGTGGCCCTGGGCCGCGTAGCGAAGGAAACGCCCCGCGTCGAGCCGCCATTGCCGTCCGGCTGGTTGAAGGCCCGCACCAGACGCCCCGCGACGGGGCGCGGCACTTCGCCCCGCGCCTCGGCGAACCTCACCTTCGGGGCCAACCGCGCCGGATCACGGAAACCCGCTGCGGCAAAGCGCTCCTGCGTCACGCGCACCTCGCGCTCGGCCGCCGCCTTGGCCTCCTCGGCCGTGCGCTTGGCGGCGCTCACCTCGCCCTCGACCCGTTCCAGCAGGTCCTTCAAGCTCTTGGCCTGGACGCCGAGTTCCGCCGACCGCCTGCGCTCGGCGGCGAGCCCGCTCTCCACCTCGGCCTGCCGTGCCCGCCGGGCGGTCACTAGGGCCTTCAGGCGCTGCTGCTCCCGCGCCCAGCCGGCAAGGTCGGCGGAGAGGCCTTCCTTGTCGCGGGCGATGGCATCGCGCAGGCGCACCATCTCGGTGAGGTCGGCAGCCAGCGTGTCGAGTTCGCCGCGCAGTTCCGGCACCACCGCGCCGAGGAGCATGGAGGTGCGGATCGCCGCGAGCACGTCCTCCGGGCTCGTCAGCACCGCCGGGGGCGGGCGCCGCCCCATCCGCTGGAGGGCGGCCAGGATCTCGGCCACCGTGCCGCGCCGCGCCTGGAGGGAGCGGCGGATCGCCGCCTCGCTGTCGGTCATCGCCTTCAGGCGCTCCTCCAGGCGGGTCATTCGCTCCTCGGTCGCCTGCGCCTGACGCCCGGCATCGAGCAGGGCCGCGTCGAGCTTGGCGCGGTCCGTGCCGATGGACGCGATTTCCTTCTCGAACTGCGTCCGCTGGCCCTCGCTCGCCGAGAGGGCATCCTGCACGCGCTTTAGGTTCTCGGCGCGGCGGTCGCGCTCCTCGGTCGCCTGCCGGATCTTGTCCTGATCGGGCGCGTCCTGGGGGAGGGCGGGGGCCGGCGCGAGAACGAGGAGGGCCGTGCAGGCGAGCCACGCCAGCCGTGAACGATGCACCACGCTCACCCCGGCTCGCCGCGGTGATAGGGATGGCCCGCCAGGATGGTGAGGCTGCGATAAAGCTGTTCGAGGGCGAGCACGCGCACGAGTCCGTGGGGCAAGGTGGCGGCCCCGAAGGACAGGATCAGGTCCGCCCGCGTCCGAAATGAGGCGTCGAGCCCGTCCGGCCCGCCGATCACCACCGCTAGGGCGGGCTTGGCGGCATCGCGCCATGCGGCGATCCGCCGGGCCAGATCCTCGCTCGGCAGGTCGGCCCGGCCGCGCTCGTCGTAGGTGAGGAGGGCGCTGCCCGGCGGCAGGAGCGGCAACAGCGCGGCCGCCTCCTCGGCGGCGCGGTCGGCGCCACGTCGCGCACGCGATTCCGGGATCTCGATGAGGTCGCAGGCCGGGAAGCCGAGGCTGCGGCCGAGTTGCCCGGCGCGCTCGCGATATCGTGACGCCAAATCCCGCTCGGGACCGGCCTTCAGCCGGCCCACCGTGGCGACGACGAGACGCAACGGGGGTGTCGATCAGCCGGCGGCGACACCGAGGGGACGGTCTGCGCCCCACATCTTTTCGAGGTTGTAGAAGCCCCGAACCTCCGGCCGGAAGATGTGAACCAGGATGTCGCCGGCATCGATCAGCACCCAGTCGCAGGCCGGCAGGCCCTCGACGCGGGCGGTGCCGTAGCCCTGGTTCTTCATCTCCTGGATAATCTTGTCGGCGATGGAGCCGACATGGCGCTGCGAGCGCCCCGAGGTGATGATCATCGTGTCGGCCAGCGATGTCTTGCCGGCGAGGTCGATCTCGACCGTCTCCTCGGCCTTCATCTCGTCGAGGCAGCCGAGCGCGAGGTCCCTCAGGGCTCCCACGCGGGCAAGGCCGTCGTCCTCGGCGCCTGGGCGGGAAGGGGCATCGGTGCGCACGGTCTCTGTGCGAAGGGTCTCGGGCAGCGTCCTGATTCCTCGTGGGGCCGTCTCCCGGCCTTACCGCCTGAAAGTGGCGGCTTCGCACGGCGATTGCAACAGGTCTGTGCGACGGATGCACCGGATCGGGGCACCGGGCGGCTACCGGCCGCGCCGTTTCTCGCGGATCGCGGTCGAGGACAGCTTCGAGCGCGGCCCGTGCAGGAACACCCAGGCGGGGGGCCTGTGCCCGGCCAGCGTCGTCGCCGCCGCCTCGGGGATCCGCGCCCCGGCGAGCCGCCGGGCGGCCTTGGCCGAGACGGGCGTGAGCGTCGAGCCAGGCCGGTCGATCACCGCGATGGGCATCAGCCGGGCGATCTCGGCCGCTCCCTTCCAGCGATGGAACGTCGCCAGCGAATCGGCCCCCATGATCCAGACGAACCGCACCCCCGGCCGCCGCCGCACGAGATAGCGCAGGGTCTGCACGGTGAAGCGCACCCCGAGCGCCGCCTCGAACCCCGTCACCGCGATGCGCGGATGGGCGGCGACCCGCGCGGCCTGGGCGCAACGGTCCGCCAGCGGGGCGAGGCGGCTGCGGTCCTTCAGCGGGTTGCCGGGGCTCACCAGCCACCACACCCGGTCGAGGCGCAGGCGGCGCAGGGCGGTGCTGGAGACGTGGAGATGCCCCTCATGGGCGGGATCGAACGACCCGCCATAGAGGCCGATCCGCATGCCGGGCGCGCTCGGCGGCAGAATCAGCCGCACGAGGCATGGCCGTTGGCAGTGTGGATCACGGGCGCGTCTGGCCGCGACCGTGGACCCGGTACTTGAAGGTGGTGAGTTGCTCGACGCCCACCGGCCCGCGCGCATGCATCCGCCCGGTGGCGATGCCAATCTCCGCGCCGAAGCCGAACTCGCCGCCATCGGCGAACTGCGTCGAGGCGTTGTGGGTGACGATTGCCGAGTCGACCTCCGCGAGGAAGCGGCGGGCGGCCTCCTCGTTTTCGGTGATGATCGCGTCGGTGTGGTGCGAGCCGTAGCTCTCGATATGCGCGATGGCCTCGTCGAGCCCGTCGACCACCCGCGCGGCGATCACCGCGTCGAGGTATTCGGTGCTCCAATCGGCCTCGCTCGCCTCGGTCACGCGCGGATCGACGGCACGGGTCGCCGCGTCGCCGCGCACGGCGCAGCCGGCCTCCAGCAGGGCCGTGACGAGGGGCTTCAGGTGCGTGTCGGCGCAGGCCCGGTCCACGAGCAGTGTCTCGGCGGCGCCGCAGACGCTGACCCGGCGCATCTTGCTGTTGAGCAGCACCGTGCGCGCCATGTCGAGGTCGGCGGCGCGGTCGACATAGACGTGGTTGATGCCGTCGAGATGGGCGAAGACCGGCACCTTGGCCTCAGCCTGAACCCGCTCCACGAGGCTGCGGCCGCCGCGCGGGACGATTACGTCGACGCAGCCGTCGAGCCCGGCGAGCATCAGCCCCACCGCCGCCCGGTCGCGGGTGGGGACGATCTGGATCGCGTCGGCCGGCAGACCGGCCTCTTCGAGCCCCTGGCTCATGGCACGGGCGATGGCCTGGGAGGTGCGGAAGCTGTCCGAGCCCGCGCGCAGGATCGCGGCGTTGCCGGCCTTCAGGCACAGGGCACCGGCATCGGCGGTGACGTTGGGACGGCTCTCGAAGATCACGCCGATGACGCCGAGGGGCACGGCGACGCGCTCGATCAGCAGCCCGTTCGGGCGCTCGATGGCCGCGAGCTGCCGCCCGACCGGATCGGCCAGCGCGCCCACCTTCTCCACCGCCTCGGCGATGGATTCGAGCCGCCGTCCGTCGAGCTTCAGCCGGTCGATCAGCGCGGCGCTCTGCCCGGCTTCCTGGGCGGCGGTGACGTCGCGCTCGTTCTCGCGAAGGATAGCGTCCCGGTCGGCGCGCAGGCGCTCGGCGATGCGCTGGAGGGCGATGTCCTTGGTCTGGGCCGAGGCCAGGGCCATCTTGCGCGCCGCCTGCCGCGCCCGGCGGCCGATGGCGGCCATCTGCTCCGGCAGCGAATCCGCGCCCGCGAAATCGGATCTGAGATTCAGGACGGGCACGGCGGGGCCTCCGGGTTCCGGGGCTGAGGGGGCCGTCGTCTTGACACATCGCGGCGAGCCCCGACAAGGCCCGCCCCGTGCGCTAGAACATGGCGAGATCGTCCCGATGCACCATCCAGGCGCGACCGGGATAGTTCAGCAAGTCCGGGATCCGCGCGCTTGGATGGCCGATGATGAGCGCGGCTTCTCCGCTGTCGTAGCCGACGAGGCCGCGCCCGATGGCCCGCCCCTCGGCATCGCGGATCAGCACCGCGTCGCCCCGCGAGAAATTGCCCTCCACCGCGCGCACGCCCACCGGCAGCAGGCTCGCGCCCCCCGCCAGGGCCTTCGCGGCGCCTGCATCGATGGTGAGGCTCCCGCGCGGTTCGAGGGAGCCGGCGATCCAGGTCTTGCGCGCGGCGTTGGGGGTCGAGCCCGAGAGGAACCACGTGCAGCGCGCCCCGTCCTGCACCGCCTTCAGCGGGTTCTTGGCCCGTCCGTCCGCGATGACGAGATGCGTGCCGCCGGCCACCGCGATCTTGGCCGCCTCGACCTTGGTGCGCATGCCGCCCCGCGACAGCTCCGAGGCCGGGCCACCGGCCATGGCCTCGATCTCCGGGGTGATGCGCTCCACCAGCGGCAGGTGCCGCGCCGTCGGGTCCGTGTTCGGCGGCGCCGTATAGAGGCCGTCGATGTCGGAGAACAGCACCAGCACGTCGGCATCGATCATTGTCGCGACGCGGGCGGCGAGGCGGTCGTTGTCGCCGTAGCGGATCTCGGCGGTGGCCACGGTGTCGTTCTCGTTCACCACCGGCACCGCCCGCAGTTCGAGCAGCTTCTGCACCGTGGAGCGGGCGTTGAGGTAGCGGCGGCGCTCCTCCGTGTCCTGAGGCGTCACGAGGATCTGGCCGGCGACGATGCCGTGATGCCCGAGCGCTTCCGCCCAGTGGCGGGCGAGCGCGATCTGCCCCACCGAGGCCGCGCCCTGGCTTTCCTCAAGCCGCAGTGCGCCCGGCGGCAGGCCGAGCACCGTGCGCCCGAGGGCGATGCTCCCCGAGGACACGACCAGCACGTCGACGCCGCGCGCATGGAGATCGGCGATGTCCTCGGCCAACGCCGCGAGCCACGCATGGCGCAGGCGGCCACGGGCACGGTCGACCAGCAGGGCCGATCCGACCTTGATGACGACGCGGCGGAAGGTGTCGAGGGCGGGGATCATGGGACTCGTCTACGAAAGCGCGGCCGAGATGTGGCCGAAGACGGCGCTTTTGAACAGCGCCTACAGCGCCGGCATCAGAGACTTGGTCATCGCTTTAAAACTCGCGACCTTAAGCCAAGATAATTATCCCAGCCTGTCCCTGATGTCACTCACGGCTGCCACTCCGCCGCGACCGGAGCCTCCTCCGCGCGGCCCGTCTCGATGGCGTCCTGCAGCGCCCGCAGCGCCTCCGGCACGCCCTTGCGGCTCGCGGAGGACAGCACCAGCGGCGCCTTGCCCGCCGCCCGCTTCAGCTTGGCGGCCTGGCTCTTGAGCGTCTCCGGGTCGAGGGCGTCGGCCTTCGACAGGGCGACGATCTCCGGCTTGTCCGCAAGGCCGTGGCCGTAGGCCTCGATCTCGCCGCGCACCAGCTTGTAGGCCTTGCCGGCATGTTCGCTCGTGCCGTCCACGAGGTGCAGCAGCACCCGGCAGCGCTCGACGTGCGCGAGGAACTTGTCGCCGAGGCCGATCCCCTCGTGGGCGCCCTCGATCAGGCCGGGAATGTCGGCCAGGACGAACTCGCGCTGGTCGTTGCGCACCACGCCGAGGCCGGGATGGAGCGTCGTGAACGGGTAGTCGGCGATCTTCGGCTTGGCGGCTGTGACGCTCGCGAGGAAGGTCGACTTGCCGGCATTCGGCAGGCCCACGAGCGCGGCATCGGCGATGAGCTTCAGGCGCAGCCAGATCCACATCTCCTGGCCTTCCAGGCCGGGATTGGCGTGCTTCGGCGCGCGGTTGGTGGAAGTGGTGAAATAGGCATTGCCGAAGCCGCCGTTGCCGCCCTTGGCGAGGCGCACCCGCTGGCCGATCTCGGTCATGTCGGCGATCAGCGTCTCGCCGTCCTCGGCGAGCACCTGCGTCCCGGCGGGCACCTTCAGCACGGCGTCGGCCCCGGACGCGCCGTGGCAGTTCGAGCCCATGCCGTGCTCGCCCTTCTTAGCCTTGAAGTGCTGCTGGTAGCGGTAGTCGATCAGGGTGTTCAGTCCCTGGACGCACTCGATCCAGACGTCGCCGCCCCGGCCGCCGTCGCCGCCGTTCGGGCCACCGAACTCGATGAACTTCTCGCGCCGGAACGACACGCAGCCTGCCCCGCCGTCACCGGAGCGGATGTAGACCTTGGCTTCGTCGAGAAATTTCACGGCACCGTCTCGTTGTCGCGGGCGGGCCGCCCGCGGCGGCCCTGCCTCTTTACCTCATTCCGCCGCCGCCAGGGCAGGGCGTTCGTCCGCCGCCCCGGACAGCCAGCGGCCCCGGTCCAGGCGAAGCCGGCCGGCCTCGGCGGGCACGAAACCGGCCTTCTCCAGAACGCGCCGGGCGGCGGGAGCGTCGCCCCGCACCTGCGCGTCGAGCCGCGTCCCGCCGGCCCAGGCGAACCACGCCTGGACGACGGCGCCCACCGCCTCGCTCATCAGCCCGTCGCCCCAGAAGGGACGGCCGAGCCAGCCGAAGAACCGACCGGCCTCGTCGCCGGGGGAGGGGCCGATGCCGACGAGCCCGAGGGTGCGCCCCGGCCGTGCCCGCTCGCAAAGGGCGAGGGTGAGGCCGGTGCCGGCGGCGTTGGCGGCGCGGAGCGCCACGATGAACGCATCCTCGTCCGCCCCATCCGGCAAGCCGGGGGTGCCCGCCATCGTCGCGCCCACCTCCGGGTCGGCGGCGAAGCGCAGGAGGGTCTCGGCGTCGCGGGCGGTCGGCCAGCGCAGCCACAGGCGGCGCGTCTCGATCCGGAAGACGTCGTCGCGGAACAGATCTGGGAACATGGCGCCCTCACCGGCGCCGCTTCCCTCGGGATGGCGGCGCCCAGAGACGACGAAGGGGAGGATGGTGTCCCATCCTCCCCGGCGTTCCGTCAGACCCATCCCGGTGAAGGGCGGCTCACGTCTCCGGTCCGGTGTGGGACACCGTCGCGGGACGCTCGCTTCGCCTTTCGGGCGCCCGCCTGTTACTCCGCGGCCTCGGCCAGCGGCACAACCGCTACGAAGGCACGCCCACGTCGCGTCTGGAACTCGACGGTGCCGGGTTTCAGCGCGAACAGGGTGTGATCCTTGCCCATGCCGACATTGGCGCCGGGGTGCCACTTGGTGCCGCGCTGACGCACGATGATGTTGCCCGGAATCACGGATTCCGAACCGAACTTCTTGACGCCGAGGCGCCGGCCTTCCGAATCGCGGCCGTTGCGGGAGGAACCGCCTGCCTTCTTGTGTGCCATCTCTCGAACTCCGAATTGTCTCTAGGGGTCGCGCGGATCGCAGGCTTCAGCGAAGCCCGCGCTCGATCACGCGGAAATGCCGGTGATGCGGACCACGGTGTGGTCCTGGCGGTGGCCGCGCTTGCGGCGCGAGTTCTGGCGGCGGCGCTTCTTGAAGGCGATGACCTTCTTGTCCCGGCCGTGACGGACGATCTCGCCCGTGACGTTGATGCCCGACAGGGTCGGCGCGCCGACCTGGGTGGCGCCGGCGCCGTCGGCGAACAGGAGGACCTCACCGAAGGTCACGGCCTCGCCGGCCTCGCCCGGAAGGGTGGCGATGGTGATGGTGTCGTTAGCGGCGACGCGGTACTGCTTACCGCCCGTCTTGATGACTGCGAACATCGTTCTCTCGTGCTCTCGAACGGCCTCCGGGAGCCTTGCGGCGGCCCTGGACCGGCTTCTTGTTTGAGTCATTGGCCGGGCCAAGCCGGACAACGCGAAGACGCGCGAAAACCTACGGGAGGCCGCGCGTGCTGCGGGCTCTCTAGTGCGCGGAGCGGGCGGCTGTCAATCCGGGCTCAGCGGGTGAGCACGTCCCGGGCCACGGTCCCCGCCGGCCCGAACGCGTCGTAGGCGGCGTCGCACCACGTCGCCTGCCCGTCCGCCGCGAGGCGCTGCCGCAATTCGGTGGCCCGGCTGCGGAGCTTGGCTTCGAGGGCGGCTTCCTGCGCCGGCACGACCTTGGCGGCGAGGCGCAGGGTGGTGAGCCGGCCCGCCTTGAGATGCGTGCGCGGGCAATTCTGCTCGGCAAGGATCGTAGTCGCCGCCGCCTCGGCATAGGCGTCGAGGGGGCTCAGCGCCACCGGCTGCTCGGCGGCGGAGGCGCCCGCCGCGCCGAGGGACGAGAGCAGCGCGAGGAGGACGCCCCGCCACATCACGGCGCCGCCTTGAACTCGCCCGCGATGCGCAGGGTCACCTCGTCGCCGACCATGGGCAGGAACGCGCTCACCCCGAAATCGGAGCGCTTGATGATCGTGCGCCCCTCGAAGCCGACCGTGTAGCGGCGGTCGATCGGGTTGGTCCCGGCCTGGGTGAAGGTGGCGTCCACCGAAACGGGCTTCGTCACGCCCCGGAGGGAGAGGTTGCCGGTGATGCGGGCCGTGGTGGGGCTCGTCGGCTCGACGCCCGTGCCCACGAAGGTCGCCTCGGGGAATTTCGCCGCGTCGAAGAAGTCCGGCCCGGCGAGGTGCTGGTCGAGGTGCTGGCTGCCGGTCAGCACGCCGCTCAGGGGCACCGTGGCGGTCAGGCGACTCTTGGCCGGCGCCTTCGGATCGAGGTCGAGCCGGGCGCTCACCCCGGTGAACTGGCCGTAATAGGTCGAATAGCCGAGGTGGTTCACCGACCACGTGATCTTCCCGTGGTCTGGATCGAGCACGTAGGCGCCCGCCCGGACCTGATTCGGATCCTGGGTCGGGTCGGCGGCCTGCTCCTGCGCGAGGGCTCCGGTCGCGTGGAGGAGGAGAGCCGCGAGGGCGAGGGCGGTGGCGCGCATCTGGGCTCGTCGGTCGGTCTGGCCTGGACGGCCTCTTTCCACGAAGCCGCGCGCCACTCAAGGTTCGGTGCGTCCGTTCCCCTTTCGGCCGCCGTGCTCTATCCCCCCGGGATCGGACGGATGGGCAGGGCATGATCGGCAAGCTGAAGGGCGTGGTCGATTCCTACGGCGAGGATTTCGTGATCCTCGACGTGCAGGGGGTGGGCTACGTGGTGCATTGCTCGGCGCGCACGCTCCAGCGCCTGCCGACGGCGGGGGAGGCGACCGCCCTGTCGATCGAGACCTTCGTCCGCGAGGACATGATCCGCCTCTACGGCTTCCGCTCGGATGCGGAGCGGGAATGGTTCCGGCTGCTCCAGACGGTGCAGGGCGTCGGCGCCAAGGTCGCCCTCGCGCTGCTGTCGGTGCTGGAGCCGCCGGCGCTCGCCAGCGCCATCGCCACGGGGGACAAGGGGGCCGTCGCCCGCGCACCGGGCGTCGGGCCGCGCCTCGCCGCGCGCCTCGTCGCGGAATTGAAGGACAAGACACCGGCCTTCGCGCCCATCGACCCGGCCCTCGTCGCGCTCTCCGGCGCGGTGGAGGAGAACCGCGCGCCTCAGCCGGTGGCCGACGCGATCTCGGCCCTCGTCAACCTCGGCTACCAGCCAGCTCAGGCCTCGGCCGCCATCGCCACCGTGATGAAGGGCGCGGGGGAGGGGGCGGAGGCCAAGGTGCTGATCCGCCTCGCCCTGCGGGAACTCGCCCGCTAGGCGCTCGCGCCGATCTCGCTCAGCGCGGTCGTCAGCACGCAGCTCAGGCCGCCCGCGTCGAAGGTGGTGCGGACCTCGCCTCCCGCCAGCCCGCGCTCGATCAGCCGCGTGCCGAACCCCTTGCGCGTGGGCGGCACCACCGCCGGCCCGCCGGATTCCCGCCAGGACAGGCGCAGCACCGTCCCCTCCACCGTCCAGTCCACCGCGACCCGGCCGTTCTCGGCGCGGAGGGCACCGTACTTGACGGCGTTGGTCGCCAGCTCATGGAGGATCAGCGCCAGGGACAGGGCCGCCCCCGGCCCGATCGGCAGCGAGGGCCCGTCGAGGCGGAACCGCTCCGGCCCGTCCGCATGCAGGCCCAGGGAGCCGCGCACCACGTCGCCGAGGTCGGCGGCATCCCGCCGGCCGGCGAGGAGGATGTCGTGCGCTTGGCCCAGCGCGATCAGCCGGAGCGACAGGGCGTCCCGTGCGGTCTCGACGTCCGGGGCGTTGCGCAGGGTCTGGCTGGCGATGGATTGCACCAGCGTCAGGGTGTTCTTCAGCCGGTGCGACAGCTCGTGGGTGAGGATCCGGCGTTCGTCCTCGGCCTCGACGCGGGCGACCGCCGCCTGGGTGCGGTCGGCGACCGTGCGCATGAACAGGATCTCCTTGTCGGTGATCGCATGCGGACGATCAAAATGGGCGAAGACGAGGGCGGTCAGCCGGCCCCGCACCAGGATCGGCACGTTGATGAGCACCCGGATGCCGAGGTCCAGGAGCGCCCCCGCCAGGGCCCGCTCGTCGGTGAGGCTGTCGGCGATGGTCACGACCTCGCCGCGCTTCAGATCCTCGATGAAGCTGCCGTAGTCGCGGAAGGCATAGAGGCCGGCGATCTCGATGGCGCCGGGGGCGTGCCAGCCGGGCATCATGTGCACCGTCTCGCGGTCGGGATCGACCGTGCCGTAGCCCGCCCGCACGGCCCCCAGCGCCCCCGCCATGATCCGCGCCGCGGCGCGGGCCATGGCCTCGACGTCGTCGCTATCGCGCAGGGCCTCGCCGAGGGCGAGGAGCGCGTCCTTGCGCAGATCGGTGGCCTTGCGCTCCGTGATGTCGAGGGCGACGCCCGCGAACCGCTCCGGCCGCCCCACCGCGTCGCGGGAGAAGCGCCCGCGCGCATGGACCCAGCGCACGGTGCCGTCCGGCAGGCACAGGCGGTAATCCTCGGCGAAATCCCCGCCCTCGGCCATGCCCCGGGCGATCCTGGCCCGGACCCAGCCGCGATCCTCGGGATGGATGCCGTCGAGAAAGGCGGTGGCGGGCGCCGCGCCGGGCTCCGCGCCGGAGAGCCGGGCGAAGGACTCGCTCGTGTAGAAGCGGTCGCCGGGGATGTCCCAATCCCACCATGCCAGGAAGCCCGAGGCTGCCGAGGCGAGGTTCAGCCGCTCCTCGCTGCGGGCCAGCGCCGCCTGACTCTCCCACAGGGCCGCCGTGAGCGCCCGCTCGACGCGCGGCTCTTGCCGGCCGTTGTGTGGGACGGTGAGACCCGGCTCGGCCGAATCCCCACCCGGATTGATCGCGAGCAGCACCGCGCGAAGCCGCGCGTTCTCGGCTTTCAGTTCGGCGAACAGCCGCGATCTGTGGTCGTTCCGGGTCACGACGTGTCGCCACAACTTCCGGTTGAAGTTCTCACACGCTGCTTGAGAAACCGATGCGGCACAACCGCCGCCGATGAAGCTAGAACATGTATTGGTGACGGATCGACAACCTGTGACACCGGGGCGTCATGTGGCCGTGCGATCCCTCCTGCGGAGGGGCCGGACAGGCCTTCCATCGCGGGGGCGTGAAGAGGTCGCGCTTGACCAAACGGCTCGGCGCTGTCATCTCCCCCTCGCGCTAAGGGATTGAAACTCCTGTAGTTTTTAAGAATTCCAAACTGCGCACGACCGGAACATGGATATAACGATCGCATGATCGTCTGCTCCTGCAACGTCCTGTCGGACGGCGCCGTCCGCGATTGCCTCGGCCCCGGACCCGGCTGTCCGCGCACTCCCGCGCAGGTCTATGCCTGCCTGGGTTGCAGCCCGAAATGCGGCCGCTGCGCCCGCACGATCCGCGAGATCATGCGCAGCGCCCTCGGCGCCGTCGTGGGCGAAGACATCCCCTCCGCAGAACCCGCCCATGCCTGTACGACCGCTTGCGCTAGCGCTTGTACTCTGGTGAAGGTCCAAAAAGCGGAGGAGCGGGTCGGCGCCTGATGGGGCGGGTCGTCCTCCGAGGACAATCTCGGGGAGTATGGGGATGAAGGGCGACACCAAGGTCATCGAGTATCTCAATCGCGGCCTGCGCAGCGAATTGACCGCGGTGAGCCAGTATTGGCTGCATTTCCGCATGCTCAACGACTGGGGCTACGTCGAACTCGCGAAGTTCTGGCGCAAGGAATCCATCGAGGAGATGAACCACGCCGATCGGTTCATCGACCGGATCCTGTTCCTGGACGGTTTCCCGAACCTGCAGGAACTGGACCCGCTGCGCATCGGCCAGAACGTCGAGGAGATCCTGCACAGCGACCTCGCCGCCGAGAACGAGGCCCGCTCGCTCTACCTCGAAGCCGCCAAATACTGCGACTCGATCAACGACCGCGTGTCGAAGCGCCTGTTCGAGGATCTGGCCGAGGACGAGGAAGGCCACATCGACTTCCTCGAGACCCAACTGGAGCTGATCAAGCAGGTCGGCCTGCCGCTCTACGCGCAGAAGCACATCGGCGGCCTGGAGCAGATCGCGCCCGAGAAGGAGTGAGTCTCAGGGGCTTCCTTCACGCGAATGGGTTCCGCCTCCGGGCGGAGCCCATGGCACATTCTTAGACGGACAGGTTCACGATGCGGCTCGTCGTGGTCGGCGCCGATGGGCGCATGGGGCGGATGCTGATCCGCGCGGTGGCGCAGGCCGAGGGATGCAGCCTCGCGGCTGCCATCGAGCGGGAGGGCTCGCCCACAATCGGGCAGGATGCCGGCACCCTGGCGGGCCTGCCGGCGTTGGGCGTCCCGGTGACGGACGATCCGCTGCGGGCCTTCGCCGCCGCCGACGGCGTGCTCGACTTCACCGCGCCGGCCGCGACGGTGCATTTCGCCGAACTCGCGGCGCAGGCGCGCATCGTGCACGTCGTGGGCACGACCGGCCTGTCTGACGACGACCTCGCCAAGCTGAAGGCCGCGTCCTACCACGCCCGCATCGTGCGCTCCGGCAACATGTCGCTCGGCGTGAACCTGATGGCGGCCCTGGTCCGCAAGGTCGCGGCGACCCTCGGTGCGGACTTCGACATCGAGATCCTGGAGATGCACCACCGGATGAAGGTGGATGCCCCCTCCGGCACGGCGCTCCTGCTGGGCGAGGCCGCCGCCGAGGGGCGGGGCGTCGACCTGCCCGCCGTGCGCGTCTCCACCCGCGACGGCCATACCGGCGCGCGCAAGTCCGGCGACATCGGCTTCGCGACCCTGCGCGGCGGTTCGGTGGTGGGCGACCACAGCGTTTTCTTCGCGGGCGCCGGCGAGACGCTGACCATCACCCACCACGCCACCGACCGGGGCCTGTTCGCGAACGGCGCGGTGAAGGCGGCGCTCTGGGCGCAGCCGAAGCCGCCGGGCCTGTATTCGATGGCGGACGTGCTCGACCTGTGAACGGCCACGCTCTTTTATAACCGTAAGCGGATCACCACCCTTTGGGCTCCGGCCTGGGGCTGTTACGAGCCCCTCGCAACAGCGGCATATCCGCCGCCGACCAGAGACCGAAGAGACCCGATTATGGAGCGCCTGCTCGTCCTCGCTCGCCACGGCCAGAGCGAGTGGAACCTCAAGAACCTGTTCACGGGCTGGCGCGACCCCGGTCTCACCGACCGCGGCGTCGAGGAGGCGGTGAAGGCCGGGCGCTGGCTGAAGGGCGAGGGCTACGGCTTCGACGTCGCCTTCACCTCGAATCTCGGCCGCGCCCAGCGCACCTGCGCCCTGATGCTGGAAGAGATGGGCCTGTCGAACATCGAGGTGCTGCGCTCGCAGGCCCTCAACGAGCGCGATTACGGCGACCTCTCCGGCCTGAACAAGGACGACGCCCGCGCCAAGTGGGGCGCGGAGCAGGTCCACACGTGGCGCCGCTCCTACGATGTGGCGCCCCCCGGCGGCGAGAGCCTGAAGGACACCGCCGCCCGGGTGCTGCCCTACTACATCGAGGCCATCCTGCCGCGCGTCATGGACGGGCAGCGGGTGCTCGTGGCCGCCCATGGCAACTCCCTGCGCGCCCTGGTGATGGTGCTCGACCATCTCGGCCCGGCGACCATCGCCGGCCTGGAGATCGCCACCGGCGTGCCGCTGGTCTACCGCCTCAAGGGCGACACGACGGTGGCCTCGAAGTCCGTTCTGGAACGCGACATCGACGACGCGTGAGCGTCGAACTCCGCCCCGGCCTGATCCATCATCCGGGCTTCCTCGACGAGGCGGCCCGGATGCGGCTGGCGGGGGAGGTGGCGGCCGTCCTGGGGGCGTCGCCGCCCTTCACCCCCCGGATGCCGCGCACGGGCAAGCCGTTCTCCGTGCGCATGGGCAATGCCGGGCCGCTCGGCTGGGTCTCGGACGTGGATGGCTACCGCTATCAGCCCACCCACCCAGAGACGGGCGAACCCTGGCCGGCGATCCCGCCGACGGCGCTCGCGGCGTGGGACCGTTTGGCGGCCGACGCGCCCCCGCCGGAGGCCTGCCTCATCAACCTCTATGGGCCGCAGGCGCGGATGGGCTTGCATCAGGACCGGGACGAGGAGGATTTCTCCGCCCCCGTCCTCTCCCTGTCCCTCGGGGCGCCGGCCCTGTTCCGCTATGGCGGGCTCGCCCGCACCGATCCGACCCGCTCCGTGCGGCTTCAGCCCGGCGACGCGGTGGTGATCGGCGGGGCCTCGCGGCTGGTTTTCCACGGAATCGACCGCCTCTACCCCGAGCCCGGCCTGCTGGCGCAGGATCTCCTCCCCGGTTTGCTGCCCGAAGGTGGACGCTGCAACCTTACCCTCCGGCGGGTGAGGCCGCGCCATGCGGTAACGTGAACCGCCGGAACCGGCGCGGGTCGCTTGACTCCGGGCACGCGGCGTCGGACCCATCGTTCCCGTCCGTCCCCCGTGGACGGCAGGTGGAGAGCGTTGAGTTTCATGCCGTTGCGCGATCTCAGGTGGCCTCTCGCGGCGTTGATCCTCACCGCCGGGCTCATGTCCGCGTCGGCGGCGGACAGGGTGTTCCCGCCGGGCTCCCGCTTCGGCTTTGAGCCGCCGTCGGACATGGTGCTGTCGAAGCGGTTCTCGGGCTTCGAGCGGGAGGGTGGGGGCGCCACCCTCTCGGTGGTGGAACTGCCGCCGAACGCCTTCCCGGAACTCGTGAGCGGCTTCACCGACGCCAACCTGCGCAACCAGGGCTTCGCCGTCTCCAAGAAGGAGCCGATCAAGGTCGGCGACAACGAGGCGATGCTCTACACGGGCGAGCAGCCGAGCGACCCGGCCAATCCCGGCCAGACGATCCGCAAATGGATCACCGTCGTCGGCACCCCGACCGTCACCGGCCTCATCATCGCCCAGGCGACGCCCGACGCCGAGACCGAGGAGACGATGCGCAAGCTCGTCACCGACATCGCCGTCCGCGCACCCCTGTCGCTGACGCAGCAGGTCGATGCGCTGCCCTTCCGCATCACCGACCCGGCGGGGTTCCGGCCGGTGCGCGTGCTGGCCGGCAATTCGGTCCTGCTGACCAAGGGCCCCAAGGACCAGATGCAGAATCTGGAGCAGCCGATCCTCGTGATCGCTCAGGCGGTACAGCCCCCGCCCACGGCCGAGCATCGCGACGCCTTCGCCCGCACGGCCCTCTACGCCAACCAGACCATGAAGGACTTCGTGATCGAGCGCGCCCAAAGCTACCGCTCGAACGGCGTCGATTGGCACGAGATCGTGGCGCGGGCGACCGACATGCCCACCAACAAGCAGGTGGTGGTCGCCCAGACGATCCGCTTCAACCCGGACGGCTATCTCCGCGCCGTAGGCGTGGTGCGCGAGGACCAGCGCGAGGGCGTGCTCGCCGCCTTCCGGCAGGTGGTGGACAGCATCCAGATCAAGTGAGACCCATCCGTGACCGGGGCCTGAGACCTGCATAGGCCCCGGTGACGGTGCCGGACGGTCGCGCGATGGCGGATTTCCGCAGCTTGGAAGTGTTTTACTGGGTCGCCACGCTCTCCAGCTTCCGCCGGGCGAGCGAGCAGGTGAACACGACCCAGCCCGCCGTCTCGCAGCGCATCGCCGCCCTGGAGCACGAATTCGGCACCCTGTTCGAGCGCCGCAGCCGCGACGTGGCGCTGACCGAGCGGGGCCGCGTGCTGCTGGGCTTCGCGGAACGCTTCCTCGCCCTGCAGGCCGAGATGGCCTCGGCCCTCGACGAGACCGGCCGGACCACGGGTACGCTGCGCCTCGGCGTCTCCGAGACCATCGTCCATCTCTGGCTGTCGCGCTTCATCGAGCGGATGCGGGCGGTGCATCCGGGGATCAGTGTCGACATCACCGTCGACATCTCGCCGAACATGCAGGCGGCCCTGGTCGCCAACGAGCTCGACCTCGCCTTCCTCGTCGGCCCGATCACCGGCCCAAGCCTCGTGAACCGCCTGCTCTTCGCCGTGCCGGTCGCCTGGATCGCGGCCCCCGGCCTCGTACCGGACGCGGAGCCCCTGAGCCTCGGGGCGCTGATGCGTCACCCCCTCGTCACCTATCCCCGCAACACCAGCCCCTATGTGGAATTGCGCGACCTCGTGCTGAAGGCGAACCTCCTGCCGAGTCAGATTCACACCAGCGCGTCGCTGGCCACCATCGTGAAGATGGGCGTCGAGCGGCTCGGCATCTGCGTGATCCCGCCGGCCATCGTCCGGAACGAGCTGGCCTCCGGCGCCCTGCGCATCCTGCCGACCGAGCAGGCGCTCTCGGACCTCACCTTCACCGCCACCCACGCCAAGCGCCCCGAGGGGCATTTCGTGGCCGACGCCGCCCGCATCGCGGAGGAGGTCGCGCGGGACTGGACCGCCGCCCGATAAGGCCGAGTTATCGCCCGCCATTCGCAATGACGATTGGCGCGCAAAGCGGCAGGGTGGGATCGTGTCTCATAAAGCGGCAAATCGACCGCCCGACTGGGAGACATGAGCGTGCTCGCGCAACCCGACGCCCCCCGTGCGGCCCTCGCCTTCGACGACGCCCGCGCCGCCCGGCGGGCGATCCGCCACGGTGAATGGCGCGGCCACACCTCCGGCCTCGCCCCGGCCCACGTCCAGGGCAACCTCATGATCCTGCCGGCGGCGCTCGCCCCGGATTTCCAGCGCTTCTGCCAGCAGAACCCGAAGCCCTGCCCGGTGATCGGCGTCTCGCAGCCCGGCGCCCGCGACCTGCCCGCCCTCGGCGCCGACCTCGACATCGCCACCGATGTGCCGGGCTACCGGGTCTACGAGCACGGCGCGCTGGTCGCGGAGGTCCCGGACCTGACGCGGCACTGGCGCGACGACCTCGTGACCTTCGTGCTCGGCTGCTCCTTCTCCTTCGAGGCGGCGCTGATCGAGGCGGGTATCCCGCTCCGCCACGTCGCGGAAGGCCGCAACGTCGCCATGTACCGGACCACGATCTCGACCATGCCCGCCGGGCCGTTCCACGGTCCCCTGGTGGTCTCGATGCGGCCGATGAAGGCCGCCGACGCGATCAAGGCGGTGCAGGTGACGGCCCGGGTGCCGGCCGTCCACGGCGCTCCGGTCCATCTCGGCGACCCGAGCCTGATCGGCATCCGCGACATCGGCAAGCCCGATTTCGGCGACCCGGTCGCCATCGCGCCCGACGAGATCCCGGTCTTCTGGGCCTGCGGGGTGACGCCCCAGGCGGTGGCGATGGCCGCGCGCCTGCCCCTCTGCATCACCCATTCCCCCGGCTTCATGCTGATCACCGACCTGCTGAACCGGGACCTGCCGTACCGCTAGGGCGCCATCGCTGCCCCCCACCGTCATTGCGAGGAACGAAGCAATCCAGGGTTCCGCCACGTCCTGAAGCGTCCCGCTGCCCTGGATTGCTTCGCTTCGCTCGCAAAGACGGCGGCGACAAACGCCCCATTCGAAGAATGACCTGACCACCGATCCATCCTGAGGGAGCCAGACCATGTGGTTGAAAGACACGAGCCCGCCGGAGCGCCGGGTGTTGGGTGCGGCCTTCGCCGGATACGGCGTCGATGCCTTCGATTACATGGTCTATACCTTCCTCATCCCGACGCTCGTTGTGGTGTGGGGGCTCACCAAGGTCGAGGCGGGCAACATCGCCACCGCCGCCCTCGTCACCTCGGCCATCGGCGGATGGGCCGCCGGCATCCTCGCGGATCGCTACGGCCGGGTGGTGATCCTCCAGGTCACCGTGGCGTGGTTCACCGTCTTCACGGTGCTCTCCGGCTTCGCCCACTCCTACGAACAGTTGCTCGTCACCCGCGCCCTCCAGGGCTTCGGCTTCGGCGGGGAATGGTCGGTCGGCTCAGTGCTGATCGCCGAGACGATCCAGGCCCGCTACCGGGGCAAGGCGGTCGGGCTGGTGCAATCGAGCTGGGCGGTCGGCTGGGCCTGCGCGGCCATCGCCTTCTGGGCGGTCTTCGCCCTGGCCGAGCCGGCCCAGGCATGGCGCATCCTGTTCTGGCTGGGAGCCGCGCCCTCGATCCTGATCTTCTGGATCCGCCGCAACATCGAGGACCCGGAGGTCTACCGGCAGACCCGCGCGGAGATGCGCATCGTCGGCGATGGCGGCAACTTCCTCGACATATTTTCCCGTGACCTCATCGGCCGCACAGCCCTGGCGAGCCTCCTCGCGACGGGGATGCAGGGCGGCTACTACGCCGTGACGACGTGGCTGCCGACCTACCTGAAGACCGAGCGCAACCTCTCGGTGCTCAACACCAGCGGCTACCTGCTGATGCTGATCTTCGGCTCGTTCCTCGGCTATCTAACGAGCGCCTACCTCTCCGACCGGATCGGCCGCCGCAGGGGCTTCATCCTATTCGGCTTCTGCGCCGGCCTCCTCGTGCTCGCCTATACGCTGATCCCGATCACCGACACGGCGATGCTGTTCCTCGGCTTCCCGCTGGGCTTCTTCCTCTCCGGCGTGTTTTCCGGCATGGGCGCCTTCCTCAGCGAGTTGTTCCCGAGCCGGGTGCGCGGCTCGGCGCAGGGGTTCTGCTACAATTTCGGCCGGGCGACCGGCGCCGTCTGCCCCGCCCTCGTCGGTTCTCTCAGCGCATCGCTGACGCTGGGCGTCGCCATCGGCGTCGTGGCGGCCTGCGCCTATTGCCTCGTGATCGTGGCGGCGCTTCTCTTGCCTGAGACGGCCGGGCGCGAACTCGACACACAGGTCGAGTCGCCCACTGAGCCCGCCCCGGCGGCGATAGCCTGAGTGGAGTGACGACAATGGCGAGCGTCGATCTCAACGCGGATCTCGGCGAGGGCTTCGGGGCCTATGCCTGCGGCGACGACGCGGCGATGCTCGCCGTCGTCACCTCGGCCAACGTCGCCTGCGGCCTCCACGCCGGCGATCCCGAGATCATGGCGAGCACCTTCCGCCTCGCGAAGGAGAAAGGCGTGGCGGTGGGCGCCCATCCGGGCTTCCCCGACCTGTGGGGCTTCGGCCGGCGGCGGATGCCCTTCACCCCGGCCGAGATCGAGCGGCTGGTCGCGTATCAGGTCGGCGCGGCCGCCGCGCTCGCCGCCTATGCCGGCCACCGCATCACCTACGTGAAGGCTCACGGGGCGCTCGCCAACCTCGCCGCCGAGGACCGCGCCGTGGCCGATGCCATCGCGGGGGCGGTACGGGCGGTGGACCGCAACCTCGCGCTGCTGGCCATCGCGCTGACCGCCCAGGTCCCGGCCGGCGAGGCGGCAGGCCTTGAGGTCCACCAGGAGATCTTCGCGGATCGCGGCTACACCGAGGACGGGCAGCTCATCTCGCGCAGCCTCCCCGGCGCCCTCATCACCGACCAAGAGGAGGCGGCGAGCCGGGTTCTCACCATGGTCCAGGAAGGCGCGATCCTCACCGCGTCTGGGAAGCACCTGCCGACGCCGATCCGCTCGATCTGCGTCCACGGCGATTCGGCCCACGCGGTCGGCACCGCCCGCGCGGTGCGGGCGACGCTGGAAGGCGCGGGCGTCACCCTCGCGCCGTTCAAGCCGTGAGCGCGGCGCCCCGCATCCTCGACGCGGGCGAGGCGGCCCTGGTGGTCGAGTTCGGCACGCGCGTCGATCCCGCGATCAGCGACCGCGTGCTCGCCCTCGACGACGCGCTCCTGGCCGAAAGGCCGGAGGGCATCGCCGAGACCGTGCCCACCTACCGCTCGCTGATGATCCATTACGACCCGCTCATCCTCGACCGGGACACCCTGGCGGGCCGCGTCCTGGCACTGGCGGGCGGCGCATCTCAACGGGACACGGCCCCGACCCGGTGGATCCTGCCCTGCTGCTACGAGGCGCCTCACGGGGAAGACCTCGCGGCCGTGGCCACGCAGATCGGCCGGACGCCGGAGCAGGTCGCCGCGCTCCATGCGGGGGCGACGTTCCGCGTCTACATGTACGGTTTCGCGCCGGGCTTCGCCTATTGCGGCGGCCTGCCGGAGGCCCTGGCGGTGCCGCGTCGCCCGAGCCCGCGCCCGCCGCATCCAACCAATGCGGTGATGATCGGCGGCGGCCTCGCGGCGGTCGCCACCGTGCCGATGCCGACCGGCTGGTATGTGCTCGGCGCGACGCCCTCGCGTCTCTACGCGCCGGAGCGGGAGGAGAGCTTCTTCGTGAGCCCCGGCGATTCCATCCGGTTCGAACCCATCGACGCGGCGACCTTCGCCCGGCTCGCGGAGCGCGAGGCGGCGGGCGAGCGGGTCGCCCGGCGGGAGGAGGGAGTTTCGTGAGCGTGCTGGCGATCGAGGCCGCCGGGCCCGGCGTGACCCTTCAGGACGGCGGCCGGAAGGGCTACCTCCGCTTCGGCATCACCGCCGCCGGGCCGATGGACCCGCTGATGTTCGCCACCGCCAACCGGGCGGTGGGCAACCCCCTCGATGCCACGGCGATCGAGGTCTCGACGGGGGGCCTCACCGTCACCGCGCCGGAGGGGCCGCTCGGCCTCGCCCTGGTCTCGGGCGGCTTCCGCGCGACCCTCGACGGCGAGGCGCTGCCGCCGGCCTGCGCGCTCACCCTGGAACCCGGCCAGACCCTCACCGTGCGGGCGGGGCCCACCGGCGCCTGGGGCTACCTCGCCGTGGCGGGCCGGCTCGACGTGGCGCCGGTCCTCGGCGCGACCGCCACCCACACCCGCTCCGGCCTCGGCGGCCTGGACGGGCGCGGGCTGCGGGCCGGGGATCGCCTCGGCGTTTCGGAGGCCCGCGTGGGCGACGGGGCGCCGCAGCGGCTGCTCGCGCCCTGGCTCGACCGCGACCCATCGCGCATCCGCGTCGTGCTTGGCCCCCAGGACGATTACTTTTCGGGCGATCAGGTCGCCGCCTTCCTCGCCGGGCCGTGGACGGTCTCGCCGCGCGGCGACCGGATGGCCTGCTTCCTCGAGGGTACGCCGCTCACCCATGCGAAGGGTCACGACATCGTCTCGGACGGGGTGGCGATGGGGGCGATCCAGGTGCCGGGCAACGGCCTGCCGATCATCCTCATGGCGGACCGGCAATCGACCGGTGGCTATCCGAAGATCGCCACGGTGATCGGGCCGGATCTCGGGCGGCTGGCGCAGGCCCAAGGCGGCACCCGCATCGCGTTCGCTAATGTCTCCGTCGCGGAGGCCGTCGCGGCCCGCCGGGCCGAGGCGGAGGCCTTGCGCGGCGAGGTCCCGCGCGAGCCGATGCTGCGCACCGACTTCCCGGCGGAATTCCTGCTGGGGCTGAACCTCGTCGGCGGCGTCACCGACGGGCGGGACGGCATCGCGAAGGTTGCTTGAGCGCACGAAAAAGGGCGCGAACCCTTTCGGATCCGCGCCCTGTGTTGGGAAACCGCCGAACCTTAGTACGGGCGGCCGTAGAGCGGCGAGGTCGGGTCGAGCCGGTCCACGAAGGACAGGTCGACGTTGCGCACCGCGCTCGACCGGGCGCCGATGAACGGGCCGTTGGTGATCGGATCGGGCAGGATGCCGGCGCCGTAACGGTCGCTCGGGCCGTAGGGCGGGGTCAGGGCGTTCGAAGCCGCGATCAGGTAGGGGTTCAGGGCCGGGTTGCGCGAGCCGCCGGCGCCGGGAACACCGGAGGACAGCGGGACATTGCCGGCATCGAGCCACGAGCGCGGACGGACGCGGATCGGGAGCGGGCGGCTGACGCGGTAGAACGGGCCGGGGGCGATGCCGTCCTGCGCCTGGGCCGGCGCAGCGGTCACGGCGGAGAGGCCGGCAGCGGTGAGGGCGCCCAGGAGGGCGATCTTAAGGGAGCGCATGGCCGTCCTTCGGATGAGAGTGCCATCATTGTGGCGGCCGAAGCTTAACAGTTCGCCGCCCTTGTGGAGAAGACGTTCGAGACCGGTCATAGTTCCGCTTGAATGGCTGCGCTTGTGCGCTTTGCCACATTGGCGCCTCAATTTTTCGTGGATGGCCGGCGCCGCTCGATGGAACCGGTTCGCCCGGTCGGGTCGGCAGCCGCTGTGCCGGCGGCCTCGCAGGCGCTGCGGCCCTTGGCCTGCCGGAACAGGGCGCTGGCGGTGGGGTCCGACTGATCGTCGAAGTCGAGGGCGTCGAGGGTGCAGGCGAGCGCCTTCGGCTCGGCCGCGCTCCCGAGCGGAGCGCAGAGGAACCCGTCGATGCGCAGGCCCGCCTGGGCGAGCACGAAGCCGGTGCAGGTGCGGGTGAGGGGGCCGGAGAGGGTCACCTCCGCAATCTCCGCGGGCCCGAAGCGGGTCGCGACGACGCCGCGCGGGACCATCCGCGACAGGGAGAGAGGCAGTTCGCCCCGCGCCGCCATCGCCGCCCGGCGGGCGACGAGGACGTAGAGGCCCGGCGCCCGTTCGGCGCCGATGCCCCGCGTCACGGCGAGCCGCAGCACGGGCGCCTCGAGGGCGGAGAAGCTGCCGCGCCCGAGCACGTCCTCGCGCAGGCCGGTCTTCGGGTCGATGCGGCCGGGCTCGACGCGGACGGGGTCGATGCCGGGCTCGGTGAGGCGCAAGGGTGCGGTGCCGACGATGGCGGGCACCTCGCCCGTCCGGTTGAGCATCGGAACCGGCGCGGGGGCGGAGGGCATCCGCGCCGCGATGGCGATGAGGGCGACGACCAGGGACCCCACCGCGATGCGGACGGGCAAACCGATCGCGGAGAACCCGCGCCCGGAAGGCCCCTCGTCCGCGTCGTCGATGGCTCCGATCCGCATGTGTATCCCGTGTCCCTCGGCGCCCCGGCCGGCGCCACCCTGCACGGGGCGCAACGACCGAAGGGTTTCCGGGGCAGGGCTTTCGCGGGACAGGGTGAATCGTTGCTTGCCGTCGCGGCGGCGCGGCCCTGTGGCCTTGACAGGCTCCTGCCTTCCTGTGCCTTGCTGATGCCCTGGCCGTCGATGCCGGCCCCGCTGGGGACCGGGTCTGCGGCCGCGCCCGTTTGCGGGCGAGACGGACCGGCGCGAACGATCCCGCCGCCGGCACAACCCCGAGGAGAGGCGCAACCCCCGGATCGTTCGGGGTTCAGGTCGCGCGGAGACGAGAGATGGGTTACAAGGTCGCCATCGTCGGCGCCACGGGCAACGTGGGCCGCGAGATGCTCGATATCCTGGCCGAGCGGGCTTTCCCCGCCGACGAGGTCGTGGCGCTGGCCTCGCGCCGCAGCCAGGGTCAGGAGGTCTCCTTCGGCGACAGGACCCTGAAGGTCAAAACCCTCGACACCTACGATTTCTCCGACACGGACATCTGCCTGATGTCGGCCGGCGGCGAGGCCTCCAAGGAGTGGTCGCCCCGCATCGGCCAGCAGGGCTGCGTCGTGATCGATAACTCGTCGGCCTTCCGCTACGACGCCGACGTGCCGCTGATCGTGCCCGAGGTGAATGCCGACGCTGTCGCCGGCTTCACCAAGCGCCACATCATCGCAAACCCGAACTGCTCGACCGCCCAGCTCGTCGTCGCCCTGAAGCCGCTACACGACGCGGCCACGATCAAGCGCGTCGTGGTCTCGACCTATCAGTCGGTCTCCGGCGCCGGCAAGGAGGCGATGGACGAGCTGTTCCAGCAGACCCGCGCCGTCTTCACCGCCGGCGAGATCAAGCAGGGTGGCAAGTTCACCAAGCGCATCGCCTTCAACGTGATCCCGCACATCGATGTCTTCATGGAGGACGGGTACACGAAGGAAGAGTGGAAGATGGTCGCCGAGACCAAGAAGATGCTCGACCCGAAGATCAAGCTCACGGCCACCGCCGTGCGCGTGCCGGTCTTCATCGGCCATGCCGAGGCGGTGAACGTCGAGTTTGAGCGGCCTCTATCGGCCGAGCGGGCGACCGAGATCCTGCGCGCGGCGCCGGGCATCCTGGTGATCGATAAGCGCGAGAACGGCGGCTACATCACCCCCCACGAGGCGGCGGGCGAGGATGCCACCTACATCTCCCGCATCCGCGAGGACGCGACGATCGAGAACGGCCTGAACTTCTGGTGCGTCTCGGACAACCTGCGCAAGGGCGCCGCCCTGAACGCGGTGCAGATCGCCGAAGTGCTCGTGAACCGCAAGCTCATCAAGCCGAAGTCGGCGGCGTAGGCCCCCCTCCGTCCTCCCCCTGCGACGGGGGGAGGACATCACATCGCGTCAATGCCCACCGAGATAGGCGGCGCGCACCGCCGGATCGTTCTTCAGTTGCGCCGCCGGGCCCTGGAAACGGATGCGGCCGTTCTCCAGCACGTAGGCGTGGTCCGCCACGCCCAGCGCCGCCATGGCGAACTGCTCCACGAGGAGCATCGTCACCTTCTCGTCCTTCAGCTGGCGGATGATACGGAAAACCTCCTCCACCAGCTTCGGCGCGAGGCCCATCGAGGGCTCGTCGAGGAGGAGGATCTCCGGCTTCAGCATCAGCGCCCGGCCCATGGCCAGCATCTGCTGCTCGCCGCCCGAGAGGGTGCCGGCCAACTGGTTGCGGCGCTCCTTCAGGCGCGGGAACAGGGCGAAGGCCCGGTCCCGGTCGGCGGCGATGTCGCCCTTCGGCCGGGAGCCCGTCAGGCGCGGGAAGGCGCCGAGCGTCAGGTTGTCCTCCACCGACAGCGTCGGGAACACCCGGCGCCCCTCCGGCGAATGGGCCAGCCCCTCGCGGGCGACATCGTGGCTTTCGAGCCCGGCGATGTCCTTGCCGTTCAGGCGGATCGTGCCCGAGCGCGGGCGGATCATGCCCGACAGAGCCCGCATGGTCGTCGTCTTGCCGGCGCCGTTGGAGCCGATCAGTGTGACCACCTGACCCTTCGGCACCTGGAAGGTCAGGCCGTGCAGCACCTCGACCAGGCCGTAGCCGGCGTGGAGACCCTGGACCTCAAGCATGGGCGGCCTCCGTGGTGGTGCCGCCCATTTCGCCGGGGGCACCGAGATAGGCTTCGATCACCTTCGGGTCGGCCTGCACCTCGCGGGCGCCGCCCTCGGCGATCTTGTGGCCGAAATCGAGGACGCTCACCCGGTCGCAGAGACCCATGACCACGTCCATGTGGTGCTCGATCAGGATGACGGTGATGCCCGCATCCCGGATCTTGCGGATGATCGCCACGAGGTCGGCGATGTCCGGCGCCGTGAGGCCCGCCGCCGGCTCGTCGAGGAGCAGCAGCACCGGATCGAGCGCCAGGGCGCGGCCGATCTCCAAGAGGCGTTGCTTGCCGTAGGGGAGGTTGCGCGCCTCCGTCTGCGCCAGGGCGTGCAGCCCCATGAAGTCGAGGATCGCCATGGCGCGGGCGCGGGCCTCCCGCTCCTCCCGGCGGCGCCGGGGCGTGCCGAGGATCGCGTCGAACAGCGTGCCCTTGAAGGTATGGTGCAGGCCGACCAGCACGTTCTCCAGCGCGGTCATCTCGCGGAAGAGCTGCACGTTCTGGAAGGTCCGCGCCACGCCCGCGAGGGCGATCTCGGAGGGCGTGCGCCCGTCGAGGCGCTGGCCGCCCGCCACGGCGAGCGTCACCGAGCCGGCGGTGGGTTTGTAGATGCCGGTGAGCACGTTCATCATCGTGCTCTTGCCCGAGCCGTTCGGGCCGATGAGCCCGTGGATCGTGCCGGGCTTCACCGTCAGGTCGACGCCAGCCAGCGCCTTCAGGCCGCCGAACTGCATCAGCGCCTGATCGACCTTGAGGAGCGCCTCGGCCCCGGCATCGCCGCGCTGGGCGATGAGCGCCGACCCCTCGGCCGACACGCTGCGGCCCTCGGCGGTGTGCGACGGGCGCAGCGCCGGGATCATCTGGCG
Source organism: Methylobacterium sp. J-067 (assembly GCF_022829465.1). Classification (GTDB taxonomy): domain Bacteria; phylum Pseudomonadota; class Alphaproteobacteria; order Rhizobiales; family Beijerinckiaceae; genus Methylobacterium; species Methylobacterium litchii. The sequence continues at coordinate 72,550 of NZ_JAKSXZ010000081.1, forward strand.
CAGGAAGCCCACGATCCCGTCCGGCAGGTAATAGACGACGAACAGGATCAGCAGGCCGAACACCGTCAGGCGGTAGTCGGTCACGGATTCCATCGCCATCGTGGCCGGGAAGAACAGGATGCAGAGGGCGACGGGGATGAGGATCGCGTAGCGGTTCTCACGCTTGCGCAGGAAGGCCTGCGCCCCGACGACCACGGCGGCGGCCGCGATGATGCCGGCCATGATCCGCACGAGGCCGATATCCGCCAGGATATTCGGCATCATCACGATGATCACTGAGCCGATGAGCGGCCCGGAGCGCGACTTGCGTCCGCCCATGGTGACGGCGAGCAGGAACAGCACCGTCAATTCGAAGCTGTAGGTGTTCGGCGAGACGTAGCGCTCGGACCACGCGAACAGCGCCCCCGCGAGGCCAGCGAGGCCCGCCGAGACCACGAAGGCATAGACCTTGTAGCGGTAGACCGAGACGCCCATGCAATCGCAGGCGATGGGGGAGTCGCGCAGGGCCTCGAAGGCGCGGCCGAAGGGCGAGCGCACCACCCGGTTCACCAGAACGATGGTGGCGAGCAGGCAGGCGCAGACGAGGTAGTAGAATTCGAGCTTGCGGCCGGCGGAGCCCCAGGGGGCCTGCATCCCGATCAGCGAAAAGTCTAGGACGCGCACCGGGGGCAAGGTGATGCCCAGCGGGCCGTTGGTGATCGGCGTCAGTTCGTTGATGAAGATCTGAATGATCGTACCGAAGGCCAGCGTCACCATGGCGAGGTAGGGCCCGCTCACCCGGAGCGCCGGCACCGCCAGGATCGCGCCGAAGGCGGCGGTGAGCCCGATCCCGGCCACGAGGCCGAGCCAGATGCCGATCTTGAAGTGGAAGAACAGGGCCGCCGCCGCGTAGGCGCCGATGCCGAACAGGCCGGCATGGCCCAGCGAGACCTGGCCCGTGTAGCCGACGACGATGTCGAGGCCGAGGATCAGGATGGCGTAGATCGCAATCAAGATCATCAGGTGCACGTAATAGGTGCTCGTGATGACGTGCGGGAAGCCGGCGAGGAAGGCGACGAGCAGCAAACCCCCGACCCAGCCGATGCCACGGCTGACGGTTGGGGTGGCGGCGGGCTCGGCCGCCGGCGCGAGGGCGGTGTTCGCCATGGCGGTCAGACCTTCTTGATCACGGCCTTGCCGAACAGGCCGACCGGGCGAATCGAGAGCACGACGAGGAGGAGGATCAGGCCCGGCACGTCCTTGTAGCCGGTCGAGATGTAGAAGCCGGTCAGCGTCTCCGCGACGCCGAGGATGAGGCCGCCGACGATGACGCCGAGGCCGGATTCGAGGCCGCCGATGATCGCGACGGCGAAGGCCTTCAGCGCCAGCACCGAGCCCATCGTCGCGCCCGTCAGGGTGACGGGGGCCACCAGCACGCCCGCGAAGGCGGCGGTCATGGCGCTGATCGAGTAGGAGAGGGTGATGACGCGCTTGGTGTTGATACCCATCAGCCCGGCCGCGTCGATGTCGTTCGAGGTGGCGACGACCGCCTTCCCCCAGATCGACTTGCGGTTGAAGATTTCGACCGCGAGCATCATCAGCAGCGCGCCGCCGACGATCAGCATCTCCATGGGGAGGATGCGCACGCCGCCGATCTCGATCGGCGCGTCGGGGAGCGGGGAGGGGAAGGGCAGGTCGTCCCGGCCCCAGATGTTCTCGGCGACGTTCTTGAAGATGATGCCGAGCGCGATGGTGGCCATGATCCACCCGTACTCGGACTTGATCGCGATGGCCGGCCGCACCGCCAGCCGCTCGACCACGGCGCCGAGGCCGAAGCCGAAGACGAGGACGAGGGGGATCATCAGCCAGTAGCCGGTGAAGGGCACCAGCGTGAGACCGAACAGGGCGCCGACGGCCAGCGCCTCACCCTGGCCGAAGTTCAGGGTCTTCGACGTGGCGAAGGTGAGCTGATAGCCGAAGGCGATGGCGGCATAGATCATGCCGACCGCGACGCCCGAGGCCACGAGTTGCAGGAAGATGGTCATGGACGGCCGTCTTGATGAACGGGCAGCGGGAATAGTCGCGAACGACGCCCCGGGCTCTCACCCGGGGCGCCCAACCCCGAACGATCAGTTCGAGGACTTTTCCTTCACGCGGACGGTGCTCGCGTTCTTCGCGTCGTCCGGGTTCGCGTAGACGATCTTGCCGTCCTGCACCTTGCCGAACACGACCATGTTCCGCGAGATCGCGTTGTGGTCCTTGTCGGTGAACGGGTGATCGTAGGTCGTCACCACGCCCTCGACCTTGGTGTTCAGGTTCTCGAGGGCCGCGCGGATCTTCGGCCCGTCGGTCGAGCCGGCCTGCTTGATTGCGGCGGCGATCAGGTAGATCGAATCGTAGCCCTGTGCGCCGGCCACCGGGGTCGGAATCTTCGAAACGCCGTAGGCCTTGTAGTAATCGTCGAGGAAGGCGGCGCGCTTCGGAACGGACTTATCCTCGATGAAGGTCTGCGGCATCACCACGCCGTTGCCGTTCGTGCCGGCGATGTCGATGAAGCTCTGCATCGACGCCGGCCATGAGGCGATCATCGGCACCTTCCAGCCGAGCTTGGCCATGCCGTTGGTGATCTGCGCCAGTTCCGGGCCGATGCCGTAGGCGAGGATCACGTCGGCGCCGGCTTCCTTCGACTTGAGGAGCTGGGCCGTCATGTCGACGTCCTTGATGTTGAACTTCTCGACGGCGACCGCCTTCATCTTCTTGGCGGCGAGCTGCTTTTCGATGTCCTCGCGGCCGAGTTGGCCGTAATTGGTCGAATCCGCGAGCACCGCGATCTTCTTGAAGCCCTGGCGCAGGGCCTCGTCCACCATCATGCCGGCCTGCAGCACGTCGTAGGCGGAGTTCCGGAAGACGTAGTTGTTGTCGTAATCCGGCGCCTTGAACTGCTCGGTGATGACCGTCCCGGTGGCGACGTTGTTGAACACCGGGATCTCGGCTTCCTGGTAGAAGCGCTGGGCGGCGAGCGCCACGCCGGTGTTGATGAAGCCGACGGTCGCGACGACCTTTTCCTTGTTGATGAGCTCCTGCGCGACCTGTGCGCCGACCTCGTTCTTGGCCTCGTCGTCACGCTCGACGAGCTGGATCTGCCTGCCCAGGACGCCGCCGTTCTTGTTGATCTCGGCGGCGGCGAGCTTGGCGCCGTCGCGCATCGAGACGCCCATGGAGGACGAGCCGCCGGTATAGGGTCCGGTCAGGCCGATCTTGATCGCGTCGGCGGCGAAGGCGGCGTGGAAGGGGGCGACGCCGAGCGCGGTCGCGCAAAGCAGCGCACCCACCAAGGCGCGTTTGGTCACGATCATCGTTTCCTCTCCCATGCCGGGACGGCGTTACGGCTCTGACGGTCTTTGAGTCGTACGACCGGCCGCGCCGTGTGCCGTCGAGGGCTACGTCGTCGCGGTTCGGTGCCCGCGCGGTCTGCCCTTCAGCGTGGCAACTTTCGTGCGGTAACGCACCTTTGAAGGCAACGTCACCGTAACGTCAAGGTCTGGAAGAGGTTTCTGCGTAATGGATACAGGAAAGATCCCGGGAGACGTCCCATCTCCCGGGGTTCCTGGTATATTGGCTACGCCATACCCAGGGCCTGCAGGTACAGCTCCAGGATGGCTTCCTGCTCCTGGCGCTCGCTGTGGTCCTGTTTGCGGATGCGCAGGATGGTGCGGACGGCCTTCGAGTCGAAGCCGCGGCCCTTCAGTTCGGCGAACACCTCCTTGATGTCGCCCATGATGCCGGCCTTCTCCTCCTCCAGGCGCTCAAGCCGCTCGATGAACTGCTTGAGTTCGTCGGCGGCCACGCCCTCGGCGGAGGAGACGTCGCCGGAGGCCGGCGTGCCCGCTCGGGGCATCGAATGCGCGTTCATGGAGATCTCCGCTGTTGCGCCAGATCGGGCGCCTCGGACCCGCTGGTTAAGCGGTCAAGCTTACCCGATTCTTATTGCGGGAGTCCCCACTCAGTGGCCGCCCTCGCGGGTGGAGAAGGCCGCCTGCTGCGCCGGGCTCGCCTCCGTCTGGTGCTGCGCCTTCCACGTCTCGTAGGGCATGCCGTAGACCGCCTCGCGGCTCTCGTCCTTGGTGAGGGCGATGCCCTTCTCGTCGGCGGCGTCCTTGAGCCAGTTCGACAGGCAGTTCCGGCAGAAGCCGGCGAGGTTCATCAGGTCGATGTTCTGCACATCCGTGCGGTTGCGCAGGTGCGAGACGAGCCGCCGGAACACCGCCGCCTCGAGCTCGGTCTGGGTCGCTTGGTCGATCTCGGCCATGGGATGGGTCCTTCCGTGACGGGTCAGGCGGCGATGAGCGGCGCGAGGATGCGGGCGAACCTGTCCGCCCATTCGCGCTGCCCGTCCTCGCCCGCGATGAGGTCCTGGCGGATCTCCACCAGGGCGTTGGGCAGGCCGCGCACCGTAGCGTGGCGGTCGATCGTGTCGCCGGGCAGGCCGCCGCCATAGGGATCGTTGTCGCCCACGATGAGCCCCGCCGGGTCGGCCTTCAGGGCGTCGATGAGCGGCCGGGCGAGGCGGTCGTCGCGGTCGTAGAGGATGCCGACATGCCAGGGCCGGGGGACGCCCCGCCAATAGGGCGTGAAGCTGTGGATCGTCACGAGCGACGGCACCCGCCCCGCGGCCTCGGCCCCTGCCAGCGCGCCAGCGATGCCGGCATCGAACGGATCGTAGAAGCGGGCGATGCGCGCCGCCTTGCCGGCCTCGTCGATCCGGGCGTTGCCCGGCACCACGGCGCCGTCCGAGAGGCGCATCACGAGGGTTGGGTCGGCGCGCCCACGATTGGGATCGATGATCAGGCGCGAGAAGTGCGTGAGCACGGCCGGCGCGTTTAGCGCCCGGGCGAGCGCCCGCGTCACGCCGGCGGCGCCGATGTCGTAGGCGATGTGCCGGCTGAACTCCTCCGGCGCGACGCCGAGATGGATGTCGGGCGGCACGAAGTTCGAAGCGTGGTCGCAGGCGAGGACCAGCCCGCAGGCGGGGTCGCCCTCGATGATCTCGCAAGGGTGGGAGGGCGCGTCAGGCTCCGGGCGGATCACGCAAAACTCGCTGGCCGGGACGGGAAGGGCGAAGAGCGCGGCGGATAGCGCGGGCGGCACGCTTGCCGTCGCGCGGCGGCTCGGGCACAGCACCTATCAAGGATCGTGCGCTCACGGCAAGGAACGGGCCCGCCGCCCCGGGAGGGGCGGGGATCGCACGGCCTGGTCGGGCGCTCCCGCCGACGGGAGGGCCCCGGCAATCAAGAACTGCGCGCCGCCCCCCGGGCCACGGCGCCGAGGGAGCCCGTTGCACGCCATGTCCGAGACCCCCGCCACCGACGTCCAAACCCAGCGCGCCCATCTGGACGCCTTCCTCACCGCCGCGATCCGCGCCGCCCACCCGGATCTCTGCCTGCCGGCCCACCTGCCGCCACCGAGCCCCGGCCGACTGATCATCCTCGCCGCCGGCAAGGCCGCCGGCAGCATGAGCGCCGTGGCGAGCCGGTTCTACCGGCAGGAGCACGGCCTCGGCGATGACCGCATCGTCGGCCTCGCCGTGGCGCGCCACGGCTACGGCCAGGAGGCGCCCGGCATCCACATGGTCGAGGCGGGCCATCCGGTCCCCGACCAAGCGGGCATCGACGCCACGGAGGAGGTGCTGCGCCTCGCGGCGGCGGCCGGGCCGGAGGACGAGGTGCTGGTGCTGCTCTCCGGCGGCGGCTCGGCCAACTGGATCGCCCCGGCGGGCGACCTCACCCTCACCGAGAAGCAGGGCATCACCCGCGCCATCCTGCGCTCCGGCGCGCCGATCGGCGAGTTCAACACGGTGCGCAAGCACATCTCCCGGATCAAAGGCGGGCGCCTCGCCCGCGCCGCGCGCAACGCCCGCTCGGTGCTGACGCTCGCCATCTCCGACGTGCCCTTCGACGATCCCGCCGTGATCGCCTCCGGCCCGACCGTGCCCGACCCCTCGACCCTGGCCGATGCCCGCGAAATCTGCGAGCGCCGGAACATCCCGCTCCCCGAGGCGGCCAAGCGGCTGCTGAACGATCCGGCGAATGAATCGCCGAAGCCGGGCGACCCGCTCTTCGCCAACAGCACCTACAAGATCATCGCCCGCCCGCAGGACGCCCTCGACGCGGCGGCGGCGGCGGCACGGGAGGCCGGCTACGAGCCGGTCATGCTGGGCTCCGACCTCGAAGGCGAGGCCCGCGCCGTCGCCGCCGAGCACGCGGTAGAGGCCAAGCGCTACAAGGATGCCGGCCGGCGCGTGGCGCTCATTTCCGGCGGCGAATTGACGGTGACGATCCGGGGCGAGGGCCATGGCGGCCCGAACCAGGAATACGCCCTGGCCCTCGCCATCGCGCTGGACGGCACCCCCGGCATCAGCGGGATCAGCGCCGACACGGACGGCACCGATGGCGGGCGCGGCCTCGCCACCGACCCGGCCGGCGGCCTCGTGGATCCGACGACCTTGGCACGCGCCCGCGCCGCCGGCCTCGATCCGGCCGCGATGCTCGACCAGAACGACTCCACCGCGTTCTTCGCCGCCCTCGGCGATCTGGTGAATCCCGGCCCCACCTGCACGAATGTCAACGACTGCCGCATCATCCTCGTCGGCTGACCGCCTGCGCCCCCTCGTGCTCGCCCTCGGCCTCGCGCTCCTCGGCGCGGGGCCGGCGCGGGCCGACCTCCGTCTCTGCAACCAGACCGAGAGCAAGGTCGGGGTGTCCCTGGGCTACCGCGACACGCAGGGCTGGGTGACGGAGGGCTGGTGGGAGTTGAAGCCGAAGGGCTGCGAGACGCTGCTCTCCGGCTCCCTGGCGGCCCGGTTCTATTACGTCTTCGCCGTGGACTACACGCGCGGCGGCGAATGGGGCGGGCGCTCGCTGATGTGCACCCGCGACGCGGAGTTCACGATCCGGGGGATCGAGGATTGCCTCGCCCGCGGCTTCGACCGGAACGGCTTCTTCGAGGTCGATACCGGCGAGCAGAAGAACTGGACGATCCAGCTCACCGAGCCGGATCGTTCGACAGCCAAGCCATTGGACAAGCCTTGAGGGTTGCCTCCGGGGGACGAATCCTGATATGGCGGCGCCGATCCCGCGATGCCTGAGCCGTCATCGCCGGGCGCGCCTTGCGCGACCGGAGACCGGCCGGACGTTTTCGACGAACCCCGTTCCTGGACGGCCCCTCGCGGGCCGAGAGACCCATGAAGATCCGCAACTCCCTCAAGTCCCTGCTCGGCCGCCACCGCGACAACCAGCTCGTGCGCCGCAAGGGCCGCGTCTACATCATCAACAAGACGCAGAAGCGCTTCAAGGCCCGCCAGGGCTGAAGACCGCCGCCCGGCTCCGGTCGGGCGCATTGCGATGGTTTGCGAAGCCGCGTCCGCCAGGGCGCGGCTTTCGCGCGTCGGCCCGCGCGGCACGACGGCGCGTTGACGGGAGCGCCTGTCCGCCGCAGCTTACAACCATGGCGCGCGCGAACCCCTTCCTGCTTCTTCTGGCCGTCCTGCCCCTGGCGGGCGCGGCCGTCGCGGCCCCGTCCGACGGCATGGGACGGCCCAGCCCCCGGTCCGCGCCCGAGAGACAAGAACCCGAGAAACCGGCGGCCAAGCCCGTTCCGAAGCCGCCGAGCCTCGACGACCTGTTCGCCCGGCTGAAGGCCAGCGACGACCCGGCCGAGGCCAAGGGCATCGCCCGCCTGATCGAGCAGCGCCTCGACCGTTCCGGCAGTGCCACCGTCGATCTCCTCACCGACCGGGCACGGCAGGCCATGACCGGCCGCGACTTCGCGCTGGCCGCCGAACTGATGGACCGGGCGACGGCCCTCGACCCGACCTGGTCCGAGGGATGGAACCGCCGGGCGACCGTGTTCTGGCTGCTCTCCGACAAAAGCGAGGCCCTGGCGGACCTGCAGCGGGCCCTGGTGCTGGAGCCGCGCCATTTCGAGGCGTGGTCGGCCATGGGCAAGATCTACGAATCGATGGACGACAAGGGCCGCGCGCTGGCCGCCTTCCGCCGGGCACTGGCGCTCTATCCGAAGATGGACAAGGTGCAGGACGCCGTGGACCGCCTCGCCCCCGACGTGGACGGCCGCGACCTGTGATCGCCCGCACCGGCGCCCCGGTGGGCCTGTGATGGCGCGCGCCTCCGGTCTCCTGCTCGTCCTCCTCGCGTTGCCCTTCGCGGTGGCGGGGCTCGTCCTCGCCCTCGGGGCGGTGGCGAGCCTCGTCATCTCGCTGCGGGTCGGCGCCCTCTACCCGCCGGCCGGGCCGTTCGTGGACGTGCCCGGCGGGCGGCTCGCCACGATCCAGGCCGGGCCCGCCGACGGCAAGCCGGTGGTGCTGCTGCACGGGGCCTCGGCCAACGCTGCCGACCCGATGGGCGGCGTCGGGTATCTGCTGGCCGCGCGGGGGTTCCGCGTCATCGCCTTCGACCGGCCGGGCTTCGGATGGAGCGACCGCCCCCATGGCGGCGCCGACGCCGCGCCGCAGGCCCAGGCGACGCTGATCGCCGACGCCCTCGCGGCGATGGGGGTCGGCCCGGCCATCGTCCTCGGCCATTCCTGGGCGGGGGCGCTGGCCCTGGCCCTGGCCCTCGACCACCCGGAGCGGGTCGCGGGCCTCGTCCTCGCGGCACCGGTCGGGATGCCGATGCCGGGGCCGATCACCCTGCCGTGGTACTGGCGCCTCGCGCTGAAGCCGCCGATCCTTTGGGTGCTGAGCCGGACGGTGGGGCCGCCCATCGCCCTGGCCTATCTCCGCGAGGCCGGGAACCGGGTGTTCAAGCCCGAGGAGCCGGTGCCCGGCTACATCGAGACCTCTCGCGCCGCCCTCGTCCTGCGGCCGCACACGCTGCTCGCCAACGTGCAGGACCTCGTGGGCCTGACGCCGAGCCTCGCCGCCATGAGCCCGCGCTACGGCACCCTGCACGTGCCGACCACCGTCGTTTCCGGTGCGGCCGATCCAATCGTGCGGCCGGACCTGCAGGCCCAACCCCTGGCCCGCGCCATCCCCGGCGCCCGCCTCGTCCTGCTCACGGGGCAGGGACACATGATCCACTACACCGCCCCGGAAGCCCTGGCCGGCGCGGTGTCCGACCTCGAGGCGACCATCCGGCGCGACGCAGTGCCTGCCGCGTTGCCGTGAACCTCTTGCGCCGCCAATTGTTGTAGCTACAATAATGGCATGACGGCGATGGTTTGGGATGAGGCGAAGCGGGCCAGGAACCTCCTCCCGGAGCCAGATGGTCACGGCCTCGATTTCGCCGATGCCCGTGACCGGTTCGAGTGGGAGACGGCTGTCATCCTGCCGACCCGTGCAAGCCGAACGGGCACGCCGAGACTCAAGGCCATCGGCTTCCTCGACGATGCGCTCGTGACGCTCGTCTTCAGCCCGCTGGGAACCGAGGCGATCTCGGCCATCAGCCTCCGCCCTGCCAGCCGCATGGAGAGGAAGATCTATGACGAAGCGTAAGGCGCCCCCGATCTCCGATGCCGAGGAAGCTCGCATCCAGGCGATGATCGCCCGCGACCCCGACAGCCCGGACGCGACCCCGGAGGAGGCGACGCAGGCCAAGCCCGCCTCGGAGGTGCTGGACCCCGCTCTGCTGGCGCGGCTCGGCCGCCGGGGGCGGCCGCGATCCGAGGCCAGCAAGGTGCTCGTCTCGCTCCGCCTGCCCCCCGGCGTGGTCGAGGGCTACCGAGCCACCGGCCCCGGCTGGCAGGTCCGCATGGCCGAGGTGCTGGCCGCCGGGCTCCGGAACCGGGCTTAAGCCCTCACGCCTTCTCGGCGTGCTCCCGCGTGATGAAGGTGAGGCGCACGAGGTTCGTGGCGCCCGGCGTGCCGAAGGGCAGGCCGGCGACGACGATGATCCGGTCGCCCACCGCCGCGAATTTTTCACGAACGGCGAACTTGGCGGCGCGGAATGACATGTCGTCCACGTCGCTCGCATCCTTCGTTACGATGGGGTGGACGCCCCAGGCGATGGCCAGCCGCCGCGCCGTTTCGCGGCGGGGCGTCAGGGCGATCACCGAGGCGTTCGGGCGCTCGCGGGTCAGGCGCAGCACCGTCGATCCGGAATTCGTCCAGGCCATGATCGACCGCAGATCCAGGGCGTCGACCATCTGGTGCGCGGCCGCCGCGATGGCGTCGGCGGCGGTGTGGTCGGGCGTGTCCTTCTGCGCGCGGATGATCGACCAGTAGAGCGCGTCGCGCTCCACCTGCTCGGCGATCCGGCTCATCGTCGTCACCGCCTCGATGGGGAAGGCGCCGGCCGCGCTCTCGGCCGAGAGCATCACCGCATCCGCGCCCTCGTAGACGGCGGTCGCCACGTCCGAGACCTCGGCGCGGGTCGGGACCGGCGCGGTGATCATCGATTCCAGCATCTGCGTCGCGACGACCACCGGCTTGCCGGAGCGGCGCGCCCCCCGGGTGAGGCGCTTCTGCACCCCCGGCACCTGTTCGAGGGGCATCTCGACGCCGAGGTCGCCGCGGGCGACCATCAGCCCGTCCGAGACCTCGATGATCTCGTCGAGCCGCGCCAGGGCCTGCGGCTTTTCGATCTTGGCCATCACCAGGGCGCGCCCGGCGCAGACCTTCTTCACCTCGGCCACGTCCTCGGGCCGCTGCACGAAGGACACCGCGATCCAGTCGGCCCCGGCATTGAGCCCGGCTTCGAGGTCCAGGCGGTCCTTCTCGGTCATGGCCGGCACCGGCAGGACCGTGTGCGGCAGGGACACGCCCTTCTTGTTCGAGATGCGCCCGCCGACCTCGACGCGGGTCACGGCGCGGTCGCCCGTGGTCTTCAGCACGGTGAGGCGCAGCTTGCCGTCATCGAGCAGGATCGCGTGGCCCGGCTCCAGGGCCTGCAGGATCTCCGGGTGGGGCAGGTGGCAGCGGCCGATGTCGCCCGGCGTGGTGTCGCCGTCGAGGACGAAGGTCGCGCCCTTCTCCAGGATCGCCGCGCCCTCGGCGAAGACGCCGAGCCGCAGCTTAGGCCCCTGGAGATCGACGAGGATGCCGATCGGCCGCTTGGCTTCGCGCTCGATGGCCCGGATCACCTCGACCTTTTCGGGCAGCTTCTCCCGCGAGAGGTGGCTCATGTTGAGGCGGAAGACGTCGGCGCCGGCCCGGAACAGCCGCTCGATCATCTCCGGCGTGTCGGATGCGGGGCCGAGGGTCGCGACGATCTTGGTGCGACGGGAACGTTTCAAAACGGCGGCCCTCCCGGACTCGTCTCGGCCGCCCGCGGCGACCCCTTGGTCCGTTCCGGCGGTCTGAGCATCGGCCGCGCCACGCCGTCAAGCCGCGGCGTCTTCCCGGCACGAAAAGCTACCCACAGATCCTTTGGTCGCAGCCCGGAACGCTGCCCGGGGCGTGAGGTTGCCGAAGGGCCGGGCAGGTACCGCCCAAGGCGTAAGCGTTCCTGAGTAATCGAGTAGCAGACCACCAATGGAATTTCCCCGCGACGACCGTGAGCATCCGCAAGCCCAGGCTTTGCGAGCGTTCATCCAAGATCCGCCGTTTCCCTGCGTCGGGGCGAAATCGGCGCTGTCTCGCGGAAAATTGAGGATCGTCGTCGCACGCGACATCCGATCCGGGTGGGACGACATGCGGATTTACCCCGCACTTCTGTCGTTCATTGCCAGCTATCGGGAGGCGCCGGACCTGTTCCAGAGCTTCGCCGTGGTGTTCGAAGAGCCCGAGCGGCTCTCCGAGGAGGCGTTCGAGACCTGCCTGTGGCAACGGGCGCAATCGCTGTCGGACAAGGATTCCTGGCTCGGCCAGCCCCATGACGGGCGCGTCGCCACCGATCCGGACAACCCGCATTTCTCCCTGAGCTTCGGCGGTGAAGCCTTCTTCGTCGTCGGCCTGCATCCCAACGCGAGCCGCCCGGCCCGGCGGTTCCCCTCGCCGGTCATGGTGTTCAATCTGCACGCGCAGTTCGAGCGGCTTCGCAACGAGGGCCGCTATGAGAAGTTGCGCGCCTCGATCCTGCAGCGCGACGAGGCTCTGGCCGGCAGCATCAACCCGATGCTCTCCCGCCACGGCGAGACCTCCGAGGCGCGCCAGTACAGCGGGCGGCAGGTCGGCCCGGAATGGCAATGCCCCTTCACCCCGCGCGCGGAGCGCGCCCCGGCGGACCTCGCCAAGATGCGGGAATCGATCCACCCGTTCGATCTCCCCCTGATCGGAAGCGGCGCGTGACCCAGATGGTGGGCACGGGGACCGGAGGGACGGACGTGAGCGGCGAGCACCATGAGATTTCACCGCGCTCCGGCGTGGCCTTCACCCTGAACAAGGGCGATAGGCTGACGGTGATCGACCCGCGCGGCGAGCAGGTCGCCGACCTCGTGGCCTTCAACCGGCACGATCTGGACGAGGTGATCTCGAACGGCCGCACCCTCGACTACGCGAGCAAGATCTACCTCACGACCGGCGATCCGCTCTATTCGAACCGCTCGAACGTGCTCCTGCGGATCGTGGAGGACACGGTGGGGCGGCACGATTTCCTGCTCACGCCCTGCTCGGCGGACACGTTCCGCATCATCTACGGCGACACGAACCCGCATCGCGGCTGCTTCGGCAACCTCGCGGCGGCGCTCGACCCCTACGGCATCGCGCCGGATCGCATCCCGGTGGCGTTCAACTGCTTCATGAACGTGCCCGTGGACGGCACGACGGGCGCCCTGACCGTCGAACCGCCCCTCAGCAAGGCGGGGGACCATATCGCGTTCGTGGCGGAGGCCGACCTCATCGTCGGCCTCACCGCCTGCTCCGCGCTGCAATCGAACAATGGCAGCTTCAAGCCGATCCATTACCGGATCGACCCGGCCGGCTGAGGATCAGGTCCGCGCGTAGGTGCCGATCAGGCCGCCCTTCGCGAGGACCTTGTCCCGCATCGCATCGACCAGCGCCTCGCGGCCGGAGCCTTCCTCCAGGTCAAGGCGCTGCGACAGCGCGTAGACCTGGAACAGGTATTCGTGGTTGCCGTGACCGGTGGGCGGGTCCGGCGGCAGCCAGCCGGTCTTCATGAAGCTGTTCTTGCCGAAGGTCGGGCCGGTGGCGCCCTCCGGGAGGGACGCGGCGGGGTCGAGGTTCCAGGCGAGGAGGTGGACGAGAGGGCGCGGCGTCGGGCTGCCGGCATCCTCCACGATCACCACGACGGACACGGCGCCCGTGGGCAGGCCGTCCCATGACAAGGGCGGCGAGACGCCCTCGCCATCGGCGGTGAAGCGCGGTGGCAGGGCGGCGCGGTCGGCGAAGGCATCGCTGCCGACGCGGATGGTCTCCGCCACGCCGGGGAATTCGGAGAGGTAGGTGGTTCCGTCGAGACCGGCCTTCAGGCCCGACAGGGCCTCGCCCAGCACGCGGGGCATCTTCTCAAGCATCGGGCACTCCTTCTGTCGCCGGTCAACGACGGAAGGGTCCCACGGTTCAAGCGGGGCGGGCGGCGCTCAGCATGTAGTTCACCGCCGTGTCGCGCCCCATGCGCCAGCCGTCGGTCAGCGGGTTGTAGACGACGCCGGTCGTGTCGGTGACGTCGAGACCCCCGGAGCGGATCGCGGCCGCGAGTTCGTCCGGCTTCACGAATTTCTCCCAGTTGTGCGTGCCCTTCGGCAGCCAGCCAAGGACGTATTCCGCCCCGACGATGGCGAGCGCGAAGGAGCGCATCGTGCGGTTGAGGGTGGCGGCGAAAAGCAGCCCGCCGGGCTTCACCGCCGCGCAGGCGCTGCGCACGAAGGCCGGCATGTCGGAGACGTGCTCGACCACTTCCATGATGAGCACGGCGTCGAACGTCTCGCCGGCGGCGACGATCTCCTCGATGGTCCGCGCCCGGTAATCCACCGGCACGCCCGCCGCCTCGGCATGGGCGCGGGCGACGGCGAGGTTGCGCTCGGCCGGGTCGAGCCCCGTCACGGTGGCGCCGAGCCGGGCCAGGGGCTCGGACAGGACGCCGCCGCCGCAGCCGACATCGCAGATCGTCAGGCCATCGAGGGCGAAGGGCACCGCCGGGTCGCGGCCGTGATGGCGGCACAGGGCGTCGCGGATGTAGCCGACGCGCACGGGATTGAAGCGGTGCAGCACCCGCATCGGCCCGGCCTCGTCCCACCACGTGGCGGCCATGGCGTCGAACCGCGCGACCTCCTCCCGGTCCACGAACCCGCCCTTGCCTTCACCCGCCGAGACCATGCCGCTTCACCTCAAGGACCCTCCCGCGACCTCCACCCCATCCCGCGCCCGAGCGCAAGACGCCGGGCCTGCGGCGCGGCCTCGCGGGCGGGGGCCATGCTTGACCGGCAATTGACAGTGCAGGCAGGCCCGAGTACCCGCGAAACCCGTCCGGGGGCGGGCCCTGGCCGGTCTTCGGCGGGATGCCCGCTCCGGCTGCACGGGCTTGGAAACGTTCGAAGAATGCCCCGTCTGGTAATGAAGTTCGGCGGTACGTCCGTCGCCAACGTCGAGCGCATCCGCAACGTCGCGCGCCATGTCGCCCGCGAGGTCGCTGCCGGCTACGAGGTCGCCGTCATCGTCTCGGCGATGTCCGGCAAGACCAACGAGCTGATCGACTGGGTGAAGGACGCGAACGCCCTCTACGACACCGCCGAGTACGACGCCGTCGTCGCCTCCGGCGAACTCGTGACCGCCGGCCTCCTCGCCATCGCCCTGCGAAAGGAGGGCATCGCGGCCCGCTCCTGGCAGGGCTGGCAGATCCCGGTCCTCACCTCGGACGCGCACGGATCCGCGCGCATCGCCGACATCCCCTCCGCCAACCTCGACGCCGGGTTCGCGCGGGGCGAGGTCGCGGTGATCGCCGGCTTCCAGGGCATCCACCCCGAGAGCGGCCGGGTGACGACCCTCGGGCGCGGCGGCTCGGACACCTCGGCCGTGGCGATCGCGGCGGCCATCGGGGCCGAGCGCTGCGACATCTATACCGACGTGGACGGCGTCTACACGACCGACCCCCGCGTCGTGCCGAAGGCCCGGCGCATGGAGCGCGTGACCTTCGAGGAAATGCTGGAGATGGCCTCGCTGGGCGCCAAGGTGCTGCAGGTTCGCTCCGTCGAACTCGCGATGGTGCACCGGGTGCCGACCACCGTCCGTTCCTCCTTCGACCCGCCGGACGCCGCGCGCCCGGGTACCCTTATCTGCGACGAGGACGACATCGTGGAACAGCAGATCATCACCGGGATCGCGTTTTCCCGGGACGAGGCGCAGATCACCCTGCGCCGCGTCAAGGACAGCCCCGGCGTCGCCGCCGCGATCTTCGGGCCGCTGGCCGATGCCAACATCAACGTCGACATGATCATCCAGACGGTCTCGGGCGACCAGTCGACCACCGACATGACCTTCACGGTGCCCTCCGCCGAGTACGAGCGCGCCCGCGCCATCCTCGATCAGGCCCGCGAACATATTGGTTATGCGCAGATCGAGGGCGCCACGGACGTGGTCAAGGTCTCGGCCATCGGCGTCGGAATGCGCAGCCATGCCGGCGTCGCCGCCAAGGCATTCCGAGCGCTCGCGGCCAAGGGCATCAACATCCGCGCGATCACCACCTCCGAGATCAAGTTCTCGGTCCTGATCGACGCCGCCTACACAGAGCTTGCGGTGCGCACGCTCCACTCGCTCTACGGGCTCGACCAAGCCTGAGGCGCGAGGGCCGCCGGCCTTTGATAAGCCGTGCTTTGATGAACTAAACGCCCCGGGACGGATTGCCGTCCCGGGGCGATTGGCGCCAAGGTTGCAGGGGGCCGACGCCACGGCCGCCCGCCGACGCTGGAACGACGATACGATGCCCGCTGCGCTCGGAGGCCCGCGCCTTCTGCTGCGCCGCCTCCGCGAAGCGATGGCGGAGCCGGTGAGCCCGCAGGCGCGTCTCGACCGGATCGTCGTGCTGATCGCTGCGAACGTGGTGGCCGAGGTCTGCTCGGTCTACGTCCTGCGCGACGACAACATCCTCGAACTCTTCGCCACCGAGGGCCTGAACCGCGAGGCGGTGCATCTCACGCGGCTGCGCGCCGACGAGGGCCTCGTCGGCCTCATCGCCTCCACCGCCGAGCCCCTCGCCCTCTCGGACGCGCAGAAGCACCCGGCCTTCTCGTACCGGCCGGAGACGGGGGAAGAGATCTACCACGCCTTCCTCGGCGTGCCGCTCCTGCGGGCGGGCCACACGCTCGGCGTGCTCACCGTCCAGAACAAGACCTACCGGGTCTATTCCGAGGAAGAGATCGAGGCGCTCCAGACCACCGCGATGGTGCTCTCGGAGATGATCGCCTCGGGCGAACTCGACGGGCTCGGCTCGCAGGCGAGCACCGCCAACCGCCGCCCGGTCATGGCGCGGGGCGTCGCCCTTTCGGACGGGATCGGGCTCGGCCACGTGGTGCTGCACGAGCCGCGCCTCGTGGTGAAGACCCTCATCGCCGAGAACGTCGACCGCGAGGTCGCCCGTCTCGATGCAGCCATCGAGGGCGTGCGCTCGGCCATCGATGCCTTGGTGGAGCGGGGCGACCGGATCGGCACCGCCGAATCCCGCGAGGTCCTGGAAACCGTGCGGATGTTCGCCCACGACCAGGGCTGGCTGCGGCGGATGCGCGAGGCCGTCGCCTCGGGCCTCACCGCCGAGGCCGCCGTGGAGCGGGTGCAGTCGGACAACCGGGCGCGGATGCTGCGCCAGTCC
The DNA here is from genome assembly GCF_022829465.1 of Methylobacterium sp. J-067. GTDB lineage: Bacteria > Pseudomonadota > Alphaproteobacteria > Rhizobiales > Beijerinckiaceae > Methylobacterium > Methylobacterium litchii. Next base: position 89,241 of record NZ_JAKSXZ010000081.1, read on the forward strand.
GATCCCTACCTGCGCGAGCGCCTGCACGATCTCGACGACCTCGCCAACCGCCTGCTGCGGGCGCTGATCGGCCCCGGCGCGGCGGGCACGGCGCCGTTGCCGGAGAACGCGATCCTCGTCGCCCGCACCATGGGGCCGGCGGCGCTCCTCGATTACGAAGCGGGGACGCTCCGGGGCATCGTGCTGGAGGAGGGCGGCCCGACAAGCCACGTCGCCATCGTGGCGCGGGCGCTCGGCATCCCCGCCGTGGGCGAGGTCGAGAACGCCACGGCGCTCTGCGAATCCGGCGACGCGATCATCGTGGACGGCGTGGCGGGCGAGATCCATGTCCGGCCAGGGCCGGAGATCGAATCCTCCTACGCCGAGATGGTGCGCCTGCGCGCCCGGCGGCAGGAGCAGTACCGCGCCCTGCGGGACGTCCCCGCCATCACCCGCGACGGGGTGAAGGTCGGCCTCAACCTCAATGCCGGGCTGCTCATCGACTTCAGCCATCTGGACGAGACCGGGGCGGAGGGCGTCGGCCTGTTCCGCACCGAGTTGCAGTTCATGGTCGCCCAGCGGATGCCCTCGGCGGCGGAGCAGCAGGCGCTCTATTCCCAGGCCTTCGCGGCCTCGGGCGGGCGGCCGGTGACGGTGCGCACCCTCGACATCGGCGGCGACAAGATCCTGCCGTACATGGCCAAGCTGGAGGAGGAGAACCCGGCTTTGGGCTGGCGGGCGATCCGCATCGGCCTCGACCGGCCGGCGCTCCTGCGGATGCAGCTGCGGGCCCTCCTGAAGGCGGCCGAGGGGCGGCCCCTCAAGATCATGTTCCCGATGGTCGCGACCGTGCACGAATTCGTGCAGGCGCGGGAGATCGTGGACCGGGAGAAGGCCCATCTCGCCCGGCACGGCTACAAGCTGCCCCAGCCCTGCGAATTGGGGGCGATGGTCGAGGTGCCCTCGCTGCTGTTCCAGATCGACGAGATCGCCCGCGAGGCGGATTTCCTTTCGGTCGGCTCCAACGACCTGATGCAGTTCCTGTTTGCGGTAGACCGCGAGAACCGGCGCGTGGCCGACCGGTTCGATCCGCTCTCCGTGGCGGCCCTGCGCGCCTTCCGGCTGATCGCGGAGCGGGCCAACGCGGCCGGCTGCCCGGTGACGGTCTGCGGCGAGATCGGCGGGCGCCCCCTCGACGCGATGGCGCTGATCGGGCTCGGCTTCCGCAACCTGTCGATGTCGCCCGCCGCCATCGGCCCCCTGAAGGCGATGGTGCTCAGCCTCGACGCGGGGGAGGTCGCCCGGCTGATCGAGGCCGAGATGACGACGATGCACGACGGCCAGACCCTGCGGCCGCTGCTCACCGCCTACGCCCGCGACAACGGCGTCCCGATCTAGCGACGCCCGCCGCACCTTGCGAAACCTTTCGCCGTGGTTGTACCCCCTCGCGGAACCGGGCCGACACACCGACGTCCCCACAGAACAACCGGGCGATGATACCTTTTCCCCCCGAACGCCTCGACGCCATCCTCGTCCGGCACGATCTCGTCACCGCGCAGCTCGCCTCCGGCGAGGGCGATGCCGAGACGGTCGTGCAGCTCTCGCGCGAATTGTCCGACCTCGATCCCGTGGTCGCGGCGATCCGCGAGTACCGCTCCGCCCTCGATAACCTGAAGGGCATCGAGACGATGATCGAGGAGGCCGGCACCGACCCGGAGATGCGCGCCTTCGCCGCCGAGGAGAAACCGCCGGCCGAGGAGGCCCTGGAGGCCGCCCACCGTGCCCTGCAGCTGATGCTGCTCCCGAAGGATGCGGCGGACGAGAAGAGCGCCATCCTCGAAATCCGCGCCGGGACCGGCGGGGACGAGGCGGCCCTGTTCGCGGGCGACCTGTTCCGCATGTACGCCAAATATGCCGAGACGAAGGGCTGGCGGGTCGAGTTGGTCTCGGAGAGCGAGGGCACGGTCGGCGGCTACCGCGAGGTGATCGCCGAGGTGAAGGGCCGGGGCGTGTTCGCCCGGATGAAGTTCGAGAGCGGTGCCCACCGGGTGCAGCGCGTGCCCGACACGGAGACGCAAGGGCGCATCCACACCTCCGCCGCCACCGTCGCGGTGCTGCCGGAGGCCGAGGATGTCGACATCGTCGTCAACGATGCCGACCTGAAGATCGACACGATGCGGGCGCAAGGGGCGGGCGGCCAGCACGTCAACAAGACGGAATCGGCGATCCGCATCACCCACCTGCCGACGGGGATCGTGGTCTTCGTCCAGGAGGAGCGCTCGCAGCACAAGAACCGGGCGCGGGCGATGTCGCTCCTGCGCGCGAAGCTCTACGACGCCGAGCGCACCGCGAAGGATTTCGCCCGCGCCGCCGACCGCAAGGCGCAGGTCGGCTCCGGTGATCGCTCGGAGCGGATCCGCACCTACAATTTCCCGCAGGGGCGGGTGACGGACCACCGCATCAACCTCACCCTCTACAAGCTCGAAGAGGTGATGGCCGGCACCGCCCTGGACGAGGTGGTGGACGCCCTCATCGCCGAGCACCAGGCGGAACTGCTGGCCGCCGAGGGGATGGCGTGAGCGGGGAGGGCGGCCTCGACGCTTCCCTGTCCCTGCGCGACGCGATCCGCCGGGCGGGCGCGGTCCTTGCCGCCGCCGGCATCGCGCAGGCCGAGGGGGATGCGCGCTTCCTCGTGCTCGGCCTGCTCGGCCTGTCCTCCCGCGATCTCGCCCTCGACGGCCACCGCCCCATTGGGGCGGAGGCGCCCCGCCTGTCGGAGGCCCTGGCGCGGCGTGTGGCCGGGGAGCCGGTCGCGCGCATCCTCGGCGCCTGGGAATTCTGGGGCCTGCCCTTCGCCCTCGGGCCGGACACCCTGGTGCCGCGCCCGGACACCGAGACCGTCGTGGAGGCGGCGCTCGCCGCCTTGCCCGACCGGCGGGCGCCCCTCCGCATCCTCGATCTCGGCACCGGCTCGGGCTGCATCCTCGTGGCGCTCCTGAGCGAACTGCCGAACGCCACCGGCTTCGGCCTCGACCGCTCGGAGGCGGCCCTGCACACCGCCCGCGCCAACGCCGAGGCGAACGGCGTCGGCGGGCGGGCCTGTTTCGTGCGGGGCGATTGGTGCGCCGCCCTGCGGGGGCCCTTTGATCTCGTCGTGTCGAACCCGCCCTACATCGCCGCCGCCATCATCGCCGGGCTCGACCGGGAGGTGGCCGAGCACGACCCCCGCGCCGCCCTCGACGGCGGGGCGGACGGTCTCGGCGCCTACCGCCAGATCCTCGGCGCCCTCGGGCAGGGCGGGATACTGGCGCCCGGCGCGCCCGCGATCCTCGAGATCGGATACGATCAGGCCGAGTCCGTCCGAGCAATCGGGGTGGCCAGCGGGCTTCGCAGCACGGGATTGTTTCAGGATCTTGCTGGACGCGACCGTGCTCTCAGCTTCGTGCATTGAATTTGGCCGAGAGGGCGCCCAGATCGAGCCTCCGAATACAAGTCGAGCCGTCGCCCGCAGCCTGCGTAGCGTCCGCGAGGAGCCGCAAACCGAAAAAAGCTTGTTGCAGCGCGCATGAGACGGTAGACTCCGCTTGAAGATCGCGAACGTTTCGTTAAGACGAGCCGCGATAGGGTCGGTGGAGACCACGGCCGCCACGTAGTTCGCCGACCCCCTCAAGATCCGGAACAGGGTGTACGCGAGGCTCGCGCGCCGGTCCGGTACCGCTCGAATCTGACAATCGCCTTGTGGTCCGCGCCGATGCCTCGGCCTGCGACGCAAGCGGTGGCTCAGGCGAACGGTGAGGTTCGTGCGAGGTGTTGCACGGCTGCTTTCGGGCAGTACGGGTCGGGACGACGCACCGGAGCCGTGCGCGACCCCGAACGTCCCTTTGACTTGTCTGGCGTGAACTGAGGGTCACTGAAGACCGATGAGACCGAACCAGAATCGACGGATGCGCGGGCGTAATCGCCCCAAGGGTCCCAATCCGCTGACGCGCTCGTACGAATCGAACGGCCCCGACGTCAAGATCCGCGGTACCGCTCAGCACATCGCCGACAAGTACGCGCAGCTCGCCCGCGACGCTCTGGCGGCCGGCGATCCCGTCGCCGCCGAGAACTACTTCCAGCACGGCGAGCATTACTTCCGCATCATCTCCGGTGCGCAGGAGCAGACGCGCCCGGTCGCCGGCGGCTATGCCGCCCGTGCCTTCGACGAGGAGATGGACGAGGGCGACGAGGAGGCCCAGGGCCAGGGCGGCCAGCCGAACGGGCAGGCCTATAACGGCCAGGGCTACGGCCAGGACGAGTACGGCGACCCCGGCCACCAGCCGCAGCCCTATGAGGGCCGCCAGGATTACCAGGACAACGGGCGCCAGAACCGCGACCGTTTCCAGAACCGCGACCAGCGCCGCTTCGACGGCCAGCCGCGCCAGGACAATGGGCGCCAGGACAACGGCCGGCAGGACCGCCAGGATTACAACCGGGACCGTCCGCGCCAGGAGAACCGGCAGGACGGGAACCGGCAGGATTACAACCGGCAGGACCGGCAGGATTATCCGCGCCAGGACCGGCAGGACCGCCAGGAGTATCGCGGCCAGCAGGAGAACAACCGGCAGGACCGTCCGCGCCAGGATTACCAGCGCAGCGAGGGCCAGGAGTTCCGGCAGGAGCGCCAGGACCGTCCCGAGCGGCAGGACCGCACCGAGCGCCAAGACCGCACCGAGCGCCAGGAGCAGCGGCGCGAGTTCCGCCCCGAGACGCCGCGCGCCGAGTTCCAGCGTCCCGAGGCGGCGCCACGCCGTGAGCGCCGTCGCGAGGAGCCGGCCGCCGTCACCGAGGAGGCCGCAGCCCTGCCGGCCTTCCTGATGGCGCCCGCCCGCCCGATCGCCTCGACCTCCCCGGCCGTCCCGACCGCCTCGCCGGAGCCCGAGTCGCCGCCGGCCGCCGAGGCCGCCGCCGCCGACGAGGCGCCCGCGGCGAAGCCCCGCCGCCGCCGCCGTCCGCGCTTCGAAAGCGCCGCCGCCGAGGCGGGTGAGGGCGGTGCCCCGTCCTCCGACGAGACGCCCACCGAGTGAGCCTTCCCCCGCCGCCCCGCCGTCATGGGAGGGCGGCGGGGATTGTCCTGCACCCCAGGGCTGTCTATCTCGCCTCGGCCGTGAAACCCTGGATTCCGATGGCCGCTCTGCCCCGACGTCTCCTCGCTGGCCTGCTGGTGCTCGCGAGCCCCGCGCTCGCCGCCCCCGCCACTCCGGAGCCTTCCGAGGCGCAAGCGCCCGCGCAGGCCCCGGTCGTCCTGGCCAACCACCGGGCGGTCTACGACCTCTCCCTCAGCGGCAGCACGAGCACCCGCGCCGTCGAAGCGGCGCGCGGGCGCATCGTCCTCGACTTCCGGGGGGATGCCTGCCGGGGCTACACGATGCAGACGCGGCAGGTCACGGAGCTGACCTCCGGCGAGACCGGCACCCGCGTCTCGGACCTGCGCAGCACGACCTTCGAGAGCGGCGACGCGCGGGAATTCCGCTTCAAGACGACCACGGTCTCCGACGGCGACAACGCGGCCCCCGTGGACGGCACGGCCACGGAGGATGCCAGCGGGCTCACGGTGAAGCTGAAGGGCAAGCCGAAGCCCATCACCGCCTCGGGGCCAGTGCTGTTCCCGAGCGCGCATATGCGCAAGCTCGTGGAGATGGCGCGGGCCGGGCAGACCACGCTCTCGGTCAAGGTCTATGACGGTTCGGACGACGGCCGGAAGGTCTACGACACCTTCGCGGTGATCGGCCACGAGGCGGTCTCCGGCACCGATCTGGAGAAGCCGCTTCAGACGGGGCCCATCGCCTCGGTGAAGCGCTGGCCGGTGAAGCTCACCTACTACACCGAGGGCGCCGGCGAGCGCACGCCGATCTACACCCTGAGCTTCGACCTCTACGAGAACGGCGTCAGCGGCCGGATCAAGCTCGATTACGGCGAGTTCGTCCTGGCCGGCACGATGACCACCCTCGATCTGGACACGACGCCGCCGAAGGCGGGCAAGGGCTGCACGCCGTAGGCGTCACGCCCACTCGTCGTCGGGCCAGGGCGACAGGCGCTGCCACGCAGCGACGATCCGCTCCGGCTTGATCTCTAGGGCCTGCGCGCAGGCGAGCAGCACCGGCTCGTTCCCCGCGACATGATCGAGCACGCCCGCGAGGAACGCGGGGTCCTTGGCGCCGGCCCGAACCGCCTCCAGATCGAGTCCGGTGGCGGCGAGGAAAGGAAAAAGCCGGTCTTCATCCCCAAGGATCCACAGCAGAACATCGAGGGCGATGCCTTCCGCAGGGTCATCCGCTTGGTGCAATTTGCCTTTCGTCAACATGTAACCCTTAAAACCGACGCAATGGGGCTGATGGGTCCTTAATCATGATCGGCTCTGACCGAGGCAAGGAACCATGTCGAAGACGGTGCTCATCGTCGAGGACAACGAACTGAACATGAAGCTGTTCAACGACCTCCTGGAGGCGAACGGCTACGCGACCCTGAAGACCGCCAACGGCATCGAGGCGATCGAGCTGGCGCGCGCCCATCATCCCGACCTGATCCTCATGGACATCCAGTTGCCCGAGGTGTCCGGCCTGGAAGTCACGAAGTGGCTGAAGGAAGACGACGACCTGAAGTCGATTCCGATCATTGCCATCACGGCCTTCGCCATGAAGGGCGACGAGGAGCGGATTCGCGAGGGCGGCTGCGAGGCCTATTTGTCCAAGCCCATCTCCGTCGCGAAGTTTTTGGCAACCGTTCGCGCGTATCTTGAACCGAAATGATGCGGCGCAGGGCCGTCTCCCCCGTCGCGAGACCTTGAGTCGCGCCCGAGGGTTGGCGACGGCGAGCGACGCAAGCGAGGTAGCATGTCGGCCCGCGTCCTGATCGTCGATGACCTCTTCCCGAACGTCAAACTGCTCGAAACGAAGCTCGGCCTGGAGTATTTCGACACCCTCGCGGCGATGAACGGCCCCGATGCCATCGCGATCTGCGAGAAGGGCCTCTGCGACATCGTCCTGCTCGATGTGATGATGCCGGGCATGGACGGATTCGAGGTCTGCCGCCGCCTCAAGAGCAATCCCGTCACGGCGCATATCCCGGTGGTGATGGTCACCGCCCTCGACCAGCCCTCCGACCGGCTGAAGGGCCTCGATGCGGGCGCCGACGACTTCCTGACCAAGCCGGTCGACGACACCGCGCTGTTCACCCGCGTGCGCAGCCTCGTCCGCCTGAAGGCCGTCACCGACGAGTTGCGCCAGCGCGCGCTCGCCTCCCGCGCCATCGGGATGGGCGACCCCCTCACCACCGCCGCCGCCGAGACCGGCCTCGACGCGCGCATCCTCCTCGTGGAGGATCGCCCCGGCGCCACGGAGCGGATGGCCATGGCGCTCAGCCAGCTCCACCGCGTGACCGTGGAGGCCGACCCGCTCGTCGCGATCCAGGTGGCGGCCGAGGGCGATTTCGACCTCGCCCTGGTCAGCCTCGACCTGCAGGGCCATGACGGCCTGCGGCTGTGCAGCCAGCTTCGCTCCCTCGACCGGACGCGGGGCATGCCGCTGATCATGGTGGCGGAGGCGCACGACCGCGCCCGGATCGTCCGGGGCCTCGATTTCGGCGTCCACGACTACCTGATGCGTCCCGTCGACCGGAACGAGCTGCTGGCCCGCGCCCGCACCCAGGTCCGCCGCAAACGCTATTCCGACGTGCTGCGCGGGGCCATGCAGGCCTCCCTGCAGATGGCGGTGACGGACGGCCTCACCGGCCTGCACAACCGCCGCTACCTCGACAATCATCTCGGCGTGCTGTTCTCCGAGGAGGCGATGCGCCACCGGCCGCTGGCCGCGCTCATCCTCGACATCGACCGCTTCAAGGCGATCAACGACACCTACGGCCACGAGGCCGGGGACGAGGTGCTGCGCGCCTTCGCCGAGCGCGTGCGCCAGCACACGCGGCCCATCGACATCGTCGCCCGCTACGGCGGCGAGGAAATCGTGGTGATCCTGCCCGATTCCGGCCTTGCCGAAGCCCACGCCATTGCCGAGCGCATCCGCGAGCGGATCCAGGCCGTGCCCTTCGCCGTCCAGCGCGACACGCGCAGTCTGTCCGTCACCGTCTCCATCGGCGTCGCGACCCGCTGCGCCGACGACGCCTCGCCGGGAGACATGCTGCGCCGGGCCGACGAGGGCCTGTACGAGGCCAAGGCAGGCGGACGGAACCGGGTCGTCGCCCAGGCGGCCTGACCCGCCGCAGAGGTTGACAGCGTCGGCCTTTGCGCCAACACCTCGCGCCGGCCGCGGCCGGGCTCCCCACCGGGCGTGCGACATCCCACGACTCGGTTACGGAACTCCATGGCGGTCACGCGCTCCTATCTCGACTTCGAGAAGCCGGTGGCTGAGCTCGAAGCGAAGCTCGAAGAACTGCGCGCCGTCGGCAACCAGGACGGCGCCGTCTCGATCAGCGAGGAAGTCGGCCGGCTGGAAGCGAAGGCCCGCCAGGCCCTTGCGGAGATCTACGCCGCCCTCACGCCCTGGCAGAAGACGCAGGTGGCCCGCCACCCGCAGCGCCCGCATTTCGTGGATTACTGCGCCGGGCTCATCACCGAATTCACCCCGCTGGCGGGCGACCGCACCTTCGGCGAGGACGAAGCCATCGTCGGCGGCTTCGGCCGCTTCAACGGCCGCCCGGTCTGCGTCCTCGGCCAGGAGAAGGGCGCCACCACCGAGGCCCGCCTGCGCCACAATTTCGGGATGGCCCGCCCCGAGGGCTACCGCAAGGCCGTGCGCCTGATGGAGACCGCCGACCGGTTCGGCCTGCCGGTGATCGCCTTCGTGGACACGGCCGGCGCCTATCCGGGCATCGAGGCCGAGGAGCGTGGGCAGGCCGAGGCCATCGCCCGGTCCACGGAAGCTTGCCTCGGCCTGTCGGTGCCCAACGTCGCGCTGGTGATCGGGGAGGGCGGTTCGGGCGGTGCCATCGCACTCGCCACCGCCAACCGGGTGCTGATGCTGGAACACGCGATCTACGGCGTGATCTCGCCGGAGGGCGCGGCCTCGATCCTGTGGCGCGACGGCGGCCGGGCGCACGAGGCGGCCACCGCCATGAAGATCACCGCGCAGGACCTGCTGCGGCTGGGCGTCATCGACGCCATTGTCCCCGAGGCGGTCGGCGGCGCGCACCGGGACCGCGAGGGCGCGGTGCAGGCGGCGGGTCAGGCCATCACCGAATCCCTCGCCATGTTCGACGGGCTCGACGGGACCGCGATCCGTGGGCGCCGGGCCGACAAGTTCCTCGAGATCGGCAGGCGCCTGTGACGGCAGCGGCCGGGCTGCGCGGCGCGCTCGGCCGGCTCGGCCGTCGCTTCGGCCGCCGCGACACCCGCGAACCGGGGGCCTTCAACACGATCTCCCTCGGCTGCAATTGCCAGATGGCGCATGTCCTTAAGACCCTGGACCTGCGCACGTGGTCCGGCCCGTTCGACTGGATCTTCACCCTGCCGGGCATGGTGCAGGACTGCCTGGAGGACGATTTCGCCGCGCTCACCGACCGGGGTGAGCTGCAGAGCATCCCCGCGCCGGAGCGCCGGGGGGAGGGCATCTGGAAGGGCCGCCACCGCCTCTACCGCGAGCGGCATGGCCTCGAATGCGTGTTCAACCACCACGATCCGGCCGCCGACCCGGCTGATTACGCCTTCCTCACCGAGGGCGTGCGCCGGATGCGCGTGGCCCTCGATACGCCCGGCACGCGCAATCGCCTGTGGATGATGACCCATCTCTACACCCCCCGCCCGGTGGTGGAGGAGATCGATGCGCTCCTCGGCCGGCGGGCGAGCACCAACCATCTCACCTTCGTGCAGCTCATGCCCGGCCACGCGCAGGTTGAAGTGACCGAGGCCGTGGATGTCTCCGCGAGCCTGCGCTGCCTGACGATCCACAGCCCTACGGAGCCGGTCGGCCTGCGCCTCGCCGATCCAATCGACGACGCCGCCCTGCTCGGGATCCTTCGCGCCGAGGCCGACCGGAGTCCCGCGCGGCTGGCGTGATCCACAGATCGCGGCGCCGTGTTGCAACGGCGCCATTGCGGTAACGAAGGCGCAAGCTTAACGCAGGTAGACGGTTGGGGAGTGACGCCCGAAGCCGGCCGATACCAACGGCCTCCGGGCGAGAGTTCGAGGACGAGGTTCCCCATGACGGCGCGTCCCGCCTTTGCGAGGATGCTGGCGGCCGCTGCCTTGACCGCCCTACTGCTCGGCGCCTGCCAGGATGGCAGCGGGATCAACGGTCCCACGGCCCGCAGCATCGCACCCATCGCCCCGCAGACCCTGGCTCTGATGCAGACCAAGGGGATGCAGCAATCCGACCCGATCCTGATCCGCGCCTACAAGAAGGAAGCGGAGATGGAGGTGTGGAAGAAGGGCGGCGATGGAAAGTACGCCCTGCTCAAGACCTTCCCGATCTGCCGCTGGTCCGGCCAGCTCGGCCCGAAGACGCGGGAAGGGGATCGCCAGACGCCCGAGGGCTTCTACACGATCACGCCGGGCCTGATGAACCCGAATTCCTCGTACTATCTGTCGTTCGACACCGGCTTCCCGAACGCCGTGGACCGGGCGAACGGCCGCTCCGGCCGCTACCTGATGGTGCATGGCACCTGCTCGTCGGCCGGCTGCTTCGCGATGACGGATGCCACGATCGCCGAGATCTACGCCATCGCCCGCGAAGCCTTCATCGGCGGTCAGCGCAGCTTCCAGTTCCAGTCCTACCCGTTCCGGATGACGGCCAAGAACATGGCCAAGTTCAGGAACGACCCGAACGCCCCGTTCTGGCGCAACCTGAAGGAAGGGTCGGACTATTTCGAGGCCCTGCGCGAGGAGCCGAAGATCGGCGCCTGCGGCACCCGCTACGTGTTCGGCGGGGCGGATGTCGCGGCCGGCTCGTGTAAGCCGAAGGTCGAGCCCCTCGTCGCGCAGAAGCGCGCGGAGGACGAGCGCGAGATCGCCGAACTGGTGGCCAAGGGCACCCCGGCGGTGCGCATGGCCTATCAGGACGGTGGCCAGAACGCGGTCTTCCGCCCGCAGGACAACCCGACCACCTTCGCGAGCCTCGGCGGCACCGAGACGGTCCTGCCCTACGACGCGAAGGAATACAGCCGCCACAACCTCGGTGAGGTGAGCCGTCCCGAGACTCTGGCCGCCGGGCCGGAGGAGGTCGAGATCGACGTGAAGGGCCGTCCGGTGATGCTCGCCGCCGTCCCGTCGCCGACCACCACGGCCTCTACCACCCCGAAGGCCATGGCCGCCGCCAAGCCGGGAGAGAAGGCGAAGGGTCCGGTGCGGCCGGCGCCGACGACGCTCATGGCCGCCCGCCCCGCGGAGCCCGTCGCCGAACCGGAAAAGCCCGCGCGGATCGCCGTGGCGGACGCGGACGGCGACTCGGACGGCTACCAGCAATTGCTGGGCAAGCTGTTCACGAAGGACAAGCCGGCCCCGGTCGTCACCCCCGCCACCGACGCGGCGACGGTGGAGCCGATCAAGCTCGCAGCCCGGATCGAGCCCCCGGCGGTGAAGCGCGCCGCCAAGCCCGTTCATGCGGGCAAGGAACACCCGGAGCACAAGGCCGAAGCCAAGAAGACCGAGACCAAGAAGGTCGAGGCGAAGAAGGCGGACGCGAAGCCGTAACGGCTTGGCTCCTCAAAGCAGCGGCCGGTCGCGGTTCATCAGCCACAGGGCGTGGACTGTGCCGGGCAGCCAGCCCAGAATCCAGAGCACGATGTTCAGCAGGAACTGAATGCCGAAGCCCGTCGTGACGAGCACGGCGATGGGCGGGAAGAAGATCGCGAGCAGGATACGGATCAGGCTGGACACGGGAACTCCGTGGGAGGAGAGGGCGGTTGCGCTGCAGCAACGATGCGAAGCGTTGCCGGTTCCGCCGGGAGCTTCGCCGCCTTGCTGGCAATGCAAATTCGCCTTACCTCTTGCGGAGAGGAGCACAGGCGAATGGCGATTCTCACCGTGACGGCGCGGGGCCAAGTGACCTTCCGCAAGGAAGTGCTCCAGCACCTCGGCATCAAATCCGGCGACAAGATCGAACTGGCATTCCTGCCCGATGGCCGGGCGGAGCTTCGCGCCGCCAAGCCTGCCGGCGGCTGGCAGGATCTGAGCGGCTGCCTGAAGGGCAAGGGCAACGGCGCGGCGCTCTCCCTCGACGACCTGAACGAGGCCATCGCCGCCATGGGCGCCGAGGCCGGACGCGGACAACCGTGAAGATCACCGCTGACACCAACGTGCTGGTTCGGCTGCTGATGGCCGACGATGCGGAGCAGAACGCCATCGCGGTCCGCACCGTCGAGGAGGCCGATACCGTGGCGATCGGCATACACAGCTTCTGTGAACTGGCCTGGGTGCTCCATCGCCATTACGGCGTGCCGCGCCTCGATATCGCGCGGGCGATCCGCCAACTCAGCGAGGCCCGCAACGTCGTGATCAACCGCCCGGCCGTCGAAGCCGGGCTCGAGGTCCTGGAAGCCGGCGGCGATTTCGCGGACGGCGCCATCGCCTATGAGGGGCGATGGCTCGGGGGCGACACCTTCGTCTCGTTCGATGCGAAGGCGGTGAAGCTCCTCGAACGCCAGGGCAAACCGGCGCTCGTCCTTTCGTAGGCCGTCGCGTCAACGCTACTTCGGCGGCGTGGTCGCGCCCGGCATGGAGGTCGGCACGTTCGCGGCCTGCTTCTCCGGGTTCTTCACTTGGCTGTAGGCGACGTTCGAGAACGTGCCGATCACCGCCGGCCAGCTCGGGTTCGCGTATTGCGGATCGTCGCGGCCGACCTTGCAGAAGGCGGTGGTGAGGCCGTTGACGATGTCGTCGTCGGTCACGCCGGTCTGCTCGGCCTTGATCTGCGGCGCCAGCCTGGCCAGCGTCGGCACGAAGTCCTGCTGCTTCAGACCCTTCAGGCTGTCCTGGATGTTCAGCTTATCGAAGGCGGTCTTGAGCTTGTCTTGCTCGATCTCGGCGCAGGGCGCCGTGCCGGACAGCATCGTCTTGGTCGCCGCCCGTGCGTCGGAGGCCTCGGAGCCGGACAGGACCGGCGCCTTGTTGCCCCAGGCGTTGCGGACGTAGTCGGTGACGTTCTTCACCTCGACATCGGTCATCTGCTGGCCGATGGCGACCATCGGCGCGAGGCCGCTCTGCGCGGCGAGGCCGCCATAGATCACCCGCAGCACCGTCTCCGGCCCATGGGACTGCACGGAGGTGTTGCCGGCCAGCGCGGGCACGGCGCCCTCGATGCCTTTGCCATCCGGCTGGTGGCAGGACGAGCAATAGGTCAGGTAGGTCGAGGCTCCGGGGGCGTCCTTGGTGTCGAAGGCGGCGAGGTCCTTCGCCTTGTAGGTCTGCTTGGCGGGCACCGTGCGCAGGTAGGCGACCATCGCCTTCAGGTCCTCCTCCTTCACCTTGGAGAGGGATTCCATGATGGTCTGGCGCATCGGGCCGGCGGCGACGCCCGGTCGGTCGCCGGGGGCGGTGCCGGTCTTGAGGTAGGTAACCACCTGCTCGTCGGTCCAGGCGCCGATGCCCTGGTGGCCGTCCGGGGTGATGTTCGGGGCGTACCAACCGTCGATGACGCCACCTCCGAAGCGGCCCGCGAAGCTCGAGTTGCCGACGAGCTTGTTCTCGTTGTGGCACATGGCGCAATGGCCAAGGCTCTCGACGAGGTAGGCGCCGCGGTTCACCTCGGCACTGGCATTCGGATCGGGCTTGAAGCGCTCCTCGGTGAAGAACGCAGTGCGCCACGTCACGAGGGCCGTGCGGACGCTGAACGGGAACGGAATCTGACTTTCCTGCCGCTTCTCGTTCACCGCCGGGACCGACTGGAGGTAGGCCCAGATCGCCTTCGTGTCCTCGTCGGTGACCTTCGTAAACCAGCCGAACGGGAAGGCCGGATAGAGATAGCCGACATTCTTGCTGTAGCCGTGACGAAAGGCCTTATCGAAATCGTCATAGCTCCAGTTGCCGAGGCCCGTCTCCTTATCCGGGGTGAGGTTCGGGGTCATGATGACACCGAAGGGCATGCTCAGGGCGTAGTTGCCGGCGAGATACTTTCCGCCGGGCGCCGTGTGGCAGGCCGCGCAATCGCCCATCGTGACGAGATACTTGCCCCGCTCGACGGGGTCCTGGCTGTCCTGCGCCCAGGCGGGCGCCCCGAGGATGGTGCCGGCGAGCAAGCCGGACGCAAGGACTAAGCTGCGCTGCATGGCCTGCACCTCCGGGGCGAGGACTTCAGAAGAATTCAAAACGGTTGCCGCGCGTGAACGCGGGGTCGGAAACTGTTGTTCCTGCTGCGCTAGCGGCGAACCTGCGGCCAAGCGTCCTTTTGTGGAGCGCCGTGCGGGGATGCCGCAGGGCGCAGGCTGTTCCGGCGCAGGATCAGGTCGGCGACATGGGCCACAAGCCCGGCGAGCATGAAGCCCGCCACCACCGGCCAGGCCGAGCCGGTGAGGGCGGCGCGCAGGGCGAGCATCAACCCGGCCCCGGCCACGATGGTCGCACCGAAGGGTGCGAACCGGGCCGCCCCCCGGCAGAGGAGGGCGAGCAGCACCGCTTCGGCCGCGACGCCGACGAGGATGAGATCCACGATGCGGCCGGAGGCGAAAAGCCCCTCCATCACGCGAGGCTCCGGCGCGGGTTCAATTGGACGATGCGCAGGTTGAGGCAGGACGCGACGCCGACCCAGGCGAGATAGGGGATGTTCAGGAGCGCGGCGGTGAGGCTTGTGCGGCCCACGGCGAGCATCAGCACGAGGATCGAGAGCCACAGCATCGCGACCTCGATGAGAGCCCAGTCCGGCCGGCGGAAGCGGAAGAACAGCACGCTCCACGCGATGTTGAGCACGCCGTTGACGGCGAAGACGGTGGCGATCAGCGGCCGGCCGGCCGGATCGGCCGTCCAGGCGAGCACGCCGGAACACGCGGTCATGGCGAAGATCGTGGTCCAGACCGGTCCGAAGGCCCAATCCGGCGGCTTCCACGCCGGCACGCGCAGGCGCTGATACCAGCCGTCGGTGCGCGTCGCGACGCCGCCGGCCACCGCGACCAGCACGGCGCAGACGGCGGCGACGAGGGCCGTGCGCCAATCCACCTGCGCCAGGGCGCTCACGGCGACACCCAGCGGAACAGGTGGGCGAGGTCCTTGAAGAAGATGCGGACATGGGCCGCCGGCTTCGCCCGGACCAATTCCTTGTTCATGTAGGAATCCCAGGTGAGCTGCTGCACGTCCTTGTCGCGGCAGATCGAGACGAAGCGCTCGCGCAACCCGTCGCTGCGGTACCAGACCCACTGCATGATGCCGAGGATCAGGAACACGCGCCCGTGCTGCTTCATGAAGCGGCGGCGGGCGAGGCCGAGCGCCTTCGCGTCGCCCGTGGCGAGGAACGCCTCCGCCGCCTCCGCCGCGAGGCGCCCGCCGAGCATGGCGTAGTAGATGCCCTCGCCGGAGGCCGGCGCCACGACACCTGCCGCATCCCCGGCGAGCAACACGTCGCGTCCGTTGTCCCAGCGCTTCAGGGGTTTCAGGGGCAGGGGTGCCCCCTCGCGCCGCACCGTCTCGGCCTCGGCGAGGCCGGTCGCCTCGCGCAGGGCGCGGATCGAGGAGCGGAGCGAGAAACCCTTGCGGGCGCTGCCCGTGCCGATGCTCGCGGTCTCGCCGTGGGGGAAGATCCACGAGTAGAAATCCGGCGAGTGGCGGCCCTGGTAAAACACGTCGCAGCGCGCGGGTCCGATGGCCGCCTCGCCCGCCTCTCCGGCGCGGGGCACCCGGACGATCTCGTGATAGGCGAAGACCTGCCGCATCTTGTCGTGGCCCGGCACCTCGGCGCGACCGACCGGCGATGTGGCCCCGTCCGCGCCGATCAGCAGCTTGGCGCGGACGCTGTGGTGTTCCAGGCTCTCGCCCTTGCCGGTGGTGAAGTGAACCACGGCCGGGCCGGTATCCGGCCGCGAGAGACGGTCGAAGGCGGCCTCGCGGAGGTCGGCGCCGGCCTGCGCCGCGCGCTCCCGCAGCCACGGGTCGAAATCCTTGCGGTCGACCATGCCGACGAACCCGTCGCCGACCGGCATGTCCACTTCCTTGCCGCTCGGCGCGATCATGCGCGCGGCGCGGATGCGGGCGACGAGGAGATGGTCGGGAATCGCGAAATCGCGGATCAGCCGGGGCGGGATCGCGCCGCCGCAGGGCTTGATCCGGCCCGGCTTGTCGAGGAGCAGCACCGAGCGGCCCCCGGCGGCGAGGTCGTGGGCCGTCGTCGCCCCCGCCGGACCACCGCCGACCACCACGACGTCGAAGGTTTCGACCACGCTATCGTGTCGGGTCATGGCTCACCTCGCCTCGAATGCCGGATTGAGCGGGAAGGAGGAGGGCGCCGCGTCGAGGCGCAGGGCCACCGCGACCGCCACGAGGAACAGCATGCCCTCGGCCACGAAGACGGTGGCGTAGGCATGGACCGGATCGGCCACGACGAGGCGCATGGCATCGACGGCGAAGGCGCCGAGCACCCCGCCGCTCCCGAAGGCGACGCCCTGCGCCGCCCCCCAGACACCCATGCGGGTGCCGCGCTCGCGCTCGCCGCCGCTTCCGGCCAGCGCCATCATCGAGCCGATGGCGGCGACCGCGTAGATTCCGTTGGCGAGGCCGAGGGCGAAGACCGCGCCGCGCAGGGGAAAGTCCGGCCCGGAGGGTCCGCCCGCCGCGATGGCGAACAGGGCGAGGCCCGAGGCGCCGCAGCCGATGGCGATCCAGAGCCGCAAGGAGGCGAGGGCGGTGCCCTTGGCCAGCAGCGTCACCGCCGCCACGAGGAGCATCCCCACGAGCACACCGCCATGCTGGAGCCCGGCGAGCTTCGTCGTGGCGCCGGGCCCCATGCCGAAGACCAGCCCGGCATAGGGTTCGAGGATCAGTTCCTGCGCGCTGTAGGCGAGCATGGAGACGAAGACGAAGATCGTGAAGCGCCGAGCGACGGGGTCGGCCAGCACCTTGCTCAAAACCTGCATGAAGGGCGGCTTGGCCTCCGGGGCCTCCGGCAGCGCGGCCGGCAATCGCGCTTCGATGCCTGTGACGGCCAGGGCCGCGACGCAGAAGGCGATGAGGGACACCCCGCCCGAGACGGCCACGAGGCGCATCACCGTGAAGGGTTCGAGGAAATGCCCGGCGAGCGGCGCGGTGAGCGCGAAGCCGAAGATCATCATCACCCAGACGAGGGTCGCCGCCGCGCCGCGCCGGGCCGGGGCGACGCCGCCCGCGAGCAGGACGAGGAGCGAGGTGCCCGCCGCCCCGACGCCGAGGCCGACGAGGAGGAAGGAGAGGGCGGCGAGCGCCAAGCCGGCGACGAGATGCGTCTGCGCCAACGCTGTGCCGCAGGCCGCGCCGAAGCCACCGAGGCAGAGGGCGGCCATACCACCGAGAATCCACGGGGTGCGCCGGCCCGTCCGGTCGGAGCCATAGCCCCAGCGCGGGCGCAGCACCTGCACGGCATAGTGGATCGCCACGAGCAGCCCCGGCACCAGGGCCGGCAGGGCCAATTCCACCACCATCACGCGGTTCAGCGTCGAGGTCATCAGCACCACGACGCCGCCCAGGGCGGTCTGCACGAGGCCCAGCCGCAGGATCGACGGCCAGGACAGTTGCGCGGGTTCGCGGGCCATCAGACGCCTCCCACCAGCGGGCGCAGGGCGAAGGCGGTGGCGAGCATCCCCAGCACGTAGAGGGTCGTGCCAGTGCCGTTGTACCAGGCCGCCCGGCCGCGGGGATCGTCGAGGAAGCGGACCATCAGCGCCGCCTGCCCGGCGAGCAGCGCAACGATGATCGCGGCGTGCCACGGCCGCCCCCAGGCGAAAAGCAGGCCGATCACCACCACCTGCGGCAGCGCCATGACGAGGCAGGCGAAGCGCGCGGCCCGCGCCGGGCCGAGCTGCACCGGCAGGGAGCGCACGCCGGTCGCGATATCCCCCTCCACCGACTTGAAGTCGTTGAGGGTCATGATGCCGTGGGCACCGATGGAATAGAGCAGCGCGGTGAGGAGCACCCGCCAATCCGGCATGGCGGCGGCCATCACCGCCGCGCCCGTGAACCAGGGTAGGCCCTCGTAGCAGATCGCCACCGCCGAGTTGCCCCACCAGCCATTGCCCTTCAGGCGCAGGGGCGGCGCGGAATAGAGCCACGCCAGCACCAGCCCGAACAGGGCGGCGCCGAGGATCCACGGCCCGAGGGCCGCCGCGACGACGAGGGAGAGGGCGGTCCAGCCGAGGGCGAGGTAGAGGCCCCAGCGGCCGGGTATCCGGCCCGACGGAATCGGCCGGTTCGGCTCGTTGATGGCATCGACGTGCCGGTCGAACCAATCGTTGGCCGCCTGGCTCGTGGCGCAAACCAAGGGGCCCGCCAGCACGATCCCCGCCGCGATCACCGGCCATTGGCCGTGCGCGGGGACGCCGGACGAGACCACGCCGCAGGCGAACGCCCACATCGGCGCGAACCACGTAAGCGGCTTCAGGAGCTCGATGACGGCACTGGGAGCGGGCGTGGCGGCCATGGCGGGAGGCTATGCGAGCCCCGCGAGGTGTCAAGTCAGAATGACACCTCGCGCGTCATGTCGCGGTGGTTTACCGCCGGCGTGAAACCCATCGGCGTGACGGATATAATATTCGTCTACTGGTCAGACGTCGTCGCCGGCATCGAGATCGCCGACGCCGTAGCGGCGCATCTTGGCGTAGAGACCCTGCCGCGACAGGCCCAGCATCTCGGCCGCCGACGCCCGGTTGTCGCGTGTGATCCGCAGGGCAGCCTCGATGCACAGCTTCTCGATGAGGTCGGTGGTCTCGCGGACCAGGGTCTTCATGGAGACGCGGCCGACGAGTTCGGCCATCTGCTCCACCGAGCGCGGCTCGGCGCGGGTGCCGACATTGAGCGCCGAGCGAGGAGGCAGCGCCCGGATCGAGAGGCCGATGCAGGCGGGAGACCCGGCCGACGCCACGGCGGCGACCTCCACATCCTCCATGCCGCCATAGGCGCCGCGCACCACGGTGGCGAATCGGCGGACAGAGCCGTGATCCTGCAAGGTCGCGAACAGGGTGCGCGCCTCGGTCTCGTCGCGGGCGAGCCATTCCTCGATGGGGCGGCCCCGCGCCTGCCCCTCTGCGGCCAGCTGCGCCAGTTCGAGGAAGGCGGCGTTCGCCCAGACCACCTTGTGCCCCGAATCTGTGATGACGAAGCCCTCCGGCATTGCCTCGATCAGGGCACGGGTCGGCAGGGCGGCGGAATTCTCTTGGTTGAGACCGTCGGATGCGCCTTGTTCGGGGATCAGCCGCAGGATCGCGCTGGTCCCGCCCTCGCCGCGGAAGAGGGAGGCCGAAATCGTCACCTCGCCCCGTCCCTGAAGCAAGGCGGCGCGGATATCGGCGGCCTGACCGGTCGCGCGCAGCGACCCGTGCTGGGCTTCGAGGGTCCGCAGGCTCGCCGGATCGAACAATTCCACCACATCGACGCCGATGAGGCGACGCACGGCCCGGCCCAGCAGCCGCGCGGCGGAAGGATTCGCCTCGATGACCCGGCGGGTCGTGGAATCCACCACCAGCACCGCCTCGCCGCAGATCTGGAAGAGCAGGCGGTAGCGGGTCTCGGCCGCACGGAGGCGGTCGTAATCGCGTTCCAGCGTCTGCTGCGTGTCGGCCAGCCGACGCTGCAGGGCCGCCACGGTGCGCATGTCCCGCCCGAGGACGAGGATCGGTCCGTCCGCCTCGGGGCGCAGGGCGGCGTAGCGAATCGGGAGATCGATGCCGGTGGGCGAGGGGTGATTCACCTGCCGCCAGCGGGTGACTGCCCCCGGCCCGGCATCGCGCAGCAACTCATCGACCTTGGTGCGGCTCTCGATGGTGACGGTGTCCACGAGGCGCCGGCCGAGCCAGCCGCCGATCTTTTCCTCGGCGAACTCCGCCGCGCCCGTCGCACCGCGAATCACCCCGTCCGCATCCACGATGAGCGACAGGTCTGAAGCAGCGGTCACGGCGAGCCCCGCCGCGTTGCCGCCGAGGAGAGCGGCGACCTTGGGCAGGGCCTCGTTCGAGGCCGGCTCGGCGGTGCGTGGTCGTGGCGTCACGAGAATCTGTCGCAGTGCGTCGATTGGACTACCTTTCAGCAAGCCAGTGCCGGTCTGTCCAGCATGGCTTCCGCAAGACCGGGCGCCGACCACGCATCGGGAGCGTAGGCGTCGGCGCCGAAGGTGGACGGATCGGCGCCGGTGCGCGCGAAGTACGGTCCGCCAACCAACACGAACAGCGAAGGGTTGCGTGAGGCGCGCCGAAGAGCCGGGACGAGGGCCTGGAGCGCGGGCGCGCAGACATCGCAGGAGAGCGACAACCCGAGCATGTCGTACCAGCCGGAGCTGAGGAGTTCGGCCGCGTCCGCATCGGAATGGCCGAGATTCGTCACCTCCCACCCCGATTCGCGGAAGAAGCTCGCGAGGATCGACAGACCGTAGACGTGGGTTTCGCCGGGGCACGGCATCAACAGGATACTGCGTCCGCTCGGGGCCGCCGAGCGTTCCATGCCCGCGCAGAGGCGCCGCGTGAGCGCCTGGAGCCGGCCAAGCCCCTCCGTCACCGCGAGGAAGTCGCAGGTATCCTCCTCCCACATCGTGCCGAGGCGCTTGGCGGCCGGAGCGAGGATGTCGAGGAGCAGGCTATCGAGGGTGAGGCCGCAGCCGAGCAGGGCCTCCACCGCCGTGTCGAGATCGAACGAACCGGGATGCAGCAGCACCGCCGCCAGCGCCTCGGGATCGTGCAGCGGCGCCACCGGCACGGTGCGCGCCGGACGGCTGTGGGCGAGCATGAGGCGGGGAAGGATCTCGGCCTCGACCAGCCAGGACAGCACGTCCCGGTCGTCGTCGTTCCGGTCCCGGTCGAGCGTCATGCCCGAATAGCCGTCGTCACAGAGGTGCCCCAGATCGTCCATCGGCATCCCTCCCGGCATGACGGGCTCTGACGGCCCGCTCTCTAGGATCGCGTCGTCATACTTGGCTTGTCGCTTAAAACCTGCCGTCCCACGGCTGAAACGGGCGGACCCGGCAGCACAGGCGGGAACCGAACCTCGACAGCACCACACTAGCCCAGAATTAGACTTTGGCAACGCGTCGTTGCGGACACCTCTCGTAAAAGTGTCACCAGTCCAGAGCGTCAAGCGGGATTGACACTTTCGGGCGGCTCGATAGGTTCGACGCCAACCGGGACGGGTCACGGACCGGATTGGCAGGCGAGGGCGAACCCATGGGTCGGCAGGACCTCGGTCGCGACACCCGGCCGGCACTTCCGCTCTACACGGCAGACGAGCGGCTGAGGCGGGATGCCTCGCCGTGGACGCTCGTGCAGGGCGTGCTCGCCCCCCTGCAATTCGCGATCTTCCTCGTGAGTCTCGGCCTCGTCCTGCGCACCCTGCTCACGGGGGAGGGCGCCGACGCCGCCCAGGCCTCCGTCGTCGTCAAGACGCTCGCCCTCTACGCGATCATGGTCACGGGCTCGATCTGGGAGAAGGACGTGTTCGGGCGCTACCTGTTCGCTCCGGCCTTCTACTGGGAGGACATGGTCAGCATGCTCGTGCTGGCCCTCCACACCGCCTACCTCGCGGCCCTGACCACCGGAACACTGGGCGAACGGGGCCTGCTGCTCCTCGCGCTGGCGGCCTACGCCACCTACGTCGTCAACGCCGCCCAGTTCATCTTGAAGCTGCGCGCCGCCCGGCTGCAGAGCACCGGTTCGGCCATGCACCCGGCGGGGGTGCTGTCGTGAACGCCCCGCTCCCCCATACGCCCGGCTGTGGCGGCATCGACCTCCACCGGGAGGACGGCCAGCGGGCCGTGTTCTGCGGGCTCACCGGCATCGTCTGGCTGCACCGGAAAATCCGGGATGCCTTCTTCCTCGTCGTCGGCTCGCGCACCTGCGCCCACCTGATCCAGTCGGCAGCCGGCGTGATGATCTTCGCCGAACCGCGATTCGCCACCGCCATCATCGACGAGCGCGACCTCGCCGGGCTGGCCGATTGCAACGAGGAGCTGGACCGGGTGGTCGCGCGCCTCGTGGAGCGGCGGCCGGACATCAAGCTCCTGTTCCTCGTGGGCTCCTGCCCGTCCGAGGTCATCAAGCTCGATCTCAGCCGGGCGGCGCAGCGCCTCTCGGCCAAGCTCTCGTCGGTGAAGGTGCTGAACTATTCGGGCTCGGGCATCGAGACCACCTTCACCGAGGGCGAGGACGCCTGCCTCGCCGCCCTAGTGCCGGACCTGCCGGCCGAATCGCCCGACGCCGCACCCTCGCTCCTCGTGGTCGGGGCGCTGGCCGACGTGGTCGAGGACCAGTTCCTCCGCCTCTTCGCCGCGATGGGCATCGCGGATGTGCGCTTCCTGCCGGCCCGTCACGCCGATGCGATGCCGGCGGTGGGGCGGAACACCCGCTACCTCCTGGCGCAACCTTTCCTCACCGGTACGGCGCGGGCGCTCGACGAGCGCGGCGCCAAGCGGCTCGCTGCCCCGTTCCCGCTGGGCGCGGAGGGCACCACCGGCTGGCTCGCAGCCGCGGCGGACGCGTTCGGCGTGTCGCAATCGACCTTCGACGCCGCCACCGCCGCCGGCCGGGCGCGGGCCGAGACCGCGCTCTCCCCGTATCGCGAAAAGCTCGGCGGCAAGCGGGTGTTCTTCTTCCCCGATTCGCAGCTCGAAGTGCCTCTGTCGCGGTTCCTGGCGCGGGAGGTCGGGGCGGAACTGGTCGAGGTCGGCACGCCCTACCTGCACCGAGCCCATCTCGCCGCCGAGATCGAGCTTCTGCCGGAGGGCACCCGCGTCACCGAAGGCCAGAGCCTCGACGACCAGATGGACCGCTGCCGCGCCGCCCGGCCCGACCTGACGGTCTGCGGCCTCGGCCTCGCCAACCCGCTGGAGGCGGAAGGGCTGACGACCAAGTGGTCGATCGAACTGCTCTTCACCCCCGTCCAGGGCTACGAGCAGGCGGGCGACCTCGCCGAACTCTTCGCGCGGCCGCTCGGCCGGCGCGCGCTGCTGGAGGTGTAGGGCCATGCAGCTCACCCTCTGGACCTACGAGGGCCCTCCCCACATCGGCGCGATGCGCGTGGCGACCGCCATGAAGGGGCTGCATTACGTGCTGCACGCGCCGCAGGGCGACACCTATGCCGACCTGCTGTTCACGATGATCGAGCGGCGGGACCACCGCCCGCCCGTCACCTACACGACCTTCCGCGCCCAGGACCTCGGCCGCGACACGGCCGAACTGTTCAAGACCGCCTGCGCGCAGGCCTACGCCCGGTTTCAGCCGCAGGCGATGATCGTCGGCGCCTCCTGCACCGCCGAGCTGATCCAGGACGATCCGGGCGGCCTCGCCAAGGCGCTGGACCTGCCGGTGCCGGTGATCCCGCTGGAACTGCCGGCCTACCAGAAGAAAGAGAACTGGGGGGCGTCCGAGACCTTCTACCGGCTGGTCCGCGCCCTCTCCGGCCAGGTCGAGAAGCGCCCCGCCGGCAGCCGCCCTCTGTGCAACATCCTCGGGCCGACGGCTTTGGGCTTCCGCCACCGGGACGACCTGATCGAGATCCGCCGCATCCTCGCCGAGCTCGGCATCGACGTGAACGTCGTGGCGCCGCTCGGCGCGAGCCCCGCCGACCTCGCCCGCCTCGGCGCGGCCGACTTCAACGTGGTGCTCTATCCCGAGACCGCCCGTTCGGCCGCCGAGCACCTGAAGCGCGCGCTGGGCCAGCCCTTCACGAAAGCCATCCCCATCGGGGTCGGCGGCACCCGCGCCTTCGTGGAAGAGGTCGCGGCCTTGGCCGGCGTCGATCCGGCGCCGGTCCTGGAGGGCGAAGGCTCGCGCCTGCCCTGGTACTCGCGCTCGGTCGACTCGACGTATCTCACCGGCAAGCGCGTCTTCGTGTTCGGCGACGCCACCCATGCGCTCGGCCTCGCCCGGGTCGCGACCAAGGAACTCGGCTTCAAGCTCGTTGGGCTCGGCACCTACACCCGCGAGTTCGCCCGCGAGGTCCGCGCCGAAGCGGAGGCCCACGGCATCGAGGCGACGATCACCGACGATTACCTCGACGTCGAGGCCGCAATCCGCGCCGCCGCGCCGGAACTCGTCCTCGGCACCCAAATGGAGCGGCACGTCGCCAAGCGGCTGGGCCTGCCCTGCGCGGTGATCTCGGCGCCGGTCCATGTGCAGGACTTCCCGGCCCGCCACTCGCCGCAGATGGGGTTCGAGGGCGCCAACGTCCTGTTCGACACCCTCGTCCACCCGCTGATGATGGGTCTCGAAGAGCATCTCCTGGGCATGTTCCGGGAGGATCCCGAATTCCACGATGGCGTCGGGCCGTCGCATCTCGGCGCCGCGCCGGTGGTGCGGCCCGAGGCCGTGGAACGGGTGCCGGCTTCTCCCCCTCCGACACCGGCACCCGTTTCCGAGGCCAACGGCCCGATCGTCCTCACCTGGGCGCCCGACGCCGAGAAGGAACTGAAGAAGATCCCGTTCTTCGTGCGCGGGAAAGCGCGCAGCAACACGGAGACCTTTGCCCGCGAGCGGCGGCTCCCGCTCATCACCCTCGAGACCTTGTACGATGCAAAAGCGCATTTCGGCCGCTAGGCCAGACATCCGCGTAGTCATCGTCACGCTCGACAATCATTTGGCGAGCGCGGTGGAGCGGGCGCGCCTGCGGCTGCGCGGCGCCATGCCGGGCCTGCACCTCGCCTTCCACGCCGCCGCCGAGTGGGACAACGACCCCGCCGCGCTGGAAGCCTGCAAGGCCGACATCGCCCGCGCCGACATCGTCCTCTCGGCGATGCTGTTCCTCGACGAGCATGTCCGCGCGATCCTCCCCGCCCTGAAGGCGCGGCGGGAGTCCTGCGATGCCATGATCGGCTGCCTCTCGGCGGGCGACGTGGTGAAGACCACCCGGCTCAACCGCTTCGACATGAGCGGCACGAAGCGCAGCGCGCTGGACTTCCTCAAGAAGCTGCGCGGCAAGCCCGGCGCCGAGGGCAACGCCGCCCGCCAGATGGCGCTGGTGCGCAAGCTTCCGAAGATCCTGCGCTTCATCCCCGGCTCGGCGCAGGACGTGCGCGCCTATTTCCTGACCCTGCAATACTGGCTTGCCGGCTCGGACGAGAACGTCGCCGCGCTGATCCATTTCCTCGTGCAGCGCTACGCGGCCGGCGAGCGGGCGGTCTGGCGGGATCTCCCCGCCGCCCCGTCGCCGCTGCACTATCCCGAGACCGGCCTCTACCACCCCCGCATGGCGGGCCGCGTGGCCGAGGATGCCGCGCGCCTGCCCCGGCGCCAGGGCACGAAGGGCCGCGTCGGCCTGCTGCTGATGCGCAGCTACGTGCTCGCCGGCAACACCGCCCATTACGACGGGGTGATCGCAGCCATGGAGGCCAGGGGCCTCGACGTGGTGCCGGCCTTCGCCGCCGGCCTCGACAACCGCCCGGCGGTGGAGGCCTTCTTCATGGCCGACGGGCGGCCGACCATCGACGCCCTGGTCTCCCTCACCGGCTTCTCGCTGGTCGGCGGCCCGGCCTACAACGATTCGAAGGCGGCCGAGACGACGCTCGCGCGTCTCGACGTGCCCTACCTCGCCGCCCACGCCCTGGAATTCCAGACGATCGAGCAATGGGAGGCGGGCGCGCGCGGCCTCTCCCCGGTCGAGGCGACGATGATGGTCGCCATCCCCGAACTCGACGGCGCCACCGCGCCGACCGTGTTCGGCGGACGCTCCATCGCCTCGGGCGCCGACAACGCCCGCGACATGCGCGCCCATCCCGAGCGCGTCGCGCAATTGGCGGAGCGGGTCGCGCGGCTCGTCGCCCTGCGCCGCACCGCGAAGGCCGCCCGCAAGGTCGCGGTGGTGCTGTTCAACTTCCCGCCGAATGCCGGCGCCACCGGCACCGCCGCGTTCCTCTCGGTCTACGCCTCGCTCCTCAACACCCTGAAGGGGATGAAGGCCGAGGGCTACAGCGTCGAGGTGCCCAACAGCGTCGATGCCCTGCGCGACGCGATCCTTTCCGGCAATGCCGGCCGCTACGGCACGCAGGCCAACGTCCATGCCCGCATCCCCGCCGAGGACCATGTCCGCCGGGAAAAGCACCTCGCCGAGATCGAGGCGCAATGGGGCCCGGCGCCGGGCCGCCACCAGAGCGACGGCGCGGGCCTGTTCGTGCTCGGCGCGCAGTTCGGCAACGTGTTCGTCGGCGTGCAGCCCGCCTTCGGCTACGAGGGCGACCCGATGCGGCTGCTCTTCGAGAGCGGCTTCGCCCCGACCCACGCCTTCAGCGCCTTCTACCGCTACCTGCGCGAGGATTTCCGCGCCGACGCCGTGCTGCATTTCGGCACCCACGGGGCGCTCGAATTCATGCCCGGCAAGCAGACCGGCCTCTCGGAGGCCTGCTGGCCGGAGCGGCTGATCGGCGCCATGCCGAACGTCTACCTCTACGCCGCCAACAACCCCTCCGAGGGCACGCTGGCCAAGCGCCGCTCGGCGGCGACGCTGGTGAGCTACCTGACCCCGAGCCTCGCGGCGGCCGGGCTCTATCGCGGCCTCCTCGACCTCAAGAGCAGCATCGAACGCTTCCGGGGCCTCGACGCCGAGGCCACCATCGAGCGCGCCGATCTCGCCGCCCTCATCCAGGCGCAGGGCGCGGGCGTCGATCTCGTGCCGGCCGAGCCCGCCTGGGACGGCGACCTCACCGCCCGCGTCGGAAGCCTCTGGGCCGCCGTCAGCGAACTCGAACAGACGCTGATCCCGTACGGTCTCCACGTCGTGGGCGAGGGTGTGCCGGCGGAAGAGCGCGCCGACCTCCTTGCCGCCGTCGCGGAAGCCTCGCACGGGCTGAAGCCGGAGCGGGCTGCGATCCTCGCCCTGGTGGCGGGGGAGGGCGCCGAGGCGGCGATGCGCCTTTCGGGCCTGCCCGCGACCGACGAGAATCGCGCCGCCTTCGCGAGCCTCGCGCAGACCGACGCGCTGCTCTCAAACGATCACGAGGTGGCCGGCATCCTGACCGCCCTCGACGGGCGCTTCGTGCCCCCGGTGGCGGGCGGCGATCTGCTCCGCAGCCCGGCGATCCTGCCCACCGGCCGCAACATCCACGGCTTCGACCCCTGCCGCCTGCCCTCCGCCTTCGCGGTGGCCGACGGCGCGCGGCAGGTGGCCCGCATCCTCGCCCGGCACGCCGAGGAGGGGAAACCCCTGCCGGAAAGCGTCGCCATCGTCCTCTGGGGCACCGACAACCTCAAGAGCGAGGGCGGCCCCATCGCCCAGGCGCTGGCGCTCCTCGGCGCCGCCCCGCGCTTCGACGGCTACGGCCGGCTGGCTGGCGCCGAGCTGATCCCGCTCGAAACGCTGGGCCGCCCGCGCATCGACGCGGTCGTCACCCTCTCGGGCATCTTCCGCGATCTGCTGCCGTTGCAGACCAAGCTCATCGCCGAAGCCTGCTTCCTCGCCGCCACCGCCGACGAGCCCGTTGAGCAGAACTTCGTCCGCAAGCATGCCCTGGCCATCCAGGCCGAGCAGGGTTGCGACATCGACACGGCGGCGCTCCGGGTCTTCTCCAACGCGGAGGGAGCCTACGGCGCCAACGTGAACCACCTCGTGGATTCCGGCGCCTGGGACGACGAGGACGAGCTGTGCGAGGCGTTCTCCCGCCGCAAGAGCTTTGCCTATGACCGCTCGGGCAAGCCGGCGCCGCAGCGGGCCTTGATGAAGGCGGTGCTCGCCTCCGTCGATCTCGCCTACCAGAACCTCGATTCCGTCGAGGTCGGGGTGACGAGCGTCGATCACTACTTCGACGGCCTCGGCGGCATGGGCCGCGCCGTGGCCCGCGCCAAGGGCGAGGCGGTGCCGATTTACATCAGCGACCAGACCCGCGGCGAAGGCCGGGTCCGCACCCTGCCGGAGCAGGTGGCGCTGGAGACCCGCACCCGGATGCTCAACCCCAAGTGGTACGAGCCCCTGCTCGGCCACGGCTACGAGGGCGTCCGCCAGATCGAGGCGCATCTCACCAACACGGTGGGCTGGTCGGCCACCGCCAACGCGGTGCAGCCCTGGATCTACGAGCGCATCACCGAGACCTTCGTCCTCGATCCGGCCATGCGCGAGCGCATCGCCTCCCTCAACCCCACCGCCTCCGCCAAGGTCGCCCAACGGCTGATCGAGGCTCACAAACGTGGCTTCTGGACCCCCGACGCGGAGACCCGCGACGCCCTCGACCGGGCGGAGGAGGAACTGGAAGACCGGCTCGAAGGCGTCACAGCAGGAGTGGCCGCATGAACATCGCCATCCGAAACCCCGTCCCCGTGCGGAAAGAGGAAGGCAGCCTGCAGGTCGCCCTCGATCCCGATCTCAAGATCGACACCGCGAAGGTCTTCGCCGTCTATGGCAAGGGCGGCATCGGCAAGTCGACCACCTCGTCGAACCTGTCGGTGGCCTTCTCGAAGCTCGGCAAGCGGGTGCTCCAGATCGGCTGCGATCCGAAGCACGACTCGACCTTCACCCTCACCAAGCGCCTCGCCCCCACGGTGATCGACGCGCTGGAATCCGTGAACTTCCACTCGGAGGAGTTGCGGGTCGAGGATTTCGTGGTCGAGGGCTACAACGGCGTGATGTGCGTCGAGGCGGGCGGGCCGCCGGCCGGCACCGGCTGCGGCGGCTACGTCGTCGGCCAGACGGTGAAGCTCCTCAAGGAGCATCACCTACTCGAGGACACCGACGTCGTGGTGTTCGACGTGCTGGGCGATGTGGTCTGCGGCGGCTTCGCCTCGCCCCTCCAGCACGCCGACCGGGCGCTGATCGTCACCGCCAACGACTTCGATTCGATCTTCGCGATGAACCGGATCGTCGCCGCGATCCACGCCAAGTCGAAGAACTACGGCGTGCGCCTCGGTGGCGTCATCGCCAACCGCTCGGCCAAGACCGACGAGATCGACCGCTTCAACGATGCGGTCGGCCTCAAGCGCCTCGCCCACTTCCCCGACCTCGACGTGGTGCGCCGCTCGCGCCTCAAGAAGTCGACGCTGTTCGAGATGGACTCGTCCCCCGAACTCGACGCCGTGACCGCCGAGTACATGCGCCTCGCGGAAACCCTCTGGGCCGGTGGCGAGCCCTGCGAGGCGGCCCCGATGAAGGACCGCGACCTGTTCGAGTTCCTGGGGTTCGACTGATGGCCAGCGCCAGCTACGACGCCCGCCGGGGCGAACTCACCACCTATTTCGACCGCACCGCCGTCGAGGCGTGGTCGCGGCTGACCTCGGACGCGCCGGTCAGCAAGGTCCGGGCGACTGTCCGCGCCGGGCGGGACGCGATGCGCGGCACGCTGCTCTCCTGGTTGCCGGAGGACATGACCGGCCTGCGCCTGCTCGATGCCGGCTGCGGCACCGGGGCGCTCTCGGTGGAGGCGGCCAAGCGCGGGGCGGAGGTGGTGGCCATCGACGTGTCGCCGACACTGATCGGGCTGGCGCGGGAGCGCCTTCCCGCGATCACCGGCGCCGGGCGCATCGACTTCCGCGTGGGCGACATGCTCGATGAAGGCCTCGGCCGGTTCGACCATGTGGTCGCGATGGATTCGCTGATCCATTACCGCGCCGCCGACATCGCCCGCGCCCTGGCCCGGCTCGCCGAGCGCACGGACGGCTCGGTGCTGTTCACCGTGGCGCCGCGCACCGCCCTGCTGACCGTGATGCACGCGGCCGGCAAGCTCTTCCCCCGTGGCGACCGCTCGCCCGCCATCGTGCCGGTGACGGAGCGCGGCCTGAAGCGCCGCATCGCCGCCGAGCGCGCGCTCGACGGCTTCACCTGGGCGCAGAGCCACCGGGTGAACAGTGGGTTCTACCTGTCGAACGCCGTGGCGCTGACGCGGAGCGCGTCACGATGAACCTCACCCGCACCCTCATGCGCTTCGGCCCCGCCATCCTGCCCTTCGCGGATGCGGCCACCGTCGAGCTGCCGATGGGGCGGTTGCTGCGGCTTGCCCTGTTCCAGGTGACGGTCGGCATGGCTGCCGTGCTGCTGATTGGCACCCTGAACCGGGTCATGATCGTGGAACTCGGCGTGCCGGCCTGGGTCGTGGCGGTGATGCTGTCGCTGCCGCTGGTCTTCGCGCCGTTGCGGGCGATCGTCGGCTTCCGGTCGGACACGCACCGCTCGGTGCTGGGCTGGCGGCGGGTGCCCTACATCTGGTTCGGGACGCTGCTGCAATTCGGCGGCCTGGCGATCATGCCCTTCGCCCTGCTGATCCTGTCCGGCGACACGACCGGCCCGCTCTGGGTCGGGGACGTGGCGGCGGCGCTGGCCTTCCTCCTGGTCGGCGCGGGGCTCCACACCACGCAGACGGTCGGCCTCGCGCTCGCCACCGATCTCGCCCCGGCGCACGCCCGGCCGAAGGTGGTGGCGCTGCTCTGCGCCGCGCTCCTCGTCGGGATGATGGCGAGCGCAGTGATCTTCGGGCTGGCGCTGTCGAACTTCTCGCAGGTGCGCCTGATCCAGGTGATCCAGGGCGCGGCCCTCGTCACCATCGTGCTGAACGGCCTCGCCCTGTGGAAGCAGGAGCCGCGCGACCCCAACCGCAGCCGCGAGGCCCCGCGCCAGAACTTCAAGGACTCCTGGCACGCCTATGCCGGCCAGGGCCACGCCCGGCGGCGGCTCATCGCCATCGGCCTCGGCACGGCGGGCTTCTCGATGCAGGACATCCTGCTCGAACCCTATGGCGGGCAGATCCTGCACCTGCCGGTGGCGGCCACCACCGCGCTCACCGCCATGCTGGCGGCCGGCGGCGGCCTCGGCCTGCTCATCGCCGCGCGCTGGCTGAACCGGGGCGGCGACCCGTTCCGGGTCTCGGCGGCCGGCGCCGGCATCGGCATCCTCGCCTTCTCGGCGGTGGTCTTCGCCGCGCCCCTCGCCTCGCAGAACCTGTTCGCCGTCGGCGTCACCCTCATCGGCCTCGGCGGCGGCCTGTTCGCCCACGGCACGCTCACCGCCTCCATGGAGAAGGCGGGGCCGGAGGATACCGGACTCGCCCTCGGCGCCTGGGGCGCGGTGCAGGCCACCGCCGCCGGGCTCTCCATCGCCGCCAGCGGCATCGTCCGCGATGTCGGCGCCGCCATCGCCCAGACCGGCATCCTCGGCGAGGGGATGAACGAGCCGGCCATCGGCTACCTCATCGTCTACCACATCGAAATCGCGCTGCTCTTCGCAGCCCTCGTGGCCCTCGGGCCGCTGGTGCGCAGCAGCGAGCGTCGCCGGCTCATCGAGAGAACCGCCTGAAGCCAGGGGGAGGATCACATGCCAACGGGTGCCTTGACCGGATATGTCGACGTCGCGCAGGTCGTACTCTACGCGTTCTTCCTGTTCTTCGCGGGGCTGGTCTTCTACCTGCGCCGGGAAGACCGCCGCGAGGGCTACCCCCTCGAGGACGAGGCGGTGGGCCTGCGCCATGCGCACAACCCGTTCCTGATTCCCCCGTCGAAGACCTTCCGCCTGCCCGGCGGCGAGGAGACCTTCGCCCCGCAGGCGATGCAGGGCCGCACGGACATCGAGACCGGCATCCCGGCCCGCAAGGTCGAGCCCTGGCCCGGCGCGCCCTACGAGCGCACCGAAGGCTCGCTCGCGGCCGGCGTCGGCCCCGGCTCCTACGTCATCCGCCACGACGTGACGGACAAGACCTGGGAGGGCGAGGACCGGATGGCCCCCCTGCGCGTCGCCACGAACTTCGTGGTCCACGAGCAGGGGCCTAACCCGATCGGCATGACCGTGTTCGGCACCGACAACGCGGTGGCGGGCGTCGTCGCCGACCTGTGGGTCGACCGGGGCGAGTCCCTGGTGCGCTACTACGAGGTGGAACTCACGGACGGCTCCCGCCGGCTGATGCCCTCGGTCTTCTGCCGGGCCGGGCGCTTCACGCGGACGGTGAAGTCCGAGGCGCTGCTCGCGGAACAGTTCGCGGGTATCCCGACGACCAAGAACCCCGATCTCGTCACCTTCCTCGAGGAGGAGCGGATCATGTGCTACTTCGGCGCCGGCACGCTCTACGCCACGCCCGAGCGCGCGGAGCCGATCCTGTGAGCGGCGGCGACTTCCTTCCCGAGGGCACCCTGCGGGGGATGCCCGGCCCGCTGCCACGCGGCGAGCGGCTGCTCTGGCAGGGCGCACCGACCACGACCGGCGTTTTCGTGCGGGTGTTCCACGCCCGCCTCGTGGCCCTTTGGTTCTGCGCCTGGGCGAGCGTCTTCGCCGCCGGAGCCGGCTCGCCGGTCCGCGCGGCGGTCACGGCGGGCGCGATCCTGCTGACGGGCGCCGCCGCGCTCGCCCTGCTGTGGGGGCTGTCGTGGCTCACCCACCGCACCACCGTCTACACGATGACCAACCGGCGGGTCGTGCTCCACGCGGGCATCGCCCTGCCGGTGACGCACAACCTGCCCTTCGCGCAGATCGAGAACGGCGCCCTGCGCGGCTTCAGCGACGGCAGCGGCGACATTCCGCTGCGGTTGCAGCCGGGGCTGCGGATCGCCTACCTTCACCTCTGGCCGCATGCGAGGCCCTGGCATGTCTCGCGCACCGAGCCCATGCTTCGGTCGGTGCCGGAGGCCGAATCGGTCGCCCGTCTCCTGGTGCAGGCGTTGAACGCCTTCGCCGAGGATGGGGAGCCGCTGGTGCCGGTGATCGTCGCACGGCCCAAGCCGCAGGCGCCTCGCCTCGTGGCGGCAGAATAGGGAGGACGCGATGGGTGAAGCCATCCCAGGACGGGGGCTGCGACGGTCGGAGGTCGGCCCGGTGCCCGCCCTGCTGCTGATCGGCGCGGGCGCGCTTCTCGGCTTCACCATGCTCGCCGTGGCCATCGGCCGGGGCGAGGGCGTCGGCCTGACGCAATTGCCCCCCGCCAAGCCGGTCGCCCGCCTCGAATTCCGCGCCGAGGATCAGGCGGACGGCTCCATCGCCCTGCGCAACGCGGCCGATGCGAAGATCGTCGCCTGGATCCGCCCCGGCGAGGACGGCTTCGTACGCGGCACCCTCCGGGGCCTCGCCCAGGCGCGCCAGCGCGACGGGCTCGGCCGCGAGCCGCCCTTCAGCCTGACCCGCTTCGACGACGGACGCCTCGATCTCGCCGACGAGGCGACGGGCCGGCACGTGCCCCTCGAAGCCTTCGGCCCAACCAATTCCGGCGCCTTCGCCCGGCTGCTGCCGGGGCAGGCCGCCCCGGTGTCGGAGACCCGCTGATGGGCTGGCCCGGCTCCCGCACCGTCACCGTGCCCTGCACGGTCGAACTCGAGAACACGCCCGAGAGCCTGCACGCGCATGTCACCCTCGATGCCGGCTTCGACATCGAGCCCGGCGACGAGGTTCAGGTCCACGACGCCCCGACCGAGGTGCCCTACGGCGAGCGCCTGACGGTGCGCCGCACCGCCACCGTGATCCGGGCCGGCGCGCTGGAGCGCGCCTGGACCAAGCTCATCGCCCATCTCGAACTGACCGAACTCTACGAGGTCAGTTTCTCCGAACGGAGGACGCTGTGAACGCTCCCGTCCCGAAGTTGCCGATCAACGAGTCGACCAAGGCCGCCCAGGAGACGACCTTCCTGTCGCCGCGCTTTTACACGACCGATTTCGTGGAACTGGACCGCACGAACGTCGAGCCGGTGCGCCGCGACTGGGACGTGCTGATCGCGGAGTTGAAGGCCGACCCGAACAAGCGCCACTTCACCCGCAACGAGGAGTTCGATTGCGACCTCTCGGCCATGGAGCCGGAGCTGCGCAAGGAATTCCTCGACTTCCTGGTCTCGTCTATTACGGCCGAATTCTCCGGCTGCGTGCTCTACGCGGAGATGCGCAAGCGCGCGAAGAACAAGGACATCAAGGAGCTGTTCGGCCTGATGAGCCGCGACGAGGCCCGCCACGCCGGATTCATCAACGACACGCTCAAGGATTTCGGGATCGGCGTCGACCTCGGCTTCCTCACGAAGTCGAAGAAGTACACCTTCTTCAAGCCGAAGTTCATCTTCTACGCCACCTATCTCTCCGAGAAGATCGGCTACGCCCGCTACATCACGATCTACCGGGAGCTGGAGAAGCATCCCGAGCGGCGCATCCACCCGATCTTCAAGTGGTTCGAGAAGTGGTGCAACGACGAGTTCCGGCACGGCGAGGCCTTCGCCCTGCTGATGCGCGCGAACCCGAAGCTGACGAGCGGCGTGAACCGCTACTGGATCCGCTTCTTCCTCCTCGCCGTCTTCGCGACGATGTATGTCCGCGACCATCACCGGCCCGCCTTCCACGCGGCGTTGGGCGTCGATCCGTCCGACTACGATTACAAGGTCTTCCGCATCACCTCCGAGATCTCGAAGCAGACGTTCCCGCTGGAACTCGACATCGACAACCCGAAGTTCCGGGCCGGTCTCGACACGCTGCTGGCCCATTCCCGCGCCATCGCGGCGGCGCGGGCCAAGGGCGGGCTGATGGGCAAGGTCTCGCACGGCCTGCACGCGGCCGGCGCCGCGCTCACCTTCGCGCGGCTCTACCTCCTCCCGGTGAAGGCCAACGCCCTGCCGGCCGACATCCGTCTCCAACCGGTCTGGTAGAATGGCGACATACGCCGCCCCGGTCGTCTACGCGGTCCTGCTCTGGTGGTTCTCCACCGGGGTGATCCTGCTCCTCGATCACGCCCCCCGGCGGACCCATCCGTGGAGCATGGCGGCGGCGACGCTGCTGCTCGCCGGGGCGCTGGTGATGGTGCGGGGGAGCGCCGGGGATACGGGCGCGGGCGGGGCCTACACGGCCTTCACCGCCGCCCTGGTCGTCTGGGGCTGGCAGGAGATGAGCTACTACATGGGCTTCATCTCCGGCCCCCGGCCGGTGGCCTGCCCGCCCTCCCTGCGGGGGAGCGAGCGGTTCTTCGCGGCGCTGGCGACCAGCCTGTGGCACGAATTCGCCATCGTGATCGGCGGGCTCGCGATCCTCGCGCTCGTCTGGGGCCAGCCGAACAAGTTCGCCCTCTGGACCTACGCCACCCTGGTGGTGATGAACCTCTCGGCGCGGCTCAACCTGTTCCTCGGGGTGCGCAACCTGCATTCCGAGTTCCTGCCGGACCATCTCGGCTATCTCGCCTGCTACCTGACGCGGGCGCCGATGAACCGGCTGTTCCCGGTCTCCGTCACCCTCGGCACCGCCGCCGCCGCCCTGCTCGGGCGGGCGGCGATCGCCGACGAAGTGCTGGCGCATGAACTGATCGGCTTCACGGTGCTCGCGACGCTGATGGCGCTCGCGACCCTGGAGCACTGGTTCCTGATGCTGCCTCTGCCCTCCGCCGCCCTGTGGCGCTGGAGCCTGCCCGGGCGGGACCTCGGCGGCGCGCGCGGCACGCCGGACTGATCCACCGTGCACGGTTTTCGCTCACGCGGGCACCGTGCACCCCTCGATTTGGAATTCGTCGTATGCGAGTTCTTGAGCGACACGAGTCTGACGAAACAAGCGGGCCGAACCTGCGGCAACCGGGGAGTAGAGGAATGGACTACGAGGCCTTCTTCGGCGCCGAGATCGCCGGTCTCCACCGGGAGGGGCGCTACCGCGTCTTCACCGATCTGGAGCGCCACGCCGGCCGCTTCCCCCACGCCACCCACCACCATGGCGGCGGCACGCGGCCCGTGACCGTGTGGTGCTCGAACGATTATCTCGGCATGGGCCAGCACCCGAGCGTGCTCGGCGCGATGCATGAGGCCCTGGACCGCTGCGGCGCGGGCGCGGGCGGCACCCGCAACATCTCCGGCACGAACCACTACCACGTGCTGCTGGAGCGGGAACTCGCCGACCTTCACCGCAAGGAATCGGCGCTGCTCTTCACCTCGGGCTACGTCTCGAACTGGGCGGCTCTGGGCACGCTCGCCTCCCGCCTGCCGAACTGCGCGGTGTTCTCCGATTCCGAGAACCACGCCTCGATGATCGAGGGCATCCGCTTCAGCCGGGCCGAGCGCCACATCTTCCGCCATAACGACCCGGAAGACCTCGACCGCAAGCTCTCCCTGATCGACCCCTCCCGCCCGAAACTGGTGGCGTTCGAGTCGGTCTATTCGATGGACGGCGACATCGCCCCGATCGGCGAGATCTGCGACGTGGCCGAGAAGCACGGTGCGCTGACCTATCTCGATGAGGTCCACGCGGTCGGCCTCTACGGCGAGCGCGGCGGCGGCATCTCCGAGCGCGACGGCGTCGCCCACCGCCTGGACGTGATCGAGGGCACGCTGGGCAAGGCCTTCGCCGTGCATGGCGGCTACATCACGGCCTCCGAGAAGCTGTGCGACTTCGTGCGCAGCTTCGCCTCGGGCTTCATCTTCACCACCTCCCTGCCGCCCTCGGTGGCGGCGGGCGCGGCGGCCTCGATCCGCCACCTGAAGGAGAGCGGCGTCGAGCGCGCCCGCCATCAGGAGCGCGTCGCCAAGACCCGCGCGGCCTTGGAGGCCGCCGACATCCCGACCATGCCGAACGACAGCCACATCGTGCCGGTGATGGTCTGCGACCCCGTGCTGTGCAAGGGGATCTCGGACACGCTGCTCGACGAGTTCGGCATCTACGTGCAGCCGATCAATTACCCGACCGTGGCGCGCGGCACCGAGCGCCTGCGCATCACGCCCTCGCCCCTGCACACGGACGAGGATATCGGCCATCTGGTCGATGCGCTCTCCACCATCTGGGGCCGCATCGGCCTCCGGCAGAAGGCGGCGGAGTAGGGCTCTCCGCCCCCCACCCACCGCCGTCATCGCGAGCGCAGCGAAGCGACCCAGGGCAGCGGGACGCCACCCATGGTGGCGCATCCCTGGATTGCTTCGCTTCGCTCGCAAAGACAGGGTGCGGTCGCCCCGTCCCAAGACCCGAACCCGGAACCGACGTGCCCCCCTTTCCCTTCTCGGCCATCGTCGGCCAGGACGAGATGCGCCAAGCGCTGCTGATCGCGGCGGTGGATCCTGCGGTCGGGGGCGTGCTGGTCTTCGGGGACCGGGGGACGGGCAAGTCCACCGCCATCCGGGCGCTGGCCGCCCTCCTGCCGCCGATGAACGCGGTGGCCGGCTGCCCCTACAATTGCGATCCGGCGAGCCCGGCGGACCTCTGCCCGCACTGCGCGGAAGGAGGCCCGCGCAAGGCCCAAAAGAAGCCCGTGCCGGTGGTGGACCTGCCGCTCGGCGCCACCGAGGATCGGGTGGTCGGAACCCTCGATCTCGAACGGGCGCTCGGCGCCGGGGTGAAGGCGTTCGAGCCGGGGCTGCTCGCCCGCGCCAACCGGGGCTTCCTCTACATCGACGAGGTGAACCTGCTGGAAGACCACCTCGTGGACCTGCTCCTCGACGTGGCGGCCTCCGGCGTGAACACCGTGGAGCGCGAGGGCCTGTCCCTGCGCCATCCGGCGCGGTTCGTCCTCGTCGGCTCCGGCAACCCGGAGGAGGGCGAGTTGCGCCCGCAGCTCCTCGACCGGTTCGGCCTCGCCTGCGAGGTCGCCACCCCCACCGACATCGCCACCCGCATCGCCGTGGTCCGCGCCCGCGACGCCTACGAGCGCGACCCGGACGCCTTCTGCGCCGCCCATGCGAAGGAGGACACCGCCATCCGCAAGCGGATCGAGGCAGCGCGCAAGCGGCTTCCCGCCGTCACCGTGCCGGATGCGGCCCTGGAACAGGCGGCCCGCCTCTGCCTCGCGCTGGGCACGGACGGCCTGCGCGGCGAACTCACGCTGATGCGCACCGCCCGCGCGCTCGCCGCCCTCGACGGCGCCGGGACCGTCACCGACGACCATCTGCGCCGGATCGCCCCGGCGGCCCTGCGGCACCGGCTGCGCCGCAACCCGCTCGATGAATCGGGCTCGACGGTGCGCGTCGAGCGGGCGCTGGCCGAGGTGTTTGCGTGACCACGGCCGGCGAGCCGGAGCGCATCTGGGCCGACGCCCTCCTCGCCCTCCGTCTCCTCGCCCAGGACCCGCATGGCCTCGGCGGCATCGTGGTCCGCGCCGGGCCTGGCCCCGTGCGCGATGCCTGGATCGAGCGCCTGCGCGACGCCCTCGGGCCGGAGCGCCCATTCCGCCGGATGCCCCCCGGCATCGGCGACGAGGGGCTGCTCGGCGGGCTCGACCTCGCCGCGACCCTCTCCGCCGGGCGGCCGGTGACGCGGACGGGCCTCCTCGCGGCGGCCGATGGCGGGGTGATCGTCGTGCCCATGGCCGAGCGGCTGGAGCCCGGCACCGCCGCGCGCCTCGCCGCCGCCCTCGATACCGGCCGCGCGGGGCCGGAGGGTGCATCGGCCCGGTTCGGCCTCGTGCTCCTCGACGAAGGCCGGGACGACGAGGCCGCGCCCGTCGCCCTCGCCGACAGGCTCGCCTTCCGCATCGACCTCGATTCCGTGCCGCCGCGCGTCGCCCTCACCGAGGGTCGCGCGGTTGAGGAACCGGAGGTGGAGGAGGCCGATCCGGTTGCGATGCTGTGCAGCCTCGCGTCGGCCTTCGGCATCGCCTCACCCCGCGCGCCGATCCTGGCCCTGCGGGTGGCGCGGGCGCTGGCCACGGACAACGCGGCCGTCACGGCGGCACGGCTCGTCCTCGCCCCCCGCGCCGAGCGCCTGCCCGAACCCCCGCCGCCGCCGGAGGCACCGCCGGAGAACGAGCGCGAGGAAACCCCGCCCGGGCAGGGCGAGGAGCGCGAGCCCGCGCCGCCGGAGGATGTGGTGCTGGATGCCGTGCGCGCGGCCATTCCCCCGCGCCTCCTCGACCTGCTGCTCGCCGGCGGCTTGCGCCGGTCGGACGCGAGGGCGGGGCGGGGCGGCAGACCGGAGGCGGTGTCGCGGACCGGGCGGCCGGTCGGCCACCGGCCCGGCGACCCGAGACGGGGCCGCCTCGATCTCCTGGCGACGTTGCGCGCCGCCGCCCCCTGGCAGCGCCTGCGTCAGGGCGAGGGACGCCTCGCAATTCGGCGGGACGACCTGCGCATCCGCAAGCTGCGCCGCCGGGTCGAGACGACCACGGTGTTCTGCGTCGATGCCTCGGGCTCGGCCGCCCTCGAACGGCTCGCGGAGGCGAAGGGTGCCGTCGAAGCGCTGCTTGCGGAAGCCTATGTCCGGCGGGACCGGGTCGCGCTGGTGGCGTTCCGGGGCACGGGGGCGGATCTCGTCCTGCCGCCGACGCGCTCGCTCACGCGGGCGAAGCGCGGCCTCGCGGGGTTGCCCGGCGGCGGGGGCACGCCCCTGGCCTCCGGGCTCGACGCCGCGCTCACCGTGGCGCTCGGCGTGCGCCGGGGCGGGGGCAACGCCGTCGTGGTGGTGCTGACGGATGGGCGGGCCAACGTCGCCCGCGACGGGGCGGGCGGACGGGCGAGGGCCGGCGACGAGGCGTTGCAGGCGGCCCGCGCCCTCCGGCAGGCGGGGCTCCCGGCCCTGGTGGTCGATACCGGCGCCCGGGGCGGCGGCGCAAAGGCCATGGCCGAGGCCATGGCGGCGCGCTACCTCGCGCTGCCCCGGCTCGACAGCGGCGCCATCGGCGCCGCCGTGAAGGCGATCCGGTGAGGGGCCTACGGCTCGCTGGCGATGCCGAGATCGGCGAGGCGCTGGTGATGGGCGATCCAGGATTCGAACGCCCCGCGCAGGAGGGCGGCGAAGTTCCAGCCGGCGAAGCTGGCGGCGGCGTGCGGGCTGGTGGGGACGAGAGGTATCATGACCTGCTCCTGAGGTGGGTGCGCGTCTTCTTGTTGAGTGACCGTAGGGTGCGCCTCATCCCGCATCGCAACAAGCACCCGCAGATCACCCGTGCCATGCGGAGATCGCATGGTTTGCCAATACCTTACGAAATACTTCCGCCCATGAACGATAAAGCCGGACCTGCGGTCGCCTTGCCCCGCCATGCTGCGATGCGGCAAGATCGGGCGGTCCACCCGGCGATTTTTGCGAGGCCCGTGCTGTGAGCGTCGATACCCGAGACCGGCCGGATTGGGAGCGGGACGGCCACGATTGGCCCCACCGCGCGGCGAGCCGCTTCGTGACGGCCGGGGGCCTCTCCTGGCACGTCCAGGAATTCGGCCCGGCCGACGCGCCTGTGCTCCTGCTCCTGCACGGCACGGGGGCGGCCAACCATTCCTGGCGGGGCTTCGCGCCGCTGCTCGCCGGCTCCTTCCGGGTGATCGCGCCGGATCTGCCCGGCCACGGCTTCACCGATCCGCTGCCGGACGGCACGCTCTCCCTGCCGGGCATGGCGAAGGCAGTCTCGGCTTTGGTGCAGGGTCTCGGGGTGGCGCCCGCCATCGTGGCGGGTCATTCGGCCGGGGCGGCGATCCTGGCGCGGATGTGCCTCGACGGGATGGTCGCCCCGCGCCTGTTCGCGGCGTTCAACGGGGCGCTGGCGCCGCTGCCGGGGGCGGCGAGCTTCCTGTTCCCGAGCATGGCGCGGCTGCTTTTCCTGAACCCCTTCACCCCGCGTTTCTTCGCCTGGACCGCCGACAGCGCCGCCGTGCGCCGGCTGATCGAGGGCACGGGCTCGCGCCTCGACCCGGTGGGGCTCGATCTCTACCGGCGGCTCTTCGCCCGCGCCGGGCACGTGCGGGGGGCCCTCGGCATGATGGCGAACTGGGATCTCGACCGGCTGCACCGCGACCTGCCGAGGCTCGCGACGCGGACGCTCCTGATCGTCGGCGGCGACGACAAGGCGATTTCGCCCGACACCGCCTTCACCCTGGTGAAGCGCCTGCCCGATGCGCGGGTGAAGCTGGTGCGCGGCCTCGGCCATCTGGCGCACGAGGAAGCGCCTGAGTGTGTGGCCGAGATCCTGCTTGAGGAAGCGCGGGCGCTCGGGATCGTGTCGGCCCCGGGGTAGCGCCCGAACCCCGGCGCGCTTACCTCCGTATCCGAAATACAGGCGACGGGGAGAGCGGTGCGAGGATGGGCAGGCCCGTAATCGGCGTGATCGGCAATGCGCGCCTGCTCGAAAACCGCTTCCCGGCCCAGATCGTGGGCATCAACAACCTGCGCGCCCTGGCCGAGGTGGCGGGTGCCCTGCCGCTGGTCTTCGCCGGCTGCCCGCAGGTGACGGACCTCGGCGACCTCCTCGACACGGTGGACGGCGTGCTGCTCACGGGGGGCCGGGCGAACGTCCACCCCCGCCGCTTCGGCCTGCCGGCGGACCCCGCCCACGAGCCCTACGACGAATCCCGCGATGCCCTGGCCCTTCCGCTGGTCGAGGCCTGCGTGGCGCGCGGCGTGCCGCTGTTCGGCATCTGCCGGGGCTTCCAGGAGATGAACGTCGCCTTCGGCGGCACCCTCGACCCGGAGATCCGCGACCTGCCGGGGCGGCTCAACCACCGGATGCCGCGCCTGCCGAACGGCGAGCTGCATCCGGATTTCGAGGTGCTGTTCGCGGATCGCCACGACGTGACGCTGACGGAGGGCGGCGTGTTCGCCCAGTTGATCGGCCGCGACCGGATCCGCGTGAATTCCCTGCACGGGCAGGGCATCCGCGAGAAGGGCGAGCGGATCGTCGTCGAGGGCATCGCGGAGGACGGGACCATTGAGGCGATCCGCATCGACGGGGCGCCGGGCTTCGCGCTGGGCGTCCAGTGGCATGCCGAGCACGGCACCGCCACGAGCGACGTCAACCGGCCCCTTGTGGCGGCCTTCGGCCAAGCCGTGGCGGAGAAGGCACGAACGCACCGATAGGGCGCGATGTCGCCCTCGACAAAACCGCCGCGCGCCCGACCTCTGGCGGGATGCAGATCCATCTCGATGCCTTGGGCGGCGTCGCCGGCGACATGGTCGTGGCCGCTCTCCTCGACGCCTTCCCCGAGCACGAGGCCGGGGTCGCCCGCAGCGTGCGCGCCGCGCTGGCCGAGGCCGCGCCGGATGCGGCTGGCGGCGTCGCCTGCAACCTCTCCGCGCATTCCGACGGCATCCTCACCGGCCGCCGCTTCGCGGTGACGCGCGACGGGCGCCCGGCCGAGGAGAACGGACACCACCACGATCACGGGCACGATCACAGCCATCACCATGATCACGCCCATCACGGGCATCACCACCATCACGCCCACCGGCATTGGGCCGAGATCCGCGATAGCCTGCGCCGGGCCGACCTCGCGCCGGAGGTGGCGCGGCACGCCCTGGCGATCTTCGGGCATCTCGCCGAGGCCGAGGGGCGGGTCCACGGCATCCCGGTGGATCACGTCGCCTTCCACGAGGTCGGCGCGTGGGATTCCATCGCCGACATCGTCGCCACCGCCCATATCGTGGCAGCCCTCGGTGCGAGCGCCTGGACCGTCTCGGCCCTGCCGCTCGGCGGCGGGCGGGTGAAGACGCAGCACGGCCCCCTGCCGGTCCCGGCGCCGGCCACGACGCTGCTCCTCGACGGCTTCGCCCTGGTCGATGACGGCATCCACGGCGAGCGCGTGACGCCGACCGGCGCCGCGATCCTGCGCCATCTCTGCGGCGGCGGGACCATGCGGGCGCCGGGGGCGCGGGTGCTCGCCCGCTCCGGTACCGGCTTCGGCACACGGCGCCTGCCGGGCATCAGCAATTGCCTGCGCGTTCTCGCCTTCGAGGAAGGCGCCGCGCACCAGCCCGCCGGAGCGCGGGAGATCGGCATCGTCGAGTTCGAGGTGGACGACCAGACCGCCGAGGATCTGGCGCAGGGCCTCGACCGCATCCGCGCTCACGAGGCGGTGCTCGACGCGGTGCAGATGCCGGTCTTCGGCAAGAAGGGCCGGATGATGACCCATGTCCGCGTGCTCGCCCGCGCCGACGCCCTCGACGCGGCCATCGGCGCCTGCTTCCGCGAGACCACGACGATCGGCCTGCGTTACCGCAAGGAAGCCGGCATCGCCCTGGAGCGGGACAGCGTGAGCGTCGAGGCGGAGGGCCGGGAGGTCAGGGTGAAGCGGGTGGCGCGGCCGGGCGGGCGCACCGCCAAGGCCGAGGCCGACGACGCTCTTGCGGGCGAGGATCACGCCGCCCGCGCCCGCCTGCGCCGGACGGCCGAGCGCATCGCCCTCGACCAGGGAGACGGGAAATGACACGTCTCGAAGAGGTGCTGGCCGGCATCGGCCCTCTGGCCGTCGCGGTGAGCGGCGGCGTCGACAGCCTGACGCTCGCCGCCTTGAGCCACCGGGTGCTCGGGGACGGCGCCGCCATGGTCCACGCCGCCTCGCCCGCCGTGCCCGCCGAGGCGACGGCGCGGGTGCGGCGCGAGGCCGAGCGGGAAGGCTGGGCGCTGACCGTCGTGCAGGCCGGGGAATTCGACGATCCCCG
Source organism: Methylobacterium sp. J-067 (assembly GCF_022829465.1). GTDB lineage: Bacteria > Pseudomonadota > Alphaproteobacteria > Rhizobiales > Beijerinckiaceae > Methylobacterium > Methylobacterium litchii. Next base: position 132,537 of record NZ_JAKSXZ010000081.1, read on the forward strand.
CTACCGGGCGAACCCGGTGAACCGCTGCTTCTTCTGCAAGACGAACCTCTACGGCACGATCCGCACGGTGACGGACCGGCAGATGGTGTCGGGCGCGAACCTGAACGACCTCGGCGAGTACCGCCCTGGCCTCGATGCCGCCCGCGAGCACGGGGTGCGCCACCCCTATGTTGAGGCGGGGCTCGACAAGGCCGCCGTGCGGGCGCTCGCCCGCGATCTCGGCCTCGGCGACGTGGCAGAGCTGCCCTCCGCGCCCTGCCTGTCGAGCCGCGTCGAGACTGGCTTGCGGATCGAGCCGGAGATGCTGGCCTTCATCCATGCGGTGGAGGGGATGGTCGGCGGCGCCCTTGGCGCAAGCGATGCCCGCCGGGCCGTGCGCTGCCGCGTCCGCGCGGCGGGGGTGGCGATCGAACTCGACCCCGCGAGCCTCGCCGCCCTCGACGCATCGACGCGGGACGACCTGGCCGGCCGGATCGCGGCGGCGGCCCCTGCGGGCCTCGTCGGCGGCGGCGTACGCTTCCTGCCCTACAAGGTCGGCAGCGCCTTCCTCACCGGAGACGCGGCGTGAGCACCAAGGACGAATTCCTCCTCGATTTCGGCCGGGCCGAACGGATCGGCCTCGAAGAGGCGATCTACTGCGCCGGCAAGTCGGCGGCGCAGATCGACGCCATCCTCGACGCCGCCGCCGAGCGGGGCGCCCGCTTCCTCCTCACCCGCCTGGATACCGACAAGCTCGACGCCCTGCCGGGCCACCACCGCCGGGCCCTCGATTACTGCCCGGTCTCGCGCACCGCCTTCTTCGGCGAGCCGCGCCCGGTGGAGGCGGTGCCCACCGTCGCGGTCGTGGCGGCCGGCACCTCGGACGTGCCCGTCGCCCGCGAGGCCCTGCGCACGCTGCACTACCAGGGCCGGGGCGCGACCCTCATCGCCGATGTCGGCGTCGCCGGCCTGTGGCGGCTGACCCAGCGGGTCGAGGAGATCCGCGCCCACCCCATCGTCATCGTGGCGGCGGGGATGGATGCCGCCCTGCCGAGCGTCGTCGGCGGCCTCGTCGCCTCCCCCGTCATCGCGGTGCCGACCTCCGTCGGCTACGGCGTCGCGGAGGGCGGGCACACCGCCCTGAACTCGGTGCTGGCGAGCTGCGCCCCCGGCATCACCGTCGTGAACATCGACAACGGCTACGGCGCCGCCTGCGCGGCGCTCCGCCTCCTGCACGCGGCGGAGCGTCTCGCCCGCGCCGCCGAACGATGACGCCCTGCGGCGGTTGATCCCCACACCCCGGAGCGCCCCGATGACAGACCCGAAGCGACCCTCACGGAGACCGACATGGAACGCCGCGACTTCCTCAAGGGCGCTGCCCTCGGCGCCGGCCTCGCTGCTGCGAGCCCTGCGGGGGCGGCCGTGAGCGACCCCGGACTGCCCAACACCCGCCCGCAGGACCCGGCCGACCTGCCGCTCATCACCGATCCGGGTGAGCGCCGGGGCGAGATGCTCTACCGGACCTTCGGCAAGACCGATGAGAAGATCTCGGCCATCGGCATGGGCGGGTTCCACCTCGGCAAGAGCGCCGTGACCGACGACGAGGCGACCCGGCTGGTCCATGCCGGCATCGACCGCGGCATCACCTTCATGGACAATTGCTGGGACTACAACCAGGGCCGCTCCGAGGAGCGGATGGGCATCGCCCTGGAGCAGAACGGCTACCGCAACAAGGTCTTCCTGATGTCCAAGATGGACGGGCGGACCAAGGAGGAAGCCCTCAAGCAGATCGAGCAATCCCTGCGGCGCCTGCGCACCGACCATATCGACCTCGTGCAGCACCACGAGATCCTGCGCTTCGACGATCCCGACCGTGTCTTCGCCGAGGGCGGCGCCATGGAAGGGTTCATGGAGGCGAAGAAGCAGGGCAAGCTTCGCTACATCGGCTTCACCGGCCACAAGGACCCGCGCATCCACCTGCAGATGCTGTCGGTCGCGCAGGAGCGGGGCTTCCACTTCGATTCCTGCCAGATGCCGCTCAACGTGATGGACGCGCATTTCCGCTCGTTCGGCCACCTCGTGCTGCCGCATCTGGTGCGCGAGGGCATCGCGCCGCTCGCCATGAAGACCTTCGGCGACGGCGTGATCCTGAAGTCGGACGCGCCGATCAAGCCGATCGAGTACCTGCACTTCTCCCTGAACCTGCCGGTCTCGGTGGTGATCACCGGCATCCAGAACCAGCGCGACCTGGATCAGGCCTTCGAGGCGGTGAAGACCTTCCAGCCGATGGACAAGGCGAAGGTGGCCGAGTTGCTGTCGCGCTCGAAGCCCTATGCCCTCGAAGGCAAGTACGAGCTGTTCAAGACCAGCGCGACCTTCGACGGCACCGCCAAGAACGCGGCGTGGCTGGGAGAGGACGTCGAAAGCGTGCAGAAACTTGCGCCGACGATGGAGTGAGGCCCCTTGTCCCGCGCCTCCGGGCGCGGGACAGTGCCCGTGACGCCGCACAGACGGCGCGCGAGGGGAGACGCCGATGAACCCGCGCTGGACCCGCCGGCCGGAGGGCTCGACCTGGGGCGATTTCGGCCCCGATGACGAGCGCGGCCGGCTCAACCTGATGACGCCGCAGAAGGTGCTCCAGGGCGTCGCGGAGGTACGCGAGGGCCTGACCTTCTGCCTGAGCCTGCCCCTCGACCTGCCAGGCGGCAACGTCCTGAATGCCCGCCGCCACCCACCGCGCATCACCCCGACGAAGCGCGCCAACGGCAAGCCGGTGACGAACTTCCTCGTCTGCGAGGAGGTGGACGGTGCGAGCGACGTGATCTGCGACGACCTCGCAGTGATCCACCTGCAATACTCGACGCAGTGGGATTCCCTCGCCCATGTCGGCTGCCTCTTCGATCCGGACGGGCGCGGCGCGGGGCCGACCTTCTACAACGGCTTCCGAGGCGGGCGGGACATCGTCGGCCCGACCAGTGCTGAGGACGCGAACAATCCCTCGCGGGCGAAGCATCTTGGCATCGAACGCCTCGCCGAGGCCGGGATGCAGGGCAGGGCGTTGATGATCGACCTGCGCGCCCATCTGGGCGACGCCAGGACGGTCGTGTCCTGGGAGATGCTGCGCGGCATCCTCGACGCGGACGGGATCACCGTGGAGGAGGGCGACATGGTCTGCCTCCATACCGGCTTCGCGCAGCGCCTGGTGGAGATGGGCGGGAACCCCGATCCGGACCTCGTGCACAACCTCTGCGCGGCGCTCGACGGACGCGACCCCGGCATCCTCGACTGGATCACCCGCTCCGGCCTCGTCGCCCTCATCGCCGACAATTACGCCGTCGAGGCCTATCCGGCCCGCCCGGCCAGGGGCGAGGGCTGCGCCATCCTGCCCCTGCACCAGCATTGCCTGTTCAAGCTCGGGGTGAATCTCGGCGAGTTGTGGCACCTCACGCCGCTCGCCGACTGGCTGCGCGCCCACGGACGCCACCGCTTCCTGCTCACCGCGCCGCCCCTGCGCCTACCCGGCGCCGTCGGCTCGCCCGCCACCCCCATCGCCACCGTCTGAGGAGTAGAGCGCCATGGAGATCGCTGTCGTCGGCGGCGGGCTGATGGGCCACGGCATCGCCCTGGTCCTCGCCCTCGCCGGGCACGGGGTGCGCCTCACCGACACCCGACCCGAGACCCGCGCGGCGGTGCCGGGCCTGATGGCCTCCGCCCTCGCGACGCTCCGCGAAGCCGGTGCCGCGCCGGAGGGCTGGGACGAGGCTCGCCTGTCGCAAGCGGTGCGGATCGAGGCGGATCTCGCGGCCACGGTGGCGGGGGCGGGCCTCGTCATCGAGGCGATCACCGAGAACCCGGAGGCCAAGCGCGCCCTCTTCGCCGAACTCGACCGGCTGTGCGGACCGGAGACGATCCTGGCCAGCAACACGAGCTACCTCGACGTCTTCCCGCTGATGCCGGAATCCCGGCAGACGCGGGCTTTGGTGATGCACTGGTACACCCCGCCCTACATCATCGACCTCGTGGACGTGGTGCCCGGCCCCGGTACCGATCCGGCGGTGATCGCGGCGATTCGCGACCTCGTGCTCGGCCTCGGCCAGAAGCCGGTGGTGCTGAAGCGCTTCGTGTCGGGCTACATCGCCAACCGCATCCAGCAGGCGATCAGCGCCGAGGTGTTCCACCTGCTGGACGAGGGCTACGCCAGCCCCCACGAGGTCGACGAGGCGATCATCCACGGTCTGTCCTTGCGCATCCCGATCCTCGGGCACCTCGCCAAGGCGGATTTCACCGGGCTCGAACTCACGCAGCGGGCGCTCGCCAACGGCAGCTACGCGCCCCCACCGCAGCGCGACCGCTCGGAGACCCTGGACGCCCTCTGCGCCGAGGGGCGGACGGGGGTGATGGCGGGGAAGGGCTATTTCGACTGGGGCGGCCGCGACCCGGCCGACCTGTTCCGCGAGCGTGACCGCAAGCTCCTGGCGCTCAAGGCGGCCATGGCCGGAATCGGCCGGATGGAGGGCACATGATCGGCGCCGACCTCTCAGGCAAGCGGGTGCTCGTCACGGGCGCCTCGTCCGGCATCGGGCTCGCCACCGTCGCCCTGTTCGCCCGCAACGGCGCGAGGGTCGCCCTCAACCACCTGCCCGACGATGCGCGCGGCCCCGCCGAGGCGGAACGGCTGTCGGTGCTAGCCGTGCCGGGGGACGTCTCGAAGCCCGGCGAGGCCGAGGCGATGGTGGCGCAGGCCATCGACCGCCTCGGTGGGCTCGACGTGCTCGTGAACAACGCCGGCACCTCCGGCACCACGGCGCCCATCGCCTTCGAGGATCTCGACGCGATGACCGAGGCGTTCTGGGACACGATCCTGTCCACGAACCTCGTCGGGCCGTACCGCTGCGCCCGCGCCGCCGCCGGGGCCCTGCGGACGACGCGGGGGGCCATCGTCAACACCGCCTCCGTGGCGGGTCTCGGGCGGCGGGGCTCGTCCATCGCCTATTCGGCGAGCAAGGCGGGGCTCATCAACCTCACCCGCAGCCTCGCGCGGGCGCTGGCGCCGGAGATCCGCGTGAACGCCGTGGCGCCCGGCCTCGTGGAGACGCCCTGGACCAGCGCATGGCCCGCCGAGCGCAAGGCCGCCACCCTCGACCGGACCATGCTCGCGCGACTGGCGACGCCGGAGGACATCGCGGAGGCGATCTTCTTCCTCGGCGCCGGTGCCGCCTACATCACCGGCGAGACGCTGACCGTAGATGGCGGCGCGAAGTAGCGCCGCCGCTCAGGCGACGGCGGGCTCCGCGTCGAGGTCCAGTTCGATCGTCGCGCAGTTCTCGAGGAACGTGCCGGTCAGGTGGTAGAAGAACGTGCCGTGGCCCACCACCGCGATGGTGCGCTCCGGCCGCGCCCGCAGCCATTCCCGGAAGGCGACCACCCGGTCGTCGAACAGGTGCCGGGGCTCGATCGGCAGGCCGAAGGTGGTCTCCGCACCGTCCTCGGCGTGCCACCACACCTCCGGCAAGTGCCCGATGTCGAGATGCGGGAAATCCGCCGCCAGCTCGGAGGCCGCCCGGCCGACGTCGCAGCTGCTCTCCTGGCATTCCCGGTGCAGCACCTCCACGAGGATGCGCGGCTCGCTCGGGTGCCCCTCGAACGCCAGGGCGGCCGTCTGGATCGCCCGGGTGAGGGGCGAGACCACCACGAGGTCGAAGGGAATGTCCCGAAGCGCGGCGGCGGCGGCGCGCGCCTGGGCCTCACCCTTGGGGGTGAGACGCGCATCGCGGTGGTCCGGGTCGATCCCCGTCGCCCGGTGGGCGGCGTTGAAGGTCGATTCTCCGTGCCGGAGGCAGACGATGCGCGTGGTCTCTCTCATGGTACCTGAAGCTGGCCTGTGAAACGTGTGAGGGTGGAAGGCGTTACGAGAAGCGCCCGCCACGCTGGATGACCTCGATCTTGTAGCCGTCCGGGTCGGTGGCGAAGAAGAACGTCGCGAGTTGCGTCTCGCCGTGCTTGAGGGTCTTCACGTCGGTGACGGTGAAGCCCGCTTGCTTGTGCTTGGCGTGCTCGGCCTCGAGATCCTCCACCACGAAGGCGATGTGCCCGTAGCCGTCGCCGATGTCGTAGGGCTTCTCCCGATCCTTGTTGACCGTCAGCTCCAGCTCGAACGGCGAGGACGGATCCTTCAGGTAGAGCAGGGTGAAATCCGGGAAGTCGTAGCGGTCGGACGGCTCCAGGCCGAAGGCGCGGGCATAGTAGTCGCGGGAACGCGCCTCATCGCGCACGCGGATCATGCTGTGGACGGGCTTGGCCATGGTCTCGTCGCTTCCGTGGTCGGGTTTGATGCCAATGTGGTGCGGTCGCCCGGCGGCTCAATGGCCGATGCGGACGGTCTCGATCATCGCCCCCGCCGGGGCGAAGGCCTCCGGGTCGGTGCCGGTCATCCACACCTGGCCGGAGAGGGCGTCCAGCGCCTCGAACAGGCCGAGCCTGCGGCGCGGGTCGAGATGGGCGGCGACCTCGTCCAGCAGGATCGCCGGGGCGATGCCGCTCATCGCCCGCACCAGCCGCGCGTGGGCGAGGACGAGGCCGATCAGCAGCGCCTTCTGCTCCCCCGTGGAGGCCGTGCCCGCTGGCACGTCCTTCGGGCCGTGGCGGACCACGAGGTCGCTGGTCTGCGGCCCGCTGAGGGTGCGCCCCGCCGCCCGGTCGCGGGGGCGGCCCTGGCGCAGGGCCTGCCGGAAGCGGTCCTCGGCCTCGATGGCGGGCCAGACGGCGACGAGATCGTCGAGGTCCCCTTCGAGGCGCACCGAGGCCCAGGGGAAGGGCTGCGCGTCGTCGCGGCTCTGGGCGATCAGGCGGTCGAGGCGTTCCACCGTCTCCCGCCGGGCCAGCGCCACCGCGACGCCGAGTTCGGCGATCTCCCGCTCGATGGCATCGAGCCAGCGGGCATCCTGGCCCGGCTCCTCCAGGAGGCGGTTGCGGGAGCGGAGCGCCCGTTCCAGGGCCGAGACCCGCGTGCCGTGACCGGCATCGACGGCGAGCACCAGGCGGTCGAGGAAGCGGCGGCGGTCGCCCGCCGGTCCCCGGAACAGGGCGTCGAAATCGGGGGTGAGCCACACCACCCGGAAGAACTCGCTGAACGCCACGGGCGAGGAGGCGGCGGCGCCATCGACCCGGCACAGGCGGCTCGCCCGGCCGTCGAAGCCCGGCGGCTCCATGCCGGTGCCGAGGCGGTGTTCGGCCCCGTCCCGGTCGAGGGTGAGGGAGACGGCGAAGCCCCCCGGCCCGCCGTTGCGCGCCATGGCCGAGAACTCGGCCCGGCGCAGGCCCCGCCCGGGGGCGAAGAGGGAGATCGCCTCCAGGATGTTGGTCTTGCCCGCCCCGTTCTCCCCCACCAGGGCGACGAGGCGCGCCGCCGGCTTCAGGTCGAGGTCGGCGTGGTTGCGGAAGTCGCGCACGATCAGGCGGCTGAGGCGCTGATCGGGGACAGCCGAGGGGGACTCGTCGGACATGCGGGGCGCGCCGAGACCGGCCGTCAGGCCGCCCGGCCGGGATCGAGCAAGGCCGAGACGCGGGTGGCGAGGTCCGCCGAGCGGAACGGCTTGGCCAGCACCGGCAGGTCCGCCGGGATCTGCATCGCCTCGGCATGGCCGGTGAGGATCAGCACCGGCATGCCGGGCACCCGCGCCTTCACCTCGGAGGCGAGTTCGACCCCGCTCATGCCCGGCATGGCGAGGTCGGCGACCACGAGGTCGAACCGTTCCCGCGTCAGCAGGTCGAGGGCGGCGTGGCCGTTGCCGGCCTCGGTCTCGTCGTAGCCGAAGCCCGACAGGAACGAAGCGGTGACGTGGCGGACCTCCGGGTCGTCATCGACCACGAGGATGCGGGCCGGGCGGGCGGCGGCGGGCGCGGCAGGCTCACTGGCCTTGTCCACCTCCGGCGCCGAGGCGGCGAAGGGCAGGGCGAGTTCGACCCGCGTGCCCTTGCCGACCTCGCTCTCGATGACGAGCCGCCCCTTCGATTGCTGGGCGAGTCCGAACACCATGGCGAGGCCGAGGCCGGTGCCCTGGCCCACGGCCTTGGTGGTGAAGAACGGCTCGCAGACCCGGCGCAGGATCTCCTCCGGGATGCCGGTGCCCTCGTCGCTCACGCGGATGGCGAGGTAGGCCCCGTCCCCGATCTCGGGATCGCCGTCGATCGCCATCCGCTGCGTGGCGATGGTGATGCGGCCGCCCTCCGGCATCGCGTCGCGCGCGTTGATGCAGAGGTTGAGCACCGCCAGTTCGAGCTGGTCGGGATCGACCTGCGCGGCGGGGAGGTCGGGGGCGAGGTCGGTGCACACGGTGACGAGCCCGCCGAGGCTGCTCTTGAACAGCTCGCTCATGCCCTCGATCAGGGCGTTCACGTCGGTGGCCCGCGCCTGAAGGTCGTGGGCGCGGCTGAAACTGAGGAGCCGCTTGGTGAGGGACGCGCCGCGCTCGGCCGCCCCCCGGGCGTTCTCGATGAGGCGCTGGACGCGCGGCAGGTCGGCGACCTTCGGCGCCGCGAGTTCGAGGCTGCCGAGGATCGCAGTGAGCAGGTTGTTGAAGTCGTGGGCGATGCCGCCGGCGAGCGTGCCGAGGGCCTGCATCTTGTCCGATTGGCGCAGCCGCGCCTCCAGGCTCTTCTGCTCGGTGACGTCCCGCTCGATCACCGCGAGATGCGAGACCGCGCCGCTGGCGTCGCGGATCGGCACGCGGGTGAAGTGGCTCCACGTCTCGGCGCCGGGCGGCCCCTCGCTGACGAGGGTCTCCGCCACCGTGCCGAGGCGCATCGCCTCGTCGTCGGCGGAGGCCTCGGCCTGGGCCTTGGGTTCGGGCAGGTCGGCCTCGCGCAGGCCGAGGCAATCGGGCAGGTCGCGCTTCAGGAGGGTGGCCTTGCGCGCGTTGAGGCGCACGAAGCGCCCGTCCGCGTCCTTGAAGCTGATCGCGTCGGCGGCGTGGTCGAGGAGGCCGCGCAGCAGCGCCCGTTCGGTGGCGAGGTCGCGCCCGAGCTGGTGGCGCTGGTAGGCCTGGGCGACGGTGCCGCGCAGGATGCCGGGGTCCCACGGCTTGGTCACGTAGCCGACGATGCCGCCCCGGTTGAGGGCCGCGATCACGGCGGTGATGTCGGCATATCCGGTGAGGAGGATCGCCTGCGCATCGTGGAAGGCGCGGGCCTCGGCGAGCAGGGCGTCGCCGGTCAGGCCGGGCATCCGCTGGTCGGAGACGATGACGGCGATGTCCGGTTCGGCGCGGAGGATGTCCAGGGCGTCGGCGGGCCGGCTCGCGGTCAGGACGCGGTAGGAATCCTCGAACAGGTCCTCGAGGGCGATGAGGATATCGGGCTCGTCATCGACAGCCAGAATCGTGCCCGTGCGAGCCGAAAGACCTCCCCCGATGTCACTCATGAGCGCGCGCCGCCTGCCGCGGAATCCCGATCACGAAGCAGGCACCTCCCCCTGGGGCCGTCTCCACGGTCAGCGAGCCGCTATGCGCCTGAACGACGCTGTATGCAATCGCCAGACCGAGGCCCGTCCCGGCCCCGACCGGCTTCGTGGTAAAGAACGGCTCAAAGATCTTCTCGCGCAGATCTTCGGGAATACCGGGGCCGGTGTCGCTGATGCGGATCTCGTCGCAAGTGTCGTCGGAATGGGTGGCCACGCGCACCGTGCCGCCCTCCGGCATCGCGTCGGCGGCGTTGCCGAGGATGTTCATCACCACCTGATTGAGCAGCGCCGGGGTGCAGTGGATCTCCGGCCGCCCGGAGAAGGTGCGCTCCACCGCGATCCGGTCCCCGAGCTTGTGCTGCAGGAGCGCGAGCACGGTCTCGATCGCCTCGGGCACGTTCACCAGGGAGCGCTCGCCTTCGTCGAGGCGCGAGAACTTGCGCAGGTTCAGGACGAGGTCCTGGATCCGCGTCAGACCAAGCCGCATGGCGCCGACGCGGCTGCGGGCCTTCTCGATGGAGCGGGCGGCGGTGGGATCTCCGGTGGTGGGGAGTTCGCCCAGCACGCGCTCGACCGTACCCTGGTGCGCCAGGATGAAGGCCAGCGGGTTGTTGATCTCGTGCGCGATGCCCGCGACCAGCTCGCCGAGGGAGGCCATCTTCGCGGCCTGGACCAGCTTCGCCTGCGCATCGGTGAGGCGGCGGTTGGCGTCGGCGAGGTCGCGGTTCGCCCGCTCCAGGGCGTCGGCGAGGCTCGCCCGCGCCTCGGCGGCCTCGGCCTCGGCCAGCGCCCGCTCCACGGCGCGCTCGCGCTGCCCGAACTCCCCCGCGATGCGGCGGTCGTCCTCTTCGAGTAGGCGGCGGCGGACGTAGCCGCGCACCCGCAGCGCCAGCACCTCCGCGTCGGTCTTCGAAATGACGTCGTCGGCACCCGCCGCGAAGGCCTGGACAAGGAAGTCCTTGGCCGGATCGCTGCCGGAGATGGCGACGAGGTGGAAGCCCGCCCCGGCCGCGCCCTCCCGCCGCCGGCCGATCTCCGCGCAGAGCGTCAGCCCGTCGTAATCGTGGCCCAGCAGGTCGAGGGTCACGCAATCGAAGGCGTTGCCGTCGCCGTCGAGGGCGGCCAGGGCCGCCGAGGCGCTTGCGGCCACCGTGACCTGATGCCCGTCCTGGCCGAGGAGGCCGGCGAGGAAGGTGCGGTAGGTGGCGCTGGCGTCGATGACGAGGACGCGGCCCCGGCGGAACGCCGCCGCGCCGGGGTTGTCGTCCCCCGCCCGGCGCTCGCGCAGCAGGGCGCGGATGCGCAGGATCATCAGGTCGCGGTCGGCGGATTTCGGCAGGTAGGCGTCGGCGCCGCTCTCCAGCCCCTGGCGCTCGCCGCCGTTGCCGCCCGTCAGCATCAGCACCGGCAGGGCGCGGGTGCGCAGCGACAGGCGCATCTGCCGGATCAGCTCGTCGCCGTTCATGCCGGGCAGGTGGTAATCGGCCACCACGAGGTCGGGCTGCGCCTCGTTGAGGGCGTCGAGCGCCGTCTCGGCGCTGGCGCAGCGCGACACGCCGAAGCCGTTGGCTTCGAGGAACAGCCGCAATTCGAGGGCCTGCGTCTCGGAATCCTCGACGAGGAGGATCCGCGCCGGCTCGCCCGCGGCAGGCGCCGTCACGGCACCCAACCCGGCACGGCGAGGCGCATGACGTGGGCGGCGATCCGGTCGAGGGGCAGCACCGCCCGCGCCGCGCCGAGGCGCACCGCCGCCGCCGGCATCCCGTAGACCACCGCCGTGCTCTCGTGCTCGGCCACCGTCTGGGCGCCGGCCCCGTGCATGTCGAGGAGCCCCGCCGCGCCGTCCTCGCCCATGCCGGTGAGGAGCGCGCCGATGGCCGAGGCGCCCGCCTGCCGGGCCATGGAGCGGAACAGCACCGTCGCCGCCGGGCGCTGGCCCGAGACGGCGGGGGTGTCGACCACCCGCAGCACCCGGTTCGAGCCGAGTTCGAGGTGGCGATCCCCGGGGGCGACGTAGACCCGGCCGGGCTCCGCGCGCTCGCCGTCGCGGGCGAGGCCGACGGGCAGGGCGACGACGCTGTCGAGCCACGCGGCGAAGCCTTCCATGAAGGCCGGGCCCATGTGCTGCACCAGCAGGATCGGCAGGGGGAAGGTCTCGGGCAGCGCGCCGATCACCTTGGCGAGCGCCGGCGGCCCGCCCGTCGAGGCGGCGATGCCGAAGACGCTGGGCGACTGGCCCGGGACGATGGGCATGGGCGACGGGGCGGCGGCGGGCGCGGTGCGTCCGGCCCATTCCGCGCCAATCGGCCGGCGCCGGATCACCGGCACCTGGGCCATGATGCGCAGTTGCGTGCAGATCTCGCCCGCCACCGCCTCGTAGCCCGCATGGGTCGTGGCGACGGGCTTCTCCACCACGGAGAGGGCGCCGGCCCGGAGCGCATTCATCGAGATGTGGAGGGAGGAATCCTCCACCGCGTCGGCGATGACGACGATGGGTGTCGGCCGCTCGGCCATGATCCGCCGCGTCGTCTCCAGCCCGTCGATGCCGGGCAGGCGGATATCCATCGAGATCACGTCGGGACGGGCGCTGGCGATCGACGCCAGGGCCTCCTCGCCGGAGGCGACCGCCGCGACGAGTTCGAGCCGGGGATCGCGCGAAACGATGTAGCGCAGCAGTTCCCGCACCACGAGGCTATCCTCGACGATCATCACCCGGACGGGACTCACGGCAGGTCTCCTTCGGGGACGTCTCGGGCGAAAGCGGGCCGGGTCACAGCAATTGTCCGATCGTGTCGAGGAGCTTGCGCTGGTCGAAGCTCTGCTTGGTCAGGTAGGCGTCGGCCCCGAGATCGAGACCGCGCGCCACGTCCTCGGCGTCGCCGCGCGAGGTCATCAGCACCGTCGGCAGCCGGGCGAAGCGCTCGTCGGCGCGCAGGGCTTTGAGCAGGCCGAACCCGTCGAGGCGGGGCATCTCCACGTCGGCGAGCACGAGGTCCACCGGCTCGACCTCAGCGCGAAGCCGGTCGAGGGCGTCCTGCCCGTCCACGCAGACGACGACACGGTAGCCTGCCGCCTCCAAGATGCCCTTCTCCAAGGTGCGGGTGGTGATCGAATCGTCCACGACGAGGATCGTCGTGCGCCCGGTGGCACGCCCGCCGGGTTTCGGCGTGGTGTTCGGGTCCGAACGTGGCGCCTGCCCCTGGGTTCCGGCGGCTCCGGCGCGCGCGGCGAGGCCGTCCGGATCGAGGACGAGGACCGGCCGGTCGCCCGGCAGGATCGCGGTGCCGCCGATCAACCCGGAATCGCCCCCGACCTCGGGCGCGGGCAGGACGAGGAGGGAGCGCACGTCGCTCAGGCGGTCGACCGTGATCGCCGCCCGCCCATGCTCCGAGCGCAGGACGATGGCGGTCAGCCGCGCGGCGTCGGGATCGGGCGCGGCGCCGAGCATCGCGGCGAGGTCGGCGATGGGCAGGGCCTCGCCGTCGCCCTCGGCGGGCAGGACGGTGCGGCCCATGGATTGGGGCAGGTCGGCGCGGGGCAGGCGCACCAGCCGCTCCACCGCCGCCGAGGGCAGGGCGCAGGTATGGCCGCCGGCCTCCACGAGGAGCAGGCTGCGCCGCGCCGCCGAGAGGGGCAGGCTGAAGACGAGGCTCGTGCCGGCGGGGGAGCGCGGCTCCAGCCGGGCGCTGCCCTGGAGCGAGCGCGCCGCGTCGGCGGCGACGGACAGGCCGTAGCCCCGGCCCGACAGGGTGTCGACGGCGTCCGCCGTGGAGAAGCCCGGCTCGAAGACGAGGCGCAGCAGCGTCTCCGCGTCGGGGGTGGATTCGGGGGCGAGGAGACCGCGCTCCCGCGCCACCGCCTCGATCCGGCCGAGGTCCGGCCCCGGCCCGTCGTCGTGGACCGCCACCCGCAGCCGCCCGCCGCGCAGGGCGACCTCCAGCACGAGGCCGAGGGTGTCCGGCTTGCCTGCCGCGCGACGGATCTCCGGCGGCTGCCATGCATGGCTCAGGGCGTTGCGAAGCGCGTGCAGGAGGGGGTCCTTGAGCGCCTGGAGGGTCGCGCGCTCCACCGGGATGTCGAGGCCGGTGACGGCGAGATCGACCTCGCGGCCCTGCTCCCGCGCGGTGTCCCGGATCGTGCGGGCGAGGGGGCCGAGCACCGTCTCGGCCGGCACCAGGGCGAGGCGTTCCGTCTCGGCGCGCACCCGCGCCGCCGCGCCCTCGACGGCGCCGAGGGAGGCCGATTGCCGCCGTGCGTGCTCGGCGGCCTCCCGCGCCAGGGTCGCGAGGCCGGCGGCCACCGCCCGCTGCCCCGGCCCGGCCTGATCGAGGGCGTCGGCCTTGGCCTGAAGGTCGCGCAGGGCGGCGGCGATCCGGCCCATCCCCTCGGCCACCGAGGCCTTGGCGGAGAGGGTCGTGGAGAGGTCGGCGCTGGCCCGCAGGAGCGCGGCCACCGTCTCCGCCGGCACCCGCAGGAAGGCGGTGGCGGGCTCCTGCGGCTCGGCCGGACGCTCCGGCGCGGGCTTCTTCGGGGCGGGCGCAGGAGCGGGCTGAGGCGGGGGCGCAGGCGGGGGAGGCGGCGGTTCCGGGGCGGCGGGGGCCGGGGGCGCGCTCGGGGTCATGCCGAGGAGCCGGCCCAGCGCGTCGAGGCCGTCGCCCGGCATGTCCGGGCCGGTTCCGCCGTCGAGGCCCGCGACGTAGGCCTCGATCCGGTCGAGGGCGAGTTCCACCGCCGAGGCGGCCTCGCGGTCCAGCGCCATGCCGCCGGTGCGGACGCGCTCGAACAGCGTCTCCAGCCGGTGCGAGACCGCCTCCACCGGGGGCAGGTCGACGGCGCGGGAGGCGCCCTTGAGGCTGTGCGCCCGGCGGAACACGTCGTTCCAGTCGGGCGCGTCGGCGCGGAGTGCCGCCCGGATCGCCGTGATATGCTCCCGGTGCTCGACGTCGAAGGCCGCGAGGAGCAGCTGGCGGATGTCCGTCGCCATGGGTTACGCCTTCAGGTGCGGTACCGCTCCGCGAGCGCGATGAGCGCCTGCGCGAGCTCGGTCATGTTGGCCGAGGCGGTCTCGACCTGCCGCGTCCCCGCCGCCGTCTGCTGGCTCGCCTGACGGATGTTCTGCAAAGCCCCCATCACCTGCTCGATCCCGAGCTGCTGCTGGTTCGTCGAGGCCACGATCTGCTGGAACGTCTGCACGTTCTCCTCGAACCGCGCCGTGATCTCCTCGATGGTCCGCTGCGTCGTGTCCGAGCGCGTCTTGCCCACC
>NZ_JAKSXZ010000083.1 GCF_022829465.1 Methylobacterium sp. J-067
AGCGGCATGGTGCGGCCTCCCTCGCAGGCCCCTGTCGTAGGAGAGCCGCGTTAACGTTCCGCTAACCGTGTGCCGACGCCGTGATGCGGCGGCGTTGTTAAGTCATTAACCGAGTTTCACTGAAGCGCCGCACGAAAACAACGCTGTCTATTATTTTAAGACAGTCTAAAGCCGTCGTGTTCAAGTGTGCACTCGACACCAATACGGAGGTGGCTCGACCGGAATGGATATGTCTTCATGTACGGCGTGACGCTCACCGCTGCCACACGCCAGAACCTGCTCTCCCTGCACGACACGGCGTCGCTCACGGCCACCACCCAGAACCGACTCGCCACCGGCAAGAGGATCTCCTCGGCCCTCGACAACCCGGTCACCTTCTTCAACTCGCAGTCCCCCGACCAGCGCTCGAGAGATCCGTAGCACCAACTCATCGGCACCGCCAACGCCGGCATGGG
>NZ_JAKSXZ010000087.1 GCF_022829465.1 Methylobacterium sp. J-067
GCAGGGGGGCAGCGCCGTCGGCGGCAGTGACGGGGGCGCGGCGGCTAACGGCATCGTGACGAGCGTGGGGGGGGTGTGGGGCGGATGGCTGGGCGGTGTCGGTCTGGCGGCGGAATGGGTTGCGCATGGGGTGAGCTCACGGGATCGGGTGAGCGGGGGGCGCGGCGGCGTGAGCGCGGCGCGGTGGCGGCGGCTCAGGCGGTCGGCATGAAGCCGTAGGCGAAGACGCATCCTGCGATGATCGCGACGGTGGTTAGGGCCTCGGCCGCGATGTCGAGGAACCGCAGGGCGCGGACGTGCGCAGTATCGGGGCGAACGGGGGTAACGGCCTCCCATTCGCAGATGCCGCCGGGGGCCTCCTCGT
>NZ_JAKSXZ010000090.1 GCF_022829465.1 Methylobacterium sp. J-067
TCCTGATGCCCGCCCTGTCCCCGACGATGGAGAAGGGCAACCTCGCCAAGTGGCTGAAGAAGGAAGGCGACTCGATCAAGTCCGGCGACGTGCTGGCCGGGATCGAGACCGACAAGGCGACCATGGAGGTCGAGGCCGTCGATGCGGGCGTCCTCGCAAAGATCATCGTTCCTCAGGGCACGGCCGACGTGCCGGTGAACGACCTCATCTCCCTCATCGCAGGCGAGGGCAAAGATCCGGGCAGCGTCCAGCCCCGCGGAGCAGACGCCTACCCCGAGGCACCGAAGTCGCCTCGCCCCCTGGCCCCCATGGCCGACGC
>NZ_JAKSXZ010000091.1 GCF_022829465.1 Methylobacterium sp. J-067
TCCAGGTTCACGTACAGGCCTTCGACCTTCAGCGTGACGGCCGAGGAGCGGAAGAAGTTCAGGAACGAGTCGGTCGGGATAGCGTACTCGATACCGCTGCCGACAGCGTAGCCTGTCTGGAAGTCGTTCGAGGAGACGCCGGTGCCGAACTGACGGCCGCCGCCCGAGCCGTAGGCGAAGCCGACCGTGGCGTACACGAGGGTACGGTCGAAGGCGTTGCCGAGGCGGCCGCGGACGGTGCCGAAGTAGTCGAGGCCCGACAGGCAGTTCGGGTTGTAGACGAGGGTGCCGGGGATGATCGCCGAGCCGGCCGGAGCGGCGGCCGAGAAGCGGTTCCGCTGGGCGCCGAAGTCGGCGTACTGGGCGTCAGCCTCGATGCCGACGA
>NZ_JAKSXZ010000096.1 GCF_022829465.1 Methylobacterium sp. J-067
GCCAGTCGATAGGGTAGAAGAAGCGGTGCTCGCGCCGGATCGGCATGGTGGGATGCGCAATGACTGGAAGCGTGACGGATTAGCAAGCCATTCAAGCCGGCACGGGGCTTGCGGACTGATCCGTATGCCTTGAACTTTCAAGAGCGCGTCGTTGAGGGTGTTGGATGCAAATGCGCCGCCTGGGGGCGATCACTGTCCTAGCTGCTGTCGCTTGGCTGAGCTTTGAAATGAAGTTCCAAAATGGTCAGCTTACCGTGCCGACTCCCGCTATGGCCCAAGGCTCTCTGACACCACCTGCAGGTCAATCGCGTGTGACTGCACCCGGTGGATTACGTAAACGAGGCATCCGCTCACACCGAAAGTTCCGCATACATCATAAGCGTTCCCACGGCCATCACTGAGATCGAATAAAGGCGTTGCAAATTTCAATGTCGATAACGCTCCGC
>NZ_JAKSXZ010000099.1 GCF_022829465.1 Methylobacterium sp. J-067
TCGCCCTTCGCGCCCATCTGGAAGACGCGGCACAGACTGCCCTTGATGCAGCGGACAAGATCATCGCCGCCTTGGATCGGATCGACGGCGCTGAGACCGCCCCGGAACCCGCCTTCAAGGCCATGACGGCGCACGCGGGACAGGTGATCCACCTGCGCGAGCCCGTCCCGCCCGCGCCGACCCCGGAGCCGAAGCCGGAGGCGCCGACCGAGGCCCCGCCAGTCGAGCCGGAAACTGTCATCACCGCGACGGCAGAGGTCCGCCAACTGTTCCCGCCCCTGCCGTGGGGCGGCGCTGGCAATGTCGTGGCCGCCGCCGGCTGCGCGGTCCTGGCTCTTGTCGGGATGCGTGCCTGATGCCGACCATGCTCACCGCCCTCCCTCAGACCACAGCACCACCCGTCCGCCCCTCGTCAGTACGAAAGGACAGACCGGCTCAATCGGCTTAGGTATAGAGAGCGTACCGAGTGTGATCTCGGTACCATTCCCGGTTCGGTTGAGGATCATCGGTTGAGATCAGGTGTCAGGCTGTCCGAGCGGATGTTCGCCTCCATCCTCTGGCTCGTGGCCTTGGCGTTCGCTGTCTTCCTTATTGGGCTCGGATCACTCGTCGTCGGCGACCTACCGAACGTCGAGCACCGTTACGCTCTCGATCAGTTCCTCGACCGTAGTAAGTCAGACGCGACCGCCGCAGCGTTGAAGCAGGTTCGTCGTGAACGGGCGGACAACCAGCAACAAGCGGAGCAAACTCAACTTGCCCTCGACGCGGCACGCTCGGCCTCCGAGGCGTCGCGTGAGACCTTCGCGAATTGGCTCAAGACACGTGATGCCACTCAGCGCGTGGACCAAGATCCCGGCCTCATCGCCCGTACACGGCAACTCGATGCACTCAAAGCCGCCGAACGGACGGTGGAGGAGCAGCAAGAAGGTTTGGCCAAGGCGGATCTCAACCTCGCACAGAGGGAGACTGAGTTAGAGACTATCGACAACGAGCAGCGCACCGCAGCCCAGCAGAAGATGGACGCGGCCGAAAGCGGACAGGAACTGCGCGTCTTCGGCTACCGGCTGGCGCTGACCCTACCACTTCTCACCCTAGCTGGGTGGCTGTTGCTGAAGCGGCGACACACACGCAACTGGCCGTTCGTATGGGGCTTCACGCTCGCGGCCGCTTTCGCATTCTTCGTGGAACTCGTTCCATATCTGCCAAGCTATGGAGGCTACGTTCAGTACGGCGTCGGAGTCGTATTCACGCTCGTTGCAGGGCGTGCGGCCATCAACGCTCTGCAAGCTTATCAGGATCGGCAACGAGCGGCCGAAGCACGACCTGACGAGCAACGCCGGACTGAGATCGCAACAGATCAGGCGCTGCTGCGGCTTTCCAAAAAGGTCTGTCCGGGTTGTGAGCGGCCAATCGACCTCGCCAACCCAAACGCTGACTTCTGCCCGCATTGCGGGATTGGAGTGTTCGAACGTTGCCCAACTTGCAGTCACCGCAAGAGCACCTTCGAGCGGTTCTGCTACGCCTGTGGCAACCGGACGGGCGAGGTCGCCACGCCAGTGCCGTGAGCAGGTATGTGACGTCAGCCGTTCAGTGCGGCTTCGCTTGCCCACCCGGGGCCCAGCCGTGAGCCTGAACCGCCTTGACGATCTTGCTCTGTATCTCGGGCATCACGGACTGCATCCACTGCTGCATGCCCGTCAGCTGCAGCTGTGCCAACTGCGGCTGGGCCGCTGCCAGATGCTTGCCAGCGGCCGTGGCATAGAACGCGGCGATGGCCTGCAGATCGTCCTTGTTGAGCACTGTCGCGAACCCACGCGCCTGGATGTCTAGCAGCTCATCGTAGTGCGCGGTCAACGTGGGCATTACTACCTCCTGCACCAGCACCTGCGCCTTGTCGGGCTCCTTGATGCCGATCTGTTGCATCATACCGACCATCGGCGCAGCCATAGCGTTGAGCGTCGCAGTGCGATCCCCTTGCATCTGGGTGACAGTCTCACGCGCGACTTTGAGGGTCGCTGGATCTGGTGCTGCGGCTGTCGCCACCTGCTTTGGCACGCCCTGAGCAAAGGTCGCTGCTGGCATCAGGATGCTGAGGGTAAGCCCAGCAATGAGATGGGGGATGCGCATGATCACTCCGCCGATGAGAGCGCTATCGAGCGCCGGATCGTACCGCTATCACAGGTCCGTGAAGCAAGTCGCCTAACCGCAGACGCCGATCTCGTCAGGAGCAAACGTTGACTTAACCACACGCCCCGGCCGACATGGGCGGTCCCGGCTGCGCTCGCCCTGGCGAGTCGTGAGCCGGCATCAGGAGAGATCGCCGCGAGATAGACCCTGAAAAGCCAACGGGCCCCCATCGCCAAATGGGAGCCCGTCGAAAACCTGGGGCCGTGTGAGGGCCGGTGTCACTACCTCCTCACAAGCCATGACCTCCTTCGGGAGTCAAGCGAAAGCGCCAACTTTCGCACCGGGGAAGCTTTGCCTGGACCCTGGATCGCGGCCCGTGAGGGTTCGTGAATGAACACCTATGCCGACGCGATCCGCCGACAGGCGGAGGATGCGCCGCGTGCCGCGCTGCCGGCCGTGGCCTCTGCGATGTGGCGCGCTTATGCCGAGGAGCAGATCACCGAGGCCGAGGCCGAGACGCTGGCCGTCTTGATCGAGGCGCGGCGATTGTCGAGCGCCGCACACAGCGGTGGACAGAGCCCGAACCCAACGGGAACCCCTACCGCTCGCGTGACAAATGCCCCGCATGATCGCCAGAGAAGCCCCAGGGCGGCCACGGGCTCCCGGCCGCGCACGGATGCCAGCCTTGAGCGCCGCCGCCGTTGGGCGGCCTCTGGCAGGCTTCCGCCGGCCCTCGCCGCAAGGTTCAGCCTCGCGGAGCAATCGGCCTTGAGCATCGTAGCGGCCGAGACCGCCCGCCGAGGCGATTGCCGCCTGTCCGTCCCGCACCTCGCCGCCGTGGCTGGCGTGGCCGAGACGACGGTGCGGAACGCGATCCGCGAGGCCCGCAAGCTCGGCCTGCTCACGGTAGAGGAACGGCGCGTCACCGGCTTCCGCAACCTGCCGAACGTGGTGCGGATCGTGTCGCCGGAATGGACGGCCTGGTTACGCCTGGCGCGGAAGGGGGCACCACCACGGGATGCCCTTGCCCCGAAGGGGATAATGGATCGTTCTCCCCTTAGCCGAGGGGGAGGGTGCAAATTCCCGAACCGCACGTCTACTCAGGTTCTAGAACAGGGGAAAACGAGACCGTGCCAACTCCCGAAAAGCGGGATTGCAGTCCCGGTTTCGCCCTCGCGGTCAAGGTCGCGGAAGGCAGGCGCATGAGGCCGCCGCTGTGCTATGGAGGGCGACGCGCCGGCCTCACGCTGAGCGGGGTTGAAGGGCTACCGGGAACGGGCGGGCCGGGCAGCGTCGCGCCTTCTCGATACCCGGTAGGGGACCCGACATGTTGAGGCGCTGACGAAGGGCCGAGCCTATGCCGAAACGCGGGCGCCAGGATCCCAACAATGCGGCTCCGGTTCAGGTCGCAGCCTAAGCCTAGAAGAGGCGACCCGCTATGTCGGGATCAGTACCAACAAATTAGCCTTCGCATTTTGCAACGCTTCGGCGCGCTCTACGCTTGTCTCTCGATGAACACCGTCCGTCATGGCCGCTCGCTGATCCTGTTAGGCTCGTTTCTCGCCTACTCTGCGACTGCTCAAGCTGAACCAGCTACGTTGAACGTCCCAATCCTGTTGCACGGTTCTATTGGCCAGGATGCCTGTCCCCAACGAGGTCGAGCTGTCGGCACTGGAGAGAATACAGGCGTCGTTGTTCAAGGCGGGCCAAACACGGGTTTTCGGGAGGTTGGGCAGCTGCACGATGGCGACGTTGTTTTGATATGTGAACGGCTCGGGTCGTGGCTCGGTATCGTCTACGGCTCCGAACCGTTGGGCTGTCAGACGACAGTCCTGCTACCAACGCAGACAGAGTATACTGGCCCCTGCAAGCGCGGCTGGGTGCAGGCAGATAGGATCACGGACGATCCCAGTTCGCAAAACTCAGCCAAGCAGCCCGATGAGCATGAGAGCACCGGCCAGGAACAAAGCCGATGAGACCAGTACGGCGGTGCCCTCGCAGTGATCGAGGATGACGGTGCGAGAAAGTGCGAACATGATCGATGCCGGATCGCGTGTGGATCCGAGCAGCCTGGGCGTTAAAGCTTGACCGAGGTGAGGCGAGGACGGTTATCCACATCGGGGACTTGGCCGCCGTCGTAGACATGTCACACCGTCGATAGGGCAGCGCTATCTCATCGAGCCTCTGATTGAGGGGCGCTTCATCGCCTCTACTCCGCGGCTCCACCCAGCTTCTGCGTCGGGATTGCGCGGCTCGCGTCCGCGCGGTGCATGACCATCAACAAGGCATACCAGCAGCGTCAAGACGAGCCAAACCTGCGAACGCATGAACGCCACTCTTACATATACCGAGCGATCCCTCTGCGCGTGAATGATTGACACCGGGTTTCGGAACAGCGGGGACGATCCGAGATTTACAGGCTATATCAAGGAATAAAGGGATATCCGATGACCAAGCGAATGACCGGTGTGGCTGTCATCGCTACGGCATTTATGGCCAGTGGCGTTCCTGCGTATGCAGCGGGAGGGTCTGGTATGCCCGTCAGCGCTGCACCTAAGCCAGCCGCCGATACGAATGACCCCGGCAAGACAGCGACGGACGCGGTAACGAATCCATCGACAGTGCCTCCGGCCACGGGGACGACGGGATCACCCGATGCCAACACAACCGGCAGTAAACCATCGCAAGGTTCCTCACCGGGTCGCTGATGTAGGCTGCGCAAGTCCCATCGGATGTTCGACCTAAAGGTTGAGATGCTCATGGCAGTTGCGCTACCCGGCCTCTTCCTGCCAGTTGCAATCGCTTGGTGGAAAGGCCGGGGGCTTGTGCCGATTGCCCTGCTCAGTTTGGTGTTCTGGCCCGGTGCCCTCGTGCTTGCACTTCGGCTTCAACGGCGTCGTGAAAAGCATAAAAGCTGAGGTCAGCATTTTGACCAAGCTGTAACGTATCGCATGAAGAGATGCGGTTTTGGCGGTGGAACTGGACACCGCAAGTGCCGGCTCACGGCCCGTGAGTTTCAGTACGACAGACCGTTCTTGAACGAACGAGCCCGGGCAACGTTGGACGACGGGATAGTTGCAAACTCGTCCCGGAGGAAAACGCTATGGCAATCAAGACACTCACGCTGGCCGTTACGCTTGCCGTCGCCTTCTCAGGCGCTGCTTTCGCTCAGACGCCGGCCGGAGGGGGCAGCGCCGAGGGCAACATGAACAGCCCTGGCAGCGTCAAGAGTGAGTCTCAGAAGATGGAAGAACGCGGCGGTACCATGAGCACAGGTGCCCCCGGCACGAGCGGTGGACCTCCGGTCAGCACGCCCGGTGCCGCAGCGGGTAGCGGGATGGGGAACGGCACAACCGGTAGCGGCGCGGCGCCAAGCGGCAAATAACAGGCTGAGGGGTCCCACGGATCACACCGTGGGGCCCGTCCATCCTTGCTCACCGCCGATCCTCGCCTCCAGTCGCGCTATGATCATTACGCGGCTGACATCAGCGCCCCTTCTTGTAGAGCTTGCTCGCGATCTCGAAGATCTCCTCGGGGGCATAATCCGGGGCGAACGCACCGTAGTTGCCGTCGAGTTCCGGGATCTTGCCGCCCTCAGGGGCACCATCGACCACCTCCAGATTACCCGGCGGGTCGCCTGGTAGCGCGACCTCGTCGTTCGACCACACGCCGGCCGCTTCGGCGTAATCGTCCGGACTGAAGGTGTAGAGGCGGCGGTGCTTACCCTCATCGAGATACTTCTGGCACTCGGGGATGCGCGACAGGTCGATGTTGGGCGTCGGCAGCATCTTCTCTATCTCGACGCCGGTCAGCTTCTTCAAGGCGAGCGCGTAGGCGTGAGCGTGAAGTGAACCGCGAACCAGCAGATAGCCGCAGACCTCACGGCCCGTCGGCTCGGTCATGGTCTCATAGACGCGCAGCTTGTGGATGCGGGCGCCGCATTCCAGGTGGAAGTTGTGCAGGAGGTCGATGATCAGATTACCGGTGGTCGTCACCATGTCCATGTTCCAGGACGCGGCGTTCGAGTTCATCGGCATGGCGCCGCCGCCGTTCGACAGAAAGCTGCCGGCAAGCCGGATGTCCTGCATGTCCTCGAATGGCGCCTTCGAGATGTCGACGTTCTTCTTCGGGTTGCCCGGCCCGTTGTTGAGCAGCGCGATGCCGGTCGAGACGAGTTCGACGTGGCCAATCTCTTCCGCGAAGATGCTCGACACGAGGCTGTAGAACGGCCGCAGCTTCTCCTTGTTACGGAAATTGAAGCTCTGGAACATGTAGTTCCCAAGAGTCGACATTTCGCCGTACTTGCCGCCAAGCAGCTCCTGCAAGGCTGCGGCCGCGTTCGGCTCAGGCCGCTTCGGCTCGGGCAGCTCCGTCAGGAGCTTATCGATCTTCATGAACATGCAGGCAGCTCCGTTTAGACGGGTCGCACTGCAGGGCTACCGACGGTAGGGGCAAACGTTCCCACCCGCAGCGATCACGCGCAGGTTCCGGCGAACAAGTTGCCCGAAGCCTGAGGCCTACCCCCTGGGGTCAACGGGGGCAGGCCTCAGTTGCGACTATGCTGACGACGCAGCGTACCAGAGAGCCCTGTCTTTGGAGCCGGTGCACTGCTTTCGAGGGCGTTCAGGCCTTGGCCGAGTCGCTGGGTACGAAGTTGACCGAGAGAGGCTAACGCGGCGTTACGGACGCAGCAGCCTCGATCTCGCTGCCGACTTTTCGCCCAGGAAGCAACTAGCGGTTTCCAGGGGTACCGCTGGTCCCAGCAGGCTTTGATCCTGATCCCGCGTCATTCGCCCCGGTGCTGTTCATGGTGCCAGAACGGCTCATCCCACCCGTCGTGGGGCCGCTACCGGCTGCACCGGGCGAAGACCCTGCGCCGGCATCATTCGGGCCAGTGCTATTCGCGGTTCCCGAACGGCTAGAACCGCCCGAACTGCCTTCTGCTGCCATCACAGGGCTGCTGAGAGCGAGGACGGCTGCGATGGTGAGTAGTGCCTTCATTGGCGTGTCTCCCTGTTGTCCGCTGGTCGGATGGAGGAGCCCGCCATACGGCAATAGGGCAATCGCGCGTCCGTGAACCCGTTCCTCGGCTTCAGCCAAGCGGCTCGGTGTTCATAGCTGTGACTAGACGTATGGCCCGCCAAACAGATCCCCCGACGCCTTCCGCCGGAACAAGGTTCGCCAACGCCGCCGCTTATGCTCCGGTCGGTCGTGGTTCATGTGGCACCGCTGGCAGACCGCCATGAGGTTCACGTCCCGGTTGTCGGCTGTGTCGTGGTTGCGGTGAGCCGCCGCTAGAATTACTCGCGTCGTCCGGACGGAGCCGAACACGTCGTCCTCCCCGACCGCGAGGCAGATGACACGGCCCACACCGTCGCGCCAGGAACCGGCCTGCGCGTCCCACCAGCGGCCATCTCCGAGATGCCAGACGATCTGGCCGTGCGGACGCCCGCAGCCCTCGCAACGGCCCTTAGCGCGGCGGAAGCGGATTACCGCCGACAGCTGTGGCCAGTCGATAGGGTAGAAGAAGCGGTGCTCGCGCCGGATCGGCATGGTGGGATGCGCAATGACTGGAAGCGTGACGGATTAGCAAGCCATTCAAGCCGGCACGGGGCTTGCGGACTGATCCGTATGCCTTGAACTTTCAA
>NZ_JAKSXZ010000020.1 GCF_022829465.1 Methylobacterium sp. J-067
GCCAACGAGGCCGTCGGCAACGTCAAGCAGGGCGTGGGCAACGTGACCGGCAACGACAAGCTCGTGGCCGAGGGCAAGGCGCAGGAGCTGAAGGGCGAGACGCAGAAGACCGTCGGCGACGTCAAGGACGGCGCCAAGAACCTCGCCGACAAGATCACCGGCCGCTGAAAGTCCGGACCGGCGGCGGGGCCTACCGGCTCCGCCGCGCCGTCATTCTTCCACGGCGAAGGAGCATAGGATGAGCAAGGGATATCCCTCGATGACCGCTCTGCTGGGCCTCTTGGCCGTGGCAGGCTTCCAGAACCGCGACAAGATCGCGGAATGGCTCGGGCATCATTCGACCGAGCCGCAGCGCCAGGTGCCGCCCCCGGTGCGCGATTCCCATGCCCCGTCCAACCTGTCGAGCATCCTCGGCGGCGTGGGGTCGGCGGGCGTCGGCGGGCTGATCGCCAGCGGGCTCAGCGAACTGGTGGATCATTTCACCAAGAGCGGCCACGGCGAGGCCGCCAACTCCTGGGTCAACCACGGCCCGAACCACGACATCCCCGAAGCGGAACTGGAGCGCGTCATCGGCCCGGAGACGCTGGATCATCTGACCCGCCAGACCGGCCTGAGCCGCGCCGCGCTGCTCTCGCGCCTCTCGCGGGAACTGCCTTCGGCCATCGACCGCTACTCGCCGGACGGCCGCCTGCCGGTCTGACCGGCCGCTACTTCGCCAAGGCGCGCGCGACGGCCAACACCTGCCGTCGCGCAGCTTCGTCGGGCAAACGTTCCCACAACTTGAGTAACTCGACGCCGGACGGTGGACGCGGTGCATCCCGTTCGCCCGCGAAATCGCTAATCGTGCAGCCAAGCACGTCCGCGATCTTCTGAAGTGTTCTTGTCGGCGGAGGTTCAGCTAGTGTGCTGCTCTCTGGGCTTGCCACGGCCTAACCTTCCGGTAACCTCATCTGCGAAGAATATACCGACTTCGCGTCACCACAAAGTTATGTGTTGTCACTGGTACAATAGTACCTGCTCCGGTTCGAACGAACTGGCGCGGCGTTCGCGCCGCACTGGGCTCACAACGGTCGCATTTCGGCGCTAGCGGTTGCATCCGTCACGGCTGGCCAGACGGCAGGACGGTAGCCCTCGATCGGTTCGCCAATCATCCCCACCGGTTGCGTCTGGGATGATGAATGGAGCGAAAATTGCACCGGTCCCTACCGAAGTGTTAAGGCCAAGCTCAGTAGTTTCCGCCGCAAGGGGCACCCGCGCAAAGCCATGAGAATGACGCTTATCGCCGTCGCCGGTCTTGCCCTGGCGACCGGAGGCTGTTCGCTGCGCTCGCCGACAGGCTCCAGCACCTACAGCTCCCTTCAGCCGGATGTGACCGCCGCGAGCGTGGCCACACCCGAGGCGGCGCGGGTCGCCGCGCTCCCGCCCGATTTCGAAGAGGTCCCCGCCCGGATGCCGGGCGATCCCACGCGGTCGATCCCCGAGGGTGGCGCCGCGCATGTGAACCCCCTCTCCGCGCTGAGCGAATCGGCGCGGGCGCGCGATCACTGGGAAAAGCTGAAACCCGGCACTGCCAAGGCACATGTGCCGGTCATCGGTGCCGCATCCAGCACCGGGAGCCTCGGGGAGCCCAACACGCCGGCCGCCGCCTCGGCCCAAGCGCCGGCGAGCGGCGCAAACTACGACCGGGAGGCCGCCATGCAAAACCTGATCAAGGGCGGCAAGATAGCAGCCTCGCCGATCTGCAACGGCTGCTGAACGGGAAGCACCGGCAAGTGGAGTTGCGTCCTTTGCTGATGTCCCCACGCACGCTCATGCATAATAAATCCAACTTGAGTTGTGCGGCGCTCTGACACATCATGTAAGGGGAATTTCGAACATCAACAAACGACCGAGGATGCGATGGAGCAGGGCTCCGCTTACATTGATATGGCCAGCGACGTCGTCGTCGCCTACGTCGCCCACAACCATGTCGCCATCGCCGACTTGCCGGCCCTGATCGGCAAGGTTCACGCAGCCCTCGTGGCCTTGGCCGAGGGCCACGCCTCCCCGGTGGAGGAGCCGGCGCCCGCGATCACCGCGGCGCAGATCCGCAAGTCGGTCCAGCACGACCGGCTCATCAGCTTCATCGACGGCCGGTCCTACAAGACCCTCAAGCGCCATCTCACGGCGAACGGCCTGACGCCGGAGACCTACCGCGAGCGATTTGGCCTGCCGGCCGACTATCCCATGGTGGCGGCGGCCTACAGCGAGCGGCGGTCGAGCCTCGCCAAGGCGAACGGCCTCGGGTCGCCGAGCGCCACGCGCCTCGCCTCCTGATGCGAACGCGACTCCTGATCTCCGCGATCAGGGGTCCTTTCGCGCACCCCGCGCCACCTCGATCATCTCGTCGTCGGGCAGCGGACGCTGCAGCGTCATCGCCTCGGCAGTCGGCGCTTCGAGCCACGCCGCCCATTCCTCCGGCTTCGTCAGCAGGACCGGCATCGCCTTCGGATGCACCGGTCCGACGACGCCGTTCGCCTCCGTCGTGAGGAACGAGAACAGCCGGTGCTCCTCCTCGGCCCGGTCGGGATTTTCGGCCTTGGTGCCGCGTACCCCCGTCCAGGGGCGCCAGATGCCGGCGAAGGCGAAGGGCGGACGCTCCTCGTCGAGGGCGAACCAGACGGGCGTCTTGCGCGGCTTGGTGTCGGCGTATTCCGAGAAGGCGGTCACGGGCACGAGGCAACGGAAGGCCGGCTTGAGCCAGGGCCGCCAATGCGGCGACGCCACGTTGCGCACGTTCGTGACGGGCCGCTCCCCGAACGCCTTCGGGCCAGGAATGCCCCAGCGCATCATGGTGAGGGTACGACCGCCCTCCCCCGCCACGACGACCGGCGCCATTTGGTCGGGGAAGATCGCAGGCAGTTCCGGCATGTTGCCGGTCTCATCGTGCTCCGCGCCGAAGTAGGCGCGCAGGGCCGCAGGACCCTGCCGGCCGAGACTATAGAGATTGCACATAGCTCCCCGCTCGCTTGCGACAGCCATACGGCATCGCGTGCGCGGCGTTGACCGGAAAAGCGGTCTTAGTGGACCGAGACCAACTGCGTCGCGTAGGCCACGACCGTCTGCGTCACCGGCAGGTCGTAGGCGTAGACGCGGCCAGCCAGGATCGCGAGGGCGAGGCTCCAGAACACCGCCCCGCCGATCCGCCGCGCGGTCCGGTCGCCGGCATTGCTCGTGCAGGCGGACGCGACGCCCTCGGTGACGGGCTCACCGAACGGGTCGAAGGCGGTCTCGGCCTGAGAGGAAGTCGCCATGGCGGACGTGCTGCGCATGTTGTGAAATGTCGCGCTCGGACCCCTTTCGTGCAATGGAGCCGTCTTCCGAACTTGCGGCGCTTGAGAGAGTGTCCTTCTCTCAAGCGGGCGCCGGACGACCATTTTCTTTTCCGGAGGCTGGGAAGGCAGATCGTGAGTTCGCAAGCATCCTCGCAGACGCCCGCGCAGGGCGAGGCCGTCCGGTCCCCTTCGATCCTGCCCGGCATCGGCGTATGCCTCGCCATCACCCTCATCGCCGTGTCGGGACAAGCGATGGAAGAAAGGATCTTCTCCCATCCCTACGTCGAGGCCCTGGTCCTCGCGATCCTCCTCGGCATCGCCGTCCGCACCCTCTGGACGCCCGGCGCGCGCTTCCGCACCGGCATCGCCTTCTCGGCCAAGCAATTGCTGGAAGTGGCCGTCACCCTGCTCGGCGCCTCGTTGAGCCTCGGGGCGATCCTCGCCTCCGGCCCGGCGTTGATCGCCGGCATCGTCGGCACCGTCGCCATCGGCATCACCGCGAGCTACGGCATCTGCCGGCTCCTCGGCCTGCCCGCACGGATGGCGATCCTCGTGGCCTGCGGCAACGCCATCTGCGGCAACTCGGCCATCGCCGCCGTCGCCCCGGTGATCGGCGCCGAGCCGAAGGACATCGCGGCCTCCATCGCGTTCACCGCCGTGCTCGGCGTGCTGATGGTGCTCGGCCTGCCGCTCTTCGTGCCCCTCGCCGGCATGAGCGACAACCAATACGGCGTGCTCGCCGGCCTCACCGTCTATGCGGTGCCGCAGGTGCTGGCCGCCACCGTGCCGGTGAGCCTCCTCGCCACCCAGGTCGGCACCCTTGTGAAGCTCGTGCGCGTGCTGATGCTCGGCCCCGTCGTGGTCGCCTTCTCGCTCATCGCCCCGCGCCTGCCCGCCGAGGATGGCGGCGTGGTGCCGCGCAAGGGCGGCAGGCTCGGCTTCACCAAGCTGGTGCCGTGGTTCATCCTCGGCTTCCTCGTCCTCGCCTCCCTGCGCTCCCTCGGTCTCATCCCGGATGCGGCGGTGAAGCCGCTCACCCAGTTCGCGGGCTTCCTCACCGTGATCTCCATGGCGGCCCTTGGGCTCGGTGTGGATGTCCGCGTCCTCGCCCGCGTCGGCGGCCGGGTGACGCTGGCGGTGACGGGCTCCCTCGCGGTCTTGGTCGCCATCAGCCTTGCGCTGATCCGCTTCCTCGGTATCGCCTGAGGCGCGAAGCCGCTCGGAGCGTTCGCGGCCTGCGTGTGAGGCTTTCGCGCCCTTGCGCGCGGCTTACGCCTTGGTCATAGGCCCCCCTATGCGGCTTACGATGCCAGGATCCATCTTTCCGCCGTTGTGGATGCCCTCCGCGCGGGACGAATCCGTTGTCTGATCCCCTCGCCTTCCTCGCCGGCGGCGGCGAGGCTACGCGGATGATCCGCGAGCGGGACTGGACCGGCCATCCCCTTGGCCCCCCGCAGACCTGGCCGCCGGAACTGCGCACGGCGCTCAGCCTCGTGCTGAACTCGCCCGAGAGCATGATCCTGGCTTGGGGGCCGGACCTCATCTTCTTCTTCAACGAGACGTACTTCCCGCTCCTCGGGCCGCGCCTGCCCTGGGCGATGGGCGAGCGGTTCGACAAGGTCTGGGCGGACGGCTGGGATCAGGCGAAGCCGATCATCGACGACGCGTTCGCCGGCCGCTCCACCCGCTTCAACGACCTACCCTGGACCCTCGACACGGATCGCGGCGACGCGATGACGTGGTGGAGCTTCTCCTACTCGCGCATCCTTGATGCGGACGGGCAGATCGCCGGCCTGTTCATCCTCACCAACGAGACCACGGAGCGCGTGAAGGCCGAGCGCCGCCAGCGCGACTTCGAGGATGCCCTGCGCGCCGAGCGCGACCGGGCGCACGACGTGCTCGACAACATGGGCGAGGCCTTCGCCCTCCTCGGCCGCGACATGACCATCGCGGACATCAATGCCGAGGGCCTGCGGATGGATGGGCGCGGCCCCGACGAGATCATCGGGCGGCCCTACCGCGAGGCCTATCCGGACGCGGACCCCGTCCTCGAAACGGCCTACCTGAAGGCCCTGCGCGACGGGGAGCCCTTCACGATGGAGCACGCCGCCTCGGCCGGCGACGGGCGCATCACCTGGATCGACATCCGCGCCTATCCGGTGGGCGACGGGCTCGCCCTGTTCTACCGCGACATCACCGCCCGCGTGGCGCAGCAGGAGCGGCTGCGGGCGAGCGAGGCTTTGGCGCGGGAGAATGCCGACCGGGTTCAGATCGCCCTCTCGGCGGGGGCGATCATCGGAACGTGGTTCTGGGACCTGACCGCCGACCGCTTCACCGTGGACGAGGGCTTCGCCCGCAGCTTCGGGCTGGACCCCGGCCTCGGGCGGACCGGCCTGAGCCTCGCGCAGGTGGTGGACACCGTCCATCCCGACGACAAGCCGGCGCTTGCGGACGCCATCGAGGAGGCCATCGCGCGGGGCGGCAGCTACGCGCACCAGTATCGCGTCCGCCGCGCGGATGGGAACTACTATTGGCTGGAGGCTAACGGCCGGGTCGATTGCGCGCCGGACGGCAGGCCCCTCGCCTTCCCCGGCGTGCTGATCGACCTCGATGAACGCCGCACCCTCGTGCAGGAGCGCGACCGGGTGCGCGCGGCCCTGCGCGAGCAGGCCTTCGAGTTCGAGGTCCTGGCCGACAATATCCCGATCCTGTGCTGGATGAGCCGGGCGGACGGGCATGTCCATTGGTGCAGCCGCCGCTGGTACGACTACACCGGCGCGGAGCCGGGCTCCCTCCTCGGCTGGGGCTGGACCGTTGCGCACGACCCCACGATCCTGCCGGAGGTGCTGAGCCGCTGGAACCGCTCCCTCTCGACGGGGGAGCCGTTCGAGATGACCTTTCCCCTGCGGGGCCGGGACGGCACGTTCCGCCCCTTCCTCACGCGCATGGTGCCGATCCGCAACGCCGACGGCTCCATCGAGCGGTGGTTCGCCACGAACACCGACGTCGCCGAACTGCGCGCCGCCGAACAGGCGTTGCGCGACCTCAACGCGACGCTGGAACAGCAGATCGCGGAGCGCACCGCCGAGCGCGACCAGATTTGGAGAGCCTCGACCGACCTGCTCTGCGTCGCCAATTTCGAGGGCTATATCGTCAGCCTCAACCCCGCCTGGGCGGCGACGCTGGGCTGGTCCGCCGAGGAATTGACCGCCCGCCCCTTCCTCGACTTCGTCCACCCGGACGACAAGGAGACGACGCGCAACGCCGCCGGGGGCCTCACGCGCGGCGCACCGCAACTCGCCTTCGAGAACCGCTACCGCCACCGCGACGGCAGCTATCGCTGGCTGTCGTGGAACGCCGTCTCCAAGGACGGGAAGATCTATTCGACGGTGCGCGACGTCACCGTGATGAAGGAGCAGGCCGAGGCGCTGGCCAACGCCGAGGACGCCCTGCGGCAGGCGCAGAAGATGGAGGCGGTCGGCCAGCTGACCGGCGGCGTCGCCCACGACTTCAACAACCTGCTGACGATCATCCGCTCGTCGGTCGACTTCCTCCGCCGGCCGAACCTGCCGGAGGAGCGGCGCATCCGCTACATGGACGCGATGTCCGAAACGGTGGACCGGGCCGCCAAGCTCACCGGGCAGCTTCTCGCCTTCGCCCGGCGGCAGGCGCTCAAGCCCGAGGTGTTCGATGTCGGGGCACGCCTCGACGAGGTCGCGGACATGCTCAATTCCGTGACGGGCGCCCGCATCCGGGTGCGCACCGAGCAGCCCGACACGCGCTGCCACGTCCGCGCCGATGCGAGCCAGTTCGAGACCGCCCTCGTCAACATGGCCGTGAACGCCCGCGACGCCATGCGCGGCGAGGGCGAGATGGTGATCCGCATCGCGCGCGGCCAATACCTGCCGCCGATCCGCGGCCATGCCGGGGCGCCCGGCCCCTTCGTCGCCGTCTCCGTGGTCGATGAGGGCTGCGGCATCCCGCAGGAGCATCTGTCCCGTATCTTCGAGCCGTTCTTCACCACGAAGGAGGTCGGCCGGGGCACGGGGCTGGGCCTGAGCCAGGTGATCGGCTTCGCTAAGCAATCGGGCGGCGACGTGGACGTAACGAGCGCCCTCGGCCAGGGCACCGTCTTCACCCTCTACCTGCCCGAAGCGGAGGCGACCCCGCACGCGAAACCGGAGGCGGTCGTCGATGCGCCGGAGCCGGAGGAGCGCAGCCTCTGCGTGCTGGTGGTGGAGGACAACCTTGAGGTCGGGCGCTTCTGCACCCAGATCCTGGAAGATCTCGGCCACTCGACCGTCTGGGCGCATAACGCCGAGGAGGCCCTGGAAGAGATCGAACGGGTGCCGTTCCGGTTCGAAGCGGTGTTCTCCGACGTAGTGATGCCGGGCATGGGCGGGATCGAGCTCGCGAAGCGCTTGCGGGCGAGCCACCCGGACCTGCCGGTGATCCTCACCTCCGGCTACAGCGACGTGCTGGCCCGCGAGGACGATCACGGGTTCGATCTGGTGCGCAAACCCTATTCCGCCGAGCAGGTGGCGGGGGCCTTCCGCAAGGTGGCACTGAGCGGGCGCCTGCGCCGACGCGGACCGGGATAGGACGAGGGCGGGAGGCGGAAGGATGGAACGGCCCGACCCGGACGAGCCCCGCCTGCCCGATAGCCTGACGCGGCACCTCAAGGGGCCGAAGGGCGCGATCTGGCCGACACCGGAGGATCGCAACCGCCACCGCACGGGCGCGCACCGGCCGCGGATCCCGACCAGAGTGTTCAAGGGTGTCTGGCTCTGGGCCGCCGCCTACAACCTCATCGGCGCGGCGATCCTTGCCCTGCTATGGGCCAGCATGGGCCGGTAGCAGAAAGGCCCGCCGTGGCAGTTGACCCGTCCGGCCTTTCCCCCTATCTGACGGCATCCCGACGGCGACGTCCGGGCACCTCTCTCGTTCGCTCATGGGAACGGGAGACTGAGCCGCCACAAAGGCTCATTGGGGGATAGTTTAACGGTAGAACGGTGGACTCTGACTCCTCTAGTCCTGGTTCGAATCCAGGTCCCCCAGCCACCTCTTTTCTGAAAATCTGAAGTCGATAAAGCCTCAACCGCAGTCATCCTGCGGCCGAGGCTTTCGTCGTGTTTGCAATCAGGCTGCCGGCAACTGGCTCGCGATGGCCGTGATGATGCGCGGGTCGGTCGGGTCGATCGTGTGCGGGAACGAGGCGAGCAGCGTTCCGTCGCGGGCGACGAGGTACTTGTGGAAGTTCCAGCCGGGCGACGAGCCGGGCTTCTCGGCCGCCGCCCAGCGGTAGAACGGATGGGCCGCCGGGCCCTTCACATGCACCTTCGCGACGACGGGGAAGGTGACGCCGTGGTTCTTGCGGGCGGCCTCCGCGATGGCGACGCCGTCGAGGGGTTCCTGGTTGCCGAAATCCGGCGAGGGCACGGCGATGACCATCAGCCCGCGCGAACCGAACCGGGTCCAGAGGCCCTGAAGCCCCACGAACTGGCCGGCATAGCCGCAGGCGGTGGCGGTGTTGACCACGAGGATCGGCTTGTCGGCGTAATTCGCGAGGGGGAGCACGCCGCCCTCCGGCTTCTCGAAGGAGAAGGCCCCGGCGCGCGTCTCGCCGGCCTGGGCGTGGCCGAGGCCGCCCGCCATCGCGGCGCCGACGAGCATGAGCGCCTGACGGCGCTGGACCGTTCCGAGGGGGGACGAAGGCATAGCAGGACTCCCGGTCGTGTGGGGCGCAATGCGAACCGGGACGGAATGTAGACGATCCGTCGCGTCTGGCCAGAACCCGCGACGGCGCGTCACCGCGCCTCGGCCGCCGCGAGGGAGCCGGCGACGAGGTCGCGCAGGATCGCCTCGGCCTCTTTAGTGATCGCTGGCCCTGCCGATGCCGGGCTTCCGGCCGCGAAGGGCGGCTGCGGCGCGTATTCCGCTACCAGTTGCGCCGTGCGGGCGTAATCATCGCCCCGAAGGCGGGCCGCCAGCGCCAGCGCGAAATCGAGACCGGCCGAGATACCCGCCGCCGTCACGCGGTTGCGGTCGAACACGACGCGTTCGGCCACCGGGGTGGCGCCGAGTAGCGGAAGCACCCGGTCGCGGACGGACCAATGGCTCGTCGCCCGGTAGCCCTGGAGCAGCCCCGCCGCGCCGAGGATCAGCGAGCCGGTACAGACGCTCGTCACCCAGGCCGCGCGGGCGGCGCGGTCGCGCAGGAACGCGAGGGTCGCGGCGTCGCGCATCTGCGTGGGCGTGCCGTCGCCGCCGGGCACGAACAGCACGTCGAGGTCCCTCGGACAGCCGTCGAAATCCGTATCGGCGACCAGGGCGAGCCCGGTATCGCTGGCCACGGCCCCTTTCGTCCGCGCGACGAGGCTCAGGCTCCCCGGCGCGAGCCCCGCCAGCAACTCCTGCGGCCCGACGAGATCGAGGGCCGTCATGCCGGGATAGAGCAGCATCGCGATGCGTACCGGCCGGGCCTGCGCCCTCACCGGCTGCGCCGCGAGGAGGCTGGCGGCAAGAGCTGCCGCGCCGATGTCGCGCCGGCTGGGGAATCGATCCATGGCACCCTCTACGCCGCCGCCCGGCTCTCCGCCGTCTGCCGGTCGATGAGGAGGATGGTGGCGCGGAGCAGGGAATCCAGGGCGTCACAATCGCCCTGCGTGGCGGTGGAGGCGCCGTCCCGCGCCGCACTCTCGATGGGCTTGAGCCGCCCGACGAGGACGAGCGCGCCGATATTGGCGCTCATGGATTTCAGGCTGTGCGCCGCCTTGGCGATGGCGGGTTGATCCGCCGCCGCGATGGCCTCCCGCAGGGCCGACAGGGCGACGGGTGCCTGTGCCCGGTAGAGGTCCACGACGCGGGCGAGGAAGGCGCCGTCCCCGAGGCTCAACAGGCCCTCGATGACCTCCGCGTCGAGGAGCGTGTCCGGGTCCGCCTGCGGCGCGGGCGCGTCGATGGCGACGGCCGAAGCGTCGCCCGTGACATGGTGCTGGAGCAGCTGCGCGAGCTGCGCCAGGGTGAAGGGCTTGGGCAGGATCCCGTCCATGTCGGCATCCCGCGCCGCGTCGGCGGCATCGGCCAGCACATGGGCCGTGAGTGCGATGATCGGCGTGCGCTGGGCTCCCGTCCGCACCTCGTGCTGGCGGATGGTCTTGGAGGCGGTGAAGCCGTCCATCACCGGCATGCTGCCGTCCATCAGGATGATGTCGAACGGGTTCGCCGCCGCCGCCTCGGTCGCCGCGAGCCCGTCCTCGACGGTCACGACAGCCGTCACGCCGCAGCGGGACAGGGCCTCGACTGCGACCTCGCGGTTCACCGCGCTGTCGTCGGCGACGAGCACGCGGGCATGGGGGAACCGCGGCTGGGCCATGGCCGGCTGGTTCGCGGCGACAGGGACGGGCTCGACCGCCTCGATGGGCCAGCGCGCAAAGAAGGTCGAGCCCACCCCGACCTTGCTCTCGACGCCGACGCTGCCGCCCATCGCCTCCACGATGCGCTGTGCGATGGACAGGCCGAGCCCGGTGCCGCCGAAGCGTCGGGTGGTGGATTGATCGGCCTGGGAGAAGGCCGAAAAGATCGTGCCGCGCTTGTCCCGCGAAATGCCGATGCCCGTATCCGTGACGGAGAGGACGAGGAAGCCGTCGGTGGGGTCGATCGCCATGCGTAGGGACACTTCCCCCGTCGCCGTGAACTTGAGCGCATTCGATACGAAGTTGCTCGCCACCTGTCCGAGGCGCACGGGATCGCCCAGGAAGGCCGCCGGCACCTCCGGCGCGATCTGGGCCGTCAGGCCGAGCCCCGCCGCGCGGGCGCGCTCGGCGAAGAGAGTGACGACCGTGTCCGCCACCTCGGCCGGACTCACCGGTACGCTTTCGAGATCGAGCTTGCCGGCTTCGACCTTCGCGAAATCGAGGATGTCGTTGATGATCGCCAGCAGGGACTTGCCCGAGCGGGCGATAACGTCGGCGTAGCGGCGCTGGCGCGGCGGCAGATCGGAGCCCGCGAGCAGTTCCGCCATCACGAGGACGCCGTTCATCGGCGTGCGGATCTCGTGGCTCATCGTGGCGAGGAAGGTGGATTTGGCGGCGTTGGCTGACTCGGCCGCGAGCTTGGCCTCGCTGAGGTCGGCGGTGCGGGCCTCGACCTCCCTTTCGAGATGGGCGCTGTGGGCGGCGAGGCGGTCGTCGCGCTCGTTCACGGCCGAGAGCAGGTCGTTGAAGGTCCGGGCCAGCCGGCCGACCTCGTCGTCGCCCGTCACGGGGGCGCGGCGGGTGTAATCGTGGTGCAGGCGCACCGCGTCCATGGTGCCAGCCAGCAGCGCCAGAGGCCGCATGACGCTGCGCTGCAATTGCAGGGACACGCCGATGCCGATGGCCACGGCGAGCAGTGCCGCCAGGGCGGCATTGATGGCGGCTTCCGCCACCCGGTCTGTGAGGAACTTGGTCTTGCGGATGAGCACCACGCGGCCGATCTCGGCGCCGTTCTCCTTGATCGCCGCCTCGCCGCGCAAATTGTAAGTGCCGAAGATGCTCCACATCGAGGCCGGCTTGCCGTCGAGGGCGGCGTCGCTGTCGAGGCGTAGCGCGAGGCCCTGCTCGCCGAGGACCGTGCCGTCCGGGGCGATGACGGCCCCGTAGACGACCTGCTCGACCTTGCCGATCGCCCGGAGGGTGGCGTTCAGGGCATTCCGGTCGCCCGCGGCGGCGGCCTGCGCGCTGCCATGGGCGAAGACCTGCGCGATCGTATCGAGATTCGCCCGCTGTTCCTCGGTGTAGCGGTCGATCTCCCACCAGACCGACAGGGTCGCGGCGAGGATCAGGGCGGCCGTCACCGCGCCCGTGACGACCAGGGCGATCCGGCCCGCCACGGAGCGGCCCGGCCTCAACCATGCGTGCTTCACGTGGCCCTCCCGTTCGTCGGCGTCAGGCGGCCTTGGCCCAGGTTTGCTCCACCTCGCCCCAGCCCGCGAGGAAGGCCTCGACGCAGAGCGGGTCGAAATGCAGCCCGGCCTGCTCGGTGATGAAGGCCCGCGCCCGCTCCAGCGGCCACGCCTGCTTGTAGGGGCGCTCGGAGACCAGGGCGTCGAACACGTCCGCCACCGCCACGATTCGGCCGCTGAGGGGGATCGCCTCCCCCGTTAGACCCTGCGGGTAGCCGGTGCCGTCCCAGCGCTCGTGGTGGCTCTCGGCGATCTCGGCGGCGAGGCGCACGATCTCGGATTGGCTGCCCTCGAGAATGCGGCGCCCGCGCTCGGCGTGCTTCTGCATCTCGGCGCGCTCCTCGGCGGAGAGCGGGCCTTCCTTCAGCAGGATCGAATCCGGCACGCCGATCTTGCCGACGTCGTGCATGGTGGAGGCGAGCTTGAGCGTCCGAAGCTGCACCGGATCGAAGCCGAGGTTGCGGGCGATGATGCCGACGTAGGACGAGACCCGGGCGATGTGGTCGCCCGTGTCGGTGTCGCGGTGCTCGGCGGCGCGCATGAGCAGGGCGATGATCTCCCGCTCCCGGTCCTCGATCACCGCCACCGCCGCCGCCACCTCGCGGGCGAGCCACGCGGCGCGGTCCTGCTCCTCGCGGTGGGCGGCGCTGATTGTCATCAGGTTGGTGATCCGCGCCTGGATCTCCACCGGGTCGCAGGGCTTGCCCAGGAAATCGGTCGCCCCCGCGCGCAGGGCCTGATGGCGCAGGCTGCGCTGGTCCATGCTCGTGACCATCACGATCGGGACATGCGCGAAGCCGGGCACCTCCCGCACGGCCGTGATCACGTCGAGCCCAGTCATCTCGGGCATGTCGTAATCGGTGACGACGACGCCGATCCGCTCGACATTCTCCCGCAGGAAGGCGAGCCCGGCCTTCGGGCAGGTGAACGACACGGGCTCGCAGCCGGCCACGGGCTTCAGCGCCTGCACCATCAGCAGGTTGTTCATCTCGGAATCGTCGATGATGAGCGCGATCGTCATTGCGAGAGCACCACCCGTCCGTTC
Organism: Methylobacterium sp. J-067; assembly: GCF_022829465.1. Classification (GTDB taxonomy): domain Bacteria; phylum Pseudomonadota; class Alphaproteobacteria; order Rhizobiales; family Beijerinckiaceae; genus Methylobacterium; species Methylobacterium litchii. Next base: position 13,304 of record NZ_JAKSXZ010000020.1, read on the forward strand.
AGGGGGCCGACGCCCTTCGGGACGGGCACGCTGGTGCCCTCGTAATTCGCGTTCAGATAGAGGTTCGGCCCCTCGTAGAGGTTGACCTGCCGCGCGACGACGACGGTGTAGGCCGATTGGTCGGCGACAGGCCGGCTCGCATCGATGACCACCCGACCCGCGGGCAGGTAGATCGTGCCCAGCATGGTGCGGGCGTTATCCGAGATGATGCGGTAGATCCGCATCGGCTGCGTCGCGCCCATGGCCGCCGGGGTCAGCGAGACGCTGTCCGAGGGCAGGATCGCGTTCAGCAGGGCCGCCGGATCGAGGATGCTGCTGCCGACGTTGCGATCCTCCATCATCAAGAGCCCCGCCATCACGCCGCTTGTCGGCGCCGTCAGGCTGATCGTCGTACCCCTGTTGAACAGGAGGCCGGTGTTGGCGCCCGCGAAGTAGAGGCCGACATCCGTCCCGCTGAAGGACGCGCTGTTGGTCACGATCAGCGGCCCGTTCATAAAGACGTAGATGCCCGGCTTCAGCCTGACCTGGGCGTTGCCCGTCACGTACACCCCGCCACAATACGTGCCCGGTTCGAGTGTCGTGTTCGTGGTGATGCGCAGCCCGCCGACCAGCGGCGTCAGCATGTTGGCGACGAGGTTGCTCGGGCAGGATCCGACCGAGGGCGCTGGCCGGTCCTTCAGCGGGTCGGCGATGGATGGGCAGCCGGTCTGCGGCGGGGGCGAGAAGTTCGCCCGCAGGCCGACATAGCCGCCGGCCGAGCAGATCGTGTCGGCCCGCGCCATGGAATTGTCGCCGCCGACCATGCCCGTCTGGCTCTCGGAGTCCGAATAGAGCGAGCAATTGGTGGCGGTGACTTGCGCGTTCTTCTGGAGGTTGAAGGCGCCGGGCGCGCCCGGATCGAGGGTGAGCATGCACAGGCGCATCTTGCCCACGATCGTGACCTTGGCCTGGGCCGCTACGGTCTGGTTACTCAGGCCGATGAAACGGCCGAAGGTCAGAGAGACATGGTCCTCGGCTCGGGCGAAGACGCTGGTCTTGTCGTCCGCGACGGTAACGGTGATCGCCAGCGGGTTGTTCGACGGGGTCGGCGCGTTGGTGACGATGATCTGCTCGGTGACGCCCTTCACCGAGGCGGCGTTCGACGAGGCGAGCTTCAGGGCGTTGCCCCCGGCGAGGGCGCCGGCATCCACGGCATTCTGCAACTGCGAGCGCCGGGCCACGAGCCGGGCATAGTCGATGCCGCCGCCGACGAGGCCGAACAGGACCGGCGACGCGAGGGCGAAGGTGAGCGCGACGCCGCCCCGGCGGTTCCGCGCCAGGGCGCAAAGGCGCTCGGTGCCCCTGCCGATCGCGGACCGGCGACGGGGCCGTGCCGCTCCTTCGCCACCCGCCATCCCGCCGCCATCCCGATCCACGAAGCCGGCGACCGTTCTGGCAGGAAAGTATGGGAGACGCGTTAATTGCAGAAGTTAAGATACCGCCACACGCAGTGATTTTTGTCGGTCCGCAAGTCGTGCATTCCCATTCAAACAGGAACGAAACGTAGGTTATATAGCTCAGAAAGACCGCATGACTTGTCCTCGACCGGGCACCATTCGATCCCCTCAAGATACAACTTCAAGGTGAAGCAAGACGGGCCGCAACTTCATTCCGACGTAGGAACGGGATTGAGAACGGCGGATCGTAGCCCATGAAGAATGGCGGGCTTTGCAACTTCTGATTGGAGGCCGCCAGAACGTCCGTCAGCGTCCGCTCGTGAACGCTTCGCGCCTGCGGTGACAGGCTCCCGGTGAAGCGGAGCGCAGCGATCCGTTCCGGCGGCACCTGCACGAGGCGCACGCCTGCCTCGGTCGGCTCCGGCGCGCCGGCCTCGGCCACCGCGCGCGGCAGGAAGAAGCGCATGGTTCCGCCGGCGCCCTGCTCCACGGGCACCGTCATCGCGATCCGTTGCCCGCCGGCCTCGACCGGCGCGGTCATGGCGATCAGCCCGCCCGTGCGGTTCGCCCCCGTGATGTAGCGGAACAGCCGCCCGAACGCTTCGCCGTCGCCCTGGCCGCGCGAATCCGTCTCGACGGCCAAGCGCCCCTCGTAGGCGCGGATCTCGACGCCCCGGTCCAGGTGCTGGACCACGGAATAGCGCGGCTGCTCGTAGAGCGCCCGCACGCCGAACACGCCGAGCACGGATTCGACCAGCGTGACGAGGTAGTAGACGAACTTGTCCATGGGCGCGGCCTCGGGGAACGAGGCCGGAATATAGGGCGTCCCGCCCGTCAGCCTGGGTGTGGGTTGGCGGCCGAGGGGATCCGCTCCGGCAGCGGCGCTTCCAGGGTGAAGACCACGCCCTCGCGCGCATAGTCGATGGAGGCCGAGCCGCCCACCTCGGCGGCGAGCGCCCGCTCGATCAGCCGCGAGCCGAAGCCGTTGCGCGCGGGGGCCACGACCGGCGGCCCGCCGGCCTCCTCCCAGCGCAGGCGCAACTGCGCCGGCCGCTCGCCCTCGACCTCCCAGGCGAGGGTCACATGCCCCCGGTCGGTGGAGAGGGCGCCGTACTTGACGGCGTTGGTGGCGAGTTCGTGCAGGGCCATGGACAGGGCGAGCGTCAGGCGCGGCGTGAGCCACACCTCCGGCCCCGCGATGTGGAACCGCTGCTCCGCCCCGCCCCGGAACGCCTGCAACGCGGCCTCGACCACGTCGGCCAGGGGCGCCCCGACCCAGCTCACCCGGGTGAGCACGTTGTGGGCGAGCGAAAGCGATTGCAGCCGCGCGTCGAGCGTCTTCTGCGCGTCCTCCAGGGAGGCGGCGTTGCGCAGGGTCTGGTGCGCGATGGATTGCATCGTCGCCATCGAGTTCTTCACACGATGGTTCAATTCGTCCGCTAGCAGCGCGCGATGCTCCTCCGCGCGCTTGCGGTCGGTCACGTCGATGCTGACGCCCGCCATGGTGAGCGGCTCGCCCTCGGCGGAGTAGAAGGTCTGCCCGCGAATCTGGACCCAGCGCACCTCCCCGTTGGGCCAGCGCACCCGGTACTCGACGTCGTAATCCGCGCCGGTCTCGACGCAGGCCTGCACCGCCGCCTGCATCCGGGCGCGGTCCTCCGGCAGGACGGTTTCGAGCAGGTCCTCGTAGGTGAAGGGCCGGTCGAGGGGGCGGCCGAAATTCACCTTGCACCCGTCCGAGGCCAGAAGGTGCTTTTCGGCGAGGTCAAGGGTCCACGAGCCGAGCCGGCCCGCCTTCAAAATGAAGCGAAGGCGCTCCTCGCTGCGCATCAGGTCGCTGGTGCGGCGCTCCACCTCCACTTCGAGGGCGTCGCGGTCCCGCTGGACGCGGGCGAACTTGTCGCGCTCCAGGGTCACGTCGAACTGCGAGGCGAAGAAGTAGGTCAGCTCACCGTCCTGCCCAAAGACCGGCGAGATGAGGAGGCGGTTCCAGAAGACCTCGCCGCTCTTCTTGTGGTTCAGGAGGTCGATCTCGATCGGCACGCGCTGCGCGATGGCGTTCCTGATCTTGGCGACATCCGCCTGGTCCGTTTCCGGTCCCTGCAGGAAGCGGCAATTCCGGCCGACGATCTCGGTCTCGCTGTAGCCGGTGAGCTTGGCGAAGGCGGCGTTGACGAAGACGATGGGGTTGTCGGGCTGGTGCGGGTCCGTGATCACCATCGGCATCCGGGTCGCCCGCACGGCCGACACGAATGGATCGGAACTCGCGGCAGTGCGGGAGAACTCCGCTTCGAAGCGGCGGCCATCGTTGTAATCCGTCAAGACTCCGCCGCCCTTCACGCGACCATCCGGCGGGGCTCAGGTTCCGCCGGATCGGCGTGGCTCTAACATGGATTGGGACGGTTGTGGGCAGTCTCGGGGGCCGTCCATCGCACTGCCCACAGCGGTTCAGGTCAAGTCCAGCCCAATGGAACCTCGGCCAGAATACAGCATGGAATTATTTCGCGGCGCCTGCTATAGTCTTGTTCGGAGCGGCGTTTAGACTTGGATATTGCTCGGCCGAAGCGACGGCGCGGACCGTCCCGGCCGGTGCGATCCCGGTGACGATGCCAGCTGCGCGCAATTGTCCCTGGTCGGGGATCCAGAGATCGGCCGGGGCGACGCGCATCACCTCGGCCACGAACGCCTCCGGCAGGCCCGCCGCGCGGTAGGCCGCCCGCTCCGGCGCCGGGTCGACGGCGCGCCTTGTGCCGTCCGCTTCCTCCGCATAGGGCGCGTGGAAGCCGAGCCGTCCCTCCGGCCCCAGGGTTCGCGAGTGCCCCTGGAGGAACACGAGGGTGCAGGCCGAGGCGCAGGCATCCGGGACATGGGTCGCGAGCCCCCTGTCCCGCACGATCCGCCCAACGGCGATGGCCTCCTCGACGAGCCCGCCGTCGCTGTCGAGGGTCAGGCGCTCCACTTGCGGATGGGCGGCGAGCAGGGCGGCGACGCGATCCGACAGACCCTCGGTGAAGTCGCCCGTGAGACGCAACTCCCGGTCGCCGGAGGCGAGGTCGAGACGGGCCGGCACCTCGGTGTCGTCGGTGATGGCGGGCGGGGCGACGACGGTTCGCCCGTCCGTGGGGCCGGCGACAGCGAGAGCCAGCGCGACGCCGAAGGCGGCCACCCCTACCGGGCCAAGCCGGCCGGAAATGAGACTGGACATGGAGATGGGGCTCCCTCAGCGGGCCTACTGAAGGTAGGAGACGAACATCTCCGACACGGCGCGGGAGGCATAGGCTTCGGGGCTCTCGCCCCAGCGAACCGGAAACGCCTCGGCGACCCTGCGCCCGGCGAGAATCTGCTGCACCTCGTCGGGCATCAGCCCGTCCTCGAAGGCATTGGCCAGGGCGGCGCGCTCGTAGCGCAGGCTGGCGGGGTCTAATGCGGCCTGGGTGAAGTCATGGGGCTGCATGGTGCTCGGCCTCGTGTCTTGGCTGTGTCGAAACGCGGTTCTCCTCTTGCGAATGTGCGCAGCGACAACACGAGGTCTTGGTGGTCATCATCGCAATGCCGGTCATCGTCCGCTCCCATGTGTCGAGGTATCGATCACCCCAAGACTATAGGAGCCGCCGGCGAGAATGTGCTGCCAAAGGTGAGCGGGGTTGGGGCGAAGTTCGTTCGCCGGACGCGTGAAACGGAGCAGAAGCCTCGGGCCGCCGGCGTTCAGCCGCGCGTGGTGCCGCTCAGCGGATTGTCCGAGTCCCAGCCGTAATGCAGCGTCTCGAAGCGCATCGAGCGGGCATCGACCATGAGCAGGCGGCCGACCAGGGGCTCGCCGAAGCCGGTGACCGCGCGGATCACTTCCATCGCCATGAGCGAGCCCATGACACCCGCAAGGGCGCCGAGCACGCCGGCCTCGGCGCAGGGCGGCACGGTGCCCGGCGGCGGCGGGCTCGGAAACAGGCAGCGATAGGTCGGGTTCGGGCGCCCGTCCGTTCCCATCTCATGGGCGCGGATCGTGGTGAGCGTGCCGTCGAACCGGCCGAGGGCCGCCGTCACGAGGGGCCGGCGGGCCTGGAAGCAGGCGTCCGACACGCCGTAGCGCGTGGCGAAGTTGTCCGACCCGTCGGCCACCACGTCGTAGCGGGCGATGAGGTCGGCGGCGTTCTCCGCGTCCAGCCGCAGGGCATGTCCCTCGACGGTCACATGCGGGTTGAGCCGGCGCACGGCGTCGGCCGCGCTCTCGATCTTCGGGCGGCCGAGATCCGGCGTGCCGTGGATCACCTGCCGTTGCAGGTTCGACAGGGACACGGTGTCGTCGTCGGCGATGCCGATCGTGCCGATTCCCGCCGCCGCGAGATACTGGATGAGGGGCGCGCCGAGGCCACCGGCCCCGACCACGAGGACCCGCGCCGCCTTCAGCTTCGCCTGTCCCGGCCCGCCGATTTCGGCGAGGACGAGATGGCGCGCATACCGTTCGATCTCGTCGGTGTCGAAAGCCATGGGCCCGGATTGTTGTCGCGCCGCCCGTGGACGGCGCGTCGCTCGCGATCAGCGCGGCGCGAGGATCATGATCATCTGGCGGCCTTCGAGCATGGGCTCGCTCTCCACCTTGGCGATCTCCGCCGTCTCGGACTTCACCCGCTCGAGGAGCTTCAGGCCGAGGTCCTGGTGCGCCATCTCACGACCGCGGAAGCGCAGGGTGACCTTCACCTTGTCGCCTTCTTCGAAGAAGCGCTGCACCGACTTCATCTTGGTGTCGTAGTCGTGCTTGTCGATGCCGGGGCGGAGCTTGATCTCCTTCACCTCGACCGTCTTCTGACGCTTGCGCGCCTCGTTCTGCTTCTTCTGCTCGTTGAAGCGGAATCGCCCGTAATCAAGCAGCTTGCAGACCGGGGGGACGGAGTTCGGCGCGATCTCCACGAGATCGAGGCCAGCCTCTTCCGCGAGCGCCAGCGCATCGAAGAAGGGCACGACACCACGGTTCTGCCCGGTATCGTCGATCAACTGCACGTCTCGCACCCCGCGAATGTCGCGGTTGGCGCGCGGCCCATCCTTCTGCGGGGCCGGCATGGCTCTCATCGGTCTACGAATGGCTGTGTTCTCCTGCTTCAACGACAAACGGCGGCCAAGCCGAATCCCTCTCGAGATCCCCTGACCGCCTGCCGTTCCGGTCTATTCCGGAGTCGACACCTTGACGCAACAGCGTCACGAGTCAACCGGGTTGCGTGACGAATTGGCTCACCGATCCAGCGCGCGAAACGTCGCTGGGTTCCGCGCCTTGGCCTGATGTGTGCGGTCGCGCGCGTCGGCGCAAGGAGGGCTCAGCCGCTGCGGCCCAGCAGGTCCGCGTAGACGGCGAGCGTATCCCCCACCATCCGTTCCAGCGAGAAGTTCGCCTCCACATGCGCCCGGCAGCGCCGGGCCAGGGCGTCGCGGGCGCTGGCACCGAGGGATAAAGCTTCCGTGAGCGCGGCGGCCAGCGCCGCCGAATCACCCGCGGGAACGCGCCAGCCGGTGCGTTGCCCGGCCGGCACGTCCGGCGGCGCGAGGACCGTTTCCGGCACGGCGCCGAGATCCGAGACCACGACCGGCGTACCCAGCGCCTGCGCCTCCACCGCCGAACGGCCGAAGGCCTCCGGCTCGATGGAGGGCACCGCGACGACGGAGGCGGCGCGGAAGGCCGCCGGCATGTCTGTGCAATGGCCGACCCGGCGGACGATGCCGTCGAGCCCGCGCGCGGCGACGAGGGCGTCGATCTCCCGCTCGTAGCTGGTGCGCCCCTGCGGATCGCCGGCCAGCACGATGGCGAGGTCCGGCACGCCCTGCTGGCGCATCAGCGCGGCGGCCTCGATCAGGCAGCGATGGCCCTTCCAGGCCGTCAGCCGCGCGGCGAGCAGCACGACGCGGTGATGCGGCTCGACGTTCCAGGCCCGGCGCAGGGCCTCGACGCGGCCCGGCCCGACCGAATGGGGGTTGAAGGCGCTGAGGTCGGTGCCGCGATAGATCACCCGAAGGCGGTCGCCGGCCTCGGCGGGGTGCAATTGCTGGATGAGGCTCGCGGTGTAGCGCGAGTTGGCGATCACCACATCGCCCCGGGCCATCACGGAATTGTAGAGCACCTTCACCCCGGTGCGGCCCGAATAACTGCCGTGATAGGTGGTGACGAATGGCAGGCCGAGCCGCCGTGCCGCGCCGAGCCCCACCCAGGCGGGGGCCCGCGAGCGCGCGTGGATCAGGTGAACGCCCTCGCGCTTGCACAGGGCGGCGAGCTTCACCGTATTGAGGGCCATCTTGAGCGGGTTCTTGGAGGCGGCGGGAAAGCGCAGCCAATGGCCACCCTTCGCCTGCAACTCGCCGACGAGGCGCCCGCCCTCCGTCGCCACCAGCGCCCGGCCGCCCGCCGCCGCGAGGGCGGCCGCGACGTCCACGGTGGTGCGCTCGGCGCCGCCCGCGTCGAGATCGGGGATGATCTGCAGGACGCAGGCCCCGGCGAGCCGCCCCTCGGTCGCCGGAAAGCTCGGGCCTCCCCTCGCCTCCTCGGCCATGCCCGGCTCCCCCGTGAGAAGCCGCCCGAAGGCGGCTGTTCGTTGCCACGTATCCACGTAAAGACCTGTCCCCATTGGCGCAGCATGGCGGTCGCGCTTTACGGTCCGGTAAACGGTGTCTGAAGCCCCGCCGTTCGTTTCTCATCAAATCGAGGAGAGTTCGCGGAATGCCTGAATCCAATTTCACGATGACAGTCGAGGGCCACGGTCCTGCGCGCGACATCGCCGTCCGGGTGCGCGACGGGGCCGGGCCGCCGGTCGTCTGGCTTGGGGGATTCCGCTCGGACATGAACGCGACGAAGGCGAGCGCCATCGACGCCTGGGCCGCACAGGAAGGACGGCGCTTCGTGCGGTTCGACTATGCCGGGCATGGCGTCTCCGGCGGCACGTTCGAGGATTACGTGATGTCGTCATGGCTCGCCGACGCGCGGGCGGTGATCGACGCCCATGCCGACGAGGCGCCGGTTCTCGTCGGATCGTCCATGGGAGGATGGGTCGCCTGCCTCGTCGCCCGCGAACGCGCGCGCCAGGGCAAGCGCACCGCGGGCCTCGTCCTCATCGCCCCGGCGCTCGATTTCACCGAAGAGCTGATCTGGGCCGGCCTCGATGACGCGCAGAAGCAGGCGATGCAGGCGAAGGGCCGGATCGCCGTGCCGAGCGAGTACGACCCGCGCCCGACGGTCTTCACCATGGCGCTGATCGAGGATGGCCGGGAAAATCTGATGCTGAACGGGCCGGTGGACCTCGGCTGCCCGGTCCACATCCTGCAGGGAGGGCGCGACCCGGACGTGCCGTCGTCCCACGCCTTTCGCCTGCTGGAGCGGCTGCCGGCGGAGGACACCGTGCTGACCTTCATCGCCGACGGCGACCACCGCCTGTCCCGACCGCAGGATATCGCGCGGCTGGTGGCGGCGGTGGCCGGAATCGCCTGAGGTTAGTGCAGGCTGACCGTGTGCAGGTCCTGCGCCATGGCATTGGCCAGGACGGCATCCCGCGTGTCGGCGAGCATGATCGGGGCGCCGCTCGCCGAAAGCAAGGCGAACAGGTCGAGCCCGGGGGTCAGATCGGGCGCCTGCGGGAAGAGGCGGCGCACCTCCTCGGACCGGATCGGGCGGACATAGGCGATATGCCCCTCGCCGAGCACGGCGAGGTCCGCCGGCTGGAAGGCCGAGGCGTCGAGGTCGGCATCGGTCAGGGGTGCAACGTTCAGTTCGGACATGGAAGCCCTCCTTCGAGGCAGAGCGTCGGTCCCGGCCCCAGAAGGCGACCGGGGGTACGATCCCCATGTGGTGATCGCCCCCGCGAGATCAATCTCTGGCCTGGTTGTCCTAGTCCCGCGCCAGGATGTCGATCCGTCGCACGACCCGCTCCGGCTCCGGCCGCACGAGGTCGATGGAGAGGAGGCCGTTCGACAGGTCGGCGCCCATTACCTCCATCCCGTCGGCCAGCAGGAAGGCCCGCTGGAACTGGCGCGCGGCGATGCCGCGATGGAGGAAGTGCCGCTCCCGGTCGTCCACCTGCCGGCCGCGCACGAGGAGCTGGTTCTCCTCCAGCATCACGTCGAGCTGGTCGCGGGTGAAGCCCGCCACCGCCAGGGTGATGCGCAGGCGCTCCGGCTCCTGATCGGTGCGGGGCAGGCGCTCGATGTTGTAGGGGGGATAGCCGTCGTTGGCGGCCTTCGACACCCGGTCGAGGGCCTGTTCGATCTCATCGAAGCCGAGCAGAAAGGGGTGCCCGAAGGGCGACGGTCGGGTCATCGCGGGACTGTTCCCTCAGTGCGAAGCCTCAGACCTGCGGGCGCCCTGCCCGGCAGGCCGATGAGCGCCTCGGCGCCACGGAGCCCGCGCCAGGCAGCGCTCCGCCCGGCGGAACCGCCGGGACAGGCGAGATATGGCCGAGCGGTTCCGACCCATCAAGGGAGCGACGGGGCGCCCTTTCGCTTGAAGGCTGCGCCACCGGAACGACCCGCAAAGGCCGGGCGCCGTTCAGGAATTCGGCGGGGCCGGACCCAGATTGCCAGATTTTCCCGCTAACAGTTTGGAACGGCTCTGATTTTTGCTCCGGCTCTTGAAGCCGGGGGCGGTTCCCGATACCTCGGCTTCCGCAACGCGCCGCCGTCCCGGCCCCCATCTTCCCAGGAGGTTCGATTGCCCTCGTCGATCCCGCCTGCCGCTCCTCCGATGCGGCGCGTCGCCGAAGCCTGCGGAGACGAGGCCGAGATCCTGGCCCTGTCCGTCGCCCGTTTCGTGGCGGCCGGCTACATGACCGGCGACATCGCCTGCTGGGACGCGGCCTTCAACGGCGCCGAGGAATTGCTCGGCTCGCACGAGGGCGGACAGTTCGTGGCCGGAATGGTCGGCATCGTCCGCGCCCTCCGGGTCGAGCGCGAGGGCGACTGGGCGTTCATGCCCGCGAGTTGCTGCCGGCTCACCGGCCACGAATGCGCCCTCGTCGCGCTGATCGGCCGTGGCCGCCGGGGCGCTTGGGACGAAGTGGCGCAGGACGCCGCCGCCCTGGCCGGGCGCGCGGCGCCGCGCCTTGCTGCCGCCGTCCGCGCCGCCGCCAGCACCATCGATGCGGCGGCCGTCCGGCTGGCGCCTTCCTGCCCCCGGCCTAAGATCCTCCATTGAGGCGGCCAGACATGACGAAAGGGATGATCGACCGTGGTTGACCGGAGTTTCTTCCAGGGCCGCGCCCGTCTGGCGCTCGCCTCCGGCCTCGTCGCTGCCGCCCTCGCGGTGCCCGCGATGGCGCAGGAGGCCGGGGGCGACAAGGCCGCGCCGGTCAAGCTTCAGCTGAACAAGACCGAGAACGCGGGCGATGCATGCCGCATCACGATGGTGGTCGACAACAGCAAGGGCAGCGCCCTCAAGACCTTTAAGGTCGATCTGTTCGCGTTCGACACGGAAGGCGTCGCGCAGAAGCGCGTCGCCGTGGAACTCGCCCCGGTCGCCTCGCATAAGACGACGGTCAAGATCTTCGATTTTCCCGGCATCGCCTGCCAGAAGGTCGGGCGCATCCTGCTGAACGACGTACTTGCCTGCGATGGCGGCGAGGGGGCCCGCGAAGCCTGCCTCGAACGCACGGAAGTCGAGAGCAAGGGGACCATTCCGTTCGACCGCTGAGCGGGCGAACCGACACGACGACACGAACGCCCGGGCGGCCTCCGCCTGGGCGCCTCCGGCTTTGACGGTGCGCGTCGCGCGGGCCGCCGCGCCGGCCCGAGCCACAGACGTTTGAGGAGCCCGACATGGATCCGACCCAGGCCGCCCCGCTCGAAGCCCACGATTTCTCGTTCCTCGGCCTGTTCCTCCAGGCCGATCCGATCGTGAAGGGCGTGATGATCCTGCTGGTCATCGCCTCCATCGCCTGCTGGACCGTGGTGTTCGAGAAGATCGTGCGCCTCGCGGCGGCGCGGCGTCAGGCCAAGGCGTTCGAGGCCATGGTCCGCTCCGGCGGCAGCCTCGACACCGGCCTGAAGGGCATCGCGGGCCACGTCACCACCGCCGCCGTCGAGGCGTGGCGCGATCAGGATTCGAGCGAGACCCGCGCCGAGCGCCGGGAGCGCATCGAGCGGGCGATGCGGGGCGCGCTGGGCCTCGAGATGAAGCGTCTGCGCACCGGACTGTCGCTCCTCGCGACCTCGGGCTCGACGGCGCCGTTCGTGGGCTTGTTCGGCACCGTCTGGGGCATCATGAACTCGTTCTCGTCCATCGCCCGCAGCCAGGATACCTCGCTGGCCGTGGTGGCGCCGGGCATCGCGGAGGCCTTGTTCGCCACCGCCATCGGCCTCGTCGTCGCGATCCCGGCGGTGATGGCCTACAACAAGCTCACCGCCGACGTCGGCGGCATCCAGAGCGCCTTTGCCTCCAGCATCTCGACCCTCGGCAACCGCCTCGCCCGCGACCGGGCGGGCCAGCACCGCGCCGCCGCCGAATAGGCCGGGCCGCGCGACGCAGGACGGGAGCGAAGGAGAGAATCCGATGGCGATGGTGACGAGCCGATCGAGCGACGGCGCGGACGAAGACGGCCTCGACGCGGCGCCGATGGCGGACATCAACGTCACGCCGATGGTCGACGTGATGCTGGTGCTGCTGATCATCTTCATGGTCGCGGCGCCGCTGATGACGACCGGCGTGCCGGTGCAACTGCCCAAGACCACGGCCTCAAAGGTGGCGCAGGCGAAGAAGCCGCTGGAGATCACCGTCGACAAGGACGGCAACCCGTCCATCGCGAAGGAGATCTTCACGATGGAGACCATCGTGCCGCGCCTGCGCGAGATGGCCGCCGAGAACAAGGACCAGGTGATGCTGGTCCGCGGCGACCGCGACGTGCCTTACGGCAGGGTCATGGAAGTGATGGGCCTCGTCGGGCAGGCGGGCTTTTTCAAGGTCTCGCTCATCGCCCAATCGCCGGGCGGCGCCCCCGCCGCGCCCGCATCCGCCCCCGCCGCTCGCTGAGCCGATGACCGCGCTGACTTCGACGCATCTGCCCCCGCGCCGCCCGTCCGGGTTGCTCGCCGCCTTCCTCGTGGCCCTGGGTCTGCACGCCCTCGCCCTGGTGGCGGTGATGTTCCTGCGGCTGACGCCCCCGGCGCCCCCCGGTGAGCAGCAGGTGACGGTCGATCTCGCCCCCGTGATGACCGAGGCCCCGACCCAGGCCCCCGCCGAGCAGCAGGCCGTGCAGGCGACGCCGCCGGAGGCCAAGCCGATCGAGGAGCCCGTCGAGGAGGCGACCCAACCGCCCCCGCCCACGGAAATGACCGAGATCGCTCCCGAGGAGGCGCCTCCCGTCGCCGCGACGGAGGTCGCTCCGGTCCAGCCGCAGGATCAGGTCGTCACCTCGACCGCCGAGCAAGCCGAGCCCCTGGCTGCGCCGCCCGAGCAAATCGCGAAGCCGGTTGAGGAGGAGAAGCCCGTCGAGCCGGAGAAGCCGAAGGTCGACCTCGCCAAGCTGAAGGCCGAGAAGGAGGCCCGCCTGCGCAAGATCCGCGAGGAGAAGCGCAAGGAGGAGGAGCGCCGCGAGCGGCTGGAGGAGATCCGCGAGGCCAAGGAGGCGAAGGCCAAGGCCGCGCGGGAGGCTAAGGCGCGGGAAGTGAAGGCGCGGCAGGGAGCCGAGCGGGCCTCGGCCTCGTCCTCGCGGGAGAACGCGGCGGGCCGCGCGGCGGCGGGCAGCGATCCCAGCGCGTTGCGGCAGTGGACGGGTGCCATCAGCGCCGCGATCCATGGTCGCATGAATCCCGGCGCCGCCGCCGGCACGTCGGGCGGCACGGCCGTGGTCCGCTTCACGGTGATGCGCTCGGGCTCCGTCACGGGCGCCGGCCTCGCCCGATCGAGCGGGGTCGGGCAGATCGACAGCGCGGCGCTCGCCGCGGTGCGCGGCGGGCTTCCGGCGGCGCCGGCCGGCGTCACGCAGCCGAGCCTATCCGTGACGATCCCGCTGAATTACCGTGTGCGTTGAGCAGTCTTCGGGCCCGGCGGATTCGCCAGACCCGACACCGGCATGCTAAAGGCCTTAACATTCCGGCTTGAACGGGCTGCCACCCGGCGGTCTGATCGGGTTGGGATATCCGGCCCTTCCTCCCCCCTCCTCGAACCGGCCGGACCCGCCCCGACCGCCGCGTCTCCTCGATGTGGCCGGCTGCGCCGGCGCGGGACGAAAGGGAAGCAATGAGCGACGACATCGAAACCGACCTCGACGAGGCGGAAGAGATCCGCGCTGCGGAAACCGAAGCTCGTCTGAAGGCCGAGAACAAGGCGGAGCGGGCCGAGCGCGCCGAGCGCATGGCGCGCGAGGGCGCCCAGGCCATGGCCGAGCATCTGGCCGCGCAGGTCGCCGTGGATGAGCGCACGAAGCGTCTCCGCTCCCTGCGCCTCGCCAAGGAAGCCTCCGACGCCCAAGCCGCCGCCACCGCCAAGCAGGAGGCCGACGAGGCCAAGGCCGCGAAGGACCGGGCCCGCAAGACGGCTGCCCGCAAGACCGCCAAGAAGGATTGAGGCTCGCCATGGTGGAGACCCGCGACCGTCGCCGCCCCACGGATGCCCGCGCGGCCGCCGAGGCGGCGTTCCGCAAGGCGACCACCAAGCCGGTCGATCCCGCTCCTGCGCCTGCGGCTCCCGCCGCAGCGCCCGGCGTGCGCGAGAGTGTGACCCTGCGCCTCGACAGCACGGTGCTGGAGCATTTCCAGAAGGACGGTCCCGGTTGGCAGGACCGCATCAACGCGGCCCTCAAGGACTTCGTCGCCCGCCAGGGTTGAGGTCGGGGCGGCCCCTACCGCGCCCCCGCCACCCGCAGGCCCGCCGGCGCCGTGGCGTTCGCCGGCTCTCCCAGCGCCGTCCCCTGTTCCAGGGTCGCGACCGCCAGGGGCGCACCGCGCCCGCGCAGGGCATGCGAGCCGAGCGACCGGGCGCGGATCCCGGCCGGGAGACGCTCGAGGCGCTCCAGCAGATCCTGCGAGATCAGGATGCCGACCCCGAGCGGGCGGCACAGGGCCTCGATCCGCGAGGTGACGTTCACGGCGTCGCCGAAATACGCGATCTTGTGCCGGTCCACGCCCACTTCCGCCGTCACCACCGGGCCGCCGTGCAGCGCCGCGCGCAGGCGGGGTACCGTGCCGAACCGGGCCTTCCAGGCGTCCGCGTCGGCCTCGATCCGGTCGAGCACGGCGAAGAGGCACGAGACGCATTTCGCGTCCGCCAAACCCCGGCTCATCGGCCACGTGATCATGGCGAGATCGCCGATATAGTCGTCCACGGAGCCGTTGTGCCGGCGCACCGGCTCCGCGAGGGCGGCGAAGACCGCGCCGAGATATTCCTGCGCCCGCAGGTCGCCATGGGCCTCGGCGAAGGCGGTGGAGCCGACCACGTCGAGGAACAGGAAGATGCGCTCCTCCTCCACCGGCCGGTGATAGCGGCCGATCATGAAGTTCACGAACACCTCGCCGCCGATCAGGTCGCGCATGCGGATCACGAAGACCAGCATCGCCGAGACGCCGAGCGAATAGGCCAGCACGCGCGGCGTCAGCCGCGTCGCGGTGGAGAGGTTGTCTTCCGTGAGGCCCAGCGCCCAGACCACCGCGCCGCCCAGCGCGCAGCCCGCCGCGATCATCAGCACGTAGGCGGCCTCGGCGGCCGGCACGTAGGCCCAGGCGGGCCAGCGGCGGATCTTGGCCTGCAGCCCAGCGAGGATCAGGCCCCGGTCGAAGGCGAGCACCGCCACGCCCATGCAGAGCCCATAGGTCAAGCCGGCGAGCGGCGAGGCGCCCGCCGCGAAGATGAAATTGTAGAGCAGTCCGGCGGCGCCCGCCGCCAGGACGATGAGCACCCAGAACCAGCGATGTGGCGGCAGCATCAACGCACCTCGCGATTCGCGTCGAGCGCAGGGGACACGGACACGACCCTAGCTTAAAGTCTACGAATGCGCGTAGCGTCGGGGCCTTGCTCACCCGGCCATGATGGCGCGAGTAAGGCGCACGGTGAGCCGCCGTCTGAGCGGTAGGACCGGGGAGGCAGCGGCATGCACGCGAGGGGCTTCGGGGGGGCGCGCGTCGCCGTGCCCGTCATCGGACAGGGGACGTGGCGGATCGACGGCAGCGAGCGCGCCGAGGCCGTGCGCGCCCTGCGGGCCGGGATCGATGCCGGCATGACCCATATCGACACCGCCGAGATGTATGGCGAGGCGGAAGCCATCGTCGGCGAGGCCATGGCCGATTGCCGGGAGGAGATCTTTCTCGTCTCCAAGGTGGTGCCGAGCAACGCGACGCGGCGGGGCGTGGTGCGGGCCTGCGAGGCGTCCCTGCGCCGGCTGCGGACGGACCGGATCGATTGCTACCTGCTGCACTGGCCGGGCAGCCACCCCCTGGCTGAGACGGTGGCGGGGTTCGAGGATCTGCGCCGCGACGGCAAGATCCTGTCCTGGGGCGTCAGCAACTTCGACGTCGACGACCTCGAACGCCTGCTCGCCATCGCCGGGCCCGACCGCATCGCCTGCAATCAGGTGTATTACTGCCCGACCGAGCGGGCCATCGAGCACGCCGTGCTGCCGTGGTGCACGGCCCATGGGGTGGCGCTCGTCGGCTATTCGCCCTTCGGCAGCGGCGATTTTCCGGAGCCCGCGAGCCCCGGCGGTCAGGTCCTGAAGGGCATCGCCGATGCGCACGGCACCTCCCCGCACGCCATCGTACTCGCCTTCCTGCTGCGCCTGCCGAACGTCTTCACCATCCCGAAGACGGTGCGGGCCGCGCGCGCGGTGGAGAACGCGGCGGCGGCCGAGATCAAGCTCAATGCCGCCGAGATCGCCCTGATCGAGAACCACTTCCCGCGCGGGCCGCGCCCGCGCATCCTGCCGATGCTGTAGGCGCCGCCTACTCGTTGATGCCGAACAGCTTCTCGAAGAAGTTCGGCTCGGCGCGCTGCTCCCGCCGACGGCGGGCCGGAGCCTCCGCCTGCGGGGCCGGCGTCAGGCTGTCGACGATCTGGTTCAGCACGTCGGCGGGGCCGGCATTGGCGACCGACGCGGTCGTCTCCGGCGCCCGGCGCCAGCGGTTCAGGTTGGGCAGCGGGACCGGGTTCTGGCCCTTGAGCGCCTGGACCATGTAGGTCTTCCAGACCTCCGCCGGCATGCCGCCGCCGGTGACCTTCTTGGTCAGTTCGCCGTCGTCGTTGCCGAGCCAGACCCCGGTGACGAGGCTGCCGGAGAAGCCGATGAACCACGCGTCCTTGTAATCCTGCGTGGTGCCGGACTTGCCGGCCAGTTCCCAGCCGGGGATGTCGGCCTTTTTGGCGGTGCCGCTCACGAAGGTCTCGTGCATCATGGCGTTCATCATGCCGTCGGCGTCGGGGCTGATCACCCGGCCGAGGCCGCTGTCGGCGCGCTTGTAGAGGAACTTCCCGTCGGAGCCCTTCACCGAGGACACGACGTAGGGAATGACCCCGGTGCCGCCGTTGGCGAAGGCGCCGTAGGCCCCGACCATCTCCAGCAGCGTCACCTCGGACGTGCCGAGCGCGATGGAGCCGTTGGCCTGCAGCGGCGATGTGATGCCGAGCTTCTGCGCGGTCTGCACGACGGCTTTCGGGCCGACCTCCTGGCCGAGACGCACCGCCACGGTGTTGAGGGAGTGCGCCAGCGCGAAGCGCAGGCTCACGGGGCCCTCGTAGCGGTGGGAGTAGTTCTCCGGCGCCCAGTTGCCGATCTTGACCGGCGCGTCGTCGCGCACCGTGTCGGGGGTCAGGCCCCGCTCGACGGCGGCGAGGTAGACGAAGGGCTTGAACGACGAGCCGGGCTGGCGCTTCGCCGTGGTCGCCCGGTTGAACTGGCTCTGCGCGTAGTCGCGCCCGCCGATCAGGGCACGGATGGCGCCGTCCGGGCGCATCGAGACCAGCGCCCCCTGGCCGACATTGAAGCGCGCGCCCTGCTTGTTCAGCTCATCGACCAGCGACCGCTCGGCCGTGGCCTGCAGCGAGGTGTCGACGGTGGTCTGGACGGTGATGTCCTGCTCGAACTTGCCGACGTAATCGTCGAGCACGTCCATCACGAGGTCGGCGACGTAGTTGGCCGAGCCGCCGCCCCGGATGCTCGCCGGCCGGGCCGGCTGGGCGAGCGCCACCTTCACGTCCTGCGGCTGCGCGAAGCCCAGCTCCTGCATCGCCGCCAGCACCTGCGCCGCGCGGGCCTGGGCCGCCGGGAGGTTGCGGTTCGGCGCCAGCCGCGAAGGCGCCTGCACGAGGCCGCCGAGCATCGCGGCCTGGGCGAGGCTCACGTCCTTGGCGGGCTTGCCGAAATAGCGCTGCGCCGCCGCCTCCACGCCATAGGCGCCCGCGCCGAAATAGACGCGGTTGAGATAGAGTTCGAGGATCTCGTCCTTCGTGTACTTGTGCTCCAGCCACAGGGCGAGGATCGCCTCCTGGATCTTGCGCGAGGCCGAGCGCTCCGGCGTCAGGAACAGGTTCTTGGCGAGCTGCTGCGTCAGCGTCGAGCCGCCCTGGGCGACGCCCCGCCGGGTCAGGTTCTGACCGATGGCGCGCAGGATGCCGACCGGATCGACGCCGAAATGCTGGTAGAACCGCCGGTCCTCGATGGCGACGAAGGCGCGCGGCAGGTAGGGCGGCAATTCCTTGATCGAGACCACCCGGCCGCCGGTCTCGCCCCGGTTGGCCAGGAGCGTGCCGTCGCTCGCCAGGATCGCGATGTTCGGCGGGCGCTTCGGCACGGCCAACTGGTCGATCGGCGGCAATTGCGACGCGTGGTAGGCGATAAGCCCGGCAAGGCCGATCACCGCCCACAGGCCGAGCACCACGGTGCCATAGACGATGCGGCCGAGCCACGAGCGGCGGCGCTTCGCGCTACGCCCCCTGCCCGACGAGCCCCGGCCCCCGGAGGAGCCACGGGACGGGGAGGACCGCTTCGCCGGTTGCCTGCTCACGCGTTCCTTGCTCCCTGTCTCGGCGCCGCCGGCCCGATCCTCGCGGGAGAGGCGCAGGTCGAGGTCGCCGCGCTGGCCGATCCGCCCTTCCGGGACATCGAAATTCGGCTCGGCTCTGCCACGCTTCTGCGCCATCGACACCCGTCACGAAGCTGCTCGCCCGCGCGCGAGGCCGCGCAACCGGACGTTGACATGACGTCGCGGCGGCCCTGCGGACGCGTTCTGAGACGCTGTAAATGCGGCGGTTTAAGGGGCCGTTAAGATACCCGGCCCGCGTCGGGATGGTGGCCCGGGCTGGGCCAGCCAGACCAATATTCCGGCCTACCGCCCCTGGTTTCAACGCGGGTCCCTCCGTATGGTGCCGCCCGTTTCAGGGGGAGAGCACTATCGTGCGGGTTGCCATTCTCGTCGCGGTGGCCGGATTCGGCCTCGGAAGCCTTCCGGCATGGTCCCAGACCCGCCTTGATACGGTCAACACCATCGCCTGTGCGGAGGAAGGCGGCGTCTGCCGGATGCCTTACCCGACGAATGTCTATTTCGGGGTGCCGGGCAAGACCAACGGTCGCCCCTTCCCGCAGGGCGGCACGGTGGCGTGCAACGTCCAGAGCTTCGGCGATCCTGCGCCCAACCAGCGCAAGGCCTGCTGGTATGCCCCACGCCTCACCGGCAACGAGGGCGGCGGCTTCCGAGAGCGCCCCCGCCGCGACGACCGCGACGAGTATCGCCCGCGGGACGAGTATCGCTCGCGGGACGATGACCGCCTTCGCGATGAGTACCGCCCCCGTCGCGACGTGGACCGCGACGAGTACCGCCCGCGCCGCGACGATGACGACGATACGCGGGAGCGCCGCCGCTATCGCAGCGTACCGGACGATGAGTGACCCTGTGTCGGAGATTCGGGACGGAGAGGCAGACGGCATGTCCGAGGACCGGCGCGGCGCCTATCGCCGCAACGCCTTCACCTTCGGGGCCGTGGAGATCGGCGAGGGGGAGATCGGCTGCCTCGTCTGGGACGTGACCGAGACCGGCGCCCTGATCGAGATCGATCAAGCCGTGGACCTGCCGGAGCGGTTGCGCGTGCGCCTCGCCCCGGAGACCGCCTCGCGCGAGGCGAGCGTCGCGTGGCAGAACGGCAAGCGCGCGGGCATCGCCTTTTCGGGGTGAGGCCCCCTCAGTCCTTGCGCTTTCCCGCCCGGCGGTCCCGTGTCATGCGCGTCGGGGCGTAGAAGTCGTCGGGCTTGGTGCGCACCCAGGCTACGAACTTCGCGAGTTCCGGGTCGGCCCGCAGGGCCTCGACATCGGCGAGGCGCCGGGCGATCTCGGCCTCGCTGTAGCGGGCGTGGATCGCCGAGTGGCAGACCTGATGCAGCCTCACCGTGCCGCGATGGGTCCCGCCCTTCAACTTGGGCGTGAGGTGGTGCAGGCTCGACTTCGACCCGCGCGGGATCAGCCTCTCGCAGAGCGGGCAGATGACCGGCGCCGCGGCCTGGGGGCCGTGGGTCGTCGGATCGTCATCGCGCCACAGGCGCTCGCGTCTGCCCAAGCCTCGTCTCCCGGCGTCTTCGGTGGATCGGGGCGGCAGGCCGCAGAGTAAAGCCCGCTGTTATGGCGTTTCGCCCGTCGGCATTGACAACATCCGGCAAACGACGGAGTTTCGAACCGTTCCGAGGGGGGCCCAGACCGGGCTGAGATTGGGCGTCATGCCCTGACCCTTGAACCTGATCCGGTTCGTACCGGCGGAGGGACGGGAACCTGCGGCCACGGGATGCCGCACCTTACCCCTATCGTCGTCACGCAATTGGACCGCTCCAGCGCCAGGAGAGGCCAAATGAACGCACCCGTGCTGCCCAAGGATGTGAAGGGAAGCCCCGAGACCGTGACCACGGGACCGGTCACCGGCTCGCGCAAGGTCTACGCGACCGTCGGCGGCCGGGAGGACATCCGCGTCCCGTTCCGTGAGATCGTGCTGACCGACCCGAAGGAAGAGCCGGTGCGGGTCTACGACCCGTCGGGGCCCTACACCGAGTCTGACGCCCGCATCGACCTGTCTGCGGGCCTGCCGCAGATCCGCGCCCCGTGGATCGCCGGGCGCGGCTACGCGATTGCCGAGCCCCGCGCCGTGAAGCCGGAGGACAACGGTTTCGCCTCGGCCGACAAGCTCGTCGCCCCCTGCCCCGCCGAGCGGGTGCTCCGCAAGGCCGCCCCCGGCCAGATGGTGACGCAGTACGAGTTCGCCCGCGCCGGGATCATCACCGAGGAGATGATCTACGTCGCCCACCGCGAGAACCTCTGCCGCGAGCAGATGCTGGAGCGGGCCGAGGCGGCCCTGGCGGACGGCGAGAATTTCGGCGCTGCGGTGCCGGCCTTCATCACCCCCGAATTCGTGCGCGACGAGATCGCCCGCGGCCGGGCGATCATCCCCGCCAACATCAACCACACCGAGGTCGAGCCGATGGCGATCGGCCGGAACTTCCTCGTGAAGATCAACGCCAACATCGGCAACTCGGCCGTCACGTCGTCGGCCGCCGAAGAGGTCGAGAAGCTGGTCTGGTCGATCCGCTGGGGTGCGGACACGGTCATGGACCTCTCGACCGGTCGCAACATCCACAACATCCGCTCGTG
This sequence comes from Methylobacterium sp. J-067, assembly GCF_022829465.1. Lineage (GTDB taxonomy): Bacteria > Pseudomonadota > Alphaproteobacteria > Rhizobiales > Beijerinckiaceae > Methylobacterium > Methylobacterium litchii. The sequence continues at coordinate 34,312 of NZ_JAKSXZ010000020.1, forward strand.
GATCATCCGCAACTCGCCCGTGCCGATCGGGACCGTTCCGATCTATCAGGCACTGGAGAAGGTCGGCGGCGATCCGCTCAAGCTCGATTGGGAGGTCTTCAAGGACACGCTCATCGAGCAGGCCGAGCAGGGCGTCGATTATTTCACCATCCATGCCGGCGTGCGCCTCGCCCACGTCCCGCTGACCGCGCGTCGCGTCACCGGCATCGTCTCGCGCGGCGGTTCGATCATGGCGCGCTGGTGCCTCGCCGGGCACCGCGAATCGTTCCTCTACGAGCGGTTCGACGAGATCTGCGACATCATGCGGGCCTACGACGTGTCGTTCTCGCTGGGTGACGGTCTGCGGCCCGGCTCCATCGCCGACGCCAACGACGCCGCGCAGTTCGCCGAGCTGGAGACGCTGGGCGAGCTCACCAAGATCGCCTGGAACAAGGGCTGTCAGGTGATGATCGAGGGCCCCGGCCACGTGCCGATGCACAAGATCAAGGTGAACATGGAGAAGCAGCTTCGCGAGTGCGGTGAGGCGCCCTTCTACACCCTCGGCCCGCTGACGACCGACATCGCGCCCGGCTACGACCACATCACCTCCGGCATCGGCGCGGCGATGATCGGCTGGTTCGGCACGGCGATGCTCTGCTACGTCACGCCGAAGGAGCATCTCGGCCTGCCGGACCGCGACGACGTGAAGGTCGGCGTGATCACCTACAAGATCGCTGCCCACGCCGCCGACCTCGCCAAGGGCCACCCCGCTGCGCAGCTGCGCGACGACGCCCTCAGCCGCGCCCGGTTCGACTTCCGCTGGGAGGACCAGTTCAACCTCAGCCTCGACCCGGATACGGCGCGCACCTACCACGACGAGACCCTGCCGAAGGACGCCCACAAGGTCGCCCATTTCTGCTCGATGTGCGGGCCGAAGTTCTGCTCGATGAAGATCACGCAGGACCTGCGCGCCGAGGTGCTGGCGATGGAAGAGGCCGGGCAGGTGATCGGTCAGGCGCCCGCCATGTCGCAGGCCGAGGCCGAGGCCGGGATGCGCGAGAAGTCGCGCGAATTCCTCGCCGAGGGCGGCAAGCTCTACGTCGACGCCGCGGAGTGACAGCTTCCGGCGCGCCCATCACCCGGCGGGCGCGCCGGATCGGAGTCGAGGCTGATAGAATTGTCAGCATTTAGACGTTGGGATTTGGCCGGATGGCGTGGAATTGAGGCGCCGCCTTTACCGAATATTGAGGCCGTCTCACAAACGGGCTGTCGAAGACTGTGTGGGCATGCCCGTATTAAGTGCTGCTTAATGGCGGGGTGATGCAATCCGACCATCACAGGATCGTAGGAGCCTGTCATGGACATACGTAGCATCCCACCCGTCTCGCAGGGACCGCAGGGCATCGACGCCATTGCGGCGACCGCCGCGCCGGCACCTCAGACGGCCGAGAACACCGAAACGCCCTCGAAGAGCCTCGAGCCGGCGGTGAAGGTCGATATCGGCAGCGACTCGCACGAGGCCCGCTTCGTGCGCGACGTCGACACGAGCACCATCGTGTTCCAGGTGGTCGATCCGACCTCCGGCGACGTGCTGGCGCAATTGCCGAGCGAGAACGCGTTGCGCAACCGCGCCTATGCCAATGCGGGCGCGCCGAGCGCCGCCAACGGCAATCTCTCGCGGGTGGCCTAGGCCGCCCGCGCCGCGATCACCGACGCCTGCACGGCGGCCTTGCCCCGGCCGCGCAGCCCCGTGAGGGCGCGGATCGCCACAAGTCCGATCCTCGCGAGGCGGATCTGCCCCGGCAATTGGCGGGGGCCGATGGGCCGGTAGGCAAGCCGGGGGCTCGCCTTCTCGGCCTCCCCAATGGCGTGCCCGAGCGGCAGGGCGGCGATGCGGGCGGCCTCCTCCGGCGCGATCCCGAGCCAGTCCGACCACGCCCTGTCCCGCGCCAAAGCGCCCGTGGCGTGCATCTGCCGGAAGCGCGCCCGCCACAGGTAGCGGCGCACGCAGCGGGTGAAGGTCTCCATCCGCGCATCGCACAGGGCGTCCGGTTCCTCGCAGCGGGAACGGATCGTGTCCGCCACGCCCCCCGGTGCCCGGCCGGTGAGGCGGGCCGAGATCGTCACGCAGACATCCGGCGCGTGCCGCACGCGCTTCCCGTGCGCGATCAGCCGCGCGATGAAGGCGCCGTCCTCGCCCAGGGGAATCTCCGGCATGCCGCCGACCGCGAGGTAGGCGTCATGGGTCACGGCCAGGGTCGCGCCGATGGTGGTGCGGTGGCAGGGCCAGGGATCGTGCGGATCGGGGTCGATCCGCGCCTCGGCCTCGGTGATGAGCCCGTCGTAGATGTCCTCCAGCCGGCCCCGGGCGTGGAGCATGGCGGGCAGGAGCTTGCCCTCCTCGACATCGAGCTCGACCCGCCCGGCCACGGCATCCGCGCCGGCCTCGATGGCGGCGAGCGTGCGGGCCACCCAGTTCGGCGGGACGCGGCTGTCGGCGTCGGTGGAGAGGATCGCCCCGCCGGCCTCGCCGAGCCACGCGGCGGCCTCGTCCATCGCCTTGCGGCGGGCCCAGCCGGCATGGGCGCCGACGAAGTCCTCGTTCAGCACCCGCACGGGCACCGCCAGCGACGGCAGCAGGCCGGCGACGATCTCGCTCGTGCCATCCGTGCAATTGTTCAGGAACAGCACCACGCCGATGGCGCCGGGCGCGAGGCCCACCTGTGCATCGATCGCCCGCAGGCAGGCGACGATGCGCTCGGCTTCGTTGCGCACCGGGACCGCGACGATGGCGGCGGGACTCGTCATGGAATCATCTCGTCGGCGCCGGAGACTGGCGCGCGACGGTGTATCGGCCGGGCGACCTGAACGGAAACCGAAGGACGGGTCTCAGAGGGTCTTCTCGACCAGACCCTCGATCCATTCGGGCTGCGTCTCACCCACCGAGCGTCCCACCTCCGTCTGGCCCTTGTAGGCGATCAGCGTGCTCTGCATCCGCGCGTTGAGTTGCTTCAGCACATCCTTGCGGCTGTCGAAGTCGACGTCGAAGACCTGGAGGTCCTTGAAGCGCGGATCCTGCGTCAGCTTGGCGATGATCGGCTTCTGCGACTTGCAGATCGGGCACCAGGGCGCGCTCACCTCGACCAGGATCGGCTTGCCGGCCTTCTGGGCGGCCTCGAACGCGGCCGGATCGTAGGGCACCGGCCCGGCGGCGAAGGCCGGGCTGGCGACGAGGGCGAGCAACGTGAGGGCGAGGATGTGGCGGCGTGTCGTCATGGGTTGTTTCCCCGGTCGGACTCTGGCGGTCCTCCCGGAACCCTACACGCGCCGCGCGGGAGGAGCGCATCGCCATCACGCCGCACCCGTACGCTCCTCCTCCGCGAGGGCGGCAATGTCGGCAGCGTCAACTGCTTCCATCGCATTGCGGATTCGCAGCGCCCGCGTCGGCTGGCCGGCACGCATCACGAGTACGATAGTCTCCATGTCCGGGCAGCCGGGATCGGCGCAGGCGATCTCGTTGACGGAGATTGCATCGTCGGGACCGAGGCCGAGGCTCGGGGCGATCTCCCCCTTCAGCCGCGCGGCCAGAGCCGATCGCTCGGCCGAGCGGGCACGCCACGCCTTGAGGCTCACGAAGGCCATCGGCGATCCCTCCTGACGGATCCGGACTGTTTGGCGGTGTGAAACAGTGTTGCATCGCCGCCGTCAACCGGCGACGCTGGGAGGGCCGCTGCCGGGGAAAGGATGTTGTCCCCCGCTGGTTGTGGCAGTTTGGCAGGTTCTGTTGCAACGAACCCGGCGCTCGCTCGTAATGCCCTGCGGGCTTGCCGGGCTTTCTGCCTGGAACAAGGATCAAGTGGGAGTATCGGTGTCTTGCGACACTGGCGGGAAGGGCCGGGCGACCGGCGCGGTTATCACCACGGCAACCTGAAGGAGGCTCTGGTCGAGGCCGCGCGGCGATTCATTGCTGAGCGCGGCATCGGGGGCTTCACTCTCGTCGAGGCCGCACGACTCGTCGGCGTGACGCCCGCCGCCCTGTACCGCCACTTCCGCGGCCGCGAAGCCCTCCTCGAAGAACTCGCCGGGCGCGGTTTCAACGAGTTGGCGAGCCGACTCGCGCGGGCCCTGACCTCGCGCGGCACGCCGCTCGAACGCTTCACCCGCATGGGAGAGGTCTACCTCACCTTCGCGGAGGAAGAGCCCGCCTATTACGCGGCGATCTTCGAGACGCGGGGCATCCACGCCGCGCCGCAGGCCGAAAGCCGCCCGAGCCCCTTCGACCTTCTGGTCGAGGCGTTGCAGGCGACCTTCACGGATGGGTTCGGCGGCGTGGCGCCGCGCTTCATCGCCCTCGAAGTCTGGGCGCTGGCCCATGGGCTCGCCACCCTCTCGGCCGCCGGGCAATTGCCCACCGGCCCCGGCATCCCCGACAAATACGAACTCCTGCGCGCGGGCGTCCTCGCCCTCGTCCACGGTGCCGCCCGGCGCAATTGAGGGGCCGATCCGGCCACCCTTGAAACAGGTTCGCACGATCCGCATGTTAACTCCGTTCACATGATATGCGGAGCTTGCCCGTGAACACGACCTCGACCCCTCCCTATGCCACCGGGCGCGCTTGCCGCTCCGGTCCCTTCCCTCGCCGTTCATTGGAGATCGGTGCCATTGTCCTTGGCTTTGTCTATTGGTGGCCGGTGGGCCTCGCGCTGCTCGCGTGGAAGCTGACGGGCTATCCGGCCGTCAACGAAATGCGGGACGCCGCCCGCCGGAACTTCGGAAGCTGGGACGCGGCCCGCCCCGCCTCACGCTTCGCCCGCGCTTTCGAGGCCGCCAACCGGGGCACCGGCAACGCGGCGTTCGATGAGTACCGCCGCGCGGAACTCGACCGGCTGGAAGCCCAGCGTCGCGCCCTCGAGGAAGAGAGCCGCGCCTTCACGAACTTCGTCGAGGAACTGAAGCGCGCCAAGGATCGCGAGCAGTTCGACGCCTTCATGGCCCAGCGCCGTGCCGGCGGCACCGACGGAACGCGCTCCATCTGATCGAGACCCGGCCGCGCCCTGCCCTCCCGGCGGGGCGCGGCGGCTTGGATTTCCCCCCTCGGCGTATGCCCCGGCCGTTGCGCCCTGCCCGGCCCTCCGGCATGACTCGCCCGTCACGGCACGGGAGGGGCGATGTCGAGCGGGACAGTCACGGTGGTCGATCACCCGCTGGTGCAGCACAAGCTGACCCTGATGCGGGACAAGGACCGCTCGACGCAGGGCTTCCGCCGCCTGCTCAACGAGATCGGCATGCTGCTCGCCTACGAGGTGACGCGCGATCTCCCCCTCGAATCCCTTGAGATCGAGACGCCGATCGGCCCGATGTCCGGCCGGCAGATCCAGGGTAAGAAGCTCGTCCTCGCCCCGATCCTGCGGGCCGGCGTCGGCTTCCTCGACGGGATGCTGTCGCTGCTGCCTTCGGCCCGCGTCGCCCATGTCGGGCTGTACCGCGATCCCGAGACGCTGGAAGCCGTCGAGTACTACTTCAAGGCCCCGTCCGATCTCGCCGACCGCACCGTGCTGGTGCTCGATCCGATGCTCGCCACGGCGAACTCGGCGGTGGCCGCCCTAGACCGGCTGAAGGCGCGCGGCGCCGTCGATCTGCGCTTCGTCTGCCTGCTCGCCGCGCCCGAGGGCTTGGCCCGTCTGGCCGCCGCCCATCCCGACGTGCCGGTCTGGACCGCCTCCATCGACAGCCACCTGAACGAGCACGGCTATATCGTCCCCGGCCTGGGCGATGCCGGCGACCGGATGTACGGCACGCGCTGATCCGGCCTTGCCGGACGCCATCCGGCGCGCAGATAACCTCGACCGAGCCAGCGGAGACCGACCATGGGACGCACCCTGCCCGAAACGATGCGCCGAATCCGCTACGACGGAACGGGCGGGCCGGAGGTCATCGCCGTCGAGACCGCGCCGGTGCCGACGCCGGGGCCGGGTCAGGTGCTCATCGAGGTCGTCGCGGCCGGGGTGAACCGCCCGGACGTCGCCCAGCGCGCCGGCAGCTATCCGCCGCCCCCCGGCGCCACGGAGATTCCCGGCCTCGAGGTGGCGGGCCGCATCGCCGCCCTCGGCGAGGGCGTGCACGGCCTGTCCGAAGGCGATGAGGTCTGCGCCCTGGTGATCAGTGGCGGCTACGCCGAGTTCGCCGTGGCCGAGGCCGCCCATTGCCTGCCCCGCCCGGACGCGATCTCGCTGACCGACGCAGGCGGCCTGCCGGAGACGTTCTTCACCGTCTATTCCAACGTGATCCAGCGCGGCCGTCTCACCGAGGGCGAGACGTTCCTCGTCCATGGCGGATCGAGCGGCATCGGCGCCACCGCGATCCAGTTGGCGAAGCTGTTCGGCGCCAAGGTCTTCGCCACGGCCGGCTCGGCCGAGAAGTGCCGGTTCTGCGAAGAACTCGGGGCCAGCGCCGCCATTGACTACAAGCAGAGCGACTTCGCGGAGGAGATCCAGCGCCTCACCGACAAGCGCGGCGTCGACGTGATTCTCGACATGATCGGCGCGAGCTACCTGCAGCGCAACCTCAAGTCATTGGCCCAGGACGGTCGCCTGGTGATGATCGCGCTGATGGGCGGCTACAAGGTCGATGGGCTGAACATCACCCCGATCATGCGCAACCGCCTGACCTTCACCGGCTCGACGCTGCGTCCTCGCTCGAAGGAGGACAAGGCCGCCATCGCCGCCGGGCTGCGCAAGGACGTGTGGCCCCATCTCGGCAGCGGCCGCATCCGCACTGTGACGCATGCCACCTTCCCGCTGGAGCGTGCAGGGGAGGCGCATGAGCTGATGGAAACGAGCACGCATCTCGGCAAGATCGTGCTCACGACGGGCCGCTGAGGCGGCCCCGACCGGAACCCCTCCTCCGGCCTCGCGTTGGCGACCGATAACACAATCGTGTTGCGGCCGCTTCAACAGCGCGTCGCGTGACTTGAGCGAGGGCTGATCGATGGTCGAGAAACTTACGCCGCAGGAAGGCCGTCAGGGCGAGCGCGGCAAGTCCGTGCTTTGGGTGCTAATCGGCAGCCTCGTGCTCCTCGCGGTGGCCACCATCGGCCTGCTCACGTGGAACGGCGCGAACTCGCCGAAGGATTACGCCTCGCAGAGCCAGGATGCCTCTCGCAAGGAGATCACCGGCTCCGTGAACGGCACGTCCAACACGTCGACCTCGAACTCGACGGCGGTGCCCGGCGGTAATCCGTCCTACCCGCAGCCGGCGCAGCAGAACGCCAACGGCGGCACCCCTAAGTAAGCTGCGCCTAGCGCGTCGGCACGGGGTTCACGCCCCGGTAATCGTAGAAGCCGCGCTTGGTCTTGCGCCCAAGCCAACCGGCTTCGACGTACTTCACCAACAGCGGGCATGGCCGGTACTTCGAATCGGCCAGCCCCTCGTACAGGACCTGCATCACCGACAGGCAGGTATCGAGGCCGATGAAGTCCGCCAGTTGCAGCGGACCCATCGGATGATTGGCGCCGAGCTTCATCGCCGTGTCGATCGACTCGACCGAACCCACGCCTTCGTACAGCGTGTAGATCGCCTCGTTGATCATCGGCAGCAGGATGCGGTTGACGATGAAGGCCGGGAAATCCTCCGACATCGTCGCCGTCTTGCCGAGCTTCGCGATGAAGCCCTTGGCCGATTCGTAGGTCTGGTCCTCGGTGGCGATGCCCCGGATCAGCTCCACGAGCTGCATCACCGGCACCGGGTTCATGAAGTGGATGCCGATGAACCGCTCGGGCCGGTCGGTCGAGGCCGCGAGCCGGGTGATCGAGATGGACGAGGTGTTGGTCGCCACCATCGCCTCGGGGCTCAGCACCGGGCAGAGGCTGGTGAAGATGTCCCGCTTGGTCGCCTCGTTCTCGGTGGCGGCCTCGATCACCAGATCGCAGGGCGCGAGATCGGCGAAGGTGCCGACCGCCTTGATGCGCTCGCGCGCAGCGTGGCTGTCGCCTTCGTCCAGGGCGCCCTTGGAGACGAGGCGGGCATAGCCCTTCTCGATCGAGTCGATGCCGTTTGCGAGCCGGGCCGCGTCACGATCGTTGATGTACACGTCGAGACCTGCGGCGGCGCAGACCTGCGCGATGCCGCTTCCCATCTGGCCCGCGCCGATGATGCCGACCCGCTTGATCTCGATGCCCATCTGAAGACCTTGCCCCCGATCCGTGCCCGCCCCGCCGCCGGCCTGCGGCTCGGCCGAGACCGCGAGGCGGCACGTGAATTCAAATGCCGTCTCAGCTTTCTAGACCAATCGCAAGGGATGAAGGAACCCAGGCGGGGCGTGCACTGCAATAATCCGGCCCGCGCGTCGCCCACCGGGCGCGCCCGGATGATGTTCGCCCTTATTTGGCCTTGGCGATCTCGGCCTGGAGATCCGGCACGACCTGGAACAGGTCGCCCACGAGGCCATAATCCGCCACTTGGAAGATCGGTGCGTCCTCGTCCTTGTTGATCGCGACGATGACCTTCGAATCCTTCATGCCGGCGAGGTGCTGGATCGCGCCGGAGATGCCCACGGCGACGTAGAGGTCCGGCGCCACGACCTTGCCGGTCTGGCCGACCTGCCAGTCGTTCGGGGCATAGCCCGCATCGACCGCCGCGCGGGACGCGCCGACGGCCGCGCCAAGGGTGTCGGCCAGCGGCTCGATCAGCTCGTGGAACTTGTCGGCCGAGCCGAGCGAGCGGCCACCCGACACGATGATCCGCGCCGAGGCCAGCTCCGGACGGTCGGACTTGGCGATCTCCTCACCCTTGAAGGTCGAGCCCGAGGCGCCCGCCGCAGCTGAGACCGGCTCCACCGCGCCCGCCGAACCGCCCTCGCCCGCCGCCTTGAAGGCCGCCGTGCGCACGGTGATCACCCGCTTCGGGCCGGGGGCCTGCACGGTCTGGATGGCGTTGCCGGCGTAGATCGGCCGCTCGAACGTGTCGGCAGACACGACCTTGATGATGTCCGAGACCTGCGCCACGTCGAGCTTGGCGGCGACGCGCGGCATCACGTTCTTGCCGGTGGTGGAGGCCGAGGCGATGATGGTGTCGTAGGGGCCGGCGACGGACTCGATCAGCGCCGAAACCGGCTCGGCGAGGTCGTGGTCGTAGGCGGCGTCCTCGGCCAGCAGCACCTTCTCGATGCCTTCCAGCTTGGCGGCCGTTTCGGCCACCGCCTGGGTGCCGGCACCGGCCACCAGGGCATGCACGGGGGCGCCCATCTGGTTGGCGGCGGAGAGCGCCTTCAGCGTCCCGTCCTTGATCTGCCCGTTGGCGTGCTCGACGAAGAGGAGCGTGGTCATGTGCGATTATCCCGATGGCGTGGGAGCCGCGCTCGACCGACTAGCGGGAGCGCGGCAAGGCAGGGCGGATTCGTCAGATGACGCCGGCTTCGACCTTCAGCTTCTGGACCAGCTCGGCGGGCGAGCCGACCTTCACGCCGGCCGAACGGCCCGGCGGCTCGGCGGTCTTCAGCACGGTCAGCTTCGGGGTGACGTCGACGCCGAGCGCCTCCGGGCTCGACTCGTCCAGCGGCTTCTTCTTCGCCTTCATGATGTTTGGCAGGGAGGCGTAGCGCGGCTCGTTGAGGCGCAGGTCCGTCGTCACGATGGCCGGCATCTGGAGGGAGACGGTCTGCAGGCCCCCATCGACCTCGCGGGTCACGTCGATGGCGCCCTCGCCCATCTCCACCTTGAAGGCGAAGGTGCCCTGCGGCCAGCCGAGCAGCGCGGCGAGCATCTGGCCGGTCTGGTTCGAGTCGTCGTCGATGGCCTGCTTGCCGAGAATGACGAGCTGCGGGCTCTCCTTCTCGACCACGGCCTTCAGGAGCTTGGCGACGGCCAGCGGCTCGCAGTTCACGTCGGTCTTCACGAGGATGGCACGGTCGGCGCCCATGGCGAGAGCGGTGCGCAGGGTCTCCTGCGCCTGCTGCGGGCCGATCGACACCGCGACGATCTCGGTCGCCTTGCCCTTCTCCTTCAGACGGATCGCCTCCTCGACGGCGATTTCATCGAAGGGGTTCATCGACATCTTCACGTTGGCGAGCTCGACGCCCGACCCATCCGCCTTCACGCGGATCTTCACGTTGTAGTCGACCACCCGCTTGACGGGCACCAGAACCTTCATGGCGGACTCGATCCTTCCCGCTGTTATTCTTAGGTCGCGGAGGTGCGGGCCGGCGCGGATCGCGCGCGCGTGTCGGCCCCCCGCGAATGGCGGCGGGACCGTAGCGGCCACATTTCTGCCTTGTCAACGCAGGGTCGTGACGCCGCCGCCATCGGCCGCAAGCGGAGCAAACTCAGCGGTTGGCGCCGGGCACCCAGAGCACGTCGTCGGCCCCGTTGTTGTTCGCCGCGCGGCTCGCGACGAACAGGAAGTCCGACAGGCGGTTGAGGTACTGGATGGCCTCCGGCGAGACGATCTCGCCCTCCACCGCGGCGAGATGCACCGCGAGGCGCTCGGCCCGGCGGCACACGGTGCGGGCGAGGTGGAGATAGGCCGAGCAGGGCGAGCCACCCGGCAGCACGAAGGACTTGATTGCCGGGATCGTCGCGTTCAGCGCGTCGATGTCGCGCTCCAGCCGCTCGACCTGCGAGGCGATGATGCGCAGGGGCTCGTAGGGCAGCGGCTCCGGTCCCTCGGGCGTGGCGAGGTCGGCGCCGAGGTCGAACAGGTCGTTCTGGACGGCGCTGAGCATCCGGTCGAGATGCTCGTCGGCATGCAGGCGGGCGAGGCCGACGCAGGAATTCGTCTCGTCCACGGTGCCGTAGGTCTCGATGCGGAGGTCCGCCTTCAAGCGCCGCTGGCCATCGGCCAGGGCGGTGGTGCCGTTGTCACCCGTGCGGGTGTAGATCCGATTCAGCTTGACCAAGGGAAGGCTCCCGCGCGTCCCCGCCGAACCGGCTCTGGGCGCTTAGAACGTGTAACCGATCTTGCCGCCGTAGTTCGTCAGGCCGCGGTTGTTGGCGCAGAGACCGGCGTTCGACATGTGTTCGATCGTGGCCATGATGCTCCAATGTTCCGTCAGGCGATAGCCGAGCGCGGCGGCCTCACGGAAGAGCGGCGAGCAGCCCAGGGTGTTGAAGCCGTAGGGCGTGGTGGCCTTCGGGCCGGTATAGCCGTTATGGGCGGCGCCGCCGAAGAAGCCGTCGATGAAGATTTTGCGGCCCAGGGTCTCCGGGAAGACCTCCACGGTCCAGGTGGCGCCGAGATAGGCGTAGCTGGTCCGGCCGCCGGTGTTGTAGCTGCCGCCGACGGTCGGGCGCGGGATGAACGCCTGCCAGAAGGGATCCTGGAAGATCACGGGCTTGGCCAACAGGATTTCGCCGTTGACGTTTTCCTTGCTGAAGCCCCGCGCCTTGCCCTCGGCGCTGCCGGGATCCTGCACCGCGCCGCCGATTCGCACTTCGGAGACGAAGCTGAGGGGCTGCGCCGGAGCCGCGTAATAATAGGCCGGGGCGGGAGCGGCGCCGAGATCGGCGGCGACGGCCGGCACCAGGTTGGCAGCCGTGACGAGGCCGGCGAGGAAGGCGCGGAAAGTGGCGGTCATGCGGGCTCGGTGGGCGTAGCGAAGGCGAAACGTTGCCCGAACTTACCACGGAGCTCGGCCGTTGAGCCCCGTTTCATCCGGCCCTGTCAGGAAAACCCCACCCCTGCGGCAGCCGTGTCACACTCGGTTCAGGCCGAACGCCACCACACCACGCCCATGATGAAGACGATGGCGATGAACTGCAGCAGCACGCGCAGGCGCATCAGCCGCTGGGACACGCTCGCGCTGCCGCCGCGCATCATGTTGGCGAGGCCCAGGAAAAGCACCACGGCCACGGCGAGGCAGGCGATGAGGACGAGGGTGTTGGACGACATCGCGGCGGATCCCGGTCGGTGCGGCCCCGGGCGCGGGGTGCGCCAGCACCTATAGCGGGCGCCGCACCGCCGCGCAGCCCGCCGGGCGAAACCGAGTGTCGCGGTTCAGGGCGCCGTCTTGCGCTCCGGCGTCGTCGCGTCCGCGAAGCGCAGCGCGACCGACCGGCCTTGCGCCGGCGGATCGGTGAGCTTCGCCCGGAACCGCGCGGATTCCCCCGTCCCGAGGGTCGCTCGGGGGGGCGGGGCGGGAAACGACTTGAGCGGCTTGCCGGCCGCGTCGCTGATCTCGATCCGCAGGGGCGGCACCGGTACGCCGGCCCGGCCGACGCCGACGAGATCGCCCTCGATCACCAGTTCGGCGGGGCGATCCTCGCCGGCCGGGTTCTGGAAGGCGACGACATCGCGGATCTCCAAGCCCCACCGGTTCACCGGCAGGCCGATGGCGGAGAAGACCGAGGCGGTGTGCGGCACGAGGCCGACGATGGTGTTGCGGGCGAGGCAGGCCACCGGCAAGGCGGCGAGCAAGGTGAGCCCGAGAATCGCGGGCGGCGACAGGAAGGGACTCTTCGGCAGGGTGCGCCGCTTCGGCTTCGCCTTCTTCGCCGGCACCTTGCGCTTGCGCGGGGCCGGCTCATCGGCCGGCGCCGCCTCGGGCTGGGCGGTGTCACGGACGGCGGCGGCGGCTTCGGCCCAGGCGGCGTCGGCCACCGGATCGTCCTGCGCCTCGGGGATCGGCTCCTGCGGCTCCTCGACGGCGGCGTCGGGGGTGAGGAACCAGGTCTCCCGACAGGCGGCACACCGAACCGAGCGGCCCTCCGGCCCGATCTTCGCCGCATCGATGCGGTAACTGCTGGCGCAGGTCGGGCAGGTGATCAACATCGGCGGCTGACTCGACGCGGCCGCGATGGCCCTTCGAGGGGGCCGAACGGCAGAAAAACTCTTGAGAAATGGTGCCCGAACGGGGTTAACCTCGCGTGAAGCCGCGAGCGGCGCCCCGCCTCCGCGCGGCGCGGCCCGCCGGCATGTATCGTGAACCAGCCTTCGGGCCAGCGGCGGGACGGCGTTGAACGTTCAGGCAACCATGAAGAGCCTGCTGCCGGGGGCCGAACGGCCCGTCGTGCAGTTCGAGCATGTCGGAATGCGCTACGGCCTCGGGCCGGAAGTGCTCTCCGACGTGAGCTTCCGCATCGCGCCGCACTCCTTTCAATTCCTCACCGGCCCCTCGGGCGCGGGCAAGACGACGCTGCTGCGGCTCATCCTGCTCTCCGTCCGCCCGACGCGCGGCACCGTCTCGATCTTCGGCGAGGAGGTCTCCGGCATCTCCAGCGAGAAGCTCACCCTGCTCCGACGCCGGATGGGCGTGGTGTTCCAGGATTTCCGCCTGCTCGACCACCTCACCACCTATGAGAACGTCGCCCTGCCCCTGCGGGTGCAGGGCCGCTCGGAGACGAGCTACCGCGCCGAGGTGGTGGAGTTGCTGCGCTGGGTCGGGCTCGGCGAGCGGATGCACGCGCTCCCTCCCCTGCTCTCCGGCGGTGAGAAACAGCGCGCCGCCATCGCCCGCGCGCTCATCGCCCGGCCGGACCTGCTGCTGGCCGACGAGCCCACCGGCAACGTCGACCCCGCCCTCGGGCGGCGGCTGCTGCGCCTCTTCCTCGAACTGAACAAGCTCGGCACCTCCGTGATCATCGCCACCCACGATTTCGGCATCATGGATGCCGTGAACGCCCGCCGCATGGTGTTGAACGCCGGCCGGCTGCGGATCGAGGAATGAGCATCGCGGCCAAGGCACGGGCCCGCGCGGCGGCGGCGTTTCCGGTGGACCCGACCCTCCCCGCCAACCTCCGGCGCAACGCGCCCCTCGTCCCCACGGACACCGCCGCCGGGCGCTCCCTGGCGGCTGTCATCGCCATCCTCACCTTCCTCGCGGGCCTCTGCGCGGGCGCCGCCGAGATGGTCGCCGCCAATGCCGGCCAGTGGCAGACCAGCGTCGCACAGGAAGTCACGATCCAGGTCCGGCCCGGCCCCGGCCGGGATGTCGATGCCGACGTCGCCAAGGCACAGGCGATCGCCAAGGACGAGCCCGGCATCGCCCAGACTCGGATCTTCTCGAAGGCCGAATCCGAACGGCTGCTCGAACCCTGGCTCGGAACCGGGCTGGATCTCACCGACCTGCCGGTGCCGCGCCTCATCGCCCTCAGGATGTCGGGGGAGCGCACCGATCTCGGCCGGTTGCGCACCCGCCTCACCGACGCCCTGCCCGGCGTCGCGGGCCTCGACGACCACGCCCTGTGGTTGCAGCGCCTGTCCACCGCCGCCAACGCCTTCGTGGGCGCGGGCGTCGGCCTCGTGGTACTGGTGCTGGTGGCGACCGGGCTGGCCGTCACCTTCGCCACGCGCGGCGCCATGGCCGGCAACAAGGAGGTGGTGGAAGTGCTCCACTTCGTGGGCGCCGGGGACGATTACATCGCCCGCGCCTTCCAGGCCCGGTTCTTCGGCCTCGGCCTGCGTGGCGGCGGCATCGGGGCGGCCTGCGCCATCCTCGCCTTCATCGTCGCCGGGCTCATCACCGGCTCGGCCTCCTCCGGGCCGGCGGGCCAGGAGATCGAGGCCCTGTTCGGCGCCTTCCAGATCGGCTGGCGCGGCTATCTCAGCATCGCCCTCATCGGGGGAATCGCCTCCCTCGTCACTGGCGCCGTCTCGCGCATCACAGTGAGGAGATACCTCTCCTGATTGCGACGGATCGCGCATCGCCCATTCACGGTCGCGAACGGTCGCCATTCCTTAAGTGTTTGGCAACCAGTTGGGAGAGTGATCTGTGGGCAGCCGTCGGGGCTGCCTCCACGTCGCCGTATTCGGCGCTAGGCTCCGGAGGATGAACACGCGGATGACGCGCGCTCCCGTCTCTCTCGCGACCGACGCCATCGGCTGGGTCTGGAACGAGCAGGCGCCCGCCTCCCCGGCCAAGGGGATGGGCGACGGGTCCGGCAGGGTGCCGGGCAGGACGAACCGGGAGTTGGCCCTGCAGTGCGGCGCCGCCGCGGCCGGACTGTGCTTCGTCGCCTTCGTCGCCGGCTTCTTCGCCTTCGTCGCCCTCCTCGCCCGCCAGGAACGCATCCCCGAGGGGCGCACGGACGGGATCGTTGCCCTCACCGGCGGCGCCCAGCGCATCGGCGATGCCATCGATCTGCTGGCGGCGGGCTACGGCCGGCGCCTCCTCATCACGGGCGTGAACGAGCGCACGAGCCGCGAGGAGATCGCCCGGCTCAACCCGACCCAGCGCCAGCTCATCGCCTGCTGCGTCGATCTCGATTACCGGGCGCGCAACACGATCGGCAACGCCATCGAGACGCGCCGCTGGATGCGCACGCACCATTTCAGCACCGTGGCCGTCGTCACCTCGAACTACCACATGCCGCGCACGCTGGTGGAACTCGACCACGCGTTACAGGAGAGCGAGCGGATCGTCCCCCACCCGGTGGTGACCGAAGGGTTCGATGCCGGTGCGTGGTGGCGGAGCCCGCCCGTCGCGCGGCTCGTGGCTTCGGAATACGTGAAGTTCCTCGTGAGCTGGGTGCGCACCCGGTTCGAGGACGATCCGGAGCGGTCGCGGGCGGCGGTGGTGCTGGGGCGGCGCAAGCCGATCAAGATGGTGGCCGAGCCGCTGATGCGCGGCATCGATTGAGCCGCCGCTAGTTGCCCTTGCAGCGGGTGCGGATCGCCTCCGCGAATTCCTTCTCGGACCCCTGGACCTGCGCGAGACCCGTGTTGCGCTCCGTGCCCGAGAGGCAGCGAGCGTAGACGGCGGCCACCCGGCGCATCGTGTCGACATGGCGCCGCCAGACGCGGCAGCTCTTCGCCACGTCGCCGATGTCGGCCTGCTCCAATTGGTCGATGGCCTGCCGCTGCATCGATTGCGCGACCACCACGTCACGGGGGCAGGTCGTGTCGCCACCCTGGGCGAGCGCGGGCACCGCGACGATGCCGAGGACGGCGAGCGTCACGAACGCATGGCGGATCGGCATCAGGCGGCTCGGGAGGCGGCGTTGCGGGTGAGCAGCGCGAACAGGGCCGCCTCGTCGCGGGCGGCGCGGATGCTGCCGAGCATGCCCGGCTCCCGCAGGACGCGCGCCACCTGCGCCAGGGCCTTCAGATGGTCGGCCCCCGCCCCTTCCGGGGCGAGGAGCAGGAAGGCGATGTCGACGGGTTCACCGTCCAGCGCCTCGAAATCCACGGGGCGGTCGAAGCGGGCGAACAGGCCGAACAGCCGGTCGAGCCCCGCCAGCTTGCCGTGGGGGATCGCCACGCCCTCGCCGATTCCGGTCGAGCCGAGGCGTTCCCGCTGCAGCAGGGTGTCGAACACGGCCCGGTCCGAGAGCATCGGCAGATGCCGCACGGACTGGGCCGCAAGGTCCTGCAACACCTGCTTCTTCGAGCGGGCGCGCAGCGCGCAGACCACCGCATCCGGGGCCAGAAACTCGAGAAGTGGCATGGAACGACCGTTGCCCCGCCGCCTAGCACCCCGGGGAGCCGGCCCCCTCAAGATCGCCGTGCCCGCCCTAAGCCGGACACGCCCCTATCCAATAGTCGGATAACGAGGTCGGTTCCGGCTCTGTTCTGCGCACGCCTGATGTGAGTCAGGCGACGCCCGTCGGAGGATCGACCCAGCCGATCGCCCCGTCGCTGCGCCGATATACGATGTTGATGCGCCCGGTGCCAGCGTGGACGAAAA
This sequence comes from Methylobacterium sp. J-067, assembly GCF_022829465.1. GTDB lineage: Bacteria > Pseudomonadota > Alphaproteobacteria > Rhizobiales > Beijerinckiaceae > Methylobacterium > Methylobacterium litchii. The sequence continues at coordinate 50,906 of NZ_JAKSXZ010000020.1, forward strand.
CAACGACGGGGGATCCTGTCATGTCCAGGGCCGTGACCGCCTCCCCCACCGTGTGCCGCTGTAGGGTCTTGGTGCTCTCGGCGACGATCGGGGGATGGGCGTCGCCCTCCTCCTCCGGCTCGGCATCCTCCTCGTCCGGCGCGGCGAAGACGGCGTAGGCGGCCTCCATCGCGGGGTCGTCCCGGGCGGCGCTGGCATGTTCCTTCAGGCGGTGCTTGTAGCGCCGGAGGCGGGTCTCCAGCCGGTCGGCGGTCTGCTCGAAGCTCGCCCGCGGATCGTGCGCGGCGCCCACGGCCTCCATGGTGAGGCCGGAGACGAGGTGCAGCACGCAATCGGTGCGGTACGCGCTCCCATCTCGGCGAAGGGTGACGTGGCCGGTGCAGCCATCCTGCATGTGGGTGTCGAGATATTTGGACAGCGTCGCCGCCATCCGTTCCTCGACCCTGGTGCGCAGGCTTTCACCGAGATCCACCCCGTGGCCGGTGACGCGCAGAGACCTCATGCTCCCTCCTGTGCTTCTGATGCCACAGGAATTAGAGACCCGTTTTCGCCCGAGTCAACGGAGCCCCCCGCTTTCGTGAGCCGGCGCAGCGGCGAGCGGATGGCAAAAGTCCCGAACCGTTAACCATTCGGCCCCTACGGTCCCGGCGATCCGGATGGGAGTTCGCGATGACCGCTCTGTTCATCTTCGCCGTCATTCCCCTCACCGTCGCCATCGTCCTGGCGCGCGGTGAGCCCGTGAAGACCATCAGCTGCCTCGGCGCCATGAGCGTCGGCTGCCTGATCGCCTGCTACAGCGTCTTCGGCTTCGTCCGCAGCCGCGTCTTCGGCGTGGCCCGCTGAGGCCCCGTTCCGGCCCTCGCGCCCCGCTGCGCCGGCGGCCGTGAGCGCGACGCAGCCGCGCATGGCGGACACCGCCTCGCGCAAGGCCCATTCCAGTTCCGCCACGCGGTCCGAGAGGATCGCCGCTGCGGCCTCGGCGGCGTCGGCGGCCTCGCCTTGTTCCTTGAGGGACGCGAGGATCCCCTGGGCGGTGGCCCGCGCGTCGTTGCGCTCGCGCTTCAGGCGCTCGATCTCCGTCTCCGCCTCCTCCGCGCGCTGTTTCCAGCCCCCGGCGAGGGCTGCGGCTTCGAGGGCCGCGACGCGCTGACGGGCGTCTTCGAGCTGCGAGCGCAGGCGCACGCCATCGGCCTCCGCCGAGGTGGCGCGGAATTCGGCATCGTTGGCGGCGGCCAGGGCGGCGCGGATGTTCTGGGCATCGATGAGGATGCCGTCTTCCGCAAAGCATTCCGCCAGCGCCACGAGCGCCTGCCGCTGCGCTTCGGTCAGCACCGCCCCATCCCAGGAGAAGACAGCATGGGATAGGCACACATCACGCCGCCCGCGTGATGTCGAGTCCGGCTCGGACGCGATGAACACGCGGTTTCTGGTTTATCCGGTGTTACCGATGACGACGGCCTTCGGCGGGTGCGCTTCGGGACATGGCGCAGTGACGCCGCCCGGTGATGACGACCCGACGAAGCCGCTGAACGGCATTTGTTAACCGGGGCGTGACTCCGATGGTCTTCGTCCTCGGCGAGAGAAGTGCAATGGACACGGAGCGGCGACGACAACGGCGCGACGATGCCTTCAAGACCGGCACGCTCTTCTTCGCGGAAGGCCGTCAGTGCGCGGATTGTCTCGTTTGGAATCTGAGCATGTTCGGCGCCATGCTCGAAGTCGAAGACGACACCGAAGTGTCGAACTCCGGTCGTTTCATCTGCGAACGACTGTACGCTGATCGGGCCTACCGGATGATCTGGCGCGACGGCCGGAAACTCGGAATCGAATTCGAAGACTGACCCGATAGGTCATTCGCGGCGCACCTTGCCGCCGGACACGTCTTCCGTCGTCGCTCAGGCCGCGCGAGCGAGATCGCCCTCGATGGTCGCCAAGGCCCGCTCCAGGGCCGCGAAGCAGATCGGGTCGAAGGCGCTGCCGAGGTCGGCCCGCATGATGCCGAGGGCCTTGTCCAGGGGCATCGCCGCCCGGTAGGGCCGGTCGGCGGTCAGGGCGTCGAACACGTCGGCCACCGACACGATGCGGGTCTCGAACGGGATCGCCTCGCCCGCCAGCCCCCGTGGATACCCCTTGCCGTCCAGGCGCTCGTGATGGTCGCCGCCGATGCGCGCCAGCTCGCGGAAGGCCGCCACGCGGGTCAGGATGGTCTCGGACAGCGAGGCGTGGTTGCGCATGTCGCGCCACTCGGCCTCGTCGAGCTTGCCGTTCTTGTCGAGGATGGCGTTCGACACCCCGAGTTTGCCGACGTCGTGCAGGAGGGCGGCCCGCTTCAGCCAGCGGCGGCGCTCCAGCGTGCAACCGAGTTCGGCCGCGATCATGTCGGCATAGACCGCCACGCGCTCCGAGTGACCGCAGGTGAAGGGGCTCTTGGCGTCGATGATCTGCGCGAAGGCCCGGGCGATGTCGTCGAGGTAATCCTCATCCACGACGATGGGACTGGCCGGCGCCAGGGCGAGCACGGCCGTCTCCACGTCCGGGGAGGCCAGCGTCTCCCAGAAGGCGGGATCGGCCGCCACGGCTTCGAAGCAGGCGACGATCTCCGGATCGAACCACGTCCCGGAGCGCGCCGGCACTTCCGCCAGGGCGGCGGCGGGGCCGGCGGCGGTGTGGAACACATCCACGACCTGCGCGAGGAGGGCGACCCGCGCATAGAGGGGGATCGCGGCGCCTGCGAGACGGTCGGGTCGGCCCGCGCCGTTCCAGTGCTCATCCAGGGCATGGATGGCGCGGCACACGCCTGCGGGGAAACGCAGCTGCCGCGCGATCTCGGCTCCGCGCTGACAGCGGGTCTGGATCAGGTCGTCGACGATCGTTCCGCCGTTCTGCAGGATGTTGAGCACGGCGCGGAAGCGTTCCGCCAGACCCGCCTTCAGGCCGGTATGCGTGAAGACGAAGCCGAGAACCTTCGGCAGGCTGTCGCTCACCGTCTTGAAGTCACGCTTGAAGGCAAGGTCGTCGGAGAGATAAAGCTCGCAGATCCGGGCGGCATTGCTGGAACAGCCCAGGTCCTTCAGCATGACCGTGTGGTACAATTCCCAGAGTTCGGTCTCCGGCAGGCCCAATCGCTGCCCGATATGGGCGCCGATCCAGGTCGCGCGGACGCAATGGCCGACCGGCTGGCCCTCCGTGAGATCGAGGGCGTGGCTCAGGGCGCCGAGGATCTCCGACAGCTGAACCGTCCCGGCGTCAGCCTTGCCGCCCGCTACCGCCTGCATCGTTCTGCTCTGCTGCGCTGTCCGTATAGTCGTGACTGCTACCACCAGAAGCTGACGAGAGTCTTTCTCTGGTGTGAAAGCGTAGAGCGAACGATTAATGAGCGATAAATCGAGCGCTTGATTTCAAGGTATACCTTTTGCGGGCCGGGCCATCCTGCCTCGGCATGAGTGGCGAATTCGGGCGTCGTTTCTCGGTGTTTCCCAGTCATGGCCAAGGCGATAGAGCACGAAATCGCCGAGAAAAACTTCACGAAAGCATAAGCTCCGTCAGGTACAAGTCGTCCTGGGAGTTTTACATGCGTGCCATTCTAACCTGCGTTACGCAGCAGCATGATGAACGATTGCTGCTGTTGGCGGCGCTCGTTTGCATCGTGGGCATCTACGCGACCTCCGCCATCGCCTCCCATGCGGCCCGTTCCGAGGGTCTGCCGCGCAGGAAATGGGGCATCGTCAGCATCGTCGCCGGGGGCTGTACGGCCTGGGCGACGCACATGAACGCACTGTTGGCGTTCCAGCCCGGCATGGCGGAGGGCTTCGAGCCGATCCTGACCGCAGCGTCCCTGCTGCTGGTCATCGGCGGCATCGGCCTGGGGGTCGGTTTGTCCATCGGCGCGCAACGCCGCCCGCGTCGCTTCCTGGCCGGCGTCATCATCGGCCTCGGCGTGACGGCGCTCCATTACGTGGGGCAGGCCTCCTACCGGGTCACGGGGCATGTCGTCTGGGACATGGGCGTCGTCCCCCCGACCATCATGGCGAGCCTCGGCCTGTCGGGTTTGGCCTTGATCCTCGCCGCCGAGCGCGAGCGCACCCTGCGCCGCCTCGCCGGCCCCCTGCTCCTGCTCGCCATCGTCGTCCTTCACGTCGGGGGGATGACCGCGATGACGCTCACCTACGATCCGTCGGTCCCGTTGCCGGACACCGCGATCGCGCCGGAGACCATCGCCCCCGTCATCGCCGCCGTGTCGTTCGGTCTGCTCACGCTCGCCTTCTTCGGGCTGCGCATGACCCTCAACGCGCGGGCCCAGATGCGCCGTGATCGCGAGCGCCTGCGCGAACTGGCCGGCGTGGCCCTCGAAGGGCTGGCGGTGTGCGACGGCGAGGTCATCACCACGGCCAACCGCAGCCTCGAAATCCTGTCGGGCATGAATCAGGCCCAGCTCGTCAATTGCCGCCTGACGCGGCTTCTGCCGGGGCTCGTGGCGTCCGACCTCCCGGAACAGGAGGAGCGCGAGGCCGAACTCGTCGGTGCCGATGGCCAGTCCGTTCCGGTTCGCGTGCTGCGGAAGGAGATCTTCCTCGGTCACAAGCGGCAGACGGTCATCGCCTTCCGCGATCAGCGAGAGCGCCTGCGCTCGGAGGCGCGCCTGCGCACCCTGGCCTTCACGGATGCCGTGACGGGGTTGCCGAACCGGGCGCGGTTCGGCGATCTGCTCGCTCACCGCGTCGCCGCCCTGCGCGAGCAGGAGGGCGGCTTTGCCGTCCTGATGCTCGACCTCGACCGGTTCAAGTTCGTCAACGACACCCTCGGGCACGCGATGGGCGACGAATTGCTGCGCAAGGTCGCCACCCGCCTGCAATCCGCCCTCGCCGAGGGGGATGTCGTCGCGCGTTTCGGCGGCGACGAGTTCGCGATTCTGCTGCTGGATAAAGCCGCCGTCTCGGACCCCGAAGCCGTCGCCGCGCGGCTCGTCGCGGCGATCGACCGGGCCTTCCTGCTCGACACTCAGCTGGTTCATGTCGGCGTGAGCGTCGGCATCGCCATCGGCCGCCAGGACGGACATCACGGGGACGAGTTGCTGCGCCACGCGGACCTCGCCCTGTACAAGGCGAAAGCCGCGGGCAAGGGAACGTTCAGGCTGTTCGAGCCGGCCATGGCGGCGCGGATGCTGCTGCGCAGCCGGCTGGAAGCCGACATGCGCCGCGCCCTGACCGCCGAAGAATTCGAGCTCCATTATCAACCGTTGGTGGATGCCCAGACCGGAGCGGTGACGGCTGCGGAGGCCCTGGTCCGCTGGCGGCATCCGGAGCAGGGCCTCATCCCGCCTGCGGACTTCATCCCCCTCGCGGAAGAGACGGGCCTGATCGCGCAACTCGGCGCCTGGGTGCTCCGCACCGCGTGCACCCATGCGGCGGGCTGGCCGAGCACCATCGCCCTCGCGGTCAACCTGTCGCCGGTCCAGTTCCGCGACGACCGCCTTCCGGACGTGGTGGCGTCGATCCTGGCCACCACTGGGTTCGCCGCCAACCGGCTCGAACTTGAGATCACCGAGTGCGTGATGCTCGAGGACGAGGCCCGCACCCTCGCGCTGCTGACCAAGCTCAAGGCGATTGGCGTGTCCCTCGCGATGGACGATTTCGGGACCGGCTACTCGTCGCTCAGCTACCTGCGCCGCTTTCCGTTTTCGAAGATCAAGATCGACCGGTCCTTCATCCGCATGCTCCCGGAGGACAGCGAGAGCGCTGCCATCGTCCGGGCCATCATCACGATGGGGGCGTGCCTCGGCATGGCGACGACGGTCGAAGGTGTCGAAACCGCCGAGCAATATGCCTTCGTCGCCGCCGAGCAATGCGATCAGGTTCAAGGATTCCACGTCAGCCGGCCGTTGCCGTATGCCGACTTCCTGACCTTCCTGAACCTGTCCAAGATGGCCGCCTGACGATCCCGGTGACGGTTCGTTAGGTCTATCGAACAAAGTCCGAGAAGCACGCGACGCTTGATCCGGAAGATCGTTGTCTGGCCGCCGGAGAACGGCAGCTCATCCTCGGCAGAGCCTAAACATCCCCATCCTCGGACCGTTATGACCACCCGCATCGGTACTCGCATCCAGGCGATCACAGTGACCGCCCTCGTCGGCATGGCCGCGTTGATCGCGCTGGCCACCTGGGATTTATCCCGCGCCATTACCGATGCGCGCGAGTTGAAGACGCGCGATCTTGTCCAGACCGCGCAGGGGGTGCTGACGTATTTCGAGGGTGAGGAGCGCGCGGGCCGTCTGAGCCGCGACGCCGCGCAGAAGGCCGCCGTGGCTGCGGTGCGCGGCCTGCGCTACGCCGGCAGCGAGTATTTCTGGATTCAGGACATGGCCCCCCGGATGGTGTTCCATCCGAAAGCGGAGCTGATCGGGACCGATCTTTCAGCCGTGACCGACCCGAGCGGGAAGCGCTTCTTCGCCGAGATGGTAGAGGTGGTAAAGACGTCCGGCGGTGGCTCCGTCCCCTATCTCTGGCTGAAACCCGGCGTGGAACAACCGGTGGCGAAGATCTCCTATGTCCAGGGCTTCGCGCCCTGGGGCTGGATCATCGGTTCGGGCATTTATGCCGACGATACGGCCGCGCAGTTGCAGCCGACCCTGATGAGGCTTCTGGGGGGCGCGGCGGTCGCGTTCTGCCTCATCGCGATCCTGGCGACGCTGATCGGTCGCGGCGTGACGCGGCCGATCCGCACCCTCACCGAATCCATGGAAGGGCTCGCTTCGGGCCGTCTCGATCAGGCGATCCCCAAGGCCACCCACGCCGAAGAGATCGACCGCATGATCGGCGCCGTCCAGGTGTTCAAGGACAACCTGATCCGCACGCGGCAGCTCGAAGCCGACACCGCGCAGGCCCGGCTCGCGGCCGAGGCGCAGCGCAAGGCCGGCATGCGGCAGATGGCCGACGGCTTCGAGCCGGCGGTGGGCGGGATCATCGGGATGGTCTCGTCCTCGGCCACCGAGTTGCAGGCCACGGCCGGCACAATGAGCGGCACCGTCCCCGAGACCGCCGCGCAGTCGACGGCCGACCCGTCCGCCCTCGGAGAGGCCCTCACCAACGGCGCCCCAACATCGGCC
>NZ_JAKSXZ010000043.1 GCF_022829465.1 Methylobacterium sp. J-067
CAATGGTCGAGCAGCGCGCGCGCGGGGCAGCGTTGTCCTGCCACACCACCGTGGGGTCCTCACATCGATATGGTTCCGGGTCGCGGCATAGCGAGCCCTGGAACTCCCATTCGCCGGAGATACCCACCATCTCGTACTGCACCTTATAGCGGATGGCGTTCGGACGCACGGAGGTGTCGATCTCCGCACCGGTGAGCGCCGTCAGGGTCGGCGCGACGGGAGCGGCCGAGAATTTTGCGATATCGTCGCCGTACCGGAACGGGGTCACGCTGTAGTAGGTCTCGCCCAGCGGATCGACGTTGGGCGCGCCGCCCAGTCCGCCAATCGTCGGGCTTTCGATGCCCACCGCGTGGAGCACCTTGTTGACCCCGCGCAGGACGGTGGAGGCGGCGACCTTCAGACCCTCGACCTTGTCGGTGGTGCCCGCGAGCAGCTTGAGGCTACCCAGGAACTTCTCGGCATTCGGGGCCTGGAACACCTTGCCGTTGACCATGATGAAGTTCTGGGTCGTGCCCTCGGCGTCGGGAAGGCGCTCGCCCTCCACGTCCAGGACCTTGATGGCCAGGCCCCGGGGCAGCGAGATCGCGTCGGGCAGGATGTCGCCGGCGTTCGTGGACATGCGCATGTAGACCCGATGCTCGCTAGGCGTCGCGAACAGGCCCTGGGCGAGCTCGGGCGGCAGGTCGGCCTCGACCGTGAAGGTGCCCTCCAGAATGCCGTGCGCCTTGGCGTGCACCGAGCGCACCGCGTGCCCGGAGTTGTCGGCCACCGTGGTCAGGATCTTGTCGAAGGTCTCGTTCAGACCCTCAATGGTCTTGCCTTCGTCGGCGGCGATCTTCTCGACGTCGGGGGAATAGCGAACGGGCGCTGCCGGCATGCACGATCTCCAGAACTCACTTGCGCACAACCGATTAAGCCGGGACCCGTTCCGGTCATCTCCCTGATCGACCACTCTTACTGACCTCACGTGATCGGGAACTGATCGCGTCGGCTTGGAGGTGGACGTCAGCGTTCCCGGTCCGGTTTGAAACTTTCCCCTCCATGCCTCCGTACAGGTCGGCGTACGCCCGACCTGGGCGCGGCGCGAGGCCCTGCCTCGACGTCCGATTTGTTGCGCCCAAACGCTCTCGGGCCACTATTTTTATTCAATAAATCAGGAACTTGGTGGTCGCGCCTTCTCTTCTCTCACTGTGCGAAAGGGGATTCCTTCCCCGTACAGGAGACGTCGAATGAAGATCACCACCCTTGCACTCGCCGCTTCGGTCCTCGGCAGCCTCGCGCTCGGGGCCGGCGCCGCCTCCGCCGCGCCGATGGGCCCGAACGGTCTCCAGGCCGGCTCCTCCGCGGTCACCCAGGTCCGCATGGACCGCAGCGAGCGGATGATGATGAAGAAGCGCATGATGCGGAAGCAGATGATGAAGCGCCGCATGATGAAGAAGCGGATGATGATGAATCGCGGCATGTGATTTCGAGGCGCCGTGCGCTTCCGGAGGCCCCGATCCCGGGGCCTCCGCCCTGGCCGTCCTGAGTGCGGGAAAGACCGTTTGGCTCGAACCTACCTCACCCGATCAGCCCCCGAGACCGGCGAGGTCGAGCGTCGCCGCTGGATGTTTCGCCACCCCCTCGTCATCCGTGTCACCCACTGGGTGAACGCGGTCTGCCTGCTGGTCCTGCTGATGAGCGGCCTGCAGATCTTTAACGCCCACCCGGCGCTGTACTGGGGCAAGGTCTCGACCTTCGATGCGCCGCTGCTGGCGATGTCCTCGACCGAGGACGACCCGCCCAAAGGCGTCACAACGGTCCTGGGGCGAGCTTTCGACACCACCGGTGTCCTGGGCTCCTCGGTGGGCTCCGACGGCGAGGCGGCCGACCGCGGCTTTCCGGCCTGGGCGACCTTGCCGAGCGACCAGGACCTCACCGGCGGCCGTTCCTGGCACTTCTTCTTCGCGTGGGCCTTCGTCCTGAACGGCCTCGCCTACCTCCTCTACGGCCTGGCCAGCGGGCAGCTTCGGTTCCGCGTGATCCCGTCCCGCGACCAGATCCGGCATTTCGGCGTGTCCATCCGGGAGCACCTGACGCTGCGCTTCCCGCAAGGCGACGAGGCCAAGCGGTACAACGTCATCCAGAAGCTGACCTACGCGGTCGTCCTGTTCGTGCTGCTGCCGGTGCAGGTGCTGGCCGGGCTCGCGATGTCGCCGGCGATGGACGCGGCCTTCCCCTTCCTGCTGACGCTGTTCGACGGACGCCAGTCGGCCCGCACGGTCCACTTCGTCGTGGCGGCCCTGCTCGTCCTGTTCGTGGTCGTGCACGTCGCCCTGGTCCTGCTCTCGGGATTCCGGAACAACATGCGCGGCATGCTCACCGGCTGGTTCGTGATCGAGCGCAAGGTCGAGCCGGCACCCGCCACCGGGGAGACCCGGGCATGAGCCGCCTTCCCAGCCGACGCGCCCTCCTGACAGGAGCATCCGCCGCGGCCGCGGCGGCCATGCTCGGCGGCTGCGACCGCCTCGGCAACGCGGATTGGTTCCGCCGCACCCTCAAGACCGGCGAGGACGCAAACATGTTCGTCCAGCGCCTGCTCCTGGGCGAGGCGACGCTGGCCCCGGAATACGCAGAGGCCGACATCTCGCCGTGGTTCAAGCCCAACGGGACCGAGGACCCGCCGGACAGGGACTACAAGGCCCTGGCGAAGGGCAGGTTCGCCAAGTACCACCTTGAGGTCGGCGGCCTCGTCGAGGCGCCCTTCAAGCTTTCCCTGGCGGACCTCCGCAAGCTTCCCGCCCGCACCCAGATCACCCGGCACGATTGCGTCGAGGGGTGGAGCGCCATCGGCAAGTGGACCGGGGTGCCCCTCTCCGAACTGCTCCATCGCGCCAAGCTCAAGCCGCAGGCGCGCTACGTGGTGTTCCACTGCGCCGACACCATGGACCAGGGCAGTCCGCTCGAAGGCGGGGGAGACGACGAGGGGGCCGACGAAGTCCCCGCCGGCAACGCCAACCCGAGCATGACGAAGCAGTCGGGCGGCGGCGAGAGCAGGAACGACTCCGGTGGCCAACAGGCGACGGAGGACGATGCGGCCAGCGGCGGAACGCCGGTTCGGTTCTACGAGAGCATCGACCTGGTCGACGCGTTCCACCCGCAGACCATCCTCGCCTACGACATGAACGGGCAGGTGCTTCCCGTTTCGAACGGCGCTCCCTTGCGCCTGCGGGTCGAGCGCAACCTCGGCTACAAGCAGGCGAAGTACGTGATGCGCATCGAGGTGGTCGAGAGCTTCGCCCACATCGGCGACGGCAAGGGTGGCTACTGGGAGGACCAGGGCTACGCCTGGTACGCCGGCATCTGAGTTGGCGCGGACGTGACGTCCACGTCACTGCGAGCATCGAAGGCACATCCGCTCCCGATACCGCGGAGTGTGGTCGGACCCGCGCCGCGCCGCTGGCTATCGGACCGGCGACGCCGCCTGGGAGCGTCCGATAGGAGCGGCAGGCGGACCTGACCGAGACGCCCGGCCCGACGAAATCCGCGGCGGACCACTGTTCGGACTGCAGCGCAAATATTGAAGGACAATGCCGTCATGTCCCTACATTTCGAACGCGTCGGCACGGGCCGGCCGCTGCTTATGGTCCATGGGCTCGGGTCCAATCTCCGCACCTGGGACCCACTCCTGCCGGCATTGCGCGACTCGCGCGAACTGATCTTGGTTGACCTGCCGGGACATGGCAGGTCGGCCCCGCTCGTAGGTCGGCAGACCATGGAAGCCCATGCGGACGCCCTCGCCGGCTTCGTGCAGGCGCAAGGCTTGACGACGGCGGACCTCGTCGGCAGTTCGGTGGGAGGCCGGCTGGTGCTGGAGCTGGCGCGGCGGGGCATCGGTCGGCACTGCGTGGCGCTTGATCCCGGCGGCTTCTGGCGTGGGTGGGAAACGCGCTGGCTCCACTGGACGCTCGCGGCATCGATACGCCTGGTGCGGTTGCTGCGGCCCTTCCACCCCCTCCTGTCGCGCCACGCCGCCACCCGTACGCTGCTGCTCGCCCAACTGTCCGCCCGCCCCTGGGCGCTGCCACCGCAGCTCGTCGTAGGGGAGCTGCGGAGCCTGGCGGCCACACCGGTGTTCGATGCGATGCTGCGTGAGCTGGCACGCGGGCCGTTGCAGCAGGGTTCGACAACGACCCCCGGCCTCGTCACCATTGGCTGGGGTCGCCAGGACCACCTGCTGCTGCCGCGCCAAGCCGCACGCGCCCAGTCGGCATTCCCGTCTGCCCGTCTGCACTGGTTCGAGCGCTGCGGCCACTTCCCGCATTTGGATCAACCTGCCGAGACGGCGCGCGTGATCCTCGAAACGGTTGGGAAGGACGCGCCTTGAACTGGCTTGTCGCACACCCGAGCCCGCGGCCCCCTCGATATTCGGAACGGCATCCCGTTCCCGACTCGATACGCCGAATCCCAAGTCCGCTGCGTTCTCTCCTGCCGCGGTCCGCCTCAGTTCCCCGGTCACCGTGAGGAAGATCATGACCTACCTTCGATACGCCCCCGACATCGAGAAGCCTGCTGCGGACGAGCAGGAGACGATTGACGGCATCATCGCCGGCATGACGCAGCAATCCGAGACGGTGGAGAAGCGCGAGCACCATGCCGTGCGTGCCAGCCATGCCAAAAGCTCGGCCTGCGTGACGGGCGAGTTGGCAATTTCCGCCGGTCTGCCGCCCGAACTGGCGCAGGGGCTGTTCGCCACGCCCGGAACGCATCCCGTCGCGGTCCGCTTCGCCCAAGGGCCGGGCGAGACCCTGGGCGACCGGGTGTCGACCCACCGCGGCATGTCGATCAAGGTTTTCGACGTCCCCGGGGAGAAGCTCCCCGGCCATTCCGTCGACACCCAGGATTTCGTGCTCGCCACCGGGACGACCTTCCCGTCCGGCACGGCGGCGGGCTTCCTGCGCGATGGCACGGTCATCGGTAAGTCGACCGGCCTGCCGGAGGGCGTGAAAAGCGCGGTGTCGTCGACCATGCGCAACCTCAACAAGGCGCTCCATGCCTTCGGTACCGAGAGCGCCTTCGCCGACTTCTTCGGGCACCCCTACAGCCACCCGCTGGCCGACAGCTACTTCAGCCAGGCGCCGGTCCGCTTCGGCGATTACGTGGCCAAGCTCGGGGCCGTGCCGACGGGCGAAGCGCAGCGCGCGCTGTCGGAGTGGCGGCTCGACCCGAACCAGGACGAGGACGGCTTCCGGCACGCCACGGTCGCCTTCCTCAGGGACAACGAGGTGGTGTTCGAGCTGAAGGCCCAGCTCTGGGCCGATGCCGAGCGGCAGCCCATCGAGGATGCCTCGGTCGACTGGCCGGTCTCGGTCAGCCCGTACCGCACGGTGGCGACGCTCCGCCTGCCGCGCCAGGACGCCTACTCGCCCGAGCGGGTGCGCTACTTCGACGAGGTGATGACCTTCCGCCCGGCGCACAGCCTCGCCGCGCACCGCCCGCTCGGTTCGGTGATGCGGGCGCGCCTCCAGGTCTACCAGGCGCTGAGCGACTTCCGCCACCGCGAGAACGGCGTGGCGGCCGAGGACACCGCCGGCATCGACCGCATCCCGACGTGAGGAACGGCGCGAACGGCGCCTCCGTTGAACGACGACATCCAAAAGGACGATGACATGAGCTTGCAGGGCAAGAAAATCGCGATCCTGATCGCACCGCGCGGCACCGAGGAGCCTGAGTTCGCCGAGCCGCACGAGGCGGTGAAGCAGGCCGGCGCGACCGTGACTGTCATCGGCCTGGAGGCCGGCGAGGCCGAGACGGTCAACAACGACCTCGATCCCGCCGGCCGGTACAAGGTGGACAGGACCATCGATGGGGCGTCGGCCGCGGACTACGACGGGCTCGTCATCCCCGGCGGCTGCGTCGGCGCCGACAAGCTCCGGGCGAGCAAGGACGTCGTGGCGTTCGTCCGGGACTTCTTCGCCGCGGGCAAGCCGGTCGGGGTCATCTGCCACGGGCCGTGGACCCTGATCGAGGCCGACGTCGTGAAGGGCCGGACGCTGACCTCCTACCCCACGGTCCGGCGGGACATCGAGAACGCCGGGGGCACCTGGGTCGACGAGGAGGTCGTCTGCGACAAGGGTCTCGTCACCAGCCGCACGCCCAAGGACCTGCCGGCGTTCTGCGCCAAGATCGTCGAGGAGTTCGCGGAGGGCCGCCATCCCGACCAGGCCAGGAGCGCGTAAGGGATCGGGTAGCTATCGGTTCTTGAGCCTCCGGGGCGGTCCATGGGCCGCCCCGGGCCAAGCCTTGACGACGTCCCGTGGCCGGGACGCCCTCGCGGAAGCCTCCGTCAGCCCTCGATGGCGCCGATTTGCCTGAGGATGCCGAGCTCGTCGGACGAGCCCCACCGCTCGACCATCTTGCCGTCGACGAAGCGGCCGATCTGCATGCCGCGGACCTTGATGGCCTTCCCGGTCGGCTTGTGGCCGTTGAAGTCGCCCTGGTGCGTGCCGGTGAGCGTGTAGGCGAAGGCGACGCTGTCCCCGTCGGCGACGAGCTTCTTCACCTCGACCTGCATGTCGGGAAAGGCGGTGCGGAGCTGTGTGAAGAAGGCCTTGTACCCCTCGGGACCCATGTGCTGGCCCGGCGCCGGATCGTGGTCTTGGCAATCCGGGGCTACGACCTCGGGGAAGGCATCGAACCGACCGCCGTTGACGAGTTCGCCGAACTTCTCGGTCGCCTGGATGCTGGACTCTTGGGACATCGTGTTCCTTGGGGCTCGGGGCTGAAAAGGCGCGCCCGGCGCCTCGACGCACGGGAAACGCCCACCATGGTCGGACGTTGCGGACGCCACGCACGACGGGGTCGGGATGACCGACACGCATGACGTCGGACCGTGACGCGGTGCTTGGTCTACCGCTGGCGGGGACGCCGTCCACAAGGGCAGAGATAGCCGGTGTGCCAAGTCGCCCGTCCCTTGCGGTCACAATCTGAAGCTCGGTACCTATCAACGCGGTGCGTTAAGGCTCGGAATCGGAACGCCGCCTTGGGTGGAACACAGCCGGTTCGCTTCAAGGCAGCACTGCTGGGAAGCGGACCTCGTCCTGGGTGAGGCGTTCGCGCGCCACGACGCGCCGCCGCTAGGAGGGCACGTCCGCGTTCGTCCTGGGCTCCGCCGCTGAGACGCCGTTCACCTCGAACCGATAGCGCTGCGTGGCTCGGTAGGCTCGAACACGCGCCCGCATGATCGAACCAAGTGGACGGTGAGCCGCTAGGGCATGACCGGGATGGTAGGCCAAGTGGTCGTCGTAGGCCGCCCGCGCCGGTGTCCATGGTCGCTGTGGCGGCAGGGTCAGGCGTGCCACCGGGCGATAAGGGCTTGCCTCCTCTGACCAGACCGCCGAGGCGTCTTCCACCGGCATGGACGCGAGGTCGGTGCACAACTGCACCTTGACATCGTAGACCACCTCCTGCCGCGTCAGAAACGTAGTCGCCGCCTCGCGGAAGGCATCGTCGCCGGTTCCGAGGGGTTCGTCAGCCAGTGCGACCAACGTCTCGGCGGCGGGGAACACTCCGAGCTTCGCGATATGGTCGCCGTAGCGCACGGGGGCTTGCGTGTAGAATGCCTCGGTGAAGGGATGAGCCGGGGGGCGGCCGAAGAACTTCAGGTTCGGGGCTTCCGTACCCACGGTTTCCAGTGCCGCCTCGATCCCGCGTGCCGCACGCGAGAGCGCGAGTATGGCCGCTTCCGGGAGGCGGGGAGACTGCGCGCCGGTCAGCCGGAACGTTCGCGCGAAGGCCCGCGCGTCCGGGGCGGTGAAGGCCGGATCCAGGCCAAGCACCCAATCCTGCGTCGCCTGCTCGTCGTCGTCCGGCAGCCGCTCGCCCGTGACACCCAAGACCTTGATCGAGAGGCCGCGCTGACCCGAAGCCTTGTCGGTGATCGGTTCGGGCGCTCCAGGCGCGTAGCGCACCACGGCATCGTAGACGTGCGGGGCCGCGAACAGTCCCTGGGCGAGTTCCGGAGCGAGGTCGGGCAGCACGGCGAACGACCCGGTCATAAGCCCCGTGAGCTTGGCGTGCGTGCCGTTGAAGGCATGCCCGTGCTTGGCTTGAACGCGCTTGGCCAGGTCGACCATCAGTGTTTCGAGGTCCGCCATCAGTTCGGTCTCATCGGCCAACGGCGTCTCGGCCTCGGGGGCGTAGCGCACGTAGCTCATGGGGTCCCTCCGGCTTTAACTTGGCGGTCGAGTTCGCAGGCGAAGGCGGTCAGCGCTTCGGTGGCCTGCACCACCTGGGCGGGGGTCAGGCGGGCGAGCGTGTGTTTGATGGACGTGAGTTCGCGCGTGTGGATGGCGGCAAGCGCCGTCTTCCCCTGATCGGTCAGGGCCACGAGCGGGGCGCGTTTGTGCGCAGGGTTGTGTGTACCGGCGGCGAGGCCCGACTCCGTAAGGCGGTCCACCGAGCGCTGTACGGACTGCCGCGTCAGACCCATCATGCGGGCAATCGCGGCGACCGTAGATTTTCCCTCAGCCCGTTCGAGGGCGTCGAGCACCTGCCAGAGAGATGCCGTCAGACCGAGGTCGGCAACCAGACGATCTCCGTTGGCGATAACCGCGCCGTTGGCACGAAAGACCGCAACGACAAGGTCGCGGACCCGAGACTGATCGATGGGAGACGCATCCCGCATCCTCGACATATGCCATGTTTGACAGCCGACTGTCTAAATACGGCGCGCACACATCCATCACCGTCGTTGAAGGAAGGTACGCTCCGAGGACGTTCATATGATCGATGGTTGAACATCCGTTTCCGGGCATCGGACGGGCCGTCCGCAACGGCAAGGTTGGGTCGGAAGCAGACCCTCACGGCGGGTACCAGGCGTCAAATTTCGACCACTAGGTGACGTTCACCCGCACCCGATGCCAGCAGGCGCATAGGTAGCCCTTGTGGTTCCAGGTGTCGTCCGGCAGGGCCGGCTGCGTCTGGCCAGCTTCGTCCCAGGCGCGCACAGAGAGCTCATGCTCGCCCGCAGGCAGGTCGAGGCTGGTGCTCCAGAACGTCCAGGCGAACGGAGCGTCGGCCTCGTGTTCGAGCTCGGCCTGCACCCAGGACCGCCCGCCGTTCCCGGAGACGTCGACGCGCACGACGGCCCGGTCGCCGCTCACCGCGTAGCCGCGGACCCTGTTGCTCCCCGACATGAGGACGGCCCCGGACCCGGGCTCGCAGATCGCCGCGTTCAACGGCATCGTATCGATGGTGTGGCCCTTGGCCGGATCGGCGGTCTCGGCGGTCACGTCGGCTGGGTACAGCTTGTAATCGCCGGCCTGGATCGGGTTGTCCGAGGGGTGGTCCTGGACGGTCAGTCGCCGGAGCCATTTGGGGCTGCGCACGCCGGCGAAGCCCGGCACCACCGCGCGGACGGGAAACCCATGCTCCGGAAGCAAGGCTTCGCCGTTCATGGCGTAGGCCAGCAGGGTCTCGGGCGCCATCGCCTTCGCGAGCGGGATAGAGGCGCCGTAGGGATGCCCGTCCATCGTGTCGTGGCTCTCGAAGGCGACATGGAGACCTTCGTCTTCCGCGACTCCCGCCGCGCGCAGGACGTCGCCAAGCCGCACCCCGGTCCAATCGGCGGTGCCGATGGCTCCCGCGTCCCACGGGTCCCCCGAGACCGGGGCGACCGCCCGCATGTCGGCGCGGCGATTGCCGGCGCACTGCATCGTGGCCGTGACCGTGGCTTCCGGAAAGCGGGTCCGCAGTTCGGACAGCGACAACTCAAGCGCGGGGCCGGTTCCGCCATCGACGCTGAGGCGCCAGGTTGCCTCGTCGAGGTCCGGCAGGTCGCCGTGCGAGCGGACATAGAAGTCCTCCGCCGGCGTCCGGAAGGAGGCCCGCAACCGGTCGAGGGGCGGTTCGGCGTTGTAGGGCCGATCGCCGTGGACGATCAGGCGTGCCTTGCGCTCGGTCAGGCTCGACATCGGGGCTCCCGATCCAGTGGGTTACGGGAGTGAACGCGTCGGCGACGGCAAGGCTCAACCGGCGATGCAGGGACCAGGGCAGCGGCGGCACGGCATCGTCGCTCGGTTTGGTCGAGCCTGCGCCAAGCGTCGCAAACACCCGCCAGAACCGACCTTTTTCGGGCCGTTTCTCGTGCCCTGCCGGAAAAAAGCCGAGTCCCGTCCAGGGGATCGATGGTTTGGACGGACCGTTATGAGCGGTCTGGTCTATCCCTTCGTGTTTGTCTTTTGCCTCGCTCACGATTTAACGAAGATAGTGGTGCTTGCGCCATATTCGCGTGCCCGGAATGAGTATTTCCACGAGTAAGTTGGGCGCATTGCTCTTGTTGCGATTTCGTCCTTTTTCTTCAGAACATAAATGCAAAAGGGCCCAGCTCGTTTGCACGAGCTGGGCCCTTTTATTCCGCGCGCAAGCACGGTGCTGCCTTAATGATCGCCTTGAGGGCGAGCAGTGGATAATCCGCGCTTACACACGGTGGACCGATCTCGAGAGATGGCCTTGCAGCGGTTTTATATTACCTCAAATCGTCAGATCGTCAAATTGCTGTTAAATCTATGCTTAATATAACGATAATGATGCACAATCGCGGTGTCACTACCAACTAGTGCAGTGACGCGGACGGAGGATTCACGCATACGGTGAGACGTGCGAGTCTGGGCGATGGCTCAGACGGTATGCGTACTCCTCAATGCGACTGACGCGGCACGGCTGGTTAGATCGCCAGCGACCGCTCCCGTCCGCTCAAGCACATCCAGCGCGCCCGCATCGTCCTGTTCTCAGCCGAGCGCCTGAGTGTCCAGGACGTCGCTCGGCGGGCGGGCGTCAGCCGCCCGGCCGTGTGGCGCTGGCAGCGGCGCTACGCCGAGGCGGGTGTCGAAGGTCTGCTGCGCGACAAGACGCGTCCGCCCGGCACGCCGCCCCATTCGACCGAGACAGTGGCCGAGGTGCTGGCGCTGACCTGCTCGGAACCACCGGGCGAGGTCACGCACTGGACCGGCCGGGCCGTGGCCCGCGCGGTCGGGATCTTGTTGCGGGCCGTGCAGCGGATCTGGGATGCTCACCGCCTCCAGCCGCATCGGCTGCGCACGTTCAAGCGCTCGCGCGACCCCGCCTTCGCCGCCAAGGTCGAGGATGTGGTCGGCCTCTACATGGCCCCACCCGCCCACGCGGTGGTGCTGTCTATCGACGATCCTTCGACAAGCTCAGGATGAGGAGAGCCAGATCCAGGCCCTGGAGCGCACCCGCCCCCACCAGCCTCTCGGACCCGGCCATCCCGCCGCCCAAACCCACGACTATACCCGTCACGGCACCACGACGCTGTTTGCCGCCCTCGACGTCCTGGCCGGCACCGTGCTCGGCCGCTGCATGCAGCGCCACCGGAACGGCGAGTTCATCCGCTTCCTCAACGCCGTCGAGGCCACCGTCCCGCCCGGCAAGGCGATCCACGCGATCCTCGACAACGTCGCCACCCACAAGCATCCGAAGGTGCGCGCCAGGCTCGCCCGGCATCCGCGCTGGACGTTCCACTTCACCCCGACCTCGGCCTCGTGGCTCAACGCGGTCGAGGGCTTCTTCTCGGCGCTGACCCGTCGTCGTTTGCGGCGAGGCTCCTTCACCGGCGTCGTCGACCTGCAGGCGGCGATCAAACGCTACATCGTTGAGCACAACCGGCGCGCCAGACCCTTCGTCTGGACCAAGCCGGCTACCGACATCCTCGCAGCCGTCAGCCGGTCGCCTGAACCATCCGTCTGAGTCAGTGCACTAGGACGTTTTCGGTTGGTGCTGTATCGGATGGCTGGGGCTCACGCAGGGCTGTTGGGCTGTTTCATCGAGCGCTCCAGATAAGGAGCATGGCATGGGCCGACCCTACAGCCAGGATCTGCTTGAGTGGATAGTGGACGTGGCAGGCGTGACTTCACGCCGGCAAGCGGCCAAGCGCTTCGGGGTGGAGGCTGCGACAGCGGTCCGCTGGATGACGGCACTGGCCACGACCGGCATAGTGGCGGCCCGGCCCCAAGAGCGCGCATGCCGCTCCAAGCTCGATCCGCACGAGGCGTTTCTGCGCGGCCTGATTGCCGCGCGGGACGACATCACCCTGGGGGAGATGCGGGTCCGCCTGCGGGAGGAACACGCGCTCACGGTCGGGCTGGGGACCCAGTGGACTTTCCTCGACGCACGCGACCTGACGTACAAAAAGACAGCCCACGCGACCGAGCAAGATCCCCCGGATGTGAAGGCCGCCCGCGAGGCGTGGTTTGAGGGCCAGCCCGACCTTGATCCGAGCCGTCTCGTGTTCTTCGACGAGACCTGGAAGGCCACCAACATGGCCCGCACCCGCGGGCGCTCACTGCGCGGGGAGCAGGGTCGCACAGTCGGTGGTCAGGGCATGGGCATGGCCACGGGCATGCCCATGACCGGCCTCACGGGGACGTGCGCGATGGGCTGCCACAATCCAGGGTGACCCCCTTGGGTCTACCGCAATCTGCAGTACATTGAGGTTGTCGCCCGGGACGATCCGGGACCGAAGATGGAGAATGACGATGACCACCACCACCGGCCAGAAGATCGACCGCTCCGCCCTCCTGCGCAGGGCTTGGCAGATAGCCCGCGAGGCCGCCACGGCTGCTTGCGCCGCGGTCCGCACGGCCCTGGGCGACGCCCTCCAGCGAGCCTGGGTCGAGGCCCGGATGGTCCCGCAGATGTCCCAGCAGCAGCAGGCTAACGGCGCGACGGTCGAGCCGGTCGCCGCCGAGCCCGTCCGCATCGAGTTTGGGCGGGGCGTCGTCATCCGGGACGCCGAGGGTATCGTGTTCAGGGGACAGGTGACGGGCGGTGGCGCGAACGGGCCAGGCACGGTCAACGAGGTCACCGGTTTCGCGACGACGGAGCGCCTCCGGTGGTCGCAGGACAACCGGTCCGGCTCGGGGCGCTCGGGTTCGGTTGAGTGGCGCCTGGAGGCCGACCGCCTCTACGGACTGGCGCGGGTCGCCTACAACTCCCAGCGCACGTCCGACTACTACGTCTCGACCTTTGACGGCGACGTGGTCGAACTCACCCTGGCCGAGTACCGCGCGGAACTGCGCCGTCTCTACCCCCTCGGCGCCCAGGTGGCCGACGAGCTCCAGGCCCGGCGGGCGGCGGCCGAGGCGGCCCGCATCGTGGCGGAGCGTGCCGAGGTGGAGCGCAGGAAGGCCGAGGCCGAGGCGCTGAAGGCCGCGAACGCCGCGGAGGCCGAGCGCCTCGAACGCGAGGGCCAGACCGCGGTCGAGGGCCTGCCTGCCCTCACGGGCTCCATGAAGCAGATCTCGTACGCAATGAAGATCCGGGCGGCGGTGCAGGTCCACCAGCCCAAGCTGACCGCCCTGAAGACCGCGACGACGGCCAAGTATTGGATCGAGGCCCACCGTGCGGCCCTGTACCGGTGAAGGTGGGGATGGGATGACCTGGACAGTTCGAGTGCGTGCCCACGGGGACGGGAAGATCGTCGAGAACGCGACGTTCAAGACACCGGAGGCGGCGATGGCCGCTTACCGGCTTCTCCTCGATCGCGAGGACCTCGTGGGGCAGCCGATGGCGGCGGTGTTCAAGCCGCCCCGAGATGTAATTGAGGCCGGGAACAGGGCGACCTGGTTCAGCCGGTACGACCGGGACCTCGGGCAGGGCCGCATTGCCGGCGACGACCCGAGGCTGGACCCGTTGGCGAGGGGCTACGACGCCGACTCCGCCCTGAACTCGCCGGGGCTGCGGCGTGCGTGGCCGGTGGACTGGGAGGCGGACGAGCGCCCTCTGGCCGAGTGCTTGAAGGCGTGGGCGAAGGTGCGGGGCGGCCGGGACACCGCGGCGGCCGCGCTGCGGGTCTCGCGCAAGACCTTCGACGGCTGGTGCGACGGTCGCGGCGCGGGTCAGGAGGCGATGGTCAGGCGCCTGATGACTCTCACGGATGCGAATACTTAAGATCAGGCGATGTATTTGTTATTAACACTATTGTACTCTGGATGAACTGGGTTCATATTCAGTCCAACAGCGGGGAGGCCAAGATGTTCGCCACCAAAACCACCCGCACCTCGAAGACTCCGAAGACCAAATCCGAGTTCTTCAAGGGGGCCTGTGAGAAGGCCCGGGCCGCCGCCGCCAGGAAGGGCACCTCCTCCAAGGCCGAGTTCGCCTCCTCCCTCAATGCGGTCTACGCGGTGGTCGCAGCCACCAAGGTCCGCCGCCAGGGCCTCGGAGCCCTCCTCTACCAGGCGGCCTGAAACCCGGACACAACAGGGCACAACGATGACCGACCATCAGGGCAGCGCCTGGTACCTCGGCACGCGGGCAGCTTCGACGCCTTCGAGCCGGACCATGGCGCGTACCGCGGGTTCTGGTTCTCCTCCCACCGCGGCGATGCCCGGGCGTTCGGGCTCGACAGGTCACGGTTGCCCCAACACAACCCGGGCAACGCACCCATCTGGGTCTACGAGGTTCGGGTCGACGGTCGGGTGAAGACAATCGACATTATGGCCGAGGCCGCGCGGTACGCGGACGACGCCGGCATCGATGCGCCCGGGTCGTGGGACGAGGCGGCCGCGGTGCTGCAGTGGGCCGCCTGTCAGGGCTACCTCGACGAGGCGGCGGCAGAGGGCTACGCCGCGGTGGCGTTCACAGGCATGGCCGACAACCCGGCCGGCATCGAGACCACCCAACTTGGCGTCGTCGACGCGTCCGCCGTCCGCATCGTGGGCGTCACCACGACCCGCTGACGGGCGTGGCCGTCATCGGAACGCTGTCCGTTACCGCGGACAGCCCTCGGGTCAGTGCAGCCCGGCCTTGCGCTGCATCTTGTCGGCGAGCTTCGTCAGCAGGAAATCGCCATTCGACTCGGCCAACTTGGTCAGGCTGGACTCCCAGGAGGGCGTCAGCGTCGGGCGCTGTGGCGTCCGGCTGCGTCCGGAACAGAAGCCGGGGTCTGTCCTCGTTGACCAACCGTGGCACGGTGACCTGCGTGCCGTCCCGCCTGGCGAACGTCGTCATAGGCACCTGCGCCTTGCCGTTCCGCACCTTGTGCTTCAGGCGTTCCCGGGACTGCATCGCCAGGTCCCGCGGGGGACGGGCGTGGACGCCGACGCCCAGGCGCGTCGGGTCGCGGGCACCGACCTTGATCTCGAACACCTCCAGCGCCCGCCGTACTCCGTGTTGCGCTGGTTGCCGTCGCCCAAGGCCTTGCCGAGCATCCGCATGTCCGAGGCCTTGAACGACCCGGAGGCGTTCGGGCGGATACCCTGCGTCGCCAGGCCGGACACGTTCGCAGGTACACCTGGTTGCGGTTCGGGAAGAAGCCCTCGATGCCGACGTCGCCGCCGGGCCTGCGTTCCTCGCCGAACGCGTACTTCAGCCACACAGACTAGTCGCGCCGGATGTAGGCGGCGGACTTCATGTCATCCAGCCTGTCCACGGTCGCCAGGCGTTGGCGGTCGAGCTCGTAGCCGACCGCCTTGAGGGTGTATTCGTTGTGGTGCCGGAGGGCGATGGGGAGTGCCTTCCGGAACTTGTTGACGCCATCCAGCACGACCCGGTTGAGGCTGAACTGCACGGTCTGGGGGAAGGCGGACGACGCCAGGTACGTGAACCGTCCCCGGGCGGCCTCGACCGCGTCAGCGACCTTGATGTCGACTTGGAAGCCGGCCACGACGGGGGTTCCTGAAGGTGGGGTCCGACGCTGTGCGCAGGTGCCCGAGGTGGGTGGGATCAACCAACCCGGGCACCGTATCACGCGCGACCGATTCGCCGCCTGAGGGCCTGGACTTGGCGGCGTGCGTGAGGCGGGCGATGACCCGGTCCATGGCCTCGCGCGTCTCCAGGTCGCCGGAGATCTTTAGGCAGGCCATGGCGCCCACGATGGCGCTGTGGAGGTCCACGGCATCGACCCGCGCCTTCATGCGGCCATCGGCGGTGACATACCCGGAGACGGCCTCCACGAGGCCCTGCACGATGGCGGCGTCCGTCAGGGCGTCAGCCTTGCGCTGGTCACGCCAGCGTTTCGTCCTCGTGGCGGCGACGAGGCGGGCCTTGGACTGCTGGGATGGGGTGACGGGGATGATCATGCCGGGCATGATGCCAGGGCGCGATGCAAGGGACACGAGGGTCCTGAAACGAGTGGACCCCGCCCCCCGGTGAGAACCGAGTGACGGGGTCCGAGATGTGCTGCATCCCGCGTCTCACCGCAGGAAGGTCATACCCATCCAAGGGCCATTCTTCAAGGCGCGACAGGCAGTTGCGAGGTCCACCGGACACCCGTGAGGTCGGCGAGGAACGCCGGGAGTTCGAGGTCGTCAGGACCCCCGGGGCCGTGCCCAGGGGAGACCCGTGAAGGGGGTTCGGCGAGGTGGGAGCTATGGTCACCTGCCCGGGATGCGGAGGGGCTGTAGGAGGCTCCCTGGCCAATGGGCGCGGTGAGGGCGTTCCGGATGATCCCGTTCACGGTTGCGACAGGGCCCCTGCGAGGGTCAGGGAGGGCCGTCAGGAGGGGTGTGACACAAGGGCCGATGTCGATGCCCGCCGGGTCCGGAGAGGGGCTGTACGGGGCTGCCGGTGGTTCGGTCGATGCGAGGGGCCTGTCCGGGGCGATGGCGATGGCCGGGACGGGGTCAGACGAGGCGGTCGAAAGGGGGGCGGCGAGAGGGGTCGCCTCCGGCTCCGGCTCCGCCACTATAGTATCGGTCGAATCGTGAACCACTGGGACGGACCCCTCCTCCACGGCTTCCGAGACCGTTTCGACGACCGGCCTCGGACCCGCCGCCTCGGCCTCGCGCATCGCACGGTACAGGGACGTCCTCGCCCGGCGACCCCCGAACGCCGCGACGATCTCGGTCGGGCTCATCCCCGCGTCCCGCATCGCCAGGGCCTCGTAGCCATCCGCCAGTCGGGCCTCAACGGTCAGGGGACGGGCCTCGGCCCCCGCGACCTGCCGGCGTTCCGCGGACCGCTGCCGCTCGTCCTTCCGAACCCCGCCTCCCTCCAACAAGGCCTCTGCACCCGGGATCTCGGCGACCATCTCCGGGGTCAGCCCCAGGAGGTCGATCATGCGGCCCTTCGAGTACGAGTAGACCGTGGTGCGCTCGACCCCGTCCCTCACCGAGACCTCGCCCGCCTCGTGGCGACGCAAGCTGGCATCCAGCGCCCCTAGGGCCTCGCGCATCTCGTCCTCGGGCAGGCCCGCGGGACCGTGCAGCCGGGCCGCCCAGGACGCGGCGGTCCCGCCTTCGTGCTGCGCGAGGGCGCAGGCGCTCAGGAATCCCCACAGGTCCCTCATCCCCTCCGGGGGGCTGCCGCCCCACCAAACCCGCACGGCGTCGAGGGCCTCGGCAATCTCGTGCCAGTACGACCCCTTGCAACGCCGCCGGGCTGGGGTCTCGGTCTCGTCGTCGCCGGTCACGCCGCGGGCCTGACGGTTGGCCTCACGCAGGGACCATTCGGCATGCCGCTCGTCTCGCAGGGCCTGTAGCTGCGCCCGCGTCCACGGCAGGAACGCGTCGGCCAGGTCCTCGAATCGGTGCCTCTCGACGTCGGTCCACGATGCCGGCCATACCAGCCGGGCGGTGCTCCTCGACTTTGGGTTCCAGGTGCCGGCGAGGCGCAGTACGCGGGCCGTGTCGCAAACCTTGCGGTCGAGATCCGTGCCCCGCCAGATGCCCGCCATCTTGGTCTCGTGGGCGATGACCTCGGCGTCCGCCATCCGGGTGCCGATGGACGTGCGGACGGTCAGCATGGGCTTGCCGTGCGTCGGGCCGTGGAATCCACGCATCACCGCATACCACCGGCGCATGAATCCGTCCGTCGCCTTGCGGGCCTCGTGCAGGAACACGATGTGCAGGCCGCGACCGCTGCAGAGGATGTAGGACGGGCGCGGCAGACCGGCGGCGTCTAGGCGCGCCAGCATCACGCCCGCCATCTCCTCGTGATCCATGCCTCGGAACATCGCGGTCTGGCACTCGATGTCCGCGATGAGCGCCTGAACCTGGGCGACGGCGGACCGCCCGCGGGCGCCGCGATGCCTCTGCATCGAGAGGTGGGTTGCCCACAACAAGTCGTCGCTGTCGGCGAGGCAGGAGACGGGGACGACGCGGGTCTCCCACCTGAACGTCCCGTCGGGCATCTGCGTAGCCCGCATCAAGCTGACCATCCCCTCGGAGTCGGCCCCGTTCGGATGGACGATGTTCGCGTGAGCGATGCGCTGGGCGCCGTTGACCCGGTGGGCGGCGGTGCGCCGTTCCCGCTCGATGGCGTCCAGGCGCGCGGCCTCGGCCTCGGGCAGGAGGATTTCCGCGAAAGGGTCGAGGCGGGCGGGTGATACGTGGAGCACGCGGGAGGTCGGTGAGAGAGGGGCCAAATCCGTCGCTAGGGGCAGCACTCCCTGGCGCGAATCTGACTATGCTCAGCCTCGGGCATGCTGGCGACAAGGGGGAAGCCACCCCCCGGGGGGCCTTACCCACCGCCGCGAAGGTCGGCGGTTAACGCGGGTGCCGTGCCCCACGGAACGGCGATCCGGGCCCTGAGAACCGGGTGGGTTCGGTCCGGGGATAGTCCGCAGACCCTCTGGCACCCAAAACCCCTGTAGGTGGCCTCCCTGACCGATCTCGGCGGTCATCTGTTTTCCTGTGGGCAAAATACCGAGAAGGGCGCTGACGAGCGATCCCATGGGAAAACGCATAGCTCCCATGACAGCCCATGGGGCGCCCATGGCTGGACGCATGGCTTGCGTGGGAAACGATTCGGATCGACTCCGAATTCGGTCGCCGGCCTCGCTCCTGGTCCCTCCGAACCGCGCACCGCCTGACGAAGTCCAGGCATAACGTCAGCAGAGGCCGTTAGCGCGTTGGATTCGCTTGTCGAATCTCAGGCGTGGCGCTTCCATCCGCCTCGATGGAACTCACCCCGCACCCACGCGCTGCCATGGCCCCCCGAGGCCATGCCGACAGCCCCCGTCAAGGCGGGCCGCGGCGCCGGCGCGTATGGCTCCTCTCCCCAGACGGCCGTCCTCGGCGCCGTCGTCATGCGCGGCCTAGCGGCGGTCACCCGCGACCGCCGGCTGACTTCGCCCCAGATGCGGGCGCTGCTGCGGCAGCCGGATACCGCCGACGGGCACCTGCGCGCCGAACTGGCCACGATCCGCCGCTGGGACGGTGACGCCGTCTCCTGGCGCCGGCTGATGGTGTTCTGCGACGACCTCGGGTGCGACGCCGGCGAGATCATCGCCTCGCACTACGCCTCGACCCGGAACGTGCACTGATGCACCTCGGCGTCGACCCCGGAAAGAACGGTGCCTGGGCCCTCCTCGACAGGGACGGGCGGCTCGTGGACGCCGACCACTTCCCCCTCGACGGGGAGGGCGACGAGCGCGGCGAGGCTGGGCAGCGTGATGAACA
Source organism: Methylobacterium sp. J-067 (assembly GCF_022829465.1). Classification (GTDB taxonomy): domain Bacteria; phylum Pseudomonadota; class Alphaproteobacteria; order Rhizobiales; family Beijerinckiaceae; genus Methylobacterium; species Methylobacterium litchii. The sequence continues at coordinate 19,401 of NZ_JAKSXZ010000043.1, forward strand.
GGGTCGGCGCGACCACGAATCCTCCGGGTCGCCGACACCTTCACCGACCCGGTCCTCCAAGGCCATGGCTGCGCCGGCTCAATCCCCTGTGCTGAGATCCCCGCGTCCCCCGGGGCACGGTGCCGGCCCGCGGACGGCGACGTCGGGACGGAGCGGCTCGCTCAGGGACGTCCAGACCCAGCCGCTCTTGTCGGTCGCCCCGGCCGGGCTGTCGTAGACCGCCACCATCCGCCCGTCCGGTCCCCGAAGCGCCGCGCCGCGGCCCCGGTACAGATTGGTCTCACGGCCCGTGCGGACGTCGACGACCCCGCATGAAACGACTAGGTCCCACGTAGCCCCCTGCGCGGGCGTCGCGTCCCACCGCCCGAACGCGGCCGCGGTTCCGTGCGTCTGCCCGCGGACGTCGAGGACCCAACGGTCTCCCTTTTCCGGGAATGGGGCAGCCAGCGCCGCCGTGGCCCATGCCAATACTGCGATTACTAGAATTCGGCCAAGCATGTCCCATCCTCCAGGAAGTAGACGGCGATTGCGGTGGTGATGATCTCGTTCGTGTCCCGGCGTCGGAATCCGGGCTCTTGGATGCGGTAGCCGACGGGGATGGCCCCCGGCGGCGGCAGGGCGTCGGTGGGTGTCCCCGTGACGTGGGCGTGAACCTCACGGCGGCCCCGGAGGGCACGCAGGCGGCCGGACTCGCTGACGCGGAACCAGCAGTCCCGGAGCGCCAGGGCGGGCGCGTGGCCCGTGACGCGTCCGTTCTCGCGGACGGACCACATGGCCTTCGGGCGGTGGCGGTACACGTCAGTCATCGGGCGTGCCGAGCGCGGACCGGAGGGCGTCCATCGGCTAAAGGTCGGCCTGGGCGGCCATGCACGCCACGATGGCCTCGCCGACCGGTCGAGGCAGACGCCCCGAATCGATCAGGCGCTGGATGTGGAGGCACAGCTCCAGCAGGGCGATGTCGCGGTCACGGGCGACGGGATCACAGGGACGCGCGGTCATGGGGGATCTCCAGGCGTTAGACGTGGGCTACGGAATGGGCGGCATCCCCGGCGGCCAGGGCCACCTTGAGGGCGTCGTCGGCGGTCATCGTCCCCGCCGCGACGTGGTCGGCGAGGCGACGGCAGGTGAGGTCGGCGGCGATGCACAGCAGGCCATTGGCCGTGCGGGACCGTGCCGCGTCGGCGAGGCGCCGGCGGATGGTGTCGAGGGCTTCCATGGAGGCCCCCGCTAGTGGCAGTGCCGGCGGGACGGGGAGGCCTCGGCGACGAGCCGGGCCACCTGCGCGCCGTCGAGGCGGCGCTGTTCCACGAGGGCGTCCGCGATCCGTCTGACGGCCCCGGCGTGCCGGCGCACGGTCTCCCGGGTTCCGGCGTACAGGCGGTCGAGCGTCTCCTGGACCTCCCTGCGCAACAGGGGGGCGGTCGTCAGGGCCGTCGCCGGGTCGAGGGACACGGCCACCAGGCCGCGGGACCCCAGGCCCCATTCCCCCACCATTTCGACCACCATCTTGGTGGCCTGCGCCAGATCGTGCGACGCCCCGGAGCTCACGGAGTCGAGGAGCATGTCCTCCGCCGCGCGCCCGGCCAGCAGCAGCCGGATGCGCGTCTCGGCCTGGGTCCGCGTCCAGACGCCCCGCGCGGCGGCACCCAGCTTGACCCAGCCTGCCATTCCGTCGCCGGCCTGGATGGCGACGACGAGGTCGTCGCAGGGCTCCTCCAGGGTCGCCAGCAGGGCGTGTCCGGCCTCGTGGACGGCGTAGCGGTCGAGCGCCTCGGCGGGCACGCCCTCGTCCCCGGCGCCGGCGACCGTCAGCAGGTCGTCGAGCGTCAGCGAACGGTCGGCGTGGCGGGCCCGGCGCCGGGCGTCCTCCACGAGGGCCTCGATCATGGCCCCCGTGTACCGCTCGGTGCGCCAGGCGACGGGCAGCAGGTCGGCCCCCGGCAGGTCCCCGGCGAGGCGCACGCGGATCATCTCGACGCGCTCCTCGACGTCCGGCAGGCCGATCTCGATGTGCACGCCGAGACGGCCCGGGCGCAGAATGGCGGGGTCGATGCGACCGAGGTCGTTCGTCGTGCCGATGACGATGACGCCCTCGCGGCCGCCGGCGCCGTCGAGGCATTCGAGGAACGAGTTCGTGACCTGGATGACGTAATCGGAATGGTCGTGCCGCACCGTGCGCCTATCGACGAATGTCTCGCACTCGTCGACCAGGAGGATGGCCCCCCGGCGCCCGGCCGCCTTGACCCGGGCCTCGTCGAAGGAGCCCCTCATGCCCCTGAGGGTCGTCCCGAGGTGGCCGGCGTCCAGCGACTGCCATAGCGGGAGAGAGGCGATGACGAGCGGGATGCCCGCGCTCGCGGCGAATGCCTGGACTCCTAGCGTCTTGCCCGTGCCCGGGGGGCCGTGGAACACCGCGCCGTTCGAGACGGTCGACCAGGGCGCGCCGGCCCGCCATCCCTCCAGGTCCCTCATGGTCGAGCGGCACCACTCGACCGCCTTCCGGGCCCCGTGTAGGTCGTCGAGCGTCAGGTCCCGCCCGCGGCCGCTGGCCTTTGGGGGAGCCGTCAGCCGGGCGAGGTCGGCGATGATGGCCTTCGGCAGCCGCCCGGGACGCACGGCGATGGCGAGGTGCTCTGCGGTGACCGACAGGCCCGCGACCGCAGCGCGCTCGGACGCCGACAACGGCTGTCCCGTCTCCGCACGGATGACGGTCGACAGGTCCCCGGCGTCGATGGGGGACAGCGTCAGGCGGTGCACGGCGGCCTGGAGCGCGGCCGGCGGCAGGCACGTGCCCGCGTCCGGGGTCAGGCACACGAGCGCGGCCGGGGCCCGCAGGGCGGATAGGAACTCCTTCGGGCGCCTCTCCTTGTCCGAGTTCCCCTTCGGCGGGTCGGTGTGGATGATCCGCCTAACGTTGTGCAGGCCGAGCGAGTGGAATGAAATCGAGTCGAGGGCGGCCAGGGTTAGCCTGTCGGGCACGTCGACGAGCACGACGATGCCGCCCACGTCGATGTCCTGGCGCAGGCCGGCGACGCCGTTGAGCGTCCGGAGGAGCTGCCTCCCGGCTGCGGTGACGACGGGGGAGCCGGGGATGACATCGCCCTCGTCCACGTCCTCGGGGACGGAGCCCGTGTCGTCGTGGACGGGACCGCGCGGGGCGATGCTGGAGATGGCCGGGGAACGGCGTGTGCCGGCGGGGGCCGCGGGTTGGGCGCCGCCGTTGGCGAGCGCCTCCGCGAGGACGCCGATGGCGCCCTGGCCCGCCAGCCGCATGGGCATCGGGAATGCGCTCAGTCCGAGGACGGCGGCGTCGAACCGGTGGCCATCGGGGCGCATCCGCCTGAGCTCGGCGGCACGGGTGGCGACGTAGTCGAGATGCGGCTGGCTCCCGCACTCCATGAGGGCCATCGCTGTCGCATCGGCGATTGCCTCCCACTCGGCGGCGTCAGCCTGGCTGCACGCGAAGTCGAGGATGTCGCCCCCATCGCCCCCGTCGATCTCGGTGAGGCGACGGATGGCGTTGTCGAACGCGGTCGACGTCTGTTCGTACGCGATGCGAGCCAGGATCGGGTCGCGATACAGTTCGTCCCGGACGCCCAGGCAGGTCGTCTGGATACCCGTCCAGGCGATGTGCACCTCGGAATCGGTGTCGCCGTACCATGCGGCGAGCCGGTGAACCGTGAGGGCGAACATCTCGATGAACGGCGAGTCGCCAATTCGGATCGGGGTCAGGTCACCGGAGAGGGAGGCGTGCAGGCACAGGCGCTGCCACGCCGGGTCTGGCGTAGGGGACATGGTTGGCTCCATCAGCAGCGAGTGTCATGAGACAACCCGCGCAGGAGGCCAGGCTTATTCTACGTTTCCTAAAAATGGGTTAGCCGATCCGGGTCCGAGCATCTTTTTGAGCATTTTGTTACGCCTGACCTTGCCCAAGAGGAACGCGGCGTACTCGGCGGCCTGCAGGGCCTCGCGCATCCGGTCGACTTCGTCGGGCTCGGTGGCACCCTCGGTGGCGAACCGGCCGATGGCCGTCAGCATACACCCCATGAGTTCGGGCTGGCGGCCCTCCGCGGCGGCCCCGAGGGCGGACAGCACCATCGGCGGCAGGCCGTTCCGCTCAATGCGGTCCCGGGCCATCGTCCTGCGGGCTATGCCGAAGGCCTGCGGCAGGGCGTAGGTGTGCCCGCCCGGCCAGAGCGCCAGACCGGCCTCATCGACGGCGGCCACGAGGGCGTGGTTGACCTCCGCGGGGTCCACGGGGCGCGGCTCCCGCCCGGGCACGATGGCGTGCGGGCGGCGCTCCGGGTCGTACGCCAGGACCGTTCGGGGCGGCCCTTCGGACACGAGGTAACCCACGCCCAGCCAGCCTTCGGGTACCGGTTCGTCGTCGGGGTCCGGGGTGGCGAGGCGGATGCGCATGCCCCGGGATAACCCGCACCCGCCTAGGGCGGCTAGCCGAATCGTTGCCCGCGGGTACCCTCGGCGCCGAGCCCCGGCAGCGCTGCGCAGGCTTGAGAGGAATCGTGCTCACGATACGCAGACTCGCCATTCTGGAGCCGCAGGTCGTCGACGTCCCGCTGAGGTCGGAGGACCAGTTCCCCGTCGGGCCCAGCGAGGTTCATTCGGGCCCACTCATGCGCGCCGACGTCACCCCGGTCGATAGGCCGTCACCCGGGGTCTACCTCTCGCTGACCATCTACGCCCATGAGAGCGACCTGCCTTTCATGGACTTGTCGTTCCTGCGCTTCAAAGGGGGTCCCTGCGAGGTCGGTCCCTGGTCGCGGAAGAACCGTGAGGAGGGCATCACCGGGCCGATACTCAGACCGTGCTTCCAGCTTGTCCCTGGGCTGAACAGCTGCGACGTCGAACTCTCAAAGGCCATGCCGAGAGTGGTCAATCGGACCGTCACCACCTGGAACGCGGCATGACCGAGGAAGACACCCCCGTCATCGTCATGGGCATCGACGAGGCACAGGGCAGCGACGACCCAGCGCGGCCGCTTGGGCAGGCCCTGGTGCGGTGGGTCCCCACCGACCGGGAGCAAACCTACGAGGAGGCGGTCGCCGAGATGGAGATGGCCGCGCGCAGGTGGACGCTGGCCCAGTACAAGGCGTGGAAGGAATCCCAGGTATGACTGAGGTCGAGAAGCTCGAACAGCGACGGCGCTACGAGGCGCGGACCGCCGAGTGGCATGCCGTGAAGGACTCAACCCTGACGGGCAATGCTTAACGCCGTTCGTCAGATTGTGGGTTTCAGGGCCTCCGGACACACTGGGAATGCCTCCGATAACGTATCTCTGAGGCAATTTAGCCCCAAAAGTACGTTGTGAGAGGCATCGTCCGGCCGTGTCCCATTTAGATTTGTTCGAGATCGGCAAGCTCATCCGGCAGCACCGTCGGTGGCGTCGGCTGACCCAGCAGGAGGTCGCCGCCAAGTGCGGTGTCCGGAAACAGCTCATCCTCCTGCTGGAGGACGGGCGGGCGCCGACGGTGTCGTTCCGTGTGGTCCTGGCCGCGATGAACGCCGTGGGCCTGGACCTGCGGGTGGTCCGCTACCAATACCGGCCGCCCACCCTGGAGGAGGTCCAGGCCCAGAACGAACTCGACGACGCGCCGGAACAGGAGGCCGTCTGGGGCAGCCCGGGGGCATTCCGGTAGCCCGAACGCGAAAGGGCCCCGGCATCGCTGCCAGGGCCCCTCGGGGACGTTCAACCCGGCACCTGCCGCACCTCCAGGAGGGCCGCAACTGCCTCGTCGAGCGTGTCCAGCCACTCCAGGACCTCGCCACCCTCGTCAGACTTCACCCAGGCCTCCGACATCTTCTCGACCGACTCCCGCTCCTTCTGGACGAAGTCGCGGAGCGCGGTCTCGGCGCGGTCGACAGCCTCGATAACCTGCTTGGGTAGTTCCCACGTGACGGGCATTGCTGGGTCTCCTTCGCTTGATCCGTCACCCGACACCGGGCTCTAGAATGGCGTCGTCGGAGCGATAGGCAGCGTGCTTGAGGGCACCCTCGCACGGAGCGGGTTGCGGGCCGGTTAAGCTGGACCGTAGGAATCGCGGCATCGTTCGACCGCCTCGGCCTCGATGCCGGCCTCGTCGCGCGGGCCGTCCGTGGGTATGTGCGACCGCCCTGCATCAAGGGCGGCCTCGCGCGCCTTGAGGGCCTCCCGGCGGGCGTGCCAGTCGGCCGCTTCGCCTTCGGCGTTCACGACGACCTCCCGCGACCACCCGTGACATCCCGGTGGCATCCCGCATTTTCGGGATGTCACCGCCGGGGGCTAAGTCGTTGAGAAATATGGAGCGGGCGATCGGGATCGAACCGACGACATTCAGCTTGGGAAGCTGACGTTCTACCACTGAACTACGCCCGCGCGGTTATGGGAATTAGGCCCTCGGCCGGGGCCTGTCCAGCCAAAAATGAGGCGGCCTCACTCCACCGGCAGCAGCGTCGTCACCAGCGTCGCAACGAGGCTCGCGGCGAGGACGCGCAACAGCGCGTAGCCGGGATGGTCGGGCGAGATCACCAGCCACTCGAAGAGGCCGGCGCCCACGATGATCGCCATCCCAAAGACGATGATCGCCTCGGCCGCGACGGATTGCTCGTCGGGCTTTTGCGTCATGGCGAGCGCTCCCCCCAGCGGTACACCCAAGAGGAGCGAACCACAGCGCGTGACATCACGAACTAAGCTAGCCCAGACTCGCCGAGCAACTTGCCTGACGCTCTAAAACAGCCTGGGAGGAAACGGAAGCCGGCTTCATGCGTCCGATGACGCGGGAAAATACGGCGCTCGTTCAGCGTCCGATCTGGGCCGCCTCCACCTGCGAGGCGGGGGACCAGCGCAGGATCTGGATGTAGCCGTTGCGCGCCGCCACCACGAGATGCCGGCGATGGCGGTGGACGACGGTCCCCGGGAGGTGGCCGTGCGCCTCCACCCAGCCGTCGGCCTGGGCGATGAAGACGCGCATGTCGCCGATTCGGGCGATGGTCTCGACGGTGCCGAAGGCGCGCACCCGCCGGAGAATCGCCTCGACATCCTGGCGGAAGTCGAGGGTGCGGTCGGCATCCGTCGCCCGCGCCCAGTAGGAGCCGTCGCCCTGCGGCTCGGCGCGTTTCCACCGGTTCGGCAGATCGCGCGCGAGGGGGCCGGCGGCGAGGCGGCGGGCCGCCATCTGGCACTTCGCCAGGAGGGTCTCGTGCGATTCGCCCGCGCCGATCGCGAAGATTTCCTGGGCGAGGATATCGCCGGTGTCGAAGCCGTTCTCGGCCAGGACATGGGCCGTCACGCCCCAGGTCTCGTAGCCGTCGAGAACCGCGCGAAACAAAGGATAGGGACCGCGTCCGGTGGGGAGCGGCGACGGGTGAAGGTTGAGGGCGTAGGTCGCCCGGCCGCGCCAACCGCGCACCAGCCACGGGTAGCCAGCCACCACCAGCGCCCAATCGCGTCCATGCGCGGCATGCAGCGCGTCGAGGTCGGCCTGCTGGATCTTCGACAGCTGGATCGGGATCCGCGCGGCGCGGGCACGGGCCACGACCACCTCGTTATGGTCGTAGATGCCGTCGCAGGGTCGGGTGAACAGCTTCAGCGGCGTCCAGTTGGCCTCGATCAGGGCCTCGAACACGCCACCGAGGAAATCGATGCCCGCAAAGGCGAACTTCATGGAAAGCCTGCGACGTCGTGGTGCCGGGAAGGCCGGGCGCTGCCGGTACCGGAGGTCATAGGCCGGCTTTATCCTGGGCGCGACCCCTGTGGGAACATCGGCGTCGCCCTGGCGACCGGGAGGATATGTGGCCAGCCGTCCAGCGCACGAGAAGCCCCGAGAGGGCCGGGTCCTGCGCCTCGTCCTCGGCGACCAGCTGAACCGCCGGGTCTCCAGCCTCACCGACCTCGACACGGACGGCGGCGTCGTCCTGCTCGTCGAGGTGCGGGGCGAGGCGACCTATGTCCGCCACCACAAGCAGAAGATCGCCTTCCTGTTCGCCGCCATGCGCCACTTCGCCGAGGAGTTGCGCGAGGAGGGCGCGGAGGTCGATTACGTCCGCCTCACCGATGCCGGGAACACCGGCAGCTTCACCGGGGAGCTGGAGCGGGCGCTTACTCGCCACCGCATCGCGCGAATCGTGGTGACGGAGCCCGGCGAGTGGCGGGTGTGGGAGATGATGCAGGGCTGGCGCGACAGCCTGCCGGTGCCGGTCGAGATTCGCGCGGACAACCGCTTCCTCTGCCCCCGCGAGGATTTCGCCCGCTGGGCCGAGGGCCGCCATCACCTGCGGATGGAGACGTTCTACCGGGGGATGCGCAAGCGCACGGGCTTGTTAATGGAGGGGGGCGAGCCGCTGGGCGGCCGCTGGAACTTCGATGCGGAGAACCGCAAGCGCCTGCCCAAGGGCCACCGCCTGCCCGACCGGATCGGCTTTCAGCCCGACGCGATCACCCGCGAGGCCATCGCCCTGGTCGAGCAGGAGTTTCCCGACCATTTCGGCGACTGCGCCGCCTTCTCCTGGCCGGTGACGCGGGCTGATGCGCTCGCCTCGCTCAAGCACTTCCTCGCCGAATGCCTGCCGACCTTCGGCGACTACCAGGACGCAATGAAGGGCAACGAGCCGTTCCTCTATCACGCGCTGATCTCGCCGGCCCTCAATGCCGGCCTGCTCACCGCCGAGGAGGTGTGTCGCGCCGCCGAGCGCGCGCATCGCGAGGGTGCGGTGCCGCTGCATTGCGCGGAGGGCTTCATCCGCCAAATCCTCGGCTGGCGGGAATATGTGCGCGGGCTCTACTGGGCGCGGATGCCGGCCTACGCCGAGACCAATGCCCTAGCCGCGAGCCGCCCGCTGCCGTGGTTCTACTGGTCGGGCGAGACGGACCTGCACTGCATCCGGCAGGTCGTGGACCAGACCCGCGCCCATGCCTACGCCCACCACATCCAGCGGCTGATGGTGACGGGCAACTTCGCCCTTATCGCCGGGCTCGATCCCGCGCAGGTGGAGGAATGGTACCTCATCGTCTTTGCCGACGCCTACGAATGGGTCGAGTTGCCGAACGTCCACGGCATGGTGCTCTGGGCCGATGGCGGCGTCATGGGCTCGAAGCCCTATGCCGCCTCCGGCGCCTATATCGACCGCATGTCGGATTATTGCCGGGACTGCGCCTATGACGTGAAGGCCAAGACCGGCCCGACGGCCTGCCCGTTCAACTACCTGTACTGGAACTTCCTCATCGAGAACGAGGAGCGGCTGGCCGGCAACCAGCGGATGGCGATGCCCTATCGCACACTGGCCGGCATGGACGACGGGCGCCGCAAGCAGATCCGCACGGATGCCGCCCGCTTCCTCGATTCGCTCTCGGCGGATCAGAACGAGGCCCAGGTCGCCAGCGTGAAATAGGGGGCGGGCCGCGTCCGTTGCGATTCCCACTGCATCCCCGTCGAGAGGCGGATGTGGGTGTTCATCAGCACGAAGTCCGTGGCGTGGAGGCCGAGGGCGACCTTCCCGTAGCCGGTCGCGTCGAGAGAGGCGCTGCCCTCCGGCCCGAGATACGTGTCCCAGAGGCGGTAGCCCCAGGCGATTCGGGTCCAGACGCTGCCGCGCGCAGTGCCGGCGACCGTCACCGCGTGGACGAGTGTGTCCTCGTCCGGCCGCAGCCATGCCTCGGCCTGCAGACGCATTCCGTCGCGGATGCCGCGCACCCCGTCGATCCGGGTCTCGAATCCCAGGAAGGCGGCGACGGCGCCCTGCGGCAGGACCCATTGATAGCCGAGTTGCGCCGAGGCTTCGGCCGAGAGCGACAGACTCGTGGCGGGCGCGCCGCAGCCGCACCGCTTCCGTTCGACGCGCACCCCGTCGCCGATGGCGACCAGGGCCACCGGCCCGTCCCTGTCGCGGGCGCCGAGCCCGATCTTCGCCCCGCTGGTGGAGAAGGTCGACCGGCCGGCATCCAGGCTCTCGAACAGGAGCACATCGAGATCGCTCGCCTCGACGGCGCTTTCCGCGAGGCCGAGCAGCGCAAGGCCCGAGACCCATCGCCTGTGGAGGAGACTTACGCACACACGCCGCCTGACGCAGACCCTGTTGGGGCGCCGTGACGAGGCGGCCCGGCGTGATTGGTAAAAGCCTGGTTAACGCCCGCAAATGGACAGGAACGGTTGCAGCTTCCACCAGTAGAACGGCGCGGTTGCGGAATGAGACTCTAGGTGAGACTGCGCCGTCCCCGACGGCACGTCAGGTTCGTAAAGGGGGTGCAAAAAAGCCGGGGGACGCCGCGCGGCTTGGCGCAGGCGGCGATCTCGGATAGAGCCCGCCGCAAGTCAGTGAAGGTTGGACCGGACGTGTCTTACGGTGCTCGCACCTCGGACGTTCTCACCGTGCTCGCGAGCCAGGAAGGCGAGCGTCTCACGGTAGCGGACATCGTGGCGGTCCTGCGCGACCGGGCTTTCGCCCTGCTCGTCGTGCTGCTGGGCCTGCCCAATTGCCTCCCGATGCCGCCGCCGATCCCGCTCGTCTGCGGTCTGCTGCTGCTGCTCGTGGCCATTCAGATCGCGGCAGGCATGTCGGCGCCGTGGCTGCCCCGGCGGCTGCTCGGCCAGTCGATCAAGCAGTCGGACGTGAAGCGCGCGGTCAAGCGGGCCGTGCCGGTCCTGCGGCGGCTGGAGCGCTGGTCGCGCCCGCGCCTCAGCGTGTTCGAGACGGCCATCGGCATGCGCGGAATGGGCGTCGCGCTTTTGGCGCTCGCCCTCGCGCTGATCGTGGCGGCGCCGCTCATCGGGCAGATCCCCCTCGGGCTGGCGGTCTGCCTCGTCGGCCTCGGCCTTGTGGAGCGCGACGGGATCGTCGTGCTGGCGGGGCTGGCCGTCGGCCTGTTCGGCGTGGCGATCAATGCGGGATTCGCCTACGCCGTGGTGTCCGGCATCGCCGGCCTGCTCCACCTTTAGAGGCGGTAGCGGATCTGGTCCGTCCAGAACCGCTCCAGGCGGCTGAGGGCGCGGTTCAGACGGTCGAAGTCGTCGTCCGAGATGCCGCCGATCGGGGCGATCGTGCGCGAGTGCTTGTCGTAGAGCTGCTGCACGATGTCGTGGATCTGGCGACCCTTGTCGGTCAGGCTGATCCGCACGGAGCGCCGGTCCGTCTTGGAGCGGGCGTGGTGCAGGTAGCCGGCCTCCACGAGCTTCTTGACGTTGTAGGACACGTTGGAGCCGAGATAGTAGCCCCGCGTCCGCAGTTCGCTGGCGGCCAGCTCGCTGTCGCCAATGTTGTAGAGCAGCAGGGCTTGGACGCTGTTGACGTCCTCGCGGCCGCGCCGCTCGAACTCGTCCTTGATCACGTCGAGGAGGCGGCGGTGCAGCCGCTCCACGAGGTGCAGCGCCTCGAGGTAGGCGTTGTGCGGGGCGGCCGGCTCCTCGGAGGCGGCGGGCTGGGTGCGGGCGGACTGGCTCTTCATCGGTCAAATCCCTGACGGATCCTGCGGTGATCGTGTGGTCCGTCACCGCTTATGTTGGCAAAGCTATCCGCTGGGAATGAAAGACGATTTAAGCGGCAAGATGAATTCGCGATTTACCTGTGTCAGTAAAGACAAACTGAATGGATTAAAGGAAGATTTCGTTCACTCTCGTGCCGCGAGCTTGCGAAGGTTGCGATAAGCTTCCGTCAATCCTGTGCGGGTGCCTCAATGCCCCTCCCTGGCGGCGAGCCAGGAGAGCAGGAAATAGATGAGCATGACGAGGACGCCGAAGATCAGGAACGGCGTCGAAATCGGCACGAGTTGCGGCGTGAGGATGGCGAGCGTCAGCCCGGAGGTCACGGCGAGCAGCCAGATCACCCCGCCCCAGGCGCTGGTGAGCCACAGGCCGCTCGCGGCCACGGCATCGACCACCGCGAAATAGACGATGGCGGCCTGCCGGCCGAACGGCTCGGCCTCGAAAGGCGGGGCGCCGGGGCGCACGTCGAGGATGGTCGCCCAGGCGAAGACCGCCTTGGCGAGCCATGCCAGCGCGGTGAGCCGCATGAACCAGACGAGGGCCGTATCCCAGGTGCTGGGCGGGGGCGCCGCATCGCGCTCGATGCGGTCTCCGAGAAGGCCCCCCGGCCGGATCGGCTTGCTGCGCAGCGGGATCAGGCCGCGCATGGACGAACCCTCGCGCGCAGGCTCCGCTCGATCTTCACGTTGCGTCGTCTCCCGATGCGACCGCCCACCCCCGGCCGGGTTGAACCCATCGGGGCCGTGCCGTCAACGTGCGGCACCCCTGCCCTGCGCGTGGCCCTTGGGTCGGTCCCGCCCGGCGTGCTAGGCCGACGCAGCGGCAGGCGAGTGCCTCCGCTTGCCTGTCGCGGCCGTCCCGCGGGAGCCTCCCGCGCAGCCGCCTCTTCGAGCCCGGACACCCGCGCGCATGTCGGACAGAATCCCGGAACCCCGCCCCCTCGCCTATGCCGCCGTCCTAGAGGACAAGAGCAGCGGGAGCCTCGGCCTCACCCAGCGTCCGCGCCGGAACCGCAAGGCGGAATGGTCGCGGCGTCTCGTCCGCGAGAATACGCTCACCGTCGATGACCTGATCTGGCCGATGTTCGTCATCGAGGGCGAGGGCAAGCGCGAGCCGGTCGCCTCCATGCCGGGCGTCGAGCGCCTGACGGTGGACGAGATCGTCCGCGACGCCGAGCGCGCGGTGCACCTGGGCATCCCGGCCATCGCCTTCTTCCCCTTCACGGAGGTGAGCCTGCGCGATCCCGTTGGGTCGGAGGCGCTGAACGCCAAGAACCTCGTCTGCCGCGCGGTGCGGGCGGTGAAGCGCGAATTCCCCGAGATCGGCATCGTGACCGACGTCGCCCTCGACCCCTACACCAGCCACGGCCATGACGGGCTGATGAAGGACGGCGCCATCCTCAACGACGAGACCGTGGCGGTCCTCGTGGAGCAGAGCCTGATCCAGGCCGAGGCCGGCACCGACATCATCGCCCCCTCCGACATGATGGACGGCCGCGTGGGCGCCATCCGCCGCGCCCTCGACAAGGCGGGCTTCCTCGACGTCCAGATCATGGCCTACGCCGCGAAATACGCGAGCGCGTTCTACGGCCCGTTCCGCGACGCGATCGGCACCAAGGCTGCGCTGGTGGGCGACAAGCGCACCTACCAGATGGACCCCGGCAACTCGGCCGAGGCGTTGCGCGAGGTCGCCCTCGACCTCGAAGAAGGGGCCGACTCGGTGATGGTGAAGCCGGGGATGCCGTATCTCGACATCATCCGCCGGGTCCGTGATACGTTCGGCGTGCCGACCTTCGCCTATCAGGTGTCCGGCGAGTACGCGATGATCGAGGCCGCCGCCCGCAACGGCTGGCTCGATGGCGACCGGGCGATGGTCGAGGCGCTGCTGTCCTTCAAGCGCGCGGGCGCCGACGGCGTGCTGACCTATCACGCGCCGCGCGTGGCCGAGAAGCTGCGCGCCCTTTGACGGAAGGGCGTCGGGCTCCCATTCGGTGAAGGTCCTGCATCGCTGGTTCGTGGCCGGGGGCATCGCCGCGGGGTTCCTCGGCGGGCTCGCGGCCTGCCAGGACACCCTGCGACGGGACAGGGTGGCGACCTGCCGCCGGGCCCTGCCTGCGGTGGCTCAGGGCGCCGGCATCCGCTACCTGGGGGCCGGGTCCGGTCCCGCCCCCGGAACGGTGCGCGTGGACTACGCCGAAGGCACGCGCCAGCACCGGATGGTCTGCCGCTTCGACAACGCGGCAAAGCTCACCGAGGTGGCGACGGACGGCAACGCCCTCACCGGCGCGGCCCTCCACATGCTGCAACGCTACTATCTCAACACGCCTGACGCGGCGCGGGCCGATCCCGGCCAGCCGTGAGCCTGCTCTTGCGGCGGGCGGCGGCGGCGACCACCTAACAGTCGCTGCACCGCTTGCAGGGTCTTCCCATGTACGAATCCCGCGCCGACTACGCTGCCCGTCCGGCCGCTGCTCCCTTCACCGGGGGATTGCCCATTCCCTACGTGCGGGCGAGCCTCGGTGCGCGCACCATCGCGTACCTGCTGGACATCCTGTTCATCCTCGGCTTCACGGCCCTGCTGACCCTGGCGATCACGGTGATCGGGATCGTGACCTTCGGTCTCGGCTGGACGCTCTTTGCCGTGCTGCCCGCGAGCGGGATCATCTACAGCGCGATCACCGTGGGCGGACGGCGGCAGAGCACCATCGGCCAACGGTTGATGGGCCTGCGCGTGGTGGCGCCGGAGAGCGGTGCGCCGGTCGACATCGTGTCGGCGGCGGTTCACGCCCTCCTGTTCTACGTGGCGGTCTCGACCTTCCTTCTCTGGTGCGTGGACGTGGCCTTCGGGCTCGTTCGCTCCGACCGGCGCCTTGGGCATGACCTACTCCTCGGCCTCGCCGTGGTCCACGCGCGGTAGCTGACGAAAAACGCGCGGGCCAAGCGTCGCGGCATTTTACGGCGTGCTTGGCCTTCTGGCCCATTGAGCCCGGCCGCGACCCTTGTAGATTGGTGAGAAGCGCGGCGAGAACAGCCGTGGCCGAGGTTCCGACGAAGCGTGACGAGCCATCCGCGCGACACACCGCAATTCTATCTCACGGCGCCCTCGCCGTGCCCGTACCTGACGGGCCAGGAGGAGCGGAAAGTCTTCACGCACCTCGTCGGGCGGCGCGCCCGCGACCTGAACGAGATCCTGACCCAGGGCGGCTTCCGCCGCTCGCAGACCATCGCCTACCGCCCGGCCTGCGAGACCTGCCGCGCCTGCGTGTCGGTGCGGGTGGTGGTGGACGATTTCGTCCCGAGCGCCAGCCAGAAACGGGTGATGGCCCGCAACGCCGACCTGATCGGCGCGCCGGAGCAGAACCGCCCGGCCTCGGACCAATACGCCCTGTTCCGGCGCTACCTGAACGCCCGGCACGACGACGGTGGCATGATCGACATGACCATGCTCGACTACGCCATGATGATCGAGGACAGCCACGTCGACACGCATCTCGTCGTGTACCGTCGCCACGGGCCGGATACGGCGATCACCGGGCGGGGCATGGGCGGCCCGATGGCGGTGTGCCTGACCGACGTCCTCTCGGACGGGTTGTCGATGGTCTATTCGTTCTTCGAGCCGACGGAGGCCGGGCGCTCCCCCGGCACCTTCATGATCCTCGACCATATCCGCCGGGCCAAGCAACTCGGCCTGCCGTATCTCTATCTCGGCTATTGGGTCGATGGCTCGCGCAAGATGGACTACAAGGCCAAGTTCAAGCCGCAGGAGCGGCTGATGGGCCCCGGCTGGGTGCGGGTCGAGTAGCGCTCCCCTGCCCCGTCACGGGTGCGCATTGAGCTAAACGCCCGGCGGTGCTACCCGCCGACCGTTCTCCGACGGTCGAGTCAGCATCGATGATCCCCCGCTACAGCCGCCCCGCGATGACCGCGATCTGGTCGCCCGAGTCGCGTTTCCGGATCTGGTTCGAGATCGAGGCCCACGCGACCTCCGCTCTGGCCGAGATCGGCGTGGTGCCGAAGGACGCGGCCGAGAAGGTCTGGGCGATGGGCCGCGACGCGACCTTCGACGTCGCGCGCATCGACGCCATCGAGGCCGTAACGAAGCACGACGTCATCGCCTTCCTCACCCATCTCGCCGAGATCGTCGGGCCTGAGGCGCGCTTCGTCCACCAGGGGATGACCTCCTCGGACGTGCTCGACACCTGCCTGAACGTGCAGCTCGTGCGTGCGGCCGACATCCTGATCGCCGACGTGGACGCCCTCCTCGACGCCCTCAAGCACCGGGCGCAGGAGCACAAGATGACGCCGACCATCGGCCGCTCGCACGGCATCCATGCCGAGCCGGTGACGTTCGGCCTGAAGCTCGCGCAGGCCTATGCCGAGTTCGCCCGCAACCGCGCCCGGCTCGTCGCGGCGCGCGAGGAGATCGCCACCTGCGCCATCTCCGGGGCGGTGGGCACCTTCGCCAACATCGACCCGCGCGTCGAGGAATACGTCTCGCGCAAGATGGGGCTCTCGCCGGAGCCGGTCTCGACGCAGGTCATCCCGCGCGACCGCCACGCGATGTTCTTCGCGGTGCTGGGCGTCGTCGCCTCGTCGCTGGAGCGGCTGGCCATCGAGATCCGCCACCTGCAGCGCACCGAAGTTCTGGAAGCGGAGGAGTATTTCTCCGAGGGTCAGAAGGGCTCCTCGGCCATGCCGCACAAGCGCAACCCGGTGCTCACCGAGAACATCACCGGCCTCGCCCGCATGGTGCGCAGCTACGTGAACCCGGCCATGGAGAACGTCGCCCTCTGGCACGAGCGCGACATCTCCCACTCCTCCGTCGAGCGGATGATCGGCCCGGACGCCACCGTCACCCTCGATTTCGCCCTGGCGCGGATGACCGGCGTCATCGAGAAGCTGCTCGTCTACCCAGCGAACATGCAGCGGAACCTCGACCGCCTCGGCGGCCTCGTCCATTCGCAGCGGGTGCTTCTGGCTCTCACCCAGGCCGGCGTCTCCCGCGAGGATTCGTATCGGCTGGTCCAGCGCAACGCGATGCCGGTCTGGCGCGGCGAGGGCGACTTCCTCACGCTGCTCAAGAACGACGCCGACGTGACCAAGGCTTTGACGCCGGAGCAGATCGAGGAATGCTTCGATCTCGGCTATCACTTCAAGCACGTCGACACGATCTTCGAGCGGGTCTTCGGCAAGGCTTGATCGGCCGGCACGAATCCCGCACCACCCGTACCATCGTCCGAGTTTGAGGAAACCGCCGTGAGCGCGTCCCGCATCGTCTACCTGAACGGCGAGTTCCTGCCCTTCGAACAGGCGAAGGTGCCGATCATGGATCGCGGCTTCCTCTTCGCGGACGGCATCTACGAGGTATCCGCCATCCTGGACGGGCGCCTCGTGGACAATGCAGCGCATCTGGCCCGACTCGACCGGTCCCTCGGCGAGATCGGCATCCGCAACCCGCACGATTCTGCGGAATGGGAGCGCTTGCAGACCGAACTCGTGCAGCGCAACGGCGTCACCGAAGGGCTGGTCTACATGCAGGTCACACGCGGCGTGGCCGAGCGCGACTTCGCCTACCCCTCGGCCGACACGCCGCCCACGGTGATGATGTTCACGCAAGCAAAGACGGTCGCCGCCAACCCGCTGGCCGAGAAGGGCGCGCGGGTCATCACGGTCGAAGATCTTCGCTGGAAGCGCCGGGACATCAAGTCGGTGGCCCTCCTCGCGCAGGTGCTGGCCAAGCAGCAGGCCGTCGAGGCCGGCGTCTCCGAGGCCTGGATGGTCGAGGACGGGGCGATCACGGAGGGGTCCTCCTCCACCGCCTTCATCGTCAGCCGCGACCGCAAGCTGGTGACGCGCCCGCTCTCCACCGCGCTGCTGCCGGGCATCACCCGCGCCAGCGTGCTGAAGCTCGCCGCCGAGGCCGACCTGACCATCGAGGAGCGGCTGATCCCCGTCGCGGAGGCCCTGGACGCCGCCGAGGCGTTCTACACGAGCGCGTCCGCCTTCGTGATGCCGGTGGTCGAGATCGACGGCCGCGCCATCGGCGAGGGCAAGCCCGGCCCGCTGACCAAGCGCCTGCGCGAGCTTTACCTGGACTTGGCCCGCGCCGGCTAAGGCGTTTCGGGCCGGATATCGGAACGGTTTGGGCTGCCACCTGTTTCGTCGGGACCTCGTACTCGACCATGGAGGCCGCGTTGCCGAGCCTGTTTCGTCTCTCCAAAGTGCCTGCCGCCGCCCTTGCGGTGATGCTGACCGGCGGGGTGGCGCTGGCCCAGAACCCGGACGCTCCCCTGCGCAAGCAGGACAGCGATCCCGCCCTCCCCCCGGCGACCCAAACGCCGCCGGACCGGGTTCGTCCGAGCGCCGACGCCCCGCCGAAAGATCAGTCCCTCTCGGACAAGCTTCAGAAGAACGACGGGGTCATCAAGCCGCCGGGCGACGCCACCGGAACGGTGGTGAAGCCCGATCAAACCGGATCGATGCCGGTGATCAAGCCCGGTGATTTGCCTGGCCGGACTCCCGGCACCGAGGCGAAATAGCGTCGGACAGACGGGGTTACGGACACCGCCTGCATCCTGCTTGCTTGATTTCCACTGCTGGATCGCGAAAACGGGCTCTGAGCCCGCCTTTGGATTGCGTCCGATGGCGTGGACATCACTGACACGGGTTCAGGGCAGGCATGGCCAACGTCGTCGTAGTCGGCGCCCAATGGGGCGACGAGGGCAAGGGCAAGATCGTCGATTGGCTCTCCGAGCAGGCCGACGTCGTGGTCCGCTTCCAGGGCGGCCATAACGCCGGCCACACGCTGGTGATCGACGGCGTGACCTACAAGCTGTCGCTGCTGCCCTCGGGCGTCGTGCGCGGCGGAACGCTGTCGGTGATCGGCAACGGCGTCGTGGTCGATCCGTGGCACCTCGTGGAAGAGATCGCCAAGATCGGGCAGCAGGGCGTGTCGATCACGCCGGAGAACCTGCGCGTCGCCGACAACGCCACGCTGATTTTGCCCCTTCACCGCGAACTCGATCATTACCGCGAGACCTCGAACGCGGTCCTGAAGATCGGCACCACCAAGCGCGGCATCGGCCCCGCCTACGAGGACAAGGTCGGGCGCCGGGCCATCCGCGTCGTGGATCTGGCCGACGCCGACATGCTCGACGCGAAGATCGCCCGTCTGCTCGCGCACCACAACGCCCTGCGCCGGGGCCTTGGCATCGACGAGATCGACGGCGCCGCCTTGAAGGCCGAGCTTCTGGCCATCGCCCCCAAGATCCTGCCCTTCGCCGACACGGTGTGGTCGCTGCTGGATGAGGCCCGCCGCGCCGGCAAGCGCATCCTGTTCGAGGGCGCCCAGGGCGCGCTCCTCGATGTCGATCACGGCACCTACCCCTACGTCACCTCGTCGAACATCGTGGCGGCGCAGGCCGCGACCGGCTCCGGCCTCGGCCCCTCGGCCATCGGCTACGTGCTCGGCATCGTGAAGGCCTACACGACCCGCGTCGGCGAAGGCCCCTTCCCCACCGAGCTGACCGACGCCACCGGCGAGCGGATCGGCGAGCGCGGCCGCGAGTTCGGCGTCGTCACCGGCCGCAAGCGCCGCTGCGGCTGGTTCGACGCGGCCCTGGTGCGGCAGACGGTGCGCACCTCCGGCATCAACGGCATCGCGCTGACCAAGCTCGACATCCTCGACGGGTTCGAGACCATCCAGATCTGCACGGGCTATCGCCTCGACGGCAAGGAGATCGACCATCTCCCCGCGAGTCAGGCCGCCCAAGCCCGCGTCGAGCCAATCTACGAGGCGTTCGAGGGCTGGTCCGAGATGACCGCCGGCGGCCGCTCCTGGGCCGACCTGCCGGCGCAGGCGATCAAATACGTGCGCCGGATCGAAGAGTTGATTGGGGCGCCCGTGGCGCTGCTCTCGACCTCGCCAGAGCGCGACGACACGATCCTGATGCACAACCCCTTCGAGGATTGAGCAGCGCTGTCGCATCTATCGTTGATGGCGCCTCGCAAACGCCGTCGATGGTAGTGAATGGCGGCCGTTTTGGTTAAAAGAGCGTAGCAGGAACGCGGCTGCGGCTTCGGCCGCGGCCGGCAGGGCGCCAAGCGGGCGAACCGGAGCAGTATGGCCGATTATTACCCGCTTCTGGCTAGGGCCCTCGACGCTCTTCCCGACCGCTCGCCCGGCCTCCGGCGTGCCGTCTACGACAGGGCGCGCAATGCGCTGATCAGCCAGCTCCGCTCCCTCGAGCCGCCGCTGTCCGAGGACGACATCGACCTCGAACGCCGTGCCCTCGACACGGCCATCGAGCGCTTGGAAGTCGAGCACGGCGGCATCCCCGCACCGGCCAACGACGCCGCCAAGGACAAGGAGACCGCGAAGCCGGAGCCAGCCCAGGCTCCGCCGCCTCCCCCGCCACCGCCGCCGCCCGAACCGAAGCCCGCGCCCGAGCCTCCGGGCGAGCCCGTCGCGGAGCGCATGGCGACGGCCGCGGCGGATCCCTTGCCCGAGGCCGGCCCGCCCGAACAGGCCCAGCCGCAGGCGCCAGAGCCCGCCCTCCCGGCCGCGCCCTCCCCGCGCTTCGTCTTGTCGCCCGAGCCGACTGCCGAGAAGCCCCGCGAGGCGGCCATCGCCATCGCGGCGCGCAAACCCGCAACAGGCCCGGAAACCGAGTTCGCGCCCGTGACCACGTCGCCGGCCACGGAGCCCGCCTCCCTGGACGAGCCGGATGCCGTCGGCGACGCCGCTCAGGGTCGCCAGCGCCCCCGGATCGCCGTCGTCGCCCCGCGCGGCAGTCGCTCGAAGGTGCTGCGCAACCTCGTCATCGGCATCGTGCTGGTGGCGGTGATCGGCGCCATCGCCGTCGCGGCTTTCCTGCTGCGCGACAAACCGCAACTCGTCGCTCGCTCGACCCCGGAGACGTCCCAGCCCATCGGCGAGAACCCGGACGCGAAGTTCAACGACCGTGTCGGCGGCGAGACCGCCCCGGCCGAGCGGCCGAAGCCCAAGCAGGATGGCGCCGCCCCCAAGACGGCCGCGCCCGTCGTCCCGGCCCAGCCCGGCGTCGCCGTGGCCCAGCGCGCCTTCCTGATCGAGGAATCGACCTCGACCGAGAGTTCGCAGCCGGTCACGACCCAGGGCCGCGTGACGTGGCGGATCGATACCGCCAACGGCGACCAGGGCCAGCCGCTGCAGACCTCGGCCACGGCCATCGTGACCTATCCCGAGAGCGGCCTGACGCTCACCATGACGATCCAGAAGAACCTCGACACGACCCTTCCGGCCTCGCACACGGTGAGCCTGTCGTTCAGCCAGTCCGGCAGCGATCCCTCCGCGCGGGTCGTGCAGGATGTCGGGCTGCTGCAGGCCAAGGATGACGAGAACGCCCGCGGCTCACCCGTCTCGGGCCTGCCGGTGCGGGTGCGCGACAACCTCTTCCTGATCGGGCTGTCGTCCCTGCCTGCCGATGTCGAGCGCAACACCGATCTCCTCCTGCACCGGGCGTGGTTCGACGTGGCCGTGCGCTACACGTCGGGACGCCGCGCGGTCCTGACCTTCGAGAAGGGCTCCTCCGGCGAGCAGGTCTTGCAACAGGCCTTCGACGCCTGGAAGTGACCACCCCACACGAACGAAGCCGGCGGATCGCTCCGCCGGCTTCGTTCGTCATGAGCCTTGAATAGTCTAGTGGTGGGCGGCGAGCGCGCGGGGCGCCTCGCGGGTGGCAACGTTGCGCTTCACCGCCTCCTGCACCTTCTCGAAGGCGCGGACCTCGATCTGGCGTACCCGCTCGCGCGAGACACCGAACTCGCCCGACAGGTCCTCAAGGGTGATCGGATCCTCGGCCAAGCGGCGCGCCTCGAAGATCCGCCGCTCGCGGGCGTTCAGCACGCTCAGGGCGTCGCGCAGGGCCGAGAGCCGGTTCTGGCCTTCCTGCTCGCGCACCAGCACCGTCTCCTGGCTCGGCGTGTTGTCCACGAGCCAATCCTGCCACTCGCCCTCGCCTTCCTCGCGCAGGGGCGCGTTGAGGGACGTGTCACCCGAGAGGCGGCGGTTCATGTCCACCACGTCCTGCTCCGGCACGCCGAGGCGGGTCGCGATCTGCGACACCTGATCGGGTCGCAGGTCGCCTTCCTCCAGCGCAGAGATCTTGCCTTTGGCCTTGCGCAGGTTGAAGAACAGCTTCTTCTGGTTGGCGGTGGTGCCCATCTTCACAAGGGACCACGAGCGCAGGATGTATTCCTGGATCGCCGCCTTGATCCACCACATTGCATAGGTGGCCAGCCGGAAGCCCTTGTCCGGGTCGAAGCGCTTGACGGCCTGCATCAGGCCGACGTTCCCCTCGGACACGACCTCGGCAATCGGCAGGCCGTAGCCGCGATAGCCCATGGCGATCTTCGCCACGAGGCGCAGGTGCGAGGTGACGAGCCGGTGGGCCGACTCGCGATCTCCACCGTCGCGCCAGGATTTCGCCAGGGTGAACTCTTCCGCCGGCTCCAGCATCGGGAACTTGCGGATCTCGTCGAGGTAGCGCGAAAGGCCACCTTCGTTGGCGAGCACGGGCAGCGTACCGGCCATGGCATAACTCCTCAAACAGGTCCCCCAGACGGGCGAACGCGGTGATCGACGGGGTCGCCCTTGAGCCAACCCCTCCGAGCGCCCATCTGAATGGGGCCGCTCGACCAATCCCGTCGCGTCTGGGACACGTTACGTCGCCACCAACGCACGACCGGATCGTTGGGTTGAAGGATGGCACGAAGTGCCGCGGCCTGTCGTGCCCTTTCGCACGATCATCGCTGAAAATTACGCGACCAGCGCAGCCTTTAGCGCGGCCATGTCCGGCGGCAGCGGGCTCTCGAACCGCAGGGTTTCGCCCGTTCGCGGGTGGGCGAATCCGAGCAGTTCCGCATGCAGGGCCTGCCGGTCCAGGGCGATCAGCGCGGCGCGTGCCGCCTCGCCGAGCTTGGCCGCCTTCGTGCTGAACGCGGCCCCGTAGACAGCATCCCCGAGAAGCGGATGGCCGCGATGGGCGAGGTGGACACGGATCTGGTGCGTGCGCCCGGTCTCAAGCTGGCAGCGCACGAGGCTCGCCTCCGCATAGCGTTCCGCTACTGCGTAATGCGTGATCGCGTGGCGGCCGGTCTCGTCCGAGACGACGGCGATCTTCTCGCGGTTGTGGCGAGAGCGGGCGAGGCTCGCTTCGATCGTCCCCGCCGCCGGGTTGGGCTCCCCCCAGACGAAGGCGAGGTAGGCGCGCTCCAACGGCCCGGTGCGGCCATGGTCGGCGAACTGGGCGGCGAGGCCATGGTGGGCGAAGTCGTTCTTGGCGACGACGATGAGGCCGCTCGTGTCCTTGTCAAGCCGGTGGACGATCCCCGGCCGCCGCACGCCGCCGACGCCGGAGAGGCTGGCACCGCAATGGGCGATGAGGGCGTTGACGAGGGTCCCGCCGGCATGGCCCGGCGCCGGATGGACGACGAGGCCGGCGGGTTTGTCGATGACGATGAGGTCGTCGTCCTCGTAGGCGACGACGAGATCCACGGCTTCCGCTTCCGGCACCGGATCGGCGGGCGGCGGCATGTCGAGGACGAGCCGCGTCCCGGCGGCAACCTTGGCGGAGGGATCGCGCAGCACGCCGCTGTCGCGGCTGACATGGCCTTCTCGGACGAGGTCCTGCAACCGCGCGCGCGACAGGTCGGGGAAAAGCCCGACGAGGGCCCGATCAAGGCGCTGGCCGCCCTCGTCCACGATGCCGACACGTTCCTGTCCGTGCTCTTCCACCCGCGCTCACCCGTTCGTTGAAATATCTACCGGGCGGCACTTGTGCCCCGATCCCAGCGTCGCTATAGCAACGCGGCGCCGCCGGAAAGCTCCCATCGTCTAGCGGTCTAGGACGTCGCCCTCTCACGGCGAAAACAGGGGTTCGATTCCCCTTGGGAGCGCCATCACACCTGGCGCTGACTTCCGAAGACTTCGGTGTTGCTTCTAGCGCCCTTCGTCTATCGGTCAGGACGTCAGCCTTTCACGCTGAAAAGGCGGGTTCGATTCCCGCAGGGCGCGCCAGCGCTTTTCTAAGTAACGGCGCACGCTCAGCTTTCTCGGACATTGGTCCCACCTGACCGGAAACGGACTCTTCCGGCGGGACCTTCTGTGTGGCGCTTCTCCACTCCGGAAGCAGCGCCATTGCGCTGTCGGCGAGCCCTGCCCTCCCCGCCGCTTGCGTGTCTCGCTTGCCGTCGCGCAGCCGGCGAACGTGGCGGGCCTGCAGCATCGAGGCACGCTTGCTGCCGTGCTCGTTGCAGATTTGGAGGAGCGCGCGGAGCTGCCATCCCTGGGTCGAGGCGTCGGGCACCTTGAGGTCTCCCGAGGCAAGATAGGCGTTTGTTAGCGTGGCGAACGTGCCGGCCTCTGCGAGGCGCGGCTGCGGAGCTTTCGCTTTCGGCGCCTCGCGCTTCAGGCAGCGGTCGTACTCAGCCATGAAGGCCTTCGACCCTGGTTGCCCTCAAGCCGTACCTTCGGGTCCGGTCGGCGCCGGAAGTAGTACCGGACGTTGCCCTGCCGGTCGGTGTCCGTCACGACGTACTTGAGATTCAGCACGGCCAGCGGGCTCAATCCGCTTTGGCTTCGGCATGCGGCCGTCGCGCACGAGCTCGTCGAACTTCGACGCGCCGACGCCGACGTAGCGAGCGGCCTCTTCACGACGCAGGCCGCGTCGCGGACCGACCTCGAGCCGATGTGCCGGTATCTAAACCGAGCTGTGCGCATTAGGCGACATTACCGCCCCCCCCTCGGTTGTAGCAGCCCATCAGAATTCCCCGGAGCAACCTGACAGCAGACGATCCCGCGTGAGCGCCTCGGAACGAGCCATTCAGTCAGCCACTTCGACAAACAAGTGCTGAACGGCATCCATGTCGCGACGACAGAACATCCAGGGAGACGGCCATGACTCGCGACGAGAGCGGCGGTACGACGCTGACCTCTGAGGAAATCGCAGCAGCGAAGCGTGCCGGCCGCAAGCAACTCGCTGAGGACGGCTGTCCGGAAGATCGCATTCCGGGGGCACAAAACGCGGGCGAGAAGGCCAAGCCTCGCGCTGTGCCTGAAAGCGAAAAGCCCGGTCTCATCGACTCGATGAAGGGTATGTAGGTCGCCACGCGGCGAGCGAGATCGTTAAACGATTCGGACTGGTTCCGCTGCTTGGCACGTGGCGCTCACCCGTGCTGATACAGGGTGACTTATCTCTGGTAGACAAAAATCTCGATGCGCAGTTTGCGCGTCGGACCGGGGATCGCAGTCTTGCCGAGCTTCCAAGCGTGCGTCGGCATCTTGCTCCTCGCCATGGGCCTGGAGTTCGATCACCTGGCGTGTCGGCGCTGGCGTATCGGCCAGCACTACGGGTCGCTCTGTATCCGCACGATATGCGCGTTTGCGTTCACGATCGCCGGGGTGTTGCTGATGCTCGCCACCTGCTGACTCCGCGCGGAGCACGGCATCCCGACCGGTCTCTTTGCAAGCGATCGCGCTGTGAAAGATAATCTCGGCCATGGTGCTACTCCGCCGGGAGCGGGAGATCCGCACCAGCGCCGGGTCGTGCGGCTTTCCCTTGCGGGCGAGCTCGATCTCACGCGTGAGCGTGAGGTGCGCGAAGATCACCTCATCCACGACGAAGCCGTTCTTTATGTCCACCCTAAAGAAGCGGTTGCGGCGGTGATGAGGGTTTTGGCGCTCATTCGGTGACCCTCATTGAACCCGAGCCGGCGCGGGATGCGCGCCAGCCGCCGCCGGGGCCGTCGTTTCTTTGATCTCAGCCGCCACCCTGTGAAAGCGGTCGACCTTGTGGGCCGTGTCAACGCTGAGTACGGCGTTTACCGGGTCGTTGATCCGCCGCCAGTCGCTCGGGTCGATCTGCTCGCCCGCCGCCGGCAACAGCGCGTCTAGCATTGCCAGCGACCAAGCCATGGCCTTGCCGCTCTCGGCCTCGCCCAGGAACAGCGAGAGGATCGGGTGCTCAGCCATGGGCCTGCCCCCGTGCGATCTCAGCAGCGCTGCCAGTCTCAACCCCACTGCAACGAACGGTTAACAATGCGCTCCCTACTCTGGCCTGCGTTCGACCGGAGATCTGAGCAGCATGGCCAACAAGCAATTCGCCCAAGCGCCGACACTTCAGAAGGCGACGCTCCGGATGGGCAGCTACGACGTGCCATGCTCGGTGCTGATGTCCAACGGCTCGACCGCGCACGTGCGGGTCATGACTGCGGGTGGCCACTTCGGCGAGGTCGCATTCGTTCAAGGTGGCGAGGTCCGGCAGGTCCGCATCACGCTTCGTAAGCAGGGTCCGCTGGGCTTGGACCTCTGGCTGGATCTGGAGACGGCGCACACGGCGCAGGCGGCCTGAGACACCCTCGTGCTCCGCTTGCATGAGGGGAGCCATCAAGCGGCGCTCCTCTGCTGCTGCCACCGCGCGTGGTCAGCGGCGACCGCCGCGTAGGACTCGGGCGTCATCCGCCAGCCGCGCCCCAAGACCGTCTTGATGCGGATCTGCGCCTGCGCCTCCATGAGCTTGCGGCGGATCTTGCAGATCATAACGTCGAGGATCTTCTGCTCCGGCATGTCCTTCAATTTGCCGTAAAGCGTCAGCATCGCGCGCTGGTGGTGGAGGATGTTCGGGCCGACCGCTCGGAGGGCCCGGAGAAGGTGCTCTTCCTTGGCGGTCAGCCGCCATGCACGGGGCAGCAGTGTACGCGGGGCCATGGCCTCTTCGTACTGGAGGACCTGCGCGCGCAGGGTCTCGATCTCGTCGCGCTGGGCGCGGATGATGTGCTCGGGCGTCTGCAATAGGCGATGCTATCACGATCACGCTCGGCCTTGGCCTCGGCCTCCCACGCGGCCCGACGGCGCTGCATCTCGTGACGCACCGTGAACAGCACGTCCTCGTCGAAATCGCGGTCGGGGATCCACTGAAGGAAGCTGAAGTCGACCTCGGACTAGTGCAGGCCCCGGTTTTTGCCGATGTGACAGCGGACCTGCAGCGGAGGCTCGCTCGATCACAGGATGAGATTCTCCATCGACGCAAGGGCGGAGGAGGTCGCGCAGGTGGTGGGCGGTGACGTAGGCGTACGGCCAGGATCTTCTGCTGGATCGTCTCCTCGGCGTAGACGCGGATCGAGGAGCGGCAGAACTCTCTCGTCGCCGCCGGGCAAGCCGTACAGGCGACGGCCGAGGCGCGGCACACCAACGTCATGCAGGCCATTGCGACCTTCGTCCCCCGGTCGGAGATCGAGAAGGACAACCGAGCGCTGCACGAGCGCGCCGACGCCGTCGAGGAGCGCCTGGGCACGATGGAAAAGCGGGTCTGGGGAGCGCTGGTCAGCGCCGTCGGGGCGTTCGGAATCGTGATCCTGACGAAGGTCGGCCTGATGCACTGACCTTCGCTTCACGCTCTACTTCGCGTCACGCAGGCGCCCCTGACTTCGGCCGGGGGCGCTCTTTTCGCGTTTCTGCCGTGCACTTCGGGAAGTGGTTGCGGCCCATCGCTCCCCGTACAGGTTCGGCTCCTCCCTAAGAGACTTCTTGCCCGCCCGGCAGCCGCCGCGGTGGGCTTTTTTGTGCCGGGTCACGGCGCGGGACGGTGGGGAATTGCCTCCGAGATGACCCAATAACCCGCCTCCCTCATCCTGCTTCTGTGCCGCAACACGTAGCCGGCCCCGCTGGTGAGATCGGACGCTCCCCCGCCCCGTGATCAGATCGGGGCGGGGCCGAGCGCGAGGTTGAAAGTGGAAGCCCTACTCGGCTTTACGGTGTCCGCGCCCGTGTTGCTCCTTCTTGGCGCCGACTGCAGCTGCAGCTTCCTTCTCAGCCTTCCCGGCCGTCGCCGAGCTGGTGGCCTCGTCGCTGGTGGCACCCTGCGGTGCGTTCGACGCCGCTGACTTAGGATGCCCCTTACCTTCGGTCGGCGCCTCGGCCTTGCCGCCCTCGTGAACATCCGGGTGCCCGGCGCCCGCCTTGGCGCTTCCGGCTTCTTGGACCTCGGCAGCCTTCTGCTCTTGAGCGCTCATCGTGCTGTGACGCTGACCGTCGCCGTGCTGCCCCTTGGCTGGGTTCGACATCGTAAACTTCTCCCTCTTGGTCACGCAGCAACTGCTTGAGCCGCTGACGGTTCGGAGGAGACGGTCTTGTGCGACGAAAGGCCGAGCGCGCTTCTGCGAAGTGCAGTGAGTTCGCACACGGAAGCGTTACCCTGGGGAATGAAGCAGCCTAACGAGGCGCTAACCGTGCGATTTGATCGTGGGATCGAGCCGACTTGCATGGCGGTTTACCCGGCTGGACACCGGTAGCCCCTCCGCCAGACCTCGGATCGGATTAGGTGGTGGGGCAACGGTGGCGGGCAGCGAACAGGGGGACCTGATGGCCGATTTTGGCGAGGCGAAGCTTTCCGACGAAGAGCTTGACCGTCGGGCCAGAGAGCTGTTTGCAGAGGTTCGCGCGGAGCAGCCCGAGGCTAAGGCAGAGAGGGCCCTAGCGACGGCTGGCGAAGTAGCCGGAGAGGTCATTCCGGGGCTGCCTGACTGGCTGCAGGATGCCGATATTGCATCCGAGGATGCTGGCAACGCGTGACTGCTGTTGAACCCTCGTGCTCGCCGAACACGAAGTCGTCACGGCCAATGTGCGAACCTCATTCGCAGCGCGAACGATCTCGGCACGTGTCGGTCTTGATAACTATCCCTACCTGCTCGGCTTTTCCGGCGCCATCCACACCGCTCCACCGCGATCTCGACAGGCTATCCCCACGGGGGTTGAGCCGTCGCCCCTAGGCTGGCTGTTCTGCCTCCGTTCCATTGCGGAGGGATCACGGTGGACCGGCTGGGCGACTACGCTCGCGGACAGGTGCGGGTCGAATGCCAGACCTGCCGGCGGCTCGGCTGCTACGACGTGCGCAACCTGCACACCCGGTTCGGCCTAGAGGTCGAGGTGCTGGACCTGCTGCGGATCCTGAGCGCGTCCTGCCGGCATCAGCAGGCGCCGGGTGCGCCGAAGCCGCGCAAGTACGTCGCCGTCTGCCAAGCAAAGATCACGATGCCACGGCAGCCGACGACGAGCCTGCCGACGCCGGGCGGCCTGCCCTATACCGTCGAGACGTGGAACACCGAAGGCGGCGGGATCGAGCTTCAACTCGCCGAGCTCTACCGGCTCGACATGGCCGAAGCGGCGTTCGAGGTGGTGTGCAAGCTGTGGCCGGACACGGAGACGACTATACGGCAGCGGGCGCGGGTGGTTCGGCGGCGGGATCGGCCTAAACGGTGAGCGAGCAGGTCCAGCGTGGGTGCTGCGGTGGCGCGGGACGGGATCGCCAGATGAGTAGGCTTGGCCGATAAGCGGGGGCGGTGGTGCATCAAATCTTTATTGAACCAATTATCTGATCCAGCGCACAATTGATTGCCCACCATAGACCCATCGCGAACACGAACATTGATAATGAGAAGGTATAAACAGAAATTTACTGGTTTGAAGCAAAGTCTCAACGAATTCCTGAGCTCTGGCATGAATCTCTATTGCAACAACTCCGGCTAGAAATTTCGAGAAATAGAACAGCATAGAAACCACACTATTACCAGCCGCAGTCATAAAATTTGCGACTGCGAGAATATCGTTTGTAAGATCGAATATAAACTTTGATACTCTCGAAAATATTCGTGCATTCTTGACTGCAATCTCAACTGGATCGTTAGAAGCAGCATATTTTTCGATTTCGGCGTCGGTAGCGCCAAAGCGTCGAAGTAACCACTCCATTTCGCACGCACCAGTCCTCACAGCTCTCAGAACAGTAAATTACACATTACGGTTCATCAGCGCCATAAGCCCGCACGGTCTCTTGCCCTTCGACAGTGAGGAACTACGCCAGCCCATCGCGGTGCGCAATGCGTGAGGCGGTGCGCTCCTCGACCAGCCCTATCTGCACCAGCAGCGGCATTGCGCTCGGATTGGCAGTGATCCGCAGCCCGCTAGGCGTCGCCGCAATGGCGCGCGGGGCCGCGAACTGCTTCCCGAGAAGCCGACTCCACGCCTAGAAAGGCTCACAGTTCAGCAGGCAGGCGAGACGAGAATTTCTGGACAGCTGGCTCGAGCCGTACAATTGGACCAAAGAGAATCCCAGCCTTTTGAGCGATCCGAGGCCCATTGAGGCTTTCAGCTGAGGTGCCAGCCCTGTTCGATCTGGGCCAAGTGCAGGTTCTGAGACTCGGGCGACTGCGAAAGGGACACCGCAAGGTCTGCCCGCGACACGCCGTGGTCGAGTTGATCGGTCCAGTAGCTCAGGCCACTGGCATCAGCGTGGCGGCCCAGCGCGTTTACGTACAGGGCGTCGACGTAGGCACTGTTGGACAGCTTGCCGTAGGTCGCTTGGCTCTCCGGCGAGTTCAGGAAGACCTGGGCGATGCTGGTCGTTGTTCCGCCGTGGTCGAGCTGGTCCGTGTAGTACGCCAGACCACCTGCGTCCGGCGCCCGGCCGAGCATGGTGTAGTACACCCGTGCAACCTGGGCCGCCTGCGCGTCGGGCACGAACAGGCCGGCGTTGAGGGTCGGCTGCAGGGTGGCCAAATGCTCGGGTGAGAACACAAAGCTTTGAGCGACATCGACACGGGTAACGCCGCGGGCGAGTTCGTCGACATAATACTGCAGACCGCTCGCATCGGCGGCACGGTGTAGGGTGTTGTGATAGAGTTGCTGAATGAAGGCCGTGTTATCGGCGGCATTGAAGCGGGCTTGACCCTCCGGCGACGCCAGGAAATTAGCGGCCAGAGAC
>NZ_JAKSXZ010000049.1 GCF_022829465.1 Methylobacterium sp. J-067
GCGACGGGGCAGCTCTCCGCGCAATCGGAGCGGCTGCGGGCCGAGGTCGCGCAGTTCCTGCAGAACGTCCGGGCGGCCTGAGGGCGCTTACGCCGCCCGCGCGGCCGGCGCCTCCGGCGCCGGCTCCGCCGGCTTGGTGCCGGAGAAGTCCCGCGCCGCCAGGGGCAATTCAAGGGCCGCGCAGAGGCCGCCCTCGGGGCGGTTCTCCAGGATCAGCCGCCCGTCATGGGCCTCCACGATGGCCTGGACGATGGACAGGCCGAGGCCGAAGCCGCTCGCCGCGTTGAGGTTGCGCGCCCGGTCGCCGCGCACGAAGGGCTGGAGCATCGTCTCGCGCTCCGCGTCGGGGATGCCCGGCCCCGCATCGATCACGCAGACGCGCACCCCGCGATCCGAGCCCTCCATCACGAGGCGCGCCTGACCGCCGTACTTCACGGCGTTGTCCACGAGGTTGGTGATCGCCCGCTCCAGCTCGTCAGGCTGGCCGCGCACGAGGACGTGGCGGCTCCGCTCCACGGCCACCGGGGCGCCGATATCCGCGAAGCCGTCGCAGACGGTCTGCACCACCGAGGCGAGATCCACGAGGCTGTGGCTCCCCGAATCCCGCTGCTGCCCGTCGCGGACGAAGGACAGGGCCGCCTCCACGAGGCCGTTCATCTGGTCGAGGTCGCGCAGGGTCGCGGCCCGTGCCCCCTCGTCCTCGATGAACTCGGCGCGCAGGCGCAGCCGGGTGATCGGCGTGCGCAGGTCGTGGCTGATGGCGGCGAGCATCTGCGTGCGGTCGTCGATGAGGCGGCGCACGCGGGAGCGCATCCGGTCGAGCGCACTCGACACCGCCAGCACCTCCTCCGGCCCGGCCTGCGGCAGGGCGACGTGGTCGTCCCGCGCGCCGAAGCCCTCCGCCGCGCTGGCGAGCCGGGCGAGCGGCGCCGTGAGCGCCCGGGTCGCCCAGACGCAGAGCAGGGCCAGCGTCAGGGCCAGGAACACGCCCGTGAAGATCAGGGCGCCCTGGCGGGGCGGGCGCAGGGGATCGTCGGCCAGCGTCGCGCGGAACATCGCGCCGTTGCCGGTGGCGATGCCGACATGCAGGTACTCACCGTCCCCGGTGGGCTTGAGGCTCGTCACCGTCACCGGGCGCCCGGCGGCGGCGCGCAGGCGGCGGATCACCGCCCGGTCGGGGGCCGGCTCGGCCCCCTGCGGCGCCACCCCGTCCCAGGGCTCGATCTCGACGAGGGGCAGGGAGCGCGCCCCCGCCGCGATCAGCGCGTGGCGGGCCGCGGGTTCGGCCACGTCGAGGAGACGGGCCAGGACGCCGACCCGCGCCGCCGCGACGCCGGGCAGGGCGTCGGGGTTCTGCGGCTCGTGGAGCAGGAAGAACGAGGCGGTGGCCACCACATGCGCCACCGCGATGCCGGCCACCACGAGGAGGGCGATCTGCCCCGCGATGCTGCGCGGGCGCAGGCGGGCCCGCAGCCCGGCGAGGGTCATGACCGCGTGACCTCGGGCGTGAACAGGTAGCCGCCGGAGCGGATGGTGCGGATGTATTCGGGGTTGCGCGTATCGATCTCGATCTTCTGGCGGATGCGCGAGACCAGCACGTCGATGCTGCGCTCGAACGGGCCCGCCGCCCGCCCCTGCGTCAGGTCGAGGAGCTGGTCGCGGGAGAGCACCCGCCCCGGCCGCAGGCAGAGGGCGTGGAGCAGGTCGAACTCGGCGCCGGTGATCGACACCCGCGCCCCCTCGGGGCTGAGGAGCTGGCGCAGGGAGACATCCAGCGTCCAGCCGGCGAAGTGGAGGCGCTTGCGCTCGTCCGGCTCCGGCGCCTCAGCCGAGACCCGGCGCAGGATCGCGCGGATGCGGGCGAGCAGTTCGCGCGGGTTGAACGGCTTGGCGAGGTAATCGTCCGCCCCGAGTTCGAGGCCGAGGATGCGGTCGACCTCTTCCGATTTGGCGGTGAGCATCAGGATCGGGATCTGCGAGGTCTCGCGCAGACGCCGGCACAGGCTGAACCCGTCCTCGCCGGGGAGCATCAGGTCGAGGACGATGAGGTCGATCCGCGCCTCGGCGAGCGCCCGCTCCATCTCGCGGCCGTCGCCGGCCAGCGTCACGCGGCAGTCGTTGCCGCGCAGGTAGCGCGCCACGAGGGCCGAGATCTCGCGGTCATCTTCCACCACAAGGATGTGGGGTGTGGCGGGAGCGGTCATCGCGCGGGATTCTAGGAGTGGATCGGCGAGCGTCATCCCCGGATTATGGACCGGCCGCGGCGATATTCGAAGATCGCGGAGGGAACCATTTTGTAAACCGGTGTTTCCGACCCCGCGAGATCAATCGGGGAGCGTCCATGACAGGGACCGCACGCATCGAACCGCGCCCGCCGGAACTGGCCTTTCCGTGGCGGACGGAAGCCCGCGCCGCCCTCCAGGCGGAGGCCCGCGCCTTCGCCCGCGACACCGTCCTGCCGATGGCCGACGCACTCGACCGGCACAAGGCCGAGATGCCCCGGTCCCTGATCGCCGCGATGGCCGACCGGGGCTGGTTCGGCATCACCATCCCCAGGGACCATGGGGGGATGGGGCTCGGGGTGTTCGAGTATTGCCTCGTCTCCGAGGAATTGGCCCGATCGTGGCTGTCGGTGGGCTCGATCCTGGCGCGCGGCCAGGGGCTCGGCACCCAGACCCTCGACCCGGAGCGCCGCGCCGACCTGATGCGCCGCTCGGCGCGCGGCGAGTGGATCGGCTCGATCTCCCTGTCCGAGCCCAATGCCGGCTCGGACCTCGCGGGCGTGACGACCAAGGCCGTGCGCGAGGGCGACACCTGGGTGCTCACCGGCCGCAAGCGCTGGGCGGGCTTCGCCAAGGGCGCGCATTTCATCGAGGTCCTGGCCCGGACCCGCGAGCCGTCACCGGGCGAATCGCGCTCGGCCGGGCTGGAGCCTTTCCTCGTGGTGAAGGAGCCCGGCACCTTCCCCGCGAACATGACCGGCCGGGTGATCGACAAGATCGGCTACCACGGCTTCGAGACCTTCGAGCTCGATCTCGATGGCGTGCGGGTGCCCGAGAGCGACCGCCTCAACGGCCTCTACGGCGACCAGGGGGCGGATGCCGATTCCGGCGGGTTCGCCGCCGTGCAGCGGGGCCTCAACATCGCCCGGGTCCACACCGCCGCGCGGGCGGTGGGCGTGGCACGGGCGGCGGTGGAGGATTGCCAACTCTACCTGCAGGAGCGGGAGCAGTTCGGCCACCCGATCGGCGACTTCCAGGCCCTGCGCTTCGCCCTCGCCGACATGGCCGCCGAGGTGACGCAGGCCCGCGCCTTCTGGCAGCAGGTGGCCCACCTCCTCGATGAGGGCGAGCCGGCCGAATCCGAATCCGCGATGGTGAAGCTCACCTGCACCGAGATGGCGGTGAAGGTGACGAACCAGGCGATGCAGCTTCACGGCGGCAACGGCTACACCACCGAGCGCCGGGTGGAGCGCTATTGGCGCGATGCCCGCCTCACCACGATCTTCGAGGGCACCAGCGAGATCCAGCGCCGGATCGTCAGCGACAGGATGCTCCCGCGCCCCTGAGTCCATGCGGCGAATCGTCGAACCGGACTCCTCACCACCCCGCTGCCGGCTACCTGAGCAGCGAGGGATGTCATCCGCCGCCCGTGCGGCGGCCCAACCGGTATGCCAGTGTCCAAGCCTATCAGCGATTACGCCCTCATCGGCGACACCCATTCCTGCGCGCTGATCGCCCGCGACGGCTCGGTCGACTGGCTGTGCTGGCCGCGCCACGATTCTCCCGCCCTGTTCCTCAAGCTCCTCGACGACGAGAAGGGCGGCTCCTGCGCCCTCGCCCTCGACGGGCTCGACCGGACCCATCGGCGCTACCGGTCCGAGACCAACATCCTCGAGACGACCTTCGAGACGCGCACCGGCCGCGCCCTCCTCACCGACGCGATGCCGGTGAACCCGCCCGCCCCCGAGCCCGAGGAGGGCCCGGACGGCGAGGGCGAGAGCCGGCTGATCCGCCGCCTCACCTGCGAGGAGGGCACGATCGAGGGCCGCTTCACCGTGCGCCCGACCTTCGACTACGCCCGCCGCCCCTGCGAGCCGATGGACGACCGCGGCTCGGTGCTGTTCGAGGCGGGGGATTGGCGGCTGCGGGTCAACGCCTCGCCGGCCCCGCGCATCGCGGACGAGACCGCCATCGTGACGTTCCGCCTGAAGGCGGGCGAGACCGCCTACCTCGTCCTCACCCATGGTGAGGACGACGAGGGCGCCGCAATCGAGGATCTGGCCGGCGCCGACCGGCGGATCGCCACCACCGAGGAATACTGGCACCGCTGGAGCGCCCGCTGCACCTATCGCGGTCCCTACCGGGACACGGTGCTGCGCTCGGCGCTGTGCCTGAAGCTCCTGACCTATTCGCCCTCCGGCGGCATCGTCGCGGCGGCGACCGCCGGCCTGCCCGAGGCGGTGCCCGGCAACCGCAACTTCGACTACCGGTTCACGTGGATGCGCGACGCCGCCTTCACGGTGACGGCCTTCGTGATGCTCGGCTACGTCCGCGAGGCCTCCGAATTCCTGCGCTTCCTGCGCGAGCGCGACCCCACCTACGGCCGCGACACGCGGCTCATGTACGGCGTCTGCGACACGATCCCGCCCGAGGAGGCGCTGACCCACCTCTCCGGCTGGAACGGCATCGGGCCGGTGCTCATCGGCAACGCCGCCGAGGACCAGGACCAGCACGACATCTACGGGGAGTTGCTGCGCGCCCTCTGCGTCTTCCTCGAAGCGGTCGACTACAACCCGCCGGAGAAGGTCCACGACCGCCTGCCGGAGGTGCTCGACAACCTCACCGCCCGTGCGATCCGCCACCGGCACGACGCGGACAACGGCATCTGGGAATTGCGCACTGGGCCACGCCAGCAGTTCCACACCAAGGCGATGCTCTGGGTGGCGCTGACCGACGCCGCCCGGATCGGCCGCCACATCCGGGGTGTGCCGGAGGACAGAATCGCCGAATGGGAGCGGGTCGCCGCCGAGATCCGCGCCGAGTATCTGGAGAAGGGCTGGAGCGAGGAGCGCGGCGCCTTCACCGGCGCCTACGGCTCGCACCATCTCGACGCCGCCGTGCTGCGCGTCGCCCTGTTCGGGGCCATCGACCCCTCCGATCCGCGTCTGCGCTCCACCCTGGCGGCGGTCGAGCGGGAGCTCGGCGACGGCGACCTGATCTACCGCTACCGGATGGAGGACGGGTTCGAGGGCGACGAGGGCGCCTTCACGGCTTGCGCCTTCTGGCGGGTCGGCTGCCTCGCCCTCGACGGCCGGACGGGGGAGGCCAAGGCCGCCTTCGAGCGGCTGGTCGCGCGCGGCAACGATGTCGGCCTGTTCGCGGAGGAGATCGATCCCGCCACCGGCGAGCAGCGGGGCAATACTCCCCAGGGCTTCTCCCACATGGCGCTCATCAACGCCGCCCTACGGCTCGATGCGTCCATCGCGAAGTTCGGCCTGCCCGGCGGCGCAGCCGAACCGGAGCGGCGCGCAGCCGAATAGGTTTGCCATCAACTGGTTGTGATACGCTATCCGAATGATGTCTTTCCGCTCACCGGAGACGATCTTCTGAATTCGGCAGCATCCTGTCTTTAATTTTTGCCGACCAGCTTGGCGGCATCGGTTGGAGACAGGCAATGTTACGGTTGGCGGACCTGAAGGTTCTGACGAAGCTCACGGGCGTGATCGGGTTGATCGCGGTGATCGTCGGGGGATGCATCTGGTACGCGCAGGGGCGCATGACCCAGATCGACGACGCCTACAGCGCCTTCATCGACCAGGAGGCGGAAGCCGCGCTGCTGGTCCGCCGCAGCAACCGGCTGATCTTCGAATTGAACTACTGGGTCTATCGGGTCATCGCGGAGACCGAGGACGGCCAGATGCAGGCCGCCAGCCGGGGCTTCGAGGCGGCCGTGCCGGCGATGAGGCAGACGATCGCCGAATTGCGGGAGAAGGCCCCGGCCTTAGCCGCCCGGATCGACGCCCAGGCCGTGCGGATCGACCGCTTCGTCCAGGATACCGGCGAGGTCCGCCGCCTCGGCATGGCCAACCAGAACGCCGAGGCCATCGTCCTCGTCCACAAGGCCATCGATCCGACTTTCAGCACCATGGTCGAGGAGGGCAACAAGCTCGGCGACGCCATCCGCGACAGCATGCGCCAAGGGTCGGCCGAGCTCACCACCCAGACCAACGCCACCCGCCACACCCTGATGGCCTTCAGCGGCCTCGGCATCCTGGCTGGGTTCCTCGTCGCGTTCCTCGTGGCCTCCTACGGCATCACCCGCCCCCTCGGCAGCCTCGTCACGGTGCTGCAGCGGATGGCGAAGGGCGAGATCGACGCACAGATCCCCGAGGCGCGGCGCGGCGACGAGATCGGCGCCGTCGGCAAGGCGGTGGAGGGCATCAAGACGATGGTCGCCCAGAAGGCCGCCGAGCAGGCCGAGATCAAGCGCATCGCCGACGAGGCCGCCGCCCGCGAGCGCAAGCGCACCATGGTCGAGCTCGCCGACGGGTTCGAGGCGGCGGTCGGCGGCATCGTCGGCATGGTCTCCTCCTCGGCCACCGAGTTGCAGGCGACCGCCCAGCAGATGAGCTCCGCCGCCGGAGAG
>NZ_JAKSXZ010000135.1 GCF_022829465.1 Methylobacterium sp. J-067
GAGCGGCGTGCCCAGAACCCGATCCCATCTCGAACTCGGCCGTTAAACACGCCAGCGCCCATGGTACTGTGCCTCAAGGCACGGGAGAGTCGGTCGCCGCCAGACCCGCACAACGCAAAGACAACACACCATTCCCTCTCAAACGACTTCGCCCTCTGGCGAATGGGTTGGGGCCTTAGCTCAGCTGGGAGAGCGCTTCCATGGCATGGAAGAGGTCATCGGTTCGATCCCGTTAGGCTCCACCAATCCCGTACGTTTCTAATCGTCTTCCGCCTCGATCGGCTTCGAGCCGATGTCAGGTTTCTCCTGGCATCGGCCGCATCAGCATGCCGAGAAGGAAGGCCAGTTCGCCGCAGACAAGCAGGGCCGCACCGCGCCGGAGGCCCGCGCCGAAGCCGAGCTGATAGACGTAGTAGCCGTAGAGCAATTCCACCGCGACGACCGGCACGAGGGCACAGAGCATCCAGACGCCACCGAACCGGCCGAGTGCCAGTCCGAGGAGCGTGTTGAGCATCAGCCCCTTCATAGTGTCCACGATCCTCGCATCATCTCAACGGCGCGCCAAAGCCGCCGAAGACTAGATCGCTTCCGCGGGATGGCGAGAGATATCCGTTAGATGATGGCCCGAAGAAGGGAAAGCGGACTTACGGGACTCTTTGGTCCGTCACGGGCTTGTTACGCCACTTGAGCAGCTTCCCGACGGCGACGCCGAGCGGCACGGAGAGCACGAGCCAGTTTCGGAGGAAGCGCAGAACTTTCAGCATGGTCGTCTCTCGGGTACACTCGTTGTTGTGCCACCCTGACGGGTCGCGGCATGTCCGAAGGGCGAACAATCGGGTATCGGCGGTGTTCCTCGATCACGAACAAAGAGCCGTTCCGCCGCGGTGGGAGCCCCCCTCCCGCAAGGAGGAGGCGAAGCGGAAGGAGAACGCGGCCATCGCGCTCATCCTGCTCATTTCGGTCTTTGGGCTACTTTCTCCCGTCGCTGGCGGGACTTTGATCGGAATGGTCCTTGCCCTTCTGAAACAGTAAGGGCAGCATCACCTGCGAGGAAACGTCAAGCTTTCGGCCCTAGGGTAACGAGAGCGATATCGCAGGGGCTACAACCATGCATTGGACCGCCGTTCTCTTAGCGGCTTACGCAGCGTGCTTTCTGGAAATCTGGCGGCTGTGCGACGAGGCCCCCATCGCGCCGGAGGATCACCCCGGCGGTCTGTGAGTCTGTATCAGCGCGCCTCGGCCGCCGGTCAGCGGCTGCCGCGCTGGGCGAAGACGGCGGGAACCGTCCGAACCAGGATGATCAGGTCGCGCTTGAGGCTCCAATGCGCGGCGTAGTCGAGATCGAGGGCGACACGCTCCTCGTAGGTCGTGTCTGAACGACCGGAGACCTGCCACAGGCCCGTCACGCCGGGCGGCACCGAGAAGCAGGGGGTGAAGGCGGCGCCGTAATGCGCGACCTCAGCCTGCACGATCGGCCGGGGGCCGACGAGGCTCATGTCCCCGCGCAGGACGTTCACAAGCTGCGGCAACTCATCGAGCGAGGTCTTGCGCAGTACCCGACCCAGGGCGGTCACGCGCGGATCGTCGGTCAGCTTGTGCGTGGCGGCCCATTCGACCCGCGCCGCGGGATTGGTCGCCAGATGGGCGGCGAGCGCCGCCTCGGCATCCACCACCATGGTCCGGAACTTCAGGCAGCCGAACGGGCGCCCGTTGCGGCCCAGGCGCGTGTGCCGGAAGATCGGCGACTTGCCATCCCCCATCCAGACCGTCGCAGCGACCAGCGCCAGGAGCGGCAGAAGGAGGAGGAGGGCGCTTCCCGCAACCGCCACGTCGATGCTGCGCTTGACGGCCATGCCGAGCCGACGTTCGAGCCCCCGTAAGGTCAGCGCGTTCAGGATGGGCTCGAAGCCGGGCTGCGATGTCAGCGCAGGCCTGAAGACTGTCGTCTGTCCCTTCGGACGCGGCATCGGTGCAGATCCTCTCGCGGGGGGAAGGTGGTTAAACCTTTCTTAATGGGGGCTGCATAACAAATGGGCGCGGCATTCACAAGCTTACGGAATGCCGCCCGACAAGTTACGGCGAGTCCATACTTGCGGCTTGAAAACATACGTTCCGGCCATGACCAAGCTATCGCGTATCAAGACGAGAACTATAAGAGAAGATCGCCACGCCGCTCGGAAGGTGTTTCGACCCTGCAGTCCTCAGTGAAAGCGCCGTCATGCTCATCCTATTCGTGATCGGAACCCTCGTAGGTGGCGTGATCGGCTTTCAAATTGGAGTTGTATATAACTGGACAGCGGCGGCCGTCGGCGCGCAACTCGGCGCATCCGCCGGAGTCGCCCTTGTCGCGGCCGTCTTGGCGGGTCGGTAGCGAATACGCATCCACGTTTCAGATCGAGTTTGGTTAACGCAAACGGACATCCCAACTCAGTGTCTGTGGCGGCTTCGTGTCATCGAAATTGGCATCGATCCCGAAAAAGACTTGATATCTCCAACATTGGAGTCGATCCGGGCGGTCGGGATCTCGTGCCGACTCGATCCGGATCAAATCTAGCCTTGTCCAACGAGCGCAATGATCCAGCGAGCCCGAGCCCGGCCGCCGGATGCGGTTCCGGCCCGGCGCGGCCCGAAGGCGCCCCCCCCTCATAGACCTGCCCGCGTGACCGCCTAAGTAGGGGCTCGACCGACCCGTGCCGTGATGCCGGGTCTTGCGGACAGAGGATCGTCTCATGGAATACCTGCACACGATGGTGCGCGTCGCCGATCTCGACCGGGCGCTGGCCTTCTATGTCGGCACGTTCGGCCTTCAGGAGGTCCGCCGGATCGACAACGAGAAGGGCCGGTTCACCCTCGTGTTCCTGGCTGCCCCCGGAGACGTCGAGAAGGCGCGGGAGAGCAAGTCCCCCCTCGTGGAGCTGACCTACAACTGGGACCCCGAGACCTATTCCGGCGGGCGCAACTTCGGGCACCTCGCCTATCAGGTCGATGACATCTACGCCTTCTGCACGAAGCTGAAGGAGGCCGGCGTCACCATCAACCGGCCGCCGCGCGACGGGCGCATGGCCTTCGTGAAGTCGCCGGACGGCATCTCCATCGAGATCCTGCAGAAGGGCGACGCCAAGGAGCCGCAGGAGCCGTGGACCTCCTTGGAGAACACCGGCACCTGGTGAGCCCCGCGAGCCCTTGACCGCAGGGGCGGCGAAGGCCCATGTCGCCCCCGGATCAGCCGGCCGGGCAGCCGCTCCGGGTTCGCCCGGGGAGGAAAGTCCGGGCTCCATGGAGAGACGGTGCCGGATAACGTCCGGCGGGGGCGACCCCAGGGACAGTGCCACAGAGAGCAGACCGCCCCGGATCCGTCCGGGGTCAGGGTGAAAGGGTGCGGTAAGAGCGCACCGCGGACGCGGCAACGCGGACGGCACGGCAAACCCCACCGGGAGCAAAACCGAATAGGGGCGGCGCGTCCCCCGCGAGGGGGGCAGGCCCGCTCTCCAGGCCAGTCGCCCGGGTTGGTTGCTCGAGGCGGTCGGCAACGACCGTCCCAGAGGAATGGCTGCCACGTCGGTAGGCGCGAGCCTCCCGGCCCTACAGAACCCGGCTTACAGGCCGGCTGATCCGCTCGATTCCGAAAAGCCGAACATCGTCAGCGCGTTGGCCGAATCCCGGCCCGCGCGGCGACGCGGGAAACTGCCGAAAAACACACCATCGGTTAACCTTGCCCGGTTCTAGATCGGGGGAGTGGCGCACGCGCCCGGCGCGCGTTGACGACCTTCCGAGGCCCATGATACCCGGCACCCTCCCGTCAGCGGCGATTATCGGCTCGCCGGGCGTTACCTGCGGACCCGCAGGGCTCGTCCGTTCGCGGGTGCTCGCGCCCAGTGCCTCCGTCGCCGCTCCCGTCACGCGAGCCGCCTCCGCGCGGTCCGGACCAGGGCGAGATAAGAGTGCACGCACGTCTTCCTGCTTCCCCGCCCGCCGGCCCGTCGATCCCGGGATGGCGCGCATGAGGGCCCAGCCGATTCGCACCGCCGCCCCGGCGTCCGGTGCCCCCCACGTCCCCGTGCTCCTCGATGAGGTGATCGCGGCCCTGAACCCGGCGGGCGAGGGGGTGATCATCGATGGCACCTTCGGCGCGGGGGGCTACACGCGAGCCTTGCTCGCCGCCGACCCGACGCTGCGTGTCCTCGCCATCGACCGCGACCCGCGTGCCATCGCGGGCGGTCAGGCCCTCGTGGCGGAGGCCAAGGGCCGGCTCGCCCTGGTGCCGGGCCGCTTCGGCGACCTCGACAGCCTCGCCGCCACGGCGGGGGAGGGAACGGTGCAGGGCGTGGTGCTCGATATCGGTGTCTCGTCGATGCAGCTCGACACGCCGGAGCGCGGCTTCTCCTTCCGCCACGACGGTCCCCTCGACATGCGCATGGGCGCCGAAGGGCCGAGCGCGGCGGACATCGTCAACGAGGCCGACGAGACCGAACTCGCCGACATCATCTACCATTACGGCGAGGAGCGCCGGTCGCGGGCGGTGGCGCGGGCGATCCACGAGGCGCGGCGGCGCGGGCGGATCGAGACCACGGCGCAACTCGCGGAGATCGTGGCGGGCGTGGTGCGGGTCGAGCCCGGCAGCCACATCCACCCGGCGACGCGGACCTTCCAGGGCCTGCGCATCGCGGTGAACGACGAACTCGGCGAACTCGTCCGGGCGCTGCACGCGGCCGAGCGGGTGCTGGCGCCGGGCGGGCGGCTCGCGGTGGTCACGTTCCATTCGCTGGAAGACCGGATCGTCAAGCAGTTCTTCGCCGCGCGGAGCGGCCGGGCGGCCCAGGGCTCCCGGCACCTGCCGAGCCAGGGCGCCCCGGAGCCGCGCAGCCTGAGCCTCGTCACCAAGGGCCCCGTCCTGCCGGGCGATGCGGAACTGGCGCGCAACCCGCGCGCCCGCTCGGCGAAGCTACGCGCCGTCGCGCGCACCGACGCCCCCGTGCCGCCGCCGCTCAGCGCCATCGAGACCCTGGCGAGCCTGCCCGAACACCGCCGCGGAGGCGCGCGCCGATGATCCGCCTTCTCAACCTGCTGGCGATTGCCGGGCTCGTCGCCTCGGCGGTCTATGCCTACTCGATCAAGTACGACACGCTCTATCAGGCGGGTCAGGTCTCCAAGGTCCAGACCGCCCTGCACAAGGAGCGGCAGGCCATCGCCGTCCTGCGGGCGGAGTGGCAGTTGCTGACCCGGCCGGACCGCCTCCAGGCGGCGGTGGAGAAGCACCTCGCCCTGGAGCCGATCGGCATCAGCCATCTCGGCCGGATCGCGGACCTTCCCGCCCGGCCCGAGCGCGGCGACGAGATCGGCCGGCTTCTCGCGGCGACGGCGACCCCCAAGGAGAAGGGCACGCCGGAGCC
Source organism: Methylobacterium sp. J-067 (assembly GCF_022829465.1). Lineage (GTDB taxonomy): Bacteria > Pseudomonadota > Alphaproteobacteria > Rhizobiales > Beijerinckiaceae > Methylobacterium > Methylobacterium litchii. The sequence continues at coordinate 5,391 of NZ_JAKSXZ010000135.1, forward strand.
GCGCACGACGGGTGCGATCAGCCGCACCGTGACGACGACCCGTACCCCGACCGCCGCGAGGTAGTTTCGTGTCCGACGCGCAGGATCATTCGGAGCGCCGGGAGCCGGTCTTCGGCACGCCGGAGGAGCAGGCGGCCGCGGCCGCCGCGGCGGCGGCCCAGCCGGCGCCGCAGGTGGCGGAGCAGGATGCCGCCCGCCTGATGCAGGCGGTGGAGGAGGTCATGGCCCCGCGCGACCCGCGCCGGGTGCGCATGCGCCGCCTCGTCCGCAGCATGTTCCGCCTCGCCATCGAGCGCTCGCATGTCCGCGTGGCGCTGGTCGGGCTCGTCTTCCTCGGCGTGTTCGGGGCGATCTCCGTGCGCCTCCTCACCATGGCGATCTTCGGCGAGCCGCCCAGCCAGGAGCACCGGGCCGCCGCCACCTCCTCGACCGCCTTCCGCCCCGACATCGTCGACCGCAACGGCGAGATCCTGGCCACCGACATCCGCACGGTGTCGGTCTTCGCCGAGCCCGGCAACATCTACGACAAGGACGAGGCGGTCGAACTGCTCACCGCCGTCCTGCCCTCGCTCAACGCCTCGGAGCTGCGCGCCAAGCTCGCCTCCCGCAAGGACCGCAAGGGCGCGGGCTTCGTGTGGGTGAAGCGCGAGCTCACGCCCAAGCAGCAGGCCGAGGTGCATCGCCTCGGCATCCCCGGCATCGGCTTCCTGCCGGACCACAAGCGCGTCTACCCGAACGGCACCGCCGCCGCCCACATCCTGGGCGCGACGAACCTCGACGGCGTCGGCATCGCCGGCATGGAGAAGTACATCGACTCCACCGGCCTCCAGGCGCTGAACAGCTTCGGCCTCGTCAGCAAGCAGGCGGACCTGAAGCCCATCCAGCTCTCCCTCGACCTGCGCGCCCAGTTCGCCGTGCGCGACGAGCTCGCCAAGGGCATCGAGCACTTCAAGGCCAAGGCCGGCGCGGCGATGATCCTCGACGTGAAGACCGGCGAGGTCATCGCGCTGGTCTCGATGCCCGACTTCGACCCGAACGACCCGAAGGACGCCCTGGCGCCCGACCGGATCAACCGCATGAATGTCGGCGTCTACGAGATGGGCTCGACCTTCAAGGCGATGACGCTGGCCATGGCGCTCGAATCCGGCAAGTACAACGTCAACTCGACGTTCGACACCCGGGGCGGCGTGCTGAACTGGGGCCGGCAGAAGATCCACGAGTACCACGGCACCAACCGCATCATCACGATGCCGGAGGTGTTCACGCACTCGTCGAACATCGGCTCGGCCAAGATGGCGCTCGGCGTCGGCGTGCCCGGCCACAAGGCCTTCCTCAAGAGGATGGGCCTCACCGACCGGCTGCGCACCGAACTTCCCGAGAGCGCGGCGCCGATCGTCCCCTCGCGGTGGAGCGAGATCAACACCATCACCATCGCCTTCGGCCACGGCATCGCGGTGGCGCCCCTCCAGGCGGCGATGGCGGTGGGCGCCATCGTCAACGGCGGCAAGCTCATCACCCCGACATTCCTGAAGTCCGACCCGGATTCGGTGAAGGCGCGCTCGACGCCCGTGCTCTCGGCCCAGACCTCCGAGGCGATGCGCTACATCATGCGCCTCAACGCCAACGAGGGTTCGGCCAAGAAGGCGTCGGTGCCGCTCTACTTCGTCGGCGGCAAGACCGGCACGGCCGAGAAGGTGATCGGCGGACGCTACAACAAGAACCGCCTGTTCACGACCTTCATGGCGGCCTCGCCGATGAACGATCCGAAGTACCTGTTCGTCACCATCATGGACGAGCCGCAGGGCCTGCCGGAATCCGGCGGCTACGCCACCGCCGCCTGGAACTCCGGCGTCGTCACCGGCAAAATCATCGAGCGCGTCGCGCCGATCCTCGGCCTGCCGCCGCAATTCGAGGCGCCGGTGCGGCCCTTCCCGCAGATGGTCAAGTTGAACGCCTACCACGTCAACCAGTTGGGCGGCCCGTGACCCGCCTCGGCGACCTCTTCCCGGACGCCACCGGGCCCGAAGCGGACCGGCCCGTCGCCGGGCTGACCGCCGACAGCCGGCGCGTCGTGCCGGGCGGTGTGTTCGTCGCGGTGCCGGGCACCAAGGCTGACGGGCGTCTCTTCGCGGCCAAGGCGGCGGAAGCCGGGGCGCTGGCCGTCGCGGGGGAGGGCGAGCGCCCCGCCGACCTGCCCGGGGCGACCGCCTGGATCGCCGTCCCCGAGGCCCGCCGGGCGTTGGCGCTCGCCGCCGCCCGCCTCGCCGGGCGCCAGCCGGAGACGGTGCTCGCCGTCACCGGCACCGCCGGCAAGAGTTCGGTGGCCGATTTCGTCCGCCAGATCTTTTCGCGCATGGGCCGCGAGTCGGCGAGCCTCGGCACGGTCGGTATCGTCACCAACCGGGGGGCGCAATACGGCTCCCTCACCACCCCCGATCCCGTCACCCTGCACGAGACCCTGGCCCGCCTCGCGGACGAGGGCATCACCGAACTCGCCATGGAGGCCTCGTCCCACGGGATCGAGCAGCGCCGCCTCGACGGCGTGCGCCTCACGGCGGCGGGCTTCACCAATCTCGGCCGCGACCATCTCGACTACCACGCGAGCATCGAAGACTATCTCGCGGCCAAGATGCGGCTTTTCACCGATCTGCTCCCCGCCGGGTGTCCGGCGGTCGTGAATGCGGACGGAGCCTTTTCCGATAGGGTGATCGCGACGGCAAACGCCGCCGGGCGGCCGGTCTTCACCACCGGACGGGCAGGGCGCGACATCCGCCTCGCCGCCGCGCGGACGGAGGGTTTCGCCCAGGCCCTCACGGTCGAGGCCGGGGGCCGCTCGCGCGAATTGCGGCTGCCCCTGGTGGGCGGCTTCCAGGTCGAGAACGCCCTGGTCGCGGCGGGGCTCGCCCTGGCGGCGCCGGCCGGCGCGGCCGACCCGGACGGGGTCTTCGCCGCCCTCGACCACCTGACCGGCGTGCCGGGCCGCATGGAGCGGATCGGCGAAGCGCGGGGCGGGCTCTGCCTCGTGGATTACGCCCACAAGCCGGAGGCGCTGGAACAGGTGCTCACCGCCCTACGCCCCTTCGCCTCGGGCCGGCTCGTGGTGGTGTTCGGCTGCGGCGGCGACCGCGACCGGGGCAAGCGCCCGCTCATGGGCGCCATCGCCGCCCGCCTCGCGGACCACGTGATCGTCACCGACGACAATCCCCGCACCGAGGAGCCGACGGCGATTCGCCGGGCGATCCTCGACGCGGCCCCCGGCGCGGAGGAGATCGGCGACCGCGAGGAGGCGATCCGCAGCGCGGTCGGCCGTCTCGGCAAGGGCGATGTGCTGGTCGTGGCCGGCAAGGGTCACGAAACCGGCCAGATCGTGGGAGATCGGGTGCTCCCGTTCTCGGACCACGAGGTCCTGCGCGCCGCGATCGCCACGCTTGTGGGGGGCTGACCTTGACCGCACTCTGGACCCCGGACGCCCTCGAAGCCGCCACGGGCGGCCGCTGGATCGGCGAGCGCCGGCCCGTGTCGGGCGCCTCCATCGACACCCGCACCCTGCAGCCCGGCGACCTGTTCTTCGCCATCCGGGGCGAGGCCCGGGACGGGCATGATTTCGTCGCCCAGGCGCTCGGCAAGGGTGCCGGCGCCGCCGTGGTCGCCGAGGGCCGCGCGGCCGAGTTCGAGGGCCCGGTCCTCGCCGTGGCGGGGGAGGGCGCCGACCCGGTTCTCACCGCCATGGAGCGGATCGGCCGCGCCGCCCGCGCCCGCAGCGAGGCGCAGGTCGTCGCCGTCACCGGCTCGGTGGGCAAGACCGGCACCAAGGAGGCCCTGCGCCACGTCCTCTCGGGGCAGGGGGCGACGCACGCCTCGGCGGCCTCCTACAACAACCATTGGGGCGTGCCCCTGACCCTGGCGCGGATGCCGGAGGAGGCGCAGTTCGGCGTCTTCGAGATCGGCATGAACCACGCCCACGAGATCCTGCCGCTGACCGGCATGGTCCGGCCGCAGGTGGCGCTCGTCGTCGCCGTCGAGCCGGTGCATGCCGAGCACTTCCCCTCGGTCTCGGCCATCGCCGACGCCAAGGGCGAGATCTTCGCCGGGCTGGAGCCCGGCGGCGTGGCGGTGATCAACCGCGACAACCCCCATTACGAGCGCCTCGCCGCCCATGCCATGGCCTCGCGGGCCGGGCGGATCGTCAGCTTCGGCGAGCATCCGCAGGCCGATGTCCGCGCCAACCGGATCGTGCTCCGCCCCGACCTGTCGGTGGTCGTTGCCAACGTGATGGGGCAGCCCGTCACCTACAAGCTCGGCACGGCGGGCCGCCATACGGCGCTCAATTCGCTCGGCGTGATGGCGGTGATCCATTCGCTCGGCGCCGACCTCGCCGCCGCCGCCCTGTCGCTCGCGGCCCTCGCACCGCCCACCGGCCGGGGCGAGCGCACGGCACTGGAAATGGCGAACGGCACCGCGTGGCTCATCGACGAGAGCTACAACGCCAACCCCGCCGCCGTCCGTGCGGCGCTGGCGACCCTCAGCGGCATCGAGACCGGCCCGCGCGGCCGGCGCATCGCCGTGCTCGGCGACATGCTGGAACTCGGGCCGACCAGCCCCGACCTGCATCGCGGCCTCGCCGCCTCCGTCGAGGCAGCGGGTGTCGACCTCGTCTTCGCGGCCGGGCCGCTCACCCGCAACCTCTACGAGGCCCTGCCGGTGAGCCGGCGCGGCGCGGTGGCCGAGACCGCCGCCGACCTGATCGAGCCCCTGACCCGGACCCTGCGCCCCGGCGACGCCGTGATGGTCAAGGGCTCCAACGGCAGCCGCATGGGCCGGATTGTCGAGGCGCTCAAAGGCCGTTACGCCGCGCCGCACACGCGCCGCGACTCGGTCGTCGCCCTTCCCTGAGCGGCCCCGCCGCCTCCCCGCCTGAACAGAGGGGCCCCGCGCCCGGATGCTTTACCTCCTCTCGGACCTGAGCAGCACCTTCACGCCGCTCAACGTCTTCCGCTACATCACCTTCCGCGCCGGCGGCGCGGTGTTCACCGCCGGCCTGTTCGTGTTCTGGTTCGGGCCGTGGATCATTTCCCTGCTGCGCCTGCGCCAGGGCAAGGGCCAGCCGATCCGCGAGGACGGGCCGCAGACCCACCTGCTCACCAAGCGCGGCACGCCGACCATGGGCGGGCTAATGATCCTCGCCGGGTTCATCGTGGCGGTGCTGCTCTGGACGAACCCGCGCAACCACTACGTCTGGATCACCCTCACCGTGACCCTCGGCTTCGGGGCGATCGGCTTCTACGACGACTACCTCAAGGTCACGAAGCAGTCGCACAAGGGCTTCTCCGGCAAGTTCCGGCTGGGGCTCGAAGGGCTGATCGCCGTGGCCGCCTGCGTGACGATCGCGGCCTATTCGCCGCTCACGCTGCAGAACCAGCTCGCCTTCCCCGTCCTGAAGGATGCGCTCCTCAACCTCGGCCTGCTCTATCCGATCTTCGGCGCCTTCGTGATCGTCGGCTCGGGCAACGCGGTGAACATGACCGACGGGCTCGACGGCCTCGCCATCGTGCCGGTGATGATCGCCTGCGCCACGTTCGGCGTGATCGCCTACCTCGTCGGCAACTCCTTCACCGCGAGCTACCTGCAGGTGAACTACGTCCGCGACACGGGCGAACTCGCCGTGGTCTGCGGCGCGGTGGTCGGGGCGGGCCTCGGCTTCCTATGGTTCAACGCGCCGCCCGCGCAGATCTTCATGGGCGACACCGGCTCGCTGGCGCTCGGCGGCCTGCTCGGCACCATCGCGGTCGCCACCAAGCACGAGATCGTGCTGGCGGTGGTCGGCGGCCTGTTCGTGCTGGAGATGATGTCGGTCATCATCCAGGTCGCCTCGTTCAAGCTCACGGGCAAGCGCGTCTTCCGCATGGCGCCGATCCACCACCATTTCGAGCAGAAGGGCTGGAAGGAGCCGCAGGTCGTGATCCGCTTCTGGATCATCGCCGTGATCCTGGCCATGGCGGGCCTCGCCACGCTCAAGCTGCGCTGAGGGCATTTCCGCCGCAGGCGTGGTACAAGTCCTTCGAGACACGGCCTTTCCCGGCCTGACACCGGGGAACGGGGAACGGCCGTGTCGTGCCGGTCTTCCTCGTTACGAGTCTCGCATGACCCCCGTCACCACTTTCGCGGGCCGAAGAGTCGCCCTGTTCGGCCTCGGCGGCTCGGGGCTCGCCACGGCCCGCGCGCTCATCGCGGGCGGAGCCGAGATCCTGGCCTGGGACGACGGCGCGGAGGGCGTCGCCAAGGCGCAAGGGGAGGGGATCCCCACCGCCGACCTGCGCGAGCAGGATTGGTCGGGCTTCGCCGCCCTGGTCCTCGCGCCGGGCGTGCCCCTCACCCATCCCGAGCCCCATTGGAGCGTGCGGCTCGCGCAGGGAGCCGGCGTCGAGATCGTCGGCGACATCGAATTGTTCTGCCGCGAGCGCCGGGCCCTCGCCCCGGGCGCGCCCTTCGTGGCGATCACCGGCACCAACGGCAAGTCGACCACCACGGCGCTCATCGCCCACGTCCTGCGCCACGCGGGCCGCGACGTGCAGATGGGCGGCAACATCGGCACGGCGATCCTCTCCCTCGCCCCGCCGGACGCCGCCCGCGTCCACGTGATCGAGATGTCCTCGTTCCAGATCGACCTGACGCCCTCCCTCGATCCGAGCGTCGGCGTGCTGATGAACATCACCCCCGATCATCTCGACCGCCACGGCACGATGGAGCAATACGCCGCCATCAAGGAGCGGCTGATCCGGGGCGCGGACCTCGCCGTCGTCGGCATCGACGACGCGCCGAGCCGGGCGATCGCCGACCGGCGGGGCGAGCGGCTGGTGCGGGTCCATGTCGGGGCCGGCGCGGCGCAGGGCGACGGGCTCTGCGTCGCCGAGGGCCATGTCCGCGACGCCTCGGGCGAGGATCTGGCCGACGTGAACGGCATCGGCTCCCTGCGCGGCGCCCATAACTGGCAGAACGCGGCGGTGGCCGTCGCCGTCGCCCAGGCGCTCGGCGTCGCGCCGGAACAGATCCGCGCCGGCCTCGCCTCCTTCCCCGGCTTGCCCCACCGGATGGAGGAAGTCGGCCGCCGGGGGCACGTCCTGTTCGTGAACGACTCGAAGGCGACCAACGCGGATTCGACCGAGAAGGCGCTCACCGCCTTCCGCGACATCCACTGGATCCTCGGCGGAAAGGCCAAGGACGGGGGCATCTTCCCCCTGGTCCCGTATTTCGAGCGGGTGGCCCATGCCTACCTGATCGGCGCCGCCTCCGACGCCTTCGCGGCGACGCTGGAAGGCGCCGTGCCCTACACCCGCTGCGGCACCCTCGACGTGGCCGTGGAGAAGGCGGCGGAGAACGCCGCCGCCTCCGGCGCGCCGGAGCCGGTGGTGCTGCTCTCCCCGGCCTGCGCCTCCTACGACCAGTTCCGCAACTTCGAGATCCGGGGCGACCGGTTCCGGGAGCTGGTCCGGGCGCTGCCCTAGCGGGCCAGCACCCGCGCCGCCTCGCGGGTGGTGCCGACCGCCTGCCGGACCTGGGCCACGGCGGCGCCGATGGCGCCGATATTGCCGGTGATGTCGGTGACGGCGCCGGCGGCGCTCTGCATGTTCTCGGCGAGGTCGCGGGTCACGGCGCTCTGCTCCTCGATGGCGGCGGCGGTCGCCACCACGGTCTCGCGCATGATCGAGACCGATGCGCCGATCGAGCCGAGGGCTCCGACCACCTCCTGCGAGACCCGCTGCACGCTGGCAATCTCGCTGTTGATCTGCCCCGTGGCGCGGGCCGCCTGATCGGCCAGGGCCTTCACCTCGGAGGCGACCACCGCGAAGCCGCGCCCGGCCTCGCCCGCGCGGGCGGCCTCGATGGTCGCGTTCAGCGCCAGGAGGTTGATCTGGCCCGCGATGTTCTGGATCAGGCCGACGATGCCGGACATCGCGGTCGCCGTGTCGGCGAGGCGCTTGGTGTGGGCGTCGGCATCCTGGACGCAGGCATAGGCGGTGTCGGTAGCCCCCTGCGAGCGCACGATGCTCTGGGACATCTCCGCCACGGAAGCCGCCAGCTCCTCGGCCGCCGCCGCCACGGTCTGGACGTTGCCGGAGGTCGAATCGGCTGCCGCCGAGGCGAGGGTGGCGGCCTTGGTCGAATGCGTGACCGCCTGCTCGATCTCGCCGAAATTCCGGTCGATCAGCGTGCGCAGGTCGGCCAGCAGGCGGACCTGATCCGTGATGTCGGTGGCGAACTTCACCACCTTGTAGGGCTTGCCGTTGGCATCGAGGATCGGGTTGTAGGACGCCTGGATCCAGACCTCCCGCCCGCCCTTGCCGATGCGGCGGAACTGCGCCGCCTGATAGGTCCCGTTGCGCAGGGCCGTCCAGAACGCCCGGTAGGTCTCGCTCTCCCGGTACCCCGGCTCGACGAACAGGCTGTGATGCCGCCCGACGACCTCGTCGCGCGTGTAGCCCATCGCCGTCAGGAAGTTGTCGTTCGCGTCGAGCACGGCCCCGTCGAGGTCGAAGGTGATGACGGCCTGGACCTTGTCGATCGCGGCGATCTGGCCGGCGCGGTCGGCCTCCTCGGTGCGCTGCTGGGTGATGTCGGTGGCGAACTTCACCACCTTGTAGGGCTTGCCGCCGGAATCGAGGATCGGGTTGTAGGACGCCTGGATCCAGATCGGGCGGCCGCCGCGCCCGACCCGCCGGAACTGCCCGGACTCGAACGTGCCCGCGCGCAGGCGCTCCCAGAACGCCCGGTAGGCGTCCGAGTCCCGCTCGGCCGGGTCCATGAACAGGCTGTGATGCTGGCCGACGATCTCCGGCAGCGTGTAGCCGACGGCATCGAGGAAGTTCGTGTTCGCCGTGAGGATCCGCCCCGTGAGATCGAACTCGATGATCCCTTGAACGCGGTCGAGCGCCGAGAGCTTGGCACGGGACTCTCGGGTGTTCAGGCTGGCGAACATGACGGATCGACTCACGCTCTACGGGTCGGACACCGGGCGTCCGAGGTCACTGGAAAGTATTACACCTTTAAGTTGCATTCCCCGGCTTAACATGGAGTATATCGGTCGCGTGCGTCCTTCGACGACGCGAAGCAAATGCCCGTGTCCGAAGAGCTCGGCGCGCTGAGCACGAAAGACCATAAGCCTCCGTTTACCATTCCTGCACAGGATCCGGCCCGACCCGCGCGGATCGGATTCCGCGCGGCCTGGAGTGGTTGTCCGGCATGATGTCGCGCGCGGAACGCACCCCCCTGACGGATTGGTGGTGGACGGTCGACCGCGGCCTCCTCGCGGCGCTCGTCGCCCTGATGGTGGCCGGGCTGGTCTTCCTGATGGGCGGTGGGCCGCCGGTCGCCGAGCGCATCGGGCTGCCGACCTTCTACTTCCTGAACCGTCAGGCGATGTATCTCGCGCCCACGGTGCTGATCATCTGCGCGGTGTCGTTCCTGAGCCTGCGCGGCATCCGGCGGCTCGCCCTGTTCACTTGGCTCTCGGGGGTCGCGCTCTGCCTGCTCGCCGTGAAGGTCGGGCCTGAGATCAAGGGCGCGCATCGCTGGATCCAGTTCGGCTCCCTCGGCCTCCAGCCCTCCGAGTTCGTGAAGCCCGCCTTCGTGGTCGTGGCCGCCTGGGCCTTCTCCGAGGGAGCCCAGCGGCGGGACATGCCCGGCGGCGTGCTCGGCCTGCTGATCCTGCCCGTCACCATCGTCCCGCTGCTGCTGCAGCCGGATTTCGGCCAGACCATGCTCATCACCATGACGTGGTCGGCGCTGCTCTTCGTGGCGGGCCTGCACCTGATTTGGGTCGCCGCGCTCGGCGTCTTCGGCCTCGCCGGCGTCTTCGCCGCCTACACGTTCTTCCACCACGTCCGCGAGCGCTTCAACAAGTTCCTCGACCGGGGCGACGACGGCGCGGGCGGTGGCTTCCAGGAATTCTGGTCGCGCGAATCCTTCCGCTCGGGAAGCTGGTTCGGCACCGGCCCGGGGGAGGGCGTCGCCAAGCGCCACCTGCCCGACGCCCATACCGACTTCCTGTTCTCGGTGATCGGCGAGGAATTCGGCGTCATCGTCTGCCTGTGCCTCGTGGCCCTGTTCGCCTACATCGTGCTGCGCGGCCTCAAGCTCGCCCGGCGCACGGACGACACGTTCTCGCGGCTGGCGATCACGGGGCTCGCGACCCTGTTCGGCTTGCAGGCGTGCATCAACATGGCGGTGAACACCCAACTCATGCCGGCCAAGGGCATGACGCTCCCCTTCGTCTCCTTCGGCGGCTCGTCGATGTTCTCGCTGGCGCTCGGCACCGGCTTCCTCGTGGCCCTCACCCGCAAGCGCCCGCGCACGGTGATGCTGAGCCAGAAGCCGCCGGGCACGGCCCCCTCGGCCGTCGCCGGGGTGAAGCAATGACCGTCTTGACCCCCACCATCCTGCTCTGCGCGGGCGGGACCGGCGGCCACCTCTTCCCGGCCGAAAGCCTCGCCCACGCCCTCCGGGCGCGGGGCGTGCGCGTCGTCCTGGCCACGGATGCGCGGGTGGATTCCATCGCCGCCGGCTTCCCGGCCTCGGAGATCGTCACCATCCGCTCCGCGACGCCGTCCGGCCGCAACATGCTCAAGCGCGCGGCGGCGGTCGTCACCCTGGGGCGGGGCTTCGGCGACGCCGCCAAGGCGATCCGCCGGATCAACCCGGCGGCGGTCGTCGGCTTCGGCGGCTATCCGACCGTGCCGCCCGTCCTGGCAGCTCAACTTCTACGTGTGCCCACCCTCCTGCACGAGCAGAACGCGGTGATGGGCCGGGCCAACGGCTTCCTGGCGCGGGGCGCGCGGACCATCGCCACCGGCTTCCGCGAGGTCCGGGGCATCCCGGACAAGGCGACCGCCCGGCGGGTCCATACCGGCAACCCCCTGCGGCCCGCCGTCATCGAAGCGGCGCGCATCCCCTACCCCGCCTTCGGGGAGGGGGATGTGCTCCGGCTCCTCGTGTTCGGCGGCAGCCAGGGCGCGCGGATCATGGGCGAGATCGTCCCGCCGGCCCTGGAGCGCCTGCCGGCCGACCTGCGGGCGCGCCTGCACGTCACGCAGCAGGTGCGGCCCGAGGACCTGACGGCGGTGCAGAACCGCACCCTCGCCATGGGCCTCGCCGGCCTGGACGCGGCCCCGTTCTTCAAGGACCTGCCGGCCCGGATGGCGGCGAGCCACCTCGTGATCTCGCGCTCCGGCGCCTCGACCGTCTCGGAACTCGCCGCCATCGGCCGCCCCTCGGTGCTCGTGCCGCTGCCGGGCGCCCTCGATCAGGATCAGGCGGCCAACGCCGCGACCCTGGAGGCGATCGGCGCCGCCCTCGTCCTGAAGCAGACCGCCTTCACCCCCGACCGGCTCGCCGCCGACCTCGTGGAGATGTGCGAGAACCCGGCGAAATTGACCCGGGCCGCCGATGCGGCGAGAAGCGCAGGCATTCACGACGCCGCCGAGCGGCTGGCCGAGGTCGTCGTCGAGACGGCGGCCCATCCCTGATCGCCGCGCCGTCGCGCCCGGTCCCGCACAGGTCTGACACCCATGAAGCTGCCCGAAAAACTCGGCCCCATCCACTTCATCGGCATCGGCGGCATCGGCATGTCCGGCATTGCCGAGGTGATGCACAACCTCGGCTACACGGTTCAGGGCTCGGACGCCTCGGACAACGCCAATGTCCGCCGCCTTGCGGCCAAGGGCATGCGCACCTTCGTCGGGCATGACGCGGCCAACGTGGCCGAGGCGGGGCTCGTCGTCGTCTCGACGGCGATCCGCCGCGACAATCCCGAACTCGAAGCCGCCCGGGAGGCCCGCCTGCCGGTGGTGCGCCGCGCCGAGATGCTGGCCGAGCTGATGCGGTTCAAGTCCTGCGTCGCGGTGGCCGGCACCCATGGCAAGACCACCACCACCTCCCTGGTGGCGACGCTGCTCGATGCCGGGAACCTCGACCCGACCGTCATCAACGGCGGCATCATCAACGCCTACGGCACCAACGCCCGCATGGGCGCGGGCGACTGGATGGTGGTGGAGGCCGACGAATCGGACGGCACCTTCCTCAAGCTGCCGGCGGACGTCGCCATCGTCACCAACATCGACCCCGAGCACCTCGACCATTTCGGCTCGTTCGACGCGATCAAGGACGCGTTCCGGCGCTTCATCGACAATATCCCGTTCTACGGCTTCGCGGTGATGTGCATCGACCATCCGGTGGTGCAGGACCTCGTCGGCCATATCGAGGACCGGCGGATCATCACCTACGGCGAGAACCCGCAGGCGGACGTGCGCCTGATCGACGTCGACCTGAAGGGCGGCCAGAGCAAGTTCCGGGTGATGATCCGCGACCGGCGCCCCGGCTACCGGATGGAGATGGAGGACCTCGTCCTCCCGATGCCGGGCAAGCACAACGCGCTGAACGCCACGGCGGCCCTCGCCGTAGCGCACGAGCTCGGCGTGAAGCCCGACGCGATCCGCAACGCGCTCGCCGGCTTCGGCGGCGTGAAGCGGCGCTTCACCCGCACGGGCGAGTGGAACGGCGCGGCGATCTTCGACGATTACGGGCACCATCCGGTGGAGATCAAGGCGGTGCTGAAGGCCGCCCGCGCCTCGACGGATCACGGGGTGATCGCGGTGGTGCAGCCGCACCGTTACACGCGGCTGCAATCGCTGTTCGACGATTTCTGCACCTGCTTCAACGACGCCGACACGGTGATCGTCGCCCCGGTCTACGCGGCGGGCGAGGCGCCCATCGAGGGCTTCGACCGCGACAGCCTCGTGGCGGGCCTGCGCTCGCGCGGCCACCGGGACGCCCGCGCCCTGGAGAAGCCGGAGGATCTGGCGGGGATCGTTGCGGACCTCGCCAAGTCCGGCGATTACGTCGTGTGCCTCGGCGCCGGTACGATCACCCAATGGGCCTACGCCTTGCCGGGCGAGCTGGCCGCGCGGGGGTGACGACCGATACGACCGAGCCGACGCGGTTCTGCCGGAGCCTGCGCGCATCGCTGACGGAAGCCGAGCGCCACCTCTGGTACCGCCTGCGCGACCGACGCCTCGCAGGGTTCAAGTTCGTGCGGCAGGAGAGCATCGGCCGGTACGTCGCCGCTTTCTGCTGCCGGGAGGCCCGGCTGATCGTCGAAGTCGATGGCGGGCAGCACGCCGAGAGCGAGCACGACCGCCTCCGCGATGCGTGGCTGAAGGACCAGGGTTATCGCGTGCTGCGTTTCTGGAACGCCGAAGTGATGAGCAACACCGCTGGGGTCCTCGACACGATCCTTGCCGCGCTTCCCCCCTCTCCCCGCAAGCGGGGAGAGGGCCGAGCCCCCTTTGTCGGGGGTGAGGCGAGCCCGAAGGGCGAGGGTGAGGGGGCCATGACGGACGAGACTCCTCCGGCCACGCCCCCTCACCCCCGGCTGCCGCCTCGTTTCGCCGACAACAAGGTCGGCAAAACCCTCTCCCCGCAGGCGGGGAGAGGGGGAGAACACACATGACAACGCTGCACGACACGATCCGCGCCGCCGCGCCCGGCCTTCGGGGCCGGCTGGTGGCGGGGGCGAGCCTCGCCGACCTGACGTGGTTCCGCGTCGGAGGGCCGGCGGAGGTGCTGTTCACCCCCGCCGACGAGGAAGACCTCGCCGCCCTGCTCGCCATCCTCGATCCCGCCGTGCCGGTGACGGTGATCGGCCTCGGCTCGAACCTGATCGTGCGCGACGGCGGCATCCCCGGCGTGACCGTGCGCCTCGGCGGCAAGGCCTTCGCCACCGTCACCATCGACGGCGAGACGATCAGCGCCGGCACCGCCGTGCCCGACATGCGCCTTGCCAAGGCCGCCGCCGAGGCATCCCTCGACGGGCTCGCCTTCTATCGCGGCATCCCCGGCTCGGTGGGCGGGGCGCTGCGCATGAATGCCGGCGCCCATGGCGGCGAGACCACCGACGTGTTCGTCGAGGCGAGGGGCGTCGACCGGCAGGGCAACTTGCGCCGGTTCGACCATGCCCGGATGGGCTTCTCCTATCGCCACTGCGCGGCACCGGAGGACGTCATCTTCACCCAGGCCCTGTTTCGGGGCCGCCCCGGCGAGCGCGAGGCCATCGAGGCTGAAATGGAGCGCGTCACCGCCGCCCGCGAGGCCGCGCAGCCGATCCGCGAGCGCACCGGCGGCTCGACCTTCGCCAACCCGGAGGGCGGCAAGGCCTGGCAACTCGTCGATGCCGCCGGCTGCCGGGGCCTGACGCGGGGCGGGGCGCAGGTCAGCGAGATGCACTGCAACTTCCTGATCAATCGCGGCGGCGCCACCGCCGCCGACATCGAAGGCCTCGGCGAGGAGGTCCGCCGCCGCGTCCGCGAGACCAGCGGGGTCGAGCTGCGCTGGGAGATCAAGCGGATCGGTGTTGAGGCACAATCCGTAAGTCGGTAAGATGTAAGTCGTTTGATGCCCGTCATGCCTGCTCAGATCATGCGAACGGCGTATTCCAAGGTCTCGGTGAAGAGCCAGACTGTGCTGCCGGCCGAGGTGCGCGAGTGGCTGTCGATCGGCCCCGGCGACCGGCTCCGTTACGTGATCACGCCGGAGGGGGTGACGATCGACAAGGCTCCGGCCGAGGGGGAGGACCCCTTCGTCGCCTTCACCGAATGGGGCAGCCCGATCGATGACGAAGATTATGCCGACCTCTGACCCCGGCGACCTTCCGGCCGGCACGGTGGTCGTCGTGCCGTTCCCGTATTCCGACCGGCTGGCCGAGAAGCGGCGGCCGGCCTTGATCGTCTCCGGCCCGGCGGTGGCGGCGTCGGGCTTCGTCTGGATCGCGATGATCACCAGCGCGCGGAACACGGCGCTCGCCACGGATATCCGCATCGACGATCTGCCGGCGGCCGGTCTCGCCGTCCCGTCGGTCGTCCGGCCCTTGAAGATCGCCTGCATCGAGCCCGCCCGCGTGCTGCGGTCCATCGGTGCCCTGCGGCGCGACACGGCGACAGAGGTCTATGCCCGCCTTCATGGAATGATCGGGACGGCAGCCGACGTCCCGAACCCGTCCCCCTCTCCGGAGTCTGCCCCATGACCCGTCACGTCGCCGTCCTGATGGGGGGCTCGTCCTCCGAGCGCGAGGTCTCGCTGAATTCCGGCAAGGCCTGCGCCGACGCCCTCGAAGGGGAGGGGTACCGGGTCACACGGATCGATGTCGGGCCCGACGTCGCGACCGTGCTCGCCGGGCTCCGGCCGGATGTCGCCTTCAATGCCCTGCACGGGCCGGACGGCGAGGACGGCACGATCCAGGGCCTCCTGGAAATCCTGAAGATTCCCTATTCCCATTCCGGCGTCCTCGCCTCGGCGCTCGCCATGGACAAGGAGCGCGCCAAGGTCGTCATGCGCGCGGCCGGCGTCGACGTGCCCGGCGGCCGAGTCGTTAACCGCATGGAGGCCGCCCACGAGCACGTCCTGCCTCCGCCTTATGTGATCAAGCCGGTGTCGGAAGGCTCGTCCATGGGGGTGATCATCGTGCGCGACGGGCGCTCGCACCCGCCCCAGATCCTCGCCTCCGACGAGTGGCGCTTCGGCGACCAAGTCCTTGCGGAACCTTACATTGCCGGCCGCGAGCTGACCTGCGGGGTGATGGGCGACAAGCCCCTCGGCGTCATCGAAGTGAAGGCCGCCACCGAGTGGTACGATTATGACGCCAAGTACGCGCCGGGGGGTTCGATCCATGTCCTCCCGGCAGAACTTAAACCAAATGTTTACCAGCGCGTCCAAGAGTTGGCGTTAACGGCGCATCAAGCGCTGGGCTGTCGGGGCGTCAGCCGTGCCGACCTTCGCTACGACGACACGCCGGGGGGAACCGGCGCGCTGGTCGTGTTGGAGGTCAACACGCAACCCGGCATGACCCAGACGAGCCTTGTGCCGGATATGGCGGCCCATGCGGGCCTGAGTTTCGGTGAGCTCGTCCGATGGATGGTGGAGGACGCTTCCCTGAATCGCTGACCCCGGGTCCTGCCCGGGCTGCGGGCACCCCTGCGCGGTTCGCGGGAAGCCCGCTCCTGCGATTCGCTTCGCGCTTTCCCTCCCGCGCCCTCTCGGTGCGGCGGGTGCGCGGTGGCCAGTCCATGGCCGACCGGCTGCCCCGGGGCGCGGGCGTCGTCGCCGTCTCCGTCTCCCTCGCCGCCGTGTCGCTGGCCGGCTTCGTCGCCAGCGGCCGCTACGATTCCTTCGTCATCGAGCAGGGGCGCCCCCTCGACGTGGCGGCCCGCATCCTCGGCTTCGGGGTGAAGCGGGTGACGATCACCGGCATCTCCCGGATGTACGAGCGCGAGGTCCTGGCCGCCGCCGGGATCGACTGGCGCTCCTCCGTGCCCTTCCTCGACGTGAACGAGGCGCGCGAGCGGCTCCTGCGGGTGCCGCTGATCGCCCAGGCCTCGGTGCGCAAGATCTACCCGAACGACATCGCCATCACCCAGGTCGAGCGGGAGCCCGCCGCCCTGTGGCAGAAGGACGGCGTCATCAACGTCATCGCGGCCGACGGCACGGTGATCGACGCCATGCGCGACGACCGCTACGCCAGCCTGCCGTTGGTGGTGGGCGAGAATGCCAACGCGAAGCTGCCGGAATACCTCGCGCTGGTGTCCGCCGCCGGCCCGCTGGCCGACCGGATCAAGGCCGGCACCTATGTCTCTGGCCGCCGCTGGACCCTGAAGCTCGACGGCGTCGACGTGCGCCTGCCCGAGGACGATCCGGCCGGGGCGCTGGCCCGCCTCGTGAAGCTCGAACGCAACGAGCGGCTTCTGGAGAAGGACATCATCGCCGTCGACCTGCGCATGGCCGACCGGGTGGTGGTGCGCCTCACCGAGGAAGCCGCCGCCGCCCGCGCCGAGACGCAGCAGCAGAACAAGAAGAAGCCGGGGGCGCCCACATGAGCCCCCGCCTCGCGCCCGCCTTCTCCCTCCGTCCCGCCTTTCGCGTCCGGTAGCGTTTCATGCACAGCCAACACGGCCTTACGCCGCGTCTGAAGCCGCTCTCGGCCCGCCGTTCGACGATCCTCTCGGTCCTCGACATCGGCACGAGCAAGGTGGTCTGCCTGATCGCGGAGCTTCAGCCCGCCGAGGCGCTCTCGACGCTGCGCGGACGGACCCACCTCGCGCGGATCATCGGCATCGGCCACCAGCGCTCCCTCGGCCTGAAGGGCGGCGCCATCGTCGATCTGGAGGCGGCCGAGGGCTCGATCCGTCAGGCGGTGCACGCCGCCGAGCGGATGGCCAAGGTCGAGGTCCAGTCGGTCATCGTGAACATGTCCGGCGGGCGCCTCGCCTCGCAGCATTTCCAGGCGCGGGTGAACGTGCGCTCCGGCAGCGTCACAGGCTCGGACGTGGAGCGCGTGCTGGAGACGGCGAGCGCCCACGGCGTCAGCCCCGGCCGCGCCGTGCTCCACGCCCTTCCCACCGGCTACGCCCTGGACGGGCAGGGCGCCGTGATCGACCCCTCGGGGATGATCGGCGAGGCCCTGGGCGTCGACCTGCACGTCGTCACCACCGAACTCGCCGCCGCGCGCAACGTGATGCTGGCCATCGAGCATTGCCATCTCGGCGTCGAGGCGGTGATCGCCACCCCCTACGCCGCCGGCCTCTCGGCCCTCGTGGACGACGAGGCGGAGATGGGCGTCTGCGTCGTCGACATGGGCGGCGGCACGACCAGCGTCGGCGTGTTCTCCGGCGGGCACCTGGTCCATTGCGACGCGGTGGCGGTGGGCGGCCACCACGTCACGATGGACATCGCCCGGGGCCTCTCGACCCGCGTCGCGGCGGCCGAGCGGCTGAAGACCCTCTACGGCTCGGCCATCTCCTCCCCCTCCGACGAGCGCGACATGATCGCGGTCCACGGGGTCGGCGAGGAGGAGGGCGATGCCCCGGCCCATATCCCGCGCTCGCAACTGGTGCGGATCATCAAGCCGCGCGTGGAGGAAGTGGTGGAGCTGGTCCGCGACCGGCTGCGCAACGCCGGCTTCGCCGCCCAGGCCGGGCGCCGGGTGGTGCTCACGGGCGGCGCGAGCCAGCTCGTCGGCCTGCCGGAGGTGGCCCGGCGGGTGATGCAGGGGCAGGTCCGCATCGGGCGGCCCCTCGGGATCCGTGGCCTGCCCGAGGCGGCCAAGGGTCCGGCCTTCTCGGCCGCGGTCGGCCTGCTCGTCTACCCGCAGGTCGCCCACGCCGAGTACTTCGAGCCACGCGGTCACGGCGCCTTCGCCGCGACCGGCACGGACCACCGATACCTTCCGCGGGTCGTCCGCTGGATCAGGGACAGCTTCTAACGGTCCGCGCCCCGCAAGGGGCGGGGAGCGACACCAAGAAAACCGGCGCCGCGAGGCGCCAAGCGACAGCGAAGTTCAGCAGAGGCTCGACACCATGGCCATCTCCCTCCAGGCGCCGGACATCCGGGAACTCAAGCCCCGCATCACCGTGTTCGGCGTCGGCGGCGCCGGCGGCAACGCGGTCAACAACATGATCGAGTCCGGCCTGCTGGGCTGCGAGTTCGTGGTGGCCAACACCGATGCCCAGGCGCTCACCTCCTCGAAGGCCGAGCGGGTCATCCAGATGGGCCTCAACGTCACGCAGGGTCTTGGCGCCGGCTCGCACCCGGAAGTCGGCTCGGCGGCCGCCGACGAGGTGATCGACGAGATCCGTGACCAGCTCTCGGGCGCCCACATGTGCTTCATCACCGCCGGCATGGGCGGCGGCACCGGCACCGGCGCGGCCCCGGTCATCGCCCGCGCCGCCCGCGACATGGGTATCCTCACCGTCGGCGTCGTGACGAAGCCGTTCCAGTTCGAGGGCGTCCGCCGGATGCGCACGGCCGAGGCCGGCATCCAGGAGCTGCAGGCGGCGGTCGACACCCTGATCGTCATCCCGAACCAGAACCTGTTCCGGGTCGCCAACGAGAAGACCACCTTCGCCGACGCCTTCGCGATGGCCGACCAGGTGCTCTACTCGGGCGTGGCCTGCATCACCGACCTGATGGTCAAGGAAGGCCTCATCAACCTCGACTTCGCCGACGTGCGCGCGATCATGCGCGGCATGGGCAAGGCGATGATGGGCACCGGCGAGGCCTCCGGCGAGAAGCGCGCCAACCGCGCCGCCGAAGCCGCCATCGCCAACCCGCTCCTCGACGACGTGTCGATGAAGGGCGCGCGCGGCCTGCTGATCTCGATCACCGGCGGCTCCGACCTCACCCTCTACGAGCTGGACGAGGCCGCCACCCGCATCCGCGAGGAGGTCGATCAGGACGCCAACATCATCCTGGGCGCCACCTTCGACGAGAGCCTCGACGGCATCATCCGCGTGTCCGTGGTCGCCACCGGCATCGAGCACGCCCTGATCTCCGCGAACTCGCCGAACAACCCGGCCGTCGCCGAGACCGAGCAGCGCATCGCCGAAGTGGCCGAGCGCCTGCGCGCCGAGGCCCGTGCCCGCGCCTCCTCGCCGGTGCCGAGCATCCGCACGGACAGCGTCGCCTCCGCCCTGAACCCGGCCCCCGTCCAGGCGCACGTCGCCCCCGCCGCCCCCGCCCCGGTCGCGCCCCCCCTCGAGCAGCGCCTCGACATCCGCCCGGAACCGGCCCCGGTGACGACCCGCGACGACGTGCTGCTCGCCCCCGTGCAGCCGCGCGCCGCCGCCCCGTTCGTGCCGGCGCCCGTCGCGCCCCAGCCCGAGCCGGCCCCGCAGCACCATGCCGGCCCGTTCGTGCCGCCGCGCCCCGCCGCGCCGGTCTCGAACCCGGCCCTCGCCCGCGCCCCGCGCATGCCGCAGATCCACGAGCTGCCCCCGATCGCCCAGAACCAGCTGATGGCGAGCCGGGCCGCCGAGGACTCGGCGCCGGAATCCAAGCGGACGTCGCTGCTGCGCCGCCTCGCCACCGTCGGCTTCGGCGGACGCCGTGAGGACGAGGTCGCCCCGGCCCAGCGCACCGCCGCGATACCGCCGGCTCCCCCGGCCCCGGCCGCCTACCAGCCGCCGATGCCCCCGGCCCCCCGCGCTCCGGTGCCCCCGGCCCCGCAGTACCGTCCGGCCCAGGGCAACCTGGACGGCCAGGGCCGCGCCATGCCGCAGCAGCCCCGGATGATGGACGACGACCAGCTCGAGATCCCGGCCTTCCTCCGCCGCCAGGCGAACTGATCGCCACTCGAACCGGCACCATTCAACCTCACGTTGTGTAGTCCTCCGGGATTGCACGACGTGGGGTCTCGTCGTATCTGTGTTCTGCCTGTGCATATGATGCATCGGCGCCACAGATCGGCCACGGATCCGCCGCGCGTTAACCAATTTTTAAGGCATTGAACGCGTTGCGCTTTCTTCGGATGGCGATCCGGTCCAGCTTGTAACAAGCGGTAAGAATCCGTGATTTGGCTGGCCTGCGGAGCGCGGCTATAGCTAATCCGGTAAGAACGAGTGTGCCGCGGGGATACAACCTGTCAGCGGTATAGGGGCATCAAGCAGCGGACGAATCGAGGCGCACGCCACACCCGAACGGGGATGGCGAAGCGGGATTGCGGCCGAGGGCTCAGGAATGCGAACGAATAATCAGACCACCCTCAAGGCGGCAGCCACGCTCTCCGGCGTCGGCGTCCACTCCGGGAACCCCGCCGCGATCACGATCCGGCCCGCCCCCGCCAACCATGGCATCGCTTTCCTCCGCACCGGCACTCCCCTCGGCAACGACCGCCTCATCAAGGCCCACCACGCCCTCGTTTCCGCCACCGAACTCTGCACCGTCATCGGTGACGTCGAGACCGGGGCCGTCGCCACCATCGAACACCTGATGTCCGCCCTCTTCGGATTGGGCGTCGACAACGCCCTGATCGAGATCGACGGGCCCGAGCTTCCCATCCTCGACGGTTCCGCCAAGCTCTTCGTGGAGGCCATCGACGCCGTCGGCCTCGCCTCCTGCGGCGCCCCCAAGCGCTGGCTGAAGGTCCTGCGCCCGGTACGCATCGAGGTGGACCGCGCCTTCGCCGAGCTGCGCCCGATCGACCGAGGCTTCCGCCTCGACGTCGAGATCGATTTCGACAACCCGGTGATCGGTCGCTCGCGCAAGGCCATGGACCTGTCGCCGGCGACCTATCGTCGTGAGGTCGCGGAGGCCCGCACCTTCGGCATGATGAAGGACGTGGAGCGCTACTGGAAGGCGGGCTTCGCGCTGGGCGCCTCCCTGGAGAACACCGTCGCGGTGGGCGAGAACGGCGTCGTGAACCCCGAGGGGCTTCGCTTCCCCGACGAGTTCGTCCGTCACAAGATCCTCGACGCGGTGGGCGACCTCGCCCTCGCCGGCCTGCCGATCCAGGGGGCCTACCGCTCCTATTGCGGCGGCCATCGCATGAATGTCGGCGTTTTGTCCGCCCTGTTCTCGGACCGCGCCAACTACGCCATCGTCGAGGCCGCCGGCACCCGCCAGGGCACCCTCGTCGATCTCGGCGCGAGCCTCGGGCTCGCCGCTTTCGCCGCCGACGTCTGAGGCGGGCGGGCCGGGCCGCCCTGGGGGGCTGTGTCCGGCGCACCACACTGCGCAACCGATGCGGGCCGCCTCACCATCGCCGCTTTCGCGCCCGAATCGAAGGTCACGGTTTAACCGCCCGTAAATGGCGGGGCCGGTTCCTCGGAGCCGGAGACCACCAGCGGGTTGGCATCCCGGCGGCGAGAACCGCTCCGGGTGGGGGAAAGAGCGCGAGAATGCCTGTCACCATTCGTCATCGCGGCCTCACGGCCCTGGCGGCTCCGCTCGTGGCCGTGCTGGGCCTGGGCCTCGGCGGCTGCGACTTCGATCCCACCGGGATCTTCGCCGAAAAGTACAAGCCCGAGGTCGTGGCGGATGTCCCCGCCGACAAGCTCTACAGCGAGGGCTTGGCGAAGATGGAGGACAGCGACTACGAGGGCGCCGTCAAGAAGTTCGACAGCCTCGACAAGACGTACCAGTATTCCGACTGGTCGCGGAAGGCGCTGTTGATGACGGCCTACGCGAATTACGAAGGCCAGAAGTACGACGACGCGATCAACGCCTCGAAGCTGTACCTGCAGCGTCACCCGTCCAGCAAGGATGCGGCCTACGCGCAGTACCTGATCGCGATGTCGAACTATAAGCAGATCCCGGACGTGACCCGCGACCAGGACCGCTCGGAGAAGGCGCTCGTCGCCCTTCAGGAACTCGTCCAGCGCTACCCGACTTCGGAATACGCCACGGACGCCAAGGCCAAGATCCAGATCACCCGCGACCAGCTCGCTGGCAAGGAGATGGATATCGGCCGCTACTACCTGGAGAAGCGCAACTTCCCGGCGGCGATCAACCGCTTCCGCGACGTGGTCTCCAAGTACCAGACCACCCGCCACGCCGAGGAGGCGCTGGAGCGCCTGACCGAGGCCTACTGGGCGCTGGGCATCCCGCAGGAGGCGCAGAACGCCGCCGCCGTGCTGGGCCACAACTTCCCCGATTCGCCCTGGTACAAGGACGCGCACGCCCTGCTGGCCAGCAACGGCCTGGAGCCGCGCGAGGAGAAGTCCTCCTTCCTCTCGAAGGCGTTCCGCTCGATCACCGGGCGCACCGCCTCGGCCGAGTAAGGCCCCGCACAGGATTGTTTGCGAAGGCCCGGAGTCTCGGCTCCGGGCCTTTTGCGTTCCGGGGGCCTCGCGGGACCAAAGCGCTCCTCGCCAAGGCCGACAAGGCGGGCTAATCACCGCGCCGGCATGAGCGAGACCCCCACGAGAACGATCCGCGTCGTCGGCATCGGCACCGGCGATCCCGAGCACCTGACTTTGCAGGCGGTGCGGGCGCTGTCCGACGTGGCGGCGGTGTTCGTCCTCGACAAGCGCGCCGAGACCGCCGACCTCGTGGAGGTCCGGCGGCGGGTCTGCGCGGCGCATATCGCCCGGCCCTATCGCCTCGTGAGCGTGGACGACCCGCCGCGCGAGCGGAACCCCGCCGACTATGCCGCCACCGTGGAGGCGTGGCACGCCGCCCGCGCCGAGCGGCTGGAAGACGCCTTCCTGGATCTCG
Source organism: Methylobacterium sp. J-067 (assembly GCF_022829465.1). Taxonomy (GTDB): domain Bacteria; phylum Pseudomonadota; class Alphaproteobacteria; order Rhizobiales; family Beijerinckiaceae; genus Methylobacterium; species Methylobacterium litchii. The sequence goes on from NZ_JAKSXZ010000135.1 coordinate 28,422, forward strand.
GGGCAGGGGAGGTCGGTGCCCTCCTCGTCTGGGGCGACCCCGCCCTCTACGACAGCACCCTGCGCATCCTCGAACGGATCGTGGCGCGGGGCCGGATGAGCATTGCCTGCAAGGTGATCCCTGGGATTTCGAGCGTACAGGTGCTTTGCGCCCGGCACGCCGTGCCCCTGAACGCCATCGGCGGCATGATCGCCATTACCACCGGCCGGCGCCTTGCGGCCGGTTGGCCGGAGGGGGCGGAGAGCGTCGTCGTGATGCTCGACGGCGATCCGGCCTTCGGGCACCTCGACCAGGACCTGACGATCTATTGGGGGGCCTATCTTGGGGGTGGGGACGAGATCCTCGTCGCAGGCCGGCTCGGGGATGTCGGCGACGAGATCCGGCGGCGGCGGGCCGAAGCGCGGACGCGGCATGGGTGGATCATGGACATCTACCTGCTGGCGCGGCATCCGCAGGGCTCCGCCCTGCACCCGCCGAAGGGCTCGCCCTTCGGAAACCCGTGATGCTGCGATTGCGGGAATATCAGCGGGCGAGCCTCGATGCCCTGGACGCCGCTTGGGCGCGGGGAGGGGAGGCGGGCCAACTCGTCGTGCTGCCCACCGGGGCGGGGAAGTCCCTCGTCATCGCCGCCCTGGCGCGGGAGGCGCTGGACGAGAACCCCCTCACCCGCGTCGCCATCGTCACCCATAGCCGCGAACTCGTCGCGCAGAACCTCGCCGAATTGCAGCGCCACTGGCCGGAGGCGCCGGCCGGCGTGTTCTCCGCCGGGCTCGGGCGGCGGGAGGCCGGCGCGCAGGTGCTGGTCTGCTCGATCCAATCCGTCGCGGACAGGCTCGCCGCCATCGGCCCCCGCGACCTCGTCGTGGTGGACGAGGCGCACCTGATCCCGCGTTCGGCCGAGACCCGCTATGGCCGCTTCCTCGCGGGGCTGTCCGCCCTCACCCCGGCGATGCGCGTCGTCGGCTTCACCGCGACCCCGTACCGGCTGGATTCCGGGCGTCTTGACGAGGGGCCGGGCCGGCTCTTCTCCGGCATCGCCTACGAGGCCGACACGGGCGATCTCATCCGCCGGGGCTACCTCGCGCCCCTCGTCTCCAAGTCGACCCTAACGCAGCTCGACGTCACCGGCGTCGGCCGGCGCGGGGGTGATTACATCCCCAGTGAGCTGGAAGCCGCCGTCAACCGCGACTGGATCACCAGGGCCGCCGTGTCCGAACTGGTGGAGTACGGGAGCGGACGCCGCTCCTGGCTCGCCTTCTGCGCCGGGCTCGCCCACGCCGCCGCCGTGCGCGACGCCGTGCGGGAGGAGGGCTATTCCTGCGAGACGGTCGAGGGCGGCACGCCCAAGCGCGAGCGCGACCGGATCGTCGCGCGGTTCCGGGCCGGGAAGATCCGCTGCCTCGCCTCGGTGGGCGTGCTCGGCACCGGCTTCAACGCGCCGGAGGTCGACCTCGTGGCCCTGCTCCGGCCGACGCGCAGCACCGGCCTCTACGTGCAGCAGGTCGGGCGGGCCTTGCGCCGGGCGCCGGGCAAGGACGATGCGCTGATCCTCGACTATGCCGGCCTGGTGCGGATGCACGGTCCGGTGGACGCGGTCACGATCCGCACGGCCGAGGCGGTGCGCGGTGGGGCAGGGGGCCTGCGCGCCAAACCCTGCCCCGGCTGCGGCGCCCTGATCGCCCTCAACGCCTCCACCTGCGAGACCTGCTGGACCGAACCGGAGGCCGAGCGCGAGCCCGGCCACGAGGCCAGCGCCGAGGACGAGTTGGCCATCCTCACGGAGGCCGCCCTCGCCCCGGTGCCCGTCTCGGACGGCGCGTGGCATCCGGTGACCGAATGGAGCCTGGAGCCGGCGCCGGGCGGACTCGACGTGGTCCTGGCTTGGGCGGAGGGCGCCTGGCGGGTCCGCCTCCGGCCGGAGGGACGCGGCTACGAGCGCGAGAAGGCGGTGCTGTGGTGGCGCGGCCTCGGCGGTGGCCGCGACGCGCCCCTCGACGCGGCCGGCTTCCTCGACGGCGCCGACACCCTCGATGCCCCGGCCTCCGTGCGGGTGATAGACAAGGCGCTGTCGCGGGAATTGTCCTGCCGCGCCGCCGACGGGCGCATCCTCACCGACACCCACCGCCTCGCCGACCGCGCTGCCTGACGCCACAGGGCAGGGGGACCGGACCGCCCTCACCCGGTGAGAGGTTATGGTTAACGGTATTAACCATAGTCTTCCCCGGAAGCCGCCCCCAGGCCTTTAAGTTCCATAATATATCTTATGCGAAAACCGGATCCGGGTGTCCGGGCCTATGCCAGCCGGGCTTTGAGCCGCGCCCAGAGGTCCCCTCCGGTGAACGGTCTGGGCGGTGGCGGCAGGTGCGGTTCCGCCCCCTGCTCCGGGATCGGCCCCAGGACGAAGCGTCCGCCCGCCGACCAGAACGCGTCGCGGTCGCTGCCGATCATGGCGAGGCCCACCGGCTCGCGCTCCGCATGGGTGAGGCGGCCCGAAGCCCAGACGGGCTGCCAGCATTCGCGCCGGGCGAGGTCGGCGTCCCGGCCGGCGAGCCGCGCATAGCCGGCGGCGGCGAGGATGCGCTCGCCGCCGAAATCCGCCGGGATCCAGACCCAGCTCGAGAACACGTAGATGCCGTTCGGGTCGAAGGCGGCCGGGTCGATCATCCGGGTGAAGCCGTTGAAGCCCGCCTCCGGCCGGCGGCCGGCATGGCGCCGCAGGCCGCCGGGCAGGGGCATCGCCTCCGGGAAGGCGCCCGCCCCGAGATCCGTGGGGTCCCTGCCCCGCACCAGCGCCCAGGCCCCGTCCACGAGGTGCATCCAGGGCTCCAGGTCCACCTCCCAGGCCTGCTCCGTCGGGGCGAAGCGGCGCACCCTCCCCGCGATCAGGCGCTCCCCGATCCGCCGCACCGGCTCCGGCCGCCAGTCCGGCCCGGCCTGCGTGACCTTCAGGAGCGTCGAGGGTCCGTGCGCCCAGACGGCCTCCGCGAGGCGCGCGAAATCCATCTCCGGCTCGTCGTCGGCGACCTTGCGCACGAGGACGAGCGCGCCCTCGGCGAGCTCGTCGAGCATCTTGCGCTTGAGATGGGCGAGGCGGCCATACTCCCGGGCGAGCAGCGCCTCCGGCTCCGCGGAGCCCGGCGCCTGCCCGGTATTGGCCCAGATGTTGTAGGCCCGGCTGTGACAGTAATAGGCGCCGCCCTGGCTCACCGAGAGGTGCAGGTCGCCGGGCGCGCCGAGATCCGCGAAGCCGCAGCGCAGGCCCCGGATCAGGTCCTCCATCGGCGTGTAGGCGAAGCGCAGCAGGCCGGAGGGCTCGACGCCCCCGTAGCGCTGCACGAAGCCGAACTCGCAATTGTCACCCAGGCTGCGGAAGCCGTGGAGCCGCTCCGCGAGGGAGGCGGCCGCCGCATGGTCCATCCCGGTCACCCGTTCCGCGTGTGTCACGGCGTGCATCGGGTGTCCGGGTTAACTTGTCCAGTGCAGCGCTACCGCACCGAGAGTTTCACATCCGATTCGTAGCCGGTGCCGTCGGCGTTGATGACGAGGATGCGGAAGGCGTCCGTGCCCTCGTAGCCCTCCTCCCCTTCGTAGATCATCCGCTTGCCCGGCACCTTGCGGGTGTTGCACTCGGCGAGCGGCGAGGTGGCGACGAATTGCGGGAAGGATTGCACCGTTTCGATGGTCACGCGCCCGTGGCGCGGCGGCGTCAGCAGGCGGATCACCACCGGCCCCTGCGCGGTGCAATCGGGGAAGAGCGAGGTGTAGAAGGCGATGGTCCGCGCCTCCCCCCGGGGGACGATCCGTTCGAGGTTGTAGGTGCTCGGCGCGGGGGCGGGGGGCGGCGGGGCGACAGCCGGGTCTGCGCCGAGGGACGTGGCGAGGGCGGCGGCGGCGAGCCGGATCATCATGCGGGGAGCCTCTTCGGTCGGGAAGGGCTTCCCGATACCGTCCGCATCCCGGCGCCGCCAGATTATCCGCCACCGAGCCCCCCTCCCCGGCCCGAAAAATTCGCCGGGATCGACATTTCGGCGGGAAACGTGAAGAGCAATGCAATCAGAGGTTTAGAGACCGATCCTCGCGCGGCCTGCGAGCGGTGGCCTCGCGCGAATCAGCCGAGGCCCCGCTCCAGCGGCACGACGAGGCGGAAGGTCGTGCCCTGTCCGGTCGGGGGGAGGGTCAGCGTGCCGCCGAGCTGCCGGGCGAGGCTGCCGACGACGCGCATCCCGAGGCTCTTCGAGGCCCGACCGATCTCGAACCCGGCCGGCAGGCCGACGCCGTCGTCGGCCACTTCGACGGTGAGCGTCCCGGCCTCGTGCTCGGCGCGCACGCGGATCTCGCCGCCCGTGGGGAAGCGGTCGATGGGGTAGGCGTATTTCAGGGCATTGGTAACGAGCTCGTTCACCCAGAGGCCGATGGGGATGGCGAGGTCGGCCGAGAGCTTCTGGGGGGCGGTCGTGCAGGTCAGGCGGTGCGCCGGGGCGCCGCTCGCGAGGTTCAGGATCAGCTTGTCGAGGAAGGTGGCGAGGTCGATCTCGCCCGGCACCGCCTCCCCTGCCCCGTCCCTGTCCTCGACATCGCCCTGGCGCCACAACTGGTCGTGGACGGTGGCGATGGCCTCCACGCGGCTGCGGGCGTCCTGCAGGGCGGCGGACACGGCGGGCTCGCCCTCGGCGGAGCGCGCCTGAAGGGTCAGGAGGCTCGCGACGATGGCGAGGCTGTTCTTCACCCGGTGGCTCATCTCGCGGGCGAGAAGGTCCTGCCGGGCGAGGGAGGCGCGCAGCAGCTCCTCCGTGCGGTGGCGCTCGATGGCGCTACCCAGGAGGTTGGCGAAGCCCTGCATGAAGGCGATGTCCGCCTCCTCGAACATGCCTTCGCGGCTGTCGTCCACTTCGAGCACGCCGAAGGCCCCGTCGCGGTTCTCGATCAGCACGTTGATCGCCCGGCGGATGCCGTGGTCGGCCATCAGCTGGGGCGTGCGGAAGCGCGTCTCGTCGGCGAGGTGGTTCGAGATGACCGGCCGCCCGGTCTTCAGGGCGAAGCCGGCGGGCGAGGCAAGGTCGGCGCCGATCGTGGCGTGGCCGATCACGTCGGGCTTCCAGCCGACGCCCGCCCGGACGAGGAGCGTGTCCTCCCGCCGGAGGTATTCCAGCGCCTTGCAATACTCGGCGCCCATGCCCTGCGCGCACAATTCGGTGGCCCGCTGCAGCAGGAGGTCGAAATCCTTGCCGCGCAGGGCCTCCACGCCGAACTCGGACAGGATCACCTGCTGGCGAAGGCGGGCCTCGACCTCGGCCGGAGTCGCGGGCGCGGGGGCGGCCTCCGGCGTCGTTTCGATGCGCGGCTCGTGGGGGCGGGCGGACATGGCGGCGTGAGGGTACCAGCAGGGTGGGGCGGGAGCGATATCGCGGAATGGTGGCGAACTCACGCTCCGCGCGGCGTTTCGTCCTGCCCGGGACCCCTGGCGCAGGAGCGGCGTTCAGCCGGTTCGATCACTCGACCCAGGATCCAGACGACGATGGCCGATGTAAAGGGCTTGTCCGATAACGCACTCTCGATCCTGGCCTTCGCGGCCTATCACCGGCTGGTGAGCGGCGAGCGCGTGACCTCCGTCATCCGCAAGGACGGCGCCGGCCACGAGGCCGACCCGAAGGGCGTCGAGGAACTGACCGAGCGCGGCCTCGCCACGGCGGGCGAGACTGAGATCGAACTCGGCTCCGAGGCGCAGGAGGCCGTCGAGACGCTGGTCACGGCACTGCGCGGGACGGTCGGGCGCTGAGCGCGTCAGCCTCCTTCGCGCGACCGGAACACCGAGGTGACGTCGCGCCGGGCGTGCAGGATGCTGACCAACTCGAACGTCTCGCCGACATAGCGGAAATAGATCACGTAGGACCGATGGGCCGCGCTGCGGATGTCGGGGCGCAGCTCCGGCCTCGGCCGGCCGATGAGGCCCGGCAGGGCGGCGAGCTTGCGGCATTGCGCCCTGATCCCGTCGACGTAGCGCCGGCCCGTGGCGACGCTTCCGCTGATCTCCGTGACCGAGACGAGGATGTCGAGGAGGTCGCCGCGTGCGGCCGCCAGATAGACGAGCCGTCTCATCCCCGGTGGCCGCGGGCCTCCAGCTCCTCGGCTTTGGCCGCGAGTGCCGCGTCGATCTCCGAATCGTCGAAGGCGCCGCCGGCCGCGATGGCGTCGTCGAGGGTCGTCCGCAGCGCCTGGAGCTTGGCCTCCTGCTCTTCCACAAGGCGCAACCCCTCGCGGACGACGTCGCTGGCGGAACCGTAGCGGCCGTCCCGGACGACGCGGGCGATGAACCCTTCCCAGCGTTCCCCGATCAGGACATCCATGGATCGATCTCCCCTGCCCTCCGGGATCGTATCAGATCTCCCCTCCGGTGATCTAACGCACATTTCAAGGACAACCGGGCTCGCCGGTGCGGCTGGCTTTTCTACCTGTAACAGTTCCAGCCTGCAGGCCAGCGGATCCGCACCATGACGATACCCATCAGGCTTACCCTGAACGGGAAGCCGCATGCCATCGACCTCGACGATCCCCGCATCACCCTCCTCGACCTCCTGCGCGAACGCCTTGGCCTGACCGGCGCCAAGAAGGGCTGCGATCGGGGCCAGTGCGGCGCCTGCACCGTCCTCGTGGACGGCAAGCGGATCAACTCCTGCCTGCAGCTCGCCGTGAGCCTCGACGGCGCCGAGGTGCTGACCATCGAGGGCTTGTCCGAGGGCGACGCCCTCCATCCGGTCCAGGCCGCCTTCATCGCCCATGATGGGTTCCAGTGCGGCTTCTGCACGCCGGGCCAGATCATGAGTGCCGTCGGCCTCATCCGCGAGGGCAAGGCCGGGACCGACCCCGAGCGCATCCGCGAGGGGATGAGCGGCAACCTCTGCCGCTGCGGCGCCTATGCCGGCATCCTCGAAGCCGTGAAGGACGCCAGCGGCCGCATGGAGCAACGGGAGGACGCCGCGTGATTCTGTTCGATTACACCCGCGCCGCGACCGTCGCCGACGCCCTCGCCACCGGCCGCCAACCCGGCGCCGCCTTCCTCGCCGCCGGCACCAACCTCGTCGACCTGATGAAGGGCGGCGTCACCAACCCCGAGCGGATCATCGACATCACCCGCCTCCCCGGCCTGTCGGGGATCGAGGCCAAGCCGGACGGCTCCCTGCGCATCGGTGCGCTGGCCCGCAACAGCGACGTCGCCGACGACCCGCATGTGGCCAAGACCTACCCGATGGTGGCCGAAGCCCTGCTGGCCGGCGCCTCGGCGCAGTTGCGCAACGCCGCCACCGTGGGCGGCAACCTGATGCAGCGGACCCGCTGCCAGTACTTCACCGACGCGGTTTCCCCCTGCAACAAGCGCCAGCCGGGGTCGGGCTGCGCGGCGCTCGGCCATGCGACCCGCATCCACGCCGTCCAGGGGTGGAGCGAGCAGTGCATCGCAACCCACCCGTCCGACTTCTGCGTGCCGCTGGCGGCGCTGGACGCCTCCGTCGAGATCGAGGGGCAGGGGGGCACGCGCAGCGTCAAGCTCACCGAGTTCCACCTGCTTCCGGGCGACCACCCGGAGCGGGAGACGGTGCTGGAGCCGGGCGAGCTGATCACCGCCCTCACCCTCCCCGCCGAGGCGGCGCGGTTCGCCGGCAACGCCCGCTACCTGAAGGTCCGCGACCGCACCTCCTACGCCTTCGCGGTCGTGTCGGCCGCCGCCGCCATGATCCTCGACGGCGGCAAGATCGGGCAGGCCCGCCTCGCCTTCGGCGGTCTCGCCCTGAAACCCTGGCGGGTCACGGAGGCGGAAGCCTCGCTCGCCGGCAAGGCGCCCTCCCCCGAGGCTTACGCCGAGGCCGCGCGGATCGCGCTCGACGGCGCCAAGCCGACCGGCGAGGCGAACGCCTTCAAGATCGAACTCGCCCGCCGGGTGGCGGTGCGGGCCCTCACCCTGGCGGCCGCCGGAACGCCCGCGCGTCTCCCGGCTCTCCCCGCCTCCCCCTTCGGCATCGTCTGAGGATCGACCCATGACCTCGACCATCGAACCGGTCCGCCACGGATCGAGCATCGGCCAGCCCCTCACCCGCCGGGACGGCCCCCTGAAGGTGAAGGGCCAAGCGCGCTTCGCCGCCGACAACCTGCCGCCGGGGACCCTGCACGCGGCGCTCTGCGTGTCGAAGATCGCCCGCGGCCGGGTGAAGAGCCTCGACGTCGCGGCGGCCGAGGCCCATCCCGGCGTCGTCAAGGTGATGACGCCGGAGAATGCGCCGAAGCTCTCCAAGGACCCGGACCTGAAGGACGTGCCCTTCACCTTCCGGATCGACGTGCTGCAGAACGACAAGGTCCGCTACGCCAACCAGCCCATCGCCGTGGTGATCGCGGAGAGCCTGGAGGCGGCGACCGAGGGCGCGCGGCTGCTCGCCCCGACCTACGAGGAGGAGACCCCGCGCATCGGGCTCGATGCCGGCGAGGTCTTCACCCCGGATGCGGTCGGCGTCGGCGCCCCGCCGGAGCAGGTCGATGGCGACGTGGAGGCGGGTCTCGCCTCGGCGGCCAAGACCTTCACCGGCACCTACGAGACGCCGGCCCAGTACCACAACGCCATGGAGCCGCACGCGGCGGTGGCGAGCTGGGACGGCGACAAGCTCCACCTGTTCATGCCGACGCAGGGGCTGGCCATCGCGCAGGGGCGGCTCGCGGGGCTCTTCGGCATCAAGCCCACCGACATCCACATCGACAGCCCCTATCTCGGCGGCGGTTTCGGCTCGAAGGGCGTGCCGGCCGGGCCGCAGGTGCTCGCCTGCATGGCGGCGCGGCTCACCGGCAAGCCGGTCAAGCTCGTGCCGACCCGCTCGCAGATGTACGGGCCGATGGGCCATCGCGGCCCGACCCGGCAGACCCTGCGCCTCGGCGCGGACGAGGCCGGCAAGCTCATGGCGCTGGACCACCACATCCTCACCGCTTCTTCGAGCTTCGACGACTTCTTCGAGCCGGCGGGCCGGGTGACGACCACCCTCTACGCCAGCAAGTCCACCGCCATCCGCCACGAGGCGGTGCGGCTCGACACCGGCACGCCGCTGTTCATGCGCGGCCCCGGCGAGGCGTCCGGCAGCGTCGCCATCGAGAGCGCGCTCGATGAGCTGGCCTTCGACCTCAACATGGACCCGCTGGAGTTCCGGCTGGCCAACTATGCCGAAGTCGAGCCGTTCTCCGGCAAGCCCTTCTCCTCGAAGGCCCTCCGGGAATGCTACGCCCAGGGCGCGAAGGCCTTCGGCTGGGCCGGGCGCCCGCTGAAGCCCCGCCAGACCCGTGACAAGGACGGGTTCCTCGTCGGCACGGGTGTCGGCACCGCGACCTTCCCCGCGCTGATCTTCGAAGGCATGGCGCGGGCCGAGATCCGGGCCGACGGCTCCGGCACGGTGGAGATCGGCGCCCTCGACATGGGCCAGGGCGCCTGGACGGCGCTGGCGCAGATCGCTGCCGACGGTCTGGGCCTCGGCATGGAGGAACTGACCTTCAACATGGGCTCCTCCGACCTGCCGAATGCCGGCATCGCGGGCGGCTCGGGCCACACCGCCACCGCCGGCAACGCGATCCACGCGGCGGCGCAGGACGTGATCGGCCAGCTCACCGAGCTGGCGGTGAACGACCAGGCCTCGCCGCTGTTCGGCGCGGGCAATGCGGGCGTGACCGCCGCGGGCGGGCGCCTCACCCGCCGGGACGACCCGAGCCGGAGCGAAACCTTCTCCGCGATCCTCAACCGGGCCGGCCGGGCGAAGATCGAGGGCAAGGGCAAGGCCGGTGCGGATGCCGCCGCGCAGAAATCCTACGCGATGCACGCCCACGGGGCGGTCTTCGCGGAGGTGAAGGTCGATCCCGATCTCGGGCAGGTGCGGGTGAGCCGCCTCGTCGGCGCCTTCGCGGCGGGCCGGATCATCAACCCGCACCTCGTGCGCAGCCAGTATTACGGCGGCATGATCTGGGGCCTGTCCTTCGCCCTGCACGAGAAGGCGGAAATGGACCCGCGCACCGGCCGGTTCCTCAACGACAACCTCGCCGAGTACCATGTGCCGGTGAACGCCGACATTCCGGCGATGGAGGCGATCCTCATCCCCGAGGAGGATTCGGTGGTGAACACGCTCGGCGTGAAGGGTGTCGGCGAGATCGGCATCACCGGCACGGCGGGCGCCATCGCCAACGCGGTGTGGCACGCCACCGGCATCCGGGTGCGGGACATCCCGATCACCCTCGACAAGCTGTTGGGGTGAGCATTACTCCTCGGCCCGCCCCCACGGCGAGCCGAGGACCCCCATGCCCCTCACGAGCGACATCAGCGGCGTCGTGCCGATCGCGCCGACGCCGTTCCACCCGGACGGGCGGATCGACGAGACGTCCCTCGACCGGATGGTCGATTACTTCGAGGGCGTGGGCGTCGATGGGCTGACGATCCTCGGCCAGCTCGGCGAGGCTGGAAAGCTCGACCATGCCGAGGGCATCGCCGTCGCCCGGCGGGTGATCGGCCGGACCAAGCGGCCGGTGATCGTCGGCGTGACGGCGCCGGGCTTCGCGGCCATGCGCTCGCTTGCCCACGAGGTGATGGAGATCGGCGCCGCCGGGGTGATGGTCGCACCGCCCAACACGCTCCGCACGGACGATCAGGTCGCCGGCTATTTCCGCAATGCGGCCGAGGCTTTGGGGCCGGATGTTCCGTTCGTGCTTCAGGATTACCCGCTGACCTTCTCGGTGGTGATGACCCCGGCCGTGATCCGCCGGATCGTCACCGAGAACCCGACCTGCGTGATGCTCAAGCACGAGGATTGGCCGGGGCTCGAAAAGATCACCACCCTGCGCGGCTACGAGGCCGAGGGGTCGATGCGGCGCATCGCGATCCTCGTCGGCAATGGCGGCCTGTTCCTCGATTTCGAGGCGGAGCGCGGGGTCGACGGCGCCAACACCGGCTATGCCTTCCCGGAGATGCTGGTCGACGTGGTGCGCCTCACGAAGGCGGGCCGCCGCGACGAGGCGCACGACCTGTTCGACGCCCACCTGCCCTACCTGCGCTACGAGCAGCAGCAGGGTCCGCTGGGGCTGGCCGTGCGCAAATACGTGTTCATGCGCCGGGGCATCTTCGCCTCGGACGCGCAGCGCAAGCCGTCGCAGGCCCTGAGCGCGGTGGCGAAGGAGGAGGTCGAGTACCTCCTCGCGCGGCTCGCCCGCACCGATGAGCGGGCGCGGCTGCCGCGCTAGGCGGGCTCAGGTCCCGGCCTTGCGCTCCTGGCGGGGCTTGGCCGGGTCGCCGTCGCGGAGCGACGCGGGCGGGGAGACGACCACCTGCTCGCCGCCCTCCAACCCGGCATTCAGTTCAAGGCCGCTGTCGCCCTGGCGGACGATCGTCACCGGGCGCATCCGCACCACGAAGGCCTCGTGGCCCGTGGGCTCCAGCACCGCCACCCGCGTGCCGTGCTGGTCGAAGATCAGGCAATCGTTCGGCACGCTCACCACGGGGGCGGGCCTTGGGATCGAGAGCGTCACCGTGATGTAGAGGCCGGGCTGCAGAGCGTGGTCCGGGTTCGGGATGTCCACCTGCGTCACGAGGATCCGCGAGGCGTAGAGCAGCGCCGAGGACGAGCGCGAGACCGTGCCGGGAAAGACCTTGCCGGGGATCTGCGCCACCTCGATCCGGGCCGGGAGGCCGTCGCGCACGCCGTCGGCGGCGTAGAGGGGCACGTTGACCGCCATGCGCAGCACGTCGTCCCGCGCCAGGGTGGCCAGCGGCGTGCCGGTGTTAGTGTCGGCCGTCACGGCGTCGCCGATATCGACGTTGCGGGCGGTGACGACCCCGTCGAAGGGCGCGCGGATCTCTTCGAAGCTGGTGAGCACCTTCAGCCGGGCGACCTGCGCCTCCTGCGCGGCGATGTTCGCCTCCGCGACCTTCACGTTGGCCTGCGCGGCGGCGAGGTTGGCGCCCTGCGTTAGCACCCCTGCCCGCGCCGTGTCGGCGGTCTGCGCCGTGGCGATGCCCGTGCCGGCCAGCGTCGTGGTGCGCTTGTTGTTGACGTCGGCGAGGTGCCGGTTCGCCTCGGCCTGATCGACCATCGCCTTGGTCTGGACGAGGGCGGCCTGCAATTGCACCACCTGCGATTGCGCCTGCGCCAATTGCTGGTCGAGGTCCGGGGCGCTGATGCGGAACAGGAGGTCGCCCTTGCGCACCCGCGAGCCGATATCGATCCGCCGCTCGGCGATGTAACCGGTGGCGCGGGGATAGAGGCTCGCCGTGTCGAAGGCCTGCGTCGTGCCGGTCTGGGTAAGGTCGAGGCTGTCGCCGGCCCGCTTGGCGGCGGCGACGCGCAGGGTCACGGGGCCGCGCTGCGCGGTCTCCGGCGGCACGTCCGCCCGGGAGGGCTCGGACCATGTGCGGTAGCCGACGAAGCCCGCCCCGGCGAGGGCGGCGAGGACGAGCCACGATGTGCCGCGCCATCTCCTCCCGCCGGGTGACCCGTGGTCCGTCATCGTTCCCGCCGCTGTGAATCCAAGAGTGAAAGATAGGGCAGGCGTGTTTCCACGCGGTGTCCGCGACGAATTTGCCCCGCGTCGAACCGGGACGGGGGCTCGGCCGTTTCCGGGCCTCTCGCAGAGAAGCCACGGATTCCCCCATGACCAACCTGTCCCGACGCGGCCTGATCGCCGCCGCGGCCGGAACCGCCCTGGCCGCAGGCCCGGCCGGTGCGCAGGCCCCCTCCCCCGCAACACCCGTGCCGGAGCGCGGCGGCAAGGGCGCCGACATCCTCGGGCCGAAGAACGGGCCGCGCGAGGCGGAGGCCCCCTACACCGTCGCGCCGCCCGCCACGGACCACGGCACGATGCCGAACCTGAAATGGTCCTTCGCGGACAGCCACATGCGGCTGGAGAAGGGCGGCTGGGCCCGCCAGACCACCACCCGCGAATTGCCGATCTCGAAGGCGATGGCCGGCGTGAACATGCGCCTGAAGGCCAATGCGGTGCGCGAGATGCATTGGCACAAGGAGGCCGAGTGGGCCTACATGATCAAGGGCCGGGCCCGGATCACCGCCGTCGACCAGGATGGGCGCACCTTCGCCGACGACGTGGGCGAGGGCGACCTCTGGTACTTCCCCTCCGGCATTCCCCACTCGATCCAGGGTCTCGAAGGGCCGGAGGACGGCTGCGAGTTCCTGCTCGTCTTCGACGACGGCGGCTTCTCGGAGGATTCGACCTTCCTCATCACCGACTGGCTGGCGCACACCCCGCGCGACGTCCTCGCCAAGAATTTCGGCCTGCCGGAGAACGCCTTCGACGGGATTCCCGAGAAGGAGCTCTACATCTTCCCCGGCCCGAAGCCGGGTCCGCTGGCGGACGACAAGCTCGGCGGCGCCGGCCCGGTGCCGAAGTCATTCAGCCATAAGATGCTCGCGCAGGAGCCGATCCGCACCAAGGGCGGCACGGTGCGTATCACCGACTCGTCCAACTTCCCGGCCTCCATCACCATCGCGGCGGCCCTGGTCGAGATCGAGCCGGGCGGGATGCGCGAGTTGCACTGGCACCCGAACGGTGACGAATGGCAGTACTACCTGTCGGGCAAGGGCCGCATGACGGTGTTCGGCTCCGAGTCGAAGGCGCGCACCTTCGATTATCAGGCGGGCGACGTCGGCTACGTGCCTTTCGCCATGGGCCATTACATCGAGAACACCGGCACCGAGACGCTGACCTTCCTGGAAATGTTCAAGAGCCCGCGTTACGCTGACGTCTCGCTGACCCAGTGGATGGCGCTCACCCCGCACGCCCTGGTCCAGGCGCACACGAAGATGGACATGGCGCAGATCGATGGCCTGCCGACCCAGAAGCACCCCGTCGTGCCCGGTTGACGCGGCGCGGAACCTGGGGCGGCGCGCTGGCGTCGTCCCGGTATGAACGTCCTCTCGTCGCGGGAGACTCCCATGCGCATCCCCCTCGCCCTCGGCGCCGCCCTGCTCGGTCTCACCGCCGGGCCGGCGCTCGCCCAGGTCCAGCAGTCGAACCCCAACGCCGCCAACCAATCCTTCGCCCTGCAGAGCCAGTTCCGCAGCCTGAACCAGACACAGACATCGCAGTTCAACGTCCTCAACATGCAGGCGCAGCGCAACGTACAGTTCAGCCCGCCGGCCCCTTACGAAGGCGGCTACCCGCTGGTGCGGCGCGGCCACGGGTCGTTCAAGGCCCGGCGCGGCCTCAACACCAGCATCTGCACCGGCTGCTGAGCCGGAGCCGGTTCGGCGCAGGGCGGGACAAGTCGCGATTTTCCCTTCCCTCGCCGGCTCGATCGGTTCAGAACCGGGTGCGATGATGGCTCGCACATGAAAATCCTCCTGATCGGTTCCGGCGGCCGCGAGCATGCCCTCGCTTGGCGCCTCTCGCAGAGCCCCCTCTGCGCCCAGCTCTTCACCGCCCCCGGCAATCCCGGCACGGCCCGCCACGGCACCAACCGGCCCGACCTCAAGGTCGCCGACCATGCGGCGGTGGCGGCGTTCTGCCGTGCCGAGCGGATCGGCCTCGTGGTGATTGGGCCGGAGGCGCCCCTCGTGGCGGGCCTCGTGGACGACCTGAAGGAGGCCGGCATCCGCGCCTTCGGCCCCACCCGCGATGCCGCCCGCCTCGAAGGCTCGAAGGGCTTCACCAAGGACCTCTGCGCCGAATACGGCATCCCCACCGCCGCTTTCGCGCGCTTCACCGCCCTCGATCCGGCCCTCGCCTATGTCCGTGAGCGCGGCGCACCCATCGTGGTGAAGGCGGACGGCCTCGCCGCCGGCAAGGGCGTGACGGTGGCCGAGAGCCTGGAGCAGGCCGAGGACGCGCTGAACGCCCTCTTCGCCGAGCCCGGCGCCGAGGTGGTGGTGGAGGAATGCCTGTTCGGCGAGGAGGCTAGCTTCTTCGCCCTGTGTGACGGCACCCGCGCCATCGCCATCGGCACCGCCCAGGACCACAAGCGCGTCTTCGACGGCGACCGCGGCCCGAACACCGGCGGCATGGGCGCCTACGCCCCGGCCACGGTGGTGACGCCCGCGATCGAGGCGCGGGTGATGGCCGAGATCATCGCGCCGACGCTCGCCGGGATGCGCGCCAAGGGCTGCCCCTTCACGGGCATCCTCTATGCCGGGCTGATGCTCACCGAGGACGGCCCGAAGCTCATCGAGTACAACACCCGCTTCGGCGATCCCGAGGCGCAGGTGCTGATGCCCCGCCTCGCCTCCGACCTCGTCCCCGCCCTGCTCTCGGCCTGCGACGGCGACCTGACCGGCGTGACGCTGGAATCCGACCCCAGCCACACCGCCCTCACCGTGGTGATGGCGGCGGCCGGCTATCCCGGCGCGGTGCTGCGCGGCTCGGTCATCCGGGGCATCGAGGCCGCCGAGGGCGAGGGCGTCCACGTCTTCCAGGCGGGCACCCGCGCCGAGGGCGACCGGATCCTCGCCGACGGCGGGCGCGTTCTGGCCGTGACGGCGTTGGGCGACAGCGTGACGGAGGCCCAGGCGCGGGCCTATGCCGCCGTCGCGCGGATCGACTGGCCGGAGGGCTTCTGCCGCCGGGACATCGGCTATCGCGCCGTCGCCAGGGAAGCCTCGTAAGGATCAGATGGCGGACCAGACGACGGGGACTAACGCGGCCGGCCGGTTGGCCCGCCACGAGATCCGGGCGATCGTCGCCGGCCTGATGGCCGCGATGCTGCTCGCCGCCCTCGACCAGACCATCGTCGCGACCGCGATGCCGACCATCGGCCTCGACCTCGGCGATGCCGTCAACCTGCCCTGGATCGTCACCGCCTATCTCCTCGCCTCGACGGCGGTGACACCCCTCTACGGCAAGCTCAGCGACATCCACGGGCGGCGGGTGATGCTCCTCATCGCCATCGTGGTGTTCAGCCTCGGCTCGCTGGCCTGCGCCCTCGCCCCGACGATGATCGCCCTGGCGCTGGCCCGCGCCCTCCAGGGGATCGGCGGGGGCGGGCTGATCGCCCTGTCGCAGACGATCCTCGCCGATATCATGACCCCGCGCGAGCGGGCCGGGTATCAGGTCTATATCGCGGGCGTCTTCGCCGCCGCCTCGGTGGCCGGGCCGCTCCTCGGCGGCGTGCTGGCCCAGCATTTCCACTGGTCGCTGATCTTCTGGATCAACCTGCCCATCGGCTTCCTGGCGTTCTGGCTCACCAACGACAAGCTGAAGTTGCTGCCGCGCAACGAGCGCAGCCACCGGCTCGATTATCCTGGCGCGGTGCTCCTCGTGCTGGGCTCCACCGCCCTCCTCCTCGCTCTCAGCCGGGGCGGCGTCCACGAGCCGTGGACCTCGCCCCTCGTGCTCGGCCTGCTCGCGGCCTCCTTCGTCTTCAGCGGGGGGTTCGTCTACCGCCTCGCGACGGCGGCCGAGCCGCTGATCCCGGCGGCGGTGCTGGCTGATCGGGTCGTCGCCTGCGCGACGCTGGCCGCCTGCTTCGCCATGGGCACCTTCATCGGCTTGACGATCTACGTGCCGATCTTCCTCGAAGGCGTGGTCGGCCTCAGCGCCAGCCAGTCGGGCTTGGCCCTGGTACCGCTCATGGTCGGCACGGTGACGGGCGCGACCCTGTCGGGCCGGTCCATGCTGTATTTCCGGCACTACAAGCGTGTGCCCCTGGTGATGATGGGCGTGAGCTTCGCCGCCTGCCTGACCCTGGCGCTCTACGGCGCCGGCTTGCCGTTCTGGCTGATGGAGGTGGCGCTGGCCTTCCTCTCGATCGGCCTCGGGACGATCCTGCCGCTCTCGACCATCACGATCCAGAACGCGGTGGCGCCGCACCAACTCGGCATCGCGACGGCGGCCATGAACTTCTTCCGCTCGCTCGGCGGCGCGCTGATCGTGGCGGTGTTCGGCACCATCGTGCTCGGCGCGGCGGCGGGCGGCGCGACCACCGACGTGGAAAGCCTGCTGCGCGGCGCCGACCCGGCGCTGCTGGCGGCCACGTTCCACCACGTCTTCCTGGCGGCCTGCCTGTGCCTGATCCTCGCCTTCGTCTTTCTCGCTCTGCTGGAGGAACGCCCCCTCGGGGAGCGGCCCACGCGGGCGGCGCGGGAGGCGGCGGCCGAGTAGGCGGCTAGCTCGCGACGCGCTCCGCCTCAGCCACGCGGCCCTCCTCCGCCTCGGCGAGCGCCCGCCCGACCATGAGCAGGGCGGGGCCTTCGAGACCGGCCGCCTCCACCTTGTCCGCGAGGTCGGCGGCGGTGCCGCGCACCACCGCTTGGTTCGGCCGCGTGGCGTTGAAGACGAGGAGCGCGGGCGTCCCGGGGGCCAGCCCCTCCTCCACCGCGCGGGCGAGCAGGGCGCCGAGGGTGCGCTTGGGCATGTAGACCACGGTGGTGACGCTGGAATCGCCGAGCGCGCTCCAGTTCAGATCCTCCGGCAGGCCGCCCTTGCGGTCGTGGCCGGTGACGTATTGCAGCCGCCGCGCCGCGTCGCGATGGGTGAGCGACAGGCCCAGCGAGGCGGCAGCCCCCTGCGCCGCCGAGACGCCGGGCACCACCGTGACGGGGATGCCGGCCTGCCGGCAGGCCTCGATCTCCTCGCCCGCCCGGCCGAAGACCAAGGGATCGCCCGACTTCAGCCGCACCACCTGCTTGCCCGATTTCGCGAGCTGGACCATCAGCGCGTTGATGTCGTCCTGGCGGCAGGAGGGGCCGTGCCCGGTCTTGCCGACGAGCATGGTCCGCGCCTCGCGCCGGGCGTAGTCGAGGATCGCCGGGGCGACGAGGTCGTCGTAGAGGATCACGTCGGCGTTGCGCAGAGCCCGCAGCGCCTTCAGCGTCAGGAGTTCGGCATCGCCCGGCCCGGCGCCGACGAGAGTCACGGCCCCGCCCTTCGGCGCGGCCTCGGTCTCCCCGAGAAGTTCGGCGAGGTCGCCGGCCTCCGGCGTGCGGTCGGGTTCGGCGAAGGCGCGCTCGGTGAAGCGCTCCCAAAAGAAGCGCCGGTCGGCGAAGCCGGGGAAGCGGCCCGTGACCTGCTCCCGCCAATCCCGCGCTGCCGCCATCCAGCGACTGAACCCGCGCGGCAGCATCGCCTCGATCCGGGCGCGGACGGTCTGGCCGAAGACCGGCGCGGCGCCCTCCGTCGAGATGCCCACCACCAGCGGCGAGCGGTTGACGATGGCGCCGAACTTCACGTCGCAGAGATGCGGGCGGTCCACCGCGTTGACGATGGCGCCCGTGGCGCGGGCGGCGGCGACGAAGGCCACCGCGTCCACCTCGTCCTCCATGGCGCCGACGCAGAAGGCCGCGCCCCAGAGGTCGTCGGCGGTCCAATGGCGCTCGTGCAGGGTGACGGTGCCGTCGACGATCTCGCCGGGCACGCCGCGTAACTCGTCCGAGGGCTCGGCGGCGTAGACGTCGACATGGGCGCCGGCGGCGGCCAGCACCTTCACCTTCCACGGCGCCCCGCCGGAGGAGCCCGCCAGCACCACGCGCTTGCCGCGCAGCGGCACGAAAACCGGCAGCACCGCCAGCGGTTCGAGCCCGGCGGAGCGGGTCTCGCGGGGGGCACGGGTAGGGCGGGGGGTGGTCGGGTCGGCCATGGTCGCTTCAACTCGGATCGTACAGGCACCGACCCTCCCTCTCCCCTCTGCGGGAGAGGGTGGCCCCCGGAGGGGGTCGGGAGAGGGGCAGCGCGACGGTTCAGGGTGAAACGAGCGCGTCACCCCTTCCGGCGACGGCGCTCCCCTCTCCCGACCCTCGCTGACGCGAGGGCCACCCTCCCCCGCAGAGGGGGGAGGGATCATTCGGCAGTCTATCACCAATCACGCCGCTTTTGGGGTCTCGACGGTCAGCAGCTTGCGGATCTCTGGGATGCACGAGCCGCAATTCGTCCCGGCCTTGCAGGCGGCGCCCACCGCCTCCACGCTGCCCGCCCCGGCGCGGATCGTGGCGGCGATGACGTCGAGGCCGACGCCGTGGCAGGCGCAGACCACCGGCCCCGCGCCTTCCGTCGCTGCCCGGCCCGAGAGCAGCGCCCGGCGCTCGGCCACCTCCGGCTCCGTCCCGGCGAAGAGGGCCTTGGCCGCCTCCCAATCGGGCCGCGTCTCATAGGGTCCCACCGCGATGCTCGCGACGAGCCGCGCCCCGTCATAGACGGCGCAGCGGTAGCGCCCGCGCGCGTGGTCGGCATATTCCGCCACCTGATAGCCGGCCCCCTGGACCAGCCCGCGCAGGGCGAGCGCCACCTCGCGGGAACCGTCCTGGGTCGCGAATTGCACGCCCCAGCCGCCGGGGATCGCAGCCTTCGCCCACCACCAGCCCTCGGGCATCGGTACCGCCTCGCGCGAGAGCACGAAGCCCCGCGCCCGGTAGGACACGGCCGCGATGGCGGCGGGCGTCGCCTTCAGTTCCGGCTGGCCCGAGACGGGGTCCGGCACGCCACGCACCAGCGCCCCGACCCGCGCCGCCGAGGCGTAGGCGGCGTTCCAGTGCATCGGCATGAACAACTGGCCCGGTGACACCGCGTCCGTGACCGTCACCTCCAGCTCGGCATGGCCGTGCGCGGTGGCGACGCGGGCGATCCCGCCCTCGGTCAGCCCGAACCGCTGCGCGTCGTCCGGGTGAATCTCCACGAAGGGCACCGCCCGGTGGGCCGAGAGGCGCTGGCTCTTCCCCGTCCGGGTCATGGTGTGCCAGTGGTCGCGCACCCGGCCGGTGTTGAGCACGAAGGGGTGCTCGCCGCCCGCCGCCTCGGCGAGGCCCGGGGGCTGCACCGCGACGAAGCGGGCGCGGCGGTCGAAGGTGTAGAACCGCCCGTCCGCGAAGAAGCGCGGCTTGCCCTGCCGCCCGCCCTTCCGGGGCAGGGGCCATTGCACCGGCTGGGCCGCGGCGTAGGCCGGATCCGCGATGTCGGTGAGCGCGCCGATGTCGAAATCGCGGGTGCCGTTGTTCTCGAAGGCCGAGAGGCCGGCATGCTCGCGGAACACGGCGGCGGCGCTCTCGAAGGCGAAGGCCTTGCCGTGCCCGAGCCGCCGGCCGACCTCCGCCAGCACCGCCCAATCCGGCCGCGCCTTGCCGGGGCTCGGCAGGAAGCGGCGCTGGCGCGAGATCCGCCGCTCGGAATTCGTGACCGTGCCGTCCTTCTCGCCCCAGCCCTGCGCCGGCAGCAGCACCGTGGTGCGGGCTCTGGCCCTGGCCGTGTCCGCGTCGGCCATGATGTCGGAGACGATCAGAAGGTCGAGGCCTTCCATCGCCGCACGGACATGGTTCGCCCGGGGCATCGACACGAACGGGTTCGTGCCCATCACCCAGAGGGCCTTGATCTTGCCGCTGCGCACCGCCTCGAACAGGGCCACCGCCTTCATGCCCTCGCCGGTGACGATGCGCGGCGCGGCCCAGTAGCGGCGCACCCGGTCGACCTCCTCGGGCGCGAAATGCATGTGCGCGGCGAGCATGTTCGACAGGCCGCCGACCTCGCGCCCGCCCATGGCGTTGGGCTGGCCGGTGAGGGAGAACGGCCCCTGCCCCACCCCGCCGATCCGGCCGGTGACGAGGTGGCAATTGATGATCGCATTGCCCTTGTCGGTGCCCTGCACCGACTGGTTCACGCCCATGGAGAAGGCGGTGACGACCCGCCGCGTCCGGGCGAAGAGATCGTAGAAGGCAGTGATATCGGTGGGGGCGAGGCCCGTCGCGGCGGCGACCGCATTGAGATCGGGGGCGATCTGGCGGGCGCGGTCGAGGGCGCCGTCGAGGCCCGCCGTGTGCTCGTCCACGAAGGCGCGGTCGCTGAAGCCGTTGTCGGCGAGGTGGACGAGGAGGCCGGAGAACAGGGCCACGTCGCTGCCCGGCTTCAGGCCGAGGAACAGGTCGGATTCCTGCGCTGTCTGGGTGCGGCGGGGGTCGATCACCACGAACTTCGTGCCCCGCCGCGCCTTGGCCTCGGCCATCCGGCGGAACAGGACGGGATGGCACCACGCGGTGTTCGAGCCGACCAGTACGATCAGGTCGGCCTCGTCGAGGTCTTCGTAGCAGCCGGGCACCGTGTCCGAGCCGAAGGCCCGGCGGTGGGCCGCCACCGCGCTCGACATGCACAGGCGGGAGTTGGTCTCGACATGCGGTGTGCCGACGAAGCCTTTCGCGAGCTTGTTGGCGACGTAGTAATCCTCGGTGAGCAACTGGCCGGAGAGGTAGAAGGCGATGGCCTCCTGCCCGTGGGCCTCGGCGATCCGCGCCATCTCCGAGGCTACGGTGCCGAGCGCGGCGTCCCAGGAGACCCGCGCCCCGTTGAGGTGCGGGTAGAGCAGCCGGTTCTCC
This sequence comes from Methylobacterium sp. J-067, assembly GCF_022829465.1. Lineage (GTDB taxonomy): Bacteria > Pseudomonadota > Alphaproteobacteria > Rhizobiales > Beijerinckiaceae > Methylobacterium > Methylobacterium litchii. Next base: position 49,724 of record NZ_JAKSXZ010000135.1, read on the forward strand.
AGCGACAGCGTCTCGCCGAGCGCCGAACCCTTGGAGCAGAGCCGGCCGAGATTGGCCGGATGCTCCGGGTCGCCCGCGATGGCCGCGCCCCCCTGCCCGTCCGGCGTCGCCAGGACGCCGCAGCCGACGCCGCAATACGGGCAGGTGGTGCGGACCTCAGCGGTCATGGCGGGTTCCTCGCGCGTCAGTACACGTCGGCTTGGTAGCGTCCGGCCTTCTTGAGGGCGCCGAGGTAGGCAACCGCGTCCTCGGGGCTCTTCTGGCCGTGGGTGGCGGCGACGTCGATGATCGCCCGCTCGACGTCCTTGGCCATGCGCTTGGCATCGCCGCAGACGTAGAAATGCGCCCCGCCTTCGAGCCACTTCCACAGGTCGGCGCCGTTCTCGCGCATCCGGTCCTGGACGTAGGTCTTCTCCGACCCGTCGCGGGACCACGCGAGCGACAGGCGGGTCAGCACCTTGTCGTCCTTCAGCTTGGTCAATTCGTCCTTGTAGAAGAAGTCCGACGCCTGCCGCTGGTGGCCGTAGAACAGCCAGTTCCGGCCGGGGGCCTGCGTCGCCGCGCGCTCGCGCAGGAAGGCCCGGAACGGCGCGATCCCGGTGCCGGGGCCGCACATGATCACGTCCTTCGACAGGTCCGCGGGCAGGCCGAAGCCGTGGGCCTTCTGAAGGTAGATCTTGACCTTGGTCTGCTCGGGCAGGCGCTCGCCCAGATGGGTCGAGGCCACGCCGAGCCGCAGCCGGGAGCGGTGGTTGTAGCGCACGGCATCGACGGTGAGCGACACCCGGCCGACATCCATCTTCGGCGAGGACGAGATCGAGTAGAGCCGGGGCTGCAATTCGTCCAGCGCCTCGAGAAAGACTTCCGCGTCGGGCCGCGCGCCCCGGAACTTGTGCAGGGCGCCGAGCACGTCGAGATAGGCGGCATCCCCGTCCGGGTCCTCGCCGGAGGCCAAAGCCTGCGCCTTCTTGCGCGCCTCGCCGGAGGTGAGGAGCGAGAGCAACTGGTAGAGGTTGTCCGGCGCGGCGCCGAGCGCGTAGTTGATGAGCAGATGGTCACGCAGGGTCCGCTCGCCGATCATCCGCTCCGGCCGGGCGCCGAGTTCGGCGATCACCGCATCGACCAGCGCCGGGGCGTTGGCCGGGAACAGCCCGAGGGAATCGCCGACCTCGTACTGGATCGGCGTGCCGTCGAGGCCGATCTCGATGTGCCACGTCTCCTTCTCGCCCCCCGGATCGTTGAGGCGGCGGCGGGAGAGGAACAGGGCCTCGACCGGGTTCTCGCGGCAGAGCCCGAGGGGGCCGATCTCGGGCGCCTTCGCCTCGGCACTGGGCGCGTCGGACGCCGGAGCGGAGCCGCCGGCCGCGCCGAACTCCTCATCCAGCTTCTTGAGCATCCGCAACGTCTCCTTGCCGCCGGGCTGGCAGAGGTTCAGTCGCGCCTCGTTCTTCAGGAAGATCGCGTTGGCATAGTCCGCGCAGTTGTAGCCGCACTGGCCGCAATCCTGCTGTGCCATCGCGGCCATCAGCTTCTGGGGCTCGGGCCGCTCCTTGGCGAGGTTCATGCGGTCGGGCAGCGGCATCGACGGGTCGTGCCAGGGCGCGTCGTCGTTGTCGGCGAGCTTGGGGCCGGAGGCCGGCGCCTCGCCGGGGGCGAGCGCCGTAGCGCCCTCGACGGCCGGGCCGAGCAGGGCGGCGAAATAGCCGGACAGCCACGCCCGCTGGTCGGGGTCGAACGGGGCGGTCTCGGGGATCAGGACGAGCGGGGGCGAGACATGCTGGGTCATGCGGCTTCCCTCAGGGCGGGAACGGATTCGGCGGCGTCGCGCAGGGCCTCCGGTCCGGTGCGGGCGGTGAATTGCTGGAAGGTCTCGTCCGGGCCCTGGCGGCCGTCGAGGTAGGTGCGCAGCAGCGCCTCGACGCGCAGCGGCGCCTCCTCGGCCTTCACGGCCTTCCAGATCTCGGTGCCGATCTTCGGGGTCTCGGCGAAGCCGCCGCCGACCACGATGTCGTAGCCCTCGACGGTGTCGCCCTCCTCCGAGACGACGACCTTGGCGCCGATCAGGCCGATATCGCCGATGTAGTGCTGGGCGCAGCTATGGTGGCAGCCGGTGAGGTGGACGTTCACCGGCACGTCCAATTCCTTCACCGTGCGCTCGACATGCTCGGCGATGAGCATGGCGTGGCCCTTGGTGTCCGAGGCGGCGAACTTGCAGCCCCGCGCCCCGGTACAAGCGACGAGGCCCGCCCGGATGCCCTCGGCCTTGATCGACAGGCCGAGCGCCGCGACGCGCTCCTCGACCTCCGCGAGCTTGGAATCCGGCACGCCGGAAAAGACGAAGTTCTGCCAGACGGTGAGGCGGATCTGTCCGTCACCGCACTCCTGGGCGATCTTGGCGAGCGCCCGCACCTCGTCGCTCAGCATCTTCCCGACCGGGAGCACGACGCCGACCCAGTTCAGACCCTCCTGCCGCTGCTTGTGTACGCCGACATGCGCGTAGCGGTTCGTGGGCTTGCGGGGGGCGATGTGGGCGGGATCGACCCGCTCCAGCTTGCGGCCGAGCTTCTCCTCGACGGCGGCGAGGTACTTGTCGAAGCCCCAGGCGTCGAGGACGTACTTCATCCGCGCCTTGTTGCGGTTCGTCCGGTCGCCGTTCTCGATGAAGACGCGGATGATCGCGTCGGCGACCTGGTTGCACTCCTCGGGCTTGAGCACCACGCCGGTATCGCGGGCGAGGTCCTTGTGGCCGGAGATGCCGCCCAGCACGAGGCGCATCCAGATGCCCGGCGCGACCGAGGCGCCCTCCAGCACCTCGACGGCCTGGAAGCCGACATCGTTCGTCTCCTCCAGCACCGCCATGACGCCGCCGCCGTCGAAGGCGACGTTGAACTTGCGCGGCAGGCCGTAGAGCGAGCGGTCGTTGATGATCCAGTTGTTCCAGGACTTGGCGAGCGGCCTTGTGTCCAGGATCTCCTGCGCGTCGATGCCGGCGGTGGGGGAGCCGGTGACGTTGCGGATGTTGTCCGCCCCCGCCCCCTGCGCGCCGAGGCCGATATCGGCGAGCCCGTCGAGGAAGGGCTGGGCGTGCTCCGGCGTGATCTCGCGGACCTGCAGGTTCGCGCGGGTGGTGACGTGGACGTAGCCGCCGCCATGGGCGTCGGCGAGGTCGGCGACGCCCGCGAATTGCCAATGGTGCAGCACCCCGTTGGGGATGCGCAGGCGGCACATGTAGCTCACCTGATTGGGGGCGACCCAGAACATCCCGTGGTAGCGCCAGCGGAAATTGTCCTCCGGCTTAGGGGCCTTGCCGGTGGCGGCCTCGGCCTTCAGCCGGTTGTGCCCGTCGAAGGGGCTTTCGGCCCGCTTCCACTTCTCCTGCTCGCAGAGCTTGCCGCCGGCCTTCACCGTGGCGTCCTGCGCCTTCAGGTGGATCGCGTCCGGGCCGATGGGCTCGGCCGCCGGGGCGGCGGCCCCCTGCCCCGTCGCGAGGCCGCCGGTCATCCGCGCCGCGCCGATGCCGGCCGCGAACCCTTCGAGGTAGCGCCGCTGCTCGGCGTTGAATTCGTCCGCCATGCCGGTCTCCTTACGCCGCGAGGGATTGGGGCGCCGGGCGCCCGAACATGAGATCGTCCACGTCGCCGACCGGCTCGCCGGAGCGGATCAGCGCCTTGCAGGAGGCCTGCTCGGCGATGTCGCCGACGAAGACCGCGCCGACGAGCCGACCCTCCCGCAGCAGCAGCTTGCGGTAGAGGCCGGCGCCGGGATCGAAGAGGGTCACGGCCTCGGCGTCGGCCGGGGTGTCCACGAGCCCGGCCGAGAAGACCGGGAGCCCCGAGATCTTGAGGCTGGTGGCGAGGTGCGTGCCCTCGTAGGCGACAGATTGCCCGGAGAGGTGCCGGGCCAGCGTGTCGGCCTGCTCGTAGGAGGGCTCCACGAGGCCGTAGACGAGGCCCCGGTGCTCGGCGCACTCGCCCAGCGCGAAGATGCGCGGGTCGGAGGTCGCCATGCGGTCATCGACGAGGATGCCCCGGTTCGTCGCGAGCCCCGCGCCCTGTGCCAGCGCCAGGGACGGGCGCACGCCGACCGACATCACCACGAGGTCGGCGGGCAGCACGGTGCCGTCCGCGAGCCGCAGACGCTCGACCCTGCCGTCGCCCTCGACGGCGGCGGTGTCGGCGCCGAGGATCACGCGGACGCCGCGCTCCTCCATGGCCCGGCGGACGAGGCCGGCGGCCTCGTGATCGAGTTGGCGCTCCATCAGCCGGTCCATGACGTGGAGGAGCGTCGTGTCGATGCCGCGCTTGGCGAGGCCGGCGGCGGCCTCCAGGCCGAGCAGCCCACCGCCGATTACGATGGCCTTGGCATGTTCCACGGCGGCCTTGCGGATCGCCGCCACGTCGGACAGGTCGCGGAAAGTGATGACGCCGGGCAGGTCCATGCCGGGCTTCGGCAGGCGGATCGGCAGGGAGCCGACCGCGAGCACCAGCGTGTCGAAGGGCAGGACATGCGCGTCGCCGACGATCGCCTGGCCGTTCTCCCGGTCGATGGCGGTGACGGGGGCGCCGGTGATGAGGCGGATGCCGTGGCTCTCGTACCAGTCGAGGCCGCGGAAGGCGGTGGCGGCCTCGTCGATCTCGCCGCCGAGCAGCGAGGAGAGGAGCACGCGGTTGTAGGCAGCCTGGGGCTCGGCGCCCACGCAGGCCACGTCGTAGAGACCGGGGCAGCCCTCGGTCAGGCGCTCCAGGAAGCGGAGCGAAGCCATGCCGTTGCCGACGACGAGGAGGCGCTTGCGCCCCTGTCCGTCCGTCGCCCGCGAAACCGGCAGTGCGGAATCCCTATGGTTAGTCGGCATCGTTCGGTCGCGTCTCGAACCTCGTATCCAGGGATCGTCGGCGGACCGCCCACGAAAAAGCCGCTGCCGGGTCATGGTCCGGGGCAGCCGGTCGGGAGCCCCAGGAGAACCGGATCAGCGGCCTCGCTGACGGCGCTGCCCGTCGCCGTTGACGGACGCGAGGTGAGTTGCAGGACCCGTGCCAAATGCCGGGACCGTCGCGCGAAGGTCGCCGTCCGCTCTTGGCGGGTCCGGTCAAGCTTCCAGCGAGACGGGAAAGGCGAGCCGCTTCGCGCTGCACAAAAAGCAGGCGGCTGACTGCCGAACGGTCAGCGGGACGCTGAGCGTTGAAAAAGTGTCAGAGGAGGGTCGAGAGGGCGACGAGCAGGCCGACAGTCGGCATGGCGCCGACGACGATGGCCCAGTACCAGCCACTCGGCGCGCTGAGGCGGCGGTTGTCGTTGGCGGCGCGGGGAGCGCGGCGTCCGGTGCGGACGTAACGCTGCAACTCGACCCTTTCGGGAAGAGCGGGAGGGAGCGACGCTGCGTCGAATTTGCGGCAACCGGGCATGGTAGCTGCTCAACGGCGCAAACCGCTGGCTGTTCCGTGCGCGTCACGCATAACCGAGACTCCAGCCCGCCGCCCGGCGCGGGGCGGGCGGCGCCCCTCACGCGAAGGGTCGATAGAGCGCCCGCGCGGCCGCCTCCTGAGCCGGATCTGCGTCGATCTGACCGGCGGCGCGCATTTCCCGTAGCAGCCAGTCGAGCCGTTCCGGCGCTCGGGCCTGGGCCGCCTCGCCGAGGTGCAGGTGGCCGAGGGCGCGGCCGGTCCCGTCCACGCCCTTGCCCTCGAAGGCGCGGGCGACGAGGCCCAGTTCCCGGTCGCGATGGGCGCGGCGCCCGAGCCGGTGGACGAGTTCGTCGCGGTGATCGGGATCGGCACACCACAGGCCCGCCCGCGCGACGGCCCGCACCAGAGGCACCCCAGCCTCGCCGATGCGGCCGGAGACGGCGAAGACCTTCTCCGGGGCGTCCGGGGCGATCTCGGCGCCCAGCGCGACGACCCGCCCGACGCCCGCCGCCATCGCGACCTCGTTCCAGGGCGCCCCCGCGCAGAACCCGTCCACGAGGCCCCGCGACAGCGCCTCGACCCCGTGCTGCGGCGGCACGACGACGGTGCGCAGCGCCGCCGGATCGAGCCCGCCCGCCTGGGCGAAGAGCCGCACCTGATAGGTGTGGCAGGAGAAGGGATGGACGATGCCGAGCGTCACCGGCTTGCCGGCCTGCCGCCGCGCCGTCGCGACGCGGGCGAAAGCGCGGGCGACGCCGCGCCAGTCGGCGCCGAACCCGTCCTCCCCGGCGACGGCCGCGCTCAGGGCGTTCGACAGGGTGATGGCGTTGCCGTTGAGGCTGAGCGGCAGCCCGATGGCGAGGTCCGAGGGCGGACCCGACAGGCCGAGGGCGCTGGCGAGCGCCAGGGGCGCGAGCATGTGGGCGCCGTCGAGATGGCCGAGCGCCAGCCGGTCGCGCAGGGTCGCCCAGGAGGGCTCGGCCGAGAGGTCGAGGTCCAGCCCCTCCTCCCGCGCGTAGCCGAGTTCCTGCGCCAGGATCACCGGCGCCGCGTCGCAGAGCGGGACGTAGCCGATCTGGAGCCTCATCACAGCGCTCCCCGGCGGCCTGCCCCGGCCGCGCCTGCCACGATCACGTTCATCCCAGGAGGTCCGCCGTGGTCACGATGGCGCGGGCGATGTCCGCGATCTTGCGCTTCTCGTTCATCGCCTTGCGCCGCAATTGCCGGTAGGCCTCGTCTTCCGAGAGCCCCTTGAGGTTCATCAGGATGCCCTTCGCCCGCTCGATGAGCTTCCGGTCGGCGAGCTCGCCCCGCGCCTCGGAGAGTTCCCGCTGCAGCCGGGCGAAGGCGTTGAAGCGCAGGATCGCGATGTCGATGATCGACTTGATCCGCTCGGGGCGCAGGCCGTCGACCACATAGGCCGAGATGCCGGCATCCACGGCAGCCTCCATCATCGTCGTGTCGGAGCGGTCCACGAACATCGCCACGGGCCGTCCGGCATGGCGCGAGACCCCCGACATCTGCTCCAGGATGTCCCGGCTCGGGCTCTCCAGATGGATCACCACCACGTCCGGCTTGAGGGCGCTCACCCGCTCCTGAAGGTCGGCCGTGTCGGGCAGGACGACGATCCGCCCGATCCCGGCGGCGCGCAGCCCCTCTTCGAGGATCGCCGCGCGGGCCTGGCTCGGATCGATCACGGCGACGGTGAGACTCGATTCGGTCATCGCGGCCCGTTCTGGGGCGGGGTTCACCCGTGCCCTACGGATGCGGGGCCGCGCTGCCGGAAGCAAGGGACATGCCTTCGGCCAAGCTTGGCGCGTTGTCGCTGGCGGATACCCACAGGCAAACATCCGGTCTAGCTTCTGCCGCAATGTCGCGGCCTTCTGTGACCTTCGGAGCGTAAGAGAGGGTCGAGAAGCGGATGCGCGGGCCTGATCGTACTTCGGTGGCGACGCCTTGCCGGCCTCAGGACCGGCCGGCCATGGCCGATACCGGCGGCCGCGTGACGATGCCGTTCCTGCCGACGCTGGCGACCGTCGTCGTCCTGGCGGCGGCCTCCTTCCTCTGCCCCAAGGGCGATGCCCCGGCGCCGGGCGCCGCCGCGCGGATGATCCCCGCCTCCGGCGCGGCGACCCTCGCCATGTCGGCGCCGGCCACGCCCGCCGCCGAGCCGGCTCCGCGCCCGCCCGCGGTGATCGCCTTCGGTGAGATCTTCCCCCTCACGGCCGATCCGAGCGTCACCTCCGCCCTCCCCGCGCCGTCGCCGAGCGCCGCCGCGATGCAGGCGCCGCGCCCGGCCCGCCGGGTCGCCTCCTCCGTGCGCCGCCCCTGCCCCGGCAAGCGCTGCCAGGAGACCGCCCCCCACGACGCCATGGCACAGGACAACCCGTTCCAGGCGGCGCGCACCGCCTCCGAGGAGCCGGCCACCCCGTCCACGGTGCCGACCGCCCTCCCCTTCGCCGAATCGGTGGTCGAGGCGGTGGTGCCCGTCGCCCGCGAGGTCGGTGCGCGGGTCGAGCGGATCTCCGGAAGCGCGGGCGATCTGGTGCGCGGCGGGCAGGCCGTCGTGAAGGGTTCCGTCGCGGTGCTGACCGACCGCCTGTTCTAACGCCCCTGGATACTGCGCCGCATCATCCTAGTTCGCGCTCAATCGCGGACCGGGGGTAGGCCTGTGGCCGAACGTATCGAAGACTATGCGCTTATCGGCGACGGCCGCACCGCCGCGCTCGTGAGCCGGACCGGCAGCGTCGACTGGCTGTGCTGGCCGCGTTTCGACGCCGCCGCCCTGTTCACCGCCCTCCTCGGCACCAGGGATCACGGTTTCTGGGAGATCCGCCCCGAGGCGACCCATGTCGAGACGACCTGGGCCTACCGCGAGGGCAGCCTCGTCCTCGAAACGCGACACAAGACCCGCCAGGGCGAGGTGCTCGTCACCGATTTCATGCCGACCGGCGACGGGCCGCACCTCGTGCGCCTCGTGAAGGGAATCCACGGCCGGGTCGCCATGCGCTCCGAGATGGCGGTGCGGTTCGATTACGGCTCGGCGGTGCCCTGGGTCTCGCATTCGGAACTCGGCGACCTGCGGGCCATCGCGGGGCCGCACAAGGTGGTCATGCGCACCGATGTCGACCTGCACGGCACCGACCGGCAGACGACCCTGGGCGAGTTCACGGTCCATGCCGGCGAGCAGCGCCGCTTCGTCCTGAGCTACGGCGCCTCGCACGAGCCCGACCCGCCGCCGATCGAGCCGTGCCAGATGCTGGCCGACACCGACCGGGCGTGGCGCGACTGGTCGAAGCGCTGCGCCAAGGGCACGCCCTGGGACGGGTTGCTGCAGCGCTCCCTCCTGACCCTCAAGGCGCTGATCTACCACCCGACCGGCGGCATCGTCGCCGCGCCGACCGCCTCCCTGCCGGAAGGCTTGGGCGGCGAGCGGAACTGGGATTACCGCTTCTGCTGGCTGCGCGATTCGACCCTGACGCTCATCGCCCTGATGGACGGCGGCTACATCGAGGAGGCGCGCAACTGGCTGAACTGGCTGCTGCGGGCGGTGGCCGGCAACCCCGAGCAGGCGCATATCCTCTACGGCATCGCGGGCGAGCGGCTTCTGCCGGAGATCGAGCTCGACTGGCTGCCGGGCTACGAGAATTCCCGCCCCGTGCGCATCGGCAACGCGGCGGCCGCGCAGTTCCAGCTCGACGTCTACGGCGAACTCTTCGACGCGCTCTATCAGGCCCATGCCCGCGGCCTGCCGGTGAGCGAGGACGGGCGCCGGGTCGGCCTCGCCCTCCTCGGACACCTGGAGAAGGCGTGGCGCAAGCCCGACGAGGGCATCTGGGAGGTGCGCGGCGGCTCGCGCCACTTCGTCCATTCGAAGGTCATGGCCTGGGTCGCCTTCGACCGGGCGCTGCGGATGCACGAACTCGACGAATCGGGCGCGACCCACGAGCAGGCCGAGCGCTGGCGGGCGATCCGCGACGAGATCCACGCGGAGGTCTGCGAGAAGGGGTTCGACCGCGACCTCAACAGCTTCGTGCAATATTACGGGGCGAAGGCGCTGGATGCGAGCCTGCTGCTCATGGCCCATACCGGCTTCCTGCCGCAGCACGATCCCCGCGTGGTCGGCACCGTCGATGCCATCGGCAAGGGGCTGATGCGCGACGGATTCATCCTCCGCTACGAGACGCAGGGGTCGGCCACGGACGGATTGTCGGGCAACGAGGGAGCCTTCCTGCCCTGCACCTATTGGTATGCCGACAACCTCATCGGGCTCGGCCGCCGCGAGGAGGCCCGCGCGTTGATCGACCGCCTGATCGGGATCTGTAACGATCTCGGTCTCGTGAGCGAGGAGTACGACGTGCAAGCCAAGCGTCTTGTGGGTAACTACCCGCAGGCGTTCACCCACGTGGCCCTCGTCAACACGCTCCTCAGCTATGCCCATGGCGAGGGGCCCGCCGAGAAACAGGGCGCTAAGTCTGATGGGGCGCCGCCCGCGGTCCACCGCCACCAGGCGGCCCAGCGGTCGCGCTAGAGAACAGGACGACGTGATACCATGAGCGGAGCCGATACACCCGCCCGCGCCGAGCTTGCCGCCATCGACAAGCTCAGCATCGACACGATCCGCACGCTGGCGATCGACGCCGTGCAGAAGGCGAATTCGGGCCATCCCGGCGCGCCGATGGCGCTGGCCCCCGTCGCCTACACCCTGTGGAACCGTTACCTGCGCTACGACCCGGCGCATCCGCACTGGCCGAACCGCGACCGGTTCGTGCTCTCCTGCGGCCACGCCTCGATGCTGCTCTACGCGCTGCTGCATCTGGCCAACGTCGCGGAGAAGGACGGCGGCAACGCCCCGGCCGTGAGCCTCGACGAGATCAAGCGCTTCCGGCAGATCGACAGCCGCACCCCCGGCCACCCGGAATACCATTTCACCACCGGCGTCGAGACCACCACCGGGCCGCTGGGCCAGGGTGTCGCGAACTCCGTCGGCATGGCGATGGGCGGCCGGTTCATGGGCCGGCACCTCAACCGGCCGGGGCTGAACCTGTTCGATTACAACGTCTACGCGATGTGCTCGGACGGCGACCTGATGGAGGGCGTCGCCTCGGAGGCCGCCTCCATCGCCGGCCATCTGCGGCTGGCGAACCTCTGCTGGATCTACGACGATAACACCGTCACCATCGAGGGCCACACCGAACTCGCCTTCGGTGAGGAGGTCGCCACCCGCTTCCTCGCCTATGGCTGGCAGGTGCTGCGCGTCGCGGACGCCAACGACCTCCACGCCATCACGGCGGCCCTGGACACCTTCGTCGCCAGCCAGGACCGGCCGACGCTCATCATCGTGAAGTCGGTGATCGGCTTCGGCGCCCCGAAGAAGCAGGGCACCTCGAAGGCCCACTCCGACGCGCTCGGCGAGGACGAGGTCAAGGGTGCCAAGCGCGCCTATGGCTGGCCGGAGGATTCGCAGTTCCTCGTGCCCGACGGGGTGCACGAGAACTTTCGCGATGGCATCGGCAAGCGCGGCGCCGCCCTCTACGACGAATGGCAGTCGCTCTTCACCCAGGCGAAGGAATCCGACGCGGCCCACGCGGAACAGCTCGACGCGTTCCTCGAAGGGCGCCTGCCCGAGGGCTGGGACAAGGACATCCCCGTCTTCGAACCGGACGCCAAGGGTGTCGCCACCCGTGAATCGTCGGGCAAGGTACTGAACGCCATCGCCCAGCACGTGCCGTTCCTGCTCGGCGGCTCGGCCGACCTCTCCCCGTCGAACAAGTCGAACCTGACCTTCGACGGCGCGGGCTCGCTGACCCCGCTCAATCCCGGCGGGCGCAACGTCCATTTCGGTGTGCGCGAGCACGCGATGGGCTCTATCGTGAACGGCCTCGGCCTCGTCGGGCTTCGGGCCTACGGCGCGACCTTCCTCGTCTTCGCCGACTACATGCGCCCGCCGATCCGGCTCGCCGCGCTGATGGAACTGCCGATCTTCCACATCTTCACCCACGACTCCATCGGCGTGGGCGAAGACGGGCCGACCCACCAGCCGGTGGAGCAACTGCTCTCCCTGCGCTGCATCCCCGGCCTCGTGACCATCCGCCCGGCGGATGCCAACGAGGTGGCGGAGGCCTACCGGGTGATCTTTTCCTTGAAGAACCAGCCGGCGGTGTTGGCTCTCTCCCGGCAGGCGCTGCCGACCCTCGACCGGTCGAAGTACGGCGCCGCCTCCGGCACGGCGAAGGGCGGCTACGTGCTGGCCGATTGCGAGGGCACGCCGGAGGTGATCCTGATGGCCTCCGGCTCGGAGGTGCAGCTGTGCCTCGGCGCCTACGACGCCTTGACGGGCGAGGGCGTGAAGGCCCGCGTCGTGTCGATGCCGTCGTGGGACCTGTTCGAGCGGCAGGACGAAGCCTACCGCCACTCGGTGCTGCCGCCGGCGGTGAAGGCCCGCGTCGCCGTCGAGCAGGGCAGCGTGATCGGCTGGGACCGCTATGCCGGTTCCGAGGGCGCGATCATCGGCATGAGCACCTTCGGCGCCTCGGCGCCCCTGAAGGATCTCCTGACCAAGTTCGGGTTTACCCCCGAGAAGGTTCTGGAGGCCGCGAAGGCGCAGGTGGCCAAGCACAGGGGGTAACCATTCCCCCTCCTCTCCTCCCCGTCGCGGGGAGGAGGGCGCGAACCAATCGGACAACGAGGCTTGGACATGAACGCGCTCAAGGCCCTGCACGACCAACAGGATCAGGCCGTCTGGCTCGACTTCGTCGCCCGGGGCTTCATCGAGAAGGGTGAACTCAAGAAGCTCGTGGAGGAGGACGGCCTGCGCGGCGTCACCTCCAACCCGGCGATCTTCGAGAAGGCCATCGGCCACTCGGAGGAGTACGATGCCAGCCTCAAGGCGGTGCAGGAGACCGGCGACAGCCGGGTCATCGACCTCTACGAAGGCCTCGCCATCGCCGACATCCAGGCCGCCGCCGACGTGCTGCGGCCGGTCTACGAGGCGAGCGACGGCGCCGACGGCTACGTGAGCCTCGAAGTCTCGCCCTACCTCGCCCTCGACACGCAGGCGACGCTGGACGAGGCCCGCCGCCTCCACAAGGCGGTCGCCCGCGACAACCTGATGGTGAAGGTGCCCGCCACCCCGGAGGGCATCCCGGCGATCAAGCAGCTGACCGCCGAGGGCATCTCGATCAACGTCACCCTGCTGTTCTCGCAAGAGGCTTACGAAACGGTGGCCCGCGCCTTCGTCGAGGGACTCGACGAGCGCGCGAAGGCCGGGCACGACGTCTCGCGCATCGCGAGCGTGGCAAGCTTCTTCATCAGCCGCATCGACGCGCTGGTCGACAAGATGCTCGACGAGAAGATCGCGCAGGCGAACGACCCGGACGAGAAGATCGCGCTGACCTCCCTCAAGGGGAAGGTCGCCATCGCGAACGCCAAGCTCGCCTACCAGCGCTACAAGCGCATCTTCGCCGAGCCGACGTGGCAGGCGCTGGCCGAGAAGGGCGCCAAGGCGCAGCGCCTGCTCTGGGCCTCCACCGGCACCAAGAACAAGGCCTATTCCGACGTGCTCTACGTCGAGGAGCTGATCGGCCCGAACACCGTCAACACCATGCCCCCCGCCACCATGGCCGCCTTCCGCGACCACGGCGAAGTCCGCCCGACCATCGAGGAGGACGTGCCCGGCGCCGAGGCGGTGATGGCGAGCCTCGCCCGGGCCGGCATCGACATCGAGGCCGTGGCGCGGCAACTGGTCGAGGAGGGCGTGCAGCTCTTCATCGATGCCGCCGACAACCTGCTCGGCGCGGTGGCCGGCAAGCGCGCGGCCCTGCTCGGCGCCCGCCTCGACCCGCTGGCGCTGGCGCTCGACGATGCCCTCGCCGCCGACGCGAAGAAGGCCGTCGAGGCCTGGCGGGCGAGCGGCGCGATCCGCCGCCTCTGGGCCCGCGACGCCACGGTCTGGACCGGCGCCGACGAGGCCAGTTGGCTCGGCTGGCTCCACATCGTGGAGGAGGAGCTGGAGAAGGCCTCCGACTACGCCGCCTTCGCCGAGTGGGTGAAGGCGCGGGGCTTCACCCATGCGGTGGTGCTCGGCATGGGCGGATCGAGCCTCGGGCCTGAGGTCCTGAGCCTCACCTACGGTCAGCGGCCGGGCTTCCCGGCGCTCCGCATCCTCGACTCCACCCACCCGGACGAGGTGCGCGCCGTCGAGGCCGAGATCGACCTCGCCAGGACGCTGTTCATCGTCTCCTCCAAGTCGGGCTCGACCCTGGAGCCGAACGTTTTTCGCGATTACTTCTACGACCGCGTGAAGCAGAGTGTCGGTGACAAGGTCGGCGAGCATTTCGTCGCCGTCACCGATCCCGGCTCCGACATGGAGAAGGCGGCCAAGGCCCAGAACTTCGCCAAGATCTTCTATGGCGTGAAGCAGATCGGCGGGCGCTACTCGGTGCTCTCGGCCTTCGGCCTCGTGCCGGCCGCCGCCATGGGCCTCGACGTCAAGGACGTGCTCGACCGCGCCCGCATCATGGTCCGCTCCTGCGGTCCCGCCGTGCCGCCGCATGTGAACCCCGGCGTGCTGCTCGGCACCGCCATGGGCGCGGCGGCGCTCAAGGGCCGGGACAAGGTGACGGTGATCGCCTCCCCCGGCGTCGCGAGCTTCGGCGCCTGGGCCGAGCAGCTGATCGCCGAGTCGACCGGCAAGGTCGGCAAGGGCCTGATCCCGGTGGACGGCGAGCCGGCGGGCGTGCCGGCGGTCTACGGGCACGACCGCTTCTTCCTGTACCTTCGCCTCGATTCCCAGGCCGACCCGGCCCAGGACGCCGCCCTCTCGGCCCTGGAGAAGGACGGGCATCCGATCGCCCGGATCGGCCTCGACGGCGTCGAGCAATTGCCGCAGGAATTCTACCGGCTGGAGATCGCCACCGCGGTCGCCGGCGCGCTCTTGGAGATCAACCCGTTCGACCAGCCCGACGTCGAGGCGAGCAAGATCGAGACGAAGAAGCTCTTCGCCGAGGCCGAGCGCACCGGGGCGCTGCCCGACGAGACGCCGCTCTTCGAGGACGAGACGCTCGCCCTCTACGCCGATGCGAAGAACGCCGAGGCCCTGCCGCAGGCGGCCGATGGGCTCGACGCGGCGGTCAAGGGGCACCTGGCCCGGCTGAGGAGCGACGATTATGTCGCCCTCCTCGCCTACCTGCCGCGCAACGAAGCGCACCACGGCGTGTTGCAGGAGGCGCGGCTCGCGGTGCGGGACGCGCGCAAGGTGGCGACCTGCCTGGAATTCGGGCCGCGCTTCCTGCACTCGACGGGGCAGGCCTACAAGGGCGGGCCGAACAGCGGCGTGTTCCTGCAGATCACGGCCGACGCCGCCGAGGACCTGCCGATCCCCGGCCGGTCGCTGGGCTTCGGCACGGTGGTTGCGGCGCAGGCGCGGGGCGACTTCGCCGTGCTCGCCGAGCGCGGGCGCCGGGCGCTGCGGGTCCACCTCAAGGCCGGGCAGATGGAAGCCGGGCTGAAACGTGTCGCGGCGGCGCTGAAGGCGACCGTCGCCTGAACCCATAGTCACTCGCTGCGGAGGCCACCACGATGCAACTCGGCATGATAGGCCTCGGCCGGATGGGCGGCAACATCGTCCGCCGCCTTCTGCGCGGCGGGCATACGGCGGTGGTGTTCGATCAGAACGCCGAGGCCGTGGCGTCCCTCGTGAAGGAAGGCGCCGTCGGCGCGACGAGCCTGGAGGACTTCGTCTCCAAGCTCGAGGTGCCGCGCACTGCCTGGGTGATGCTGCCGGCGGGCAAGATCACCGAGGAGACGGTGCAGGCGCTGGGCAAGCTGATGCAATCGGACGATTGCATCATCGACGGCGGCAATTCCTTCTTCGGCGACGACGTGCGCCGGGGCGGGGAACTGAAGCCGAAGGGCATCCACTACGTCGATGTCGGCACGTCCGGCGGCGTCTGGGGCCTAGAGCGCGGCTATTGCATGATGATCGGCGGCGACACGTCCGCCGTGGACCGGCTCGATCCGATCTTCGCGACCCTCGCCCCCGGGATCGGCGACGTGACCCGCACCCCCGGCCGCGATGGGCGCGACGCCCGTGCCGAGCACGGCTACATCCATGCCGGGCCGACCGGCGCGGGCCATTACGTGAAGATGGTTCATAACGGCATCGAGTACGGGCTGATGCAGGCCTACGCGGAAGGGTTCGACATCCTCCGCCACGCCAATTCCGAGAACCTGCCGGAGGAGCGGCGCTTCGACCTCAACCTCGGCGACATCGCCGAGGTCTGGCGGCGGGGCAGCGTGGTCTCCTCCTGGCTCCTCGACCTCACCGCCCATGCGCTGGCCGGCGACGAGGACCTGACCGACTTCTCCGGCTGGGTCGAGGATTCCGGTGAGGGCCGCTGGACCATCAACGCCGCCGTCGAACAGGCCGTGCCGGCCACCGTCCTCTCGGCCGCCCTGTACCGGCGCTTCCGCTCGCGGGAGGACGCCTCCTACGCCGACAAGCTCCTCTCCGCGATGCGCAAGGGCTTCGGCGGCCACCAGGAACCCAAGAAGTCCTGAAGTTCGCAATCGTGAGGGGCGCATGGTGAGCTTGCCGGAGGGCGCGCAGGTCCTGCCCGATGCCGAGGCGGTGGCCCGCGAGGCCGCCGAGCGGTTGATCGCAGCCTGCGGCGAGGCGCAGAGGGCGGACGGCGACGAGCGGATCGCGATCTGCCTCTCCGGCGGCTCGACGCCCAAGCGCCTCTACGCCCTCCTCGCCGGCCCCGACTACGCCGCGCGGGTGCCGTGGACGCAGATCCACTGGTTCTTCGGCGACGACCGGGCGGTGCCGTGGGACGATGCCCGCAGCAACGTGCGCATGGTACGCGAGGCCTTCGGCCACGGCAGCGAGATCCCGCCGACGCATCTGCACTTCATGCCGTCGGACGAGGGCATCGAGGCAGGCGCCAAGGCCTATGAGCGTACCCTCCTCGATTTCTACGGCGCGGACACCCTCACGGCCGAACGGCCGCTCTTCGACCTCGTGCTGCTGGGCCTTGGGGAGGACGGACACACCGCCTCGCTCTTCCCCGGCAAGCCGGAGGTGGGGGAAGCGACCGCTTTGGCCGTGCCGGTGCCGGAGGCGGGGCTGGAACCCTTCGTGCCACGCATCAGCCTCACCGTGCCGGCGCTGACCTCCGCCCGGCACGTGCTCTTCCTCGTGACCGGCGCGGGCAAGCGCACGCCGCTGGCCCGCCTCGCGGCAGGCGAGGACCTGCCGGCCGGGGCGATCCAGGGGCCGCAGGTGGCGTGGCTCCTCGACGAGGCGGCGGCGGGCTGAGCCGCCGTTACGCCTTGGCAAGGTAAAAGGGGTATTGTCGGATTCGGAGTCGCAGGGCCCGACCGGCCGTCCCTGGAGAGCCATGCAAGAGGGCACGCTCGTATTGTTCACCGACCGGGCGACGCAGCGCCTGGATCTCGTGCGGGCCCTGGACGAGGTCGTCCCCTGCCATGTCCGCGATGCCGCCTCCGTCCTACCGGCCGGCGATTGCGTGGGTTTCGTCGCCGATATCGACCTGCTGCAGCCCGCCCAGTTGAGGGGCCTGCGCGCCCTCATCGCCGAGGCGCCGCAACTGCCCCGCCTGTTCCTGATGCGCAGCATGGGCGAGCGCAGCCTCTCCACCGCCCGCAGCCTTGGCGCGAGCCTCTGCCTCCCCTTCGACACCGCCGCCGACACCGTCGCGGAGGCGATGCGCGTCCACCTGACGAACCCGTTCCCCGGCATGGTGCGCGTCCCCGCCCCGGAGCGCGGGCGGCCCCTCGTCATCGCCAGAGCCGCCGACGAGGCGGGCGCCGTGCTCGCCGGCCTCCTCGATTCCGCCCGGCAGACCGGCAGGGTCGATTCGCGGCTGGTCGATCACGGGCTCGACCCGATCCTCGGCGCCGTGGGCGAGGCCGGGCTCGGGGCGTGGCTCGACACGGTGCGCGCCTACGACGACGCCACCTACCAGCACTGCCTGCTGGTCGCGGGCGTGGCGGCGACGTTCGCCATCGAACTCGGCTTCAGCCGGCGCGACCGCGAGCATCTGGTGCGCGCCGCCCTGGTCCACGATGTCGGCAAGGCGCGGATTCCGCTCGCCATCCTGAACAAGGCCGGCCCCCTCGACGCGGACGAACGCGCGACCATGAGCACCCATGCCGCGCTCGGCCACGAGATCCTCGTGGAGGCGGGCGGGTTCGACGCGTCGATCCTGTCCGTGGTTCGGCACCATCACGAGATGCTGGACGGCAGCGGATACCCCGACAAGCTCACCGGGGCGGCGATCCCGGACATCGTCCGATTGATCACCATCTGCGACATCTACGCGGCACTGGTCGAGCGGCGGCCCTACCGCGCGCCGATGCCGGCCCCGGAGGCCCTGCGCATCCTACGCGGCATGGAAGGCAAGCTCGACATGGCCCTGGTGCGCTCCTTCGAGCACGCCGTGTCGAAGGATGTCAGATGAAGTGCTTGGAAAGCTTCAGGCCCTGGGCCTGATAGTTCGAGCCGGCCCCGGCGCCGTAGAGCGTGGCGGGAACCTCGCTCATGCGCTCGTAGACGAGACGCCCGACGATCTGGCCGTCCTCCAGGAGGAACGGCACGTCGCGGGAGCGCACCTCCAGCACCGCCCGCGCGCCGGTCCCGCCCGCCGCCGCATGGCCGAAGCCGGGATCGAAGAAGCCGGCGTAATGCACCCGGAACTCGCCCACCAGCGGATCGAACGGCACCATCTCGGCGGCGTGGTCCGGCGGCACCTGCACCGATTCCTTCGAGGCGAGGATGTAGAACTGGCCGGGATCGAGGATCAGGCTGGCGCTGCCGTCCGACGGCAGCCGCTCCCAGAAGGCGTCGATGCCGTGCTGGCCCGGCGCGTCCACGTCCACGAGGCCGGTATGGCGCTTGGCCCGGTAGCCGATCAGCCCGTCGAAGCCCGACAGGTCCACCGACACCGCGACGCCGCCCTGCAACGACGGCGTGGCCACGTTCACGAGCGGCGTCCGGGCATGGAGGGCGGCCAGCTCCGCCTCCCCGAGGCGCGGCTGGCCGGAGCGGAAGCGGATCTGCGACAGGCGCGAGCCCGTCCGCACCAGCACCGGGAAGGTGCGGGGGGAAATCTCCGCGTAGAGCGGCCCGGTATAGCCGGCCGCCACCTGATCGAACGCCTCGGCCCGGTCGGTGATCACGCGGGTGAACACGTCGATGCGGCCGGTGGAGCTCTTCGGGTTCGCCGAGGCCGCGAGGCCCGGCGGCAGGGCCAGCGTCTCCTGCAGTTCCGCGATGTAGACGCAGCCCGTTTCCAGCACGGCGCCCGGCCGCAGGTCGATGGCGTGGAGCGACAGGCGCTCGACGCAGGCCTCGACCGTGCGCGAGCCCCCCGGCAGGAAGCTGGTCCGCACCCGGTAGGCGCGCTGCCCGAGCCGCAGGTCGAGGCTCGCGGGCTGGATCTGGTCCGACGCGTAGGGCGTGGCCGGCAGGATGCCGCCCGCGCGGGTGAGGGCGTCGATCGCCTGGGCCGGCAGAATGCCCTCGCCCGTCCTGTTCGCGCCCGCCCGCATCGCCCGCTCCGTTCGCGCGGCGGTGGACCGCGCCCTGTCTTGTCCGCCACAGGCACCTAAGGCCGGTTTAATACCACATGACTTGGCCCGAGCCGGCCGCGCGACGTAATCCGCCGCAATTGACGCCGATTCACCTGGGAATTACCACCGGGGCTCATGGCGCGGCCAAGGCCGGGCGGGTCGAATCGCTGAAGTCCTCGGGGGCGATCAAAGGCAATGTACAGGGCCGAGACGCGCGGAATAAGCGTGACTGTACAGCCGCGCTTCGTGGAGGAAGAGTCTTCCCCCAACGAAAGTCGCTATTTCTTCGCCTACACGGTCGAGATCGTGAACAACGGCGAGGAGCAGGTACAGCTCCGCTCGCGCCACTGGCGCATCATCGACGGGCGCGGCTCCTGCCAGGAGGTGCGCGGCGTCGGCGTCGTGGGCAAGCAGCCGGTTCTGGAGCCCGGCGAGTCGTTCTGCTACACGAGTGGCTGTCCGCTCACGACACCCGACGGGCTGATGGCCGGCAGCTACACGATGGCGACGGTGGCCGGCGAGAGCTTCGAGGCCGAGATTCCGGCCTTCTCCCTCGATAGCCCGCACGTCCGCCGCAGCCTGCACTGACGGCGGCCGCGTCACCGGCGGGGAGCGCGTGAGCCGGGCGGCCCCGGAGGGATCATGGCTTTGAACGGCGAGCGGCTTTCCCCGCTCGAGATGCTGGCCCGCCTCGTCGCGTTCGACACCGAGAGCGACAAGCCCAACCTCGCGCTGATCGATTCGGTCTGCGCCTATCTGGACGGATGGGGCGTGCCCGTCCGCCGCTTCCCCGACGCCACCGGCACCAAGGCCGCGATCCTCGCGACGCTCGGGCCGGCGCGCGACGGCGGGGTCGTCCTGTCGGGCCACACCGACGTCGTGCCCGTCGCCGGCCAGCCCTGGACGTCGGACCCCTTCACCCTGCGCGTCGCGGGCGGCCGGGCCTACGGGCGCGGCGCCGTCGACATGAAGGGCTTCTGCGCCACCGTCCTGGCCCTGGTGCCGGAGATGCTGAAGGCCGACCTCGCGCGGCCGATCCACCTCCTCCTCTCCTACGACGAGGAGACCACCTGCCTCGGCCCGATGGACGCCATCGCCCGCTTCGGCGAGGATCTGCCCCGCCCCGGCGCCTGCATCGTCGGCGAGCCGACCGGGCTCGACGTGGCGGACGCGCACAAGAGCATCGTCACCTGCCTCACCACGGTCCATGGCCGCGAGGCGCATTCCTCCCGGCCGGAGCTCGGGGCCAACGCGGTCTCGGCGGCCTGCGATCTCGTCGCCGCCCTCAACCGCATCGCCGACCGGATGATCGAGCGCGGCGACGCCTCCGGCCGGTTCGACCCGCCCGCCACGACGATCCATGTCGGCACGATCCAGGGCGGGACGGCGCGCAACATCCTGGCGCGGGAATGCCATTTCCACTGGGAGTATCGCGGCCTGCCCGATCTCGACCCGGCCGAGATCCCCACCCTGTTCCGCGCGGCGGTGGCCGAGGTGACGGCCCGGCGCCTCAACCGCTACGGCGAGTTCGGCCGGATCGACACCCTGGAGGAGGTGGACATTCCCGGCCTCGCCCCCGATCCGGGCTCGGCGGCCGAACGCCTCGCCCTGCGCGTCGCCGGGCGCAATCGCACGGTGGCGATGCCCTACGCCACCGAGGCCGGGCGCTTCCAGGGGGCGGGCATCCCCACGGTGGTCTGCGGCCCCGGCGACATCGCCCAGGCGCATCAGCCCGACGAATATATTACCCTCGATGCGCTGAAGGCGGGCGAGGATTTCCTGCGCCGGCTGATCGCGGAGTGCGCGGCATGAACCCGGTGCGGGCCAACGAGTATGTGAAGCTGCGGCCGCTGGAGCGCGAGGATCTGCGCTTCGTCCACCAGCTGAACAACAACGACAGCATCATGCGCTACTGGTTCGAGGAGGCCTACGAGTCCTTCGCCGAACTGCAGCAACTCTACGAGCGCAACATCCACAACCAGACCGAGCGCCGCTTCATCGTCGCCGCACCGGACGGCGAGCCGGCGGGGCTGATCGAGCTGGTGGAGATCAACCACCTTCACCGCCGCTGCGAGTTCCAGATCGCGATCCACCCGTCCTTCCAGGGGCGGGGCTATGCGTGGCGGGCGACGCGGATCGTGATGGATTACGCGTTCAGCGTGCTCAACATCCACAAGCTCTACCTGCACGTGGATCGCGAGAACCAGCGGGCGGTGCGGATCTACGAGCAATGCGGCTTCCGCCCCGAAGGCGTGCTGAAGGACGAGTTCTTCGTGAACGGGCGCTACCGCGACGCGGTGCGCATGTGCCTGTTCCAGCCGGATTACCTCGCCGCGCGGGGCGTCGGCGATCCGAACGAGCCGGTGCTGAAAACCTAAGGAGGGGCCGGGCTCTCCCTGAATTCCTTCGCTCCGCTCGCGAGGAGGACGAGGCGGGAGGCGTCAGGGCGTGGCCGGACGGGGGCCGAGGTGCTCGTGGCACACGTCGTGGACGATCCGCTGGAGGATCCCGATGCGCCCGACGAGCCAGTCCAGTTCCTCGGTCGTGATCGTGTAATGCGGCGAGTAGCGGGCCTTCACGTAGGCATCGTGCAAGAGATTGAAGTGGCGCCGGCTGACGCGATCATGGCGCGGCCATGCCTCCACCAGCCGGCGGTCGATGCCCTCGGCCATCGGGCGAAGCCGCCGCAGGGCGTGAAGTTTCGGGCTGTACAGCGTCAGAACGAGCAGGACACAGTGATACAGTCCCTCGGTGGCTTGATGCAGCTCGAAAGCGGCAATGGCTAATTGTTCGTGCATCGAAGA
The DNA here is from genome assembly GCF_022829465.1 of Methylobacterium sp. J-067. Taxonomy (GTDB): domain Bacteria; phylum Pseudomonadota; class Alphaproteobacteria; order Rhizobiales; family Beijerinckiaceae; genus Methylobacterium; species Methylobacterium litchii. Next base: position 71,526 of record NZ_JAKSXZ010000135.1, read on the forward strand.
ATAGCGGGCGAGGTCGATGCGGAAGATCGAGCTTGCATACCATTTGTCGAAGTGAAGCCACGCCTCCTCGTTCCGAACCTCCGGCGTGAGCGGGCCGGGCTTGGCGAGGGGAAAGCCGTCCGCCTCGTAGAGAACGAGGGCATCCCGGTCGATGTCCACGAAGAACGGCCGCCCCCGGGCGAGCTGGTCGTTCACGTCCTGATAGCTGTGAACGATGAAGCTCACCACGGAGTGACGGGCCGACCGCACCAGTTCGATCTGGTCGAATCGGTCGCGGATCGTCTCCCACAGGTCGAAATCCTCCACGAGATCGTCGTGGTTCACGAGGACGAGCAGGTCGTAGTCGGAGAAGTAGCCCGAGATCCGGTCCTCGACCCAATCACCCCGTGCGTGTGAACCGTAGAGCAGCACCTTGAGGATGCGCCCGCTCTTCTTCCTGTCGGAGAGCTTGCCCTTGCGGGCCTCCTCGAGCTCCTCGAACAGGATCTTCACCGCGCGCGTCAGGTCGCGGCGCTTGCGGGCAGGCAGGTGGGCGAGGCGGTCTTCGAGCGTCATGGTCGCCCGCCGGTAGAGCACGACGGGTCGCCGTTTCGAACCCCCCTACGAGCCCTGCGCGATCTCCGTCTCGACCTCGGCCGGGTCGAGGTCGTAGCGGCGGGAGCAGAATTCGCAGGTGATCACGATGCGCCCGTCATCGGCCACCATGTCCCGGCGCTCCTCCGGGCTGAAGGAGCGGATCATGCCCATCACCCGCTCGCGGGAGCAGCGGCAAGTCTCGTGCACCGGCTGGCGGTCGAAGACGCGCACGCCGCGCTCGTGGAACAGCCGGTAGAGCAGCCGCTCGCTCGACACGTTGGGATCGACGAGTTCGTGGTCCTCGATGGTGGCGGCCAGCGAGCGCGCCTCGACCCAGGCATCGTCCTCCGGCGCATCGGGGCCGAGATGGGCGTGGCCCTCGGGGATGTCGCCCGGCGGCAGGTCGGCGAGGCGCGCCCGGTCGATGGATTGGGGCAGGAACTGCACGATCAGGCCGCCGGCCCGCCAATGCCCGTCCCCCTCCCCGAGGGATTCGGCGACCGCGAGGCGCACCACGGTGGGAATCTGCTCGGATTGCAGGAAATACTGGTGGGCCGCCTCCTCCAGGCTCTGGCCCTCCATCGGCACCACGCCCTGGTAGCGGCTGGCAGCACTGCCCTGGTCGATGGTCATGGCGAGGTAGCCGTTGCCGATCAGGTCGGCATCGCGCACGGGGGCGCTGCCCAGGGCCGCGACACGCTCGGCATCGAAGCGGGCGGTGGCGCGCAGCCGGTCGGGGGCCTCGAAGTCGACCACGATCATCTCGACCGGGCCGTCGGTCTTGGTCTGGAGCTGGAAGCGGCCCTCGAATTTCAGCGACGCGCCGAGCAGGACGGTGAGCGCCGCCGCCTCGCCGAGGAGGCGCGCGACGGAATCCGGGTAGCCGTGACGGCGCAGGATCGTGTCGATGGAGGGCCCCAGGCGCACCACCCGTCCGCGCACGTCGAGGGCCTCGACGGCGAAGGGCAGCACCGCGTCATCGACGCCGGGGGTCTCGGTTCCTGCGGTCATGGTCTCTCCGTGAAGTCCCCCATCATATGGTGACTCGCCATGGGGTTCCCAAAGGGCCGGCCCCTCAGGCGCCGGCCGCCTGAAGGCACCACGCGAGGATGCCCTTCTGGGCATGCAGCCGGTTCTCGGCCTCGTCGAACACCACCGATTGCGGCCCGTCCATCACCTCGGCGGTGACTTCCTCCCCCCGGTGGGCCGGCAGGCAATGCATGAAGATCGCATCGCGCTTGGCCGCCGCCATCAGCGCGGCGTCGACCCGGTAGGGCGAGAGCAGGTTGTGCCGGTGGCTCTCGTCGTCGTCGCCCATCGACACCCAGCAATCGGTGACGACCGCGTCCGCCCCGTCCACCGCCGCGCGGGCGTCGGTGGTGACGTTGAGTCTCGCCCCCTCGCGCTTCGCCCAGGCGATCAGCGCGGCGGGCGGTGCCAGCTCCGGCGGGCAGGCGACGTTCATGGTGAAGTCGAGCCGGGCGGCGGCGTGGACCCAGCTCGCCAGCACGTTGTTCGCGTCCCCCGACCACGCGACGGTGCGGCCCGTGATCGGCCCGCGATGCTCCTCGAAGGTCAGCACGTCGGCCATGATCTGGCACGGATGCGAGTGCTTGGTCAGCGCGTTGATCACCGGCACCGTGGCGTATTCGGCCAGTTCCAGCATCTGCCCGTGGTCGAGGATGCGGATCATGATCGCGTCCACGAAGCGCGAGAGCACCTGCGCCGTGTCGCCGATGGTCTCGCCCCGGCCGAGCTGCATCTCGGAGCCGGTGAGCATCAGCGTCTCGCCGCCGAGTTCGCGCATCGCCACGTCGAACGAGACGCGGGTGCGGGTCGAGGGCCGGTCGAACACCATCGCCAGGGTCTTGCCGACGAGCGGGCGCTCGGCCGCGCGCTCGCCCTTCCGGCGCCGGGCCTTCATGGCGGCGCTGGAATCCAGCATGCGGCGGATCTCCTTTCCGGAGAAATCCGAGAGGTCGAGGAAGTGGCGGGGCTGGGCAGCGGCGCCGGGACCGGCCGTGGCCGTTGCCCGGCCGTTGGTTTGGGTGGTCATGGGTCAGGGACTTTCCGGCGGCGCCTTACTCGGCCGCCCCGCGCAGCGCCGAGAAACCGTTCGCGGCGGCATCGAGCCGCCGGACCGCCTCTTCGACGTCCGACTCGGTGACGATCAGCGGCGGAATCAGCCGCACGACGTTGTCGCCGGCCGGGATCACGAGGAGGTTGGCCTCCCGTGCCGCCGCGGCGAATTCGGTGTTGGGCACGCCGAGCTTGAGGCCGACCATCAGCCCCTCGCCGCGCACTTCCTGGATCACGCGCGGGTGCTTGTCGCGCAGGGAAGCGAGCTTCTGCTTCAGGACGAGCCCGGTGTGGGCCACGCGGTCGAGGAAGCCGTCGGACAGGATCACGTCGAGCACGGCGTTGCCCACCGCCATGGCGAGCGGGTTGCCGCCGAAGGTCGAGCCGTGGCTGCCGGCGACCATGCCGCGCGCGGCCTCCTTGGTGGTCAGGCAGGCGCCGAGCGGGAAGCCGCCGCCGATGCCCTTGGCCGCGCTCAGGATGTCCGGCGCGATGCCCGACCACTCATAGGCGAAGAGCTTGCCGGTGCGGCCCATGCCGGTCTGCACCTCGTCCATGATGAGGAGCAGGCCGTGCTCGTCGCAGAGGTCGCGCAGGCGGCGCAGGTCGGCGGGGGGGATGACGCGCACGCCGCCCTCGCCCTGCACGGGCTCGATCATCAGGGCGGCGGTCTCGGGACCGATGGCGGCTTCGAGCGCCGCGAAATCGCCGGTCGGCACCTGATCGAAGCCCTCGACCTTCGGGCCGAAGCCGTCGATGTACTTCTGCTGGCCGCCCGCCGCGAGGGTCGCCAGCGTCCGCCCGTGGAACGCGCCCTCGAAGGTCACGATCCGGTAGCGCTCCGGGTGGCCGCCCGCCGCATGGTACTTCCGCGCGATCTTGATCGCGGCCTCGTTCGCCTCGGCGCCCGAATTGCAGAAGAACGCCACCTCCGCGAAGGTCGCCTCCACGAAGCGCCGGCCGAGCCGCTCGCCCTCCGGGATCTGGTAGAGGTTCGAGACGTGCCAGACCTTCGCCGCCTGCTCCTGCAGCGCAGCGACGAGGTGCGGGTGCGCGTGGCCCAGCGCGTTCACGGCGACGCCGGCCCCGAAATCGAGGTATCGCTGCCCGTCACGCGTGAAGAGCCAAGCGCCCTCACCGCGCTCGAACGCGAGGGGGGCGCGGGCGTAGTTCGGCAGAAGGGCGGATGTCACGGTCCGGTCTCCGTCGCGCGAGGTTTCGGCGGCACCAAATGAAAGTGCCGCCTCGATCACCGGGCGGCACGCGCGCGATTACTATGAATCGGGTCGGCGCTGTCAATCGCGCAAGGGCTGTGCCGCACGCGCGGCAGGTGCGTCCGGGGCCGCGAAAGCCTGTCCGCAACGGGTGCCCTCCCCTTGCGCGGGCCGCCCCGCCCGTGTTCCAGAACCCCGGATTCCGGTGGAGATTCTCACATGAGCACGGTCAAGGAACGTCTGGCGGCCCTGGGGCTGAGCCTGCCCAAGGCGGCGGCCCCCGTGGCGAACTACGTGCCGTTCGTGCGCACGGGCAACCTCGTGATGATCTCCGGCCAGGTCTGCTTCGGCGCCGACGGCAAGATCGCCTCCACCCACACCGGCAAGGTCGGCGGCAACGTCTCGCCCGAGACCGGCAAGGAGGCCGCGCGGCTTTGCGCCCTCAACCTGCTGTCGCAGCTCGAGGCGGCGGTGGGCGATCTCGACCGCGCGGTGGTGCAGTGCGTGCGCCTCGGCGGCTTCATCAACAGCGCCCCCGGCTTCTCGGCGGTGGCCGGGGTGATGAACGGCGCCTCGGACCTGATGGTCGAGGTGCTGGGGGATCGCGGCCGGCACGCCCGCTCGACGGTGGGCGTCGCGGAACTGCCCCTCGACGCTGCCGTCGAGGTCGAGGGCCTGTTCGAGGTGAAGGGGTGACGGGGTTCGGCTGGCTCACCGCCCGGCCGATCGCCCATCGCGGCCTGCACGACCGCGCGGCGGGCCGACCGGAGAACACGCTCGCCGCCGCCCGCGCGGCGGTGGCCGGCGGGTTCGCCATCGAGTGCGACGTGCAGATCAGCGCGGACGGGGAAGCGATGGTCTTCCACGACCCGGCTTTGGGCCGCCTCACGGGGGCCAGCGAGCGTGTCGGCGAGACGAGCGCGCAGGACCTCGGCCGGCTGACCGTGGCGGGCTCGGCCGAACGCATCCCGACCCTGCCGGATTTCCTGGCGGCGGTCGCGGGCGCCGTGCCGGTGATCGTGGAGATCAAGTCGGCCTATGACGGCGACCTGCGCCTCGCCCGCCGCACGGCCGAGATCGCCGCCGCCTATGACGGCCCGGTGGCGCTGAAATCCTTCGATCCCGAGATCGTCGCGGCGCTCCGCGAGGGCCTGCCCGCCCGCATCCCGCGCGGGATCGTGTCGGAGACCCGGCAGGACGATCCCGTCTACGCGACGATGACGGAGAGCCGCCGCCGCAGCCTGCGCGACCTCCTGCATTTCGAGGCAACGCGGCCGGACTTCCTGTCCTGGCGGGTGGACGACCTGCCCTGCGCGCCGACCTCGCTCTGCCGCCTCCTCGCGGGGCTCCCGGTCATGGCCTGGACGGTGCGCAACCCGGACCAACGCGCCAACGCCGCCGCGCACGCGGACCAGATGGTGTTCGAGGGGTTCGTGCCCTGACAATCCAACCTGTATGGACCTCGGATGGACAGTGATTTTCACTGCGTGGCATAAGCAGCCGAGGAGGCCCGCCATGCCCACGCCCCGCGGACAGATGACCGTGACGCTCACGGACGAGTTGGAGAAGTTCGTCCGGGACAAGGTCCGCGAGGGGGCTTTCGCCACGCCGAGCGAGTACATCCGCGATCTGGTCCGCAGCCGCTATCTGGCCGAGCATGACCGGGCCGCGAGGCTGAAGGCGCTCGATGCCGCGCTGGCCGAGGGCTTGGCGGATGCCGAAGCCGGCCGACTCGTGCCTATCGGCGAGGCGTTCGCCCGGGTCCGAGCCGCCCTGGGAATCGCCGACGAGGATACGATTGCGTGAGAGTCGTCCTCTCCGAGAGGGCGATCGACGACCTCATCGCGATCGGCACCTTTATCGGGCGGGACAATCCCACCCGCGCCGCCAGTTTCGTGGCCGAGTTGGAGGCCCGTTGCGTGACCCTGGGCGACATGCCGAAGGGCTACCCGCTGCTCAGCGGTTATGAAGCCCGCGGCATCCGGCGTCGCCCATTCGGCGACTACCTGATCTTCTACAGGGTGGACGAGACCGCCTCGCGCATCGACGTTCTGCGCGTGCTCAGCGGCGCGCGGAACATCGACGCGATCCTTTTCCCGTCCGGCTAATCCCCGCCTGCTGCGATCCGCCGCTTGCCCCGTCCCCGGCGGCCGCTAGACTGGCGGGCATGAAGCAAGCCTCCGCGCCGCCGCCGGACGCCACCGCCCTTACGGTGAGGGCGCTCCCCGGCCTCAAGGAGATCGGTGCGCAGGCCTGGGATGCCTGTGCCCTGTCCCCCGAAACCCTGGCGGCGGGGGACGAGACCTACAATCCCTTCGTCACCCACGCCTTCCTCTCGGCGCTGGAGGAATCCGGCTGCGTCTCGCGCCGCACCGGCTGGCTGCCGGTGCATGTGGTGGTGGAGCGGGAGGGCAAGCTGCTCGCCGCCGCGCCCTGCTACCTGAAATCCCACAGCCAGGGCGAATACGTCTTCGACCATGGCTGGGCCGACGCCTTCGAGCGGGCCGGCGGCAGCTACTACCCGAAGCTGCAGGTCAGCGTGCCCTTCACCCCCGTGACCGGACCGCGCTTCCTCATCGCCCCCGGCACCGATCCCAACGAGGCGACGGCGGGGCTCGTCGCGGGTCTGCGCGCCCTGCGGGGGGAGGTCGAGGCCTCCTCGATCCACGTCACCTTCATGCGCGAGGCCGAATGGGAGCGCGCCGGGGCCGCCGGCTTCCTGAAGCGCACCGACCAGCAATTCCACTGGGAGAACGACGGCTATTCCAGCTTCGACGGCTTTCTCGAAGCCCTCTCCTCGCGCAAGCGCAAGACGATCAAGCGGGAGCGCCGCGACGCGCTGGCGCCCGGCATCACCATCGAGCACCTCACCGGGCCCGACCTGACCGAGGCGGTCTGGGACGCGTTCTACGGCTTCTACATGGATACCGGCGCCCGCAAATGGGGCCGCCCCTACCTGAACCGCCGGTTCTTCTCCCTGCTCACCGAGCGGATGGCCGACCGCATCCTGCTCATCATGGCCAAACGCGAGGGCCGCTACATCGCGGGCGCCATCAACATGATCGGCGACACCGCCCTCTACGGGCGCAACTGGGGCTGCGTCGAGGACCACCCGTTCCTGCATTTCGAGGTCTGCTACTATCAGGCCATCGAGTTCGCCATCGCGCGCGGCCTCAAACGGGTGGAGGCCGGGGCGCAGGGGGAGCACAAGCTCGCCCGCGGCTACCGCCCGGTGCTGATGCACTCCGCCCACGACATCGCCGACCCGTCCCTGCGGAAGGCGGTGGCCGACTACTTGCAGCGCGAGCGCGCCCATGTGGCCGAGGCGGTCGATGTCCTCGACACCCTCACCCCCTTCCGGCGCGGCACTCCCGACGAGCAGGCATAATGAACCCGATCGAGCGCATCCAAGGCTTCTCCGACGAACTCACCGCCCTGCGGCGCGACCTCCACGCCCATCCCGAGATCGGCTTCGAGGAGGTCCGCACCTCCGGCATCGTCGCCGATCTCCTGGAAAAATTCGGCTGCGAGGTGCATCGCGGCATCGGCGGCACGGGGGTCGTCGGGCTCCTGAAGGGCCGCAGCGACAACGGCCGCCGGATCGGCCTGCGCGCCGACATGGACGCCCTGCCCATCGAGGAGAAGACCAACCTCCCCTACCGCTCGACCTATCCGGGCAAGATGCACGCCTGCGGCCATGACGGCCACACGACGATGCTGGTCGGCGCCGCCCGCTACCTCGCCGAGACCCGCGACTTCGACGGCACGGCGGTGTTCATCTTCCAGCCCGCCGAGGAGGGCTTAGGCGGCGCCCGCGCCATGCTGAAGGACGGGCTGTTCGAGAAATTCCCTTGCGACGAGATCTACGGGCTGCACAACCAGCCGGGCGGGCAGCACGGGCAGATCAAGCTCTGCCCCGGCCCGATCATGGCGGCGGCGGACTTCTTCGACATCCGCATCCGGGGGCGCGGCATCCACGCGGCGCAGCCTCACCGGGGCAACGACCCGATCATCGTCGCCACCGGCCTCGCCCAGGCGCTGCAATCCATCGTCTCGCGCAATGCCGACCCGCTGAAATCGATCGTGCTCTCGATCACGCGGATCGCGGCGGGCTCGGCCTACAACGTCATACCCGAGACGGCGCACATGGCCGGCACCGTGCGGACCTTCGACGCGGAGGTGCGCAAGCTCGCCGGCACGCGCATCCGCGAGTTGGCGGCGGGCTTCGCCGCCGCCTACGGCGCGGAGATCGAGGTCGACCTGCAGGACGTGTTCTCGGTGCTGGAGAATGCCCCGGAGCAATCCGCCGCCGCGACGGACATCGCCACCGAACTGCTCGGCGCGGAGAACGTCGATCCGCACGCCACCCCGCGCATGGGCAGCGAGGATTTCGCCGACATGACGATGCGGGTGCCCGGTGCCTATGTCTGGCTCGGGGCGGGGCCGGGGCCGGGGCTGCACAACGCCGCGTACAATTTCGAGGATTCGATCATCCCCATCGGCAGCGCCTTCCTGGCGCGGATGGTGGAGCGCCGCACGGCGGCGTAAGCTGGACTTGGGCCGGTGGATCACCACCGGCCCGCAAGAACAAAGGGGGGGAGACGCGATGTCGTCCGACATGCAGGAATCGCGGGCGAGCCTGATCTTGCTCGGCGTCTCCGTCGCGGCGGTGCTGATCTTCGGCGCCCTCACCCTCCTGACGCAGCTCGGCTGAGCCCCGCCTACTGCACCAGCACGGCCTGTCCGCACAGGGTGCCGTCGACGCCGAAATCGGCATAGCCAAGGCGTAGGCCGGCCACCCTCAGCACCGTGTTGAGGACGAGGTCCAGAGCCGGCGCCGCCGCGCTCAGGGTGAGGGTGAGCGCGGGCTGGAGCAGCGGCCCGGCGCCGATCCCGTTCACCGACAGGACAAGGCCTCCGAGCAGGCTCCCCGTCAGGGATTGCGCCACGTTGCCGGAGGAGACGCTGCGCAGGGTCTTCGCGGTGATGTCCGTATCGGTGAAGGTGAGCGATTGCGTGCCGGTGCCGGGCGTCATCTGCGCCCGGCCCGTGACCCGCACCAGCGGCAGGGCCAGCAGCGTCGCGGGCTGCGACAGGTCCGGCCCGGTGTCGGCGGTCGTGATCGCGCTGCGCGGCACGTCGGCGATGGCCAGCGTCGCGATGCCGGTCTGGCCGTCGATCACCACCTGCCGCCCCCCCGACGACGAGCAGGTCAGGCTGCGCAGCGTGCCCTGGGCCGGGGCGACCTGCACGAGGAGCGGCAGCGCGAGCTGCCCGAGCCCGAGGGGCGCCGTCAGACTCGTCTCGATCAGCAGGCGCGTCTGGGCCGTGCGCACGGTGGCGTTGGCGGTGCCGGGGCGGACCCAGCCGGAGCTGCGCCGCCGCTCGCCGATGGCCAGCGTCAGCTTGGTCGAGAGCAGACCGGGGATGGTCGCCCCGAGATCGATCGCCACCGGATTCTGGCCGTTCGCGAGGGCGGCGGTGGCGCTCACGAGCCCCATCACCGGCACCGCAGGCCCGGCGAGACCCTTGCCCGGCGCCAGGGCCGCCGCATCGGCCAGGGCATCGAGCCGGCTCACCGGCACGAGGTTGCCGGCATTGGGCAGGGCGTTGAGGAGGCCCGTCAGCGCCGAGACGGCGGGCCCGTTGCCCTGCGCGCCGACCCGGAGCGCCATCAGGATCTGCCCGACGCTAGCATTGGCCTGCAGGATCTGCGTGTAGCTCCCTGCCTGCAGGCCGAGGCTGACACCGAGCGCGTCGAGGACGCGCAGGCCGTCCACCCGCGCCCCGAGCAGGGCGTTGTAATCCATGACGCTCAGGGAGAGCTTGGCGCCGAGCAGGGCGCCGAGGACGCCGTTGGCGATCCCGCCATCCAGGGATGCGAGCCCCGAACCGACGCTGAAGGCGGCGAACTGCGCCGTCGCGGCGGTGGCCGTGACGGCGATCGGCACCGAGCCCGGCATCCCGATGACGCGGGCGAAGGTCGCGGGCGCGGCGGCGGTGAGCCTCACCCGCACGGCGTTGCCGGTGCCGCCCGTGGCCTCGCTGTAGCGCGCCCCGTTCGGCGCGGACGAATCGTAGGTCCCGGTTCCGATGGTCGCCTGGGAGGCGGCATAGCCGTTATCCGCGAGGGACCGGCGCGCAAGGTCGCCGGCATGGCCGACATCGATGGCCGCCAGCATGGCGGCGACGTCCGCCGCGCCCTGCGCCTTGCGCTTGGTCTGGACCGCGACGCCGAGATCGATCCCGACGGCGCCGACCGCCATCAGCATCGTCGAGCACAGGGCGACGAGGATCGCGACGTTGCCGCCCCGCGCCCGGCCGAAATGCCGCGCGGCCCTCACAGCCCGCCCCGACGCACGCTCACCGTGCTCGACAGGACGGTCGGCAGTTGCGGCAGGATGCGCCCGAACAGTCCGAAACCCAGGCTCGTGGCGTCGAGGGTCACGGTCACGACCGTGACGTCCGGATCGCCGGAATCGGTGCCGACCTGCACGATAACGCTGCCCGGCTTGAACATCGCGCCGTGGCTGAGGCTGCGCGTCACCGTATCCCGGACGAGGGAGGCGCGCTCGGCATCGGTGGTCCCGGCGATGGAGGCCCGGGCGGCCTCGGCCGCTACCAATCGCAGGTTGTGTGACGCGCCAAGGAAGATCCCGAACACGGTGATGCCGAAGAACAGGGTGACGAGCATTGGCGCCACCAGCGCGGACTCCACGGCGGCGCCGCCACGGGCGCAGGACGCCCATCGACGGCAGCGGGTTCGGGCGGATACAGTGCGCCGGGAGGGGGAATGGACAGGGAGCATGGGTCGGATCCGGCCGGGGCTCGGTGGCGAGATACAACCCAGGGTAGAAATCTAAAACCTAATTTATAGTTGTATTTGCAACTACAAGGTTGCGATATCGTGCAGCCTGCGGCGTCAGATCGCGATGGTCGGACGGCCCGTCCCGAAGCCGGCGGGGTCGAAGGCCGCGCTCTTGACGATCGCCACGACCTCCCGGCCGGGGGCGAGGGCGAGGTCGCGCACGGCGGCCTCGGTCAGGCGGGCGAGCAGGATCGTGCCGTGGCAATCGATCTCCACCAGCACCCCCGTCCCGGCGGGGACGAGGCCGGCGACCCGGCCCGGCAGGGCGTTGCGCGCGGAGAGCCCCTGCGGGAGCGCGGTGGCGACGAGCACGTCGCGGGCGGGGATGCGCACGCGCAGCGGCGTGCCGGGGGGCTTGGCGAGGTCGGGCACCAATAGCGGCCCCGCCTGCCCCGTCAGGCGGGTGAGGCCGGTGGCGGCGTCGGTGCCCTCCACCACCATGTCAAGGAGGGCGCCGGGCTCCCCGTGGAGGGGGATCAGATCGGCCCGGCGCAGGAGGGTTTCGGCGGGGCCGGTCGCGGCGACGCGCCCACCGTCGAGCACGACGAGGGTGTCGGCGAGCCGCGCCACCTCCGCGACGGAGTGGCTGACATAGACGATGGGCACGCCCGCCTCGTCGCGCAGGCGCTCGATGTAGGGAAGGATCTCGGCCTTGCGGGCTTCGTCGAGGGCGGCCAGGGGCTCGTCCATCAGGAGGAGCCGGGGCTTGGCGAGCAGCGCCCGGCCGAGGGCGACGCGCTGACGCTCGCCCCCCGACAGGCCCGCCGGCTGCCGGGCGAGGAGCGGTTCGATGCCGAGCATCCCGGTGATGGCGGCGTACTCCGCCGGATCGTCGGGCAGGCGGGCGAAGACGCGGCCGTAGGCGAGGTTCTGCGCGACGCTGAGATGCGGGAAGAGCCGCGCATCCTGGAACACCACGCCGACCCGGCGGCGGTGCGGCGGCAGGAAGCGCCTGGCCGCCGTGTCCACGAGGACATGGCCGCCGGCCACGATCCGCCCCCGGTCGGGCCGGGCGAGGCCGGCGATCAGGTCGATCAGCGTGGTCTTGCCGGAGCCCGAGCGTCCGAACAGGGCGGTGAGGCCCGGCCCGGCGGCGAAGGACGCCTCCAGCGTGAACGCCCCCCGCCGGAGGGCGACATCGACGGCGAGGGCCGGCTCCGTCATCCCGCCCCCAGCCGGCGCCCGGCGCGGGCGGCCAGCGCCTCCGAGACGAGGAGGGCCGTGATCGACAGGGCGACGGAGACGAGGGTGAGGCGCAAAGCCGGCCCCTCCCCGCCCGGCACCTGGGTGAGGGTGTAGATCGCCGAGGGCAGGGTCTGCGTCTGCCCGGGGATGTTCGAGACGAAGGTGATGGTCGCGCCGAACTCGCCCATCGCCTTGGCGAAGGCGAGCACCGCCCCGGCGAGGCAGCCGGGCAGGCTCAAGGGCAGGGTGACGGTGAGGAACACCATCAGGGGCGAGGCCCCGAGCGTCCCGGCCGCGTCCTCAAGGCGGGCATCGACCGCTTCGAGGGACAGGCGCATCGCCCGCACCATCAGGGGGAAGCCCATCACCGCGCAGGCCAGCGCTGCCCCGGTCCAGCGGAAGGCGAAGACGATGCCGAACTCCGCGAGCGGCGCGCCGAACACGCCCTTCCGTCCGAAGGCGAGGAGCAGCAGGTAGCCGGTGACGACCGGCGGCAGGATCAGCGGCAGGTGGACGAGCCCGTCGAGGAGCGCCCGCCCCGGAAAGCGCCGTCGCGCCAGCAGCCACGCCACCCCGAGCCCAAGGGGCAGGGAGGCGAGTGTGGCCAAGGTCGCCACCTGAAGGCTGAGCAGGACGGCCTGCCACTCCTCGGGGCCTAGGCCGAAGGTCAATGCCCGCTGCCGGGCGCGCCGATCACCGTGAAGCCCTGCCGCTCGAAGGCCGCCCGCGCCGGGGCGCTCTTCAGGAAGGCCAGCAGGGCCTCCGCATCCGGGTTCCGCGAGTCCTCTGTCAGGGCCGCCGGGTAGACGATGGGCGGGTGGCTGTCGGAGGGGAAGGTCGCCACCACCCGCACGCCGCGGTCGGCGGCGGCATCGGTGGCGTAGACGATGCCGAGCGGCGCCTCGCCCCGGGCGACGAGGAGCAGAGCCGCCCGCACGTTCTCGGCCTGGGCCACCTGCCCCTTCACCGCGTCCCAGCCGCCGAGCTTGTCCAGGGCCGCCTTGCCGTACTTGCCCGCCGGCACCGCCTCGGTGTTGGCCATGGCGAGCTTGCCGCCGGCCAGCGCCTTGGACAGCGTCGTGCCGAGGTCCGGCGCCAGGGCGATCTGGGGGTCCGACCCCGCATTGGCCCCCGCCGGGGCGATCAGCACCAGGCTATTGCGCAGGAAGTTGAACCGGCTGCCGGGCCGGATCGCGCCGGCCTTCTCGGCATAGTCCATCCAGGCCTCGTCGGCCGAGATGAACAGGTCGGCCGGCGCCCCGGCCTCGATCTGCTTGGCCAGCGCGTTCGAGCCGGCATACGAGATCCGCGCCGTCTTGCCCGTGTCCTTCGTCCAGAGGGCGGAGGCGTCGTCGAGGGCGTTCTTGAGGCTGGCGGCGGCGAAGACCACCACCGGCTCCGCCGCCAGCGCGGGCGGACCCGACACCAACGGCAGCGCCGCCAGCACCGCCGCGAGCCAGATGCGTCGTGTGATCGCCATGAAGACACCCCTCGCCGGCCGGACCGTTATATCCGGCCGGCTATCGCGATGATCTTATGACCGGAGCGAAATCCGGCAAGGGGTGATGTGCGGTCAGGCCTCGTCGGAGGTCTGCCCGGCGGCGAGGGACGGGGTGCCCTCGGCGCGGTGGAGGCGGCTGAGGGCCACGAGCAGGCGGCCCGGCAGGGGCGAATCCGGCAGCGGCGCGCCGTAACGGGCGTCGCGTCGGGCTTTGGCCGACTGCGCCAGAACGATCGGCCCGAACGGGCCGGATTGGCCAGGGAGGGGACGACTCGAACGCTTCACTCTTACGCTTCCCTTGAACGACTTCGTGACGAAGCCGGCAAAAACGTCGTCGCCCTGCGCGGGTTCCAGGCTCATGTGGTCAACGGCCGGCCACGATGCCGCATTCCTGTGCATGGTTGAGAAAGAATCGCGGGAGCGTGTCCGAACCGGCACGATTTCGCGCCAGCCCCTGTGCCGCGACGGGCGGGCGCGCTAACAGGGCGATCATGCTCGAAGGCCTGCCGCCCCACCGCCCGACTCACGTCCTCCGCCTCGACACCGACGAGAAGTCGGCGCGGGCGATGACCGACTTGCTGGGCGAGATGTTCGACCCCACCGAGACGGCGGTCGCCGCCTTCGAGGACGAGGACGGGAAGACGTGGCGCCTCGAAGCCTATTTCGCCGATGAGCCCGACGAGGCGTTCGTCCGCGGCCTGATCCGGCCGGTGATCGGCGCGCAGGCCGACGAGGCCGAGTTCCGCACCATCGCGGAGCAGGATTGGGTGCGCTCCTCGCTCGAAGGGCTGAAGCCGGTGCGCGCCGGCCGCTTCCTGATCCACGGCTCCCACGACCGGGAGGCGCGGCGGGTGAACGACCTCGCCATCGAGATCGAGGCGGCGCTGGCCTTCGGCACCGGCCATCACGGCACGACGTTGGGCTGCCTGCGGGCACTGGTCGCCGAGCGCAAGCGCCGCCGGCCGCGCCATGTCCTCGATGTCGGCACCGGCACGGGCATCCTGGCCTTCGCCGCCGCCAAGGAGTTGCGCCGCCCGGTCGTGGCGGGGGACCTCGACGGCGAGGCCGTGACCACCGCGCGGGAGAATGCCCGCCTCAACGGTCTCGGCCCCTGGCTGAAGCTCTACCATGCCGGCGGCACCCGCCACCGCATGGCGGCGCGGGACCGGCATTTCGATCTCGTCTTCGCCAACATCCTCGCGCGGCCCCTGCGGCTCCTCGCCCCGAGCCTCGCCCGCGTCGTGGCGCCGGGGGGCACGCTGGTCCTGTCGGGCCTGATCGAGCGCGACGTGCCGGGCGTCCTCTCGGCCTATCGCCACCAGGGCTTCGCCCTGTCCAAGCGCGGCGTGATCGAGGGGTGGGTCCACCTCGTCCTGCGCCGGGGCGGCGCCGCGCCGCGCCATCGGACCAACTCTGTCCGGACGCCGTGACCCGTTGCGGGCCGAGCCTCGCGGGCGATAGGCTCCGCGCATGACCGAGCCCCGCCGCCGCTTCCAGACCTTCGACGATCCCGGCCACCGTAAGGGGCCGGAACGGATCGCGGCCCTGCGCGCGGCGCTCCGCGAGGCGGGCGTCGACGGGTTCGTGGTGCCCCGCGCCGACGAGCACCAGTCGGAATACGTCCCCGCCGACGCGGAGCGGCTGGCTTGGCTCACCGGCTTCACCGGCTCGGCCGGCACCGCCGTGATTCTCACCGACGCCGCCGCCCTGGTCGTGGACGGCCGCTACACCCTGCAGGCGCCCGCGCAGGTCGATACCGGCGTGGTGAGCGTGGTGCCCCTGGCCGAGACCAGCGCGGAGGCCTGGATCGGCGAGCATCTCGGCCGCGACCGGGTGCTCGGCTACGATCCCTGGCTGCACACGCCGGACGGGATCGCGCGGCTCGAACGGGCGGTGGCCAAGGCCGGCGGCTCGCTCCGGGCGCTGCCGGAGAACCCGGTCGATTCCTGCTGGGCCGGGCGACCGAAGCCCCCCTCCGGCCAGGTCGTGGCGCAGCCCGAATCCCTCGCGGGCGAGGGGGCCGAGGACAAGCTCGCCCGGGTGCGCGCGGCGCTGGTCGCCGATTCCTGCGATGCCCTGGTGATCTCGGACCCGCACAACCTCGCCTGGGCGTTCAACCTGCGCGGCAGCGATGTCGGCCACACGCCTCTGGCGCTCGGCTACGCGATCCTGCCCCGCGAGGGCCGGGCGCGGCTCTACCTCGTCTCCGGCGACATCGACCCGGCGTTGCGCGCGGCGCTCGACCCCATCGCGGAAATCGGCGCGCGCCTCGACCTCGACGAGGGCATCGCCGCCCTGTCCGGGGCCCGCGTGCGCCTCGACGGGGCGACGGGCGCCGTCGCCCTCAAGGAGCGCGTGGAATCGGCCGGCGGCACGGTCGATGTCGGGAAGGACCCGATCACCGCGATGAAGGCGGTGAAGAACGCGGCCGAGATCGCCGGCACCCGCGAGGCCCACCGCCGCGACGGCGCGAGCGTGGTGCGCTTCCTGGCGTGGCTCGACGGCGCGGCGGCGCGGGGCGACCTCACCGAGATCACCGCCGTCGAGGCGCTGGAAAATTTCCGCGCCGAGGGCGGCGACCTGCGCGACGTCTCCTTTCCGACCATCTCCGGCTCCGGCGCGAACGGCGCCATCGTCCATTACCGGGTGACGCGGGAGACCAACCGGGCGGTCCGTCCGGGCGAATTGTTCCTCGTGGATTCCGGCGCGCAATACCCCGACGGCACCACCGACATCACCCGCACGCTCGCCATCGGTGAGCCCACGGCGGAGATGCGCGACCGCTACACGCGGGTGCTGCAGGGCCACGTCGCGATCTCCCGCGCCGTGTTCCCCAAGGGCACGAACGGCGCGCAGATCGACGGCTTCGCCCGCCTGCCCCTGTGGCGGGCCGGGCTCGATTTCGACCACGGCACTGGCCACGGGGTCGGCGCCTTCCTTTCGGTGCATGAGGGGCCGCAGCGCATCGCCAAGACTGGCACCGTGGCCCTCGAGCCCGGCATGATCCTCTCGAACGAGCCGGGCTATTACGCCGCCGGGCGCTACGGCATCCGCATCGAGAACCTCGTCCTCGTGGAGCCCCGCGAGGTGCCGGGCAGCGAGCGGCCGGTGCTCGGCTTCGAGACCCTGACCCTCGCCCCCTACGACCGGCGCCTCATCGACGCGTCCCTGCTGGAACCGGGCGAGCGCGCCTGGATCGACGCCTACCATGCCCGCGTGCGCGAGGCGCTGTCGCCGCTCCTCGACGCGCCGACGCGGGGCTGGCTGGAGGCCGCGACGGAACCCCTCGGGGCGTAAGGCCCGCCCCTGCCCCAATTAAGCCGGTGCGGAGGCCGAGAAACCTCCCGCCGTCCGGCGCGAAGAGTCCCGCATGATCGCCCGCCTGCTCCTGATCCTCGCCTGCCTCGCCTGCGGCCCCGCCCTGGCGCAGGGGTTCCGCGCCCCGGCGGACCTCGTGCGGGCGAGCCTCGTGGCCGAGCCTTCGGCGGTGGCGGGGGGCACGCCCTTCACCCTCGCCGTGCACATGAAGCTTAAGCGCGGCTGGCACGTCTACTGGCGCAACCCCGGCGATTCCGGCCTGCCGCCGGAGGTGACGTGGACGCTGCCCGCCGGCTTCGGCACGGGGGCGATCCGCTGGCCGGCGCCGCACCGCATCCCCATCGCGACGCTGATGAACTACGGCTACGAGGACGAGGTGACGCTCCTCGTCCCCGTCACGCCGCCGCCGAGCCTCGACCCGGCCGAGCCGGTGCGGATCGCGGGCAAGCTCACCTACCTCGTCTGCGAGACCGAATGCGTGCCGGGCGCGGCCGACCTCGCCCTGACCCTCCCCGTGGGCAAGCCGACGCCGGACCCCGCCAACGCCGCCCTGTTCACCCGCGCGCGCGCGGCGCTCCCCGTCGCCCCGGTCTGGCCGATGCGCCTGTCCCGCGAGGGCGACCGCATCCGCCTGGACTTCGCCACGAGCGGCCTGCGGGCGGATTCGATCAAGTCGGCCGCCTATTTCCCCTATGGCGAGACCGCCCTCGACAACGCCGCCGAGCAAACTCTCAGCGTCGACGACCAGGGCCTGCACCTCAGCCTCACACGGGGCGACGACAAGACCTTCCCCCTCTCCCTGCCCGGCGTGCTGACGGTGGAGGAGGACACCGGCAACGGCGTTGTCCGCCTCGCCTTCGCCTATGGCGACGAGCCGGCGCAGGTGCCCTCCGCCGCCGTCGCCCCCCCGGCGGCAGCCGGCGCCCTGCCCGTCCCGGCGGCGGACCAGCCGACCCTCCTCGCGGCCATCGGCCTCGCCCTGCTCGGGGGGCTGATCCTCAACCTGATGCCCTGCGTCTTCCCCGTCCTCTCGATCAAGGTGCTCGGCCTCGTGCGCCAATCGGGTGAGAACCGCACCCGCGTGCGCCTGCACGGCCTCGCCTACACGGCCGGCGTGCTGGCGAGCTTCCTCGCCCTCGCCGGGCTGCTGATCGGCCTGAAGGGCGGCGGGGCGAGCCTCGGCTGGGGCTTCCAGTTGCAATCGCCGCCGGTCGTGGCGGGGCTCGCCTATCTCCTCGTCGCGGTGGGCCTGAGCCTGTCGGGGGTGTTCAGCCTCGGCGGACGCTTCACCGGCCTCGGCGACGGGCTCGCGCGGCGGGCGGGGCTGCCGGGCTCGTTCTTCACCGGCGTGCTCGCGACCCTTGTCGCCACCCCCTGCACCGCGCCGTTCATGGGCGCGGCGGTGGGCTTTGCCCTGACGCAGGGCCCCGCCGTGGCGCTCGCCGTCTTCGCGGCCCTGGGCCTCGGCCTCTCCCTGCCCTTCCTGGCCCTCACCCTGTGGCCCGGCGCCGTGCGGGTGCTGCCGCGCCCGGGCGCGTGGATGGAGACGCTGAAGCAGGCCCTCGCCTTCCCGGTCTACGCCACGGCGGCGTGGCTGATCTGGGTGCTGGCACAGCAGGTCGATGCGCGGGGGCTGTTCGCGGCTCTGATCGGCGTGGTGCTGGTGGGCTTCGCCGCCTGGGCCTGGGAGCGCAGCCGGGGCGCGACGGCCCTCGGGGAGCGGATCTTCCAGGGCCTCGCGGGTCTCGCGATCATCGCCGTGGTGACGCTCGGCTTCGGGCTCTCCCAGCAGCGGGCGGTGCCGGCGGCGCAGGCCGCCGCCGAGGGCACCGAGCCCTACAGCCAAGCCCGCCTCGACACCCTGCGGGATGCGCGCCGGCCGGTCTTCGTGAACCTGACGGCGGCGTGGTGCATCACCTGCGCCGTCAACGAGACCACCTCGCTGTCGCGGCCGTCCGTGCAGGCGGCGATGCGGGCGAAGGGCGTGACCTACCTGAAGGGCGACTGGACCAACCAGAACCCCGAGATCACCCGCCTGCTGGAGCGACACGGCCGCAGCGGCGTGCCGCTCTACCTGCTCTACACGGGCGGTGGCGACCCCACGATCCTGCCGCAGATCCTCACCGAGGGCACGGTGCTGGAGGCGCTGGCCGCGATCCCCGACCGCACGGCCGAGGCGCGCTGACGCCTCACGGCTCGAGCGAGAAGGTCTCGTCGAAGGCGTAGCCCGAGCCGCGCACGGTGCGGATCGGATCGGCCTGGCGCGGGCCGTTCAGCGCCTTGCGCAGCCGGCCGACATGCACGTCCACGGTGCGCTCGTCGATGTAGACATCGTGCCCCCAGACCCCGTCGAGCAATTGCTCGCGGGAGAAGACCCGGCCGGGGCTGAGCATCAGGAATTCCAGCAGGCGGAACTCGGTCGGCCCGAGATGAAGCTCCTGGCCGCCGCGCCGGACGCGGTGGCCGGTGCGGTCCAGCTCGATGTCCCCCGCCGCCAGCCGGTCGGCCACATGGGCGGGCTTGGCCCGGCGCAGCAGCGCCCGGACGCGGGCGAGGAGTTCCGGCACGGAGAACGGCTTGACGATGTAATCGTCCGCCCCCGTGCCGAGGCCGCGCACGCGGTCGCCCTCCTCGCCCCGGGCGGTGAGCATGATCACCGGCATACGCTCGGTCTCGCGCCGGGCGCGGATGCGGCGGCACAGTTCGATGCCGGACAGGCCGGGCAGCATCCAGTCGAGGAGGACGAGGTCCGGGGTGCGCTCGGCGAGGAGCAGTTCCGCGTCGTCCCCGCGCGCGGCGGCATCGACGCTGAAACCCTCCGCTTCGAGGTTGTACCGCAGGAGGGTGGTGAGCGCCTCTTCGTCCTCGACGATCAGGACACGCATGCTCGGGAGTCCATTCCACGCCCGTTCCCCCCGGCCGGGTTCGACCGAGGGTGGCGGGCAACGCTGATACGCCGAAGCCGTCACCGCCGGGGAGGCGATGACGGCGATGGTTCACGCGCCGGGGGTGACGGTCGCGTAGTTGGAGGCGTCGTTCTTCGGCCGGTCGCCCATGAAGATCTCGCCGGTGGCGAGGTAATGGATCGTCTCGGCGATGTTGGTGGTGTGGTCGCCGATCCGCTCGACGTTCTTGGCGCAAAACAGCAGGTGTGTGCAGAACGAGATGTTGCGCGGGTCTTCCATCATGTAGGTCAGGAGTTCGCGGAACAGGGAATTGTAGAGGGCGTCGATTTCGCCGTCGCGCTCCCACACGTCATGCGCCGCCTTGGTGTCACGGCTGGCATAGGCGTCGAGCACGTCCTTGAGTTGCCCCTCGGCGAGGTCGCTCATGTGGCGCACGCCCAGCACGATCTTCTGCGCGGGCGCTTGGTCGGCGATGGCCGTGACGCGCTTGGCGACGTTCTTGGCGAGGTCGCCGATCCGCTCGAGGTCGCCCGAGACGCGGATCGCCGAGATGGTCTCGCGCAGGTCCACCGCCAGCGGCTGGCGCCGGGCGATGAGCAGGACGGCCTTCTCCTCGATCTCCCGCTGGAGCGTATCGAGGCGCTTGTCGGCGATGATGACGGTCTGGGCCAGGGCCTCGTCCTGCCGGGCGAGGGCGAGGGTCGCCTCGCCGGTCATCTTCTCCGCGACGCCGCCCATCTCGGAGATCGAGCGGCGCAGGTCTTCCAAGTCCGTGTCGTAGGACGTGACGATGTGGCCGGGCATGGCGAGACCTCTACGGTTCGGAGTCGGTGGCTCAGCCGAAGCGGCCGGTGATGTAGTCCTGCGTCTTACGCTCGTTCGGGTTCATGAAGATCTTGTCGGTCTGGCCGAACTCGACCAGCTCGCCGAGATACATGAACGCCGTGTACTGCGAGATGCGGGCGGCCTGCTGCATGTTGTGCGTGACGATCACGATGGTGAACTCATCGCGCAGCTGCTCCATCAGCTCCTCGATGCGGCCCGTGGAGATCGGGTCGAGGGCCGAGGTCGGCTCGTCGAACAGGATCACCTCCGGCTTCTGGGCCACGGTGCGGGCGATGCACAGGCGCTGCTGCTGGCCGCCGGAGAGGCCGGTGCCGGCCTGCTTGAGCTTGTCCTTCACCTCGTCCCACAGGGCGGACTTGCGCAGCGATTCCTCGACGCGGACGTCGAGGTCGGCCTTGGGCAACTTCTCGTAGAGGCGCAGACCGAAGGCGACGTTGTCGTAGATCGACATCGGGAACGGCGTCGGCTTCTGGAACACCATGCCGATGCGCGAGCGCAACTCGTTCAGGTCCACGTTCGAATCGAGGACGTTGCGCCCGTCGAGGAGGATCTCACCCTCGGCGCGCTGCTCCGGGTAGAGGCTGTAGATGCGGTTGAAGCAGCGCAGCAGGGTCGATTTCCCGCAGCCCGAGGGGCCGATCAGCGCCGTGACCTTCCGGTCGTAGAAGTTCAGGTTGACGTTCTTCAGGCCGTGGAACGACCCGTAATAGAAGTTGAGGTTCTTGACGGCGATGCGGATGGCCCGGTCGGTGGCGGCGTTGCCACGGCTGAGGTCCCCGGTCGGCAGCGCGGAGGCGGCGTTCATCGTCATGTCCTCGTGATGGGTTCGGACGTCACGCCCTCAGCGGGCGTTCTGCGGCTTGATCACCAAGCGGGCGATGATCGACAGGGCCAGGATGGTCGTGGTGATCAGCAGGGCGCCGGCCCAGGCGAGCCCCTGCCAGTTCGGATAGGGCGAGAGGGCGAACTGGTAGATCATCACCGGAAGGTTCGCGACGCCGCCCATCAGGTTGGGGGAGAACCAGGAATTGTTGTTGAGCGCGGTGAAGAGCAGCGGCGCGGTCTCGCCCGCGATGCGGGCCAGCGCCAGGATGATGCCCGTCACGATGCCGGAGGAGGCGGCCCGCCACGTCACCGAGGTGATGACCTTGGAGGGCGGGGCGCCCAGCGCCGCGCCGGCCTCGCGCAGGGTGCCGGGCACGAGGCGCAGCATGTCCTCCGTGGTGCGCACGATCACCGGCACGGCGATGATCGCCAGGGCGACGCCGCCGGCCCAGCCGGAATAGGTCCCCATCGGCCGCACCATCAGGGTGTAGACGAACAGGCCGATCAGGATGGATGGCGCCGAGAGCAGCACGTCGTTGAGGAAGCGGATGATGTCCGCGAGCTTCGAGCCCCGCCCGTATTCGGCGAGGTAGGTGCCCGCCATCACGCCGACCGGGGTGGCCACGACGATGCCGATCGTCGTCAGCACGAGGCTGCCGAGGATGGCGTTGGCGATGCCGCCGCCTTCCGAGCCGGGGCCGGGGGTCGGCTGGGTGAACAGGGTCGGGCTGAGGCCCCGGATGCCCTCGACGATGAGCATCAGGAGGATCGAGCCGAGCACCACCGCGCCGACCACCGTCGCGACGAGGCAGGAGATGCGCAGGGCCCGGTCCGCCACCCGGCGGCCGGGGCGGACGCGGCTGGCGCGGAGGGGGGACGGGGTCGTCACCAGGGGATTCGTGGCATCCATCGGGATCGGCTCCTCAGGCGGCCCGGACGCGGCGGGTCAGCAGCCGCGCGACGATCAGCACGATGAAGGTGATGACGAAGAGGATGCAGCCGAGCGCCATCAGGGCGTTCAGTTGCAGGCCGTCCGCCTCGTTGAACTCGTTGGCGATCCGCGACGCGATGGTCGAGGACGGGTCGAAGATCGAGGCCGAGAGCCGGTTGGCGTTGCCGACCACGAAGGTCACCGCCATCGTCTCGCCCAGCGCCCGGCCGAGGCCCAGCATGATCGCGCCGATGATCGACACGGCGGCCTGCGGCACGAGGACGTGGCGCACCACCTCCCAGGTGGTGCAGCCGATGCCGTAGGCGCTCTCGCGCAGGACCGTGGGGATCTGGTCCAGCATGTCCCGGGCGATCGAGGCGATGAACGGCACGATCATGATCGCCAGGATGATGCCGGCGGTGAAGATGCCGACGCCCGAGGGCACCCGCGCATAGAGCAGCGTACCGACCACCGGGAGCCCCTCGACGAGGTTCGAGAGGGGGATCTGCACGAAGCGCGCGAAGATCGGGGCGAAGATGAACAGGCCCCACATGCCGTAGATGATGCTCGGCACGGCGGCGAGCAATTCGATCGTCATGGCGACGGGCTTGCGCGCCCAGCCGGGGCAGAGCTGCGTCAGGAAGATCGCGATGCCCAGCGAGACCGGCACGCCGATCAGCAGCGCGATCACCGCCGAGGCGAGGGTGCCGATCACCGCGACCAGGGCGCCGTATTGCTCGGTGCCGATGTTCCAGGCGCTGGAGGTGAGGAAGCCGAAGCCGAATTCGCGGAAGACGGGCCAGCCGCCGTAGAGGATCGAGCCGAGGATGCCGGCGAGCACCAGCAGCACGAGCAGGGCGGCGGCGTAGGAGCAGGTACGGAACACCGCATCGAGTCCACGGCTCGGACCCCGGCGCGGGGTGGAGCGCGTCTCGGCGATGGCGATGGACTGCGACAAGGCGGGCATCCGCGATTCTCTGGAAT
Organism: Methylobacterium sp. J-067; assembly: GCF_022829465.1. Classification (GTDB taxonomy): domain Bacteria; phylum Pseudomonadota; class Alphaproteobacteria; order Rhizobiales; family Beijerinckiaceae; genus Methylobacterium; species Methylobacterium litchii. The sequence goes on from NZ_JAKSXZ010000135.1 coordinate 94,759, forward strand.
GGACGGACTTCTATCGTGGCGGCACCCGCGATGCGAGGGAGGGGGCCCGAAGCCCCCTCCCCGCGCGGGATCACATGTCCAGGATCACATGCCGAAGACGGGCTTGCCGTCCTTGCCCTTGATGGTCTTCCACTCGTCGTGGATTAGGGCGACGACGTTGTCCGGCAGCGGGACGTAGTCGAGGTCCGAGGCGAGCTTGTCGCCGTTCTTGTACGACCAGTCGAAGAACTTCAGCACGTCGGCGGCCTTCGCCGGATCGGCCGGCTCCTTGTAGACGAGGATGAAGGTCGCGGCGGTGATCGGCCACGCATCCGCACCCGCCTGGTTGGTGAGCGAGATGCCGAAACCCGGAGCGGCCTTCCAGTCGGCGCTGGCGGCAGCCGCCTGGAACGCCTTGTCGGTCGGCTCGGGGAACTTGCCGTCCTTGTTCTGGATGAGCGTGTAGGCCAGCTTGTTCTGCTTGGCGTAGGCCGACTCGACGTAGCCGATCGAGTTCGGGACCTGCTTCACGGTGGCGGTCACGCCCTCGTTGCCCTTGCCGCCCTGGCCCACGGGCCAGGAGATCGTGGTGGCGGCGCCGTATTCCTTCTTCCACGCCTCGGAGGCCTGGGAGAGGTAGGTCGTGAAGATGTTCGTCGTGCCCGAGGCGTCGGACCGGTAGACCGGCGTGACGTTCGCGTCGGGGAGCTTCACGCCCTCGTTCAGCTTGGCGATGCGCGGGTCCGACCACTTGGCGATCTTGCCGGCGTAGATGTCGGCGATGAGTTCGCCGGTCAGCTTCAGCTTGCCGGCCTCGATGCCGGGGATGTTCACCACGGTGACGACGCCGCCCATCACGGTCGGGAACTGGATGAGGCCGTCCTTGGCGAGCTGCTCACCCTTCAGGGGGGCGTCGGTGGCGCCGAAATCGACGGTCTTGGCCTGGATCTGCTTGATGCCGCCGCCGGAGCCGATCGACTGGTAGTTCAGGCCCGTGCCGGTGTCCTTGCGGTAGGCTTCCGCCCACTTGGAATAGACCGGGAAGGGGAAGGTGGCCCCCGCTCCCGTGATGTCGGCGGCGAGAGCCGCGGAGGCGAGCTGGGCCGTCGCTAGGCCGAGGGCGAGCGCGTAAGCGAAGGGTCTCAAGGGTGTCTCCGTCTCGGTCGGCTGCGCCGCCAACCCTGGGGCGATACGGCGCAGATCCAAGGGGCACGGAAGGGTCCGGCCGGCGCTCGGGGCGGTACGACGGTCGTATGACAGGGCTATGACAACCCCGGCCCGCGCAGCCTTTCGCGCTGCGGTAAGAACCTGATTTTTCGATTCGATCCGCCTCCGACACAATCCAGCAATGGAGCCCCGCAGGCCTCCTTTCGAGGCGATGGCACGGGATGGCGGCCGACTGCGTTGGTGTCGCATCGACCCGTTGCCCGGAGGCACCGGGCGATGGGGCCGAAGGAATCGTGGACGTGGTGACAGGGCCTGCGAGGGAGGGCGACGATCCGGACGCGGCCTGGCGTGAGCTTCACGAGGAGCGCGAGGCGCTGGAGCGGGCGCTGTCCCTTTGCCAGACGCGGCAACGGGTGGCGCGGGACGAAGCCGAGGCCGGCGCGGCCGCGCGCGAGGAGGCGGAGCTGCTCCTCAGCCTGGACCGGGTGCTCACACGGATCAGGGCGGCGGAATACGGACGCCAGCCCGGCGCCCGGCGGTGGTGAGCGCGCGTCAGAGGGCCTGACGGCGGTCGCGCTCCTTGTGGCGCAGGCGCAGGAGCAGGTCGATCTGCGAATCGGGGATCGGCTGCGTGTCGATACTGTCTTCGTAGACGCGGCGCAGGCTCTGGCCGAGATGGCCGGTATCGACGCCATTCTCCGGCTTCACAGACGCGATGCGTGTTCCTGCCACGGCAGCAGTCCGGCTCATGGTCCTCTCCGATACCGAAAACCGGCTCGACCGACGATGACGGGACGAGCGACGGTGACCCTCCACTAACTTGGTTAACTGCGGGTTACCGTCAACCTATCGTTAAGCTTGCGGGGGAATCTGCGACAATACTGTCCAATTCAGACACCCAGTAACAATCGGGCGGCGGCGGCGCGGGCCTCGTCCGTCACCGTGGCGCCGGCGAGCATCCGGGCGATTTCCTCGCGGCGGTCCTCCACCGGCAGGGTCGAGACGCGGGTCGCCACCCGCCCCGCGCCCTTCACCGGCGCCTTGGCGATCAGGAGGTGCGTGGCTGCCCGCGCGGCGACCTGCGGCGCGTGGGTGACGGCGATGACCTGCACCGTGTCGGCGAGGCGCGAGAGGCGCAGGCCGATGGCGTCGGCCACCGCGCCGCCGACCCCCGTGTCGATCTCGTCGAAGATCAGGGTCGGGGCCGAGCCCTTGTCGGCGAGCACTACCTTCAGGGCCAGCATGAAGCGGGACAGCTCGCCCCCCGAGGCGACGCGCATCATCGGGCCGGGCTTCGTGCCGGGGTTGGTCTGCGCCCAGAACTCCACCCGGTCGATGCCGGCGGCGTCGCGGGAGGCGGGGTCGGTCGCGATCTCGGTGATGAACCGGGCGCGTTCCAGCTTCAGGGGCGGCAGCTCGGCCTGCACCGCCGCGTCGAGCTTGCGGGCTGCCTTCTTGCGGCCGGCGCTCAGGGCCTCGGCGGCGGCGGCATAGGCGGCCTCCGCCTTTCCCTGCGCGGCTTCCAGGGTGGCGAGTTCGGCCTCGCCCGCGTCGATGGCGGCGACGTCGGCGGCGAAGCGCCCGGCGAGGTCGGCAAGGTCGTCGGCGGCAACGTTGTACTTCCGCGCCGCGGCGCGCAGGGCGAACAGCCGTTCCTCGACGCGTTCCAGTTCGCGCGGATCGAATTCCGCCTCCGCCACCGCGTTCTCGATGGCGGCCCGCGCCTCGTCGAGGGCGACGAGGGCCGCGTCGAGGGCGTTGACGCAGGGCTCGACCAGGGCCGGCAGCAGCGCCGCCCGGCGTTCCAGCTTGCGCAGGGCGGCCGAGAGGTGCGGCACGCCCGAATGCGGCCCGCCCGCCGCGTCCAGGGCCTCGTTGAGTTCGCGGGCGATCTTTTCCGATTGCTGCATCACCGTGCGACGCTCGGCGAGGCTCGCCTCCTCCCCCGGCAACGGGTTCAGTTCGCCGAGTTCCTCGACGGCGTGCCGGAGGAAGTCGGCCTCGCGCCGGGCGGTCTCGACTCGCTCCTTGTGCTCGCTGAAGGCGGTGCGGGCGGCGCGCAGGGCGCGGGCGGCGGTGCCGACCTTGGCCGCCTGCGGCTGGAGCCCGCCGAAGGCGTCGAGGATCGCCCGGTGCGAGGCGGGATCGGCCAGCGCCCGGTCGTCGTGCTGGCCGTGGATCTCCACCAGGGCTGCGCCGATGGCCCGCAGCACCTGCACGCCCACCGCCTGATCGTTGACGAAGGCGCGGGTGCGCCCGTCCGCCATCTGCGTGCGGCGCAGGATCAGGTCGCCCTCGGTGTCGAGTTCGGCCTCGGCGGCAATGCGCCTCGCCGGGTGGTCGAGGGGCACGTCGAACACCGCCGTCACGCCGCCCTGCGATTCGCCGGAGCGCACGAGGCGGCCGTCGCCGCGGCCACCAAGGGCCAGGGCGAAGGCGTCGAGCAGGATCGACTTCCCCGCGCCCGTCTCACCCGTGAGGACGCTGAGCCCTTCGCGGAAATTGAGTTCGAGCTTGTCGATCAGAACGATGTCGCGGATCGCGAGCTGCGCGAGCATGCTGCGGCGGGGCATCCCAGGGGGCGGAAGGGACCGGGAGCACACCGCCGCGACCGGCGGCGCGCTCTCGGGAACGGAGTGCGTACATAAGCCGGCCGCCCCGGCGATTCACCCTAAAAGTTCGCGGCGTGCCGCCCCTACAGGAGCGCCCCCCGCGCCGTGACCGGCCACAGGGCCTCGACGCGGCCGTTGCGGACGCCCACCAGCCAGTCGTGGACGTTGACGGTGGGGTCGCAATGGCCGGGGATCAGGCGCAGCCGGTCGTTGAGCCGGAGCACGTTGCCGGGATCGGCGATCACCCCGTGCTCGTCGGAGGCCTTCAGGTATTCGACGTCGCTGCGGCCGAACACGATCGGCATGCCGCTGTCGACGCTCTGCGCCTTGAGGCCGGCATCGCAGATCGCGACGTCCCGCTTCGCCTTGCTCATCACCGAGGTGAGGATGAACAGGCTGTTCTCGAACTCCGAGATCGGCTTGTCGCCGGCATCGCGGACGCGCTGATAGTCGGCGTCCATGAAGACGTAGGAGCCGCATTGCAGCTCGTTGTAGACGCCGCTCGCCCCCTCCATCTCGAAGCTGCCGGTGCCCGCCCCCGCGACGATGGCGCAGGACAGGCCCTCGGCCTTCAGCAGATCGATGGTGCGCTTCGTGTCGTCGATGGCCTTCTGGATCAGGTCCCGGCGCTCGTTGTGGTCGCGGACATGCTGGGCCTTGCCCTGGTAGGCCTGGAGCCCGGCGAAGGAGAGGCCCGGCCGGTCGGCGATGCGGCGGGCGATGGCGACCGCCGGCTCGCCCGGCGCGACGCCGCAGCGGCCCGCGCCGACATCGATCTCCACGAGGCATTCGAGGGTGACGCCGTACTTCACCGCCGCCGCCGAGAGGTCGTCGACGTTGCCGAGGTCGTCCACGCAGACCAGCACCCGGGCGCGGGTGGCGAGCGCCGCCAGCCGCTCGATCTTCTTGGGCGCGACGACCTGGTTCGAGACCAGCACGTCGCGGATGCCCGCGCTCACCAGGGCCTCGGCCTCGCTGACCTTCTGACAGCACACGCCGCAGGCCCCGCCCCGCTCCATCTGGATCATCGCGATGTCGGAGGACTTGTGCGTCTTGGCGTGCGCCCGGTGGCGCAGGCCCTTCTCCTTCATGTAGCGGCCGAGCTTTTCCACGTTGCGCTCGAAGGCGTCGAGATCGACCACGAGGCAGGGGGTGTCGACCTCATCGACCGGCATGCCGATGGCGGCGGGGAGCGTGTTGGCCATGGGGTTCCTCCTTTGTTGTTGTGTCTCAGGCTCGGGCGTCGAGCAGGTCGGCGATGCGCGGCGTGGCCTTGATGCCGGTGCCGGTGAGGACGACGACGCTCGTTTCGTCGGCGCGGATGGCGCCGCGTTTCGTCAGGTCGCTCAGCGCCGCCGCCGCCATGGCGCAGGTCGGCTCGACGTAGAGGCCTGAGCGGGCCAGTTCATGCAGCGCCGCCTCGATGGCCGCCTCGGACACCGCGACGGTGCCGCCGCCGGAGCGCCGCAGGGCCGCTAGCACCTCCCGCCCGCGCACCGGCCGGGCGATGGAGGCGCCCTCGGCGAGCGTCGGGTGCGGATCGATGGGCAGGGCGTCCTCCGCTCCCGCCGCGAAGCCGGCATGGAGCGGCGCGCAATGGGCCGGCTGCACCGCGTAGAGGCGCGGCAGGCGGTCGATCTCGCCCCGGCGCAGCAATTCGCGGAAGCCGATATCGCAGCCGAGGATGTTGCTGCCCGCCCCGCAGGGGATGATGACACAATCCGGCGTGCGGAAGCCCAGATCCTCCCACAGCTCATAGGCCAGGGTCTTGGTGCCCTGAAGGAAATGCGCCTGCCAATTGTGGCTGGCGTAGAAGATCGACTCGGCCTGGGCGACGGCCGCGTCGGCGGTGTCCTGCCGGGTGCCGGGGATCAGTTCGATGGCGGCGCCGGCCGCGCGCATCTGCACGGTCTTGGCCGGCGAGGTCGAGGCCGGCACCAGGATCTTGGCGCGCATCCCGGCGGCGGCCGCATAGGTCGCCACCGCCGCGCCGCCGTTGCCGGAGGAATCCTCCAGCACCGCGTCGATCCCCTGCTGCCGCAGGATCGAGAGCATCACCGAGGCGCCCCGGTCCTTGAAGCTGCCGGAGGGGGCGAACCATTCGAGCTTGAAATGCGCGTGCCCGCCCCGCCACGGCCGGCGGACGAGGGGGGTGCAGCCCTCGCCCAGGCTGATCGGATCGGCCACCGCGACCGGCAGGGCGCCGGCATAGCGCCAGAGCGAGCGCGCGGCGGTGTCGATCCCGTCCCGCCCGATGCCGGGCAGGTCGGTGATCATCAGCGGTCGCCCCACTTCCGAGCGCCAGCGCGGCGTGTCGATGGGGTAGGTCGTCCCGTCGATGGGATCGACATAGGCGGGCATCGTCATGGTCGAGCCTCTCTCCGATGATCGTAGCGCGGCGTGAACTTTATTCAAAATTCAAACCGCGCTGCGGGGTGCCTCACGCCGCGAGGCGCAGGCCCGCCGTGCCGGGCGCGTGCTCGGCCGCGATGGCCTCGGCCACGAGTTCGGCGGTGGCGCCGGAGAGGGTCCAGCCAAGATGGCCGTGGCCGGTGTTGTAGAACACCCCCGCCCGGCGCCCGCGCCCGACCTTCGGCAGCATGTTCGGCAGCATCGGCCGCAGGCCGCTCCAGGCGATCACCCGGTCGGTGGCGACGCCAGGGAACTGCTCGCGGGTCCAGTCCACCAGGGGCTGGATGCGGTCGTGGCGGATGTCACGGTTGAAGCCGTTGAACTCGGCGGTGCCGGCCACGCGGAAGCGGTCCTCGCCGAGCCGGCTGGTGACGATCTTTGTGGCCTCGTCGAGGATGCTCACCTGCGGCGCCGCCGCCTGGGCCTCCGGCGTGTAGAGGTTCACGGTGATCGAGTAGCCCTTCACGGGGTAGATGTTCACCCGGTCGCCCAGCATCGCCGCGAAATGGCGGCTCGCCGTGCCGGCGCAGATCACCACCGCGTCGAAACTCTCCTCGCGGGCCTCGCCTCGTCCGGCCTCCCGCCAGCCGACGACGTGGCCCCCCTCCCCGCCCGGCGCGACCGAGGCGACGGCGGCGTCGTGGACGAAGCGCACGCCCCTGCGGGCGCAGGCGGCGGCGAGACCCCGCGTGAACTTGTGGATGTCGCCCGTGGCGTCGGAGGGGGTGAAGAACCCGCCGTAATAGGTGCCCGCCAGCGTCGGCTCGATGGCCCGGATCTCGTCGGGCGTGACGGCGTGGCGCTCCAGCCCGCCCTCGCGGAGCAGGGAGTTCACCCCCTCCGCCTTCCGGAAGGCCGCTTCGTCCCGGTAGAAATGCAGGATGCCGCGGGTCTTCAGGTCGAAGTCGATCCCCTCGGCGCGGGCCATGGCGAACAGGGCCTCCCGCGCCTTGATCGCGAGCCGCACCGTCTCGACGGTGTTCGCCCGATAATGGGCGATCTCGCGGACGAACTCGGCCATCCACGACAGCTTGTGCCAGGACGGGGCCGGATTCATCAGCAGCGGCGCGTCGCGGCGGGTCATCCAGCGCAGGCCCTGGATCACCGTCGAGACCTTGTTCCACACCTCGGCATTGCAGGCCGAGAGCTGTCCGCCATTGGCGAAGGAGGTCTCCATCGCGGCGTAGCGGTTGCGGTCGAGGACGGTGACGCGATACCCCCGCGTGGCGAGGGCATAGGCTGTCGTCACGCCGGTGATGCCGGCGCCGATCACGGCGACATGGGTCATGGGTTTGGGACTCCGGGCCATCTGGACGCATGGGACCGGATTCGAGTGAAGCCGGCCGGTCGCGCCCCATCTGTCCCGGTGCCTGAGAGTTTGATCCGGCGCCGCCTTGGCAGGGCGGTGAGCACGGACGTCCCCTTCGGCGGGTGCCAGCGGACGAATCCGCCGCACCGCTCTCCAGATTGCCCCGACGACACGGTTCTGGTGCCTGAGAGTTTCCGGGGCGGTTGCTCCGTCGGCGCCGGGCGGCCTCTGTCGGGCCGTCCCGGTCTCTCCCGCATCGTCGTCATGGGCGCTGCGACATTAGCGCAGGCGACCCCATCCGCCCAAGCCCGTTTTCGGGGCAGCGCGCCCGTCTTCCTTGCAATCGGCGGCGCCTGTCACACCTGCCCCCACGACGCCGTCATGGAGCCCACGACCGGATGCCAGCCCTGAGCCTCGCCATCGCCTTCGGCACCCGCCTGCTCCTCGTCCTGCTGTTCCTGCCCTTCAGCGCCCTCGACAAGATCGTGAACTTCAGGGGCGCGGTCGGTCAGGCGAAGCAGGCGGTACACGCCACCGCCCCGGCCGTGGTGCTGATCCTCCTCGGGCTCACCGTCGAGATCGGCATGTCGGCCTGCATCCTGACGGGGGCGTTCGACCGCGCCGCCGCCTTCGTGATGGCCGGCTATTGCGGCGTCACGGCCCTCCTGTGGAAGCAGTTCTGGGCGCCGGGCGACTTCTGGTCAGGCGGCAAGGGCCGGGAGCTGTTCTGGGACTTCCTAAAGAACTTCGCGCTGGCCGGGGGCTTCCTGCTCATCACCTTCGGAACGGGGGCGAGCACGGTGGAGAACTTCTTCGCCAACCCGCTCGCCTCCTCGCACCCGTACGAGATCGCCTCGCCGCGCTGAGCCTCAGCCCTGCGGCGGCACCGTCGCCGTCATGGACGGGCGGCCCTCGAACACGGCGTACCACGCCGCCGTCGCGGGGCGCCCGTCGCGCCACGCGAGGTCGGGGAAGCGGTAATCGAGGTAGCCGAGGGCGCAGGCGATGGCGACCGTGCCGATGTCGAGCACCGGCATGTCGGCGACGAAAGTCTCGATCCGGTCGAGCCCCGCCACGATCTTGGCGATCTGGCCGGCATCCCAATCCTGCCAGCGCAGAGGCTCGGGGCGCATCACGCGCTCGTAGCGGGTGATGAGCGCCGCATCGAGCATCCCGTCCGCCAGGGCCTGACGGGTCAGGGCGTCCCAGCGCTCGGCACCCTCGGGGAAGAGGTGCGCGCCCTCGGAGCGCATGTCGAGGTATTCGCAGATCACCCGGCTGTCGAATAGGCAGGTGCCGTCCGCGAGGATCAGCGCCGGCACCTTGCCCAGCGGGTTGTGGGGGGCGACGTCGGGCGCGCCGGCCACGGGCGACGTGCCAGCGGTCACGACCTCGATTGCGCCGGCCTGGCCGGTTTCGTGGGCCAGCACCAGCACCTTGCGGGCATAGGGTGAGGCGGGGGAGTAGAGGAGCTTCATCGGCCTGTCCCGGCTGTCACGGTCGAGGGGCACAACGCACCGTTCCGGCCGGGAAATCCAGCCCCGGTGCGGCGCCTATCCGCGGCATTCACCGATCAGGCGGCGGAGGAAGCCGGCGCAGGCGTCGAGCTCGCCCCGGGTGACGTACTCGTCCGCCCGGTGGGCGCGGGCGATGGAGCCGGGGCCGATCACCACGCTCGGCACCCCGGCGGCGTCGAACAGCCCGGCCTCCGTCCCGTACGAGACCTTGGCGTGGGCGTTCCGCCCGGCGAGACGCTTGGCCAGCGTCGCGATCTCCGCCTCCGGCGCGGTGTCGAGGCCGGGATAGGCGATGAGCGGCTCGACCGTGATCCCGCAGGCGGGGTCGGCGGCGCGCATGAGGGGAACGAGCTGCTCCTCGGCATAGGCGACGGCCGCCGCCGTGAGGGCGCCGGCATCGTCGGCGCCGATGGCCCGCACCTCGAAATCGACGCTGCACGTATCGGGCACGATGTTGAGCGCCGAGCCGCCGCGCACCACGCTCGACAGGGCGGTGGTGTGGGGCACGTCGTAGAGCCCGTCGCGGGCGCCCTCGCGGGCCAGCCCCTCGGCCATCAGCCGGACATGCTCGATGAACCGCGCGGCGTATTCCACCGCGTTCACCCCCTGCGGCGCCAGGGCCGAATGGCAGGCGCGGCCGGTGAACGTCACCCGCGCCGCCGACTTGCCCTTGTGGCCGAGGACGACCTCCATCCCCGTGGGCTCGCCCACGAAGCAGCCGAGCGGCTTCGGGAACAGGTCGCCCATCCGGGCGATGAGCGGCCGCACGCCGAGGCAGCCGACCTCCTCGTCGTAGGAGACCGCGATGTGCAGCGGCAGGGCCAGGGGCTCGGCCGCCATCTCCGGCAGCAGGGCGAGGCACACGGCCAGGAACCCCTTCATGTCCGAGGTGCCGCGCCCGTAGAGCCGGCCGCCCTCCTCCCGCAGCCGGAACGGGTCCGAGCTCCAGGGCTGGCCGTCGGCGGGCACCACGTCGCTGTGGCCCGAGAGCACGTAGCCCGGCCGGTCCAGGGGACCGAGGCCGATCCACAGCCCCGCCTTGGTACCGGTCTCGTCGGACACCCGCGTCACCGCCGCCCCGTGGCGCCGGGCGAACTCCTCGATCCAGTCGATCAGCGGAAGGTTCGAGCGGTCGCTCACCGTGTCGAAGGCGACGAGCGTCGCCAGGATCTCCGCCGCGTCCACCGTCTCAATCCCGTTCCCGGTCATACCCTTGGTCCCTTACGTGCCCCTCGACAACGCACGGAAGTCTTACTACGCGCACCGGGAACCGGAGAGCCCCAAAGGCGTAGCTCGGCTGAACGCCTCGCGGTCTTCCGCCAACGTGGCGTCAGGGATTCATCGATGCGCGTCCGATCCGCCGCCCTCCTCACCAGCCTCCTCCTCGCGCTCGGCGCCGCCCCAGCCCGCGCCGACGTGGTCATCACCGTCGACAAGGATGCCCAGCGCATGTCCGTCGTCGTCGACGGCACGCCGCGCTATTCCTGGCCGGTCTCGACCGGCGCGGCGGGCTACGACACGCCCTCGGGGAGCTTCCGCCCGTTCCGCATGGAGCGCACGCACTTCTCCAAGGAGTTCGATGACGCGCCGATGCCCTACGCGACGTTCTTCACGAACCAGGGCCACGCCATCCACGGCACGAACCACGTCCGCAGCCTCGGCCGCGCGGTCTCGCATGGCTGCGTGCGCCTGTCGGTGCGCAACGCCGCGACCCTGTTCACCCTCGTGAAGGCGCAGGGCATGAACCATACCCAGGTACGGATCGAGGGCGAGGGCGCCGCCATGGCCGAGGGTGGCTCCCGCACCCGCACCGTCGCGCGCGGCCGGGGCACCGGATACGGCGTCGAATCGTTCGACGACGACCAGACCGGCGCCCGCACCGTCTACTACGCCGTGCCCGCCCGGCGCCCCGTCGCCATCGATCCGCGCGGGATCGACGGCGGCGGCTACGGCCCCGCTGGCTTCTACGACGGCTACTGAGAACGCAACTCCTGCGGGAATGCGCAGGCGTTAACTCTTCTTCTAAGTGAAGCGTTTACGGGCGGTCGCGATGGTGTTCCCCGCACCCGCGCCGCCCGTGGCGCGAGGTTGGAAGAGGGGGACGATTCGATGATGCGGCTCGCTGCATTCTCCACCGCGTGCCTCATGCTGGCGACGCCGGTCCTGGCGAGCACCGCCGAGGGCGTGGTCTCGACCCGGGGTCCGCGCCTCGACGCATGGCTGCGCGGCATCGAGCCCGGCACGACCGGCTCGGTCCAGCCCGCCCAGGCCGCGCCGGCCAAGCCCTCCTGCCCGCCCGAGCGCCGGGTCGGCACGGGCGCGGGCTTCTGCCTCATCAACTGAATCCGGCTCACTCGCCGATCGCCGCCCCCGCCGGGCGGCGGTTGTCGTTGGCGCCGTAGAGCAGGCCCGGACGCATGGATTGCGTGCGCGAGGCGTCGTTGCCGGAGGATGGCGCGCTCGGCTCCGCCGGCACCGCGCCGCTCGTGGCGATGAGTTCCTGCGCCCCCCACGGCACCTGCACCTGCACGCTGTGGCCCATGCCCTTGAGGATCGCGAGGGTGTCGGCTGAGAGGGCGAAGGGCTCCGCGTAGACCGTGTTCGGCAGCCATTGGTGATGGATGCGCGGGGCGTCGACCGCCTCCTGCGGCTGCATCCGGAAATCGAGCATGTTCATGATCGCCTGCGCGTTGATCGTGATGATCCGCGAGCCGCCGGGCGAGCCCACCACCATCACCGGCTTGCCCTCCCGCAGGACGATGGTCGGCGCCATGGAGGAGAGCGGGCGCTTGCCCGGCGCGATGGCGTTGGCGTTGCCCTGGACGAGGCCGAACAGGTTCGGCACCCCGACCTTGGTGGTGAAGTCGTCCATCTCGTTGTTGAGGAAGAAGCCCGTGCCCGGCGCCATCGCCCCGGAGCCGAAATAGCCGTTGATCGTGTAGGTCAGCGAGGCCGCGTTGCCCGCCCGGTCGAGGACGGAGATATGCGTCGTCTCGGGCCGCTCGCGGGGCGGCTGCAGCGCCGGATCGGGGCGGATGTCGGACGAGGGCGTCGCCCGGTCGAGGCGGATCCCCTCCCGGAGGGTGCGGGCGTAGTCGGGCGAGATCAGCCGCGCCACGGGGTTGTCCACGAAGGCGGGGTCACCGAGCGTCGCGTTGCGGTCGGCATAGGCCCGCCGCATCGCCTCGACCATCAGGTGCACGGTCCGCGCCGAATTGAAGCCGGAGGCGGCGATGTCGTAGCCGTCGAGGATCGTCAGCGTCTCGCAGAGCGTCGTCCCCCCCGAGGAGGGCGGCGGCGCCGAGAGGATCGTCGCCCCCCGGTAGGTGCACGAGAGCGGCCTGTCGTCGGTGATCGTGTAGTCCGCGAAATCCTGCGCGGTGAGGATCCCGCCCCCCGCCGACGAGGCCGCCTCGACGGCGCGGGGAATCTCGCCCCGGTAGAAGGCCGCCTGCCCGCCCTCGGCGATGGCCTGGAGGGTCTTGCCGAGGTCGGCCTGGACGAGCCGGTCCCCCGGCCGGAACGGCGTCCCGTCCGGCCGCAGGAAGATCTTGGCCACCGTCGGGTCGCGTTCGAACTTCTTCGTGCCGGTTTCGAGGATGTCGGTGTCGCCGCGTGTCAGCACGAACCCGTCCTTCGCCAGGGCGATGGCGGGGGCCATGATCCGCGCGAGGGGGAGCGTGCCGTAGCGGGCAAGCGCGGTGGTGAGGCCGAGCACCGTGCCCGGCACGCCGGCCGCCTTCCAGCCGCGCAGGGTCGAGAACGGCACGAGGTTGCCGTCCGCGCCGAGATACATGTCGCGGCTCGCGGCGCCGGGGGCCTTTTCGCGGAAGTTGACGAAGCGGCTGCGCCCTTCCGCCGTGTGCAGCACCAGGAAGCCGCCGCCGCCGAGATTGCCGCAGCAGGGGTTCACCACCGCCTCGGCGAAGGCCACCGCCACCGCCGCATCGACGGCGTTGCCCCCCGCCGCCAGGATGTCCGCCCCGACCTGCGAGGCCAGCGCCTGGGACGAGACGACCATGCCGTTCCGGCCTTCGACCGCCGGGGCCGAGGCCCCCCGCGCGAGGCCCGGCAGGGCCAGGGCACAGGCGACGACGAGGGCGCTCCGCCAGCGTGTTTGCATTCCCGGCCCTTCCGATCCCGTCCGACGACAGGGGGGATCTAGGCCGGGATGCGCCGGAATCAGCCGTTGCGGAAGGTGTAGCTGTAGCCGTTCAGCGCCGGGGCGCCGCCGAGATGGGCGTAGAGCACCTTGGAGCCCTTGGGGAAGAAGCCCTTCTGGATGAGGTCGATCATGCCCTGCATCGACTTCCCCTCGTAGACCGGGTCGGTGATCATGCCTTCGAGGCGGGCCGAGAGGCGGATCGCCTCCACGGTCTCCTTCGAGGGCACGCCGTAGACCGGGTAGGCGTAGTCTTCCTTGATGACCACGTCCTCGTCCTCGACGCGGGCGGCGCCAATGAGTTCGGCGGTGTTGCGGGCGATGTCGAGCACCTGGGCGCGGGTCTGCGCCGGGGTGCAGGAGGCGTCGATGCCGATGACGTTGCGGGCACGCCCATCCGCGCCGAAGCCGACCACCATGCCGGCATGGGTCGAGCCCGTCACCGTGCAGACCACGATGTAGTCGAAGCGCACGCCCATCTCCTTCTCCTGGGCGCGGACCTCCTCGGCGAAGCCGACATAGCCGAGGCCGCCGTACTTGTGCACCGAGGCGCCGGCCGGGATCGCGTAGGGCTTGCCGCCCTCGGCCTCGACCTCGGCGAGCGCCCGCTTCCACGAATCGCGGATGCCGATGTCGAACCCGTCATCGACGAGTTGGGCCTGCGCGCCCATCAGGCGCGAGAGCAGGATGTTGCCGACGCGGTCGTACACGGCGTCCTCGTGCGGCACCCAGGCTTCCTGGATCAGCCGGCACTTGAGGCCGAGCTTGGCCGCCACCGCCGCCACCATCCGCGTGTGGTTCGACTGCACGCCGCCGATGGAGACCAGGGTGTCCGCGCCGGACTTCAGGGCGTCCGGCACGATGTATTCGAGCTTGCGCAGCTTGTTGCCGCCATAGGCGAGGCCGGAATTGCAATCCTCGCGCTTGGCGTAGATCTCGACCTCGTTCCCGAGATGGGCCGAGAGCCGCTTCAGCGGCTCGATCGGCGTCGGGCCGAAGGTGAGGGGATAGCGCTCGAACTTTTCCAGCATCGGGTCTGTCTCCGGGTCTTGGACGCGTGGCCAAGGTAGCAAACGCCGAACGGAAGGTGCTCTCGATTTTACCCCCGCCAATGTGCTTTCTGTTTTCCCGAATTGCCTTGACCCTTCCGAACGTTCCGCATCAGCCTCCCAAAATGAAAGAATCCACCGATCCGCCTGCGCTCGACCGCACCGATCTCAGGATCCTGCGCCTGCTCCAATCCGACGGGCGGATGGGCAATGCCGAGATCGCCAAGCGGGTGAACACCAGCGCCGCCACCTGCCACCGCCGGCTCCAGGCGCTGTTCGCCGGCGGCGTGGTGCGGGTGGTGCGGGCGCTCATCGACCCTGCGCGGGTGGGGCGCGGCACCCTCGTCATCGTCGGCGTGGTGCTCGACCGCTCGACCCCGGAGGCCTTCTCCGCCTTCGAGGCCGCCGTGCGCGGGATTCCCACCGTCCTCGATTGCCACCTCGTGGCCGGGGACTTCGATTACTTCCTCAAGATCCGGGTCTCGGACATGGCGGATTTCAACCGCCTGCACAGCACGACCCTGCTCGGCCTGCCGGGCGTCCGACAGCTGCGGACCTTCTTCGTGATGAAGGAGGTCATCGACAACGCGCCCCTCGATCTCTAGACACGCCCCATGGCGTGGGACTTTTGCCCACGAAATGGATCGAGACGGGTGGCCCTCGCGGCGGCCTCATGAAAACCGCATTGGAATCGTCACCAGCCCAGCCTGGAACATCGCTTGTCCGGATGAAGCCGCCCATGCCGCCCCCGCACCCGGAGACGGCGACCGCCGCCCCCGCGCCGGGGCTCGCGCGGATCGCCGCCGGGATCACCCTCTTCCACCCGACACCGGCCCAGGTCGCGGCCCTGCCCTCGCGCCTGCCCGACGGCCTCGGGGCGCGGCTCGCCTATGCCAACTCCCCCCTCGACGGGCAGACGCGGGACATGCTGGCGCGGGCGGGCTTCACCCTCCTCGGCGACGGCACGAATCGCGGCATTGCGGAGGCCCTGAACCGCCTCGCGGCGGCGGCCCAGGCGGCGGGGGGGGAATGCCTCTACCTTCTCGATCAGGACGCAGCCGCCGCCCCCTCCCTGCCGGGGGCGCTGCTCGCCGGGCGGGATCGCCTGCGGGCACGGGGCCTCGCCCCGGCGGTCATCGGCCCCGCCGCCTCGGCCGCGCCGGGCCACAAGGCGCCCGCCTACCCGGCGAGGGCCGGCGAGGCCGCCGTGGCGGGCCTGAGCCCCGTGCAGTTCGTCGCGACCTCCGGCACGCTCCTCGACCTGGCGGCCTTCGCGCGCACCGGCCCGTTCCGGGCGGATTTCTTCATCGACGGGGTCGAGCTCGAATGGTGCTTCCGCGCCTGGAGCCTCGGCCACGGCACCTATTGCGACCCTAGCGTCTGCCTGCCCCACCGGGTCGGCGGCGGGACGATCCGGCGGCTGGGTCTCACGATGCCGCGCCAGCCCCTGTTCCGCATGGCGACCTATCTGAGGAACAGCGTCTACGCGTGGCGCCTGCCGCACCTGCCGCTCTCGTGGAAGCTCGCCCAGGGGCTCTACCTGCCCCTCCAGGCCCTCCTCTACTGGGCCGATTCCGGCTGGCGCCCCGCCGTGCTCGGCCGCCTCGCGGGCGCGGCGCGGGACGGGCTGATGGGCCGCCTTGGCCCCCCTCGGGATCTGCCGCGATGAGCGATCTCGACGTGGTGATCGTCAACTGGAACGGCGGCGCCCTGCTGCGCGATTGCCTCGCCGGGCTCGCCGCCTCGGAGGGGGCGGACCGCCTCGCCGTGACCGTGGTGGACAACGCCTCCACCGACGCCTCCCTCGATCACCTGCCTGCCCTGCCCTTCCCGTTCCGGGTGATCCGCAACGCGGACAATCTCGGCTTCGGCCGCGCCTGCAACCAGGGCGCGGCGGCGGGCACGGCCCCGGCGATCCTGTTCCTGAACCCCGACGCGCGGGTCGAGCCCGACGCCCTGCCCCGCGCCCGCGCCGCGCTCCTCGGGGAGCCGGGATGGGGCATCGTCGGCGCGCGGCTCGTCGAACCGGACGGGCAGAATGCCCGCTCCTGCGCCCGCGCGCCCCGGCCGCTCGCGATGCTCGGCCGAGCCTTCGCCCTGGACCGGATCGGCCTCGTGCCCCCGCATTTCCTGCGCGACTGGGACCACGGGCAGGACCGCGCCGTCGATCAGGTGATGGGCGCCTTCCTGATGATCCGGCGCGACCTGTTCGCCGCGCTCGGCGGCTTCGACGAGCGCTTCTTCGTCTATTACGAGGATGTCGACCTGTGCCTGAGGGCGCGGCAGGCGGGCTACGCCGTGCGCCACCTCGCCGGCCCCGCCGCCCGCCATCTCGGCCAGGGCACCACCCGGCAGGCCAAGGCGCGCCGCCTGTTCTACATCCTGCGCAGCGAGATCCTCTATGCCGCCAAGCACCACGGACGGCTCGCCGCCCTCGGCCTGACCGCCGCCGCCTTCTGCGGGCAGATCCCCCTGCGCCTCGCGCAGGCGCTGGCTCGCCGCTCCATCACCGAGGCCGGCGAGGTGCTTCGCGCCGCCCGCCTCCTCGCCGCCGCCCTGCCCGAGATCGCCCCGGCGATCCTCCGGGCCTGACCCGTTCGAAGACCCTGCCGATGCTCCACGGACACCGAATCGCCGTCGTCCTGCCTGCCTACAACGCGGCGGCGACCCTGGAACGCACCCACCGCGAGATCCCCTTCGACATCGTCGATGACGTGATCCTCATCGACGACGCCAGCCGGGACGCGACGGTGGCGGTGGCCGAGCGGCTGGGCATCCACACGGTGCGCCACGCCAAGAACCTCGGCTACGGCGGCAACCAGAAGACCTGCTACCGCACCGCCCTGGATCGCGGCGCCGACGTGGTGGTGATGCTCCACCCGGATTATCAATACGCCCCGCGCCTCGTGACCGCGATGGCCTCCATGATCGTCTCCGGCGAGTACGATGCGGTGCTGGCCTCGCGCATCCTCGGCAACGGCGCGCTCAAGGGCGGGATGCCGCTCTACAAGTACGTCGCCAACCGGGGGCTCACCCTCGTGCAGAACTGGCTGATGGGCCACAAGCTCTCCGAATACCATTCGGGCTACCGGGCCTGGAGCCGCAGGGTGCTCGAAGCCCTGCCCCTCGACCGCTGCTCGGACGATTTCGTCTTCGACAACGAGATGCTGGCGCTCGCCATGCACCAGGACTTCCGCATCGGCGAGATCTCCTGCCCGACGCGGTATTTCGACGACGCCTCGTCCATCAACTTCCGGCGCTCCTGCATCTATGGCCTCGGCGTCCTACGCACGAGCCTCGCCTACCGCCTGCACCACGCCGGCCTGAAGGCGGACCCGCTCTTCGCGGACGCTCCCGCCCCCGTGGAGGCGCGTCCGTGAGGCGCCCCCCGCTCCGCCGCCTCGCCGGCCTCGCGCTGCTCACGGGGCTCGCTGCCGCGCCGCTGGCGGTGGGCGTCCTCGCCCCCGATGCCGCCGAGCGGCTGACCGCCTCGCTGCGGGGCCTCGGCCCGGCGGGGCCGGCGATCATCGTGGCGGTGCAGGCGCTGGTCGCCGCCTCGGGGATCGTGCCGGCCTCCGGCGTCGGCATCGCGGCGGGGGCGCTCCTCGGACCGGTCGAGGGTTTCTGCGTCGCCGCCCTCGGCACCCTGGCGGGGGCGCTCATCACCTTCGGCCTCGCGCGGACGATGCTCGGCGCCCGCACGCTGGCCCGGTTCGGCGGACGGCGGCTCGCGGCCCTCGACGGCGCCCTCAAGGCCGAGGGCTGGCGCCTCGTTTGCCTGATCCGGCTCTCGCCGATCATGCCCTTCGCGCCGACGAGCCTCGCCCTCGGGGCGAGCGCGGTCCCTCTACGCGACTACGCCCTCGGCACGCTCGCCGCCCTGCCGGCCCTGTTCGCCTACGTCGCCCTCGGGGCGCTGGGGCGCGGGGGCGGCCATCTCCTCTCCGGCGCCGGACCGGCGGAATGGCTGCGCCTCGGAATGCTCTGTGCGGGCGCGCTCGCGACCGTGCTGCTGATGCTGCGCCTGCGCCGGATCCTGGGCGACGCGCTCCCGCCGGAGAGCCTGCCGGACGGGGACATCCCCGCGTGATGCGCCTGCCCTCCGGCCCAAGATTCTGGTGCCTCGCTTATCTGGTCCTGTGCGCCCCGGTCTGCATCGCCCTCGCGCTGATCGTCCCGCCCGGCGAGGTCGCCGACGAGGGCGCCCACCTCGCCCGCGCCGCCGCGCTGATCCAGGGCGACATGGTCGGCCATCGCGAGAGCGTGCGCTATTCCGACGGCTCGACCCATCTTGCGGCGGGGGTGCGCCTCGACCCGGTCTGGGACCGGATCGGCCGCTCCCGGCCCAAGGATTTCGGCGGCGCCATCTCGGCGGTCGAGAGCGAGCCCGACGCGCGCGGCCGGATCTTCGTGCCGCTCTACACGGTCGGCACCTATCCGCCCTTCCTCTACCTGCCCGGCGCGGCGGGGCTCGGCATCGCGCGCGTCCTCGACCTCGCGGCGGAGGTCGGCTTCTATCTCGGTCGGCTCGGCAACGCGACGGCGACCCTGGCGATCGCGCTCGCCGCCCTCGCGCTCGCCCATCGCGGGCGGGTCGCGCTGTTCGCCGTCCTCGCCCTGCCGATGACCCTGTCGCTGGCGGCCTCGTTCAACCAGGACGCCCCGATCATCGCCCTCGCGGCGCTCGCCGCCGCGTTGCTCACGCCCCGGCCGCTCACCGGAGCGGGCGCCCGCTGGCGGCTGTCCGGCGCGATCCTCAGCCTCGCCCTCGTGGTGCTGGCCAAGCCCCCCTATGCCGGGCTCGCCGCCATGCTGCTGGTGCCCCTGCCCCCCCGGGGCGAGTGGATGCGCCACGCCGCCCGGCGCCTCGCGGCGGCGTTCTTCGCCGTGCTGCCCGCCATCCTCTGGACGGCGGCGGCGACGACCTATGTCGCGACGCCCGTGCCCCGCGCCGCCTACGAGGCCGGGCCGCTCTGGTCCGGCCCCCGCCCGGCGACCTTCACCGCCACCGATCCGAAGGCGCAGGCGCAGGTCCTGCTCGAAAAACCCGCCCGGATCGCCACCCTGCCGGGCCATTTCCTCGGCACGGTCAAGCACCTGACCATCCTCTACAAGGGCGCCATCGGCATCTTCGGCTGGCTCGACAGGCCGTTGCCGGGCGTCCTCTACGGGCTCTGGGCCGTGGCCCTGCTCGTGCCGCTCCTCCTGCTGCGGCAGGGCACCCTGCCCCCCTGGCCGGAGCGTTTGATCCTGCCGGCGGCGGCCGTCGCCTGCCTGTGGCTCGTGGTGATCTCGCAATACCTCACCTGGACGAATGTCGGCGAAAACCGGATCGACGGCCCGCAGGGGCGCTACCTCCTGCCCCTCGTGCCGATGCTCGTCCTCGCCTTCGCCCGCACCCGACGGGAGGAGGCCGGGCGCTGGCCGGCGATGCTTCCCGTGGCGGCGGCGGCCGTCGATGTCGTCGCCCTGCCGCTGGCGGCCCTGGCGATGACGATCCCCGCCTGACGCTTGCCGGGATCGCGCAGCCGCCTACAATTCATGGTTACTCCCCGGAGGGACCAGCCATGCGCGCCCTGTCCTGTCTCTTCCTTCTTCTGGGATGCCTCGGGTCCGGGGCGTGGGCCGGCGAGGCGGAACAGGCGGCGGCCCGGGCGGTCATCAGCCGGCAGGCCGAGGCCTTCGGCCGGGACGACGCCCCGACCGCCTACGCCCAGGCGGCCCCGGCGATCCGCGACATCTTCCCGAACGCGGACCTGTTCCTCGGGATGGTGCGCAACCAGTACCAGCCGGTCTACCGCCACCGCAGCTTCGTCTTCGGCACCGCCCGCGACGTCGGCGAGACCTCGGTGAGCCAAACGGTGGCGATCCAGGACGAGAACGGCACCGACTGGACGGCGGAGTACACCCTGGACCGCCAGCCCGACGGCGAATGGCGCATCACCGGCTGCCGCCTCGTCAAGGCGCCGGGGATCAGCGCGTGAGGGACCGGTCCAGCTCTCGGCACGCGAGTGCGATGTAGCGCGGGATCTCCCGCTCCTTGGCGTAATAGGCCACGAGCCGCCGGGCGATCCCGAGATGGGCGGCGGCGGCGTCGAGGGTGAGGTTGTTGCGCCTCAGGAAGGTCGAGAAGTCCGCGTTGGTCATGGCCGCCTCGGCCAGTTCCTCGATCGTCTCCGCGCCGATATCGAGGTCGTCGTGCCCCGGCCACACCACCGAAGCCCCCCACTCGCCCAAGCAGAGATCGGCGAACGGCACCGCGCCGTCGCGCAGGGGCTTGAAGACCTTAAAGGTGAAGATCACCGGCGCGAGGTCCACGATCTCCGCGCGGCCGGCGCGGGTCCCCTCCGCCCAGCGTACCGTGACGGCGAACCGTCCCGGCCCCGGCTCGACGCCCGCCAGCTTCGGCAGCGCGCGGCCGACGGTGACGATGTCAGTCTCGCTCATTGAGACGCCTCGAAAGACACGACCGTATCATACTGCACGCGACAGACTCCCTCCCCCCTTTGCGGGGGAGGGTGGCCCCCGATAGGGGGTCGGGAAAGGGGAGCGACGGTGCCGAACCGGGCACCACTTCTCACCATGCGCTCGCTTCGTTCTGAAGCGGGGTTCCCCTCTCCCGACCCCCACTCACGTGGGGGCCACCCTCCCCCGCAGAGGGGGGAGGGCGAGCGCCCTTCAGGTGCAACGGCATCGACTTCGACACGCAAGCCCGCATCGTGTAGAGGGACCGCCTTCCCACGGAGGCCCCTGTGCTCCACGTCTCGACCCGCGGCGAGGCCGCGCCGCTCTCGTTCTCGGATGCGCTGCTCGCCGGATTGGCCCGCGATGGCGGCCTCTACGTGCCCCAGACCTGGCCGCGAATCAGCCGCGACGAGATCGCCGCGCTGGCCGGCAAGCCCTATGCCGAGGCCGCCAAGCGCGTGCTGCGCCCGCTCGTGGACGGCGAGATCGCCGATGCCGACCTCGACCGGATGATCGACGACGCCTACGCCACCTTCCGGCACCCGGCGATCTGCCCGATCACCCAGATCGACGACAACCTGTTCCTGCTGGAGCTCTTCCACGGCCCGACGCTCGCGTTCAAGGACGTGGCGATGCAGCTGCTCGGCCGGCTGATGGACCACGTGCTGCGCCAGCGCCGCAGCCGGGCGACCATCGTCGGCGCCACCTCCGGCGACACCGGCTCGGCCGCCGTTGAGGCGTTCCGCGGGCTCGATCAGGTCGACGTGTTCATCCTCTACCCGCACGGGCGGGTCTCGGAGGTGCAGCGGCGGCAGATGACCTCCGTGGACGCCCCGAACGTCCACGCGCTCGCCATCGACGGCACGTTCGACGATTGCCAGAACATCGTCAAAGCCTTGTTCCAGCACGGCGATTTCGCCGACGAGGTCCGCCTCTCCGGCGTGAACTCCATCAACTGGGCCCGCGTCGCGGCGCAGGTGGTCTATTACTTCACCAGCGCCGTGGCGCTCGGCGCCCCGCACCGCGAGGTCTCCTTCGCGGTGCCGACCGGCAATTTCGGCGACATCCTCGCCGGCTGGGTCGCCAAGAAGATGGGCCTGCCGATCAAGCGCCTGATGATCGGCACCAACGCCAACGACATCCTCGTGCGCACCCTGGAGCACGGCGCCTACGAGTTGCGCGGCGTCGAGCCCACCACCTCGCCCTCCATGGACATCCAGATCTCCTCGAATTTCGAGCGGCTGCTGTTCGAGGCCCTCGGCCGGGACGCATCGAGCCTGTCGCGGCTCATGGCCGGGCTGAAGCAATCGGGCGGGTTCCACCTCGACGACGCGGTGCTCGCCACGATCCGCAACGAGTTCGACGCCCACGCGGTGCCGGAGAGCGCCGTGATGGAGGAGATCGCCTTCAGCCACGCGGCGACCGGCGTGACCCTCGATCCGCACAGCGCCATCGGCGTGAACGCGGGCCGCCGCCTGCTGGAGAAGGACCCGGCGACGCCAGTCGTGGCACTGGCCACCGCCCATCCGGCGAAGTTCCCCGATGCGGTCTCCAAGGCGACGGGCGGCCGGCGCCCTGCCCTGCCCCCGCACCTCGCCGACCTGATGGACCGGCCCGAGCGCCTGACCCGCGTCGCCAACGACCAGGGAGCCATCGAGCGCCTCATCCGCGAGCGCGCCCGCATCACGAAGGGCGGCTGAGCCACCGATGAACCAGCATTTCTCGACGCACGCCGCCTCCCCGACCCTCCGCGTCACCCGCCTGCCCAACGGGGTGAGCGTCGTGACCGAGCCGATGCCGGGGGTGGCGACCGCGAGCCTCGGCGTCTGGGTCGGGGCGGGCTCCCGCCACGAGCGCCCCGCCGAGAGCGGCCTGTCGCATCTCATCGAGCACATGGCGTTCAAGGGCACCGCCCGGCGCACCGCGCGGGGCATCGCCGAGGAGATCGAGAACGTCGGCGGCGAGATCAACGCCGCCACCTCCACCGAGACGACGAGCTACACCGCCCGCGTGCTGGGCGAGGATACCGGCCTCGCCCTCGACGTGATCGGCGACATCCTGACGAGCGCCACCTTCGACGAGGGCGAACTCGCCCGCGAGAAGGGCGTGATCCTGCAGGAATACGCGGCCATCGAGGACACGCCGGACGACGTCGTCTACGACGCCTTCACCGAGGCCGCCTTCCCCGGCCAGCCGGTGGGTCGCCCGATCATCGGGCGGCCGGAGACGATCCAGAGCTTCGACGAGGCGGGCATCCGCGCCTACCTCGCCCGCGAATACACCCCGGACCGCCTCGTGGTGGCGGGGGCGGGCTGCGTCGAGCACGAGGCCATCGTGGCGGCGGCCGAGCAGCATTTCGGGGGCATGAAGGCCGTCGAGGCGCCGCCGATGGAGCCCGGCCGCTATGGCGGCGGCGAGCGGCGGATGAAGCGCAAGCTCGAACAGGCCAACCTCGTGATCGGCCTGCCCGGCCTCTCCTTCCGCGACGAGGGCTATTACGCCCTGCACATGTTCGCGCAGGTGCTCGGCGGCGGCCTGACCTCGCGCCTGTGGCACGAGGTGCGCGAGACGCGCGGCCTCGCCTACGAGATCCAGGCCTTCCACTGGCCCTTCTCCGATTGCGGCCTGTTCGGCATCGGCGCGGGCACGGCGGGCTCGGACGTGGCCGAACTCGTGGACGTGACCTTGGAGGCCACCACCCGCGCCGCCCGCGACCTCGACGAGACCGAGATCGCCCGCGCCAAGGCGCAATTGAAGGTCTCGCTGCTCTCGGCGCTCGAGACGCCGGGCGGGCGGATCGAGCGCAACGCCCGCCAGATCCTCGCCTGGGGCCGGGTGATCCCCGCCGCCGAGGTGATCGCCAAGGTCGATGCGGTGACGGTCGAGGACGTGCGCCGGGTGGCCGCGACGATGCTCGCCGGGTCGCCGACGCTCGCCGCCATCGGCCCCATCGCGGGATTGCCGTCGCTGGAGCGGATCGCGGCGGGGCTGTCGGGCGGGCGCTGAACCGCCTTCAACTTGATTTGGCCGCAAAGGGGCGCGATCCGCGAACGGTGGACCGGCGCGCCCTCGGCCTTGCCGGGCCTTCACGCCGTCTTTACCAATCGAGGCCGCCAGGGCGGCCGATGCAGACACCCCCGGCCGGACACGTCAGCCCCTTGCGCATCCTCGCCCTCCTTCTGATCCTGGTCGGCGGCCTCGTCTCGGTCGGCCCCGCCCGCGCCGTGGAGGCGGTCAGGGTCGGCCTCGACCAGCCGGTGATCGACCTGACCGGCGCCATCGAGCGCTACCGGTCGGACGGCGACCTCGTTCAGATCTCCACCGCCGCCGGCAAGGACGGCATCAAGCGGCGCATCGTCGTGAAGGCCCGCGACGCGGGCGCCCGGCCCGACTGGATCGCCTTCGCGCTGACGAACGACACCGACGAGCAGATCGACCGCATCCTCATCGCCCCGCATTTCCGGCTGGTCGGCTCCGGGGTGATCTGGCCCGATCTCGGCGGTTCGCGCATCGCCGCCATCACCGCGAGCCAGGGCATCCGCCCCGAGCGCGACGAGAACCCGGACGCGGACCAGTTCACCATCACCCTCGATCCCGGCACGACGGTCACCTACGTCGCCGAGTTGCGCAACGCGAACGTGCCGCAACTCCACCTGTGGGACCAAGACGCCTACCGCCGGAAGACGGCGGGCCTGACGCTCTACAAGGGCATCATCATCGGCATCAGCGGGCTGCTGGCCCTGTTCCTCACCATCGTCTTCGTGGTGAAGGGCGCGATCATCTTCCCCGCCGCCGCCGCGCTGGCATGGTCGGTGCTCGCCTATGCCTGCATCGATTTCGGCTTCCTGCAGCGGGTCTTCCCCGTCACCGAACTGGCCGAGCGGGTCTATCGCGCTTCCGCCGAGGCGGTGCTCGGCGCGACGCTGCTGGTGTTCCTGTTCGCCTACCTGAACCTCGCCCGCTGGCACGTCCGCTACAGCCACGTCGCCTTCTTCTGGCTCGCCTTCCTCGCGGGCCTCGTCGGGCTCGCGGTGTTCGATCCGCCCGTGGCGGCGGGGGTGGCGCGCATCTCCATCGCGGCGGTGGCCGGCATCGGCCTGCTGCTGATCCTCTACCTCTCCGTCCACAACGGCTACGACCGGGCGATCCTGCTGGTGCCGACCTGGCTCCTGCTGATGATCTGGGTGACGGCGGCGGGCTTCGCGGTGACGGGCCAGATCGGCAGCGACCTCGTGCAGCCGGCGCTCATCGGCGGCCTCGTGCTGATCGTGATGCTGATCGGCTTCACGGTGCTGCAGCACGCCTTCGCGGGCAGCGGCCTCTCCCACGCCCTCGTCTCCGACACCGAGCGCCGGGCGCTGGCGCTGACCGGCGCGGGCGACGTGGTGTTCGACTGGGACGTGCCCGCCGACAAGATCTTCGTCGGCCCCGAGATCGAGGCGCAGCTCGGCCTGTCGCGCGGGGCGCTGGAAGGCCCGGCCGCGAACTGGCTCGGCGCCCTGCACCCGTTCGACGTGGAGCGCTACTCGGCGGCCCTCGACACGGTGATCGAGGAGCGGCGCGGCCGCATCGTCCACGATTTCCGCCTGCGCTCGTCCGCCGGCAGCTATTTCTGGTACCGGCTGAAGGCCCGTCCGGTGATCGGCGCCGACGGCGAGGTGATCCGCGTGGTCGGCACCATCGCGGACGTGACCGAGGTGAAGACCGCCGAGGAGCGCCTGCTGCACGATGCCGTGCATGACAGCCTCACCGGCCTGCCGAACCGCGAATTGTTCGGGGACCGCCTCGACGCGGCCCTGGCCTTCGCCGGCCAGGACGCGCGGCTCAAGCCCACGATCCTCGTCCTCGACATCGACCGCTTCACCGGCATCAACGACGCCATCGGCCTCTCGGCGGGCGATTCGATCCTGCTCACCCTGTCGCGGCGGCTCGGGCGGCTGCTGCGCCCGCAGGACACCCTCGCCCGCCTCTCCGGCGACGAGTTCGCGGTGATCCTGCTCTCCGAGCGCGACCCCGACCGGATCCTCGCCTTCGCGAGCATGATCCAGCGGGCCATCGCCACGCCGATCACCTATGCCGACCGGGAGATCTTCCTCACCGTCTCCATCGGGCTCGCCCTCTACGAGGGTGGCCAGAAGCGCGACGAGGTGCTGAAGAACGCCGAGGTCGCGATGATCCAGGCCAAGCGGCAGGGCGGCGACCGGATTGAGGTGTTCCGCGCCCACATGCGCGCCGAGCGCTCCGACCGGGTGATGCTCGAAGGCGATCTGCGCAAGGCCATCGAACGCAACGAGATGCGGGTGCTGTTCAACCCCGTCGTGCGCCTCGACGACCGCACGGTGGCAGGCTTCGAGACGGTGCTGCGCTGGGACCACCCGAAGCTCGGGCGCATCCCGGCGGCGACGTTCCTGCCGCTCGCCGAGGAATGCGGCCTCATCGTCAACCTCGGCATCTTCGCCCTGGAGCGCACCGCGCTGGAACTCGCGGCGTGGCAGCGCTCGCTCGAAGTCGAGCCGCCGATCTTCGCCGCCTGCAACCTGTCCTCGCGGCAGTTGCTGCGCCACGACCTCCTGCACGATGTGAAGACGGTGCTCGCCCGCTCCGGCGTGCTCCCCGGCTCCCTGAAGCTCGAATTCAGCGAGAGCCTCGTGATGGAGAACCCGGAATACGCGGCGCAGATGCTCTCGCGCATCCACGACCTCGGGGCGGGCCTGTGCCTCTCTGATTTCGGCACCGGCTACTCGGCGCTCTCCTACCTGCAGCGCTTCCCGTTCGACACGATCAAGGTGGACCGCGACTTCGTCCGCCAGATCGCCTCGGGCCAGACCGGCATCCTGCGCTCCATCGTGAAGATGGCGAGCGAACTGAACCTCTCCATCGTCGCCGAGGGCTGCGAATCGGAGGCCGACGCCGTGGCGCTGGTGGAGCTTGGCTGCGAATACGCCCTCGGCCCGGCCTTCGGCGAGCCGATGACCATGCTCCAGGCCCGCCAGATCGTCGGCGCGGCGCCGGAGGCCGCGTAGGTCCGGTTAAGCCCGCCTTAACCACGTTCACCCAGAGTCATCCACAGGTCGCGTGTGGGGGGATGAGCGGATGGCCGAGGCGGCGAGGCGTTTCCAACCGGCGGGCAGCCCGGATCTCGTGCGCCGCATGATCGCCCGGCCGGTGCGGCTCGCGCATCAGGCGCGCACCCGCCTGCCCGAGCGCGAGGCCACGCCCGTCCAGGCGCCGGCCATGGCCCGCGCCGAGGCCGCCATCGCCCGGCTCGAAGCCGAGCTCGGGGTGATGAAGGCGGTGGTGCGGGTGCAGCGGCAGGAGATCGAATCCCTGCGGGCGCAGCGCCGGCTGCTCACCGAATCCTCGCCCGACGACGACGTGCGGGCGACCCGCGAGCGCTGGGCCGACCTCGTCGATTCCCTGCTGATCCGCGCCCGCTGAAGGCATCCGGCCGGCGCTCGCCCGTCCGTTCCCGTCCAGGATGAACCAGTGTCGCACGATGTCCGCGGGAACACCGATCCCTTCCTTCCGCATCGTGCCGTGAGACGCGAGGGTTCCGCCATGCGCGCGCGCTGCTCGCTCGTCGTCAACGGCCGTGCCGTCCGCTGCTCGCCCGGCGACACGCCCCTCGAAGCCGCCCTGGCCGAGGGGATGATCGCGCCGGTCCCCGGCCTGCACGGCACGCATCTCCTCGGCCAGGGCGCCGCCCCGGCCGCCCGCCGCAGCCAGGGCCGCCGCGCCCGCGAGGCCCCCGCGCCGCTCTCCGAGGTGCCGGAGAGCCGCCCCGGCGAGGCCGTCCCGGCCCCCGCCCCGCAGGAGCGCGCCCGCCAGACCCTGAAGGGGACCGTGACGCAAGTGCGCCGCCTCGGCCCCGGCATCCTCGAAGTCGTCGCCACCCTGACCCGCCGGCCGCTCCACGAGCCCGGCCAGCATTACGCGGTGAGCCTCCCCGGCCTGCCGACCCAGACTCTGTGCCCGACGTTGCGCGTCGATGGCTCGACCGAGATCAACGAGGCGGTGTTCCACCTGAACCGCGAGGCGGAGGGCGACGCCCTCGACGCCCTCGCCATCGGCCGCGAGGTGAAGCTCAAGGGCCCGATGGGGCGCAGCCATTACCGGCCGGGCGGCGGGCGGCTGGTGCTGGCCGCCTCGGAGGCCGGGTTCGGGCCGATCTGGGCCATCGCCCGGGCCGCGCGCTACATCGAGCCGGATCGCGACATGGCGCTCGCCATCGGCGCCCGCGATGCCCTCGACCTCTACATGCGCGAGAGCCTCGACTGGCTGCGCGCCACCGGGGTCGGGCGGATCGTGCTCTGCGCCGAGCGGGGCCGCCAGCGCCCGCCGGACGTGCGCCCCGGCCCCGTGGGCGCCCATCTCCCGCCCTTGCGGGCAACCGACGTGATCCACGTGGCCGGCGACATCGGCACGGTCGGCGCCGTGCAGGCGCTGGCCGGCGCGGTCGGCGCGCGCTGCTACCCGATCGTGGTGGAATAAGGCCTCACTTTCCCTCTCCCACCGTCAGGCTTCCCGTGCCCGTCCGCCCGTAGCGGGCGGGGCGGTACATGTCCTCGACGCTGGCGCCGGGATGGACGTAGGTCCCCGGCGAGACCGCCCGCACCGCGTAGGCCACGGTGAAGACGGCCGGCTGGTTCGGCTCGCGGGTATAGGCCGCCACGAAGCGGTCGTCCCGGAACTCCGTATGGACCGGCTGCACGTCGGACTTCGCGAAGGCGAGGCCCTTGAGCGCGTCCGCGTCGAGGAGCTTCGGGTTGTCGATCTCCAAGCCGGCGGGGAGACGGTCCACGAGGAGCAGCCGCGCCGCCTCGGCTTTGGCCTCCGTCACCGTGAGCACCACCACGAGACGGTCGTTCTGCCGGATGCCGGTGGCGGGATCGACCACGCTGCCGTCGAGCCGGTGCAGGCTGCGCTCCACCGTGTAGCCGCGGGACTCGGCGGGCTCGGGATTCATCGGATTGCCGGACACGCCGAGCGACACCTGGACCGGCGCCGCCCCGGTGTTCACGAGCACGCGCCCCGCCCCCGCCAGATCCGCCTCGCGGAACGAGCGGGCGAGCGCCCCCTGCTGGGCCGCCCCGTCGAGGGTGAAGGAGAGGCCCTTCGCCTCGTCCGCCAGCCCCTGCGCGGCGAGCACCATCCAGGCGTTCTCCTGCGTGCTGGTCGGGCGTCCGTCGGCGCGCTCCTGGCCCAGAGCCGCGCTCGCGGGGGCGAGGGCGCCGTGGGTGAGGCCGGTCTCGGCGGCGAGCGCGATCAGCCCGGCCCCGTCGCGCAGGCGCGAGCCGTAATCGGCCCGGTAGGTGCCCCTGTCCCGCTCCGCCGCGAGCGAGGAAACCGCCGCCTCCATCACCCGCGCCGCACGGCCCCGGTCGCCCAGCAGCGCCAGGGCAGCGGCGAGCTGCGCCCGGCCGAGCGCCGTGCGGAAATCGCCGAGGCGGGAATCGGCGAGGTAGCGCAGATCGCCCATCACCGGGCGGCCGTTGCGGGCGAGCACATAGGCCGCGTAGGCGAGGTCGGCGCCGCCGTCGCGGACCTCGCTCGCGTTGGCGACCGCGTTGCGCAGCCGGTCCAGGGCGAGTGCGAACGGCCCCTGCGGCACGGCGAACTTGCGCTCGCGGGCGCGGGTGAGGAAGTCGGCGACGTAGGCATCGAGCCACAGGTCGTTCGAGCCCTCCGCCGACCACAGGCCGAAATCGCCGCTCGAATCCTGGCGCGAGAGCACCCGGTCGATGGCCTCGCGCACCCGCCCGTCCACGTCCGGATCGAGGGCGAGCTGGTCGAGGCTTGCGAGCCGGTTCACGTAGAGCAGCGGCATCGCCCGGCTCACCACCTGCTCCGAGCAGCCATAGGGATAGCGTTCGAGGGCCTGGAGGAGGGCCGGCACGTCGACGCCGGGCAGCATCGAGGCCGCGAGCGACACGCGGCCGGTGCCGGGGATCACGTCGGCCAGGAGGTCGGCCGTGACCGAAAGGCTCTCCCCCGGCGCGAGGGTGCGAACCGACCGCCGCAGCAGCGCCCCGGTGCCGGGGGCGATGCCGAGGCTGAGGCTGCGCGACAGGGGCGCGGCCAGTCCCGGCCCGGACAGCGCGACATCGAGCCGGGCGACGCCCGGCCCCGCCGCCGTGAGCGGCACGGCGAAGCGGGCCTGCCCGTTGGTGGCGAGGCGTAAGCTGGTGCGCAGGGCCTGCGCCCCCACGAGGACCGGCCCCGAGGGCACGATGTCGGCGACGTACTCGCCCGCCGGCCCCTCGACGTTGTCGAGGGCGACGAACAGGCGCGAGCGGTCGCCGATGTCGAGGAAGCGCGGCAGGGTGGCGCTCACCACCACGGGGTCGCGGATCGTGACGTCGGCCTGCGCCTGCCCGACGCGGGTGCCGCTCCAGGCGGTGACCATCACCCGGCCGGTGCCGTTGAAGGCGGGGACGGGGAAGGTGACGCTGGCCGTGCCGTCCGCCCCCACCTTCACCACGCCGGAGAACAGGGCCAGCGGCGCCTCGGTCGGCGGCGCGTCGGCGAGTTCCGCCCCGCCCGCGTCGCCGCCGGAGCGGATCGCCCCGGCGCTGCCCTGCATCCCGTCGATCAGGTAGCCGTAGACGTCGCGGAATTCCGGCCCCAGCGCCCGCTGGCCGAGGAAGTAGCGGGTCGGGTCCGGGGCGGCGTAGCGGGTCAGGTTGAGGATGCCGACATCGACCATCGCCACCGTGATCCGCGCCTCCTCGCCGGGGGCGAGACCCGCGAGCTTGACGGGCAGGGTTAGATCCTGCCGGGGCCGCACCTTCTCCGGCGCGTCGACGGAGACGGTGAGGGCGCGCCTGTCGCGATCGACCGAGAACCACGCGAGGCCGAGCGCCCGCCCCGGCTGGCGCCGGGCCGCCTGGTCGAGGGGCCGGTAGGCCGTCGCGACGAGGTAGGCGCCCGCGCCCCATTCCGCCTTCACGGGCAGGCGGATCGTGGTGCCGCCCTCCGGTACGCTCACCTCGCGGATCTCGTGAACCCGGTCGCTCACCACCATCACGCTCGCCTGGCCCGCGAATTTCGGGCCGAGCTTGGCGCTCATCGTTTCGCCCGCCGCGTAGGCCGCCTTGTCGAGGGTGAGGTCGAGGAGGTCGGGGGCCTGCGCCGTCTCCGAGCCCGCCCAGCCGACCTCGAAGCCGAGGCTCGCGGCCGCCTCGGCGAGGCCGGGCGCCGTCACATCGAGGCGGTAGGCGCCGAGGCCGACCGGCGCCGCAATGCGGCCCATCGCGTCGGCGGCGAGGTCCAGCGTGCCGCTGGCGATCCGCTTCGTGGTCTTGGCCGCCTCGAAGGACCAGCGCCCGTCCGCGCGGTACCATTGGTAGGTTTTTTCGATTTTGTTCAGCGTCCAGGATACGCCGGCCTTCGGGACGCGATGCCCGTCCGGCGCCGCCATCACCACGTCGAAGGCTGCGAGGTCACCCTCCTTGAGATCGGAAAAACCCTTGCGCAGGGCCAGCACCGGGCCCGACGGCAGGATCGGCAGCGTGACGCTGCGGGAGAGTGCCCGCCCGCCGGGCTCGCCCACCGCGAGGGTGATCTTCGCCTCCAGCGGACGTGGGGCGACCACCTCCGGCACCGGCACGGCGAGGCTCGCCGCGCCCTGCGCGTCGGTGGTGGCATGGGCGGAGAGTTCCCGCGTCGTCGCCTCCACGGGCTCGTCGTCGAGGCCCACCGTGAACCCGTCGAGGCCCTCGATGCCGCTCGTCGCGGCGGCCTGCACGGTGACGCTGCCCGACACGTCGAGCCCCGCCCCCGGCGCGCCGTAGAGGAAGCGGGCGGCCACCGCCACCTGCGCCGGCTCGCCCCGCTTCAGGCTCGGGCCGGCGGGGGTGAGGGTCACGTCCAGCCGCTCGGGGACGTAATCTTCCAGAAGGAAGCTCGCCTCCCCCACCGGGGGCGCCTTCGGATCGGTATAGGCCGCGATCCGCCACGTCCCGTGCATCGCCCCCGAGAGCAGCGGCAGCGGATAGGCCCGCCCGCCGAGCCCCTGATCGGCCACCGAGACCCGACGGTACTCCACGCCATCGGGGCGCTTCACCACCAGGGTGAGGGGCAGGTCGGGCACGGCGTTGCCGCGCGCGTCCCGCAGGAGGGCGGCGACCTGCACCGTCTCGCCGGAGCGGTAGACCCCGCGCTCGGTGAACAGATAGGCATCGAGCCCGCCGCCCTCGGGGCGGCCCTTCACGCCCCGGTCGGTGAGGTCGAACGCGCCCTGGTCGAGGTCGAGGAAGCCGTAATCGTCGCCGAGCTGCGCCACGACGAGGCTCGGCGCGGTGCCGCCCTCGCCCCGGCTCAAGCCCGCCTCGAAGGCGGCGTGGCCCTGCGCGTCGGTCTTGCGGGTCGCCAGCACCTCGTTGTCGCGGGCGACGAGGCGGATCTCGGCCCCCTCCGTCGCCTTGGCCGTGCCGAGCGAGCGCAGCACCACGTGGACGCCGTCCCGCCCCTTGGTCGCCGTCAGGCCGAGATCGGAGACGACGAACCATTGCGTGGCCTGGGCTTCGTAGCTCTCCTCGTCCGGTGAAGCCGTGCCGGAGGGCCGGGCGATCATCACGTACACGCCGGGTTCGAGCTTCCCCACCGCCTGCAGCACGGGGAAGGCGGTGACGCTCTCCTGGTTGATCTCGGCCTTGGCGGTGTCGAGGCTCCCCTTCCAGACGCGCACGCCCTTCTGCGCGGCGATGCCCTTGGCGGTCGATCCGCTGAGCTGACCGAGGAAATCCTCCGAGCGCAGGGTCGGCAGCAGGCCCCGGTCGCCGATGCGCAGCACCTCGACATCGAGCTTCGGCGCGTTCACCGCGACGACGGGAATGCCCGCCTGACCGGTGCGCGGCAGGACGTAGTTGCGGCCGGTGAAGCGCGCCTGGGGGGCGCGGTCGCGCACGTAGATCTCGTAATCGGCGGCCTTGAGCAGGGTCTCGCCGACCGACGAGGGCAGGCCGGGGCGCAGCACCACCGCGTAGCGGGTGCCGTGCTTCAGCCCATCGACGCAGACCTGCGACCCCTCCCCCGTCACCGCCGCCGCGGCGCTGCCGGAGACCGCGACGAAGGGCGCGAAATCCGCCTTCGGCGCCACCGGCTCCGAGAAGGTGAAGCACAGGCGCGGGGCGGCGGCGTCGGAATCGACGGTGTAGTTGAGGATGCGGAAGCCATGCTCGGCGCGCAGCGCCTCGTAGGTCGCGCGGGTCGCGGAATCGTCGGCGAGCGCAAGGCTCGCGGCATAGGCATCGAGCGCCGGGCGCCATTCCTCCTGTTCGGCGGCGTTGGCGCCGAGCAGCGCCAGCGCGGCGGCGGCGTCCGGCGCGGAGCGGGCGCGCTCGTAGGCCCGGTAGGCGGCGGCGAGCGCCTGACCGCGCAGGCGCGTGCGGCCCTGGTAATCGTTCTCCTCCGTCTCGCCCGCCGCCGCTTCCGCCGCGCGGGCATAGGCGCGCCAATTGGCCGGATCGCCGGGATCGGCCGCGATTGCGGCGGCCAGCGGTACCAGGGCTTCGGCGGGCTTGTCGGCTTCGAGCAGCCCCTCGCCCTTGCGGCGGGACTGCGCGGCGGGGGCAAGCGAGCCGCCGGCCTCGGACTTCAGTGTCGCTTCGAGGCGGATCGCATCGCTGGCGAGACCGGGGCGGACGAAGCTCCGCGCGAAGGCGGCGGGTGTCGGTTTCGTCTGCGCGAGCGCCGGCACCGCCAGGAGCAAGGCGGCGAGGCCGCCCGCGACCGCTTGGATCCACCACCGCGCCATGGGCCCCTCCCCCGCCGCCGCGACGCGAATCGCGGCGGTATCGCGCGGGGGAGATTACAGGGCGGGCGGGGGAAGGGAACCGCTCAGTAAACCTGCGCCGGCTCTTCCTGCGGGCGGTTCGTCTGGCCGTCCAGGGTCTTCTCGATGACCTTGGCGAGCCCGATCATGATCTGGTCGATGGCGTAGTCCTTCGGCGTGTAGACCGCCCGCACGCCCATGTTCTTCAGGACCAGCTCGTCGTCCGGCGAGATGATGCCGCCGACGACGACGGGGATGTGGTCGAGCCCGGCTTCGCGCATCTTGGCCCGGACCTCCCGCACCAGCGGGACGTGGCTGCCCGACAGGATCGACAGGCCGACCACGTGGGCCCCCGTCTCCTTCGCCTTGGCGACGATCTCGGACGGGGTCTGGCGGATGCCGTCGTAGGTCACGTCGAAGCCGACGTCGCGGGCACGGAGCGCAATCTGCTCGGCGCCATTCGAATGGCCGTCGAGGCCGGGCTTGCCGACCACGAGCTTCGGCTGCTCGCCCAGGCGCTCGCCGAGATCGGCGATGAGGAGACGCGCCTCCTCGGCCGCCCCTGCCGAGACGGTCTCCCGCGTGACGCCGGTCGGCGCCCGGTATTCGCCGAACACCCCGCGCAGGCAGGAGCCCCACTCGCCGGTCGTGACGCCCGCCTTCGCTGCCGCGATGGAGGCCGGCATGATGTTGGCGCCCGAGCGCGCCGCCTCCTCCAGGCCGGCGAGCGCCGCGCGCACCGCCGCCGCGTCGCGGGTCTCGCGCCACGTCTTGATGCGGCCCGCCGCCTCCATCTCCACCGTCTCGGAGACGGAGAAGATCGCCCCCTCCCCGGCGGTCAGCGGCGAGGGCTCGCCGTGCTGGTACTTGTTGACGCCGACCACGATCTGGTCACCCGCCTCGATGGCCGAGATGCGCTTGGCGTTCGATTCCACCAGGGCGCGCTTCAGGGCGCCGGTCTCGACAGCGGCCACCGCGCCGCCGATCCCGCCGATCCGCTCCAGTTCGGCCCGGGTCTGGTTCTTCAATTCCTCGACCTTCGCCTCGATGACGTGGGAGCCGTCGAAGATGTCGTCGTATTCGAGGAGATCGGTCTCGAAGGCCAGGATCTGCTGCATCCGCATCGACCATTGCTGGTCCCACGGGCGCGGCAGGCCGAGCGCCTCGTTCCAGGCCGGCAATTGCACGGCGCGGGCGCGGGCGCGCTTCGACAGGGTGACGGCCAGCATCTCGATCAGGATGCGGTGGACGTTGTTCTCGGGCTGCTGCTCGGTGAGCCCCAGCGAGTTGACCTGCACGCCATAGCGGAAGATGCGCTTCTTCGGGTCGTCGATGCCGTAGCGTTCCTGAGCGATCTCGTCCCAGAGTTCCGAGAACGCGCGCATCTTGCAGATCTCGGTGACGAAGCGCAGGCCGGCGTTCACGAAGAACGAGATGCGCCCGAACACCTCCGGGAAGCTCGCCTCGTCGAAGGCGGGATCGTCGCGCACCGTGTCGAGCACGGCGATGGCGATGGCCAGGGCGTAGGAGAGTTCCTGCACCGGCGTCGCCCCCGCCTCCTGCAGGTGGTAGGAGCAGACGTTCATCGGGTTCCACTTCGGCACTTCCTTGGTCGTGAACAGGATCACGTCCTTGGTCAGCCGCAGCGAGGGGGCCGGCGGGAACACGTAGGTGCCCCGCGACAGGTATTCCTTGATGATGTCGTTCTGGGTGGTGCCCTGGAGGGCGCTCAACGGCGCGCCCTGCTCCTCGGCGACGGCGAGGTAAAGAGCGAGCAGCCACGGAGCCGTGGCGTTGATCGTCATGGAGGTGTTCATCTGCGCCAGCGGGATGTCCCGGAACAGGGTCCGCATGTCGCCGAGATGCGCGATCGAGACGCCGACCTTGCCGACCTCCCCGCGCGAGAGTTCATGGTCGGGGTCGTAGCCGGTCTGGGTCGGCAGGTCGAAGGCGACCGACAGGCCGGTCTGGCCCTTGGCGAGGTTGCCGCGGTAGAGTTTGTTCGACTCGGCCGCGGTGGAGTGACCCGCATAGGTGCGGATGATCCACGGCTTGTCGCGCTTCACCTCGGCGATTCCGGCGCTCGCGCCCATTCCACCCACTCCGTGACGACTTTTGATGCCGCGCTGAGAACGCCGCTTGCGGCGCAGCGTAGCCGAGCCTCATGCCGCCGTCATCCAGGGTGGGTTGCACGAAAAATCGGGGTTGACGGTGAAGGGAATTTGAGATGCCCCTCACCCCAGCAGTTCCGCCACCTCTCGCGCCGCCGCGCCGTAATCGGCGAGGTGGACGCCGTCGCTCAGCGCCCCCGGCCGGGCGAGCCCTCCCCGCCCCTCGCGCAAATCGGAAAAGGGGTCCGCGAAGGCGCAGCCGTGCTTGGCTGCGATCCGGGCGAGGCGGGACGAGTAATCCTCCACCGCCGCCGGCTCGCGCTCCTGGCCCGGCACCGGATCCATCGGCGGCAGGGCGAGCACCACGACCCTGTCCGCGTGGTCCCGCAATCCGCGGACGAGCGACGTGGCCGCAGCCTCGAACCGGGCGATGGCCTCCGGCGAGAGCGGGCGCTCGCGCACCGAGAGGTCGTTGCTGCCGGTGACGAGCAGGGCGACCCCCGCCCGCCGGACCGGAAGCAGCTGCGGCAGGCGTTCCGCGTAGCCGCCGGTCGAGATGCCGCCGATGCCGGCGCTCACCACCGGCCGGTCGCCGAGGGGATAAGCGCACAGGAACTCGGCGTGGGAATCGCCGACGATCCAGGCGAAGCCCGGCGGCGCCGCCGCGAGGTCCCGCCGGATCTGCGGGATGCGCATCGCGATGCGCTCCCGGCAGATCCTGAGGAAGCGCTGCCGCTGGAGCCGCCGCGCCAGCCAGCGGAGCATCAGCGCCCGAACCGCTCGAACTTCGGGAAGCTGCGGGCCATCATCAGGCCGACCTCCGCCCGGTGGCCGAGCCACTTCTCGAGGATCGACGCGTTGGCGAGCCGCCCCTCGGCCGAGCCGTCCTGCCAGGGCAGGCCGTCCTCCAGGCGGAAGACATGGGCCTGGGTGAGTTGCCCGCTGCGGCAGCGCTGCAGCCGCACGCCCTTGCCGCGCGACAGCTCGGCGACCTCCGTGACGGGGAAGACGAGGAGCAGCCGCTCGGTGTTCACCACCGCCACGTGGTCGCCGTCGGCCGGCACCATCACCGTGGCGGTGGCGTCGCCGTCGAGGCCGAGCACGCCCTTGCCTTTGCGGGTGTTGGCGACGAGGGCATCGGAGGGCGCGACGAAGCCCCGCCCATCCGAGCCCGCAATCAGCAGCTTGGTCTCCGGCCGGTAGGGCAACGCCGCCACCACCTCGGTCCCGTCGTCGAGATCGACCATCAGCCGCACCGGATCGCCGAAGCCGCGCCCGCCCGGCAGCTTCGCGGCGTCGAGGGTGAAGATCTTGCCGTTCGAGGCCAGCAGCAGGATCTTCTGCGTCGTCTCGCTCGGGAAGGCGATCTTGAGCCGGTCGTCACCCTTGAAGGCCACGCCCGACAGGTCGGCCACATGCCCCTTCAGGGCGCGGATCCAGCCCTTCTCCGAGACGATCACCGTGATCGGCTCGCGCTCGACGAGGGCCGCCGTCAGGTCGACCCCGGCCGTGTCCGGCGGGTTCTCCAGGCTGGTGCGGCGCTTGCCCAGCTTGGTCTCCGGCCCGAACGTCTTCTTCACGGCGCGGATCTGCGCCTGGATCGACTTCCACTGCGCCGGCTCGGAGGCGAGCAGCCCGTCGAGTTCGGCCTTCTCGGCGGTCAGGGCGTCGAGCTCGCGCTTCAGTTCCATCTCCTCCAGCTTGCGCAAGGACCGCAGGCGGGTGTCGAGGATGGCGTTGGCCTGCACCTCGGTCAGTTCGAAGCGGGCCATGAGGGCGGGCTTCGGCTCGTCCTCCTCGCGGATGATGCGGATCACCTCGTCGAGGTCGAGATAGACGATGAGCAGACCGCCGAGGATTTCTAGGCGGCGGTCGATCTGGCCGAGGCGGTAGCGGGAGCGGCGCTGCAGCACCACCCGGCGGTGATCGACCCATTCCCGCAGGCATTCGGCGAGCCCGATCACCTTCGGCACGAGGCCGCCGACGAGGACGTTGAGGTTCAGGGAGATCCGCGCTTCCAACTCGGTGAGGCGGAACAGGGATTCCATCAGGATGACGGGATCGACGCTGCGCGAGCGCGGCTCCAGCACCACCCGCACGTCCTCGGCGGATTCGTCCCGCACGTCGGCCAGCAGCGGCAGCTTCTTCTCCTGAAGGAGCTCGGCCATCTTCTCGATCAGCCGGCCCTTCGGGATGCCGTAGGGGATCTCGGTGACGACGATGTTCCACGTCCCCCGGCCAAGGTCCTCCTTGTGCCACCGGGCGCGGACCCGGAACGCCCCGCGCCCGGTGCGATACGCCTCCGCGATCGACTCGGCCGAATCCACGAGGATGCCGCCGGTCGGGAAATCCGGCCCCTGCACGAACTTGGCGAGCTGGCCCGAGGTCGCCTCGGGGTGGTTGATCAGGTAGAGCGCCGCGTCGCACAGCTCGGCCGCGTTGTGCGGCGGGATCGAGGTCGCCATGCCGACCGCGATGCCCTGGCTGCCGTTGGCCAGCAGGTTCGGGAAGGCCGCCGGCAGCACCACCGGCTCTTCCTTCTCCCCGTTGTAGGAGGGCCGGAAATCGACCGTGTCCTCGTCGATCCCGTCCAGCAGCAGGCGGGCCACCTCGGTGAGCCGCGCCTCGGTGTAGCGGTAGGCGGCGGGGCCGTCGCCGTCGATGTTGCCGAAATTGCCCTGGCCATCGACCAGCGGATAGCGCTGCGCGAAATCCTGGCTGAGGCGCACCAGCGCGTCGTAGATCGCCTGATCGCCGTGGGGGTGGAAGTCGCCCATCACGTCGCCGACGATCTTCGCGCATTTCTTGTGCGCGGTGTTCGGGTCGAGCCGCAGGAGGCGCATGCCGTAGAGGATGCGCCGATGGACCGGCTTCAGCCCGTCGCGGGCATCGGGCAGGGCCCGGTGCATGATGGTCGAGAGCGCATAGGCGAGGTAGCGCTCTTCCAGCGCCGACTTCAGCTCGACGCTTTCGATGCCGTCGCCGGACGGCGGCTCGAAGGGCTGGCCCATGGTGGTTTCCGGCTTTCAGACTGGAACGTAACGCGAACAGATTAACCTTCGGCGACGCCGAGCGCAACGAATCGCGCCCGCTCTTCCGGTGGCGTGAGGCCGCGCGGCCCCCAGACGTGCCGGTCGAGGAAGTATCCCGTCAAGGTAAACCCTTGCGCAACGCCGTCAGGGCCGGGCGCCCCGCCCTCGCGCAGGAAGGTCGGCAGGGCCAGCAGGCGGTCCTTGTACGGCTCGCCGGCCGCCGCGCTCACCGCGCGGCCGGTGCGGGGGGAGACGTAGGCGAGGCGGTCGTTGCCCCCGGTGGCGGCGCAGGCCGAGAGATCGAGGCCGAAGCCGAGTTCGGTGAGCACGGCGAGTTCGAACCGCACCATCAGCGGCGGGGCGATGGCGGGGTCGTCCAGATGCTCCACGAGGATGCCGGCGGCTTCGTAGAGCGCCGGGTGCGGGTCGCGCTCGGGCAGGAGGCGCAGCAGCGCGCCGAGGGCCCCGAGCCCGTAGAGGGCGAGCCCCGAGCCGATCATCCGCGAGACCTCGGAGGCCAGGGGCTCGACGGCGAAGGCGCCCAGACCCTCGTCGAGCCGCGCCCGCCACGTCACGCGCACCCGGTTGCCCGGCTGGAGCACCGGCTGCATCCGGCGCGAGCGCCCGCCATGCACGAGGCCGAGATGGCGCCCGTGTTCGGCGGTCATGGCTTCGAGGATGACGCCGCTCTCCCCGTGCCGGCGCAGGCCCAGCACCAGGGCGTCGTCCGTCCATTGCATGGGAGGGATATAGGCGTTTTCCGCGTCGCTGCATCCGCCGCACGGCGTGGCCGTCGCGTCAGACCCAGGCCCGCTTGGTCGCGACGATGTTGCGCGCGCCGGCATGTTCGGCGTCGGGGTTGCGGAGTTCGCGGAAGCCGGGCGCCCGGCCGTCGATGAGATACACGACGAGCATGAGGACGAGGGTGATCTTGATGCGCATGGCCACGCCTGAGGACCTAAGCGTGGCG
Source organism: Methylobacterium sp. J-067 (assembly GCF_022829465.1). GTDB lineage: Bacteria > Pseudomonadota > Alphaproteobacteria > Rhizobiales > Beijerinckiaceae > Methylobacterium > Methylobacterium litchii. Next base: position 134,319 of record NZ_JAKSXZ010000135.1, read on the forward strand.
GTGTAGGATCGATCGCTTTTGAATGAGTTGCTGCAGCGCACATTAACCCTGGGTCGGGAGCCTCTTTCCTTCTCCCGTGGTAAAGCGACCCTTCCCGGCCGCGCGGCGGCGTTAACGGATCAGGCTTCCATGCGGATCGTCGCCCCCGCCCTGGCTCTCGTCCTTCTGGCCTCCCCCGTTTGGGCGAAGGAGGTGGGCTTGGTGGGCGAGGCGACGATCGGCGGCGCGTCCCGCCATGTCACCCTGCGGCTCGCCTGCGATCCGGCCCATGCGGGGCTCTCGGCGGCGCTGACGGTCCCGCGCTTCGCGGATCTCTCCGCCACCTTCGCCTTCGACGCCTTCGAGGGGCCGGGCGGCACGGGCAAGCCCCTCACCGCGATCCGGGTGGCGGGGGCGAACGGCGTGCGCAGCATGATCGCCCCGGCGAGCGGCGCGGTGGCCGCCGATCCGGCGACGAGCTTCACCCTGACCGTCGCCGGCCCGAGGCGCACCGAAAGCCCGCTCCGGGGGATCGCGCCGGGCCTCGCGGAGGCGAATGCGCGGATCGTCTGGACGCAATCGAGCCCGCGCGCCGGGGATGCCGCGATCATCGCGACCTTCCCCGTCATCGACGCGGCGGTCATTCGGAAGGTGATCGAGCCCTGCGCCGGGCCGTGATGCCTGCCGCCATCACCGTCATTGCGAGCGCAGCGAAGCAATCCAGGGAAGCGCCACGGTCTGAAGCGTCTCGTTGCCCTGGATTGCTTCGCTGCGCTCGCAATGACTGCGGGGGTGTCAGGGCTCGTCTCTGTCGGTCGGGGGGCTTTCGGCCGCTTGTCGAGGCGTTCCGCGCAGATCTCGGCGACGAGGCGGCTCAGCACCTCGACACGCTCGATCAGCCACGACAGTTCCTCTGCCGTGATTTCGTATTTGTAAGAGTACCGGGCCTTCACATAGGCATCGTGGAGCAGTTCGAAGCGGCGGTGGGCAATGCGCGTGTTGCGCGGCCATGCTTCCACCAGCCTATAGTCGAGGTTTCCGCCCCTTTGGGAACCCCGGTTCAGCTCACCTCCACCTGCGCCACCCCCGGCATGGCGCGGAGCATGCCCGCGAGTTGCGGCGTCGCCTGGTAGCGGCCCGGCAGGCGGATCTCCACCTCGCGCCCGCCGCCGTCGAGGCGCAGCACCAGCGACACCTCCCCCTCCCCGCGCATGGTCAGGCGGCTCTGCACCGCCTGGATGCCGCGCGGGTCTTCCAGGTGGATGCGCATGCCCTTCTGGAAGCGCGCCACCGCCGCATCCAGCGGCTCGGCGGTCATGATGCGGGCGCGGACGTCCTCGCCCTCCAGGTTCGCCTGCAACTGGAGCACCAGCGGGCGGCCGGGCTCCAGGATGTCCCGGTACTGGCCGAGTCCTTCGGAGAAGATAATCGCCTCGAAATGCGCCGTCCGGTCCGACAGCGTGACGATGCCCATCTTGTTGCCGGTCTTGGTGCGCCGCTCGGCCCGGTCCAGCACCGAGGCCGCGACCCGGCCGACGCTCGTCGTGCCCGCCCGCACCGCCCGGCAGAAATCCGTCCAGCTCTGCACCCGCAGCTTGTCGAGGAGGTCGCCGTACTCATCGAGCGGGTGGCCCGAGATGAAGAAGCCGATCGCCGCGTATTCGCGCTTCAGCGTGTCGGCCATCGGCCACAATTCGTGGGGCGGGATGCGCAGGGACACGTCCGCCGAGGCGACGCCGCCGAACATGTCCGCGACGCCGGTCGTCTCGGCCTCGACCGCGCTGGCGGCGAGCCGCATCATCGGCTCGACCGCCGCGAAGGCCCGCGCCCGGTCGGGCTCGATGCCATCGAGCGCGCCGGCCTGGACGAGGCTTTCCATCGTCCGCTTGTTCACGAGGCGCGGGTTGAGGCGCCGCGCGAGGTCGGAGAGGTCGGTGAAGGGCTTGTCGCCCCGCGCCTCGACCAGCGCCCGCACCGCCTCGCGGCCGACGCCCTTGATGGCGGCGAGCGCGTAGAAGATCTTGCCGTCGCGCACCTCGAACACCTCGCCCGAGGCGTTGATCGAGGGCGGCTCGACGGTGATCTTCAGGCGCTGCGCGTCCTGCCGGAATTCGGCGATCTTGTCGGTGTTGTCGATGTCGAGCGTCATGGCCGCGGCCAGGAACTCGACCGGATAATTCGCCTTCAGGTAGGCGGTCTGGTAGGTCAGCAGGGCGTAGGCCGCCGCGTGGCTCTTGTTGAAGCCGTAATCGGCGAACTTGGCGAGCAGGTCGAAGATCTCGTTCGCCTTGGCCTTGGTGAGGCCCCCCGCCTCGCAGCCCTTCACGAAGCGCTCGCGCTGGGCGTCCATCTCCGAGCGGATCTTCTTGCCCATGGCGCGGCGGAGCATGTCGGCCTCGCCGAGGGTGTACCCGGCGAGCACCTTGGCGATCTCCATCACCTGCTCCTGGTAGACGATGATGCCGAAGGTCTCCTTCAGCATCGGCTCCAGGCTCGGGTGCGGGTACCAGTTGGCCTCGTTGCCCGCGTCGCGGCCGAGCTTGCGCTCGCAATAGACGGGGATGTTGGCCATCGGGCCCGGCCGGTAGAGGGCCACGAGGGCGATGATGTCCTCGAACCGGTCGGCCTGCATCTCGCAGAGCGCCTTGCGCATGCCGGCCGATTCCACCTGGAACACGCCGACCGTCTCGCCCCGGCCCATCGGCTCGTAGGTCGCCCTGTCGTCGAGCGGCAGGCCGGCAAGATCGATCTCGATGCCGCGCTGCTTCAGCAGATCGGTGCAGCACCGCAGCATCGTCAGGGTCTTGAGGCCCAGGAAGTCGAACTTCACCAGCCCGGCCTGCTCCACCCACTTCATGTTGAACTGGGTGACGCGCATCCCCGTCTTCGGGTCGCGGTAGAGGGGGACCAGCTCTTCCAGCGGCCGGTCGCCGATCACCACGCCGGCCGCGTGGGTCGAGGCGTGGCGGTGCAGGCCCTCGAGCTTCTTGGCGATGTCGATGAGGCGGCCGACGATGGGCTCCTCCTCCATCGCCTGCTGCAACTTGGGCTCGCCCTCGATGGCCTGGGCGAGGGTGACGGGGTTGGCCGGGTTCTGCGGCACGAGCTTGGTGAGCTTGTCGACCTGCCCGTAGGGCATCTCCAGCACGCGGCCGACATCGCGCAGCACGCCGCGCGCCAGCAGCGTGCCGAAGGTGATGATCTGCCCGACCTGCCGCTCGCCGTAGCGCTCCTGCACGTAGCGGATCACGCGCTCGCGGCCCTCGACGCAGAAGTCGATGTCGAAATCCGGCATCGAGACGCGCTCGGGGTTCAGGAACCGCTCGAACAGCAGGCCGAACCGCAGCGGGTCGAGATCGGTGATGAGGAGCGACCACGCCACCAGCGAGCCGGCGCCGGAGCCGCGCCCCGGCCCCACCGGGATGTCATGCTCCTTCGCCCACTTGATGAAGTCCGACACGATCAGGAAGTAGCCGGGGAACTTCATCGAGACGATGACGTCGAGCTCGAAGGCGAGCCGCTTGCGGTAATCGTCCTCCGTGAAGCCCGGCGCGGTGCCGTGCTGCTGCAGGCGCAGTTCGAGGCCGGCTTCTGCCTGACGGCGCAATTCGGTCGGCTCGTCGGCGGCGATGGCCTGGGCCACGGCGCCGGACGCCTCGGCCAGCGTCGCGGCCTCGCTCCCGGCGACGCGGGAGAAGTTCGGCAGGATCGGCTTGCGGGTCCGCGCCCGGACGGCGCAGCGCATGGCGATCTCGACCGTCGCCGTCAGGGCGTCGGGCAGGTCGTGGAACAGGGCCGCCATCTCGGCCCGGGTCTTGAAGTTGTGGCGCGGCGTCAGCTTGCGGCGGCGGTCGTCCGAGACGATCCGGCCGTCCGCGATGGCGAGCAGCGCGTCGTGGGCGTCGTAATCGTCGGTCTTCGAGAAGAACGTCTCGTTCGCCGCCGCGACGCCGAGGCCGTTTCGGTCCGCCAGATGCAGGAGCGCCGCCTCGATCCGCCCCTCCTCGGGCAGGCCGTGGCGCTGGATCTCGACGTAGAGGTTGTCCTCGCCGAAGGCCCGCTTCAGGCTCTCCAGCCGGCTCGCGGCGAGTTCGGGGCGACCGGCGCGCAGCGCCGCGTCGAGGGGGCCGCCCGCCCCCCCGGTCAGGGCGATGAGCCCGTTGGCGTAATCCGCCAGCACGGCGGCGGCGACGCGGGGCGCCTCGCCCAGCGGCGAGTCGAAATAGGCCCGGCTCGCCAGCCGCAGCAGGTTGGCATAGCCCTCCTCGTCCTGCGCCAGGAGCACCACGCCGTGATAGGTCGGCAGGGTGCGGGCATGGGGATCCGCCCCCTCGAAGGCCACGGAGAGTTGCACGCCCGCGATGGGCTGCAGCCCGTCCTTGGCCGCCTTCTCGGAGAATTCCAGGGCGCCGAACAGGTTGTTCGTGTCGGTGAGGGCCAGCGCCGGCTGCCGGTCGGACACGGCCGCCTTCACGAGGTCGCCGACCTTCACGGCGCCTTCGAGCAGGGAATAGGACGAGTGGACGTGGAGGTGGACGAAGCCCACTTCCTTCAAGTGACGTGTCATGTCCGGCCTTGTTCGGGGGCCGTGGAGGATCGGCCCTGGCCGCCCCGGAGTCGACCGCCCGGAGGCCACTCAGCCCAGTTATCCACCGCCCGAGGCCCGTATTCCCCGGCACTGTGGCAAGCCGGTGAAAAGCGGGGACATCCTGTGGACAACCGCTTCCGGCGGGAACTTTCGCGCAGGTGGACGCGCATCCTCAACGGATCGGTGCGAGGGCTACCGCCCAGGCGCCGAACGCCCCGAACAGAATTCCGAAGGCCATGAACTCCACCATTCCGGTCAGGATCGCCCGCTTGAGCATCGTCGCCGCCTCCCGCATTCGTTGAGGCAGTATGTTCTTGTTTTGTTCTTTTGGAAATGGAGTTTTGCACGTCAGGCGAGTGACTTTCGAAGATGGTCAATGAAGGGTTGCGAAGCGGCTCGGCCGGCTAATCCAGCGGCGTGATCTGCCCGTCGCGGATCGTCACCCGCCGGTCCATGCGGGCGGCGAGGTCGAGGTTGTGGGTCGCGACCAGGGCGGCGAGGCCGGAGGCCCGCACCAGGGACATCAGCACCGAGAAGACATGGCCGGCGGTGCCGGGGTCGAGGTTGCCGGTGGGCTCGTCGGCCAGGAGCAGCCGGGGGCCGTTGGCGACCGCGCGGGCGATGGCCACCCGCTGCTGCTCGCCGCCCGACAGTTCCGCCGGGCGGTGGGCGAGCCGGGCCTGCAGGCCGAGGAAGGTCAGGAGTTCGGAGGCCCGCGCCTTCGCCTCGCCGCGCTTCAGGCCCCGGATGAGCTGGGGCATCATCACGTTCTCCAGCGCGGAGAATTCCGGCAGGAGGTGATGGAACTGGTAGACGAAGCCCATTTCCTCCCGGCGCAGGCGGGTGCGCTCGGCATCGGCCATCGCGGAGGTCGGGCGTCCGCCGATATAGACCTCGCCCCCATCCGGCCGTTCCAGCAGGCCGGCGAGGTGGAGGAGCGTCGACTTGCCGGCCCCCGAAGGCGCCACGAGGGCGACGAGCTCCCCCGGCCAGATCGCGAGATCGGTCCCGCGCAGGATGTCGAGGGCGCCCTCGGCCTGGGCGTAGCGCCGCTCGACCTGCGCGAAGAACAGGGCCGGCACCGGCGGGGCATCGGCTGGCTGGGGGCCAGAGCTCATGGTGATGGCCTCAGCCGTAGCGCAGGGCCTGCACCGGATCGAGCCGGGCGGCGCGCCACGAGGGATACAGGGTGGCGGCGAGCGACAGGAGCAGCGTGGTCACCACCACCGCCGTGATCTCGCGCGGGTTCATCTCGGCGGGGATCTCGGCGAGGAAGCGCACCGTCGGATCCCAGGCGCCGGGGAAGAGGAAGCGCTGGATCGGCTTGATGTTCACGGTGATGAGGATGCCGAGCACCAGCCCCGAGAGGGTGCCCACCACCCCGATCAGCGCGCCGTTGATGAGGAAGACCCGCATCACCGTGCCCGGCGTCGCGCCCATGGTCCGCAGGATCGCGATGTCGCTCGACTTGTCGCGCACCAGCAGGATCAGGCCGGAGACGATGTTGAGCGTCGCCACCACCACGATCAGGCTGAGGATCAGGAACATCACGTTCCGCTCGACTTCGAGGGCCCCGAAGAAGGTCCGGTTGCGCTGGCGCCAATCCGTGAGGAGCAGGGGCCGCTCGGCCGCCATCTCCAGGGGCTCGCGCATGTCTCCGACATGGTCGGGATCATCGACGTAGATCTCGATCAGCGAGACGTCGCCCTCGCGGTTGAAGAAGGTCTGCGCCTCCGCGAGGGGCATGAACACGAAGGTCTGGTCGAACTCGGTCATGCCGACCTCGAACACCGCCTTCACCGTGTAGCTCTTGGTGCGCGGCGCCGTGCCGAAGGGCGTCGAGGCGCCCTTGGGCGTCGAGAGGGTGATCGTGTCCCCCGCCTGCAAGCCGAGGGTATCGGCCAGCCGCTTGCCGATCAGCACGCCGCTGCCGTCATCGAAGCCTTCCAGCGTGCCGCCCCGGACGGAGGTGGTGACGGCGGCCAGCGAATCGAGATCCTGGGCGCGGATGCCCCGCACCAGCACACCCGAGCCGCCATATTGCGAGGAGGCGAAGGCCTGCCCCTCCACCAGCGGCACCGCCGCCTTCACCCCCGCGACCTTCGACAGGCGGTCGGACAGGTCCTGCCAATCGGTGAAGGAGCGGTCGATGGGCGTGGCGAAGAGATGGCCGTTGATGCCCACGATCTTCGAGAGCAGTTCGGCGCGGAAGCCATTCATCACCGAGAGCACGATGATGAGGGTGGCCACACCCAGCGCGATGCCGAGCACCGAGAAGAAGGCGACCACCGAGACGCCGCCGCCCCGGCGCCGGGCGCGGAGGTAACGGCCGGCGAGCAGCCACTCGAAGGGCGCGAAGGGCGGCGTGCCCGCCTTCATGTTGGCGGCGAAACCGGAGGCCCAGTCCGCCGCGCGGCCCCTTAGCCGGCCAACCATCGGTGCGAGCCCCGCCATCGGGCTGCCTTAGACGCGCTTGATGCGGGCCAGCAGGTCGATGGAAGCAAGGCTCTCCCGCTCGCCGCCGGCCCGCCGCTTCAGCTCGATCTTGCCCTCGGCGAGACCCTTCGGCCCGACGATCACCTGCCAGGGCAGGCCGATCAGGTCGGCGGTGGCGAACTTGGCGCCCGGCCGCTCGTCACGGTCGTCGTAGAGGACGGAGAGGCCGGCGGCCTCCAGCTCGCCCTGGATCTGCGCGCAGGCGGCATCGGTGCCCGCATCGCCGACCTTGAGGTTGATGAGCGCCACGTCGAACGGGGCGACCGCGTCCGGCCAGATGATCCCGGCCTCGTCGTGCGAGGCCTCGATGATCGCGGCGACCAGCCGGCTCGGGCCGATGCCGTAGGAGCCCATGTGGACCGGGCGCTCAATGCCGTCCGGCCCGGCGACCTTGGCGCCCATCGGCTCGGAATACTTGGTGCCGAAATAGAAGATGTGCCCGACCTCGATACCCCGGGCGGAGAGGCGGCTCTCCTCCGGAACCTCGGCGAAGGCGGCCTCCTCGTGCATCTCCTCCGTCGCGGCGTAGCGGGAGGTCCAGGCGTCCACGAGGCCCTGCAGCCCGGCGACGTCGTCGAAATCCACCGTCTCCGGCGGAGTTTCCATGTCGAGATAGGCGTGATCGCAGAACACCGCGCTCTCGCCCGTCTGGGCGAGGATGATGAACTCGTGCGAGAGGTCGCCGCCGATCGGGCCGGTGTCGGCGCGCATCGGGATCGCCTTCAGGCCGAGCCCGGCGAAGGTGCGCAGGTAGGCCACGAACATGCGGTTGTAGGCGTGGCGGGCGCCCGCCTGGTCGAAATCGAAGGAATAGGCGTCCTTCATCAGGAACTCGCGGGAGCGCATCGTGCCGAAGCGCGGCCGCACCTCGTCCCGGAACTTCCACGAGATCTGATAGAGGTTCTTCGGCAGGTCCTTGTAGGAGCGCACGCTCGCCCGGAAGATCTCCGTGACCATCTCCTCGGCGGTCGGGCCGTAGAGCATCTCGCGCTCGTGCCGGTCCTTCAGGCGCAGCATCTCCTTGCCGTAGGCGTCGTAGCGGCCGGATTCCCGCCACAGCTCGGCGGATTGCACCGTCGGCATCAGGATCTCGACGGCGCCCGCGCGGTCCTGCTCCCGGCGGATCACGTCGCACACCTTATTGAGCACCCGCAGGCCGAGCGGCAGCCACGCGTAGATGCCCGCCGATTCCTGGCGCACGAGACCCGCGCGCAGCATCAGCCGGTGGGAGACGATCTCGGCTTCCTTGGGCGTCTCGCGCAAGGTCGGCAGGAAGTAGCGGGAGAGACGCATCGATCGCTTCGAACGGGAGCCTTGCGGGGCTCGGTGGCCCCGGCGCGGGGCACACAACACGTCACTGTGGCAAAATACAAGCGGATCGTGGTTCCGGCGAAAGATCGCTCCGGTTTCTCGCGGCGAAGATCCGCAACCGGGGCGCGAACACGCCGTTCCCCGTGGCCGGCAAAAAAGCGCAGATTTTTTCTCCGACCCCGGTGACAGCACGCATTGTTGTTCCTATAAGCGTGCCGCGATGTTTGCGACGCCCGAGAGGGCCGGCGCAGGGTCCGAGTCTCGGGAGGAAAAACCGGCCACCACGCAGGCAATGCGTCGGGCAAACCAAGGCCGAAAGACTGCCATTTCTAAAAGCAAGGCCTTGTGGCCTTGCTTTTTTGTTTGTGCGCACCCCGCCGAGATCATGGAGAGGCGACCGAAGCCTTTCCGTTACGGCCACGTTTACTTCAACCCCACGCTGTATTCGTGAGGCGGCGACCTCAGCGAATGCCGGCCTCGGCGAGCTCGCGGCGCCAGAGGGAGGCGGAGATCTGCGCGCCCTTCTCGGTGGTGAAGGCATAGGGCGACTGGCGCAAGGCGGTCCCGTCCGGTCGGCGGATGATCCAGCGGAAGCTCGGCGACGCGCCCGTGCAGGGCACGATCTCGACGGTGTGGGTCTGATCGATCTGTACGCTCATGCAGCACTAACGTTCGCAACCGCGAGATTGCTCCGCGCGGCGTTCTGCGGAGCCCCCGGCTGTGGCGCGGATACCACAATGGTTGGTTGATCTGTCCCAGTAAGGATAAGCTGCCACACTCTGCCCGAACCGACCCCGCAAGGATTGCGCATTCGAGGAACAGGAGCGGCGGAGCCGATGAACAAGCGCAGCCAGCAGGCGGACGAGGCGACGGTCGTGGCCTTTCCGGCCCGGCTCGCACCGACGGTCGCCGACGAGGCGGTCGCGTCGGTGATCGAGGTGTTGCAGGAGCAACTGGTCCTGGCGCGCGAGGGCAAGCTCCGCTCGGTGGCGGTGGTGTCGGTCTCGGCGGACGGCGAGGCGATCGGCACGCAATGGTCCTGCCGCAAGGGCGACCTGACCAGCCTGATCGGCAAGCTGACCGTCCTCACCCACGACATGATGGCCTCCCGCGAGTAGCGCGGGTCGGAGCGCTCCGTCCTTTGGGATGGGGCGTCCGCACAATCGAGATTAAACACAGTTGCAACGCCCGGACCTCTCACGGGGTCGGGCGTCGGATCGTGTGCGATGTGCGAGGGAGCGAAGTGGCTCCCCGAGCAGGACTCGAACCTGCGACAAGGCGATTAACAGTCGCCTGCTCTACCAACTGAGCTATCGGGGATCGCGGGGGTGTCTCTACACAGCGCTGGCGGAGGGCGCAAGCCCTGTTTGCCGGGATAAAGGCCGGCGATGCCCCCGTGGCCGAAAGGCAACGCCTAAGACAGCCGCCAAGGACAGGGGCGAAACGCCAAAAGCCCCGGCCTTGCGGGCGGGGCTGTGTCGAACCGAGCGATCGAGAAAAGGGTTGGAGGCCTCGGAGGGAATCGAACCCCCGTACAAGGATTTGCAGTCCTCTGCGTCACCACTCCGCCACGAGGCCATCCGGTCGCGGCGCAAGGCCGCGCGGGGCCTGGCGGATGGCCCCGGAGGCCGCGTCTCTAGCAGAGGTCGGCCCCGGCAGGCAACGGGCGAGACGCACCCAATTCAGGTCTGCCACACCCGCGGCATCGGCAGGCCGCGATAGGCCGCCGTGAACCGGGCCATGCGCTCGCGCAACGGCCCCACAATCGGCCCGAGCATCCGCAGAACGAGATGCCCGTTCCAGGCGCTTGCCGCCGCCTCGATCCCCTCCTCCGGCCGCTGGAGCCCGGCGAGGATCGCGCGGGCCTCCTCCAGCCGGGGCTCGGCGCCGGGGGAGGCGTCGAGCAGGGTCGCCGCCGCCCCGGCCCCGCCGCCGATGGCGGGGCGGGCCAGCAGGTCCGTCACCGGGCCTTCGAGGAGGGCCGTGTCGGCATAGGCGAGGCGCCCGCCCCGCCGCACCCGCCACGCATCGGCGAACAGCCCCTGCCCGATCCGCTCCCGCCGGGCCGCCCGGCCGAAGGCGACAATCTCCACCGCCAGCAGCCCCGCATCGGCCGCGAGGTCCACTTCGAAGCGGCGGCGCAGCCGCGCGTGGTCGAAGAGGATCGTCTCCTGCGGCAGCCACGCCAGCTGCGCGCCCTCCCCGATCCGCACCCGGTTCTCGATCACGCTGTCCGGCCCGTCCGAGCGGTAGATCTTCTCCGCCGCCGCGGTGGTGAAGACGAGGTCGCTGCCGCCCGCGAGGTCGAGATCGACGTGGAAGATGTCGCCGCAGGCGATGCCGCCCGCCGTGTTGACCAGAACCGCCTCCGGCACGTCCCCGACGCGGGGAAAGCGCAGGCGCGAGGGGCCGGATTCGGCGAGGTCGCGCAGGCGCGTCGGCCCGCCCTCCCCGCTCGGCCCCACCGCGAGGCGGATCGTGCCCACGGAGCGCTGCCGCAAGGGGGCGCCGTTTGCCTTTTCCGTGTGCATCGCCCTCACCCGCGCGCTGCCTGTTCCGCAGGCAGCGGCTCCGGCGAGGACGGCCGGTCGAGGATGCGGCGGCCGAACAGGCTGGCCACCAGCTCCACCAGCACCCGCGCCGAGCGCCCGCGCTCATCGAGGAACGGGTTCAGTTCGACCACGTCCAGCGAGCCGACGAGGCCGCAATCGTGCAGCATCTCCATGATCAGATGCGCCTCGCGAAAGGTCGCCCCGCCCGGCACCGCCGTCCCCACGGCCGGCGCGATGGACGGGTCGAGGAAGTCGATGTCGAAGCTGACATGGAGATGGGCGCCGGCCTCGGCCGCCCGTTCCAGCACCCGGCGCAGGGGCGCGACGACGCCGAACTCGTCGATCTCCCGCATGTCGGTGACGCCTACTTTCCGGGCACGGACCAGGGCGCGCTCCCCGGCATCCACCGAGCGCAGGCCGAAGAGATGGACCCGGCGCGGGTCCAGCGGCGGCGGCGCCGGCTGGCGGAATAGGGCCGTGAAGCCGGGCTCGCCGCAGAGCGCCGCCAGGGGCATTCCGTGGACGTTGCCGGAGGGCGAGGTCTCCAGGGTGTTGAAGTCAGCATGGGCGTCGAGCCACAGCACCATCAGCGGCCGCCCGGTGCGGGCGCAATGGCGCATGGCCCCATCGACGGAGCCGAGCGACAGGCTGTGGTCGCCTCCGGCGGCCAGCGGCACCGCCCCTTCGCCGAGCGCCGCCTCGACGGCCTCCGAGAGCGCCTGCGCCCAGGCGGCCACCGCCGGCAGGCCCGTGGCGCCGGGCGCGAGGCCGGCGGGGGCGATGTCGCCCCGGTCCTCCACCGTATGGCCGAGGTCCCGCAGCGTGCGCACCAGCCCGGCGGTGCGCAGGGCCGCCGGCCCCATGAGCGCGCCCGGCTCGTGGGTGCCGACCTCGATCGGCGCGCCGATCAGGGCGATGCGCTGCGGGGCCGCGTCGGACTCATGCATCGTCGCTCTCTCCGGACTGACGGGCGGGCTTTAGCAGAGACCGGACCGCGCCGGCATGACGGCGCCGGTTTGTGATCGCTCCGGGACTTCAATCCACGGTTTTGCCCAAAAAACTGGCACGGCCATTGCCTAAGCCTGCGACGTCTCGTGCAGACGACAAGGGGAAGACAGTGAAGACTTGGAAGACCTGGAGTTCGGCCGCCGCGCTGGCCGCCGGCCTCGCCCTCGGTACGCTCTCGACGGGCGCCGCACGGGCGGAAGAGACCATCAAGGTCGGCATCCTCCACTCGCTGTCGGGCACGATGGCGATCTCGGAGACGACCCTGAAGGACGTCATGCTGATGCTCATCGCCGAGCAGAACGCCAAGGGCGGCGTCCTCGGCAAGAAGCTGGAGCCGGTGGTGGTCGATCCGGCCTCGAACTGGCCGCTCTTCGCCGAGAAGGCCCGCGAGCTGATCTCGAAGGACAAGGTCTCGGCCGTGTTCGGCTGCTGGACCAGCGTGTCGCGCAAGTCGGTGCTGCCGGTGTTCAAGGAACTCGACAACATCCTGTTCTACCCCGTCCAGTATGAGGGCGAGGAGAGCGAGCGCAACGTGTTCTACACCGGCGCCGCGCCGAACCAGCAGGCGATCCCGGCGGTGGATTACCTGATGTCCGAGGATGGCGGCGGCGCCAAGCGCTGGGTGCTGGAGGGCACGGATTACGTCTACCCGCGCACCACCAACAAGATCCTCGAAGCCTACCTCAAGTCCAAGGGGGTCGCGGCCGAGGACATCATGATCAACTACACGCCGTTCGGCTTCTCCGATTGGCAGACCGAGGTCTCGAAGATCAAGGCGTTCGGCTCGGCCGGCAAGAAGACCGCCGTGGTCTCGACCATCAACGGCGACGCCAACGTGCCGTTCTACAAGGAACTCGGCAACCAGGGCATCAAGGCCACCGACATCCCGGTCGTCGCCTTCTCGGTGGGCGAGGAAGAGCTCGCCGGTATCGACGCGAAGCCGCTGGTCGGCCACCTCGCGGCCTGGAACTACTTCGAGTCGATCAAGACGCCGGAGAACGAGGAGTTCATCAAGAAGTGGCAGGCGTTCAAGAAGAACCCCAAGGCCACCACCAACGACCCGATGGAGGCGAGCTACATCGGCTTCAACATGTGGGTGAAGGCGGTCGAGAAGGCCGGCACCACGGACCCGGACAAGGTCATCGCGGCCCTGCCGGGCATCGAGCAGAAGAACCTCACCGGCGGCACCGCCCAGATGCTGCCCAACCACCACATCACCAAGCCGGTCTTCATCGGCGAGATCGAGGCGAATGGCCAGTTCGACGTGGTGTGGAAGACCGACAAGCTGATCCCCGGCGAGGCGTGGTCGAAGCAGCTCGACGGCTCGAAGGACCTCGAGGCCGATTGGGTGAAGCTCAATTGCGGCAACTACAACACCAAGACCAAGAAGTGCGGCGGGGCGTAGCCGCCTGAACCTCCCTCCCCCCGCCCGGGGGGAGGGACCGTCCGGCCCGGCCCACCCGAAATGACCCGATGACCCGCCTTCTCACCCTCCTGTTCCTGCTCCTCGCCGGCCCGGCGCTCGCGCAGGCGCCCGACCCCTACGCGCAGCTTGCCGGCGACGGCTATGCCGAGATCGAGGCCGGCGTCGCGGGGCTCGCGGCGAGCGGCGACCCACGGGCGGGGGTGATCCTCTCGGCCCTGTCGGACGGGCGGCTGCTGGTCCGGCCCTCGGACAAGGCGCTGCTGATCCGCCAGGGCGCCGGGGTCGTCGACGCGAGGACCGGCGCCGCCGCGCCCGACGATCCCGCCCTCAAGCCCGTGCGCGCCAACAACCGCGTCCGCCGCGGCATCGAGGCGGCGCAGGGCCAGTTGAATCTCGTGAGCCCCGATCCGGCCAAGCGCCGGGAGGCGGCCGATGCCGTGTTCAAGGCCCGCGACGCCGCCGCCCTCCCCGCCCTCGACACGGCGCTGGCCCGCGAGAAGGACGCGGGCGTCAAGCAGGTGATGAGCGAGGCCCGCGCCGCCGTCCTCCTCGCCAAGCCCGGCACGGCCGAATCCGAAAAACTCGCTTCCCTGCCCGCCATCCAGGCGCGGGGCGACGGCGACGCCATGGGCATCCTGCGCGGCCTTGGGGCCGATCCGAGCGAGGCGGTGCGCGCCGCCGCCGGCCGGGGCATCGCGGCCATCGAGACGCGGCTCGCGATCCTCGGGGCGCTGCAGAACGTCTGGTACGGGATTTCGCTCGGCTCGGTGCTGCTGCTGGCGGCGATTGGGCTGGCCATCACCTTCGGTGTGATGGGCATCATCAACATGGCCCACGGCGAGATGGTGATGCTCGGGGCCTACACGACCTACCTCGTGCAGGAGGCGATCCGCACCAAGGCGCCGGCCCTGTTCCCGTGGTCGCTGGCCATCAGCATCCCCTGCGCCTTCCTCGTGGCGGGGCTGGTCGGGGTGCTGATCGAGCGGTTCATCATCCGCTTCCTCTACGGGCGGCCGCTGGAGACCCTGCTCGCCACCTTCGGCGTCAGCCTCGTGCTCCAGCAGGCTGTGCGCTCGCTCTTCGGGCCGACCAACCGGGAAGTCGGCGCCCCGGCCTTCATGAGCGGCGCCTTCGATTTCTACGGCCTCTCGATCACCTGGGGCCGGATGTGGATCATCCTGTTCTCCCTGGCCGTGTTCCTCGGCCTGCTGTTCGTCCTGCGGAAGACCTCGTTCGGGCTGAAGACCCGAGCCGTCACCCAGAACCGGCGGATGGCCGCCGCGATGGGCATCCGCACCCCTTACGTCGATGCCCTCACCTTCGGGCTCGGCTCCGGCATCGCCGGGATCGCGGGGGTGGCCCTGTCGCAGATCGACAACGTCTCGCCGAACCTCGGCCAGGGCTACATCATCGATTCGTTCCTCGTGGTGGTGTTCGGCGGCGTCGGGAACCTCTGGGGCACGCTGGTCGCGGCCCTGACGCTCGGCGTCGTGAACAAGCTCGCCGAGCCGTATATCGGCGCGGTGCTCGCCAAGATCGGGCTCCTGATCTTCATCATCCTGTTCATCCAGAAGCGCCCGCGCGGGCTGTTCGCGCTCAAGGGCCGGGCGGTGGAATCGTGAGCGCCATGCCCTCCCGCACCCGCCTCATCGACCTGAAGGGCTGGATCTTCCTTGGCCTGCTGGCGGCCTTCTGCCTCGCCGTGCCGGTGCTGAACCTCGCCGTGCCGGAGGGCTCCGGGCTGCACCTGCCGACCTATCTCGTCTCGCTGTTCGGCAAGTACCTCGCCTACGCCCTGCTCGCCGTCAGCCTCGATCTCGTCTGGGGCTATTGCGGCATCCTCTCGCTTGGCCACGGGGCGTTCTTTGCGCTCGGCGGCTACGCGATGGGCATGTACCTGATGCGCCAGATCGGCAGCCGGGGCGTCTACGGCAATCCGGTCCTGCCCGACTTCATGGTGTTCCTGAACTACAAGAGCCTGCCCTGGTACTGGCTCGGCTTCGACCATTTCGCCTTCGCGGCCTTGATGGTGCTGCTCGTGCCGGGGCTTCTGGCCTTCGTGTTCGGCTGGCTCGCCTTCCGCTCGCGGGTGACGGGGGTCTACCTCTCGATCATCACCCAGGCGATGACCTACGCCCTGATGCTCGCCTTCTTCCGCAACGACATGGGCCTCGGAGGCAACAACGGCCTCACCGACTTCAAGGATCTTCTGGGATTCAACGTCCAGGCTCGGAATTTCCGCGTCGGCATCTTCGTGGCGACGGGGATCGCCCTGGCGCTGGGCTACCTGATCGCCCGGGCGATGACGGTCTCGGCCTACGGCAAGATCCTGATCGCCGTGCGCGACGCCGAGAGCCGCACCCGCTTCCTCGGCTACCGGCCGGAGCACTTCAAGACGTTGGCCTTCACCGTCTCGGCGATGATGGCGGGCGTGGCCGGCGCCCTCTACGTGCCGCAGGTCGGCATCATCAACCCCGGCGAGTTCGCGCCGGGCAACTCCATCGAGGCGGTGATCTGGGTCGCGGTCGGCGGGCGCGGGACGCTGGTCGGCGCGGCGCTCGGCGCCGTGATCGTCAACTACGCCAAGACCATCCTGACCGGGGCGATGCCCGATGCGTGGCTCTTCGCGCTCGGCGCCCTGTTCGTGGTGGTGACGCTGTTCATGCCGCGCGGCATCGTCGGGACGCTCATGGAGAAGTTCGGCAGCCGCCGGGCGGCGGCGAAGCTCCCGCCGGAGCCCGAGATCGCCCCGAAGCTCGCGGAAGAGGGACGAGGCTCGTGAGCGACACCGCCGTGATCGACCGCCCGGAGACTTCCGCCGGCCCGGCCAACAAGACCAAGGTGACAGGGGCGCTCCTCTACGTCGATGACCTGCGCGTGACCTTCGACGGCTACAAGGCCCTGCGCGGTCTGTCGCTGACGCTTCTGCCGGGGGAGATGCGGGCGATCATCGGCCCGAACGGCGCCGGCAAGACCACGATGATGGATTGCATTACCGGCAAGACGAAGCCCGACAGCGGCATCGCCCTGTTCGACGGCGCGCACGACCTCCTCGCCCTGGACGAGCCGGCCATCGCCGACCTCGGCATCGGCCGTAAGTTCCAGAAGCCCACCGTGTTCGAGAGCCACACGGTGGCAGACAACGTCCTGCTGGCGCTCAAGGGACCGCGCGCGGCGGCCGCCTCCCTGTTCGGATGGCGCAACCGCGTGGCGGCCGAGCGCATCGACGCGATCCTCACCACGGTCGGCCTCATCGCTCACCGCGCCCGCCCGGCGGCGGACCTCAGCCACGGCCAGAAGCAATGGCTGGAGATCGGGATGCTGCTGGCGCAGGACCCCAAGCTCCTCCTCGTGGACGAGCCGGTGGCGGGCATGACCGACGCCGAGACCGCCCAGACCGCCGAGCTGCTGCGCCGGATCGCGGGGGACCACGCCGTGGTGGTGGTGGAGCACGACATGCATTTCGTGCGGGCGCTCCAATGCCGCGTCACCTGCCTGCACGAGGGCGCGGTGCTGGCGGAGGGCTCCATCGACGCGGTCTCGGCCGACCCGAAGGTGGTCGAAGTGTATCTGGGGCGGTGACCATGCTGAGCGTCGAAGGCATCGACCTGTATTATGGCGCGGCGCAGGCCCTGCGCGGCGTCTCCCTGACCGCCGAGGCCGGGCGGGTGACGACCGTGCTCGGGCGCAACGGCGTCGGCAAGACCTCCCTGCTCCGGGCCATCGTCGGGCAGCAGCCGGTCAAGGGCGGCGCGATCCGCCTCGACGGCCGGGAGATCCAGGGACTTGCCCCCTACGACCGGGCGCGGGCAGGCATCGCCTTCGTGCCCCAGGGACGGGAGATCTTCCCCCTGCTCACCGTGAAGGAGAACCTGGAGACCGGGTTCGCGCCCCTGAAGCGGCGCGACCGCCACGTCCCCGCCGAGATCTACGACCTGTTTCCGGTCCTGAAGGACATGCTGCACCGGCGCGGCGGCGACCTCTCCGGCGGGCAGCAGCAGCAGCTCGCCATCGGCCGCGCCCTCGTCACCCGCCCGAAGCTCCTCGTCCTCGACGAGCCGACGGAGGGCATCCAGCCCTCGATCATCAAGGATATCGGCCGGGCCATCACCTACCTGCGCGGCAAGGGCGAGATGGCGATCGTACTGGTCGAGCAGTATTTCGAATGGGCCCGCGATCTCTGCGACAGCTACGCCGTGATGGATCGCGGGCAGGTCGTGCTGGCGGGTCCCCGCGCCGGAATGAACGAGGCCGAGGTGCTGCGCTGGATGTCGGTGTGAGTGGAAACCGCTCATCTCCGGCGCGAGAACGCAGGGTCCTTAAATCTCCCTCAAGGCAAAGCTCCTAGCGTCCCCTGCAATCAGAGTTTGCAGGGATCTGTCATGCGTCTTTCTTCGCGGCTGAGTGCGCGCCTTCCGGCGATGACCATCGGCTTGGCCCTCATGAGCGCCGCGACCATGGGGGGCATCAGCTGGTACTCGGCGCGGACGAGCCTGCTGAAGGCGGCGAGCGAGCGGCTTCACCTCGCCGCCTCGGCCCGGCAGGACAGCATCGAACTCACCGCCGACCGGATGCAGGCGGATTTCGTCGCGGTGGCGGCGCATCCGCAGATCGTCTCGAACTTCCCCGACCTGATCGAGACCCTCGATCCCGCCAAGCCCGAGACGGCCGGCATCGTGGACGCCTTCCGCGCGCCCAAGGCCGTCGCGGAGCGGATCGCCCTCGACGGCGGCCCGGCGGCGGGCATGTACGGGCGCCGGCACGGCAAGGTGCAGGAGATCGCGCGCAAGCTCGTGGCCCAGCCGGGCTACGCCGACCTGATGTTCCTCGATGAGGCGGGCCGCGTCGTCTACACGACCACGAAGGGGGAGGATTTCGCTGCCACCGTCGCGGACGGCCCGCTGAAGGCCACCGGCCTCGCCCGCCTCGTGGAGCGCCTGAAGACCGCCGAGCCGAACGCGGTCCTGTACGAGGATTTCGCCCCCTACCCCGTGGGCTCCGGCCCCTCGGCCTTCGTCGGCCGGGCGATGTCGAAGCGCGCCAACGTCGCGATGGGCACCTCGCAGGCGGTGGAGCGGATCGGCTTCGTCGTGATGCGCGTGACCCCCACCCTGTTCGATCAGGTGCTCGCCAAGCGCACCGGGCTCGGCGAGACTGGGCAGGTGCTCGCCGCCGGGCCGGACGGCGCCCTGCGCAGCAACCCGCCCCTCGCCCCGCAGGCGAAGGCCGGCTCGCCGGTCTCGGGGCTCGGCCTCAAGGTCGCCGACATCACCGGCCGCGAGGGCTTTACCTACGAGGCCGCCGACGGCCCGCAGATGGGCGCCGCCGCGACGGTCTCGGTCCTCGGGGCGCCCTGGACCGTGATCGCGGAGCAATCGCGGGCGGAGGCCCTTGAAGACGCGCAGGCGCTCTCGCGCACCCTGGTGATGATCGGCCTGATCGTCCTCGCCGCGACGGCCGGGCTCGGCCTGTGGCTCGCCCGCTCCATCGTGCGCCCGCTCGGCGCCCTCACCCGCGCCCTGAAGGCGCTCGCCGCCCGCGAGGATCTGGCCGAAGTGCCGGGCAGCCGCCGGGCCGACGAGATCGGCGACATCGCCCGCGCCGTCGTGACCATCCGCGATATGACGCTGGAGGAGGCCGCGCAGCAACTGAAGACCACCGAGGCCGCGCGCCTGCGCGAGGAGCAGGCCCGCCGGGCGATGCTGACGGACCTCGCGGACCGGTTCGAGCACTCGGTGGTGGGCATCGTCGGCGAGGTGACGGGGGCGGTGTCGAGCCTGGAGGGCACGTCGGGCACCATGCGCCACGCGGTCGGGGAGACGTCGAGCCGGTCGGCCAACGTGGCCAGCGCCGCCCACCAGACCGCCGCCAGCGTCAACACCGTCGCGGCGGCGGCGGAGGAGCTTGG
>NZ_JAKSXZ010000059.1 GCF_022829465.1 Methylobacterium sp. J-067
GGTGACGGGCCTGTACTTCTACGACAATCAGGTGCTGGACATCGCCGCCGCCGTGACGCCCTCGGCGCGCGGCGAACTCGAGATCACCAGCGTGAACGAGGCCTATCTCGAGCGCGGCCAGCTCTACGTGGAGAAGATGAGTCGGGGCTATGCGTGGCTCGACACGGGGACCCACGACAGCCTGCTCGAAGCGTCGGAATTCGTTCGCACGATCCAGCACCGGCAAGGGCTTCAGGTCGCGTGCCTGGAGGAGATCGCCTACGTGCAGGGCTTCATCGACCGCGAGCAGCTGATCGCCCGCGGCAAGCTGTTCTCCAAGACTGCCTACGGCCGGAACCTGCTGCGGCTCGCCGACGAGCCGCAGGCGTGAGATGAGATGCCCCTCATCCTCTGAGCGAACTCAAGCGGCATTCAGCTCACGTGAAGCGTGTGAACGCTCGTTGGATAATATTTCAGAGATTGCCGACCGTTTGAGGTCAGGGGCGGAGGTGGTCGTAGGCTGATATAAGCCGAGCTATCGAAGTCCCAGCACCCTGGGGGCACGGTCGCACAGGGACGGGGAGGGCGGGGCTACGTCCCGCGCCACCCCGTGGTAGCGGCGGAAGCCGTAGACTAGGGCGTCGCCGCCCCCGCCCGACAGGGCTTCGACCTCGCCGAACAGCACGTCGTGCGTGCCGGCGGGCACGCGGCGGACGATCCGGCATTCGAAGGCCGCGAGCGCCTCATCCAGCACCGGGCCGCCGCCCCGTCCCTCGTGCCAGTCTCCTTCCGAGAAACGCTCGGCGAGCGGCCGCCGCCCGAAGGCCTCCGCCAGGGCTTCGTGCCCGGCGGCGAGGAGGTTCACGCAGAGCCGCCCGTTGCGGTTGAAGGCAGGATAGGCCGACGAGTCCCGGTTGATGCACACGAGCAGGGTCGGCGGGGCGTCGCTCACGCTGCACACGGCAGTGGCGGTGAAGCCCGCCCGGCCGCCCGGGCCGTCCGTCGTGACGAGGTGGACGGCCCCGGCGAGCCGCGCCATCGCCTCGCGATAGGCGGCGCCATCCACGGATATGCGGCGATCGTCGAAGGCCATGGCGGGGTTCCTCCTCAGGGCCGGACGAGGAAATCGAGGAGCACGCAGTTCACGGACTCCGCGCAGGTGACGCTGTGGGCGTGGCCGCCCTCCGGCGCGAGGTCGAGGCGGGCGTTCGGCAGGATCGCGGCGAGGCGTTCCGAGGCAGTGTAGGGGACGAGCACGTCGTCCCGGGCGGCCATGACCAGGACGTCGTGGGGGAGGGTGCCGAGCCGGTCGCCGAAATCGCAGGCCTCCAGGGCGGCGATCCGGGTGAGCACCGTTTCGGCACCGGGGAAATGGGCCAGCGCGTGCGCCTCGTCCGCCGCGAGGCGTTCGCCGTTCGCGCTGATCCAGGCCGAGGGGTAGAGGAAGATGGCTTGCGCGGCCACGAAGGGCTCGACCCCGGCGCGGGTCAGGAGCGCCTTGCGGGCCGCGAAGCAGCGGCGGGTCGCGGGCTCCATCGCCGCCCAGCCGTTCATGACCACGATGCGGCCGACCCGCTCCGGGTGGTCCAGGGCGAGTTGCAGGGCGATGAGGCCGCCGAGCGCATGGCCGATTATGTCGGCTGTCTCGATGCCGAGGGCGTCGAGCACGCCGAGCGCGTCGCGGGCCATGGCCGGGATGTCGTGGCCAGGCTCCAGGGGACCGGCCGAGCGGCCGGTGCCCCGGTGATCGTAGGTGACGACCCGCAGAGCGGCGCCCAGCGCCTCCATCTGCGGCGCGAAGTAGGCGGCCGAGCCGCCGAGGCCCGGCGAGAGCAGGACGGGGCGCCCGGTGGCGAGCCCCGAGACCGCGTGGTGGACGGGGCCCATCGGCTCACCCCGCCTTGCCGACATGCGCGATCGTGGCGATCTCCACCAGCGCATCGGGTTTCACGAGGCCGCACTGGATGCAGTAGCGGGCGGGCTTGTCGCCGGGGAAATACTCCGCGTAGACAGTGTTGATCGCGCCGTAATCGGCCCAATCCCGCACGAAGATATGGTTGAAGGTGACGTCGTCCATCGTGCCGCCGGCGGCCTCGACGACGCCCTTGATCGTCTCCAGCACATGCCGGGCCTGCGCCCCCGCATCGCCGACATGGACGACGTTGTTGTCCGTGTCGAAGGGGAGGGTGCCCGAAACGTAGAGGATCCCGTCCGCCAGGGTACCGGGCACGTAGGGCGCCAGCGGCTTGCCCGTGCCGGGGGGAATGATCACGGTCTTCGGCATGGTCTCGGGTCCCTTTCTCGACGGTGGGGGAGGCTTATGCGGCGGTCTTCAGGGCGGCCTCGAAGGCGGCGACGTCGGAGACCCAGCCGAAGAAGGTCGCGATGTTGGCGAGCGCGCCCTCCTGCAGGGCCGGCGGCCCGGCCTGATGCGTCGCGTCGGCCAGGACGATGCCGAAATATTCGAGGAAGAAGCCGTCCCGCAGGGTCGATTCCACGCAGACGTTCGTCGCGATGCCCGTGAACACCAGGGTGCGGATGCTGCGGGCGCGCAGCATGCTGTCGAGCGGCGTGTTGAAGAAGCCGCTGTAGCGCGGCTTGCCCAGCACGATCTCGCCCGGCGCCGGCCTCAGCTCGTCCACGAGGGCGTAGTCCCAGGTGCCCCGGGCGAGCAGCTGCTCGTTCATCTCCGGTCGCGCCCGCATGTGCTTGAGGGCGTTCGACTTGTGCCAGTTCGGTGAGCCCGGCCCGCCGGCCTCGACATAGTCGCGGTCCCAGCCGTTCTGGAACCAGATCACCGCGATCCCGGCCGCTCGCGCCGCCGCGACCGACCGCGCGATCTGCGCGATGACTGGCCCGGTGCCCGACACGTCGAAGCCGGCGCGGTCGAGATAGCCGCCCTTCGTCGCGTAGGCGTTCTGCATGTCGACCACGATTAGCGCCGTGGCGGCGGGAGCGAAGGCGATGGGCTCGGGCCGCGCCGGCAGCGTCACCGCCCCGAACCGCCCCGCCGGATCCCGGTAGCCCGCAGGCGCGTCCATCAGGCGACCTCCGCCAGGGGCGCAGCCTCGGCCGTGATGTGCCGCCGGGTCTCCATCAGGGGCTGGATGCGGGTGCCGAAATCGTCGAGCCCCTTGAGGAAGTCGTCGAAGACGAGCAGCACGCCGCCCGTGCCCGGCACGGTCATCACCTCGTCGAGCAGGCGCGCGACCGTCGCGAACGAGCCGACCAGCGTGCCCATGTTGATGTTCACGGCCGAGGTCGGATCGACCATCTGGCGGACATTGGTGTCGCTGCCGGATTTGGTGTCGGCCGCGCCCTGGACGCCGAGCCACGCGATGGCCTCCTTGTCCGCGCCCGCCTTGTAATGCTCCCACTTGGCCTGCGCCGCCGCGTCGGTCTCGTCGGCGATCACCATGAACAGGACGTAGGAGGACACGTCCCGGCCGGTCCTGGCCTTGGCCTCCTCCAGCCGGGCGACGGTCGGCGCGAAGGCGGTCGGCGTGTTTACGCCCTTGCCGAAGCAGAAATTGTAGTCCGCGTAGGTGGCAGTGAACGCCATCCCCGCCGCGCTCTGGCCGGCGCAGATGATCTTCATGTCCGCCTGCGGCCGGGGGCTCAGGCGGCAATCGTCCATTTGGAAGAAGTCGCCCTTCAGGTCGCTCTGCCCGGTTCCCCACAGGTCGCGTAGCACCTGCGCGTATTCGGAGAGGTAATCGTAGCGGCGGGCGAAATACTCGTCCCCCGGCCACAGGCCCATCTGCGAATATTCCGGCCGCTGCCAGCCGGTGACGAGGTTGATGCCGAACCGCCCGTGCGAGATCGAATCGATGGTGGCGGCCATCCGCGCGGTGATGGCGGGGGGCAGGCACAGGGTCGGCGCGGTGGCGTAGAGCTTGATCCGGCTCGTGACGGCGGCGAGGCCCGCCATCAGCGTGAAGGATTCGAGGTTGTGGTCCCAGAACTCGGTCTTGCCGCCGAAGCCGCGCAGCTTGATCATCGAGAGTGCGAAGTCGAGCCCGTAGCCCTCGGCCTTGAGGGTGATCTCTTTATTGAGATCGAAGCTCGGTTTGTATTGCGGCGCGTTTTCCGACAGGAGCCAGCCGTTATTCCCGATCGGGATGAAGACACCGACATTCATGGGATTCGCCATCGCAATCTCCCTCACCTGTCGCATTCAGGATGGGCCGGGCCGGAATACTGGCCTGTGCGAGAGGACGATGAGATGATCGGACCAAACGGTCAAACTTCGAACGGCCAATTTTGACCGTTTGCACAAACTCTCCGCCGATTGACCGCGGGCAAGGCGGCGTTTGCGCAAGGCGCGGGCGCGCAGACCCTCCGGGGCGGGCGAATCAGGTGAGGCCGAGCCGCCCGAGGATCAGCGCCTGCGTGCTCGCCACCGTGGCCTCGAAGAAATCCGGGTCATCGAGGGTGTGGCCGGTGATCGCCTCGATCTGCGTCGCGAAGTCGGCGTAGTGCTGGGTGATCGCCCAGATCGAGAAGATCAGATGGTGGGGGTCGTGCGGGGCGATCCGCCCGGCCTCGGTCCAGGCGCGCAGGATCGCGGCCTTGTCGTCCAGGAGGGCGCGCAGCGGCCCTTCGAGCTCCGCCCGTAGCAGGCGCGCGCCCTGCACGATCTCCAGGCAGAACAGGCGCGAGGCCTGCGGCGCATCGCGGGAGAGCATGACCTTGCGGCGGATGTAGTCGCGCAGCGCCTGGGCGGGCTCGCTGTCGGCCTGGAGCGAGACCAGCGGATCGAGCCACACGTCGAGCACGCGCCGCAGGACGGCGAGGTACAGCTCCTCCTTCGAGGGAAAGTAATAGAGCAGGTTGGTCTTCGAGAGGCCGGCGCGCTCGGCGATCTGGTCGAGGCTGGCGCCGTGCAGGCCCGTGGTGGAGAAGATGTCGAGGGCCGCATCCAGCACGGATTCGCGGCGTGCCTCGCCATCCCGCCGCCGCCGTCGCGCCGGCACCGGCATGCTGCGTCCCGTCACACCCGCACTCCTCTGCCCCGCGCGCCGCGCCAATCCTATCGCGGAGCGGCACGCGGCTGGGAAGCGCTCAATAGCGGACGTTGGCGAAGCCGTTGCCGCCGCTGCGGCTCACGACGGCGCCGATCACCTCCTTGGTCGAGGGGCTGATGCCGCCGTCGCCGCGCAGGCGGCGCCCGTCCGCCCGGTCGAGGCGGGCGACCTCGTCCGAGCAGCGGTCGAGGGCGTAGCGGACGCGGGTCGAGGCGGCGACGCCGCGCGGCACGCTAGCGCCGTTCATCTCGAAGCGCAGGCAGGAGGCGAGATAGCCCTTCAGGTCATCGAAGGCGGCGGCGTGCGCGCCCGAGGTGAGGGCGACGAAGACGAGGGCAGCGCGGATCAGCATCGGGATCCCCTTTCGGGCGTGTGCTGCGGGTAACGCGCGAAGCCCGCTTTGGTCGCGGTTGCCGCGTCGCAGGCGGGAGCCGTCCCGCCCGGCCGGCGTTGGCGTGCATATCCTTAAGGAGCGTACAGCATGACTCGTCCCGTGACGGCCCGGATTGGGCTGGCCCTGTCGATGATGTCCGGTGTCGGGATCCTCGCGAGCCCCGCCCTGGCCCAAGACCCGGCCGCCGGCCAGGGCAAGCTCACGCAGGTCGCGAGCTTCGCGCATCAGGTCACCGGCATCACCGTGAGCCGGGACGGGCGCATGTTCGTGAACTTCCCCCGCTGGAGCGAGGACGCCCCCGTGTCCGTCGCGGAGCTGAAGGACGGCAAGCCGGTCGCCTACCCGGACGAGGAGTGGAACGGCTGGCGCAACGCGAAGAAGGACGAGGTCGATCCGAAGACGCATTTCGTCTGCGTGCAGAGCGTCGTCGCCGACGGGCAGGACCGGCTCTGGGTGGTCGATGCCGCCGCCCCCGCGATGGCGCATGTGGTGAAGGACGGCCCGAAGCTCGTCGGCATCGACCTGAAGACCAATAAGGTCATCAAGACCATTCCCTTCGACACCAGCACGGTGATGCAGGCCTCCTACATCAACGACGTGCGGATCTCGCCGGACGGCAAGACCGCCTACCTCACCGATTCCGGTGCGGAGGGCGCGCTGATCGTGGTCGATCTCGACAGCGGCACGGCCAAGCGGCTCCTGTCGGGGCATCCCTCGACCATGCCCGACAAGAGCGTCACCGTGCAGTATGACGGCAAGCCGCTCCGCCGCCCCGATGGGCGCGGCGTGGAATTCTCGGCAGACGGCATCGCCCTCTCGCCGGATGGCAAGACGCTCTATTGGCAGGCGATCAAGGGCAAGACGCTCTACAGCCTGCCGACCGACGCGCTGACCGGCTGGGCCACCGCCTCCTTCGTGCCGGAGATGCTCAGCGACAAGACCCTGACGGGCAAGATCGCCACCGTGGGCGAGAACGGCGTGGCCGACGGCCTGCTCATCTCGCGCAAGGACGGGCGGATGTACGTGACCTCGCCGCAGGACAACGCGGTGAAGGTGCGCGACCTCTCGAAGGCGAATGCGCCCCTCACGACCCTCGTCCAGGACGAGCGTCTGCGCTGGCCGGATACCTTCTCCGAGGGGCCGGACGGCACGATCTACTTCACCACGTCGCACATCCAGGATTCGGCGGATTACAAGCCCGGCGCGCCGATCAGCCTGCCGACCGAATTGTGGTCGATCAAGCCCGGCCCCGCCGAGGCCACGGGCTCCACGGACACCGGCACCGCCCGCTGATCAGGGGAGGGGCGGCGCGGCCTGCGAGGGTCGCGTCGCCCGGTTTGGTGCCGTCTTACTCTTCGCCCCAGATCCGGCGCACCCGCGCCACAGCCGGTCGCGCGATCATGCGCTCGTAATGCCCGGCGAGGTTGGCCGGGAGGGCGATGCCCTCCTGCGGCGCCCAGCGGGTCGCGTAGAACAGCGCGCTGTCACCGATCGAGAACGCATCGCCCGCGACGTAGGGGCGGGACGCCATCT
Source organism: Methylobacterium sp. J-067 (assembly GCF_022829465.1). Taxonomy (GTDB): domain Bacteria; phylum Pseudomonadota; class Alphaproteobacteria; order Rhizobiales; family Beijerinckiaceae; genus Methylobacterium; species Methylobacterium litchii. The sequence continues at coordinate 6,934 of NZ_JAKSXZ010000059.1, forward strand.
GCCGGTCGAGGAGGACCAGCGCCTCGTCGATGATCGCGCGACCCTGGTCCTTCACCGAGGCCTGCCCGAGCTTGAGCGTCTGGTGCAGCATGTCCTGCGGCTCGTAGTTCGCCGTCTTGAACAGCCGTCCGAACCCCTGCAGGTGCAGCGTCCCGATGGCGTAGTCCATCACCTCCAGGCCCCGACGCTCCGCGTCCGGGTCGGCGGGGATCAGCCCTTTGTCCGGGTTGGTGCGGGCGAGCCACGTGGCGATGGCGCCGTACTCGGTCATGACGGTCCCGTCCTCGCGCACGAGGGTGGGCACCTTACCCTTCGGGTTGATCGCCTTGAACGGCTCGCGCCCGGCCTCGCCGCCGGCGACATCCATCTTCACGCTCTCATAGGGCTTGCCGATCTCCTCCAGCAGGATGTGGATGCCGATCGCGCAGGTGTGCGGTCCCCAGTAGAACTTCATCGCTTGTCCATTGTCTTCGAGGGCGGCGCGCGGTCTCTGCGCGGGTGCGGGTCAATGGTCGAAGACGCCATGGAGATCCCGGTAGCCCTCGCCCCGCGGAGAGGCCGCCCCTCGGCCGCCACGGCGATCACCCCGCGATGTTCTTCGCCAGCCGGGTGATCTCGTCCAAGGCGATCTTGATATGCGCCGCCTGGGCGCAAATGGCGTCGACATCGATCTGCGCCGTGGCATCGGACGACCACCAGATCCCGCCGTCGAAGCTCCGCATGATCTCGGTGAAACGCCGATTTTCGAGGGCCAGGGCGTCTATCGCAGTCTGACTGGTCACACGTTCTCTCCTCATCGACGCGCCGCCGGCCGAGAATCGGCCGTCGGCTACGTCCGCTCGGCATAGGGGGGGACCTCGACGAGCGATCCAATGAGGCGGAGCAGGGCTTGGTGCTCGGGGCCGTGCGCGCTGCCCCGGAGGAAGTCTCCCAACGCGATGTGCGAGAGACGTCCGCCGGAGGGCCCGTTCGGTTGATGGATCACGAAGGCATGGCCGCTTTCCGGTTCGCGCCCGAGAAACCAACTGTCGCCGTTGGGGCTTCGATACAGTTCTCGCCGATTGGTCATGGACATCGCCGATCCCCCTGTGGCGATGAGCATACGCTCACCGGCACCGATTAGCGATGATCGGCGTCGGCAACGCGACCCGATCTTGACGAACCTCATCGGCCGAGCCGGTTCTGCTGCCTGCGGGCTTACTGAAGCTCGAATGTCGGCGGCATGCCGGTATCGCCAACCGCCGTCGCGGTCGCCGCCGCGTTCAACTCGTCGTCCGGTGTCATCGCGAACGCGATCGCCAGTACGGCGACGATGACCATCACGACCAGGACCTGCGTCAGCCGCACGGCATGGCTTCGCAGGGCCTGGATGACCGCGCACCCGAGGGTGAAGACGGCCGCCTCGGCGAGGGGGATCAGAGGGAGGCTGGACATGCGGCTCGTCGTCGGCGCAGGGAAACCCGTGGCTAGATCGAGAGGCCGATGCGCCACAGCGCGCGTTGGGCCGTGCAGGTCGTCAGCGTCTGGCCACCGACGAGGCCGGTCGTCTGCTGCACGTGGCGGCAGGAGAGATACGACGGCCAGACCACCGCGCAGCCGATCACCACGGCCGAGAAGATCAGGACGGCGATGAGCCCGGTGAGCAGCGCCTCCCGTCGGCCGGAGCCGCCCGGAGCGCCCTGCCGGACAGCCAGGTCGTGGCTGGATAGGAACCCTTCGCGATCCGAACGCGACGTGCCGCCCCACGTGGTCGGCTGGCGGTTCCTGTTCGCGATATCGGGAGGGGCACGAAACGGGGGCATGGCGAAGCCGTCTGAAGACCTGCGCCCATCATTCGGCCGCCAGGCTAATGAAAGGCTATTATCGGACGCTTATGGTCCGACAAGTCTAGCCGAAAATCCTTCAAGCTTCCGTGAGGTCGTGTTCGGGGCGATTCGTGTTGGGCCGCGCGATGCGCGGCGCGATGAATCAAAAGGCCGGATTTGCGCCAATCGATTTTGCGAAGCTTGATACGAATTCGAGATATCAATTCATATCACGGCCATCTCTTTATATTATTTCAAGACTCATGGACAATGTAATTCAATTATGCGCCAGATGATTTGGCGCTGCGTATGACTTTAGACCGATTCGCTTCAAGCGATCGCGGCCGTTTTGTTAAACATAAAATAATGATACGGAGGCTTGGCATGACCAGGGCGCACGGGATCGTTCGCGGCACAACGTATGTCAATAAGTCTCCCCAGGAGGGCGCACGATTCGGGCGCATGTTCCGGTGGTTGCCTGCCGAGAACTACGAGAAGGCCGATCTGGCCAACCTCGCTACGATCATGATCCAGAAGGAAACCGCTCATCTGCGCAAGAGCGGTGAGGAGGGACGGGACCCGACGGCACCCGTCAAGGAGGGCCCGGATGTCGTATTCGGCACGGTGCCTTTCACCCGCGATCCGCCCAGCCCGAATACGCGTCTGGACACGCCCTACGGCGAACCGGAGCCCGGCGATGAAAATCCGCTCATTCCTGCCGGCTATACTTATTTCGGCCAGTTCATCGACCATGACCTGACCTTCGATCCCAACAGCTCCTTGCAGAAGCTGAACGACCCGGACGCGACGGAGGATTTCCGGACCCCGCGGTTCGACCTCGATTCCCTCTATGGGCGGGGGCCCGACGACCAGCCCTACCTCTACCAGGATCGTCAGTCCGACGGCGGCGGCATCCGCTTCCTGCTCGGCCGCCAGGCGGGCAACCCGTCGGCGGTGCGCCGGGGCGAGTTGCCCCGCAACGTCGAGGGCCGCGCGCTGCTCGGCGACCCCCGCAACGACGAGAACGGCATCGTCTGCCAGATCCAGGCGCTCTTCCTGAACTTTCACAACAAGGTCGTGGACACCCTCGAAAAAGCGCGCCCCGACCTCAAGGCGGATCGGCCTAGGCTGTTCGCCGAGGCGCAGCGGATCGTCCGCTGGCATTACCAGTACCTGGTGCTCAACGATTACCTGCCGCGCATCGTCGGCGAAGAGGCGTGGCGGCACGTCTATCTGGGCGGCGGGACCAAGCCCCACCCGGCGATCGAGTTCTACAAGCCCAAGGACGGGCAGGCCTACATGCCCGTCGAGTTCTCCGTCGCGGCCTTCCGCTTCGGGCATTCCATGGTGCGGCCGAGCTACGCGCTGCGGCGCGGGGAGGCCATCGTCGGGGGCGATGCCGTGACACCGTTCGCGAGTGACGACCGGTTCCACCGGATCCCGATCTTCTCGGACAAGGTGCTGCCGAACGTGAGCCTGAACGGCTTCGGCCCCCTGCCGTCCCACTGGGAGATCGACTGGCGCCTGTTCTTCGCCGCCGGGGCCATGCCGACGATGGTCACGCCATCGGGGCCCGACAAGGACGTCCTCGGCGTCGCCCCGCAGGACGACGCGCATCGGACGCAACCCGGCTACCGGATCGATTCGCAGATCGTCGATCCCCTGGCCATGCTGCCCCCCGACGTCGCGCGGAGCGGCAACCACCCGGACGGCATTCCCTCGCTCGCCTACCGCAACCTGCTGCGCGGGAGCGCCTTCTCCCTGCCTTCGGGGCAGAACGTGGCGCGGGCGCTCCGCGTGCCAGTCCTGTCGGAGGCGGAGCTCTGGGACGACACGAAGGACCCGAAGCGGGGCCACGACTTCAGCGCCACCGCGCCGACCCCCAATCCCTTCGCCTTCCGGGCGCCGCTCTGGTTCTACATCCTCAAGGAATCGGAGCTGAAGGGGCGGTCAGCGCATGTGACGGACAAGAGCGCGGGCCATCACCTCGGCCCTGTCGGTGGACGGATCGTCGCCGAAGTCCTGGTCGGCATCGCCTTCAACGATCACACGTCCTTCCTGTACCAGGACCGCGCGTGGACGCCCGCGGCCGAAAAGGCGAGGAGCGGGTTCGATCCCGGGGCGCCGCTCTCCACCATGTTCGGCCTTGCCGCATGGACGACGGACGGGGCGATGTCGTTCGAGTGATTGACGGGAGCGGTGGGCCGCGACGGCGGCCCACCGTCGCGACGGCCGAGCCGCAGGGTCCGCAGGATGCGGTGATCGTCAACGAGGGATCGCCATCACATGCCCGCCGATGATCCGCAAACGATGCCGCCGCTCCCTTCGGCGGCGCCCACCAACAAGGCCGTCGCGGCAACCGGCGGCTCGGCCGTGGGAGCCGCCATCGCGATCCTGCTGCTCTATGCCATAGACCCTGCGGGGGCGCTGCCCAGTGCGGTCAGCGCGGCGATCACCACCCTCGTCACCGCCATGGCGACGCTCGGAGCGGCCTACTTCACGCCCCCGGGATCGGGCGAAGCCGTGGTCCGCACGGCGGAAGGCGTGAAATCCGCCCGGCTCTGACGCATGGGGTCGCGGACAGACGCTGCCATTCCGGGGCCGAGAAGGGATTGTCGGTGTAAGCCGACGAGGGAAAAACGAAATTCCACTTGCCCGTTTCTATGCAATACATCGGTCCCAAAGACGAGAGTCGAGGGAGAATCCGGCTTGAGATCGGGAAACGCCTCGCCGATTCCTTCGGACGACCGCCCCCGGGGCGATGTCGTGAATCGGAAGGTCGAGGCCATGTCGCAGACGGATGAACCGGCGAGGGACCGCCCCGGCAATACCGGGTCGGCTCGGCTTGAGGCGTCTCCCATGAGCGACAGCGATACGACGATCCCCGCCCGGCGCCGCTTCCTCGTGCAGGGCGCGGCGGCGGCCGTGGGCGCGGTGGCCGGTTCCGCCCGCGCGGAGGAGGCGACGCCACCTGGCATCCCCGATGGGATGAAGGCCCCCGGCGCCGATGTCGGCAGCCAGACCTACGGCACGCCCTCGCGCTTCGAGGCGGGGCTCATCCGCAACGTGCCCAAGGGGTTGAAGCAATACACCTCGGCCTCGAGCCGCTCGCCGCTGCAGGACCTCGACGGCATCCTCACGCCGAACGGCCTGTTCTACGAACGTCACCACGGCGGCATCCCGGAGATCGACCCCGCCCGGCACCGGCTGCTGATCCACGGACTGGTCGAGCGGCCCCTGGTCCTCACCATGGAGGACATCCGCCGCTTCCCCTCGGAATCGCACATCCACTTCCTCGAATGCTCGGGCAATCCAGGTTTCGAGGCGATCAAGGGCAAGACGGCCTCGGACCTCGTCGGGCTCGTGAGCTGCGCCGAGTGGACGGGCGTGCGCCTCGCGACGGTCCTGCGGGAGGCCGGGTTGAAGCCGGAGGCGCAATGGGTGGTGGCGGAGGGCGCGGATTCCGCCGCCATGACCCGCAGCATCCCCATCGCGAAATGTCTCAACGACGCGCTGCTGGTCTACAGCCAGAACGGCGAGCGGTTGCGCCCGCAGCAGGGCTACCCGCTGCGGGTGTTCCTGCCCGGCTTCGAGGGCAACATGAGCGTGAAGTGGCTGCGCCGCCTCAACGTGAGCGCGGAGCCGGCCTATTCCCGCGAGGAGACGTCCAAGTACACGGACCTGATGCCGGACGGCACCGCCCGGCAATTCACCTTCGTGATGGAGGCGAAGTCGATCATCACCCGGCCCTCCGGCACCCAGCGGATCGCCCCGGGCTTCCACGAGATCACCGGCATCGCCTGGACCGGGCGCGGCCGCATCCGGGGGGTGCAGGTCACGACCGACGGGGGCAAGACCTGGCAGGACGCCGTCCTGCAGGAGCCGGTGCTGAACCGGGCCCTGACCCGCTTCCGCCTGCCCTGGACCGGGGACGGCGCGCCGACGACCATCGCGGGCCGGGCCATCGACGAGACCGGCTACGTGCAGCCCACCTTCGAGGATCTGACGGCGGTGCGGGGCCTCAAGTCCTTCTACCACAACAACGCGGTCGTGCCCTGGCGCATCGCGGCGGATGGCGAGGTCGCCAATGGCTATGCGTGAGATCCGGCTCGTCGCGGCCTTCGGCCTCCTGCTCGGCTTCGCCGGGGCGGCCGGGGGCGCGGAGCGGTTCGGGATCGGCCGACCGGCGACGGAGGCCGAGATTGCCGCCTGGAACATCGACATCGACCGTGACGGGCTGAAGCTCCCGCCGGGCCGGGGCCGCGTCGCCCATGGCCGCGAGATCTTCGCGGCGCAGTGCGCCGCCTGCCACGGGGCGACCGGGGAAGGCGGCCTCGGCGAGCGGCTGGTCGGCGGTCGCGGCACGCTGGCCTCGGCCAAGCCCGTCAAGACGGTCGGCAGCTTCTGGCCCTACGCGCCGACCCTGTTCGACTACATCCGCCGGGCGATGCCGATGAACGCGCCGCAATCGCTCAGCGACGACGACGTCTATGCGGTCTCGGGCTACGTCCTCCACCTGAACGGGCTCGCGCCGGAGGACGCGGTGTTCGACGCCCGCTCGCTCGCGGCCATCCGCATGCCGAACCGGGACGGCTTCGTCCCGGACCCGAGGCCGGATGTGAAGCCCTGACCCGCGGTTCTATCCGCGCTGGCCGAAGCCGGGCGCCGGGCGGGAGCCGAGATGCGCGCGCAGGGTGCGTCCCTCGTAATCCTGCCGGAACAGGCCGCGCCGACGCAGCTCCGGCAGGACGAGCTCGATGAAGTCGTCGAGGCCGCCCGGCAGCGTCGCGGGCATGATGTTGAACCCGTCGGCGCCGCCCGCCCGGAAGCGTGCCTCCATCTCATCGACGATCTGGGCGGGGGTGCCCACGATCTGCGAATGCCCGCGCGCCCCGGCGATCCGCAGGTAGAGCTGGCGCAGGGTCAGCCCCTCGCGGCGGGCGAGGTCGAACATCAGCTGCTGGCGCGACTTGGCGCCGTTGGATTCCGGCAATTCCGGCACCGGCCCGTCCGGATCGTAGCCGGAGAGATCGAAGCCGCCGATCATGCGCTCCAGCAGCGCCAGCCCGACCACCGGGTCGATCAGGTCCTGCAATTCCTCGAACTTGGCGCGGGCCTCGGATTCCGTGCGCCCGACCACCGGGAACAGGCCCGGCATCACCTTCAGGTCATCGGGCGCGCGGCCGAACCCGGCCATGCGCCCCTTCAGGTCGCCATAGAACTCCACGGCCTCGGCCAGGGTCTGGTTGGCGGTGAAGACGATCTCGGCGGTGCGGGCGGCGAGGTCCTTGCCCGGCCCCGAGGAGCCGGCCTGGACGAGCACCGGCTGGCCCTGCGGCGAGCGCGAGATGTTGAGGGGGCCCCGCACCTCGAAATGCGTGCCCCTGTGGTTCAGGGGCCGGAAGCCGTCCAGCTTCGAGAACTGGCCGCTCGCGCGGTCGATGACCACGGCGTCGTCGTCCCACGTGTTCCAGAGGCCAAGGACCACGTTGACGAACTCTTCGGCGCGCTCGTAGCGGTCGGCGTGCTGGGCAATGCGGTCGTTGCCGAAATTGGCGGCTTCGGCGTCGGTCGCCGAGGTGACGAGGTTCCACCCCGCCCGGCCGCCGCTCAGGAGGTCGAGGGAGGCGAAGCGGCGGGCGACGTTGTAGGGCTCGTTGAAGCTCGTGGAGGTGGTGGCCACGAGGCCGATCCGGCTGGTGACGGCGGCGAGCGCCGACAGCAGCGTCACCGGCTCGAAATGGGTGGAGCGGGCCGTGCGCTCGCTGGAGCGGAGGTTGGTGTCGCGGATGCCGGTGCCGTCTTCGAGGAAGATGAGATCGAACTTGGCGGCTTCCGCCTTCTGCGCCCAGCCGACATAGCGGCCGAGGTCGACCCCGCCATCCGCCTCGCTGGACGGGTGCCGCCAGCCGGCGATGTGGTGGCCGGTGGCGTAGAAGAAGGCGCCCAGGCGCAGGACGTTCTGAGTCATGTCTGGTCTGATCGGGTTGGAGCCCCATCGAAACGCGCGGGACTGGTATCGGATGCCGCCCCGCCGCCGGATCGCCCCCGCTCCCGGGTGGCGACGACGCCGTGGCCTCGCCGGAATCCTAGCAGCCGTCGCGCGACAACGCGATCCGTGCCGAGCCCCTTGCCATCGACCCGGCCGCAGGAAGCGCCGCAGAACCACCATCAACCGTTGGCGAGGCCATCGGAAGACGGTTTGCGAGGGGCGATCTAGCAAAATGATCGCGCTGTCAGCTCACCAAGTGTTCCCGAAGCAGACGAAACCGGTGACAGAGTTCGCCCGCGTCGACCTGAAGGCGGATTGCAGGGCCGGCACCCTGCCATCCCCGATCCGCACGCCGGTCAGGCCTTGCGGACGACGCGGATCAATCCGTCGCCATGCTCGTCCGGGTCGAGGATGAACGCCCCGGCATCCAGGTTCGCCCGGAGAAAGGCGACATGCGCGGCAGTGATCCGTTGGCCCGGGAGCAGGCGGGGGATGGCGGGGGGCACGATTGCGACCGACTGGCCGGCGATCCGCCCGGCGGCCTGCTCATAAGGCACGCGGTCGAACGGAGCCGCTGCCGCCAACGGAGGTGGCATCGCCGGGGTCGCCGGGAGAGCCGCCATGAGCGACGCGTAGTCCGGCGCCCCGTCCGGGACCGCGTGGAAGCGGGCGTCGCCGGCCTTCGCGGCGGCGGCCAGGTCGCGGACGCCCTGGACGAGACGCTCGGCGTCCGCCTCGGTGGTGCCGAGCGAGAAGCTGAACCCGATATGGCGCAGGTCGCCCAGCACCGCACTCACCTTGCGCTCGGCCTGAAGCCACTCGTCGGCCTCGTAGCCCGACATCCCAAGCCGGCGCACGTCCAGGATCAGGAAGGTCGGGTCGAGGTCATGCGCGCCGGGGCCGCCGATCATCTCCCGACCGAGGATCGAGATCCCGTCGAGGGAGGCAAGGCGATCCCGAACCGAAGCGGCGAGGTCGACGACGCGCTGCCACAGCCGTTGCCCCTCGGCGACGTGGGCGCGGCGCGTGGCGTCCAGCGACACGAGGATCGGCACCGACGGGCTCGTGCACTGAAGCATCTCGAACGCCCAGACGAACCGCTCGCGGTCGATCAGGTCGCCGGACACGAGCATGAACGAGCCCTGCGCCAGCGCCCCCATGGTCTTGTGCACGCTCACCACCATCACGTCCGCACCGAGGGCCATCGGGTTGTCCGGCAGGCGGTCGCAGAACGGGTAGGCCGCCCCCCAGGCGGCATCGACGATCAGGGGAACGCCGCGGGCATGGCAGACCTCTGCGAGGGCGCGGATGTCGCTCGTCACGCCGAAGAAGGTCGGGCTGATCACGAGCGCGGCCTTCGCGCCCGGATGCAGGTCGAGGAGCCGGGCGAGCGTCTCGGGATCGGTGCCGTGCTCGACGTCCCGCTCCCGGTCGATCACCGGCGGGATCGCCACGAGGTTCACGCCGGCGTAGACGGCCGTGCAGTAGGCCGCCTTATGCTCGTTGCCGGCGATCAGCACCGTGTAGCCGGGGCCCGCGACCGCCGCGACGGCGGTCTGGACGCTCTGCGTCGAGCCACCGGTGGAGAACCGGCAGAGCTGCGCACCCCAGGCCTCGGCGGCGAGGCGATAGGCCTGCTGCATCACCCCGAACGATTCCGTGCGGTCGTCGAGCCCCTTCGGCGTCAGCACGTCGGCCTGGAAGGCCTTTTCGCCGAGGAGGGCGACCACGTCGGCCGAGGCCGCCCGGCCCTCGTCGTGTCCGGGGCCGCCGAAGCCTGCAATGTCACCACGCTCGACGGCGGCAAGCGCGTCGAGGATCGGTGCCTTGGACTGGTCCATCATGCCGTTCACTCCCCCGTCTGCGCCGACTGCCAAGCCCCGCCGACTGGAAACAACTGGTCGAACGGCAGGTCGTGTTGTGACCGGGTTGTCGCGTCCGGCAGTGTTTCCGGCCGCCCTCGGAAGGGGCAGCGCCAGGCGTCGCCGACCGCCCGGCCGCTGTATTGGCGCGCTTCGGACATCTCGCCATGGCGTGACAGCATCGGGTTGAGGCTGCCCGCCAGATCCAGGTCTCGGTCGAGGATCGAGGCGCGAAGCTTCTCGTAGCGTCCCTCGGCGCGCAGACGCTCGAACTGCGCATGCAGGTTGAAGACGAGCGCGGGCGATACGAACCGCCGGGCGGGACGGCTGGCCCGGGGATGCAGGCCGACGACGAAGAAGGCCTCGCCACCGAAGCTGAGCGAGAAATGCGGGTTGTCCGGGTCCTGAGCGACACGACCATCGTGGGGAAGGCCCAGGGACGCATCCTTGTCGGACAACGATTGGACGCGGTGCCAAAGTTGATCCTCGAACGCAGCTTCGTCGAGGTCACCCGGGCCTTCGAAGACGACGGCGAAACTCTGGAACAGATCCGGCCGCGCCCGGTAGCCGGCGATGAAGGCCAGCAGGGCGGGATAGATGCGCATGTCGTCCCAGCCCGATCGGATGTCCCGGGCGATGACGATCCTCAACTGCCCCCGCACCAGGGCGGATTTCGCTCCCACGCAGGGGAACGGCGCATTGCGGATGAAGGCACGGAACGCCTCGGCGCTCGGATGCGTGCGATCGTCGGAAGGCATTTGCATGAGGCGGGAAGCCCGAGAGGCGCGCAGGCTTGCGCAGGATGGCGGCAGTCGCTGATTGCGGATTGAGCAACCTCACGCCGCTGGCGCCGTTCCAGCCTCGTCACCGTCCGTCCTGCGGCATTTCGGGATGTGATCGATGCGCCCGCCATGACTAAAGCCGGCGGCGACACGGCAGGATTTTGAGTTAAACCCTTATAGTCGAACGACTTCGCGCGCCCTGTAGTAGGCTTCATTTATCGGCGATAACATTCCCGTGACGATTCAGGGCCGGAGTCTACGCCTGCGACATCGGCGGCGCGCGGCGACTTGTCGAGCTTCGGTCGAGGAACTTCCGCGGTTTGCCTGAGATTGGGACCCACTCTGCTTATAGCCGCCGCGACAGCCGCCCCGGCCTCGTTGGCGCTTTCAGGATCGACGATGACGAACGACGCCGACAAGCGACTCGCGATGCAGGATCCGCGCACCCAATACCCGCAGCCGCCGTTCGGACGGCAGCCGCAGGAGGCGCCCGGCCTGGCCAAAGCGATGGACCCGAAGCCCGATCACGGCGAGACCAGCTACAGGGGCCATGGCCGGTTGGACGGGCGGAAGGCCCTCGTGACGGGGGCGGATTCGGGCATCGGGCGAGCGGCGGCGATCGCCTTCGCCCGCGAAGGCGCCGACGTCGCGCTGAGCTTCGTCGAGGCCGAGATGCCGGACGCGCAGGAGGTCGCCAAGCTGATCGAGGCCGAGGGACGCAAGGCCGTCCTGCTGCCCGGCGACATCACCGACAAGGCGTTCTGCGACATGCTCGTGAAGAAGGCCGTGGCCGACCTGGGCGGCCTCGACATCCTGGTCAACAATGCCGGCAAGCAGACGAACCAGAAGGACATCGGCGACATCACGGACGAGCAGTTCGACCGGACGCTGAAGACCAACCTCTACGCGATGTTCTGGATCACGAAGGCCGCCCTGCCTCACATGCCGGCGGGGGCATCCATCATCAATACCGCCTCGGTGGTGGCCTACAACCCGCCGCAGATCCTGGTCGACTATGCGACCACGAAGGCCGGCATCGTGGCCTTCTCGAAGGCGCTCGCCAAGCAGCAGATCGCCAAGGGCATCCGCGTGAACGCGGTGGCGCCGGGCCCGTTCTGGACGGCGCTTCAGCCCTCGGGCGGCCAGCCGCAGGATGCGGTCGAAAAGTTCGGTTCCGATGTGCCGCTCGGCCGCCCCGGGCAGCCGGTGGAACTGGCGCCGGTCTATGTCTTTCTGGCGAGCCAGGAGGCGAGCTACGTGACCGGCGAGGTCTACGGCGCGACCGGCGGAAACGGCACCGCCTGATCCTGAGGTCGCGACCTCGACCGGCCGTAAGTCTGGCACCTGCGTCTCAATGAGCCAGCTCGTGCATGACCTCGATGAGGTCGGCTTTGCCCTCGAAGCCGATGCCGGGTAGCTCCGGCATCGTGATGTGTCCGTCTTCGACCGCGATCCCGTCGGGGAAGCCGCCGTAGGGCTGGAAGAGATCTGGGTAACTCTCGTTGCCCCCGAGGCCCAGCCCCGCTGCGATGTTGAGCGACATCTGGTGTCCGCCGTGCGGGATGCAGCGCGCGGGCGACCAGCCGAACTGGTGCAGAACGTCGAGCGTGCGCAGGTACTCCACGAGCCCGTAAGACAGGGCGCAGTCGAACTGGAGGTAGTCTCGGTCCGGCCGCATCCCGCCGTAGCGCAAGAGGTTGCGCGCATCCTGATGCGAGAACAGGTTCTCGCCGGTCGCCATCGCGCCGGGGTAGAACTCCGAGAGCGCTGCCTGCAGGGCGTAGTCGAGGGGGTCGCCCACCTCCTCGTACCAGAAGAGGGGATACTGCCGGAGCATCTTGGCGTAGGCGATGCCCTGCTCCAGATCGAAACGTCCGTTCGCATCGACGGCAAGCTGCGCCCGCGAACCGATCTCGGTCAGCACCGCCTCGATGCGGCGCTGGTCCTCCGCGATCGGCGCCCCGCCGATCTTCATCTTCACGACGGTGTAGCCGCGGTCCAGGTAGCCCCGCATCTCTGCGCGCAGTTGGGTGTCGTCCTTGCCCGGGTAGTAGTAGCCACCTGCCGCGTAGACGAAGACACGCGGGTTCGGCTCGCGGCCGTTCCGCTCGGCGAGCATCCGGAACAACGGCTTCTCTGCGATCTTCGCCGTGGCGTCCCAGATCGCCATGTCGAGGGTGCCCACCGCCACCGAGCGCTCGCCATGGCCCCCGGGCTTCTCGTTCTTCATCATCGCCGCCCAGAGCTTGTGCGGGCAAAGATTGTCCCCGGACTCGTTCCGCACGCTCGCCGGATCGGCTTCGAGCAGGCGGTCGCGGAAGCGCTCGCGGATGAGGCCGCCCTGGCCGTAGCGGCCATTCGAATTGAAGCCGTAGCCGACGACGCGCCGCCCGTCGCGCTCGACGTCCGTGACGACGGCGACGAGGCTCGCCGTCATCTTCGAGAAGTCGATGTAGGCGTTGCGGATGGGGGACGCGATCGGCTTGGTGACCTCGCGGACGTCGATGATGCGCATCTGTGGGCTCCGCTCGTGGACGCAAGGGGACGTGGTGAGGTGAGATCGGGTGGCGCCTCCGCGACGCCATGGGGGCCCGTGCGGACCAACCGTGGGATACCGCCTGCAAATGGGCCGGGTCGCTTCCGCCTGCGGTCGATCGGCGCCGGACACGGGGCCCGAGAGCTTAACCCACTCTGAACCGACCGGTTCAGGCTGCATCACGGGCGCATCGGCATGCTCCGGTCATCGTCACCAGCGCCGAGACGCGCTCAAGGAGCCATCACATGCCCCTCATGCCCCTCATCGAAGATGCCCTCTATCTCGGTGGCTTTGCCGGCCTCGTCGTCGTGGCACGCCAAGCGCTCGGCCGATACGATCTCAAGCTGTCCGGCCTGCCGGGCTTCGAACGGTTGCGCCGGCCTTTCGGGGGTGACGCTGCGCCCCGCGGACGGTCCTCGCACGCCACGGCCCGTCCCAGCGGCAACACGGCCTTCGACGCATGGCGCGATGGCGAGATCAGCCGGATCGAAGCGCAGCGCCACGCTCTCGAAAGCCGTCTCCAGGATTTCGAAAGCTTCGTTGACAAGCTGAAGCGTGCCAAGGATCGCGCCACCTTCGAGCGCTTCATGGCGGAGCATCCCGCGGCCTCGGGGGCGGTGGTCGACATCGCCGGAGCGACCGGTCCTTCCGAGCACCGACCCGTTTAGTTTCGACTGCGGTCGGGCCGGCGGATCGGCGGCCGTTCGGTCGTGCGCCGATCCCCCCGAACACCGGCCTCAAGTGCGCTCATTGCGCGGTATGCACGCCCTCGACGAACTGCTTGATGTCGGTGACGACCGGCGCCCGGTGGGCAAAGGGCGTGCCGATCGACAGCAACGTCCCATCGTGCCCCAGCCCCGGATAGATGCGCACTTCCGGGTTGTCCCCCGCTGCCTTCAACCGGTCAGCGAGGGCGACGGTACCGGATGACTTGACGTCCTGATCGTCCGCGCCGGTGAGCAGGAGCATGGCCGGATGCGACCCCGCGGCATGATTGATCGGCTGCAGGGTGGGATCGCTGCCCGCGAAAACCTCCGCGTCAACGGTCTCGGTCAGGGACGACACCGTGTAGGGTCCCGATAGCCCGATCACACCTGCCAGAGCCGCCGGGCTCGAACCCGCGTGCTCAAGCCACGTGCCATCCAGTCCCAGCATCGCGGCGGACCAGGCGCCGGAGGAATGTCCGGCCACCACGACGCGCTTCGGATCCCCGCCAAAGGTTTCCGCATGGGCGATTGTCCAGGCGACGGCGTTGGCATTGTCGCTCAGAATGTCGGGCAGGCTTCCATTTGGGAAATGTCGGAATTCAGGGATCACAGCGACGAAACCTTGCCGCGCTAAGGCGGCACCGAGGAAGGCGACCCGGTTCTTGGAGCCGGACCGCCAGCCACCGCCGTAGAAGAAGACGACGACGGGATGCAGACCATCGGTGTTCGGCTGATAGACGTCCGCGACTTGCTGGGTTCCGCCAGCGTAGGGAAGGTCCTTATGGACGCGGACCTCGGCGGGCGCGAGAAGGTTCAGGAGCATTAGGGCCCCGCCCATGAGCTTGCCTGACAGATAGCTCAGCATCAGCCGTACATCCTGGTCGCGATCGAGCGACGAAGATCGTACCGGATGCTCGACCCTCACGATAGGCAAGAGGAAGGTCGGCTGCAGAGATTAAGATGCAATAAGTGGTGATGCTTTGCGCTATAACTACCGAGATCGAGGGCAGACATCGACCCGATTGTGTCGTCTGGCCTTTCGACGTCAGCCACGGCCGGGGCCCGCGTGGCGCTCCCCGGCCGGTACAGTCCGATCAAAGGCTTGCGTGCAGGCCGCGAACGGGGCTCACGCGCTCCAGAACCGAGGCCGCGTGCAGGATCGTGGACTCGGCCTGCCAGCTGCCCACCACCTGCACGTTGATCGGCAAACCCTCGCGGCTCGTCCCAAAGCGCATCGACAGGCCCGGCAGGCCCGTCACGTTGAGGGGCACAGTCGCGCCCTGAAGGTAGGTCAGGTCGACGGTCTCACCGTTGACGACCAGTTCCTGGATACCGTGCTTGTGCGCCGGAATGGGCAGCACCGGGGTCAGGAGCACGTCGTAGTCCCGGAAGTAGGTCGCGTAGCCGTCCCGGAGCCGCTCCGCCGCCTGCTCGGCCGCGACGTAGTCCTCCATCGACGTGTCGGGCAGCGACAGCATCGTCCGCGCCATCTTGTAGATTTCGTCCTCGGGACGACCCGCGACCGCTTCTCGGAACGCAGGCTTCATCTCCATGACGTGGAGCTTGTTGAACACGTCGAGGGCGAAGTCGCGCTCCAGCGCCGGGATGCGCACCTCCTCCACGTCATGACCCTCGCCCTTGAGGGCTTCGGCCGCCGAGCGCACCGTCGCCGCGACCTCGGTGTCGATGGGACCGAAGCCCGGCCCGACCATCCAGCCGACGCGGAGCTTGCGGTCGGGCGTGGCGCCGATGCCGGCATCGAACGGGACGGTGCTGGTCGCGAAGGCGTCCTCGCCATCAGGGCCAGCGAGCTGCGAGAAAGCGAGCGCGAGGTCGCGGATCGAGCGCGCCATCGGGCCGACGTGCCAGAAGCGGCGCGGCGCCCGCGGCCAGATGCCGGTCATCGGCACGCGCCCGTGGGTCGCCTTCAGCGACACGATGCCGGTCTGGGCGGCCGGACCGCGCACCGAGATGGCGAGGTCGGTCCCGAGGCCCAGCGGCGATAGGCCCGCTGCGATGGCCGCCGACTCGCCGCCGCTCGATCCACCGGGCGTGCGCTCCAGGTCCCACGGATTGTTCGAGCGGCCGGAGAGCAGGTTGTCGCTCTCGATCCAGTAGGAGAATTCGGGCAGGTTCGTCTTGGCGAGCAGGATGCCGCCGGCCTTCTTCAAGCGCGCCACGCTGGTCGCATCGGTGTCGGGTGTGCGGCCCTTGAAGATCGGTGAGCCGCGCTGGGTGAGAACGCCCGCCGTGTCGATCGAATCCTTGACGGTGAACGGCACGCCGTGCAGCGGCCCGAGCTGGCCGCCGGCCATGACCGCGGCTCCGGCGTCCCTTGCCGCCGCCAGCGCGCCTTCGGCAACGGTGACGATGGCGTTGATCTTGGGGTCGACCGCCTCGACGCGATCAAGATGCGCCTGCACGACCTCGACAGGCGAGACCTGCCGGGTGCGGATCAATTCGGCGAGCCGGGTCGCGTCCGAGAAGACGATGTCGGTGTTGGTGCTCATGGGCTGGGATCCTTTTGAGGTCGTTGATGCGGGCGGGTGTGGGGCCGCTTCCGTCGATGGCTTGGGCAAGGGGGGGCGGCTCTATCGCGCCTTCGCGGTGCGTTCCGCAGCCTGATCGCGCGTCGGCGTCGTTTGCGCAGGACGGGTCTGAGGGTTCGCGCTGCGGATCTCCTCGAACCGGGCCATGCGGACTGCGCCGATCATCTCCAGGGTGATCCGCTCTTGTGCCGTCGCTTGTGACGCGGCCAGGAGTGTCATCACCCCGGCAACGGTGAGGGTTGCGGCTACGGTGGGCTGCATGTGGTGGGACATGGGTTCTCTCCGTTGGGTTCTGCTCCCCCGCCGGCCAGAGGGAGGCAGCTCGCTCCGATAAAAGTAGACCGGTCGTCTTGGATTTTGGCGTGAAGGAAGCGGTCCTGAGCGACTTCCAAACGCGGTAAATCAGTGCGACGCGAGGCCCAGAATGCGTCGGGTTGTGCCAATCGCCGCCTCGAACGGTGCGTCGGTTCGGACGATCTTGGCCATCAGGCTCGCACCGAGCCAAACGTGATACAGGTCCTCGGCGGTCGTATGCGGTTCGCTCTCGACCTTGAGCGAGCCCTCGGCCATGCCCGCCGCGATGGCTCGCGACAGCCGTTCTATGATCGCGGCGGTGCCGGACTTGAGGGCGAGGCGCATCGCCTCGGACAGGTCCGAGACCTCCGCCGCAAGCTTCACCGCAAGACACTTGCGTTGGTAGTCGATGCTCCCCTGCGTGGCCTGCCATTTGCGCCAGTAGTTCATCAGACGCTCCGCATGGCTGAGCCCCGGCTCGGCAAGCGTCGTGTCGAGGTCGGCGAGATAGCTTTCGAAATAGTCGGCCAGGAGGGCCTCGCCGAAAGCCTCCTTGGAGCCAAAGTAGTGGTAGAACGACCCCTTCGGCACGCCAGCCGAGGTCAGGATCTCATTGAGTCCGACCCCAGAGAACCCCTTCGCGCCGACGAGGCCGTAGGCGGTATCGAGGATCTCCTGCCGGGTATCGGTGTGTGCGGTGACGCGTGCCATGACGATGAAATAAGATGGATTAGACCGGTCGTCTAGTGCCGTTTCGAATTTTTTTCGCCATCGGGGGTATAGGACACCGCGCGGCAGTTCGCAGCCGACGAACCTTGCTAAGACACGCCTCACCGCTGGTGTCTGCTTTCAAGACCAGCGGCGGCGTATCGCCAGAGCAATTACTGAATTTCATAGCGTCAGCACCGGAGCGCCGGGGTACTTCGCGCAGATCTTCATCGACGCCGTCCGACGGGTCGGCGCGATGGTCTGGCCAATGCACGACCCGGCCGGGGCGTCGTACGCCTACGCCGCCGGTACGGCGCTCATGGTTGCTGCCGGATCTCCGTTTAAGAGGCTCTCGCTCGGACCGGCCAACATCGTCGGGCCCGTCTCCGGCATGTTCATCGGCGGCGGCGCGGTCCTCGGCGAACCGATGACGGTCAAGCGTACTCGAGGGATACTGCTCGCGATTGCGGGCGTCCTCTGGGTGGGGCAACCCAGGGCATTGGGAGCGGCTACCCTCGACAGCCGCATCGAGCGGCATGCCCCAAGCGATCACGTCGCATACTGGGCCTCGCCGTTGCCGAAGGACCAGTTTTCTTTGACGACCTCGACGAGGCTGATGAACACGTCCTCACGGCGCAGATCCAGGCGCTCGTGCAGGCCGTCCGCCACCGCCTTGTAGAAGCTTCGCTTCTGCTCCACCCCGCGCCCCGCATTGAGGGTGAGCTGGATGACGACACAGTCTCTCGTTCGGTGGATGCCGAGGTAGCTCGGGTCAATGACGAAGTTTTCCGGCTCATGCTCGTTTATGACCTGAAAACGATCATCCTTGGGCACGTTCAGGGCTTCGCGCATGGCGTCGTAGACGACCTCGCCGATCGTTCGGCGGTACTCGGCGGACTTGCCCTTAACGAGATCAATCCGAGCCAATGGCATGTCATACTCCTCAGGGTCTGTAGTTTAAGACGGCAGTGGGTCCAGGCCAGACCGCGACGGCGACCGCCCGAAGGTCATCTTGCACGATGGCGTTCACTCAGCGCCAGAACCGTGCGCGGCGGGTTAGCGCTCATCCTCCGACCACTCGGGGCTGTAGCCCCCGAGGGTCGGGTGATACATCTCGTCGCCGGAATGCTGCGTGAACTCCACATTGAGGCGATCCTCGCTCAGCCCGAGGATCTCGACGCAGTGGGCGCACAGCGCCTTGGCGACCTCCATCCGCAGTTCGGCCGAGCGTCCCTTGCGGATGTCCAGCATCATCACGGAGACCGGCACCGGCTCGCCGCCGGAGTCCGGTATCCGCCACACGCCGCCCTCGCCGAGTTCGCGGATGGCGACGCTGATCCGTCTGATGTCGACCGCCATCATCTCCGCATAGGTCCGGCTCATCTGCGCCGCGAGGCGCTTCTTGGAGGCCACGGAGTGTGTGCCGGTCACGTCGAGCTGAAGGTACGGCATGGATCCTCCTCGGGTTCAGGCCGCGTTCGCCGTCGCGAGCCCATAGCGCACGGAGGGCTTGGCGTTGCCGAACTTGGCAGACATGGTCTTCCGATCCTCCTCCCAGCGCGTCCAGTCGGACACATCCTGCAGGCCCGGGATGGTGACGAGTTCGCCCTGGTCGAGACCGGCTAAGGCCGCATCGACCAGATCGGCCGCCGACATGGTGATCACCGATGTCTTCTGTGCCGCGTAACCGGCGACATCCCAGAACTCGGTGGCCGTCGCCCCGGGCAGCACGGTCTGGATGCGCACGCCCTTGTCCGCGAGGTCCTTCTGCAGCGAGTGGCCGAAGCTGAGGACGTAGGACTTCGAGGCGCTGTAGACGCCGTTGAGCATCTCGACCGCGATGCCGACGACGGAGGAGATATTGATGATGGTTCCCGATCCGCGGGCCACGAAGGCCGGAGCGACCGCGTAGGTCAGGTGGGTCAGCGCGGTGATGTTGAGCTGGATCATCGCGTCCATCGTCTCCACGTCGGCCTGAAGGATCGAGGCGACGGAGCCGATGCCGGCGTTGTTGACGAGCATGGTGATGCTCGCGTCTTCCCGCAGGCGAGTTTCCAGGCGTGCGAGATCGTCCTTACGGCCCAGGTCGGCCGTGAACGGCTCGACCTTGCGCCCCGTTTCGCGGGACAGGCGGTCGGCCAGCGCCTGCAAGCGCTCCCCGTTGCGGGCGACCAGCAGGAGGTCATACCCCCGCTTGGCGAGACGGTCGGCGTAGACCGCGCCGATGCCGGCGGATGCACCGGTCACGACGGCGAGGCCCTTGGTGGATCGAGTGGTCATCGTCGTTCTCCTCGTCGTTCGCGCACGGGTCGGTGGCGCCCGATGGGAGGAAGCTACCGTTGTCTGTATGCGGCGCAAATGTCATAGTTGCGTCGATTTAGGTCATGGAAGATGGGCATGCAGCGCATCGGCTTCGTCGTCTATCCGGGCTACTCGATGATGGCGCTGGCGGCCGTGCCGCCCTTTGAGGTCGCCAATCTCGCGACTGACGAGGCGACCTACGACATCCATTTCATCTCTGAGCATGGAGGTCCGGTCAGCACCTCGGCCGGCATGAACGTGGAAACGGAGGCATTCGGCGAGATGCCCTTCGACACGCTCGTCATCGGCGGCGGCACCTTCGTGCAACCGTCGACGCCTGGCCTCGTCGCGCTGGTTCAGCGCGCGGCCGCAAACGCCCGGCGCGTTGCCGCCATCTGCACGGGGGCCTTCGTCCTCGGCGAAGCCGGCCTGCTCGACGGACGGCGGGTCACGACGCACTGGATGCACGCGCGGGAGCTACAAACCCAATTCCCGAAGTGCTCGGCCGACACGGACCGCATTTTCATCAACGACGGTCCGATCTGGACATCCGCGGGCATGAGCGCCGGCATCGACCTCGCGCTCGCCCTGATCGAGGCGGATCTTGGCCACGCGGTGACGAAGGAGATCGCCAAGAAACTCGTGCTCTACCATCGCCGGGCAGGGGGCCAGTCGCAGTTCTCGACGCTGCTCGACCTCGACGCGAAGTCGGACCGCATCCAGGCGGCCCTGACTTACGCCAAGCAGAACCTCCACCGCCCGCTCTCGGTCGAAGAGTTGGCGGAGGCCGCTCACCTCAGCCCGCGCCAGTTCAGCCGCGTCTTCCACGCCGAGACCGGCCAGTCGCCGGCGAAGGCAGTTGAGAACCTGCGCGTCGAGGCCGCGCGGGTGTTGATGGAGCGCAGCCGACATCCCATCGACGCCGTCGCCGACCAAACCGGCTTCGCGGATCGCAACCGCATGCGCCGCGCCTTCCTGCGGGCGTTCGGACAGCCGCCGCAGGTCATTCGGCGCAATGCGCGTGGAGATGCAGATCCGGCGAACGCGTAGCTGAAGCCGTTCGCGATGAGCCCACACCGGGGGGAGGCCGCCCTGCACGTCTGCTTCCGGGCGAAGAAGGAGCGAGAATGCCCGTCCGGCTTGGGTCGAGATTGGAATGGCGGCTCGGGGTGGTTTTCAGTCCGTTCGTGTCCCCGCGGATCAACGGGATACCGGACGAGATTGACCCGCTTGCGCACATCCCATTGCAATCCCAAAGGTTAGGCCGGAGTATCGGTTCGACGCCCCGAGGAAATACGATGCGCCACCTCATTTCGTCCGGCTCGTCATTCGAGCATGACGTCGGTTACTCCCGGGCCGTCGTCGAAGGCGATTGGGTGTTTGTGTCCGGCACCACCGGGTTCGACTACGCTACGATGACCATCGCGAATGATGTGGCGGCCCAGACCGAGCAAGCTTTGGCAAATATCGCGCTAGCCTTGCGAGAGGCCGACGCGACCTTCGCCGACGTCGTGCGGGTGCGCTACATCCTGCCAACGGCGGAAGATTTCCCCGCCTGCTGGCCTGCCCTCCGAGGTGCGTTTGGAGAGGCGCGGCCTGCAGCGACAATGATCGAGGCGGGATTGATCGACAAACGGATCAAGATCGAAATCGAGGTCACGGCCCGCAAGGGCAGCGAAGACCGCTAACCACAGCGATCCAAAGTTGTCGGACCGCCGATGAATGGCTGCGTTTGAGAAGCGCTAACGGCTGTCCTGGCGGCTGGGTGGGATCGGTAGGAGGTCGTCTGCTTTAGCGACGGACCATTTTCGCAGCAGACCAGCCGCTTTCGGCCAGCACCTGTCGCGTCGACCGGCGCCACTGAACTACCGGGTCGGGTGGGTTTCTGCCCGTCCGCTCTCGAGCAACGGACGCAAGAAAACGGACAAGACCATTCATGGGCCCTAGGAGTTCATCCGCCCCCCTTGCGATCCCGGGAGTAGCCTGCAATGATCAACCAAATGGTTGATCATCCGCCTGCAGCCCTGGACGGTATCTTTCATGCCCTCGCGGATCCGACCCGCCGGGCGATGGTGCAGCAGCTCGCGTCCGGTGAGCGCACGGTCTCCGAACTGGCCGCGCCGCACGCGATGTCACTGGCCGCCGCCTCCAAACACGTCCGCGTGCTCGAACAGGCGGGCCTTCTCCGCAGGGCGATTGAAGGGCGGGTCCATCGCTGCTCGCTCGAGCGTCAGCCCCTCGTGCAGGCGCTCTCATGGTTGCGGGCCTACACCGAGTTCTGGGACGCGCGCTTCGACGCCTTGGAAGATCTCCTGAATGCCGGGGACGACGATGACCGAGATTGAGCCAGCCGTCATCCTTGTCCGCACGTTCCGGGCGACCTGCGAGACGCTCTATCGGGCTTGGACCGACCCGGTCATGGTCCAGCGCTGGCTCGCGCCGGGGCCGAACGTGGTCGAGCGGGCCGAGACCGACCTGCGGGTCGGTGGTCATTTCCGCCTACAGACGCGGGGGCCCGATGGTACGCAGCACCGGATCAGCGGACGCTATCGGGAACTCGAACCGGGGCGTCGCATCATCCAGACCTGGATCTACGACGGCCCCCTCGACCTGTTGCCGGGCGAGGAGACGGTGCTGCAAATCGACTTCACCCCGCGGGACGACGGCACCAGCGAGATGCGCCTGACCCATCGTCGGATCGCCCGCGGCGACATCCGCGACGCCTACCAGGGCGATTGGCCGAGCTGCTTCGACAAGCTTGATCGCGTCCTGCACTAAACGACAAAAAACGAGGAAACGCCATGCCGACACGAACCTCACCTGCGCCCCTCAGGCGCGGGATCGTCAAACTGTGGTTTGCGCTCGACGCAATCGTAGCGCTGGCCCCGCCGCTCTACTGGGCCGCCGACGGCCGCACGACCCAGATCGCCGCGATCCCGGCCGCACTGTTTTACTTCCTGGCTGTCAGCCTCTGCATCACCACGAGCCTGATCGTCGCCTATTGGCTCGATGCGGCCGACGAGGGGAGCGCGGCATGATCATCACCTTTGGCCTGCTCGCCCTGTTCTTTGCTGCCGTGGTCTGGGTGCTCCAGCGCAACAGCGCCATCGACCAGTCTTTCACCGATTATGCCGTGGGCGGCCGTTCCTTCGGCGCGCGCTACCAAGCGATGTCCTTCCTCAACACTTGGTATCCTGGCTCGATGTTCACCGCCTTCGGCGCACTCTCGGTCACCGCCGGGGTGATGTCGTTCTACGTCCTGTCCTACTCGCTCCTGACCGTGGTGCTGCTGTTCGTGCTCGCCCGGCCGGTCTGGATCTGGGGCAAAGCCTACGACCTGCGGACCCAGGGCGACCTGTTCGCGCTGCGCTACGGCTCGCGCCACATCCGCACGGTTGCGGCACTGATCGGCATCGTCTCGGGCTTGCCCTGGCTGGTGCTCGGCATGCAAGCGCTCGGCAACCTGTTCCAGGCGATGTCGCTCGGCGCACTCTCGTTCTCGACGTCGGTCGTGGTCGGCGTGCTCGTCATCGCGCTCCGTCAGGTCTGGACCGTGCGGATGGGCATGCGCGGCGTCGTGATCTCCGATTACCTGCAGGGGATCGTCGCCTATGTCGGCGGTGGCGCGATGCTCGTCGGCCTCATCGTCTGGCTGATGGTCGCCCGGGGCAGCACCCTCGCCTCGCTCGATCCAAAGATGTTCGCGATCCCGAGCTTCGGGTCCAAGGAGGGGCCGCTTTATCTGTTCGCGCTGATGTTCACCGGCGCAATCGGGGGCTGGTGCTGGCCCTACATTTTCGTGCGGCTATTTACGGCCGATGGCGTTCACAGCCTGAAGAAGTCTGCCGCCCTCGCCGTGCCGCTGACCTTCCTGTTCGGCGTGGCGCTGCTGATCTTCGGCATGCTCGCCTCCAAGGTCCCTGAGGCGGTGGCCAAGCCCGATGACGTCTGGTTCATCGTCTCGCAGCAGGCCGGCGGCCTCGTGCTGCTGGGCCTCGCCGGCGTGGTGTTGCTCGCCGCCTCGATGGGACACACGGACGGCAACATCCAGGCGTATGGCGCTCAACTCGCCAACGACCTCGTCGGCAACTACGCCGAACTCGACCAGAAGCGGATGATCGTCATCGCCAAGGTCGGCATGCTGCTCCTGACGCTCCTCGCCTCGTGGCTCGCCACGCTGACACTGCCGGCGCTCTTCTCGCTGGCGGTGCTGGCCTACCAGGGCATCATCCAACTCGCGGTGCCGCAGTTCCTCGGGATCTTCTGGAAACGAGGAAACCGGCAGGGCGCGTTCGCCGGCATGATCCTGGGCTTCGTGACGGCGGTCGGGCTGGAGTTCGCCTATGGCGGTCATCTACCCTTCGGCTACGGACTGACCTCCGGCTGCTTCGGCTTGGCCGTCAATCTGATCGTCTACATCGCCTGCGCCTATAAGTTTCCGCATTCGGCCGAAGAGCGACGGCGGATCGAGGAACTGTTCGCCGTCGTACGGGGGAGGCGGGAAAGGCAGTCGGGGGTGAGCCGCCAGTCTCGACCGGCCATGGCCTGAGGAGACCCGCCATGGGAAGCGTCTACACGCCCTAGCACCGGGCGTTGCAGGACCGCTTCGGCACGCGCCGTCTGGCGGACACGCAGGAGCGCGTGATCGTCAGCGACCGACTGTCCGAGGACCACCGAGCCTTCATCGAGGGACGCGACATGCTGTTCCTGTACCATCGATGCCACCGGCCAACCGACCGTGTCCTACAAGGGCGGCGCGCCGAGTTTCGTACGGATCGGCGGAGATGACTCGCCGCTGCCCACGCGACGTTCACCGCGACCGGCATGAGGTCAGCTCGCACGACGTGCCGACGCGCGGGGGAACGCAACGGTGGCTGCGTGGAAGCGGCTGGCGTTCTTGGACGAGGACCTGCTGCCGGCTGATCGCGAGCGTGTCGCGGCCGTCGGAACTCTCGCGCAAGACGAATACAACGCGAACGTCATGAATAACAAGGGATAGCGGCTTCATCCATTGATGTCTTATTTCGATATCATTCCATATATCAGCTTGTCCAAATTATTTTGGGAGATGATTTACGATTTGAGTTTGGCGTCGCAACAATCAGCTTTCGGTCGAAATTTGATAGACCGGACAAAATTTCATGCGTCTGAGACGGGTGGTGCCTCGGCCGAACTCACGAGGCCGGCGCCAATCGCGATCCAAACGAGGTGCGCATCGGTGCGCGCTCCGAGCGCGGCGCGGATCACCGAGAGGTTGTTGTGCACCGTCTTGAGACTCAGGCACAGCGCGTCGGCGATGGCCTGGGCGGTCATCCCCCCGGCAGTTAGGCTCAGGATTTCGAGTTCCCGGGGGCTCAGGTCGTCGAGCACGGAGCGCCCGCCCGCCACCTCGTCCTGGGCGATTGCGTGGGTGATGTCGTCACTCATCGGCCGTTCGCCGCGTAGCACGGCGGCAACCGCGGTCAACAGCTCACGCGGCGGACTTGCCTTACTGACATATCCGCTTGCGCCGGTCGCGAAGGCTTGGCGCACGATCACCGCCCCGGTGCGCATGCTGAAGACGAGGATGCGGGCGGCCCCGTCCCATTGGCGGATGTGACGGATGGCTTCGATGCCGCTCGGGCCAGGCAGGGACAGGTCGAGGATCACCAGATCCGGCGCATGGGCTTTGTACTGGTGATAGGCCGAGGCGGCATTCTCGGCTTCCGCGACGACCACCAAGCCCGGCTGCCGCTCGATCAGGCGGCGATAGCCCTCACGCACGACAGGATGGTCGTCCACGAGGAGGATGGACGTCGGCATGTGTGACCTCACGCGAGGGTGGGGGCGGACGCGCAGGCCCGGATGCCACTACCGGTGTCGGTGAGCGAGAAGCTTCCGCCGAGGGCGGCGAGCCTTGCCCGGATGCCGACGAGCCCTCGGCCCGTGTCGGACGTCGTTCGGGACACATCGCCCCCGCCGTCGTCATCGAGGGTGAGCGTCACTGTGCGTGCCCCGGCCTCGGACCGGTGCAGCCGCAGGAAGACACGGCTTGGCCTTCCGTGTCGGAGGGCGTTCGTCAGAAGCTCCTGCGCAATCCGATAGAGGCTCGCGGACACAGTGCAGGGCATCCCGGTCAGATCGCCCGTCACGTCGAGATGCAGGGCGGGGCCGGACCTGAGCTGCCCCCGCCAGTTCGCGACGAGGCCGCAGAGAGCGCCCTCCAAGCCGGCTTCGGCGAAATCGGGCAGTTCGAGGCGGGCCAGCGCCCCGCTCAAGCTTCTCCGCATCGCGGCGATGGTGTCCTCAATGCCACGGGCGTCCTCGCGGATGTCCTCGTGCTCCGGGGGCGCGGCCTGCTCGATCGCGGCGGCCCGTGCGCCGGCGGCGGCGAGGCACTGGCCGAAGGCATCGTGCAGATCGCGCGCGAGCGCCTCCCGCTCCTCCTCCTGGACCATGACCAGCCGCTGCATGAGGCTCGCGCGCTCCGCCTCGGTGCGGATGAGCCGCTCGGCGAGCCCGTCGCAGGCACGGGCGATCCGGTCGAACTCGGCGGCAGCGAAGCGGGGCAGCGGCGCCCGGGTCACGGCCGTGTCGAGGCTCTCCAGCCCTCGCACGATCCGACCAACGGGCGCGACGAGGCGCGTGACGGCGAGCCAGTTGAGCAGCACCGTCGCTGCCGTCATTCCAAGGGCGAGCCCGCCCACGAGGCGCAACTGACGCCAGAGACGGACGGCCGACGCCATCGGGTCGGGCCACGCCGTGACACTGCCGATCGTGCGCTCACGGTACACGATCGGCCGGATCGTCGGTACGGCCTCGGCCTCCCAGAAAAGCATCTCGCGGAACCACCCGGGGGCGGCATCGACGCCGTCCCAGTCGCCACAATTGCGCCGGGGCAATTCCATGCCGAGGTGAATGTCGGCGCAGATCCCCGGCAGGAGTGTGAGGATGGCCGGCGCGGCCTGCGGAGCGGCCGCGGGCATCGCGGCCGGGCCGGCGCTGCCGAGACCCGGCTGTCGCGCGAACTGTCCGGCGATCCGGTCGGCCGAGGTCGCCGCCTCCCGGCGGAGACTCGCATGGGCCTCCCAGGCGGTCCATGCGACCGCACCGGCGAGGCACAGCAGGGCGATGACGAGGAGGCGGAGGCCGAGGTGCGCGGGCAGGCTCATGGATGAAACGGCTGGGCTCGAAGCGAGGTCCTGATTTGGCACCGGGAGCGGCGCAGCGCGCAAGCCATGGACAGTCGGGTCGGGAAGAATGCCCGGCCCTCGGCGGGAGGATAGCCCTGGCCCGGTCGCGGCAGGAGCCGAAAGATGGCGCCGTGTCATCTCCACGGAGCCAGCTATGTCCTTTCACCTCTCCCGCCGCAGCCTGTTGGCTGCGTCCGCCCTGCTGCCCCTAGGGTTGCATGGCCCTGCTGTCACTGCAGCCCCAAGCGGTCCTTACCGGGTCGGCGCGTTCACGGTGACGCCGTTGCGCGACGGGCTGTTTCCGCTGGAGCCGAGCATGATCCCGGCGGCCGAAAGCCAAGCTGGACAGGCCCTGTTGAAGGGGGCCGGGCTTCCCGCGAAGGGCCCCTCGCCGGAACCGGTCAACGCGTTCCTGATCCGGCGCGGAGACCGGCAGTGGCTGCTCGATGCGGGCTGCGGCACCGTTCTCGGGCCGGGGTTCGACCGGGTGACTGCCGCACTGGCGTCGGAAGGCGTGCGCCCGGACCAGATCGAGACCATTTGGCTGACCCACCTTCACGCG
Source organism: Methylobacterium sp. J-067 (assembly GCF_022829465.1). GTDB lineage: Bacteria > Pseudomonadota > Alphaproteobacteria > Rhizobiales > Beijerinckiaceae > Methylobacterium > Methylobacterium litchii. The sequence continues at coordinate 34,204 of NZ_JAKSXZ010000059.1, forward strand.
GACCATGCCGGCGGCCTGCTGACGCCGGGCCGGCTCGCGCGGTTCGCGAACGCCGAACTCGTGCTGCAGGAGCGCGAGGTGGCCTACTGGTCGGATGCGGGCGCCCGGGCCTCCGCTCCGGCTGCATTGAGCCCGATGTTCGAGACGGTGCAGGCTGTGATGGCGGCCTATCCGGGGCGGCTCCGGCGGGTCTCCGGTGAAGCGGAACTCGCGCCAGGTATCCATGCCTTGCCCCTGCCCGGCCATACGCCAGGCCATATGGGTGTGCTCATCGCTGACGGTCCCGACCGGCTGCTGATCTGGGGCGACATCGTCCACTCCCGGATTCTGCAAATGCCGCACCCAGACTGGACGGTGATCTGGGACACCGACCCGACAGAGGCGATCGCGACGCGGCGAGGCATCCTCGACCGCGCGGCGGTGGAGGGTCTAAGCGTCACCGGAATGCATCTCGCCACGATGGGGAGAGTTGAGCGCGCTAGTACGGGATATGCGCTGATCTAAGCAGGCCGAGACAGAGAAAGTCCGCTTGCGGGGGGAATCGAACCACCCTTCGCCGGCTGCATCGGGTCGCAAGCCGAATAACTGCTCAGGATGGGTTTGTACCATTCTGCTTCTGGGTGTGGCTTCGATAAGGCAGCCATTCAAAGATGGCTACAAGCCCCACTTCGGACCATCGTTTGATAACTGGATGGGAACCGGCTCACCGCAGACCGATACGACCGGGCCACCAAGCTCATTCCAGCGGAACAGATTTACGTGCCATCCGCTTGGGATGATGCATGAACAGTCAATGATGGCGTCCGCACCGGCCGGGCGCGCCGCATCCGCGTCACGCCATGACGGCGGTTCGTGTGCGGCTTCCAAAGCCGGACGCCACTGTACGTTTGATAGATTGCGGTCAATCCCGAGCTAGCGACAGGCATCGTCGTCGTGCCGATCGAGGACATTCGCTTCGCACATCATCAACGGTACGACGACGCGAGGACGCCCATCTTCACGGATGTAGCCCGATACGGCGATTATCGCCCACTCTTGCTGTGGGCTCATGTAAAGGGTTGCTTGTCCCAGCCGATGGTAATGGCTTACGCTCTCCGGCCGTGGTGACACAAGTATTTCAGTCACCCGGTCGGCAAGAACCGAGCAGAAAACAATCCAGATATCGTTCGCCACCTTGGGTGGGCGCTAGCAGGAGATTGAACGCAGTCCATGTGATCAATCAACATCCTAGGTATTGGATAGCAACGAGAGCTTTGCGAAGCACCTTGAATGCAGATTAAACGGCTGGCTTGGGTCTCATGCCGAATGGCCGGTAGGGGTGGATAGCCGCCGGTCTGCTTTCGGGGAGCTATAGATGCAAGCGGACATCGCCTCCCTGCCGGCTCACAACCCATAGCGGCGGCGACCGCCTGCCCTGATTGGAAAGCAAGAAACGGGATGTGGAGCCCTGCGACGAGCCTTACGGCACGTTCAGGAGATGCGCAAATGACCAAGTTCAAATGTGTTCCGATCGCAACGGAGACGGCCGATCACTTCCGGCGTACCGGACTGGACGATCGGGGCAATAAAGTCCGGCGGGTTGTAGCGACAGCAAGCGGTAACTTTCCATGCAGGCACTGTCTGCAATTGGCCCAGCCCGGAGAAATCTTGGTGCTGGGATCCTACAATTTACCCCAGCCCCTCGGCATCTATTGGACGCCAAGCCCGATCTTCCTGCACGAAAAAGAGTGCCCTCGCAGCGAAGCCTTCAGCGAAGTGGCTCCGATCATTCGAGCGAACCCGCTGGTCTCGGTACGAGCTTACGATGTCGATCATCAATGCCTCTATGACCTTGGGCGCGTCTGCTCCGGCAGCGATGTTGATGACCCACTCCAAACCGCACTCCGCGATGCACGCACGCTGTTTGTGAACATTCACACCGCGCGTCCCGGTTGCCTGTTATCGCTCGTGGAACGGACACTCGATTGAGTGAAAGTTTCCAACGTCTTTAGATGTCTGCAATCCACCCCGAGCTGAAGTTGCCGGACGGCTGACGAACGTCTGCTTCGGGGGAACGCCGACAGCAGTTCCGGCGGCAGGGTTGGGTCGCTAGGAGGCTGTCCGCTTTTCCAATCCACCTTTTCGAAAGCGGTCATTCCGCTTTCGGCTACATCCAGTCGAGGGAGCAAGCGCCTCTCAATGGCTGGACCTAGTGAATATGGTGCTGTGTCAAGGGCTTCAGCAACGGGCGAAGCCGCGCCTGACCCCACATATCAGGGAAGTGGCGGAGACGGAGTCCGCCCAACCAGCAGTTCCGAAGAGGTCTTGCAAGGGCCGGTAGGGCCCAATTTGCTATAGCTTATCAGGCGGATAGAGGAATTTCAGTTTCGAAGCGCTAGTCCGATACGATCCCATAAGATCCACTTGCAGCCGTCAACTGATGTGGGTCAAAATGTGGGGTATGGAAGTTAGGCGGACTCGGTAATGGGCGGAAAGGGGCGGCATCCCGAAAAGGCACTCACAACGGTGCAGGTGCGGGCATTGAAAAGCCCCGGTCGCTATGCTGACGGCCACGGTCTCTATCTCGTCGTCGATCCATCCGGCGCCAAACGGTGGCTCCTGCGCATTGTCGTGCAGGGCCGACGACGCGACATCGGACTCGGTGGTGTGGGCCTCATTAGCCTCGCCGAGGCCCGTGAGAAGGCTCTCGCTTACCGCAAGACCGCCCGCGATGGGGGCGACCCCATGGCCGAGCGGAAGAAGGCGCAGGCAACTCTCCCGACCTTCGCCGAGGCAGCCGAACTAGTCCACGCAGAGCACCAGTCCACGTGGAAAAACCCAAAGCACGCAGCTCAATGGATAACGACGCTGAGGACCTACGCCTTTCCCCACCTTGGGGCCAAGCGGATTGACCAGATTGAGACCCCGGACGTCCTGCGAGCCCTATCCCCAATCTGGCTAACGAAGCCAGAGACGGCGCGGCGCGTTCGGCAGCGGATCGGGACGGTGCTGGACTGGGCAAAAGCAGCTGGCCACCGAAGCGGCGACAACCCTATCGAGGGGGTAGCCAAGGGTTTGCCAAAGCAGGGGGAGCGGGAAGAGCATCACGCGGCTTTACCCTATGCAGAGGTGCCAGCCTTCGTCGCACGGTTGCGGGCGATGTCCGGCCCGGGCGAGATCAGCCGACTTGCCTTTGAATTTCTGATCTTAACTGCGGCGCGGACCGGTGAGGTTCTTGGCGCTCAATGGGACGAGATCGATGAGCCGAACCAGCTCTGGACGGTGCCATCGGCGCGGATGAAGGCGGGGCGGGAGCATCGGGTGCCGCTCTGCGACCGGGCATCGGAGATCTTATGTCGAGCAAGGGATTTAGGTGCTGGCACCAAGCTTGTCTTCCCGGGTCGTGAGAGCGAGCGACCGCTCTCGAACATGGTTTTTCTGATGGCGCTGCGGAGGATGGGTATGACGATCACCGCCCATGGCTTCCGATCATCGTTCCGCGATTGGGCAGCCGAAGCGACCAACCTGCCGCGGGAGGTAGCCGAGGTGGCCCTGGCCCATACAATAGAGAACCGCGTGGAAGCCGCATACCGTCGGGGCGATCTACTGGCCAAACGTGCAGAACTAATGTCACTTTGGAGCGGCTATCTCACTCACCCAAAAGCCTAGCAGACATACAGCTGGGATGAACACTTTGGGGATCAAATGCCTAAGCGCTCTCAATCGGTAAACTCGCGACACACCCTCGAACAACGGCAAGATATCTTGCAGAAATTCGAAGACGGAATTTTAAATTTTGAAGATCGCAAAGATATTGCCGATAAGCTTGGCGTTTCACTCTCGACAATTTACCGGTGGGTGCGGCAGCGTAGTTCGCGAGCTACTGGTGCCGATCGCTCGGTATCAAGCTGCATTAGCATCGGAAAGGCCCTTGAGGTACTGTCATCGCCACAAATTATCGAAAAATACGCGGGACTTGAAGCGGTTTTCAAACTGATCGCGTGGCTAAGATGGCCCAACTCACCACATGATCACCCTGCCGCAATCGCTACATGTGCAATCACCTACCTCTCGCGCGACAGCACGGCTGCAGCGTTGGACGAGCTGCCCCCGGAAGGGCTGGCATTGGTGCTGAAGCATATTTCCGTTGATAAGTTGCGTAAAATGTGCGCCGGCGACGATGCTAACTTCATAAACTTCGACATTTGGCCACTCTACAACCAAAACTATGACGAACTAGATTATTTTGCAGATATCGCGAATTTTATATTGGCATATCGACCACATTCCAAAGATCGCCGGCGCTCAACAAGCTTACAAAACGCCCACTTTGTGCATGAGAACGGACTATTTGGTTATAAATGGCCAATGACGTTGGAAACATTCCGAAAATATTGGGGAATTTACGGACCATCGGCAGCCTTATTATACGTAAGGAAGTACCATTACGCACATAATCTCGTTCTTGATCCATCGGATACCGAATTTAACATGAGTGTCGATAGGATATGGCGGGAAAGATCGGAGACTATAACTTTTCTATCGTGCTGCCAGGCGGCATCTAGCCTCCTGCGAGAACGTCTTGATTATCGAACCACCGGCTTGGAAAACTTCCCTATATTTCCTGAGACGCTGCCTCCGACCGCATTAGAAGTTCGCCCGTTACCATTGAAAGTGCATGCGTTGCTAGACGGGCGGGAGTCATAAAAAACTTCGAAATCACAGTACGATAGCGAGCAACAAAGTCATGTAACACCAACGACGATTCTCCGCGGAGGGCCAAGGGGGCAAAATTCTTTTCGTTCCGGACCGATACACAGCTCCGGTGATGAGGAGGACAAAAGTGGCTATTGACAGTAAACGCGATCCGAAATCGGATATTGATGGTTTGCCGCCTTCGGGCTTTGTTCGATTGACTGGAATCATCCGTCCGCTTGGACCGCTGCCGATCAGTCGTTCGTCGTGGTGGGCCGGCGTTCGGTCCGGCCGTTACCCTCAGCCGGTCAAACTTGGTCCGCGTATCACCGCTTGGCGTTGCGAAGACATCCGCAGCCTGATTTCGTCGGAGGTCGCGTGATGCGTAGTCACAGCGAGAAAGTTCGTGCTGTCACTCTCGAGGGGGGAAGGGTCGAACGTAAGATCGAGTCTATCAGATCGGGTTTTGACAAGGCGGCTGGTAGCTACCGAAAACGCATCGATATGCAAATCTTCGATTGCTTCAAGTTGGCCGGCGATCTTTGGGAAGCGAAAGATGATTGCGATGAGGTGCTCGACGGCGAATTCAAGCGTCGTATCCAGCGTCGTCCCAGAAAGGAAGAAGCTTTGCGCTTCGTTCTTTCCAAAGTGCGCTCAGATCCAAAGGAAGTGAGCCTGTACTACCGAGCGACTACGCCTTTTTTTTTGAGGGGCGTTAGTCGAGTGAAGCTTTCAAAAGCAGTTACCAAGGCGGGAGGATATAGAGCGCTCGCATCTCAACATGTAAAATTCCCTCGTGGGTCGAAGCTGCAAGCTGAAAATAATTCTACCGATGGGAGCCATGCTTCTGGCGACGATACAACCCACACCAAAACGAAAAACGTCCAGTCCGTTGAAACGATAGTGAACTCGCTGAAAGGTACCGAGGTGTTGCACTGTAAGTTCGACAAGAACGGCAGAGGTATTACGAAGCTCGAAACCGGCAGTTGGTTCGGCGTCTGTGGTCATGTCATGGGCGTAGTCGAGGGCAGGCCGATCATTGAATTTTTTGACCATACTCTTTTCGAATAGACTGAATAGGGGGGGCGCGTGAGCGTCCCCCTGACCTAACGGGACACCTCGTCTCTCCTAAGATCAGTCCATGAAGCGAAGATAGCTACGCCGTCTATGAAACCGTCACGGTCGTTTTTCGTACCGTGCGAAAATGCTCAAGCTGACACTGAGACCATGTCCAGCTGGAAGCTTCTAGATCGCTTAAGGCGACAGCCGAACATTAATCACTTTTTCTTCGTATGACATCTGGATGGCTCCAGCGTTACGACGGCATCTCCGATTCGATACGCGGCAACACGACAAAACCGTCAAGCCCAATCGAAGCGCGCTTGCGGATGGTCTTGTAACCATAGCCGGTGACGTAGCTTGCATGCTCCTCAATGGGCCTGAGGTGCAGTCGCAATAACTCATGCTTGTTGTTCACATAGACATGCATGTTGTTATCGAAATAGTCCTCCACTCTTCCTTTCAGTCGACGGTCTGGGTGAACTAGCAAAACGCCGTGAAAGTGAAGGCCGTCGTTGATTTTCACCTCCTCGAGGATGACCTTTTGATGTTTAGCAACCGGGTAATCTGGTGCGGCAATAAGGATTGGGAGCTTCCCTCTGCTGCTTGGGGCGTTTGGCCGACGAAACAGGTGAGTAAGAAAGGTAGCGTACACCCGAACCACCTCTTTCCCCATGACCTCGATCTTTGTCGCTTCCGAACCTCTGATCTGTTTGTACATCAGGGTGACGAGGTAGCCTTCCCACCCCTCATCGAGCTTCCTGTCTATCCATCGTCCCCATTCCCTGATCGTCCGCTTGCGTTCACGGTAGCTTTTGGCCTGTTCGACAGTGAAGCTGTTCAGCTGCTTGCGCATGTCCCAATTGCCCATAGCTCGCCATATGCACTGTCCCTCGGACGGCACATTGGATCTGCGGATGAGGCAGGGTCTGAGACGCGGGCACTTCCACGCGTCGCATAAACCTGCGGTGGTAATTGGCTTTTACGGGTTGGGCACTCGCGTCTCTGCACAGCGGAAGATCGCGCTCGGTCGTCTTCGAGGGAGCATTCTGCAAAATTGGTTGCAGCAACTGCTATGCAACCTGAGTTGCTGAGCTCTCGGCCAGCTTTCGGGCGCCTAACTGATCAGGCCGCTCTCGCAAAAATGACCTTTCCACCGATCCGTAAAACTTCAGCGATGGTCGGAGTGATCATCGCTGAAGAGAGAAGACAGATGCCACGCGAACAAATCGGCTCACCGGAAATCAGTGGTCATTTGCAGGCGCTGATTCGAGAGATTCATCGCCTTGAGACTTACGACGCGGTAATGATCGCTTCGGCGATTATGAGGTGCTTAGCCGAATATCTTCACGATCTCGGTGTCGAGGTCGAGCTTTCGACAAAATCCGACGCTGACTGAGCTGTTCTAAGTGACGGGGGCGCTCGTCTCAATTGATGGGCGCCCTTACCGTGGCTGATTGATCACTTGGATAGTCGGCGATGTATTTGTCATCCTTCAGATCGAGCGGAGTACCCGGTAAACTTGCATCCGCGAGCAACCGAGTTCGGCAGCGATCGCGCTCGGTCCCCGCCCTTCAGCCGCAAGGCCACGGAGCCGGTCATAGTCGAGGCGGCGCGTGCCCCCAGCGTAAACCCCCTCGGCTTTGGCCCGAGCGATCCCTTCCCGCTGCCGCTCTTTAATGAATCGTCGCTCCATTTGGGCGACCATTCCAAGGACGGTTAGGACGACGTGCCCCATCTCCCCTCGGGTCGAGACGTGAGGGTCGAGAACGGTGACGCTGGCCCCCCGCTGCTCAGCCTCGTGAACGACATTGAGAACGTCCCGGGTATCGCGCCCGAGCCGGTCGAGGCGGGTCACAACCAGTTCGTCACCTGGCCGGAGAAATTCGAGGACTGTGGCCAGTTCGGTCCGGCCTTCCCTTGAAATGCCCGACACCTTCTCGGATCGAATAATCGCGCAGCCCTCGGTGCGAAGCCGAGCTAACTGGCCGTCAAGGTCCTGATCGACGGTACTAACTCGGGCGTAACCGATGCGGGCCATGTGTCACCTCAGGCTTTATGCCTTAGGCTACCCGGTCACAAATAGGCGGCGTCAACCCAGATGTTACGGCTCGCGGTGGCCAAGGTGTTACGTCGCGTCAGGGTATGCCCTGATGTGCAAGCCTGTTGGGCTGGCAGCGCGCAAAATCGCCGTGATCTCAAAAGCAGGCTTTCTGCTTTGCGCCCATTGCCGCCATCCAACTGTCAACGCTGGCAGCCCGAAAGCGGACACTCCCTCAGCGAATATTCTAGCGTTCGGACTCATAGGTATGGCCAAGCGTTACTTCTTCGACCTCCTGTACAGCCGACGTGTGAGGCCGGACGGCGATGGTATCCTGCTGAGCGATCCTGGTGCGGCCAAAAGGTATGGCACCTGATTGCCTGCCGAACACATCGTCGCGAACACGGGGGAACGCGATCAGCAGCTCACTATGAACGTGAGAGATGCCAGTGGGGGCATGCTGTTCCGGCTGACCATGGAGATGCATGTGGAGATGGCCGCCGCCGGTGGAAAAGTCGCTGACTATGAAATGAACGTACACACTCGAATATTACGTCCTGTCGAAGGTCAACCATGGATTATAACCTATGTAAATTTCGCAAAAATCGGCAAAATATTACGAGCGAGATGCGATTATAGGCAGGAACATCTCCTTGCTGACGCGGTTTGCCGATCAAGATCCTCCCAAGGATCTCCGAGAGTGACACAGGGAGTTTGAGATGAACGCCAGAACTTTTCGCATGCCTTTGATCGCTGTGGCTGTGCTTCTTGGAAGCGCTAGCTTTGCTATCGCACAGGGCGGTGCGGCAGGCGGTGGAGCTGGTGGTGCAGGCACCGGTGGGGGCGCCGGCATGAGCGGCGGCTCTATGGGAACAGGCGGTTCGATGGGTGCGGGTGGCGGATCCGGCACCGGCATGAGCACGGGCGGTCAGATGAACAACGGGACCGGCACGGGTGGCCGCATGGGGACGGGCAACTCCGGCTCAATGGGAACCGGCTCGGCCGGGAGTTCCGGCTCGATGGGCAACGGAACGGGTGGCTCTTCGGGCACCATGGGTCGCTGATAGCGTCTCACCCCGCCATCCGTCGCAAAATGGGTGGCGGGGCTCTTCTGCCCTACGCAGGTTTGGCAGTTAGCTATCGACGACCTGTGCCTATCTCTTCCCAATCATAGAGTTTATTTGCCGCACACCTCCCCCGATGCGGTGCATAGCTCGTACCGAAACCCGCTGTTCGGTGGTCAGTTCTCTCTCCGGGATGCTGTCAAGTAGCGCCCGATACCAGCCGTCTGAGGGGGCGTGCTCGTCTCGGGATATGAAACCATGCTGTGCAGAACCGTCGTACCGTTCCTTCTCGCCATAAGCATCGCGACACCCGTCCTGGCCGAACCCGGTGCCATGGGTGAGCCGAAAATGCTGATCCATGGCAACTACTGCGGCCCTGGCAACAACGCCCCACTTCCGTCGATCGACGCCCTCGACGCAGCCTGCGCTCGGCACGACGCCTGCACGCCGAACGGCGGGATGCCGTCTCGCGCTTGCAACGTCCGCCTGCAGCGAGAGGCTGACGCGGTCTCGCGTGATCAGAAGCAGCCTTCTGATGTGAGGGCGATGGCTGGCTTCGTCGCGGCAGGGGCAGCCATGCTTCAGATTGCCGACGAACCCGGTCGCAACCTGACCATGATGCATCCAGGTGTGAGGCCGTAGCCTTCCGCAAAGCAGGGCGCCCTAATCTCCACGTACACGGCGTGGGAACCGTCGCTGCCCAGCGGGCCATCCCCGCCCGACATCACGACCGATCGGAGATACCGGCATGCCCTTCCTCGCGGCTAAGGATGGAGCGCAACTCTTCTACAAGGATTGGGGTAGCGGTCGGCCGGTCGTGCTGATCCATGGTTGGCCGCTGGATGCGGACATGTGGGAGTTCCAGCAGCCGGCGCTCACCGAGGCGGGATTGCGCACGATCGCCTACGATCGGCGCGGCTTTGGCCGTTCGGATCAGACCTGGGGTGGCTACGACTACGATACTTTCGCCGACGACCTGAAGGCGGTGCTTGACGCCCTCGACCTGCAGGACGTCGCTCTCATCGGCTTCTCGATGGGTGGAGGCGAGATCGCCCGCTACATGAGCCGGCACGGCGGCGCCCGGGTCACCCGGACGGTGCTGGTCTCTGCGGTGACGCCGTACATGCTCAAGACCGCCGACAATCCCAAGGGCGTGGATCCGTCTGTGTTCGCGGGTATGATCGATGGATTGAAGAAAGACCGTCCGAATTTCATGGCGACCTTCTCCAAGACCTTCTTCGGGGTTGGAGTGCTCTCGTCGCCGGTCTCATCCGACCTGATCCAGTGGACCGGCAACCTCGCGATGCTCGCTTCGCCAAAGGCGACGATCGCTAGCGTGACCGCCTTCGGAGAGACTGATTTCCGCGCCGACATGAGCGCGTTCCACGTGCCGACCCTCGTCATCCACGGCGACGACGACCAGACCGTGCCGATCGACGTGTCGGGCAAGGCTACCGTAGCCGCGATCCCCAGCGCCAAGCTCGTGGTCTACGAAGGCGCCCCTCACGCGATCCCGTTAACCCATGCCGAGCGGCTGCACGGCGATCTCGTGGCATTCCTGAAGGGCTGACCCGCGGTCCGCTCGCCATTGCCATCACGATCCGAGGAACCATGACATCGAGCCCGATCCTTCAGCCCGTCACCATCGGCGACCTGACCCTCAAGAACCGCATCGTGATGGCGCCGCTGACCCGCAGTCTATCTTCGACCGCAGGCGTGCCGCCGGACTTCGCCGCCGACTATTACGGTCAACGCGCCAGCGCCGGCCTGATCGTCTCCGAGGCGACCATCATCTCGCCCCAGGCCGTAGGCTACGCCTACACGCCGGGGATCTGGTCGGATGACCAGGTCGCGGCCCGAACGCGCGTCGTCTCGACGGTCCTCATCAACGACGGATGCATTTTCCTCCAGCTCTGGCACACCAGCCGGATATCCCATCCCGACCTTCAGCCGTAGAGCGGGCTCCCGATCTCGGCCTCGGCGGTGAAGCCGGAGGGAACCGCTTTCATATTGGAGGAAAGTGAAGCCCCACGTCACCCCGCGGGCGTTGGAGACCGACGAGATCCCCGGCATCGTCGAGAATTACGGACGCTCGGCCGTGAACGCCAGGCGCGCCGGCTTCGACGGAGTCGAGATCCACTCGGCCAACAACTACCTGTTGGAGCAGTTCGTGCGAGACTCAACCAACAGGCGAACCGATCGTTACGGTTGCTCGCTCGCGAATCGTCTCCGCTTTCCGCTCGAAGTGGTCCGTGCGGTGACCGAGGCCTGGGACGGCGGGAGCCGCGTCGGCATCCGGCTGTCGCTCGCATCAACCGAACGACTAGGGCGGTCAGGGCTGCCAAACAGACTTCGCGCCCAAGACGGCGAACACGAGGTGTGGAACAATGCCAGGGAACCGGCGACTTTTCGAGGATGGGTTACATCTGCTCCACGGAGCGCATCGGCAGGGAGCGGCACAGGCGAAGCGCAACGACAAGACGGCTACGCTGCCGAAGCTGAAACAGATGCTGGAGGCTGGATCGAAGCAGAACATCGTTCAGCTAAAGCGGTTGGATGAGGTCTTTGACTCAATCGGCGTCAGGCCCGACCCCAGAAACGATCTCGCCATGCAGGGCATCTGCGATCTCAACGAAGCGGAAATAGCCAAGCACGGGAACGCCGCCGACCGCGACCTCATCAACATCGAGTACGGTCAAGTTGCGGCGCATTTCTACATCGCCCGGTATGGCACGCTGCGTCGCGCCGCACAGGCGCTCGAACACGCCAAAGCAGTCAAGCTCTTAGACCGCACGCTCGTTGAGACCCGTGCGATTGATCGCGCCTTCACGCAACTTTACGATCACCTGCTGGCACGCCGCACTTCGACCCGCTATCCGGGCGAGACCGCGCTCGCCACCACGGCGGCCATGCACCCCGGCCTTACGGTCGGGCTGGCGTTTGGCGGTGTGCTGGCCGCGGTCGCGCTCTTGGAAGCGGAGCGATCCAAGCGACGTTGAAAGGCGGGCGGACGAGGCGCACCTCCTACGCCGGGTCTGCCGTCGTCTGCTTATGGGGACGAACGAATGTGTCTCAAATGACCGAGACGGGCGCAAGGTCGAACGTCAACTCTATGGCTACCGGTCAACTTCCGTTCGCCACCCGGAGCCGACCTTACCCGAAAGCCTAACGAACGGCTGCTTTGTGGAAGCGCAGAAAAATCGTGGGCGGCCGAGTTGGGTCGGGTGCGGAACGGCGGCTCGGGGTGGAATGGAGCTGGTTCGCTCCTGGTGCACAAAAGTCGAAAGCGGACGCCATCCTCGCGCTCACCCGCGATCTCGAGCGCTTACGCGAGCTGGGGCATGAACATCGCGGCGACAGTGTAGAAAGCCTCTGCTCCAAAGAACCGGGCAAGGTCCCCAGCAGATGCGTCGGCGACGCGACACGACGCGGCAGGCGCTCAGACAGAATACCGACCAAAGCACCGCATCGGTGCGGGGCCGGTCATTCCTCTAATCCATGTTGCAGCTGGCTTCCCAAAATGACGAGATAAGCATGCTGGATCGGATCATCCTGACCGCGCAAGGATTTACATGACGCCGACCCTGAAGCCTCTCGCCGAGCAGACCGTCGTCATCACTGGTGCCTCCTCCGGCATCGGCCTCGCAACCGCACGCATGGCCGCCGATCGCGGCGCCCGCGTCATCTTGGCCGCACGCAGCGACGGTGCGCTCCAGCAACTCGCCGACGAAATCAAAAGCAAGGGCGGACGGGCACACGTCGTGGTGGCCGATGTCTGCAAACCGGAGGATCTGACCCGTATCGCCGAAGAGGCGTGCACGACGTTTGGCGGCTTCGACACTTGGGTGAACAACGCCGGCATTGGCCTGTACGGACGCTTGGAGGAGGTCTCCCTCGCAGACATGCGCAAACTGTTCGAAACCAACTTCTGGGGCGAGGTCTATGGCTCGCTGGAGGCGGTGAAGCACCTCAAGAAGCACGGCGGCGCGCTGATCAACGTCGGCAGTGAGGTCTCGGAACGGGCAGTGCCGCTTCAGGGGATGTACTCCGCTTCGAAACACGCGGTGAAGGGTTTTACCGACGCGCTACGCATGGAGTTGCAGAATGAGGGCGCGCCGGTCTCGGTGACGCTGATCAAGCCCGGACAGATCGACACGCCGTTCACGGTCAATGCCAAGAACTACCTCGACAGCGAGCCGCACCATGTGCCGCCGGTCTACGCACCAGGTGTCGTGGCCGAGGCGATCCTCTCGGCTGCCGAGAAGCCGGAGCGCGACGTCTATGTCGGCGGCGGCGCCAAGGTGATGGCGGAGGTCGCGCATCTAGCGCCCAGCCTGACCGATCGAGGCATGAACGCGAAGATCATCCCGGATACGCCGAGTGGTCGTCCACTGCAGCGCAGCCGTGACCGCAGCGGACTGGATGAGGCGACCGAGATGTTAAGCGAGCGCGGCAATTATGAGGGTCGCGTTCTCGAGACGAGCCTTTACACCAAGGCGGCGCTCAACCCGTTGCTGACGAGTGCAGCCGTCGTCGGCGCCGGGCTGGTGCTCGGGGCGATCGTCAAAGCGTTGCCGCACCGTCCCGTGAATATAACTGGATCGGCGGGGAGCACCACGGCCAAGGCGCTGCACATCCATCTCGAGGCCAAGGCCGGACATGAGGCGGAGGTTGAGACCCTGCTCCGGGACATCCTTGCTTGCGTCCGACGGGAGCGGGCGACCGCGCCGTGGTACGGTGTCCGGCTCAGCCACTCCACTTTCGGCATCTTCGAAGCTTTTCCCGACGAGGCCGGCCGCGAGGCGCACCTGACAGGTGAGGGAGCAGAGATTCTGATGAAACGGTCGAACGCGCTTCTCAAGGCGCCGGCGCGTCTCGACAAGCTCGACGTCCTGCTGAGCAAACCGGTCTGACCGACGTCATAACCCATCGGACTTTGTTTTAGCATACCGTCATGTCCCTGCATTTTGAACGCCTGGGCACGGGTCGGCCCCTGCTGATGGTCCATGGGCCGGGGGCCAATCTGCGCACCTAGGATTCTCTCTTGACCGCATTGCGCGGCTCGCACGAACTGATCTTGGTCGACCTGCCGGGACATGGCAGATCGGCCCCACTCGAGGGCCCGCAGACAGTTGAGGCTCATGCGGACGCCCTCGCCAGCTTTGTGCAGTCGCAAGGCCTGGCGACATTGGACCTTGTCGGCAGTTCGGTGGGGGCCGGTTGGTGCTGGAGCTGGCGCGGCGCGGCATCGGTCGGCACTGCGTGGCGCTTGATCCCGGCGGTTTCTGGCGCGGGTGGGAAACACCCTGGTTTCACTCGATGCTCGCGGCGTCGATACGCCTGGTGCGGTTGCTGCGGCCATTCCATCCCGGTCTGTCGCGCCACGCTGTCACCCGCACGCTGCTCTTGGCCCAACTGTCGGCCCGTCCGTGGGTGCTGCCACCGCAGCTTGTCGTGGAAGAGCTGCCGAGCCTGGCGGCCACACCGGTGTTCGATGCGTTGCTGCGTGAGCTGGCACGCGGGCCGCTGCAGCAGGGTTCGGCAACGACCCCCGGCCGGGTCACCATAGGCTGGGGCCGCCAAGACCATCTTCTGCTGCCGCGTCAGGCTGCACGCGCCTGGGTGGCATTCCCGTCGGCCCATCTGCGCTGGTTCGAGCGCTGCGGCCACTTCCAGCATTGGGATCAGCCTGCCGAGACGGCGCGCGTAATCCTTGAAACGGTTTGGCAGGATGCGCATTGAACTGGCGTGTCACACAGCTGAGCCCGCGGACATCCGCGTGTCGTCAAGCATATCGGCCGAGCTTGCCGCCTCCGCTCCGCAACCGGTCGATGGTCCAGTCTTCCCTTACCATGAGGATGAAGCCGCGCTTCGAAGCCAACTCATAGCGCAGTCGAACTCAGGCAGACTTTCGACGGACGCAAGGTCATCCGGGAACAGTCCGCGGCCGTCCCTCGATATTCGGAGCGGGATCCCGTTTCCGATTCAATACGTCGAACCCCAAGTCTGCTTCGCTCTCTCCTGCCGCGATCCGCTTCAATTTTCCGATCACCGTGAGGACGATCATGACCTATCTCCGATATGCCCCCGACATCGAGAAGCCCGCGCCGGACGAGCAGGAGACCATCGACAGCATCATCGCCGGCATGACGCAGCAATCGCAGACGGTCGAGAAGCGGGAGCACCACGCGGTCCGGGCGAGCCATGCCAAGAGCTCGGCCTGCGTCACGGGCGAGTTGACGGTCGCGGCCGGTCTGCCGCCCGAACTGGCCCAAGGGATCTTCGCCAACCCCGGCACCCACCCCGTCGCGGTCCGTTTCGCGCAGGGTCCGGGCGAGACCCTTGGCGACCGCGTCTCGACCCATCGCGGCATGTCCATCAAGGTGTTCGACGTCCCTGGCGAGAAGCTACCCGGCCACCCCGTCGACACCCAGGATTTCGTGCTCGCGACCGGGACCACCTTTCCGTCTGGCACGGCGGCGGGATTCCTGCGCGACGGCACGGTCATCGGCAAGTCGACCGGCCTGCCGGAGGGCATCAAGAGCGCGGTGTCCTCGACCATGCGCAACCTCAACAAGGCGCTGCATGCCTTCGGCACGGAGAGCGCGCTCGCCGACTTCTTCGGCCATCCGTACAGCCATCCCCTGGCCGACAGCTACTTCAGCCAAGCGCCGGTCCGCTTCGGAGACTACGTGGCCAAGCTCGGTATCGTGTCGGCGACGGAAAGCCAGCGCGCCTTGTCCGAGTGGCGGCTCGATCCGCATCAGGACGAGGACGGCTTCCGCCACGCCACGGTCGCCTTCTTCCGGGAGAACGAGGTGGTGTTCGAGTTGAAGGCTCAGCTTTGGGCCGATGCCGAACGGCAACCCATTGAGGACGCCTCGGTCGACTGGCCGGTCTCGATCAGCCCCTACCGAACCGTGGCCACGCTGCGCCTGCCGCGCCAGGATGCCTACGCACCGGATCGCGTGCGCTACTTCGATGAGGTGATGACCTTCCGTCCGGCGCACAGCCTTGCGGCCCACCGGCCGCTTGGTTCGGTGATGCGGGCACGGCTGCAGGTGTACAGGGCGCTGAGCGATTTCCGCCACCGTGAGAACGGCGTGGCGGCGGAGGACACCACAGGCATCGACCGCATCCCGGCTTGAGGATCGGCGCGATCAGCACCTCGAAAGAATCGTGAAATCGGAAGGGCAGTCACATGAGCTTGCAGGGCAGGAAGATCGCGATCCTGATCGCACCGCGGGGGACGGAGGAGCCGGAGTTCACCAAGCCGAGGGAAGCCGTGACGCAGGCCGGAGCGAGCGTCACGGTCATCGGGCTGGAGAACGGCGAGGCGGAGACGGTCAATAACGACCTCGACCCCGCCGGCCGCTACGAAGTCGACATCGCCATTGGGGGCGCATCCGCCGCGGACTATGACGGGCTCGTCATTCCCGGCGGATGCGTCGGGGCCGACAAGCTCCGGGCGAGCAAGGAGGTCGTGGCCTTCGTCCGGGAATTCTTCGCCGCCGGCAAGCCGGTCGGGGTCATCTGCCACGGGCCCTGGACCCTGATCGAGGCGGACGTCGTGAAGGGCCGGACGCTGACCTCCTACCCCACGGTCCGCCGCGATATCGAGAACGCCGGTGGCACCTGAGTCGACGAGGAGGTCGTCTGCGATAAAGGGCTCGTTACAAGCCGTACTCCCAAGGATCTGCCGGCTTTCTGCGCCAAGATCGTGGAGGAGTTCGCCGAGGGCCGCCATCCCGACCAGGCCCGGAGCGACTGAGGAAGCGGGCAGCCAATGATTGGTTCTTAAGAGCCTTGGGCGGCCCGTGGGCCGCCCAAGGTCATGCCTTGACGACGTCCCGCGGCCGGGACGTCTTCGCGGATGTCCCGGTCATCCCTGGATGGCGCCGATCTGCTTCAGGATGCCGAGCTCGTCGGACGAGCCCCACCGTTCGACCATCTTGCCGTCGACGAAGCGACCGATCTGCATGCCGCGGACCTTGATGGCCTTCCCGGTCGGCTTGTGGCCGTTGAAGTCTCCCTGGTGCGTGCCGGTGAGCGTGTAGGCGAAGGCGACGCTGTCCCCTTCGGCGACGAGCTTCTTCACCTCGACCTGCATGTCGGGAAAGGCGGAGCGGAGCTGCGTGAAGAACGCTTGGTATCCCTCAGGACCCATGTGCTGGCCCGGCGCCGGGTCGTGGTCGTGGCAGTCCGGGGCGACGACCTCGGGGAAGGCGTTGAACTGGCCGGCGTTGACGAGTTCGCCGAACTTCTCGGTCGCCTGGATGCTGGTCTCGCGGGACATGATGTTCCTTGGGGCTCTGGGCTGGCAAAGGCGCGCCCGGCGCCTCGACGCACGGGAAACTCCCGCCACGGTGGGACGTTGCCGGCGCCACGCACGACAGGGTCGGGATGACCTCCGGGCATGACGTCGTCCATGAGGGTGGCGGTAGCCGACATGCCAGGCCGTCCGTCCCTAGGTGACGTTCACCCCCACCCGATGCCAGCAGGCGCATAGGTAGCCCTTGTGGTTCCAGGTCTCGTCCGGCAGTGCCGGCTGCGTCTGGCCCGCTTCGTCCCAGGCGCGCACGGCGAGCTCATGCTCGCCCGAAGGCAGCTCGAGGCTCGTGCTCCAGAACGTCCAGGCGAACGGAGCGTCCGCCTCGCGTTCGAGCTCGGCCTGCACCCAGGACCGGCCGCCGTTCCCTGAGACGTCGACGCGTACGACGGTTCGGTCGCCGCTTAACGCGTAGCCTCGGATCCTGTTGCCCCCCGGCTTGAGAATGGCCCCGCGTGCCGGCTCGCAGATCGCCGCGTTCAACGGCATCGCATCAATGGTGTACCCGTTGGCCGGATCGGCGGTTTCGGCGGTCACGTCCGCCGGGTACAGCTTGTAATCGCCGGCCTGGATCGGGTTGTCCGAGGGGTGGTCCTGGACGGTCAGTCGCCGGAGCCATTTGGGGCTGCGCACGCCGGCGAAGCCCGGCACCACCACGCGGACCGGAAAGCCGTGCTCCGGGAGCAGGGCTTCGCCGTTCATAGCGTAGGCCAGCAGGGTCTCGGGCGCCATGGCCTTGGCGAGCGGGATAGAGGCGCCGTAGGGATGGCCTTCCACCATGTCGTGGCTCTCGAAGGCGACATGGAGGCCCACGCGTTCGGCGACCCCCGCCTTGCGCAGGACGTCGCAGAGCCGCACCCCGGTCCATTCGGCGGTGCCGATGGCTATGGCGTCCCACGGGTCGCCCGAGACCGGGGCGACCGCCCGCATGTCGGCGCGGCGATTGCCGGCGCACTGCATCGTGGCCGTGACCATGGCTACCGGAAAGCGGGTCCGCAGATCGGATAGCGACAACTCAAGCCGGGGGCCGGTTCCGCCATCGACGGTGAGGCGCCAGGTCGCCTCGTCGAGGTCCGGCAGGTCGCCGTGCGTGCGGACGTAGAAGTCCTCCGCCGGTGTCTGGTAGGTGGCCCGCAATCGGTCGAGGGGCGGTTCGGCGTTGTAGGGCTGGTCGCCGTGGACGATCAGACGTGCCTTGCGCTCGGTCAGGCTCGACATCGGCGCTCCTGCGCGGGTGGGGTCACGGCAGTGAACGCGCCGGGGACCGTAAGGGTCATTCAGCGGCCCAGCGGACCGCCCTGGACGCGATCCTTAACCTGGCTTCGACGGTGAGGATTCGAACCTGGGCCGCAATCGTCGATGCACGTGGACGGGTGCTACGGCCCCCCCTGAAGGAGGCGGACTTCTCGAAGGCAGCTCTGTTCGCCAGCGCGATCCTTTTCGGGCGAGCGTGACCTCGCCCCCAACCGAAGAACCTCGATGAAGGCACTGTGCTGGCACGGCGAGGGCGACACCCGCTGCGACACGGTTCGGATCGTCCAAATAAATGGCAGTTTTTGAGTCGTATAACGACGGTTCTAAATAACGTATGCCCATATGAAAGCACTGCACCCAGAACATAGCATGACGTCTCACTTGGTCCATTTGGGCAATTTTCAAGGCATGGGGAACAGCCTCTGTTTGGAACGGTTGTTAAGTCAGGCGAGACCCAGCCTGGGTCCGAAATCGACCGACCATCGGTCGCGGTGCCGCTTCTCCCGACGCTCCAGCATCGGCCGCCGCATCACCCATTCGACCTGGTCTTCCGGGTCTGATCCAGCACAGGATGCCTCCCATGGCCACAGCGAGCGGTTCTGCCCGCCCCGCCACCACCTTCGACATCACCCTGACGATCAACGGCGAGACGCGGAAGATCGCTGTCGCGCCCTGGACCACGCTGCTGGATTTGCTGCGCGAGCGGCTCGACCTCACGGGCACGAAGAAGGGCTGCGATCACGGCCAGTGCGGCGCCTGCACCGTCCTCGTGGACGGGATGCGGGTGAATTCCTGTCTCGTCCTCGCGGTGATGAAGGACGGCGCTGAGATCACGACGGTGGAGGGATTGGCGGGACTCGCCCATCAGAAGGGCACCAACACGCTCCATCCGATCCAGGAAGCGTTCGTCGAGCACGACGCCTTTCAGTGCGGGTACTGCACTCCGGGTCAGCTCTGCTCCTCGGTCGGCCTGATGAACGAGGGCCACGCCAAGAGCCGGGACGAAATCCGCGAGGCGATGAGCGGCAACATCTGTCGCTGCGGCGCCTACACCAATATCGTCGACGCGATCCAGGACGTCATGCAGGAGGCCGGCCGATGAACCGTTTCGACTACGTCCGCGCAGGCACCGTGGCCGAGGCGATCCAGGCGTTCCAGGCCGATCCCAAGGCGCGCTTCATCGCCGGTGGCACCAACCTCGTCGACCTGATGAAGTACGATGTCGAGCGGCCCGAGCGGCTGATCGACATCACTCGTCTGCCGTTGACTGCCATCGATGCGCACGAAGGCGGGCTGCGCGTCGGCGCGCTGGTGACGAACGCTGCGGCGGCCTACGACCCGCGGGTTCGGGAACGCTATCCGATACTGGCCAACGCGATCCTGGCCGGGGCCTCGGCCCAGCTGCGAAACGCGGCCTCTACCGGCGGCAACCTCAACCAGCGCACGCGCTGCTACTATTTCTATGACACGGCCACACCCTGCAACAAGCGCGAGCCCGGCTCCGGCTGCTCCGCGGTCGGCGGCGTCAACCGCATCCACGCGATCTTCGGGACAAGCGAGTACTGCATCGCGACGCACCCCTCCGACATGTGCGTCGCGCTCGCGGCGTTGGAGGCTACCGTGCAAGTGAGCGGGCCTGAGGGCGAACGGAGCATCGCGTTCGCGGACTATCATCGCCTCCCCGGCGACGACCCGGCCAAGGACAACACGCTCCAACCCGGCGAAATCGTCGTGTCCGTCGATCTGCCGGAGAACGGGTTCGCAACGAACTACACCTACCTCAAGCTGCGCGACCGGCTCTCCTACGCGTTCGCGCTGGTCTCGGTCGCCGCCGTGCTCGATCTCGACGGCGATAGCGTGAAGACCGTGCGTTTCGCGCTCGGTGGCGTCGCGCACAAACCTTGGCGCAACCGGGACGCCGAGGCGTTTCTGCAGGGCAAGCCGGCGACCCGCGAAAGCTTCCGGGCCGCCGCCGACCTCGTCGTCGCGGAGGCCGTGCCCCAATCCGAGAACGGCTTCAAGGTCGAGCTGGCGCGGCGAGCCATCGTCCGGGGCCTCGAACAGGCCGCCGCCGGCACGCCGCAATCGCTCTCCGACAAGCGCATCCAGTAAGGTCCATCCGCATGACCCAGACGTTCAGCTCCACGGGCCGCGACACCTACGTCGGCAGCGCCCGCTCCCGTGTCGACGGCCCTGCCAAGGTCACCGGGCTGGCCAAGTACGCGGGTGAGTTCGCCGCCGCGGACCTCGCGCACGGCTACGTCGTGTCGAGTGCCATCGCCAGCGGGAGGATCACGTCGATTGACACCTCGGCGGCCGAGGCGGTGCCCGGCGTGGTCAAGGTCATCACGCACGAGAACCGCGAGCGCACCGCCTGGCGCGACAAGAACTATCAGGACGCGGTGGCGCCTCCCGGCTCGCCCTTCCGCGCGCTCTACGACAATAAGATCCACTTCAGCGGCCAGCCGGTGGCGCTCGTCGTGGCGGAGGATTTCGAGACGGCTCGCTACGCCGCGACCCTGGTTTCGGTCTCCTACAAGGCGGAGACACCACTCACCGACCCGGCGCAGGCGCGCGAATTCGGCTACGTGCCGCCGGTGAAGCGCAGTGGTATCAAGCCGCCGCCGAAGCCCTGGGGCGATGCCGAAGGAGCCTACGAGGGGTCGGCGATCAAGCTGCGGCAGGATTACCGGCTCGCAATCGAGCATCACAACCCGATGGAGCCACACGCCTCCACCGTCGTCTACGAGGGCGACGGCAAGTACACGGTTTACGATAAGATCCAGGGCGTCTCGAACAGCCACGACTACATCACCGCCGTGTTCGGCCTGAAGAAGGATGATGTGCGGGTGCTGAACCCGTATCTCGGCGGCGGCTTCGGCTTGGGGCTGCGCCCGCAATACCAGCTTTTCCTAGCGATGCTCGCCGCGCGGGACCTCGAACGGTCGGTGCGCGTGGTGCTCACCCGCGATCAGATGTGGAGCCTCAGCTACCGCCCCGACGCACTCCAGACCGTCTCGCTCGGCGCTGACGAGGACGGCACCCTGCGATCTCTCCGACACGACGCGCTGGGAGGAACCTCGCGTTACGAGGACTACCAAGAGGTGGTCGTGAATTGGTCGGGCGTGCTCTACAAATGCGACAACGTCGCCTTGACCTACAAGCTCGCGCAACTCGACACCGCCACGCCGAGCGACATGCGCGCGCCGGGCGCCACGACAGGCGTCTTCGCCATCGAGATCGCGATGGACGAACTCGCCTACGAGACCGGCATCGATCCGGTCACGCTTCGGCTGCGCAACTTTTCGAACACGGACGCGACCGCGGACGGCAAGCCCTTCGGCTCCAAGGAGCTTAAGAGTTGCTTTACGCAAGGCGCCGAGCGCTTCGGCTGGGATAGGCGCGACCCCACGCCTCGCTCGATGCGAGAAGGCAGGGAACTCGTAGGCTGGGGCATGGCGACCGGCGTGTGGGAATCGATGATGATGCAATCGAGCGCCCAGGCCATCCTCACCGCCGACGGCAAGCTCGAAGTCGGCAACTCGACGGGCGATCTCGGCACCGGCACCTACACCATCCTGACCCAGATCGCCGCCGACACGCTCGGCCTGACCATGGAGGACGTGACGACGAAGCTCGGCGACACGCGCCTTCCCGAAGCGCCCGTCGCCGGTGGCTCGTGGACGGCGGCCTCGTCCGGCACAGCCGTGATGAAGGCCTGTCGCAACGTCGGCGAGCAGGTCTTCAGGATGGCCCGGCAGATGGAGAACTCGCCGCTCGCCAACGTCGAATTCGACCGCGTCGCCTTCACGAACGGCCGCATGGAGGTCGCCGGGAATTCATCGCGCAGCGTCTCGCTCGTGGAGGCCCTCAAGGCCGCAGGCGTCGAGAAGGTGGAGGCGACCGAAACGGCCGGCCCCGACAAGGACTTCAACGACGCCTACGAAGCCTACACCCACTCCGCGGTGTTCGTTGAGGTGAAGGTCGACGAGGATTTGGGGCAGGTGCGCGTGACCCGGGTCGTTTCGGCAATCGCGGCGGGCAAGATCCTCAACCTGAAGACGGCACGCAGCCAGATCCTGGGCGGCGTGGTCATGGGTATCGGCTCGGCGTTGGAGGAGGAGTCAATGATGGACCACCGGATTGGGCGGTTCATGAACCACAATCTCGGCGAGTACCACGTGCCGGTGAACGCCGACGTCTACGACATCGACGTGATCTTCGTGGAAGAAGAGGACAAGGCCAACGCGCTGGGCGTGAAGGGTCTCGGCGAGATAGGCATCGTCGGCACGGCGGCAGCCATTTCCAACGCGGTGTTTCACGCGACCGGTAAGCGCGTCCGCAACCTACCGATCACCGTGGATAAGCTGCTGTAGACGGGCGGCCGTTCCCGACTTCGGCGCTGGCATCGCAAAGCCGCAGGGGCGCCCTCGGATACGGTCATACCGCTCGATCTGACTGCGGCATCCTGGATGCAGCATGGCCGGGCGGCGTCCAGCGTCCGTACCTTCCGGGGAGCCTCGACGAAGGCAAACACCAGATCGCGGACGTGCCTCTCGGCTTGTCCCGCTGAGTTGTCAGGTCTTTGATCGACGGCTCTGTAGATGTCGCCGCCCACTTCCACCGTGCCGACGAGGCACTCTGCGCCGCGAAGGCCGGTGGCCGGAACCGAATGGAGTGCGCTCGACGCATCAATGCCGGGCGCATCGGCAGGCTCAACCCTTGTCCCCGCGCAGAATGGGTTAACCCTGCGGAACGCCGCGGGATGAGCGCGACCAGGGCGACCCACGGTTGGTATGCTCGATTGGACGAACGGCGCGTTGGCTTTCGGACCGGACCATCGTTTCCCGTGCCCCGGAGGCGCGTTTTCCGGGACGTTTCTCGTGCCCTACCAGAAAAAAGTTGAGTCCCGTCCAGGGGATCGATGGTTTGGACGGGCCGTTATGAGCGGTCGGGTCTATCCCTATCAATCAGGTCGCGTGACCCGTGAAATGACAGCCGAAGACCGATGGATAAGCGCCGTTTCTGGGCGCCCGGATAGAACCTCCTGATGACTGAGTTGGGTGGATTGCAGATGGTCCGCTTCTCAATCAACTCGCTTGAGAAGCGGACGCTCTATTGTGCAAATCAACGGCCGGAGCCTATAGCCTTCGCAATTAAGCCGCGCGCACCGTCGCGAGGAAGCGTCCCACCTCGGCCGTGAGGTGCTCGGATTGCCGCGAGAGTTCAGAGGCCGCACCCAGCACTTGGCTGGCCGCTGCGCCTGTCTCCTCGGCCGCGCTCGCTACCCCAGAGATGTTGTTCGTGACCTCGCCGGTACCCATAGCGGCCTGAGAGACGTTGCGGACGATCTCCTGGGTGGCCGCCCCCTGCTCCTCTACCGCCGCCGCGATCGACGTCGCCACGCCGCTGATCTCGCGTATCCGCCCGGTGATGCCGCTGATCGATGACACGGCTTGACCCGTCGACGCCTGTATCTGCGCGATCTGTCCCGAAATCTCATTCGTCGCCTTGGCCGTCTGCTCAGCAAGCGCCTTCACCTCAGAGGCGACCACTGCAAAGCCTTTGCCAGCGGCCCCCGCTCGTGCCGCCTCGATGGTGGCGTTGAGCGCCAGAAGGTTCGTCTGGCCAGCGATGTTCGAGATGAGTCCGACCACGTCCCCGATCCGGGACACGGCGGCACTGAGCTCCGTCACCAGAGCACCTGTCTGATCGGCTTCATGCACGGCACGTTGCGCCAGTTCGGCCGAACCTGCCACTTGGCGGCCGATCTCCTGGACCGACGAACCGAGTTCCTCAGCGGCCGCAGCAACGGTGCTGACGTTGGAGGCAGCTTCCTCTGCGGCCGCGGCCACGGTGGTGGACTGACTGGCGGTCTCTGTCGCCGTGGCGGTCATGGTCTGCGCGGTGGCCTGCAGTTCGGTTGCCGACGAAGACACCGTGCCGATGATCCCACCAACTGCAGCCTCGAAGCTGTCGGCCATCTGCCGCATGCCGGTCTTCCGCTGCTCCTCGGCTGCCAGCCGTGCCTGTGCAGTCTCGTCCTCCAGCGCCTTCATGCGGATCAAACCAGTCTTGAACACCTGAACGGCATTCGCGATCGTTCCGATTTCCGTCTTCTGGTTCTGATTGGGGATCACGACGGTGAGGTCGCCATTGGCAAGCACCTGCATTGGTCGCACGACCGAGTCGATGCCGCGCGAGATGCTGATGATGATCAAGATGGCCAAAGCGATCGCGAGGAACGCGGCGACAAGGCCAGCGCCGATGAGCATCCCGTGTGTCTGAGTGTACGTCGCTTGGCTGTCGCGTGCAGCTTGCTCCGCACCGTCTTGGTTGAGCTTGATGATCTTATCGAGCGCGACCGAAGCGTTCCGCCGCGGGGTGACGACCTGAGCTTCGTAGAGTTTGAGGGCCTGCGCCTTCTCTCCCTTGCGAGATAGCGCGACGATCGGCTCGACGGCAGCTGCAAGGGCGCGCCACTCCCGATCGAACGCCTCATAGAGTGCGCGTTCTTCCGCCGAGCTGATCAGCTTTTCGTAGCTTTTCGTTGCCGCCTGAATCTTCCTGCCACGATCGACGAGATCGTTATCGACGCTGGCCAGCATCTGCGGCTCATCCGTCAAGATGTGGCGAAGCAGGCTGGTCGTATACCGACCTGTTAGAGAGTCGATCTGGCTCGCGGCCCGCACGCTGGGAAGCCAATTGGTTTCGACATCGATCAGCAGGCCGTTGAGTGTTGATGCGCTGCGAACTCCAATCATGCTGAGGCCGCCGAGGAACAGCAATAGAACTGTAAATGCCGCAACCAACTTGCTGCGTATAGACATTGATGGAAGTGACACGGCCGACCTCAATGGCAGCCATTCAGAGGAACATCCAGGAGGCTACCCGCGCGAAATCTACACGAGAATAGTTAATCGGAGCCTTAGCGTCGCCTGGCCGCAACTCCACGCTGGAACTACATGGATCGGACTAGAAGCCAACCGCACATTTGGGGCGGAGGCAAGGGATCGGGCTTAGACCGCTCGAATGAGGCGAGCGAGATGAATGGCCGGTAATGGCTGCTTATGGGAAACGCAGATGGATATCAGGGTGACTGCGTTGGGTCGATAGGAGGCCGTCCGCTTTCCCAGCTGACCCACTCCAAAGCAGCCATTCTGCTTTCGGCCAACTTCGGTCGCGTTGGCAGACGCCGCTGAACGGCTGGGTTGGGTGGAAAGCAGCTCGTCCGCTTCTGCATCGACGGGGAGCAGAAGCGGACCGCTACGCACCAACAGGCTCGGCCCAACGCGGGCGCGGCGGTAATGCCGATGCCGGTGAAGCCCGAATCCTGGAGGGTAGCAGGTGAGCCGATGGGATCAGCCCTGCAGGTGGCGAGGGGCACCACGAATAAGAGGGCGACCGCCGACGGACGGGGCCGGAGACCGGACGGCCCCGACAGGCTCGTGACGAAACGGCCACCATGTGGCGCGGGCACGGCCGCATGACTGACTCCCAGAC
>NZ_JAKSXZ010000060.1 GCF_022829465.1 Methylobacterium sp. J-067
CCGGTCTTCACCTGGACGGGCTTCTACGCCGGTTTCAACGCCGGTTACGGCTTCGACGCCTCGTCGAACTCGGCCAGCACGGTCATCGGCGTCTCGCCGGCCAACCGCATCTTCGCGACCGGCAACGCCCTGCAGAGCGGCGTCCTCGCCTTCTCGAACTCCTCCGGCAACGAAGGCTTCGTCGGCGGTGGTCAGATCGGCTACAACTACCAGTTCACCCCGGGTTCGGGTGTGGTCGTCGGTATCGAAGCTGACGCCCAGTACGCCGACTTCGGCCGCCAGCGGAACCGCTTCTCCGCCGTCGGCGCCAACGGCTCGGCCATCATCCCGGGCACCCTGGTGTTCAACCCGACAGGCCTGTCGGGCCTCGCCTCCTTCGGCTCCGTCTGCCGCCCCCTCGGCCACGCCTTCGACCGGACCCTGTTCTACCCCCCGGGCGGGTTCGCCTACGGCTCGGGCGGCCGCCGTCAGTTCGGCACCGGCTCGCGCTCGGACGACGTCCCGACCGGCTACGTGGTCGGCGGCGGTAACGAATACGCTCTCCCGACCGACTCGTTCCTGAACTTCTTCCCCTCCCCCGCCGTTACGGGGACTGTGGATGGCCGGTACGTTGACCTGGACCGCAAGCTCAACGTTTCCGGG
>NZ_JAKSXZ010000066.1 GCF_022829465.1 Methylobacterium sp. J-067
ATCACCTATCGCGCAGGAGTTCCTCGGTGATAAACGTGATACAGCGTGCGCGTGCCTCGGGGCTCTGCAATCGCAGGTACAGACGCATCACTGCCAGAGCTTCCGTCATCTCTTCGCGAGAGGCTGCCGCTCCCATTTGCCCCGAGAAGCGCAACGGTCCAGTGGCGAAGAAGCGGGCAACTGGTACACCCAGAACGCCAGCGATACGCGTAAGGTGCTCGTTGTTCTCATAGTCCGGGGCGTCGCCATCGTCGTACATCAGGGCACCTCCGCTGATGCTTCACCTACAATCAATGCACAGTAATTTTCGTCGCACTCGGACCGATACCCCGCGCGATGCGACGGCCAACATGCATCAGGACCTGACTGATCAGTGCACAGGTTTGGGGTTCCCCCTCATCTTCAGCAAGTTCGTAGGCTTCGAGGAGGCATTCGACCAGAAGCTCGGAAGGAGCAGCGCAATCTGTCCCCACTGCATGCTCATGGTCCGGCTTCACCAAAGCTTGCGTTTGCCGACGTGAGCGTTGGACGAGGTCATGCGCGACTTGCAAGGCTCGTCGCGTTTCCTCGACAGTTATCCGTAGCTCACGGGCGATTGCCAAATTTCGATCTACGACATCAGGCTTAGCCATATCGTGGCCTCTGACGAATTATGATTTATGCGTAGCATGGTTTGCGGATTTTGTCCCGTTCAGGTTTTTACGCGCCCGTTTGGTTCTTTCATCACCGAATTATTCGATATTGAGGTCGGGCGTCCTGATCTGCCTGTCGTCACGGGCTCAACCGCTGCGAACCGTGCGGTGTCGCGAACGCTTCGGATACGTACGCGCGGCAGGCCGAGGTTCCAGCTAGCAAGTCCCATAGTGTTGCACGGCTCGCCTCCATTCGGTTTGGGCGCTATCGAAGCTTTTCCATTACCGCTGCGGTGCACAGCGCTGCCCGTAGGTCTGACCGAGAAGAGCCGATCATGCCAAACACGTTTGGTCTCAACCGGACGCTAGGCGGCGCCATCGGTGTCATCGCATTGGTGTCTATCCTCAGCAGCGGGGCGGTTCTGCTCACCCGTCAGCAGTTGCAGGATGCGAACGACGCCTTGGATCGCTCGACGCAGGTCATTCGTGGGCTCGATGCCTTCCGAACCGCCATGCTCAATCAGGAGACCGGCCTGCGCGGCTACCTGATCACCGGGCGCGAGAGCAGCTTGGAGCCCTACCGATGGGGGAGACCGGCTCTGGATGAGACGATTACCCAGCTCCAGACCTTGATCGGTGGGGATGTTGAACGGTCACGCCTCTTGGTCGATGCGGTGAAGGCGGCCCGAACTTGGCAGACCGATATCGGCGAAACAGCCATACGCGAGGCGGCTAGCCCAGCAACAAGGCCGGACGCGGTTCGCATTGAGGCTGAGGGTAGGGGGAAGCAGTTCTTCGATGTCCTGCGTGGGAAGCTAGCTGCCATCGCTGGTTTGGAAGAGCAAACACGAGCGGCACAGGCAGTTCGGGTCGCCCGGGCCGAGCGCAACGAGAGCCTCGCCCTCTGGATAGGTACGTTGCTGACGCTGTTGATCTGCCTCGGGATCGGAGCTGCCATCAACCGTTTGATCGTGCGACCGCTTGAGCGTGTGATGGCCTTCGTCGAGCATGTCGGGGAAGGCGACCTTTCCACCACCCTCGCGGACGGTGGCCATAACGAGATCGGGCGCCTGAAGCGCGGCCTCAACATGATGGTGGCCGGTCTTGCCGATCTCGCTCGCTCCAATCGGGCGGCGACGGCGGACCTCAACGCGGCGGCGGCCGAGATCCGCGCCTCGGCGCAGGAACAGGCGGCCTCCGTCGAGGAGCAGTTCGC
>NZ_JAKSXZ010000071.1 GCF_022829465.1 Methylobacterium sp. J-067
CGTGGACGAGACATCCGAACCCGACGTGCCGCCGACGAACTCGAAGTCGTGGGCGTAGAAGTCGAAGAACGAGGACGCGAGACCGTCGGTCAGGCCGTCGAACTGCACGAATGCCTTGTCCGTGTTGAAGTACTGCACGACACGACCGTACTGCTCTATGCCGGTGCCGGAGAAGGCGTGTCCGGTACGGATTTGCGTGCATGAGGGCACGGTCGTGTGTGCGGAGCGGGTCGCAGCCGACATGCGCTGGGAAGCGCGGAATGGGCGGGAGCGTATCTGGTCGCTGGCTGGGACGCTGTGTGGTCGG
>NZ_JAKSXZ010000072.1 GCF_022829465.1 Methylobacterium sp. J-067
CTCTCCGGCGGCGGAGCTCATCTGCTGGGCGGTCGCCTGCAACTCGGTGGCCGAGGAGGAGACCATGCCGACGATGCCGCCGACCGCCGCCTCGAACCCGTCGGCGAGCTCGACCATGGTGCGCTTGCGCTCGCGGGCGGCCGCCTCGTCGGCGACGCGCTTGATCTCGGCCTGCTCGGCGGCCTTCTGGGCGACCATGGCCTTGATGCCCTCCACCGCCTTGCCCACGGCGCCGATCTCGTCGCCGCGCCGCGCCTCGGGGATCTGCGCGTCGATCTCGCCCTTCGCCATCCGCTGCAGCACCGCGACGAGCCGACCCAGCGGACGCGCCAGCTGCAGGAAGGCGAAGACCGAGAGGAGGATAGCGATGACGATGCTCGCGAGGCCGCCCGCGACCGACGTAAAATAGCCCGCCTCGAACGCGCGCTGCTGATCCGCGGCCCGGCGGACGAGGAGGTCACGCTCGACGCCCGCCATCTCGTTCGTCTGGGCGCGCAGGGCATCCATGGAGACCTTGCCCGCCCCGCTTGCCTCGATGGCGCGGGCCTTGTCCAGGGCGCCGCTCTCGACCAGCGTGATCTCCTTGTTCGCGATCTCGCTCACCCAGGTCTGGGCGGCGCGCCTGACCTGCCCGAGGCGCTCCTGCTGCGCCGGGTTGTCCGAGGTCAGGTCCTTCACCTTGTCGAAGCTCTGCTGGAACGCCATCTGCCCCGCCCGGTACGGCTCCAGGAACTTCGGATCGCCGCCGATGAGGTAGCCGCGCAGGCCGGTCTCCTGGTCGATCATCGAGGCGGACATCTCTCCGAGACCGGCGAGCACCTGATAGGTGTGCTCCGTCCAGTGGATGTTCGTCTCGATGGCCGACATGCGGGTGTAGCCGAGGGCGCCGACACCCACCGTGACCGCCGACAGCGAGACAAAGGCAACAGCCAGCTTTGTGGTGATCTTGATGTCGGACAGTGCGCGCATTGCGGACAAGCTTTCTTTGGACCGAGACGATGAGCGTTGTCGTTGGTCGCGATCTTGCCCGCGGTTCGATAAATTATGTTGATGTCTAAAGTGAAAGTGTGGACGATATCTGGGAAAGCGAGGATGCTAACCATCCATTTCGGGTCGCGATCACCGAAAAAAGATCAAAATGGGCTGATCGGAAAAAAGCGTAGGTACAATTCCGTATATTTCCCGTCGTCCCAGACCCGTTGCAGGGCGTCATCAAGGGCACGGGCGAGGGCGGCGTCCTCCTGCCGGGTGATGAGGCCGATCCCCTCCCCAAAGAACCGGTTCTCCAGGTAATCGCCGCCGATCAGGGCGCAGCAGGTCTCGGCCTCCTGCCCGCCGACATAGAGCGCGAGGTTGAGCCCGTCCGCGAACAGGTAATCGATCTCGCCGCGCTTCAGCGCGCCCTCGGCGGCGGCGAGATCGGTGAACGCGCGGGGCTTCGCCTTGGGGAAGAAGGTCGCGAGATAGGCCGCGTGGGCGCTGCCGCCGATCACCCCGACGCTGCGCCCGTCGAGATGGGCCGGCGACGGCTCCGGCAGGCCCCGGTCCGTCCGCGCGGCGAAGCGCGCCGGCCAGCGGAAATACGGCCGCGTCGCCAGGAACTTGCGCCGCAGGCCGACGGTGAGGGGGATCGCGGCGGCGACCACGTCGCCCTGCTTGGATTCGAGGGAATCGAGCAGCGTGTCGAACCGGCGGGCCTGCACCGTGCAGGGGACGGCGAGCTTCTCGCAGACCGCCCGCGCCAGTTCCACGACGAAGCCGGTCGGGGTGCCGTCCGGCCCCGCGAAGTGGAGCGGCGGGAACTCGTCGTCGGTCAGGAAGCGCACGGCCCGGCCGGTCTGGGGGGCCTCGACGCGCTCGCCCCGGCTGCGGGGGTTCCAGAAATCCGGTACCGCCACGGCGGGCACGGTGCCCTGCCCTGCCGGGGCAGCCGCCATCGCCGGGGCCGCGAGGGCGAGCCACAGGGCGGCGCCCACAGCCCATCGCCGGCCCGAGCTTGACCGTGGGAGAGGCGGAATGCTCCTCATGGAGCGGGGACGGGGCGGCGGGCTCACCGCCCTCCCCTAGCACGGCTCGAGCCCGCTGCGGGAGCGGAACCTGCGGTGACGGTCCAGGGGCAACCGACGGCTGCGACCACCGGCCTCCCGCCGGAGATCGCCTTCCTCCTGATCCAGGGCGTGGAGGGGCGCCTGCTCGCCCACGCGGCCGAGGCGGCGCGGCGGGCCGGCACCGACGCGGCCACCGCCCTGCTCCATGCCGGCCTGATCGACGAAGCCTCCTATTACCGGGCGCTCGCCCGCGCCCTCGGCGTCCCGTTCCTCGCCGGGTCGATCCCGTTCGGGGCGGGCCTGCGCCATCCCGATTGCCTTGTCGCCGGCCGTGCGCCCCTCGCGCCGGGCGCCTGCGCCGAGGCCGTGATCGCCCCGCGCGGACCCGCCATCGCGGATCTGCTCGCCGGGCGCATCCCCACGGCCGGCCTCGCCCTCACCGCGCCGGGGCATCTGCGCGAGGCGGTGTTCGCGGCGATGCCGGGGGTGGTCGCCGCCGAGGCCCTGGGGCACCGCCCGCTCGGCCCGGCCGCCGGGCCGGCGCTCCTCGCGATCACCCTGGGCCTCGCGGCCTTGGCCTGCCTCTACGCCGCCGCCCCGCCCCTGCCGGCGCTCGTCCTGACGCTGGGCGTGCAGGGGCTGGTCCTGGCGCTGACGGCCGTCCGCCTCGCCGCGCCGCTCCTCCCTCTGCCGCGGGTCGCGGCGCCGCCGCTGCCCGATGCGCGGCTGCCGGTCTACACGGTCCTCGTGCCCCTCTACCGGGAGGGCCGGGTGGTGGACCGGCTCGTGAAGGCGCTCGCCGCCCTCGATTATCCGGTGGCCAAGCTCGACATCAAACTGCTGATCGAGGCCGACGACGACGAGACCGCCCGTGCCCTGGCCAGGGTCCCCTTCCCCGCCCGGTTCGAGGTGCTCACGGTGCCGCCGGGCTGGCCGCGCACCAAGCCGCGCGCCCTGAACGTCGCCCTGCCGCTGGCCCGGGGAAGCCTCCTCGTCGTCTACGATGCCGAGGACGTGCCGGAGCCCGACCAGCTGCGCAAGGCGGCGGCGATCCTCGCGGCCGAGCCCCCGTCGACCGCCTGCCTCCAGGGCCGGCTCGTCATCGACGACCACGACGACGGGATGCTGCCCAAGTTCTTCGCCGCCGAATATGCCGGCCTGTTCGACGTGCTGAACCCGGCGCTCTGCGCCCTCGACCTGCCCGTGCCCCTCGGCGGCACCACGATGCACCTGCGCACGCAGGTGCTGCGCGACCTCGGCGGATGGGACCCCTATTGCGTGACGGAGGATGCCGACCTCGGCCTCCGGCTGGCGCTCGCCGGCTACCGCACCGCCGACCTGCCGAGCGCGACCTACGAGGAGACCGCCAAGGGTTGGCGGCGGTGGAGGGCCCAGCGGACGCGCTGGCTCAAGGGCTTCCTGCAGGTGAGCCTCGCTTACGGGTGCCACCCCCGCGCGCTGTGGTCCGCGCTCGGCCCCCTTGGCACCCTGGGCGCCCTCGCCCTCCTGCCCGGCACCGTCGCCTCGGCCCTGGCCTATCCCGTCTGCCTCGTCCTGTTGGCGTGGAACCTCGCCGCCGGGCGGCTCGCACCCGCGCCCTTCGTCCTCGACAACCTCGCCACCGGCCTCGCCCTGACGCTGTTCGTCGCGGGCCTCGTCGCGATGGTGGCGCCCGCCGCCCTCGGGTGCCGCCGACGGGGCTGGGGCGACCTGTGGTGGGTGGCGCCCCTGCTGCCGGCCTACTTCCTCGGTGCGAGCGTGGCGGCCTGGGCGGCCGTCCTCGAACTGGTCCGCGCGCCCCATCGTTGGAACAAGACCGAGCACGGTTTCGCCCGGTCCTCGCGCAGCGGCAGGCGCGGCGTCACGCGGCGGCAACGGAACGGCGGGTCCGCCGTTGATTCCCCATGAGCGATCAAGCGGCCACCATTGCGATCCTGATCGGCACCCCCTCCGGCGCCCGGCTCCTCGCCTCCGGCACCGAGCGGGACGCGGCACGGGCCGCCGAATTGTTCCTGCTGCGCCTGCCCGCCCGGGCGCTGCCCGCCCCGCTCTGGGTTCAGTGCGGGGACCGGGTCGCGGGCGACCGCCTCACCGCCTACCTCGCCGATTTCCAGGCCGAGCGGGTGCGCGAGCGCGACGGGATGACGGCGCCGGGATTCTGATCTCCCGGCGCGAAAGGTGCTACAGCGGCCCGCCCCATCCCAGCGGAGCGGCCGACCCGTGACGACCTCTTCCGACAGCCCGATCCAGGTTCTCCTGCGCCTGATGGCCGACCTGCGCGATCCCGTGCGCGGCTGCGCCTGGGACGTGGAGCAGACGCCCGCGACCATCGCCCCCTACACGATCGAGGAGGCTTACGAGGTCGCCGACGCGGTGGCGCGGGGCGACCGCGAGGACCTGCGCGACGAGTTGGGCGACCTGCTGCTGCAGGTGGTGTTCCAGGCCCGCATGGCCGAGGAGGACGGCGCCTTCGCCTTCGACGACGTGGCCCGCGCGATCACCGCCAAGCTGATCCGCCGGCATCCGCACGTCTTCGCGGCCGATGGCACGTTGCTGCCGGAGGGCTCGCCCCGGCGCGACCCGGCGGAGGTCGAGGCGCAATGGGCGGCGATCAAGGCGCAGGAGCGCGCCGCCAAGCCGGTCGCGGCGCCCGATCCCCTGGGCGGCGTCGCGCAAGCCTTGCCGGCCCTGATGCGGGCGGAAAAGGTCTCGCGCCGGGCCGCCGCCTACGGGTTCGACTGGGACGACGCGGCCCAGGTGATCGCCAAGGTCCGCGAGGAGACGGACGAGGTGGCCGAGGCCCTGGAACGGGGCCAGACGGGACCGCTCGTCGAGGAGATCGGCGACCTTCTGTTCGCGGTGGCGAACCTCGCCCGCCACGCCGGCATCGACCCGGAGGCGGCCCTGCGCGACGGCACCCTGAAGTTCGAGCGCCGCTTCCGTGCCATGGCCGAGGAGCTGCACGCCGAGGGCGGCGAACTCGGCCGCTCGGACCTCGCCGCCATGGAGGCGGCCTGGGGACGGGTGAAGCGGATGGAGAAGGGCTGACCCTTCCTCACGTCACGCCGCAACCCCTTCCAGCACCAGCAGCACCAGCGGCAGGGCCGCGCCGGCGAGCACGGTCTGGAGGGCGATGATGCCCGCCATGAGCGGGGCGTCGCCGCCGAGCTGGCGGGCCATGATGTAGGAGGAGGAGGCGGTCGGCAGGGCCTGGAACAGCAGGGCCGTGGCCGCCGCCGGGCCGCGCAGGCCCAGCGCGAGGCAGGCGAGCACCGTCGCCAGGGGCATCAGCCCGAACTTCACCGCCGAGGTGACGGCGAGGGGCCGGATCCAGGTCCGCGCCGCCCCGAAATCCAGCGCCGCGCCGACGCAGAGCAGGCCGAGGGGCAGCGAGGCCTGCCCCAGCCCTTTCAGCATCCCGTCGACACCCACCGGCAGGGGCAGGTGCAGGGCCTGGAGGGCGATGCCGAGGACGCTCGCGACGACGAGGGGGTTGAGGGCGAGCTGCTTGGCGATGGCCGCCGGGGCGAGCCGCCCGCCGGACCCGAACCGGGCGAAGACGAGGACGCAGAGAATGTTGACGGTGGGCACGATGGCGGCGTTCGCCACGGCGGCGAGCGCGAGGCCCTGCGCCCCGAACAGGCCCACCGCCGCCGAGACTCCGACATAGTTGTTGAAGCGTATGCCGCCCTGGAACACCGAGGTGAAGGCCGCGCCGTCGAGGGCCAGATGCGGGCGCAGCATCAGCAGCACCAGGGCGACGGCGACGGTCGAGGCGACGAGGACGAGGGCCAGCGACAAGACCGGCACCCCGTCGAGCCGTGCCGTGGCGAGGCCGTGCACGAACAGGGCGGGCAGCAGCACGTAATAGCCGAGCCGTTCCGCCTGCGGCCAGAACGCCTCGCCGATGAACCCGATCCGGCGCAACACGGCGCCGAGGCCGATCAGCAGGGCGATCGGCAGGAGGGCGAGGAGGATGGCGCCGGTCACGGGGCGGGGTCCGGGGTGAGAGGAGGCGAGAAAGACTGGCGCGGCGCGGAGGGGGACCTCCGCCTCAGGTCACGCTACCGTAGAGGTCATACGCCTCGGCCCGGTCGATCTTCACCGAGACGATGTCGCCCACCCGCACCGGGCGGCGGAAGGCGGCGTGGACGGTGCCGTCGATCTCCGGCGCGTCGGCCTTGGAGCGGCCCCGGGCGACCCCGCCCTCCACCGCGTCCACGATCATCGGCATCCGCTTGCCGACCTTGGCCCGTTGCAGGCGCAGGGCGACGGCGTTCTGGGTCTCCATGAAGCGGCGCTTGCGCTCGGCCTTCACCTCCGGCGGCACCGGGTCCGCGATGGCGTTGGCGGTGGCCCCCGCCACAGGCTCGAATTCGAAGCAGCCGACCCGGTCGAGCTTCGCCTCCTTCAGCCACTCCAGCAATTCCTCGAACTCGGCCTCGGTCTCGCCGGGGAAGCCGACGATGAAGGTCGAGCGGATCGCGAGGTCGGGGCACCCGGCGCGCCACGACCGGATCCGGTCGAGCTGCTTCTCCTGGTTGCCGGGCCGGCGCATCCGCTTGAGGACGGACGGGCTCGCATGCTGCAGCGGCATGTCGAGGTAGGGAAGCACCTTCCCCTCGGCCATGAGCGGGATCACCTCGTCCACGTGCGGGTACGGGTAGACGTAGTGCAGCCGCACCCAGGCCCCGAGCTCGCCGAGTTCCTTGGCGAGGTCGTAGAAGCGGGCGCGGACCTGCCGGTCGCGCCAGGGGCTCTCGGCGTAGCGGATGTCGAGGCCGTAGGCGCTCGTGTCCTGCGAGACGACCAGAAGCTCCTTCACGCCGGCCTTGACCAGCTTCTCGGCCTCGCGGAGCACGTCCGCCGCCGGGCGGCTCACGAGGTCGCCGCGCAAGGACGGGATGATGCAGAAACTGCAGCGGTTGTTGCAGCCCTCGGAAATCTTCAAATACGCGTAGTGGCGCGGCGTCAGCTTGATGCCCTGCGGCGGCACGAGGTCCAGGAACGGGTCATGGGCCGGGGGCGCCGCCTCGTGCACCGCCGCCACCACCGATTCGTAGGCCTGCGGGCCGGTGACGGCGAGCAGGTCCGGGTACTTTTCGCGGATCTCCTCCGGCTGCGCGCCCATGCAGCCGGTGACGATGACCCGTCCGTTCTCGGCCATGGCCTCGCCGATGGCGGCGAGCGATTCGGCCTTGGCGGAATCGAGGAAGCCGCAGGTGTTCACGATGACGAGGTCCGCCCCGTCATGCTTACGGGCGAGCTCATAGCCCTCCGCGCGCAGGTGCGTCAGGATGCGCTCGGAATCCACCAGCGCCTTCGGGCAGCCGAGGGAGACGAACGAAATCTTGGGGGCGCCCGGGGAGGCAGACTTGCTGTCGGGCGAGGCGGTGCTGGTCATGGGGCCATCGGATGCGGCGGCGCCCGCGCCGCTCACGGCACGTCGAGGACGCTGGCAGTCTTCGGGATGGACGCCGATATAGCGGATCCAGGCCGCGAGTGCGAGCCTGCCCGCTCTTCCCCCACGGCATCGCCTGTGCGAGGGCGTCCCGACACCGCCGCGATCCGAAGGCCCGACCCCGGTTCATGTGGACCCGAGACCTCCCCACGCTCGACGCCATCGCCGCCGCCGCCCGGCTGCGCGCCCTGCCGGGGCTCGCCGTGCTCGACAGCGCCATGCGGCACGATGCCCTGGGCCGGCTCTCGGTGGTGGCCGCCGATCCCTTCGCCCGGTTCCGGTTCCGCGACGGGCAAGCCACCCTCGACGGACGCCCCGTCCCCGGCGGGCCGTTCGAGGCCCTGCGCGCCTGCCTCGCGCCCTACCGCCTGCCGGCCGATCCCGCCCGCCCCTTCCCCGGCGGGGCCATCGGGTACTTCGCCTACGACCTCGGCGCCTCCCTGGAGCGGGTGACGCCGCCCGCCCGCCGCGCCGGGCTCACCGACGACATCGCCCTCGACTTCTACGACACGGTGCTCGCCCTCGACCACGCGGCCGGCACCGCGACCCTGCTCTCGACCGGCTTCCCCGAGACCGAACCGGGCCCCCGCGCGGCCCGGGCCGAGGCCCGCCTCGCCGCCTTCGCCGACCTTCTGCGCGACGCCCCCGCGCCGGAGCCCGCGCCAGAGTGCGGCGACCTCGCGTGGCGCTCGAACTTCACCCGGCAAGCCTATGAAGCGGCGGTCGAAACCGTGCGAGATTACATCCGCGCGGGCGACATCTATCAGGCGAACATCGCCCAGCGCTTCACGGCGGACCTGCCGGCGGGGTTCGATCCCTTCGCCCTCTACCGGCGCCTGCGCGAGACCAACCCCGCCACCTTCGGCGCCTACCAGGAATTCGCGGGGCTGACGGTCGCCTCCTCCTCGCCGGAGCGGTTCGTGCGGCTCGACGGGCGCCATGTCGAGACGCGCCCGATCAAGGGCACCGCCAAGCGCCTGTCCGATCCGGCGGAGGATCGCGCCGCCGCCGAGGGGCTCGCCGCCTCGGCCAAGGACCGGGCCGAGAACGTGATGATCGTCGATCTTCTGCGCAACGACCTGTCGCGGGTCTGCGCGCCGGGCAGCGTCGCCGTGCCGGTGCTGTGCGGGCTGGAGACCTATGCCGGCGTCCACCACCTCGTCTCGGTGGTGACGGGCACGTTGCGGGACGGGCTCGACGGCCTCGACCTGCTGGAGAAGACGTTTCCGGGGGGCTCGATCACCGGGGCGCCGAAGATCCGCGCCATGGACATCATCAGCGAGATCGAGGGCGACGCCCGCGAGATCTATTGCGGCGCCATCGGCCGGATCGGCTTCGACGGCGACCTCGACACCTCCATCGCCATCCGCACCGTGTTCATGGACGACCGCGAGGCCGTACTTCAGGCCGGCGGCGGCGTCACCCTGCTCTCCGAGCCGGGGCCGGAATACGACGAGACGCTCGCCAAGGCCGAGCGGGTGTTCGAGGCGTTCCGATGATCCTCGTCCTCGACAATTACGATTCCTTCGTCTTCAACGTCGTCCGCTACTTCCAGGAGCTGGGCCAGGAGGTCCGCGTCGTGCGCAGCGACGCCCTCGACGTCGCCGGCATCCGGGCGCTGGCGCCGGAGGCCCTGGTGATCTCCCCCGGCCCCTGCACCCCGGCCGAGGCGGGGGTCTCGCTTCCGGCGATCCGCGACCTGTCGGGCCACCTGCCGATCCTCGGCGTCTGCCTGGGGCATCAGGCCATCGGCGCGGCCTTCGGCGGCAGGGTCGAGCGGGCGCGGCGGCCCCTGCACGGTCAGGCGACGCCGGTCGCCCATGATGGCCAACGCCTCTTCGCCGGCCTGCCCGCGCCGATGCCGGTGGGGCGCTACCATTCCCTGGTGGTGACGCCCCAGCCCGGCATGGAGGCGAACCTCGCCGTCGATGCGCACTCCGACGAGGGCGAGGTGATGGCCCTCTCCCATCGGCGGCACCCGACCTACGGCGTGCAGTTCCACCCGGAATCGGTGCTCACCGAGAACGGCCATGCCATCTTCGGCAACTTCCTCGATCTCGCCCGCGCGTGGCGGGAGGGCCGGCGCGATGCTGTGGCGTGACGGGCAGATCCTCGCGGGCACGGAGGCGCCCCTCGACCATGCCGACCGGGGCCTGACCCTGGGCGACGGGCTGTTCGACACCGCGCTCGCCCTGAACGGCCGTGTGGCCTTCGAGGACGCGCATGTGGCACGGCTGGTCGCCTCCGCCGAGGTACTGGGCATCCCCGCCGACGCGGGGGCGATCCGGTCCGCCATGCGCGCCCTCGCCGGCCGGGGCGAGCGGCTCGCCCTCCGCACCACGCTGACGCGGGGCGCCGGCCCGCGGGGCCTGAAGCCGCCGGAGGACCCCCGCCCGACCCTCTTCGCCACCGCCTCCCCGAGCGGCCGGGCCATCGCCTTCGCGCCCCTGCGCCTGCGGCCGACCGCCATCGCCCGCAACGACACCTCCCCCGCCGCGCGGCTGAAGGCGCTAGGCTACCTCGATGCCGTGATCGCCGCCGGCGAGGCGGCGCGGGACGGGTTCGACGAGGCGCTGTTCCGCAACACGAAGGGGCTCGTCGCCTGCGCCGGGACAGGCAACCTGTTCTGCGTGGCGGACGAGGGCACCCTCCTCACCCCGCCCCTTACGGACGGCGTGCTGCCCGGCATCGTCCGCGCGCAAGTGCTGGCGTTGGCCCCGGCTCACGGCCTCGCCGTGGCGGAGCGCTCCCTGACGCCGGACGACGTGCGGCGGGCAAGGGCCGTGTTCGTCACGAACTCCCTGCGCCTCCTCGCCCCGGTGACGGCGCTGGGCGAGACCACCTACGACAGTGCCGGCCACGCCGCCTTCGCCCTGCTGCGGGAGGCACTTCGGGCGGCGGTGGCGGAATCCTGCGGCGTTACTCCGGAAGAGGTCGCGTGAGCGAAGGCAACGGTCGAAGAGTTCTGCGCTGGGGGCTGTCGGGGGCCTACGCCGTCATCGGCGTGGTGCATCTCGTCGCCACCGACGCGATGCTGCCGCTGATGCCCGACTGGGTGCCGGAGCCTCGCCTCGTCATCCAGGCGACGGGCCTGTGCGAACTCGCCGGGGCGCTGGGCCTGCAGATCCCGGCGACGCGGAAGGCGGCCGCCATCGGCCTCGCCCTCTACGCGGTCTGCGTCTACCCGGCGAACCTCAAGCACGCCTTCGAGCACATCCACATCGAGGGCATCCCGGATTCCTGGTGGTACCACGGCCCCCGGCTCGCCTTTCAGCCGGTCTTCGTCTGGGCCGCCCTCTGGGCCGGCGGGCTGATCGATTGGCCGTTCCGGCGGCGGGGCACACGCTAAGCCGCTGCATCGTCATTGCTTCGCTGCGCTCGCAATGACGGCGTGGGTCGCAGGACGTCGGTCGAGGAGGCCGCGTGCAATCGCCTGTGGCTCTCCGGCTGGGCCGCCTTGACCCGGCTCCCCTCCCCTTGGCATTGAACGAACCGGGAACGTCTGAGGCGTCAGCGATGCAGGCGGAGGTCGCCCTCCGGAAGATCATCCATATCGACATGGATGCGTTCTACGCCTCCGTGGAGCAGCGCGACGACCCGTCCCTGCGCGGCAAGCCCCTGGCGGTGGGCGGCTCGCGGGAGCGGGGCGTGGTGATGGCCGCGAGCTACGAGGCGCGGCCCTTCGGCGTGCGCTCGGCCATGCCGGCGGCGACCGCGCGGCGGCTCTGCCCGGACCTCGTCTTCGTGAAGCCGCGCTTCGAGATCTACCGGCAGGTCTCGGAGGAGATCCGCGCCGTCTTCGCCCGCCACACCGAGGTGATCGAGCCGGTCGCCCTGGACGAGGCCTATCTCGACGTCACCGAGAACTTCTTGGGGCTGCCGACCGCGACGGCGGTCGCGAAGGCAATCCGCGCCGAGATCCTGGAGCGCACCGGCCTCGTGGCCTCGGCGGGGGTGTCCTACAACAAGTTCCTGGCCAAGGTCGCCTCGGACCACCGCAAGCCGAACGCCCTGTTCGTCATCACCCCGGCGATGGGGGCGGATTTCGTGGCGGAGCTGCCCATCGGGCGCTTCCACGGGGTCGGGCCGGTCACCGAGGCCAAGATGAAGCGCTTGGGCATCGAGACCGGCGCCGACCTGCGCGCCTGGGATCTCGACCGGCTCAAGGAGACGTTCGGCTCGGCCGGGAGCTATTATCACGCCGTCGCCCGGGGCATCGACGAGCGGCCGGTGCGGGCGCACCGCATCCGCAAGTCCATCGGCGCCGAGACCACCTTCACCGACGACACCGCCGCCTACGACGTGCTGGCCGAGCGCTTGGCGCCGATGGTCGACAAGGTCTGGCGCGGCGCCGAGGCGAAGGCCATGCGCGGGCGCACCGTCACCCTGAAGCTCAAGTTCTCAGACTTCTCCCTCGTCACCCGCGCCCGCTCCCTGGCGGCGCCGGTCCCCGACCGGGAGAGCCTGGAGCGGATCGGCCTCGAATTGCTGCGGAAGCTCTTTCCCCTGCGCCGCACCGCCCGGCTGATCGGGGTCTCGCTGTCGGGCTTCACGCAGGAGGAGGCCGAGGCGCCGCAGCAGCTCGGCCTCGGGCTGTGAGACCGGATCGGCCTACTTGTTCTTGCGCGGCCGGTGGTTCGGATCGACGCCGCCCTCGGGGGTCGTCTCGTTCTCGACGTCGCCCTCGAAGGTGGAATCCAGCTCCAGCTCTTCCGGGTCCGCCCCGGCCATGCCCTTCGAGGTGCCGATCCCCGGATTGCCCTTGAGGTCCGCATCGGTGGGCGTGGTCGTCTTGGGTTGCTTGTTGGACATGCTGCCTCCTGATGAGCCAAGGGCAACGCCGGTTCCCGCCCCGGGTCCCGGCCCTGCGGCGCTTCGCCCTTTCAGGTGAAGTCGGCCGTCCCGATCCGGCCGATGCCGGCAGCCTCCATCCGCGCCCAGGCGGCGGCGACCGAGCCGCCCGCCGACGAGGGCACGTCGATGCCCGCCACCGCATCCTCCACCACCCACGCCTCGAACCCGGCCTCCCGCGCGTCGAGGGCGCTCCACAGGACGCAGAAATCCGTGGCGAGGCCGCACAGGACGACCCGGCGGATGCCGCGCTCCCGCAGGGCCCCGGCGAGGCCGGTGCGGGTCGTCCGGTCGGCTTCGAGGAAGGCGGAGTAGCTGTCGACGCCGGCCTGGAGACCCTTGCGCACCACGAGGGCGGCGCGGGCGGTGTCGAGCCCCGGCGCGAAGGCTGCGCCCGGGCTTCCCTGCACGCAATGGTCCGGCCAGAGGGCCTGCTCTCCTCCGACGAGGCGCAATGTCTCGAACGGCGCCCGGCCGGGATGTCTGGACGCGAAGGAGACGTGTCCCGGCGGGTGCCAATCCTGGGTCAGGGCGATGTGCCGGAACCGCGCCTGGAGCCCGTTGATCGGCCGGACGACGGCATCGCCGTCCGGCACGGGGAGCGCGCCCCCGGGGAGGAAGTCGACCTGCACATCGATGACGAGGAGCAGGTCGGTGTCCCCTGGGGTCACGGCACCATGACCGTGGAGCCGGTGGTCTCGCGGCCGGCGAGGTCGCGATGAACCTCTTGGGCCTCGGCCAGGGGGCGGACGGCGTTCACGGCGATCTTCACCGCGCCCGAGCGCACGGCGTTGAACAGGTTGGCGGCGGCCTCTTCCAGCACCGGGCGCTGGCTGGCGAAGGTGGCGAGCGTCGGCCGCGTGACGTAGAGCGAACCCTTGGCGGCGAGCAGGCCGAGGTCGAGCCCGGTGATCGGGCCGGAGGCCGAGCCGAAGCTCGCCAGCAGGCCGGTGGGGGCGAGGCTGTCCAGCGAGCCCATCAGGGTCGCCTGTCCGACGCCGTCATAGACGACCGGCACGCCCTTGCCGCCGGTCAGCTCGCGCACGCGCTTGGCCACGTCCTCGCTGCGGTAGAGGATGACGTGATCGCAGCCGTTCGCCCGCGCGAGCTCCGCCTTCTCCTCGCTGCCGGCGGTGCCGATCACCGTGGCGCCGAGATGCTTGGCCCATTGGCAGGCGATGAGGCCGACGCCGCCCGCCGCCGCGTGCCACAGGATCGTGTCGCCGGGCTTCACCTTGTAGGTGCGGTTCAGGAGGTATTCGGCGGTGAGGCCCTTGAGCATCATCGCGGCGGCGGTCTGGGCGTCGATGCCCTCGGGCATCGGCACGGCGGCGGCGGCGGCGATCACCGGCTCCTCCGCGTAGCAGCCGTCGGCCACGGAACCGTAGGCGACCCGATCACCGACCTTGAACTGCGCGACACCCTCGCCCACGGCGGTCACGGTGCCCGCGCCCTCCTTGCCGGGGGTGAAGGGCATGTGCGGGGACTTGTAGGCGCCCGTGCGGAAATAGATGTCGATGAAGTTGACGCCGATCGCCTCCTGGCGGACGCGGATCTGGCCGGCGCCCGGCTCGGCGAGCGGCACGTCCTCCAGCTTCATCACCTCGGGGCCGCCGTACTCGTAAACCCGGATCGCCTTCGGCATCGTTCTCTCCCGTGATGTCACGCCCCGCCCCGCAGCGAGATAGACTCACGGGGGCGGGAGGCAATTTCTTTTGTCGGGGCGCCCCGGACAGGGCGGCCCGTCACAGCCCCAGCATCAGCGACAGGTTCTGCACCGCCGCGCCCGAGGCGCCCTTCCCGAGGTTGTCGAGGCGGGCGACCAGCACCGCCTGCCCATGCTCGGCCGAGCCGAAGACGCGCAGTTCCAGCCGGTCGGTGTCGTTGAGGGCCTCGGGGGCGAGGGGCTCCTTGCCGACGGCCTCCACCACCTGCACCAGGGGCTGGCCCCGGTACCAGCCGGTGAGCGCCGCCTCCAGGTCGGCCGGCTTCGGGCGGCCCGGCAGGGCGTCGAGGTGGAGGGGCACGCTCACCAGCATCCCCTGGCGGAAGTTGCCCACGGAGGGCACGAAGATCGGCCGGTGGGTGAGCCCGCTGTAGATCTGGATCTCGGGCAGGTGCTTGTGGGCGAAGCCGAGGCCGTAGAGGATGAAGGGCGGGGCGCGGCCCGCCTCGTAATCCTCGATCATCCCCTTGCCGCCGCCGCTGTAGCCGCTGACCGCGTTGAGGCTGAGGGGGAAGTCGGCCGGGATCAGCCCGCCCTCGACCAGGGGGCGCAGCAGGGCGATGCCGCCGGTCGGGTAGCAGCCGGGGTTGGCGACCCGCCGGGCGGAGGCCACGGCCTCGGCTTGGCCCGGCGCCATCTCCGGGAAGCCGTAGGTCCAGCCGGCGGCCGTCCGGTGGGCGGTGCTGGCATCGAGGATCTTCGGGCCGCCGTTCGGCAGGCCGTCCGCGAGCGCCACCGTCTCCACGGCGGCGGCGTCCGGCAGACAGAGCACGACGAGATCGACCTGCGCCAGCAGATCCCGCTTGGCCGCCGGGTCCTTGCGGTGCTCGGGGGCGATGCTGACGAGGCGCACGCAGCCGTCGCGCTCCAGGCGCTCGCGGATGCCAAGGCCGGTGGTGCCCGCCTCGCCATCGATGAACACGCTCGGCCGTGCCGTCTCGTCCCTGTTCGCCATCATCGCCTCGCGCGCCGGAATCGGCCCGGCGTCTCGCTCGGGCAGGTGGAGGGTGTCGGGGGCCGCTGTCAACGGGCGAACCATCCCCAGCTTGCCGAACCGCCGCGGGAACATGGGCGCGGCGAAGGCTTTGATCGCCAAATCCTCTGAGGAGATGGCAGCGATGGCTGGAACCGCGAAGAAGACCGACCCCAAGCTGTGGGAGAAGGTCAAGAAAGAGGTCACGAA
Organism: Methylobacterium sp. J-067; assembly: GCF_022829465.1. Taxonomy (GTDB): domain Bacteria; phylum Pseudomonadota; class Alphaproteobacteria; order Rhizobiales; family Beijerinckiaceae; genus Methylobacterium; species Methylobacterium litchii. Next base: position 15,270 of record NZ_JAKSXZ010000072.1, read on the forward strand.
GTCCGACAAGGGCGGCAAGCCCGGCCAGTGGTCGGCGCGCAAGGCGCAGATGGCGAGCAGCGGATACAAGAAGGAAGGCGGCGGCTACGAGGGGAAGAAGTCCGACGACAACCACCTCAAGCAATGGACCGAGGAGGAGTGGGGCACCAAGTCCGGCAAGGAGAGCGGCAAGACCGGCGAGCGCTACCTGCCGAAGAAGGCCCGCGAGAAGCTGTCTGACAAGGAATACGCCGACTCGACCGCCAAGAAGCGGGCCGATTCGAAGAAGGGCAAGCAGTTCTCGAAGCAGCCAAAGGCGGCGGCCGAGAAGTCGGCCAAGGCCCGCAAGGAGAGCACCAAGTCGGACAAGAAGGAGCCGACCAAGGCCGAGCTGATGAAGAAGGCCAGGGCCCAGGATATTTCGGGCCGCTCGAAGATGTCGAAGGCCGAGCTGGAGCGGGCGGTCCACGCCTGAGGCCCCAAACGAGAAAGGGCGGCGCCTCGCGGCACCGCCCTCCCTCTCCGTGCATAGAATAAGAAATTAACGCTTCGAGAACTGGAAGCTGCGGCGGGCCTTGGCGCGGCCGTACTTCTTGCGCTCGACGACGCGGGAGTCGCGGGTCAGGAAGCCTTCGCGCTTCAGGGGGGCGCGCAGCTCCGGCTCGTAGTAGGTCAGGGCCTTGGAGAGGCCGTGGCGCACCGCGCCCGCCTGACCGGAGAGGCCACCGCCCGCCACCGTGACGGTGATGTCGTACTGGTCGACGCGGCCGGCGATCTCCAGCGGCTGGCGCAGGATCATGCGCAGCACCGGACGGGCGAAGTAGGTCTCGACCGGGCGCTTGTTCACGACGACCTTGCCGGTGCCGGGCTTGATCCAGACGCGGGCGACCGCGTCCTTGCGCTTGCCGGTGGCGTAGGCGCGGCCCTGGGCATCCAGCTTCTGGACGTGGATGGGGGCTTCGTTGGCCGGATCGACCGCGCCGGTGTTGGCCCGGTTCAGGTCGGCGAGGGACTGAAGGGTCGCCATGATCACGCGCTCACGTTCTTGCGGTTGAGGGCGCCGACGTCGAGCGCCTGCGGCTGCTGGGCAACGTGCGGATGCTCGGTGCCCTTGTAGACACGGAGGTTGCCGAGGATCTGGCGGAACAGCGGCCCACGGGGCAGCATGCGCTCCACGGCCTTCTCCACGACGCGCTCCGGGAAGCGCCCTTCGAGGATGAACTTGGCCGTGCGCTCCTTGATGCCACCCGGATAGCCGGTGTGGTAGAAGTAGCTCTTCTGGGTGTACTTGCGGCCGGTGAACTTCACCTTCTCCGCATTGATGACGATGACGTTGTCGCCGCAATCGACGTGAGGCGTGTAGGCGGCCTTGTGCTTGCCGCGCAAGCGCATCGCCACGATCGAGGCGAGGCGGCCGACCACAAGGCCTTCCGCGTCGATCACGATCCACTTCTTGTCGACCTCGGCGGGCTTCAGCGAGGTGGTCTTCATGGCCAAATCCCGAAAGGTGCCGGAAAAGGAAGCCGCCACGTGCGGACACGCGGCGGCGATGCCGGCTCAATAGCCGCGCCGGGCGGGCGGGTCAACCGCAAATCACGCGCGCCGACGCCGAAAAGACGTGTTCCGAGAGCGGGTTCAGTGTTGCGGTACTATGATACCGCGACCTCAGGAGCGCGGCGTCCGGCGGTCCGCGATGGTGAGCTTCTGCACGCCGCCCTTGGCGAGGACGGGCTTGCGCGCGCTGAGGATGCGGGAATTCACCCCCGTCCAGCCGATCTCGCCGGAGAGGCGCCCGTACTCGATCTTGGGGCAGCGGTTCATGATGACGGTGACGCCCTGCGCCTCGGCGCGGGCGGCGGCTTCGTCATCGCGCACGCCGAGCTGCATCCAGATCACCTTGGGCAGGGGAGCGAGGGCCAGCGCCTCGTCCACGATGCCCCCCGCCGCGGCTGCATTGCGGAAGATCTCGACCATGTCGAGGGGGCCCTCGACCTTGGCGAGCGAGCCCGCCACCCGGCGGCCGAGGAGGTCCTGCCCGGCGAGCCCCGGATTGACCGGCGTCACCGCGTAGCCCCGGTCGAGGAGGTACTTGAGCACGATGAAGCTTGGCCGGGCGGGGTTCGCCGAGGCGCCGACCAGCGCGACGCTCTTCGTGCCGTCGAGGATCGCGCGGATCGCCGAATCGGCGTAGCGGGCGTGCCGCGTGGCGATGTCGTCTGTCATGGTCGGGCCGCCGGCTGTGTCAGGGGTGCTTGTGGATCGGATCGACCCAGTGGACGGTCTCCGGCCGCTCGACCGGCTCCACGTCGGGGATGTTGACCACCACCGCCTCGTTGTCGGAGCGCACCAGCACGCAATGCAGGGGCTCGTCGGTGGAGGCGTTGATCTCCTGGTGCGGCACGTAGGGCGGCACGAAGATGAAGTCGCCCGGCCCCGCCTCGGCGACGTATTCGAGCTTGTCGCCCCAGCGCATCCGGGCGCGGCCGGAGACGACGTAGATCACGCTCTCCAGGGCGCCGTGGTGGTGCACGCCGGTCTTGGCGTCGGGCTGGATCGCCACCGTGCCGGCCCAGATCCTCTGTGCGCCGACGCGGGCGGCGTTGATCGCCGCCTGCCGGTACATGCCCGGCGTCTGGGCGGTGTTGTCGTCGAGTTTGTCGCCGGGGATCACCCGCACGCCGTCGTGCTTCCAGCGTCCCCCGTCATGGGTATGGTCGTGGTCCTGCCCCATGCCGCCCTCCCGAACGCCTGTCGTTCGGACGTGGCTACGCCCTCCCCCGGCGCGCCGTCAACGCGCCGGAGGGGGGCGGCCGGGGTCAGGCCTCGCGCACGCCGGGCTTGGCGCTGACGTCGAAGGTGAAGGTCACGCCGGCCTGTTCCAGGGCGCGGCGCACGGCCATCACCGTGTCGTGGCGCGGGCGGACGGGGGAGTTGGCGTCCTCCAGCCGCACGATGGTCGAGATCGACACCCCCGCCATCTTGGCGAGCTCCTCCTTCGACAAGCCGACCATGCCGCGGGCGGCGCGGACCTGCGCGGCGGTGAGGGGCCGGTCCGAGGTGTCGGGCTCCGTCGTGTCGGGCACGGTGAGGCCCTGGTAGCCGTAGCGGCTCTGGCCCGGCACGTTGAGGCAGATGCCGACCCATTCGCGCACGCTGCCGTCCTTGTTCAGCACGGGGGCGGCGCGGGAGTTGAACCAGCGGTAGATGCCGTCCGCGCAGAGGATCCGGTACTCGGTGTTGTAGGCCGAGGCGTGCTGCACGGCGGTGGTCCAGGCCGCCTGGGTGCGGGCGCGGTCCTCGGGATGGACGGCCTCGAGCCAGTCGTAGCCCCGCGTCTGGGCGTAGCTCTGCCCGGTCAGGATCATCCATTGCGAGCACTCGCTCAGCTCGCCCTGGGGGGTGGTGGTCCAGAAGGCGGCGGCGGTCACGGTCACGAGGGCGTTGAGCCGGTCGTGGCGCTGCATCACCGCCTGCATCGAGTCGTGGCGGGCGGTGACGTCGAAGATCACGCCCATGCCGTAGCTCGGGCGCTCGTCGGCGCCGAGGGCGACCTCGCCCCGGTGCTGGAGCCAGCGCTGCGTCCGGTCGGGGCGGACGACGCGGAACTCCCGGTTGATCGGCTGGCCGGCCATCAGCATGGCGAACTGGTCGCCGTGCACCGCCCGGTCCTCCGGGTGGATCATGTCGATCAGCAGGCCGATGGGTAGTTCCGCCGACGGCTCGAGACCGAGGATGCGGTACAGGCCCGGCGTCGCGTCGAGGGTGCCGGAGCGCAGGTCCGCGGACCAGAACCCGACCTCGCCGGTGTCCTCGATGATCTTCAGGAAGTTGCGGGACGAGAAGAAGCGTGAGGCCCCTCCCCTCGGGGGAGCGGGATCCGCCTGAACGCGCATGAGGGATCGGGTGGGCATGGGGCTGCGCTCTGGTCCGGCGAACCGGATGGATCGTGGTGGGTCAGCCGCCGCACGGGCGGTCGCGATTCGCGCCAAAGACAGATCCCGTCTCAAGGCGTCGCTCCCCGAGCCCTCGAACGGTTCATATCGGATCTCCCTGACCCGGGAGCTGGCCTCTTCTTGATGGAGGATCGCGCAAAATGCGCAAGATGGGAGAGGGCACTTTCCGACCAATTCGGATCGCACAAATGAGTGATTTGAAGTTTTGATGCTGCGTAAGCAATCTAGAATGGACGATTAAATTAGAATTGAATGCGAGAAATCGATGGAGTCCGTGCAGTCTTCATGGCCGTTCCTGTGCCGACGCGTGGGATCTCGTTGCTTAAAGGATGGCCCGTCGTAATGGCGTGAAGACAACGCAGGTCCGGTTATAATGCGTCTCTGGGCCGAACTACGAAAACCGGTCGGCCATTTTAACGAAGTGCCCCGGAAAGAAACGGAAACACGTTTACCGCGCGGCGCATCGTGGATGATTCAGAACCACGTGACATTGGGATGAACCCGTCCTGACCGGAAACCGCCGGGGGCAAATAGGGGCAATGACACTTAACGCGACGCATCGCCGCCTCAGGTTTGACGCTTGAGTAACATTCGAGGGCTAATCTCCAAGTTGAATAGCGGCGTTGATCGCTCAATCTGGGGTTAAGTATGTTGTTATGGACAGATGGCGCCGCCCCTGGATTGCGGGCCCTGCACGACGGAACGGCGGTGATCGAGTGCACCGTCGACGGCACCGTGACGGCGGCCAATGCGAGGTTCCTGGGCTTGCTCGAGTATCGCGCCGAGGACCTGATCGGTCGAAACCATTCATGCCTCGTGGAGCCGTCCGAGCGCGACGGGGCCGCGTATCGCGAGGTCTGGCATGCCCTGCGCCGGGGCGAGCCGAGCCTGCGCGAGGTCCGCCGCCGCACCGCCACGGGCCGCGAGGTGTGGCTGCGCGAGGAATACGTGCCGGTGCGCGGGCGCAAGGGGCAGGTGACGGGGGTGATGGGCCTCGTCACCGACGTCACCGAGGCCGCCCTGCGCAACGCCGACTTCGAGGGCAAGGTGCGGGCCCTCGACCGCTCGCAGGGGATCATCGAGTTCGACCTCGAGGGCCGTGTCCTCGACGCCAACCCGAACTTCCTCGCGATGATCGGCTACGGCCTCGAGGAGGTGAAAGGCCGGCATCATTCCCTGCTCGTCGATCCGGCCGAGGCCAAGACCGACGCCTATGCCCGGTTCTGGGAGGCCCTGCGCCGGGGCGAGTTCCAGGCGGCCGAATACCGCCGGATCGCCAAGGGCGGCCGCGACGTGTGGATCCAGGCCACCTACAATCCCGTCTCGGATGCCTTGGGCACCGTGGTGAAGGTGGTG
>NZ_JAKSXZ010000073.1 GCF_022829465.1 Methylobacterium sp. J-067
CGCCACAGCCTGCTGACCGCTCGCCACCGCACCAGACCCGATCGCCGGTGCCGTGCTGCCGATCACCGCCGCCACCGGCGCCACGCTCGTCGACAGCGACGTGATCGACGTGTTCGCCGACGCCACACCCGTCGACAGCGACGTGATCGACGTGTTCGCCGACGCCACACCCGTCGACAGCGACGTGATCGACGTGTTCGCCGACGCCACCCCCGTCGACAGCGACGTGATCGACGCGTTCGCCGACGCCGCACCCGTCGACAGCGAGCTCACCTGGCTCGTCGTCGTCGACGCCACCGAGTACAGCTGGCTCCCGTTCACCGCGTCCGTCGAACTCGCACTCACGCGACCCGCCGCCACGTTCTGGATCTGGCGCTCGTCGCCGGCTTTGCCCACCGACACCACCCCCGCCACCGGCGTGCCCGCAAACCCCCCATACGTCGTCCCGTCGATCGCGACGGACGACACCGTCACACCCGCAGACGTCGCCG
>NZ_JAKSXZ010000077.1 GCF_022829465.1 Methylobacterium sp. J-067
CGACGGGCGCAAACCGGCACCGCTGCGCCGACGGGAACGGGGGGCGGAGGACACGCTGGCGCCGGGGACGCAAGCGCATTGATGTACCACGACACACTTCGGTCGATGCCGCCCGCCACGTTTTAGACGGCTGCCGTACGACTTTGTTGTCCTAGCGGTCTGGGGTGGAGGGATCTCGTGCCGCGGTCACATCAGGCGGCATAGCAGGCAAGAGCGAATGGCCAAGCGGTCCTGGCCCGCTGGATAGCGACCAGGCGGGCTTAAAGTCGCCTCGCATCGACCGGTGCCCGTGGGAGGACCGGGCTCGGCGGAGGAATGGCAGCTCGGGGTGGTTTTTCGCCGTTCCGCTTTCGGGGGCGAACGCAGTGGAGCAGATATCGCCAACGTGCCCGCCCCGGACCGCCGGCAGACATTTAGGGATGCGAGATGAGAGGCACCCGGCTTGGCCCCGGGTCGAGAAACTCCCGACGACACGAACTCCATCGCAGCCGCGACATCGGCCAGCGATACCAGGGACCAGGATCGGTACGACTCGGGACGTCCTAGGTTGAGATCGGATCCTTGTCATCCAGCCGGACATGCCCGCCCTGGCATCGCGGCCGATGGGGGCAACCGTCATCCGCGCCGTTCGTTGTCGAGCATCCTGGAAACGGAGGCGGCTAATGAAATACCGGATCCTTGCCCCAATCGCCTTGGCCGTGGCCTTGGGGAGCGCCGGCCCTGCCATCGCCAAAAGCGACAAGCCCGGCGCGGACTGGATGCCCGCCGAGCAGGTGAAGCAGAAACTAATGGATGCGGGCTACTCCAGCATCACCGAACTGGAGGCCGACGACGGCCACTGGGAGGGCGAGGGCATGAAGAACGGCGTGAAGATGGAGTTCCACGTCGATCCCAAGACGGGTGCCATCACCAAGGAAAAGCCCGACAAGGATTGATGGGCAAAGCCAGGCGATCCACTTCCGCGGAGGTCGGCGGCGGCAAGAAGGGAAGCGCACGGCGTACCTGGTCTCCGTGCGCCGGAAGTGCGAGGCGGTCCGCGTCTACGCCGTGGTCGCGAATTCGGCCGAGGCCGCGCTTGCGCAGGTGGCCGGACTTACCGTGGACGGCATAGCGACCGAGGTCGTCGGCGCCCTTTTACGGGACCTCACCCGGAGCCTCGGCCTCAAGCCGGGCGAGATGCGGCTCGTCTGAGGCAGGCCGCACACCGGCCCAGCCCCCCGATCCTCAGTACCGGTTCCAGGCTCCTGCCTGCTTCTTTGCCTTCTTCAGCCGCCGCAAGCCGCGGATTGCGCGGACCAAGTGCTTGGCCTGCCGCTTCTCACAGGTCTCGGTGACGGGGCGACCTGCGACCTTGACCATGAAATGCCCATCGGCCGCCTTCTCCTTGGTGACGTAGTGCATGGTTGGGTCTCCTGTCGGTGGGGCTCGGATGTCGAGCGGCCTGTCTCCGGGGTTGTTGCGAGGCGATACGCTGCGAGGGTCGCAATGGGTCACCTGTCGAAGGAGATGAGGGCGTGCCCGTCTCCAGCAATGCCCCTCCCGCCATCGTGATCCGGCCGGGGCCGATCCTCCGGCCCTCATGTGAGATAGTCCGCGAATGACGTGCACGCAGAACGTCGAGCAAGTGTCTCTCATCGTCCGTGACGGGTCGTCGTCCGACGTGGCCGAGGTGCTGCGGATCTACACGCCGTATGTCCTCTACGGACTGGCAACGTTCGAAGAGGAACCGCCGACCATCGAGGAGATGGGCAGGCGACGCGAGACTCTTGTCGCCGCCGGGGTGCCGTATCTGGTCGCGATCCGGAACGAGCAGGTCGTGGGATACGCTTATGCCAGCGCCTACCGACCCCGTCCGGCATACCGCCACACGGTCGAGAATTCGGTCTACGTGACCCATGCCGCGCATCGAAGCGGCGTCGGAACGGCGTTGCTCGACGCGCTGATCACCCGATGCGAAGCCGGCCCATGGCGCCAGATGGTGGCGGTGATCGGAGACAGCGCGAACGAGGGCTCAATCGCCCTGCACCGGACGGCTGGGTTCACTGAGGTCGGCATCCTGCGAGCGGTGGGCTTCAAGCATGGTCGCTGGGTCGATACCGTTCTGATGCAGCGGGCGCTGGGCACGGGCTCTACGCCGGCAGCATGACGACCCACGCTGCCGTTGGATGACCGGTGAACTTCGACCGGGCGAAGCGCCTCCGCATCTGTGATCGAGCCCCGCTGAAGCTTCATAACAACGGCCAGAGGCGCTTCCCTGAGCCGCGATTTCCGCGGCTGCCCGAGCGAGATCCCGTTCGAAGCGAGGGTCGTGGAACAGTGCCCCGCGATGACGGCCGCGGCGATCTTGCCGGCCTCGAGGTCAGTTGGGAAATGGGTGCCGGCAATCATGCGGTTCTCCCCGTAATAGGCGGCGAACGCGAACAGCGCCCGGCGTTTCCCTGGCACGAGGCGCGACAGCACCGTGGCCGCGAGATACCCGAACGTGGCGTGGCCGCTTGGGTAGGACGTGCTGTCGGAGCGATGGCCGAACGTGGCGAGGTCCGGTTTCACCGTGTACCCGGCTCGCTCCCTGTTAATGTAAAAGTTGCTACAAGGCGAACTACCGATTGAATGCATAATTCCATCGTGACCATTAGGCCACGGAGTTTGCTTTCATGTGTGCCGTAGTGCTTCCGCTGTTAACTTGTGGTGTTATTGCTGCTTACGCCTCAACCCTCGACCCCAACAGAGCGGCCCACATGGAAACTGTGGCTGGCGTGCTCGTGGTTGCAGGGCTATGCGTGTTGGGCTTTTGCTTGCCGCTGTATCGCTAGATGTTTGATCCCTGCTTTGTGAAGCCGGTTTGACCTGAAACGCCCGGGCTCGGCAGACCATGTTTTGCAGATGGCCTCGTACGGGGTCAGACCCCGCAGGGTCTTCAGGCAGCGACCGAAGTTGTAGGCGCTGACGAAGTCAGCGAGATGAGCGCTGTGCTGCTTGTGGCTGTCGTAGTGGTAGCGCTTGACTGTCTCGTCCTTGATCGTGCGGTTCATTCGCTCGCCCTGACCGTTGGTCCAGGGGTGGCGCGGCTTGGTCAGGCGATGATCGATATCGTTGCGGACACAGGCGGACTCGAAGCTGTGGGCGCGGGCGGTCTGCCCGCTTCGGGATAAAGGGTCAAAACCCGCTTTCCACCCAAGCCGACATTGTTGGACGGCTGGCCAGTGGCTGCTTTCGGGAAGGGCCGATAGCTGTCCGCACGACCAGGTAGGGTCGGGTGCGGACGGAGCGCCTACGTCGCTCCGAGGCGGATCAGCCAAACCCACCCTGAGACGTCGTTCCAAACCCAACCCATTACAGTCGCTTCAACTGCTTGCAACCTTGTGCAAAGCGACCATTCTTCAGTAATTTAAAATGGGTATCCGACTTCCTTCAACTTGCGATCAAATTGCGGATCCGCGAGGCTAGGGCGTCGACGGCGAACGGCTTGGTCAAGACGGCCATACCTGGTTCCATCTGGCCATTCGTCAGCAAGGCGTTCTCTGCATAGCCCGTGATAAAGAGAACCTTGAGGCCGGGCCGCGAAACCCGCGCCGCATCGGCTGACCCTGACCCAGCAAACTGGTCCAGGCCGAGCGCAAGTTTTTCGGGCATCCTGAAACCTGAAGGAGGGTGGATGCCATGCCTCGCAAACGCTTCACGAACGAGCAGATCGCCTTTGCCCTACGGCAGGCGGAGAACGG
>NZ_JAKSXZ010000078.1 GCF_022829465.1 Methylobacterium sp. J-067
GCCCCCATCACCTGCTCGATCCCGAGCTGCTGCTGGTTCGTCGAGGCCACGATCTGCTGGAACGTCTGCACGTTCTCCTCGAACCGCGCCGTGATCTCCTCGATGGTCCGCTGCGTCGTGTCCGAGCGCGTCTTGCCCACCGCCGAGCGCTTCACCGCCTCCTCCGTCAGCATCACCGAGGTGTTGATGCCCCGCTGGATCTCCCCGAGGATCGCCCGCACCTGACCCGTGGCCGCCTTCGC
>NZ_JAKSXZ010000094.1 GCF_022829465.1 Methylobacterium sp. J-067
CCGCTGGCAGACCGCCATGAGGTTCACGTCCCGGTTGTCGGCTGTGTCGTGGTTGCGGTGAGCCGCCGCTAGAACTACTCGCGTCGTCCGGACGGAGCCGAGCACGTCGTCCTCCCCAACCGGGAGGCAGATGACCCGGCCCACGCCGTCGCGCCAGGAAACCGCCTGCGCGTCCCACCAGCGGCCATCTCCGAGGTGCCAGATGAATATGCCCGTGCGGACGCCCGCAGGCCTCACAGCGGCCCTTAGCGCGGCGGAAACGGATCACCGCCGACAGCTGCGGCCAGTCGATGGGGTAGAAGAAGCGGTGCTCGCGCCGGATCGGCATGGCGGCATGATAAGATAGCTAGCTCTGAAGCTGAGCAATAGGGCATCCGCGCGGCATTAGCATCCCCTCGCCAAGGCGCCAATTGGATCATCGAACAGATGCTACTAAGTTGCTTTACGGCGCTTTTGAGCTTGCAAAGGTTGATAGCTAGGCACCATACAAATAAAACTATCACTTGTTATTATAGCTAATTCGAAACATATGATATAATAATTAATCTTAAAGCTTTGTAGATGCTTGGCAACTTAATTAGATTTATAACGATGCGGTAGTGGGATCATAACTATGGCACAAGTCGACAGACGATGTGCGAACCATTATTCGTTTCAGAAACTTTCTCTAAATAATCTCGATAATCTATCTAAAAATGAATTTGTTGAAGTGTGGAAGATCATAGCAGGAGAGGCGCCAGCTATCATGCTCGATAGTCACACTGAAATGCTAGGAATGCTTTTCGAAGGTATCATCTCAGAAAGCTTGCTGAACCAAGTAGCTCTAGCCTTTCCGAAGTCACACAGGTCCGTGCATCGATAAATTGTAGGGAATGGCCGACCGCTGATAGCTAAATGAGATGGCATCAAATTGGGAACCAGCCTCTCATCTAAGCATGCAATCGGATGGGGGCTAGGAACCTCACAAGCGTCCTTTCCCTTGGTCTCTGCGAGATACACGGAGAGCCAGCATGGGAACGGACACCGACGCGGCACGAGAGGCCTTCGGAATGGTCCCGCCGGGAAAGCCGTTGGGTCAGGAGAAGCTTCCAGACGATACGGCAGCTGCAGGGCCTACGTCCCCTGGTGGTCCAGAGGGTGAGAATGACCAGGGTCCCGAAAGCGGCGGCTACGACAACCGGCCGGCTGTCCCGTCTTCAGACAACCGGAAGGGCGGATACGGCGCTGGCTGAACTAAATGCTCCGTCCCTTCCCTGTTCGGCCGAGCCGCGGTTCGTCAGACTCTAACTTCTTCGGCGTGTAAGCCACCCGCCCTGATGTGTTCTGGCAGGTCGCCGTGATCATAGTAGCCCGCCTCGTGCGCCATGGCGTCCAAGGCAGCAATCGGTCCTGATGCGGCGCCCGTCCAGAGGATCGCACCCGTCACCTGCTGGCGGACCTGAAACACGCGCATCACTGCCTCGCTCTGATGGATGCTGAGACAAGCGCTGCCCTAACGGCTCGTTCCGGCGATTTGGCTAGCTAGAGAGTGTGACGCGGCTTGAACTGTGCGAGGATGCGACCCTCGGAACGACCTCTCCGGTTACGTAATTGCTCTAGGTCCTGACGGAGGTTGTGATGCTGACGGGCAGTCTGCTGTGGCTCCTGGGGGTGCCGATCCCCCTCGTGATCCTGCTGTGGTTCTTCTTCCTGCGAGGGCGGTAAACGCATCGCATGAGCGTCTCTACACCTAGCTAGATTGTAGCTGGGCATGGCGCTGTTTGTGGAGAGCAGCACGAGGGAACTGCGTGCAGTAAGAGCCAAGCTCATGCTGGCTCACGGATCGCATTCGGCCATACCTGCATTACAGGCAGGTATGCTTATTGCCTCGGTTGAATGCCCCCGCATCCCTACTCGCGGGCGCACCGGAGTTTCCGATGCCAAGTGCCCATTCAGATCGCCAGCCCAAGGATGCCGGTGAAAGAGGGGCCTCCCTCGCGTGGACCATGGCAATGGCGACTGCGCTTGTTGGCATCGTAGTTCTGCCACGGCGTGCAAACCGCTCGCAGTTGCCTAGCGCACAGCCTGACGAAGTCGGGGCAGCGCGACAGACTTCACCCTCTCACAGCGGCAGTGATGCTCACGAAGTCGCTCGTCGTCAGGGGGATCGCGGACGCCAAGCCAAAAGCCCGACCGATATTCCGGCTAAGGGGTGGAAGGACATCGCGCTGCGCACCTACCACGATGTGGGTGAGAACCGCATCATGCTGGTGTCGGCAGGGGTCACCTTCTTCGCGCTGCTGGCGATCTTTCCAGCCGTCGCTGCTCTCGTCTCCGTTTATGGCCTCATCGCCGACGCATCGACGATAAACAATCAACTCGCTAGCCTTCAAGGTATCCTGCCCCAAGGGGCCCTCGATATCCTCGGCGATCAGGTCAAACTTCTCAACGAGAAGGGCAATGCGACGCTTGGGTTGAGCCTGATTGTCGGCGTAACCTTGTCGGTGTGGAGCGCCAACGGCGGCATGAAGCACATCTTCGACGCACTCAACCTCGTCTATAACGAGCGCGAGAAGCGCAACTTCTTCGTGCTCAACCTCATCTCGCTCGCGTTCACGGCGGGCGCGCTAGCCTTCCTGATCATAGCTCTCGGTGCTGTCGTCGTGCTGCCGGTCGTGTTCGAGTTCATCGGCATCGGCAAAGACGCTTGGTGGTTGGCTCTTCTGCGTTGGCCCGTGCTCTTGCTGGCCGTGCTCGGTGGCTTGGCCGTTCTGTATCGATATGGTCCCAGCCGAGACGCACCACGCTGGCACTGGGTCACTGGGGGAAGTGCCCTGGCGGCAACCTTGTGGCTCGGGGGCTCCCTGCTGTTCTCCTGGTACGTTGCCAATTTCGGTAGCTACAACAAGACCTACGGGTCCCTCGGCGCCGCCATCGGCTTCATGACCTGGATCTGGATTTCAACGATCATCGTGCTGCTTGGCGCCCAGCTGAACGCTGAGATGGAACACCAGACTGTCGAGGATACGACCGTTGGGCAGCCTCAGCCTCTCGGTACGCGTGGGGCGAAGATGGCCGACAGCGTCGGCGCTGCGACAGAGTAGAGCGAATAGACCTCTGCCGATGGAACACGCAGGCAGAGGGCTTGCGCTGGCAGGAGAACGAGAAACACCTTCGGGACCGTTGACCCCGGTGGCGAAAGTTTGATCATTAGGTCAACGCTTCGGGATGCGGTGTGGGCACCCCAGCATACCGCTGTACGATCCTCGGGCAGCCATCGTGGCTTCGAATATGAGCCATGGCGACCCTTTGTTGTGCCACGTAGGTTCCGTGCGTGCGGACCTGTCCATGGCAGGCAGGACAGCGCTTCTTCGCGGCACGGTGATGGGTGTGCGCTTCGGCCACCGACATGAGCATCCACTCGCCGTCGATCAGCGCTTCGCAGGTGTTTTTATCGGGCGTCGTCATGTGAAGTGGGTGCCATGCAGGACGGCTTGGCGCCAACCGGTTTCGACCTACTGCCGTCCTGCGCCAATCGAGAGTGATGCGCTAGCTACTGCGAACCTTAACCATACGAGATCTGGGTAGAACGTCCATCTCCGCGCATGGATGCAGCTGACCGCTCAGATCAAAGCCCGGGCCTCACTGACGAGGTGATAGAAGCGGCCATCGAACATCTGCATCACCGCCTCCGTAGCGGTATGCGACTCGGGGCGGATCGAAGAGGCGAGGCAGGCATCCAATGCCGCTTGATCGGGGAAATCCATCTCCAGGATCATCGCGATAGGGCGGGCATCCGCATCCTTTGAGACGAGGCGCTGTACGCGCACAGCGGTGACGCCCGGGAAGCGGCGCCAGAATGGCTCCAACTCGTCCCTCACTCGACGAAAGAACTCATCCTCCTGCCCATCGCGGACAGTACCCTCATAGATCGCAGTCCTAGTCAGCATCGGGCGCCTCCTGGCAGCACACCTTCAATCGAGAGCGGTGCAACACGTTGCACGAACGCCTTCACATCTCGCTGAACTGCAGCATCGGAGCGGAGGATTGAAGCCAGAGGCACTGCATCGTGGGGGGCACGTTGTCGAAAGATCGTGCCTCAGGCGTCTTTGCGCGCAAGAGCAGGGGGACAGGAATTTTGACGCTATCGCCGTCCTGAGCCAATTCTGGGGATCTGGGGGGCTATCTACGGTGGGGTGGTGATCCGCCACCCCACCCTAAGCTCACCTTAGCCTCTGCCGACGCTTCTGGACGGCCTCGAAGCAATCATTACATTCCAGATTGTTCACCGATCACGCACGGTCAGCCAACAATGCGCGCCGCCTTCCTCGCCCCCGTCGTCATCGCCCTGCTGGCCGGGCCGGCGCTTGCGGAGTCCCCTGTCGCAATGCGCGGACTGTGGACGGCATCGGCGAACGATTGTGAAGCCGTCTTGGCTGGCCGCCGGAACGGTGATCCCGCGCCGGATTGGCTCAGGGTTACAGCGACGAACGTCAAGGGGCCTTCCGCCGGTCGCATTCTACGCACTACAGGTCGCGCGCAATTTGAAGCGACAGGCAGCGGCGTGGCGGGTGTGCCGAACGTGTATGAACTGCGGAGCAACGGGTTGCTGTCGCAGACGATAGGAGACGCACGAGGCGCGTCTCTCTATCTGCGTTGCGGTCACTAGCGGATTACCGTCTGAAAATCGCGCAGCCGCGCTCCGTCAATATCCTGCTGCGCTCGCTTGAACGACGCGGCAGTCGCGCCTGCGTCGCCGCTCCCGTGGATCGTCACGTTCGTGTCGCCGATCTTCACTTCGGCGTTGCGGCGGTTGCCCCCTTCGTTGCGAGGAATGCGGCGCCGGCTATCGCGACGACGGCAATAGCACCTGCGGCACGCCGGGTTGTACGACCAGTGCGCGTCGCGTTCGAGGGGGCATAACCGTATGGGAGGATGAACGGGCCGCATCGGAGGTCGCTGCGATCCAATGCGATGCCGTCGCGGACGTTGAGCCTGCCATCGAAGCTGAACCCGCGTGTTCGCCAGAGCCGCCGCCTCGCCCTCGTGGGGGTGTCCAAAATGGACGGACCAAAGCACTTTGCGCTAGGTCCGCCGCTCGCCCATCGCCCCAGCACGAGGAGCCATCGCACCGCCCGGTTGCCGAACGCCGCGCCGCTGTGGAGGCCATGCTGAGCGAGGGCCTATCGGATCGGGCCATTGCCCGTGCGGTGAAGATGTCGCCCTCGACGGTCGCCGCAGTGCGCCGGGACTATGCCAATGAGTGCCGCAATTAGCCTGTTTGGCGCCTCACGGTCGGGTTCCCCAAATCCGCAGTTCCGGTAGCCATTTGGGGGAACCCGCCGTCCTGGGCCATCCTTGGCGATCCTAGGGGCATTCAGCGCCCGCCATGGTTGGCGCCGATCCCCTTTTAGGGCCCGATTAGCAGTCATGGTGAGTTTACCCGGAGGCTGCCCTAAATCGCTGGCAATTATACCGTTCACACATACAGTGCGACATATCCTTCGCGGATCAAAGAACCTGATCCATATGTGATCGCCGCCCACCGCCGTGTGGCACAGCCAATGCCAGTCGCAGTCTTTGACTCAGGCATGTCCGCGATTGAGAGCCATGGCTCCCGCCTTCAACGACAGAGGTGCGTGTGCTGCGCTACCATTTCAATGTCTATGATAGCGTCGTCATGCTCGACAAGAAGGGTGTCGAGTTGCCAGACACTACTTTCGCGCGCCGAGAAGCTATCCGATACGCCGGTGTGCTTCTTGAGGAAGGCGCGCGGCTTGAGAGCCTTGGCGCTGAATGGCGCATGGAAGTCACCGATGAGAGCGGGCTGATCTTGTTTCGGCTAGACTTCTTCGTTACCCCATCAGCGGTCACGACGCTGGAGCCAGCGAGCAGCTGACTTCAAGTGTTCGTCGGCGTTGCCCATAGTTCGCGCGAGGCTGTGTCGGGGTTCGCGCGAGGCTGTGTCGGGAAACTCTTGCCGCCCTCGCGCGGTACGGCTTCCGAAAACTCCGCCGCCGCCCCTGCCGTCGCGCGCGCGGGCGTACTGCTCCGAAACTCGCCCCATATCGTAACAAATCAAAATTGGTTGGAGTGATCCGGCTGTTCCTCGCCGTCATGTTCGGCGCTTCAATGTCAACAAATCTCAACAGGACCGCGAACCGCAGAACTGTTCAATTCCGTTCATCGCGCGGCGCCCGGCGCGTCCTGTTATCCCGCCCGCAGCATCGCCTTGGATGCGCGAATGAAGGCGTTGGCCTCGCGGCGTAGCTCGATCATTTCGACCGTTCGCATTCCGGTTCGATAGGCGCCGTTCCGCTCACCCTTTGGTGCGCCGCTTCCTTTGGCCCCGCCGTGCATCCGGCATCGGGCCTTCCCCTTCACCGCTGGCGATTGGCAGGGCGTCCCGGCCCGCGTCTTCGCGCAGCATCGAGGGGTCAGCCTGAAAGGCGACGGCTGCCGGTCCAGTGAGGGCGCGTGCATAGGGTTGCTGTCCATTTTCGATCTGACCCCCTCGGGCCCCTCCCTGTGCTCCGGTGACATGGCCGACGATGGCTTGGCCGCCGGCATGAACGTGGACGTGCTCAACCACGACCTTCTGCGCGCCGCCGCGTCTCACCTTTGCGAGGGCTTCCAACTGCGCGGTGTAGGTTCGCAGTAGCTTGGTCGCGAGGGTGCCGTAGCGTTCGAGGTGACCGGTGCTGGTAGCCTGCTTCGCCCTCGACAGCATGTCCATTGCGACCGAGTGCGTTCCGACCATCTGAGCGGCAAGCATGGCCTCGGCCTCGTTCTGCGGCTCGATCCCCGCGACGGCGGCAACGCCGGCATTGATCTGATCCTCGGTCGGCATCGACTCGCCGCGAGACCGCACGATGTCCATGACCTCGGCGGCGGTACGGGAGGCGAAGTCGCTCGACGCCGTGCCGAACGTCGCGCTCTGTAGAGCCACGAACCCGGCAAGCTCATTATGGGGAGCGTCAACGGTCACGCTATGTCCCTCGACCCTCTTGACCTGATAGGCAGGCGGTTCGGTTCGAGACCGGCAATAGGCGGCAGCCTTCGCCATCGCTGCGGCCTCGTGGGGGGTTGGGTCCCGCTTAAGCGATGGCATCGGGGCTTCTGCCTTGGGCTTGCGCTCGGTCATAGGGCGTTGCTCTTTGTTGATAGGTCGCAATGGGCTCATTCAAGGAGCCTCAGGAGTTCAACCCAAGCCTTTCCTCGACGCTTTGGCTCGCGTAGTCGGACGAGATGTATTTTAATGCCCCGCGTGTTAATCTGCCAACTGCACCGGACCTAATCGGGAAAGCCGTACCCTGATCTGTTCGGGAAGGAATACGATGAGGCTGGCAAGTACCTCGCTGGCCTACGCGAGCTTTGGGACTGCTGGGACGAGGGGCGCGCCATAAGCGGCCCGACTTGCGACCTCGAAGCCAGCGACGCCCTGGCGAACTGGCGGCAGTGGGTAGCGCAGGGCCGCGCCACAGTTCGGCATGGCGTGCTGTGCCTCAACCGCCCCCCAATGACGGCTGAAGGATGGGTGGCTGCACACGTCACTGCGGATTGATCGGAACGTTAAGTGTCTGGCCCTACCTCATGTGAGGTGATCTGACGGCGACCGTCCGGAAGATACTTGCGACGCGCGCCCCACCCGGTGAGGAGGACGTAGACAGTACGCAGATCATCCCCCTCTCCCGCGATGTCGGCATGAGCCTGAACAGCCCTTACCGATTTGAGGGCATCGGCGAGCCAGACGCAATCAGCGTCGCAAAGGTGAGCATAGAGTTGCAGCTTGCGTTCGAGAACTTTGGACATGCGGTCCGTATCATGGCGCCAGTCAAGTGTAGTCTGTATGTAACTGCATGTATGTCCCTAACCCATATTGGAATTCGAAACCGAAAGTCGCTTTAGGGTATTACCCTACGCTCGTCGAAAGAAGGCAGTGCCAGCGATTATTTTATCTATTTGCCAATTTCCCTTCACATAAATCAGAACCACGTCACATTCGCTGTGAGACAGTCGGACGTCGTTAGTATGGACTCCTGAAAGCGACTTAGCTTGGACCGGCTGCCACACCCCGATCGGTAGGTCTGAGCAAAGGTGCGGCTGGCCTGCTGTTCAATGATGGATCGCTCGGCCAGCCGCCCCGATCAGGGAGAGCACAATGGTCTACCGGATCCAGATCAATCAGATCGGCAAAGCCGGCGTGCCGAACAGGCAGCTTACCTCGTATGAGGCCGATACGGAGATGGAGGCGGTCGCCTTGGCCGCGTATGAGGTGGACATTACTAGGCCGGCAGTTTCACGGATCGCCACCGTGTTTGCCCCATCGGGCGCACTGATACTGGCCTACGTCGGTCGCGTGATGGCGGTGGCCGGTGATGAAAGGTGATGAGCCAAGCGACTGGGCGCTCAATGATCGCCCTGCGGCGATCCTTATTGGGACGATGCTCGCGGTTCAGGTCATAATCCTTGCGGCACTGCTGTACCTGTGACGGCCATTGTGACCCTGCGAACATTAAGCGTTTGCACTAGCATTGCACCGAAAGTGCTCATGAGACCTAAAACGCATGCTGGGGCGGCTATCGGTCAGTGCGCAACAGCGCTAGCTCTTGGCCCTTGTAGAATTTCCCCGGTCGATGCATCCGCTATCGTCGGGCGCGTCACTGGCACGCCCTGAGGTGAGAGGTCATGAAGTCGGTCATTACGTCCGAAGAGGCGGAAGAAGTGCAGCGCTTATGGCGCGAGTACGGTGAAGCCGCGCTCGAAGCCGCTGCGGCTCTTCGGGACGACGGGACAGATCCAGACTTCAAAGGCAAGCGCCGCCAGCGTCACCTTGTGGCCGACGAGCGGGCAGGCAGAGCTATCGCTCGGATCAGAGAGATATACGAGGCACCGTAGCCGTGTGGCGTTTCACAAGAACCCGCTTCCGCTATGCCCCTTGAAGGCGTTCGCCCGGCGAATATACCCGACGACGGTTCGGGGATCGCGGTGTCCCGACACATCCATGATCCGCGCGAGATCCGCGCCCCGCTCGGCTGCCGTCGTGATGAAACCGGCCCGCAGGCTGTGCGCCCCGAACGTCGAAGCATCAAGACCGGCAGCGGTGCAGTATCGTTTGATGATGTCCGCGACGGCCTGAGTGGTGAGGCGGCACCCTAAGTTCAACTTAGCCCGTTCATCGGCCGCAGCATTGTTCCCATCTGGAACAATGGGCGCCCGCACCCGCCCCGACCGCGACACCGGCCGGAACACTGGCCCTTCGGTGATACCGGCCGCGTCGAGCCATTCCCGCACGAGCTTCACCGGCTGAATGAACCGGCCGTGCGGAATAGCCTTCTCGAACCCCCGGCTTTCCTGATCCGTCTTGCTTCTCTTGACCGTGACCCGGAGCCCTTCGGGATCGTCGCGCAGGTCCGCCACGTCGAGGGCGACGAGCTCGCTTCGGCGGAAGGCACCCGCGAAGCCGAGCGCGAGCAAGGCGCGATCCCGCTTGCCGGTCAGGGTGTCGGGCGTCCGCATGAGGAGCGCAGCCAGCACGTCCGCCGTCGCAGCGGCCTTCTGTGTCGGGGCCACGCCTACCCGGCGCCGGATGCCCTTCATGGTGGCGCGCACGCTCTCATCGTCCGTAGGATCGGCGGCGCCGGCCAGCTTGTGAGCGTAGCGGATCGCGGCCAGTCGCCGGCCGATGGTGGATGCCGACCGCCCGGCCTCGGCCTCGTGGACGAGGAAGCCCGCGACGGCCTCCGCGCTCGCCGGGAGGGATCGGAACCCATACTGCCCGCACCAGTCCTGAAAGACCCCTGCGTCGCTCGTATAGGCTCGCACCGTCGCGTCCGCCTTGCTCGCCCGCTGATAGGCGCGAACGATGGCAGCGGCCTCTGCGGGAAGACCGGCCGGCAGTTCAAAGTCTTCAACTGGCAGAGTGTCAGGCATCAGCGCGATCCATCTCCGCATTTGATGGCGCGAAGCAAAAGCCAGGCTGTGATCAGGGCGCTGTCGACGGCAAACAGGGCGCAATTGATGGGAAGCATGTCTGCGGGCAGCGCGCCGTTACACAGCACGGCTCCTAGGAAGAAGGCTCCAACGCCAATCCACCGCGACGTGCGTTCGTCAGGGTCCCTCATCAGGTCGGTCCCGTTGAAGTCCCCCCGAACTGCGGTGGCGATCATGGGCAAGCCGTCGCTCGATAGCAAAGATAGCCTTGGCTTCACATCCTCACCGCGCTTGCGATCCTGCCCGCACGAAACTTTCGAGAATGACGATTATCGAAAGTTACACGGGGGAGGCTGGAGGGGCAAGTGGTCTAATCTTAAACCTACACCTAAACTGTAGATGCAAACCTAAACGGCATACCTAAACCAGAAACCTAGAGGTTGAGCTAAACCGTATCTTTGAACTTTAGACCTACACCGTTTAGGAAGGCTGCGAACGGAGGGTGAAGCGATGCGGGTTGTCTCGATCCTGGGATTGAAGGGCGGGAGCACCAAGAGCACGATCACGGCTCATCTGGCCGTCGCCGCGCACCATGCCGGCATCCTCACCGCCATTGTGGACACCGACCCACAAGCTACGCTGCGCATGTGGTCCACGCGACGGCAGACAGATGGGCCGCCGGTAAAGCCGGAGACGACGCCTGACTTCCTAGAACCGACGCTGCGCGAGTTCGAGCGCCAAGGCGCCGAACTTGTCCTAATCGACACGGCCGGCAAGGCCGAGATTATGGGGAAACGCGCGGCCGAGCTATCTGACCTCGTGCTGATCCCGTCGCGGACCTCGCTCGCAGACATGGATGCCGTACCAACCTCGCACGCCATGGCTCAGAACCTCGGCAAGCCGAACTTCGTGATTTTCACGGACGTGGACGTGAGCGGCGCGAAGAAGGACGTGAAGGAGGCGGCGGCGGGGTTCACTTCACGCGGCATCCCTACCGGCCGAGAGCATGGAGCCCCGTTCATCTGTCACCGCAAAGGCTACAAGTCGTGCCTCATCGACGGCAGCACGATCCAAGAGATTGAGCCCGGCGGGAAGGGTGCCGAGGAGATCGACGCGCTTTTCCGATGGGTCGCAAAGCAAGTTGGCTTGAAGGTGAAGCGCAAGCGGACGGAGAAAGCGAATGGCTAAGCGACCGAGCCTGTCCGCGTCGTTCGTGGTGGGAGAGCAGCCGATCCTCGACCCTACACCTAAAGCTCTACCTCAACCTCAAAGTTTAGCTACAGCTAAACCTACACCTAGACCGCGAGACCACCGGGAGAACCGGCAAGCCTTCACGGTATGGCTAGACCGCGACCTCATTGCCCAGGTGCGCGCCCTCTCCCGCGAACTGGTCGCAGAGCATGGGCGAGCCGGCAATTCCATCGAGGCGCTAGTGACCGAGGCTCTGTCGGAGATCCTGTCGAAGCGGGGGCGATAAGGCGCAGAGTCGGGCGAGCCTCAATGACAGGGCCGCCGCATGCGTCACCATATCAGCTGACATTCGCTAATTTACCGTGCGGCTTAGATCAGTTGTAAACCAAGGCGTTGCCAACCTTCGCGGGGGAGCTAAGCCTCCTGCCGCGACGGCGATCTAATGAGCATGCTTCTTTTGATCACCGACGACCTCCACCGCGGGAGGCGCCTGGCACGCGACCTTGGGATGTTCGCCACATGCCAGATTTATAATCTTTACGACGACGCGGGGCCACCCAAGGGCGCCAGCCTCATTGTTAGCGACATCGACGGTTTGCACTCCGAAGCCTTGGTGCTGCTGCGTCGTGCTCTCGACCACAGTCGAGGCGAGGGGGTGCCATATCTCTTTCTCGTACATGGCAACGCGGCGCGGGCTGAGGCACAGGCCCAGATCCTCGGAGCCACTGATACCCTTGCCGCGAACGCCGTCGCCCGCCTCATCGCAGCTAAACTGTCAACTATGGCTGAAGGCAATCCGGTGCCTATGGCCGCACAACGGCAGGCAGTTCGAGCGAGACTGTTTCTGACGGATACCTTGTTTTCAGGCCTAGCAATCACCCCGGACATTGCCGACACTGGCACTGATCTGATCGTTGAGGCCGTTCAGGAGACGAGCGTTCACGACTGGGTCCTGGCGGTGCAGCGCTTTGACGATGTGACCCACCAGCACTGCTTGCTCGTCGCCGGATTGGCTGTCGCATTCTCAAGCGCTCTCGGACTTGGACCAAATGCCCGCCACCATCTGGCGAAGGCCGCCCTCTTGCACGATGTCGGCAAAACGAAGATCCCAACCGCAATCCTGAATAAGCCTGGTCGGCTCGACGAGGCTGAATTGGCGGTCATGCGCACGCACCCGGCGGAAGGATACGCCATGCTTGCCGGCGGCGGCTTCGACGCATCGTTGCTGGCAGTCGTGCGCTCCCATCACGAGATGCTCGACGGATCAGGTTATCCCGATAAGCTCAGAGGCGATCAAATTCCCGACCTGATCCGCCTCGTGACGATCTCCGACATCTATGCTGCGCTGATCGAGCGGCGACCGTACAAAGCTCCAATGGATCCGGCCAAGGCTTATTCCATCCTGCAAGGTATGGTTGGCCGCCTGGACGCTGATCTCCTACGCGCGTTTCAGCCTGTGACTTACACCCAAAGCCGTTTGGCGACGGGGGACGAAGGTCGGTTCGTTGCTTGAAACGCCGAGGGACTAAGCTGAGTAAACTCATCCCCGTCACACTGTCACGCCACGTGTGCGATCCCATTCCTGATAGCTGAATGGAACTGCACATTGATGGAGGCGGCGGAGCGATGACGGACCTCACAACTGAATTGCTGCCCATCCGCGTCAATAACTAGATCAAACCTCTCTGGAACCTCAGTATACATCCTTACATGAAGTCGCGCTCCGCCGTCCGAAAGATCGCGGATTGAGCACGCGAGAGGGCTACGACCCGGTAAATGGATACTAGCAGGCAAGAGTACGCGGGTCCGACGTTGATTGCGCCGTTCCTCCATACCAACTGTCCAGTCATCCAGACTACGACTGATGCTTGATACACCACCAGCTGCCTGTCGCATGCTGTTCAAGATATCGCCCGTCGCACGTGTCTGTTCATCCATGGCGCCACTGACACCATCGACGTGCGCACTGATTGTCCCGATTGCTGCAGTAATGGTCGTTAGGCTGGCCGTCACCTCGGCCGATACGGCTTGCATGCCAGCAACTTCTCCGCCGATCCGAGTTGTAGCCGCTGCAGCCTGACTGGCGAGTTCCTTCACCTCTGTCGCAACGACTGCGAAACCCTTACCTGCAGCACCAGCGCGGGCGGCTTCAATTGTGGCGTTCAGGGCCAGTAGGTTGATCTGTCGCGCGATACCGGCGATCACTGCACCAACCCCGTCCATCGCGCTGGCAGCAGCTTGTAAGCGCTCGGTAGCTGCATTCGCTTCGCCGGCACGACCATGGATATCATCCACGATGGACTTCGATTGCCCCATGCTGTTCGAGATTTCCATCGCAGCGGCATTCATGGTCTCAGCCGCGTCGGTAACCGTCTGTACATTGTCGAGAGTTTGTTCTGCCGCTTCGATAGCCGTTGAACGTGCCTCCATGTTAGCGGTGACATCGGTGGCATACTTGACGATCTTAGTCAGTCGACCGTTCGGGTCAAAAATGGGGTTATAACTTGCCTGGATCCAGACGTGGCGGCCGCCCTTCCCAAAGCGCTGGAACATGCCGGTAGAGAAATCACCGCCGCGCAGACGTTGCCAAAACACAGCATAGTCCGGCGTCTTAGCATAGCTGGGCTCAACGAACATGGCGTGGTGCTGTCCCCGGATCTCCTCAATCCGATAGCCGACCGCCTCAAGAAAATTAGCGTTGGCGTTGAGCACAGTTCCGTCGGGGGCGAACTCAATCACTGCCTGGGAGCGGTTGACCGCATTGAGCTGACCGGTCGCGTCGGCGGTCTGCAGCTTCCGTTCCGTAATGTCAGCGGCAAACTTCACGACTTTTACCGGAGCGCCATCACGGTCACGGATGGGATTATAGGTCGCTTGGATCCAAATCTCCCGACCACCTTTGGCGATGCGCCGGAACTCGCCGGAGGCGAACTCACCCCGGCCAAGGCGGTCCCAGAACCCGCGATACTCCGCACCCGTCTGCTCAGCGGGATCCACGAACAGGCTGTGGTGACGCCCCTGGATTTCGTCGAGCCGGTAGCCGACCGCGGCGAGGAAGTTGGCGTTGGCGGTCAGGATCGTGCCGTCGAGGGCGAACTCGATGACCGCCTGGGAGCGGTGCAGGGCGTCGAGCTGGCCGTCGTGGTCGATGGCGCGCAGGACCTGGTTCGTGACGTCGGAGGCGAACTTGACCACGCGGACGACCCGCCCGGCCCTGTCAAGCACGGGGTTGTAGGTCGCCTGGATCCAAACGGTTCGACCGCCCTTGGCGATGCGTTTGAACTCGTGGGTCTTCGCCTCACCACGGCGCAGTGCAGCCCAGAACGTACGGTACTCATCGCCATCACGTTCGGCGGCGGGGACGAATAGAGTGTGATGTTGCCCCTTCAGCTCTGGAAGAGTGTAGCCTATTAGGTCGAGGAACAAGCTGTTAGCGGTGAGAATGGTCCCGTCTGGGGCGAACTCAATCCGCCCGCGGGATCTATCGATAGCCGTCATTAGGGCGCGCAGATCAGCGTCGAAAAGCGGCACCGCACACACCTCCACGTGCCGCAGTGGCACGGCCGCAATGTACAAAGCGGCTGGTTAAACGAGCGTCACAAGAGCGATGAGACGTTTGATCACACGTTCATGATGTACCACTCACCCGGCGAGCCCCACGAGGAACCTACTGGACGTGGAGCGTGAGCTTCATCTTTGGGTGGATGCCGCACTGGATGATGAAGTTGCCAGCCTTCTTAAGCTTCAGCGTTACCTGCTTGCCCGGCTCCTGGTCGCCGGCATCGAAAGCGAACTGGTCCGCATCGATGAACGCGTGATGGACGGCATTATCATCGCCGTTGACGAGGGTAATGGCATCACCCCTGCGAAGGAACAGGTCTGCAGGATCGTAGTGCCTACCCTTCTGCAGTACGATCCGTACAGTGCTGGAAATGTCCGCACGTGCTGATGCAGTTGCACCGAGTCCGATAGCTAAGGCGACGAGCGGAGCGAGAGTTCTAGGGGCGTACATTTTTGATCCGGATTGAGAAATTACCCCTGCAGTCGACCCGAATAAAATGGTGACAGAGAAATCCGTAAAATTTGACGAGATGGCGCGTGGTGGGCTTTTAAGCTAAGATGCTCAGCTCCTCGCCGAGCAAGTTTCTGAAGCCGAGGTTCGCCCGAACAGGACGGGCTCGCCTTCACGCAGGGCGCAGGATCACCGCCGATCATCAACACGCCGCAGCAGTCGATGCGCAACGTCCCATGCTCCGGGTGGACCGCGAACAGTTCGGCCGCCGTCCATCCCAACCGGTGCGCCTCGGCCCCGAGCCGGTCGCAGAAGTCGATACCGCTCTCGCGGATCGAAGCCCACTTCGCCGGCACGAGGTAGCGGTAGGGCGAAGCGTGCGGCGACAGGTTGTCGAGCGCGGCCCGCCAGCTAGCGACGAGATCGGGGGGGGTGACGGTAGGGGATCGAATGACATGCCGCCGGGCTAGAGCAGGTCCTTCAACGCGCCGTGCGCCGAGGCCGCTTACCTTACCAACCCGCTCACCATCGCCAGCACTCCACATCCGAACGATATGACAGCGGCGACGAGCAATGCGCGATCAATGGCGCGACTGGTGGCGTCGCGAGCCGGGTCAGACATCCCTGAAGCTCCCGTTGGCCGGAAGCTGAAGAACGCGTGTTTCTGACTTGTGAAGGGATGTCACAGACTCGTGAACGTCACTTCGGACGCACGGTCACGATCTGGTCGCCGCCGCCCGTGTTGGCGTCCCCAGGATGGAGACGAAGCCCCGTAAGCTTCCTCAACAGGCGACGGCGGTCTAGCCTAGCCGATGACCTGTCGTTTTCAATCCACTTCGGTGGTTCGCGCAACGGCGCGGTATCGTCTTTGAAAAGCTACGCGACTGCGCCAACGAGGCCGCGCGGTTGCCCTGCGCTGCTCTGAGGGCGCTCGGGTGGGGGCGTAACCCGGTCGCTGGCCTCAGTAAGGACCTGTAAGGTTAAGCCCTAATGAATGGGCCAGTGCCACAGCTGCAGCTCCGAAGGCGGGCTGTTCAAGGCTAAGGGGGGGCCTTGGTGAGTGATCCAAAACCCATCACCCCCTTATGCCTTCCGCTCGTCACCCGTGTAATTCCGAGTTACGCCCTATGTGCGGGTAGTTGTTGATCCTGAACTCGATGCCATCGGTCGGAAGCTGGCTCGCTCCCGGTATGGAGTTCTTTTGAAGGGCATTGATGGATCCATGAAGTGACAGATTTGGTCAGCAAGCAGGATCAAATGGCCGAGATTGCCGGCCTTGCCGCATCAATGGCTGCTCTGATCGTTGAAAAGCAGGTCGAAGGTAAGCCAATCACTCCGGAGCTATTCCGGCACCTCGTTCGTGCCGCTCAGATCCTACTGGACAATGGAGTGCCATGGCCGCCCTCCGTAGAACTAGTAGTGTCAGAGGTTGGTAGGCGTGTCGTAGCGAGACATGGCGAGAGTTGAAGCGAAGCCAAAGCCGATGTGACCAGAAGTCCGCCCTCAGGTGTCGGCCGCTCGGCCCCGCCCCGATCTGATCACGGGGCGGGGGAGCGTCCGATCTCACCTGCGGGGGCCGATACACAACGCGGCACTGGGCAGAGATGGCAGGCGACGGTTAGCTTGGGATGACGCAGAAGTCTGAGCAGGCGTCCCACGATGGGAGCGCCGGGCCATCGCATTCCCGCCGTAGGGATGAGATCAGGCGCTCTTGAGGTTCCCAGCGCTCTCTTTCCCGCTGCGACGGTCATTCTCAACGTCGTAGGAGATTTTCTGTCCTTCGTTCAGGCTCCGCATCCCGGCGCGCTCGACGGCAGAGATGTGCACAAACACGTCCTTGCCCCCGTCATCGGGCTGGATGAAGCCGTAACCCTTCGTCTCGTTGAACCACTTCACGGTGCCGGTAGCCATTCAGGTATCCTGGTCGTCAGCCGACTGGCCAACGTGGCCCGTCGTGCGGTTCGAACTAGACGACGCAATGGCCTGTTCCCTCGCGACAGAGAGGGATCAGCATCAGCACTGTGCGAAGGGTCCTTTACTCCTCGCTGACCGCTGCGCGCGGGCGCCTGCTCACTTCGCTCTCTCAGTAACCGAGCGCCATCGGCCGAGACCAAGGGTTTTTGCAAGTTCCGACCGGCGCGCGGAGTAGTTCGGCGCTGTCATAGGATAATCCACTGGCAGGCCGAACCTCCCTCGATAGTCGTTGGCGTCAAGACCGCGCAGCCTCAGATGGCGCTTCAGAGTTTTGTACGGCCGCCCGTCGAGGAAGGAGATCAGCGCATCGGGCGTGATACTTTTACGGATCTGGGAAGGCGAGGGCTGCTCCGTTTTCTCAACGTCAGGGGTGGTATCGCAATGTGTAAGGGCAGCGAGGGCACCATGTACGCTGATGATGAGGCCGGGAAGATGGTTTGCTGGCAAGTGGTTCTTTGCCACGTAAGCCGCGACGATGTTGATTGTCACGGCGCGAAGCATCGCGGCGTCAATGGTTTCAGACATGATCACGTCCTTGAAGCTGGGCGCCAGAACTTGCAAAGCGGAATGCCCCCAGCGGGAATGGCGAGGCCTTGGGAGACCTGTCAGGGACCGTCGCGCTCCAGAGCAATCACCCACCCATCCGTGCCGATCACTTCGCGCAGAAAGATTGTTACGAAGGCACCCGTGCAATCTAAGCGGATAGCCCCGTCAACGTGACAAGCACATACTATACACCAACCTTCGTCGATATTCGTCTATCACATGTTGTTATCTCGTCCTACTGGACGGCCATTTTTCCTCAAATTCGATATTATATTTTCGGACATGGCCGACCTTCTAGCGCTATAAGATGACGTAACCATTGGATAGTCGGGCGGTAAACCATAACGCAAACGGTAAGTGGAAGCGGACATTCCGTGTGCCCTGAGATGTCGCTTCAGAGATTTATACGATTTGCCGTCGATGAAGCTGACTAGCGTATCTGGTGTGATTGATCTGCAGATCTCGGCCTGCGTGGCTTTGGTAGTCTCAATCACATTGACTGAGTGATTATTCGACAGTTCGGTGAGCGATGCCTGTACGGTTGCTATCAGTGCCGGCACTTCGCCAGAGGCCATCCGGTGGTTTGAAACGTAGGCAGCGACAATAACTGCAATGTGATCGACTTTTGTTCGCCTACGCCTTTCACCGTCGTCAATCATCGCATTCCCCATAAAACTATGCCTAAGCTGTGCAGCAATGGGACTGCAGACGGAAGAGGCCGAAGACTGAGCCGGTCTGGCCGCCGCGATAGCTGCCGACCCGATCCGGCGTTTGCAAGAGGCCATTGGATCGGGCCGGCATGTCCCACGAGAGGACAAGGGCCTACTTACGGCACGGCCCATGCTGCATCGTGATGCGAACTAATTGACTGGCAGTTACCTGAAACCCGGCCCAAAACGGCTTGGCCTTCGAGGTACGCAGGCCGCCGACCTGATCTGTTGAACGGGGGGCCATTCGACCGGGCCGGCGTGTCCCTCGGGAGGACAAATGCAGGTTAGTCCGACCCGGCAGGATGTTGAAGGGGAGGGACTGAAAGCCATAGCCTAATGCACGTCTGCGCGGACGCTCGCGGTGTCTGGCGGTTCGGTCGCGTGCAGGGTTGCCGTCCGGTTGATCCAGAGCACCCACACGGCCAGCGCGCCGCCGCCGAGCGGGACAGAGAGCAACAAGAGCAGTTGAGCAGTCGTCATGGGCGAAGACCTTTCAGGGAGGCCCGTGCCGCTGAATGTATGGCGCCACTCACCAGCCAGCAAATCGCCATCACGCCAAGCACCAAGAGCGGGTTCTGAGACCCGGAGCCCGAAGCAAGCACAGTCGAGATAAAGGGCGCGAAACCGCCGACCGCGAACACCGCGACCGCGACCCCGTTCAGATAGGTGGCTGAGAGCTTCCGCCGTTCGTTTGCAACGAGCTTGCGCGCGGCCTCGTCATCGTCTGCACTCACCCTTCGCCCTTACGCTTCCGCACACGGATATTGGCCGGAGGGTCGCGCCGAAGGCGAACTCCCGGCAAGCCACCATTCTCCGGCAGGAAGACAGCCCCTTCGCGTTCTAGGGCTTTCTGTAGGCCGTCGAGCGTCATCGAGTTTGCGCTGATCGGGCCATCCATTCTTTCCAGCCGCTTGATCGTCTCGACGGAAACCCCCGACAGTTCGGCAAGCTCCCCTTGCTCCATTTTCAGCATCGCACGCGCTGCGCGCAACTGCTCTCCCGTCAACATCTAACACCTATCATGCAAAAATTTGCGCGTTTAGTGTTGACGCGCTATCGGGATGGGATTACACGATAAGGGTAAGTTCTGACCTGCGCAAGAGCTAACCCAATGTCCCTACGCCGCCGCCTCGACTGGAACAGCGCCCTTCGCGGCATCCGCACCGACCGCGCCCCCGTCGTCGTCGGCTTGCTCGCCGCTCGCGGCCTCGCCGCCTCCTACGCCCGTTCGCGCAACCTGCCCCTGAACATCACCACCCGCTCCGGCCGTGGCGAGACGTTCGCCGTCTCTCACAAGTTCGACCGCGCCGCGATCATGACCGTCGCGACCCTCGCCGCCCGCGACCACCAGAAGCGCCACGGCGGCACCTGGGCCGCTGCCATGGCCGTCTGCCTCAAGGCCGCTTGGCAGTCCGCCAAGCTCGCCCGTGCCGGCATCGTCCACTGAGCCGCCCCGCCATGTCCCACCCGCTCATCCGCACCCCAGCCCGCCAGCTCCACGACGCCCGGCAGGATCACGCCCGGTGCCTCCGGCTCGCCGCTTGGTATCGCCGCCAGCTTTCGGCCGGTGACGCCTCGATGCGCGACCGCCACGCTTGGGCGCTCGGGCAGGCTCGCAAGCTCCGCAACCGCTTCCCGTCCCGCCTATCGGGGGAGACCGCCTGATGCACGCTGCCCTCACCCGCCGCTCGGCGCTTGCCGCCGCCGTCGCGCTCATCACCTGTCGCGCCGCGCCCGTGGCCGCTGCTCCGATCTATGCCGCGATCCGCCGGGCCGAGGCAGCCGACGCCGCCGACCGCAAGGCTGGGCGCCACGCTCGCGCTCTTCACCGCGCCGGCCGTCCCGTCCCCGCCGGCTGGAAGTCCTACCGCGCCACCCTGCGGCAGGCCCGCACCGCCGCCCGGTTCGAGCTTCACAGCCTCACGCCCGCGACGGCCGAGGCTGCCGCCGCCCTCGTCGCCTACTACCGCGACCGCGCCGCCGCGTCTGGCGAACCCGCTGCGGCTCACCACGCCGCCCAACGCCGCCTGCGGAAGGTGTTTCGACGCCCCGGCGCCGTCGCCTGCCCCGCCGCTCTAGCGCGCGCCTCGCCGGCCTGATCCGCGCGCCGGCCTGACCGAACCCGCACCCCTTCGCCACCCCCCCCCCCGACCCACCGCCACGAGCCCCACCAGGAGCGCGAACGATGACGCACGCCCGCACAACCATTCCCGCTATCAGCCCGGTCCACGCCGCCATCACAGCCCACCGCGCCGCCTATGCCGCCTTTCAGATCGCCCCCGAAGGCGAGGCGTCCGAGCGCGCCGAAACCGCCTACGACGACGCCAGCATGGCCGTTGTCGCGGTTGCCTGCACCACCGCCCCGGAGGCGCTGACCCTGTTCCGTCATCTGGCGTGGTGGGTGCTGGACGAAGCCGAGTTCGCCGCCGGCCACCAGCCCGCCTACGACATCGCCATGGCGCGGGCGAAGGATCTCAGCCTGTACCTCGGGACGCTTACCGGTCCCGCCCCTATCCCGCAGGCCGCCCCGTCCGGTCGCCTCGCCGCCTACTTCCCGCACCGTTCCGTGCCGGTGATCGACCTCCGCTCGCGAGTGTCGGCAGACGCCTCGCAGGACGAGGAGGCCCCCGGCGGCATCTGCGAATGGGAGGCCGTTACCCCCGTTCGCCCCGATACTGCGCACGTCCGCGCCCTGCGGTTCCTCGACATCGCGGGCGAGGCCCTAACCGCCGTCGCGATCATCGCCGGAGGCGTCTTCGCCTACGGCTTCATGCCGACCGCCTGAGCCGCCGCCACCGCGCGGCGCTCACCCCGCCGCGCCTCCCTCTCACCCGAGACCGTGAGGCCATCCCATGCGCAACCCATTCCGCCGCCAGACCGAGACCGTCGCGCCATCTCTCCGCGACCGCGCCGAAGCCCTTCGCGAGGCTCTGAGCCGCCGCGACGCCGTACTCGGCGCCGCCGTCGCTGCAACCGTGCCGCTGCCCGTTATGGCCACGCCCGTCGAGCGCGCCGACCTCTACGACCGACTGCTCACCCTCTACGCCGAGGATCACAACGCCCGGCCGGCACGGGACAACCCGGAAACCGAGCGCGCTGCCGAACTGGTCGCCTCCAGACTTTGGGAAACCGCCAGAGCGGTTGCCGACCTCCCCGCACCTAAGACCCTGGACGGACTGCGCACGACGGCCCTCGCTGCCGCGATCATCCATGAGTTCGCGCTGTGCGGCGGAAAGGACATGAACGACTGCGCCGCTGTGGGGCTGATCCGCGCCACGCTCGCCGTCACCGGCACCCCGCTCCCGCCCGGCTTCGTCGGCTTCGGAGACGAGCCCGATTTCCGCGAGCGCGAGCAAGCTTCCATGGACCAACGCTACAGCGCCGTGCCTGCCTGGGCCGTCGCGGAGATCGAGGCCGAAGACGCCGCCAACGCCTGACGCCACCACCTGCGCGGCGGCCAGCCCTGCCGCGCCTCCAATCCTTACCGATCCGAGGCCGCCATCATGCGCAACCTGTTCCGTCGCCAGACCGAGACCGCCGCCCCTTCGCTCCGCGACCGCGCTGCCGATCTGTCCGCCCGCCTTGCCGGCACGACCCGCAGGCCAGAGCCTGCCGCAACCGCCGAGGGCACCTTCGCACCCGCTCCGGCCGCTCTTGCCGACGCCTGCCGCTGGGCGGTTCAGCATCGCGCGTGGGTCGATTTCGCCTTGAAGGTCACGGACTGGTCCGAAGGGAAGTTCGA
>NZ_JAKSXZ010000095.1 GCF_022829465.1 Methylobacterium sp. J-067
AGAAGTCGCGCTGGACGCGGAAGCGCGCCTGGAAGACGTCGGTGCTGGTGATGGTCTTCACCGGGATACCCGAGTTCACCTGGGCGGCGGTGTAGTTGAACTTCTGGGTGTCGAGCACCCGGCCGTTCTGGACACCGTACTGCGCGTAGATGCCCTCGACACCGATATCGAGGTCCTTCACCGGCGACCAGATCAGGTTCGCACCGGCATAGAGGATGTACGTGTCGCGCAGGTTGCCGTTGAGGTTGTAGAACCGCGTGCCGGGGACGCCGACGCCGAGGGCCGAGATGGCCGTGCTGCCGGCATTGGCACCGCCGGCGCCGGGGACGAAGCCGAAGTAGGCACCCTGGGCGGCGCGGGCACCGGCCGCAAAGGTGTTCTCACCGTAGGAGGCGAACACCGCCGAACGCCACTCGGGGGCCCAGTAGTGCAGGAACGAACCGACCACCGAGAAGCTCGTGGAGAGCTGGAGCTGGTTGGTGAACGGGTTGATCGTCGCGTCGGAGAAGTTC
>NZ_JAKSXZ010000138.1 GCF_022829465.1 Methylobacterium sp. J-067
CGCCACGTTCAGGCCGCCCGCGCGGCGACGACGACGATCTCGACGAGGTATTCCGGCGCGGCGAGCTTCGCCTCGACGGTGGCGCGGGTCGGTGGGTTCTCCTTCGACACCCAGGCGTCCCAGGCGGCGTTCATCTCGGCGAAGTGCGAGATGTCGGCGAGGTAGATCGTGGCCGTCAGGAGCTTCTCCTTGTCGGTGCCGGCGGCGGCCAGCAGGCGGTCGATCTGCTCCAGGATGTTCTGGGTCTGCGCGGTGACGCCCCGGCCCACCGGCTCGTCGGCCACCTGCCCGGCGAGGTAGACGGTATCGCCATACACCACGCCCTGGGACATCCGTGCCCCGGGCTCGATCCGCCTGATCGCCATACGCTCTCTCCGTCCATCCTGAAGGGTTCGCCGGACGCCGTCCGGCGGCGGCGTATCTGCCGCCGAGGACGGCTTGGCGTAAAGGGCGGGCGCGGTCACCAGTGTCGCAGACGGGAACCGCGAAAAAAATCCGCACCACGATGACGAGTCGGAGCAACCGGTTGGAAAATCCAAACGTTCAGAGGGCGTCAGCGGCCCAAAGCGGGGAGACACATGGGCATTCTCTGGACCATCATCATCGGATTCCTGGCGGGGGTCATCGCCAAGTTCATCATGCCGGGGCCGAACGAGCCTGCCGGCTTCATCTTGACCACGATCCTCGGCATCGTCGGCGCCTTCGTCGCGACCTTCATCGGTCAGGCGGTCGGCTGGTATGGGCCGAATCAAGGCGCGGGCTTCATCGGGGCCATCGTGGGCGCGGTGATCGTGCTCGCCATCTACGGCTTCGTCGCGAGCCGCCGCACCACCACCTACTGAGAAGCCCCGCCGCAGCGGGCTAAAGGAAGGGGCGCCCTGGGCGCCCCTTTTTCGTTTTCAGAACTCGTTCGCCATCGACTTCACGGCGCAATGCCCGGTGGCGCCCCGCATGGCGAGGCCGACGCCGACCACCAGCGCCGCGAGGCTCAGCCACTTGTTCGGGCGCGGCTGGGCGGCCGCCGCCGCGATGCCGAGGCCGAGGGCCACGGACACCGCCCGCTCCGTCGTGCTCAGGTTCGGTGTGCCGCTGAAGATGTCGTGGATCATGTCTCGGGCCATCGGGCTCCTCCGCTTCCAATCGCGGGGCGAACGCGGAGGGGGCCGGGGCGTTCCGTGCGGTGCCGTCCTGGCGGCGCCGCAAACGAAAATGCGGCCCCCGAGGGGACCGTGCTTCGTCGTCACGTCAGATCGTGGAGGGGAGGGCGATTACTCGCCCGCCTCGCGGCGGCGCTCGCCACGGTGGCTGCGGCCACCCTCACGACCGCCCTCGCGGCCTTCGCGGGGCTCACGCGGCTCGTCGCCGCGCTCGGACCGCTCGGAGTCGCGCTGCGCCTTGATCTTGTCGGTGATGTCCTCGCCGGTCTGCTGATCGACGACCTTCATCGACAGGCGGATCTTCCCACGGTCGTCCTGACCCAGGAACTTCACCTTCACCTTGTCGCCTTCCTTGACGACATCCGTCACCTTGGCGACCCGCTGGGCGGCGAGTTCCGAGATGTGGACGAGACCGTCCTTGGCGCCGAAGAAGTTCACGAAGGCGCCGAACTCCATGCACTTGACGATCGTGCCGTCGTAGATCGTGCCGGCCTCGGGCTCCGCGACGATGGAGCGGATCCAGTTATAGGCCGCCTTGATCGCCTTGCCGTCGGCGGAGGCGATCTTCACGATGCCGGTGTCCTCGATGTTGATCTTGGCGCCGGTCTTCTCGACGATCTCGCGGATCACCTTGCCGCCGGTGCCGATCACGTCGCGGATCTTGTCCGTCGGGATCTGCATGGTCTCGATGCGCGGCGCGTACTCGCCGAGCTCCGGACGCGCGGCGGTGAGGGCCTTGGCCATCTCCACCAGGATGTGGGCACGCCCGTCCCGCGCCTGGTCGAGGGCGACCCGCATGATCTCCTCGGTGATGCCGGCGATCTTGATGTCCATCTGGAGCGAGGTCACGCCCTCGTCCGTGCCGGCCACCTTGAAGTCCATGTCGCCGAGGTGATCCTCGTCGCCCAGGATGTCCGACAGGACCGCGAAGCGCTCACCCTCGAGGATGAGGCCCATGGCGATGCCGGCCACCGGACGGCGCAGCGGGACACCCGCATCCATCAGCGACAGCGAGCCGCCGCAGACCGAGGCCATCGAGGACGAGCCGTTCGACTCGGTGATCTCGGACACGACGCGGATCGTGTACGGGAACTCGTGAGCCGGCGGCAGAACCGGACGGATGGCGCGCCACGCCAGCTTGCCGTGGCCGATCTCACGACGGCCCGGCGAGCCCATGCGGCCCGTCTCACCCACCGAATAGGGAGGGAAGTTGTAGTGGAGCAGGAAGCGCTCCTTGTAGGTGCCTTCCAGCGCGTCGATGAACTGCTCGTCCTCGCCGGTGCCGAGGGTCGCGACCACGAGGGCCTGCGTCTCGCCACGGGTGAAGAGCGAGGAGCCGTGGGCGCGGGGCAGCACGCCGACCTCGGAGAGGATCGGGCGGACGGTCTTCACGTCACGGCCGTCGATGCGCGAGCCGGTGTCGAGGATGTTCCAGCGGACCACCTTCGACTGGGCCTCCTTGAAGGCGGCCTTGACCTTCTCAGCCGGGAACTTCTCCGCACCTTCGGCGCAGAGGGCGGCCATGACCTTGGCCTTCACCTCATCGACGGCGGCGTAGCGCTCCTGCTTGACCGTCTTGGTGTAGGCGGCGCGCAGCTCGGCCTCGCAGACCTCAAGGACGGCCTGCTCGACATCGGCGTTCTCGGGAGCGTGGAAGTCGCGCGGCTCCTTGGCGGCCTTCTCGGCCAACCGGATGATCGCCTCGATGACCGGCTGGAAGTGCTTGTGGCCGAACATCACGGCGCCGAGCATCACGTCTTCCGAGAGCTCTTTGGCCTCGGACTCGACCATCAGCACCGCGTCTTGCGTGCCGGCGACGACGAGATCGAGGGAGGATTCCTCCTTGGTCTCGGTGACGAGCGGGTTCAGCTTGTAGCCGCCGTTGACGTAGCCCACGCGGGCGGCGCCGATCGGGCCCATGAACGGCACGCCCGAGAGGGTCAGCGCCGCCGAGGCCGCCACCATGGCAACGATGTCGGGATCGTTCTCGAGGTCGTGGGTCAGCACCGTGACCGTGACCTGCGTGTCGTTGCGCCAGCCCTCGACGAAGAGGGGGCGGATCGGCCGGTCGATGAGGCGGGAGACCAGCGTCTCCTTCTCGGAGGGACGGCCTTCGCGCTTGAAGTAGCCGCCCGGGATGCGGCCGGCGGCGTAGGCGCGCTCCTGGTAGTTCACGGTGAGGGGGAGGAAGTCGATGCCGGCCTTCGGCTCCTTCGCGCCCACGACACAGGCGAGCACCGAGGTCTCGCCGTAGGTGGCGACGACGGCGCCGTCCGCCTGACGGGCCACCTTGCCCGTCTCGAGGACGAGCTTGCGGTCGCCCCACATCAGCTCTTCGCGTTGTACGTCGAACATGGTCTGTCTGTCCTTGCCTTCATGCGGCGGGCTACGCCCGGCACGGCGGGGGCAAGACGACGGGGGGCTTCACGAAGCCCCCGGCGATCCTGCCCCGATCTCGTGCGAGGGGCGGCCCGTTCGGCCTGCCCGAGCCCCATGCCCGGACCTGCCAAAGTCGAACGCGGCCCCGGAACCCGGAAGCCGCGTCGGATGAGATTAGCGGCGGATGCCGAGCTTCTCGATGAGCGAACGGTAGCGCGACTCGTCCTTGCGCTTCAGGTAGTCGAGAAGCGAGCGGCGCTGGGAGACCAGCTTCAGGAGGCCGCGGCGGGAATGGTTGTCCTTGCCGTGGGTCTTGAAGTGCTGGGTCAGGTTGGAAATCCGCTCGGAGAGGATGGCCACCTGCACCTCGGGGGAGCCGGTATCCTTCGCATCCGTGCGGTGCTGCTTGATGAGCGCGGTCTTGCGCTCTGCCGTGATCGACATCGCGTACCTTTCGGGTGTTTCGTACGGTGGAGCGCCCTGCGGGGCGCCTTGAGCCTGCGGACCGGCCTGAGCCGGGATGTCGTCCAGCACGGTCTGCCGCAAGCGGTTCAAGCCCCGCCCGGTCAACCGGGTCGAGGCTGTGGGATCCATACACGAAACCGGCGCTGATGCCACCCCCGGCCCGGGACTTGCCCTGTCGCCACCGATGGAAGGAAGAGGCATGTCAGGATCATCGAGCGCGCCGGCCGGGTCTTCCCGGGGCCTGGAACGGGCGCTCACCGCGCCGGGGCTCGTCTGCATCGGCCTCGGCGGAACCATCGGCGCGGGCATCTTCGTCCTGACCGGCACGGCGGCCGCGCACTTTGCCGGGCCGGCGCTGATCCTGTCCTTCCTGATCGGCGGTCTCGTCAGCGGGCTGGTGGGGCTGTGCTACGCCGAACTCGCGGCGATGATCCCGGAGGCGGGCTCCACCTACGCCTACACCCGCGTGAGCCTCGGCCTGCTGCCGGCCTGGATCGTCGGCTGGGACCTCGTACTCGAATTCGCCTTCGCGGCGGCGACCGTCGCCTCGGGCTGGTCGGGCTACGCGCAATCGCTGCTCGCAGATTTCGGCCTGCGCCTGCCGGCCGCCCTCGCCGCGGCGCCGGGGACGGGCGGTCTCATCGATTTGCCCGCCGTGATCGTGGTGCTCGCCCTCACCGTCCTGCTGACGCGGGGCGTGCGCGAGGCCTCCAGCATCAACGCCGCCCTGGTGGCCCTGAAGGTGGCGATCATCCTGGCCTTCGTCGGCATCGGCGCCGCCCATCTCAGGCCCGAACTCTGGCACCCCTTCGTGCCCGCGAATGCCGGCGCCTTCGGCGAGTTCGGGGCGAGCGGTATCTTCCGGGGCGCGGCGGTGGTGTTCTTCGCCTTCATCGGCTTCGAGACCGTCTCGACGGCGGCCGGCGAGTGCCGCGATCCGCAATCCGACGCGCCGAAGGGGCTGATCGGCTCGCTCGTCTTGAGCACGCTGCTCTACGTCGCGGTCGCGGCCGTGCTCACCGGACTCGTGCCCTATCGCGAACTCGGCGTGCCGGACCCGATCGCGAAGGCGGTCGATACCATCGGCCATCCCGGCTTCGCGCTGTTCGTGAAGCTCGGCGCCCTCGTGGGGCTGACCACCTCGACCCTCACCGCCCTCTACGGGCAGGGCCGGATCTTCTACGCGATGGCCCGCGACGGCCTGCTGCCCGACGTCTTCGCCCGCATCCACCCGCAGACCCGCGCGCCCGCCAACGGCCAGATGACCATCGGTCTCTGTACCGCCGCCGTGGCGGGGCTGGTGCCCATCGACGTGCTGGGCGAACTCGTGAGCATCGGCACGCTGCTGGCCTTCGGCCTCGTCTGCGCCAGCGTGCCGATCCTGCGCCGCCTCCAGCCCGACCGGCACCGGCCCTTCCGCGTCCCGGCCGCCGACCTCGTCGCGGCCCTCGGGCTCCTCGCCTGCGCGGCCCTGATGGCCTCCCTGCCAGCCGAGACCTGGCTGCGCCTCGCCGCCTGGACCGGATTGGGCCTAGCGATCTTCTACGGGTATGGGCGCAGGCGTGCGCGCTCCTCTGGCAGCGCCTGAAACGATTGTTGCGGGCAGCGCATCAATTGATCCAATTTTGACGTTGGACAGCTCCGCGACGCCGTCCCACCGATGAGGCGCAACGACGACCCGCCGCGCTCGCGAACGAGCCACGAGACGGGCCGCGTCATCGGAGGAACGTCATGTCGGAGATCGTGAGCCGGAGGCTCGTGCTGACGGGGGCCGCTGCGGCAGGGGCCGTCCTCACCACGGCGCGGAACGCCAGGGCGGCCTGGGAGCCGTCGCAGCGCCTGCCCGACCCGGCGGTGGAAATCCTCGATCCGAGCTTTGCCAAGTACCGGCTGAGCCTCGCGGCCATCGAGCGGATCGCCACCGGCCTGCGCTGGGCCGAGGGACCGGTGTGGTTCGGCGACATGGACATGCTGCTGTTCAGCGATGTGACCAACGACCGGATCATGCGCTGGGAGGCCGGGACCGGCCGGCTCTCGGTCTTCCGGCAGGGCTCGTCTTTCGCCAACGGCAACACCCGCGACCGCGAGGGCCGTCTGCTGACGTGCCAGCACCAGACCCGCAGCGTCACGCGCACCGAGCACGACGGTAGCCTGACCACCCTGCTCGACCGCTTCGACGGCAAGCCGCTGAACTCGCCCAACGACATCGTCTGCCGGTTGGACGGGTCCGTGTGGTTCACCGACCCGGCCTTCGGGCCGAACCCCTACGAGCGGATGGCGGCCCCGGAGCTGCCGGGGAACGTCTACCGGATCGATCCCGCGACGGGACGCGCCACGGTGGCGGTGGCCGGCATCAACGGCCCGAACGGGCTCGCTTTCTCCCCCGACGAGTCGAAGCTCTACGTCATCGAGGCCCGCGCCGAGCCGAACCGGCTGATCCGCGTCTACGACGTGGTCGATAGCGGCCGGGCGACCGCGAACGGACGTGTGTTCTTCGATTGCGGGAAGGGCACGGCCGACGGGTTCCGCGTCGATGCCGACGGCAACCTCTGGTGCGGCTGGGGGATGGGCGAGGCCGAGGACGGCGTCGTGATTATCTCACCGCAGGGCAAGATGATCGGCCGCATCCGCCTCCCCGAGCGCTGCGCCAACCTCTGCTTCGGCGGCCGGGGCCGGAACCGGCTGCTGATGACCTCCACGCGTTCCGTCTACGCCCTGTATGTCGGCGTGCAGGGGGCGGTCGCCTGCTGAGGCACGCCCTACCGGAGTGACAGCTTCGCCGCCGCCGCGAGATCCGCCGCATCGGTGAGCCGCAGGCCCCTGCGCTTGAGGCTCGCTAGCATCGTCCGGTCGGGGAACGGGCAATAGGGCAGGACGTCGGCCATCCGTCCCTCGGGCAGGGCACCGGTCGCCGCCACCGTGTCGAGCAGCCGGTCGAGCATGGCGCGGCCGTGCTGGTGGAGCAGGATCGCCGCGCGGGTCGCCGTGACGTCGGCGGGCATCCGCACGGCCTCCTGATCGAGGATCGCGCCGGCATCGATGGCGGCGGCGAGCCGGTGCAGGGTCATGCCGAACGCATCCGGCCCCTCCGCGAGGGCGTGGATCGTCGGCACCGGCCCGCGATGGCGCGGGAGCAGGCCGGGATGGGCGTTGATCCCGCCGAGCCGCGCCAGCGCGATGGTCTCCGGCTTCAGGATCTGGTCGAAATGGTAGGTGAGGATCACGTCCGGCGCGGCCTCGCGGAGGCCGCGGTGCATCTCCGTCCCGTTCACGTCATCGACCTTCACGCTGCGGATGCCCATCCGGCGGCAGAGGGTCGCGAGCGGCGTCGCCTCCGGCACCTCGGCGCTGCCGGCGGCGGCCTGGGTGAGGGGGGCGAGCGGGCGCAGCAGGTCGGGTAGGCCGAAATTCACCGCGAGATAGGGCAGGATCCCCGTGCCCGAGCGGCCGAGATGGCGGCGCAACTGCCCCGTCAGGCCGCCGCTCGACGGTCGCTCCGCGTTGGACAAGCCCACGAGGACGATCTCGTGCCTGAGATCCGCCACGAGGCGCCGCACGGTGCGGGCATTCGGCAGGGCTTCGAGGACGAGGAGCGCGATCCGCAAGACCGTCACCGCTGGTTGAACTTGAAGGCAGAGAGACTGACCCGCCGGACCCATTCGGGCAGCAGCAGCACGCAGCGGGCCAGAACCGCCAGCGGCAGGGGGAAGGACACCACGTCCCGGTCCTTCGCGAGGCCCTTGGCGATGATCGCGGCGGCTTGCTCGGCGCTCATCTCCAGGGGACGCCAGCCCTTCAGCTCGCTGCCCATGGGCGTCTTCACGTAGCCCGGCGTCACCACGCTGATGCGCACGCCGAGCGGCCAGACCTTCTGGCGCAGGGCGAGGCCGTGGGCGATCAGCGCCGCCTTGGCGCCGCTGTAGGTCGGCGCGTCGGCGAGCGGCGCATAGGCGGCGAGCGACGACATGAGCGCGATCTGGCCCCGGCCCCGGGCGAGCATCAGGCTCAGGGTCGGCAGCATCACGTTGAGCGAGCCGGTGTAATTGATGTCGGCGGTCTCGAAGGCCATCTCCTCGGTTTCGACCCGGCCCTCCTTGCCGCCCCCGTTGATGGCCGCGTTGACCACCACGAGATCGAGGGGCGAGCGGGCATCGACCTCGGTGAGGAGCCGGCGGATCGCCGCCCGGTCGCGGGTGTCGCCCCGCGCCACCTCGGCCTCCGCGCCCTTGGCGCGGCAATCCCGCGCCACGGCTTCCAGGCGCGGCGCGTTGCGGGCCACGAGGATGAGGCGGGTTCCGGCGGCGGCGTAATGGCGGGCGAGGGCGGCGCCGATGCCGCTCGAAGCCCCCGTGATCAGAATCGTCCTCACCGGGCGCCGCCCGGCCTGCCGCTGGTCATTTCCGCCATGATCCCCACTTTCCCTCTCCGGCATGCGGCCTTGTCCCGTCTCGCTTGACGCTGTCGAAACGATGTGGAAGGCCGCGCGCCGTCGCGGGCCTCGTAGAGTGCTCCCCGCCGGAGGGGAAGCCATTTCGGCCTGGCCCCCTGCGGTGCTATGCCCAAACCCTCGCCTTCCGGGCCGTTATCCACGTCGGCGGGTGCGGCTCAACGGTTCCGGTGATGGATGATTCTCGGATGGAAGGTGGCAAGCTCAAGCGCCTGTGGCCCCGGACGCTCTCGGAGATCGAGATGCCCGGTGGCCGCCCGGTGCGGCGCCTCGGCAGCGAGCCGGTCTCGCGCCGGGTCGGCCATGCCGACCGCTGGGACGAGGGCTTCCTGCGCCTACCCGGCGCCCGCACGCAGCGCCCGCTGAGCTCCATCGTCGATGGTCTCGGCATCTATTACGACGCCACCGCGCGCAGCGAACTGGAGATCATCCTC
The DNA here is from genome assembly GCF_022829465.1 of Methylobacterium sp. J-067. Classification (GTDB taxonomy): domain Bacteria; phylum Pseudomonadota; class Alphaproteobacteria; order Rhizobiales; family Beijerinckiaceae; genus Methylobacterium; species Methylobacterium litchii. Next base: position 8,883 of record NZ_JAKSXZ010000138.1, read on the forward strand.
CAGGAGGGCGGCTGGGAGAACGACGAGATCCTGGCCCGCGCCGAGGCCGGCATCGCCCTGCTGCGCGAGGCGCGGCTCAGCCTCGACAACGACCCCCGCCGCGCCAACCTCGCGACCCTCCTCGACGGGCGCGACACGACGCGGCCCCTCGTGGTGATCGTCGATCAGGTCCAGAAGGACCCGACCATCGGCTTCGGGCTCGCCAGCGAGACGGGCTTCGCCACCATGCTGGCGACCGCCGCCGCCGAGCACCCGGAGGCCGACCGCGTGGTCATCATGGACCCGGCCGCGCGGCCCGGGACGATGGGCCATCTCGAACGCGCCGCCATCGAGGGCGCCGGCGCGCGGGCCGTCTATGAGCCGGTGGAGGCGTGGTCGGTGATCGAAGCCGCCGCGCGGCTCTACGTGGTCACGAGCCATATTGGCTTCGAGGCGGCGCTGGCGGGGCGGCCGGTGAGCTGTTTCGGCGTGCCGTTCTATGCCGGTTGGGGCTTCACCGACGACCGGCTCGATCCGATCCGGCGCAGCCGCAGCCGCACCCCGGTCGAGGTCTTCGCGGCCGTCTACCTGATCTGCTCACGCTACTTCGAGCCCTATGGCGGCGAGACCTGCCGGTTCGAGGAGGCGGCGGCGATCCTGCGCCTCGTCGTCGAGGAGCAGCGCGCCAACGCCGCCCGCACCCTCTGCATCGGCTTCGCCGCGTGGAAGCGGCGCTGGCTGTCGCGGGCGCTGGCCTCGCCGGGTCGGATCCCCGCCATCGCCGCCCCCCGTCACGAGCCGAAGCCCGCCGAGATCGCCCGCTACGAGCGCGTCGTCGCCTGGGCGAGCCGCGCGCCGGACAGCCTTGGCGCCGCCTGCCGCGCGGCCGGCGTGCCGCTGTTGCGGATGGAGGACGGGTTCATCCGCTCCATCGGCCTCGGCGTGGCGTTGCGCCCCGGCGCCTCGCACGTCATCGACGCCACCGGCATCTATTACGACGCCAGCGGGCCGAGCGACCTCGAACGGCTCCTGGAGGAGGGCGGCTTCCCCGCCGACGTGCTGGAGCGCGCCAAGCGCCTGCGCGCGGCGGTCGTGGAGGCCAAGCTCAGCAAGTACAATGTCGGCGCGGCGCCGATGCCGGCCCTCCCGAAAGGCGCGCGGGTCGTGCTCGTCGCCGGGCAGGTGGAGAACGACGCCTCGATCAAGCTCTGCGGCGCCACCGTCGTCCGCAACGTGGACCTCCTGAAGCTCGCCCGCCAGCGCCATCCCGACGCGGTGATCGCCTTCAAGCCGCACCCGGACGTGGAAGCCGGACTCAGGCCGGGCCGGGTGGCGCCGGACGAAATCTCGGCCCACGCGGATATCGTCCTGCGCGATGTGGCGGCAGCCGATGCCATCGAGGCCGCCGACCACACTGAGACGATCTCATCGCTGATCGGGTTCGAGGCGCTGCTACGCGGCAAGACTGTCACGACCCACGGCCTGCCCTTCTATGCTGGCTGGGGCCTCACGGAGAGCCCGGCCTGCCCGAGGCGGACGCGGCGCGTGACTCTCGACGAGTTGGTTGCGGCCTCGCTCATCGTCTACCCGCACTACGTCGATCCGCGCAGCGGCCTGCCCTGTCCGCCGGAGGTGATCATCCAGCGGCTGTCGGAGGGCGATGCGGGGCTGATGCGTCGCGAACCGACGGTCGAGGCGGCGATGAAGCAGGTCTGGTCGCTGGCCTCGCGCCACCTGCTCCGGCGGCAATAGGCGCCGCCGAGGGCCGGCTCAGACGTTCTGGAACTCGAAGCCGTGCTCCGGCACGGCCTGGTCTGCCACGGCGGCATTGCGGCGGGCACGGGAGCGCATTTCGAGCCACGCACCCTCGGTGAGGTCGAGGCGCGAGGCCGTCGCCTGCACCGCGGCGGCGAGGCCCTCCTTGGCGTAGTACACGCCGCGGATCTGGATATGCCCGACGATGGCCCGCACGAAGGCGTGCCATAGGTCCTGGCGCGGGGGCGTCGCCTCGGTCCAGAACTGGTCGAGGGGGCCTTGGAAGGTCAGGCCCTCGATGTCGTAGACCGCCGTGCCGAGGGTGATCGTCGGCACCGCGACGCGCATCGACCAGAGGCCGACCGTGCTGTTCACGGTGATGCAGCCCTTCGAGGCTTCGAGCATCACGGCGAGGTTGCCGCCATCCACGAAATCCACCCGGCCCGCGACGCCGTGCCTGGCGGCCGAGCGGCGGACGATCCGCGCCCAGTTGCGAAGCCCCGGATCGAGTGGATGGGCCTTGATGACGAGGCGGCTGTTGGCCGGCGCGTTCTTGGCGAAGGAGGCGACCACCGCGTGGATCGGCGCCTTGAAGTCGAAATAGGGTGAGTAGGCCCGCAGCTGGAAGTCGTTCTCCATCTGCAGGGGCAGCACGTAATAGGGCGCCTTCTCGGCCTTCAGCCTGCCGACGAACCGATCGACTTTCGGCGAGCTGAACTTCGCCCGCAGGATGTGCAGGCCCGTGCCGAGATAAACGAGCCCCGGATGGTAGAGCTGGTGCGAGCGGTAGAACGGGTACAGGAACCACAGCCAGTTGGTGAGCATGTGGTAGGCGATGTCCCAGATCACCTGGGTCTTGAAGCTGTCGCCGTAGCGAGGCTCCAGATCCGGCGCGGGCAACCCCTCGGCCAGCTTCATCACCGCCTCCGGCTCGCGCGGGAAGCAGCTGTCGCCCGACATGCCGTCGCGCTCCAGGGTGATCCAATCCGGCCGGAGATAACCGAAATCCGTCACGGTGACGTTGAGGTTGCGCGCCTTGGCCGCCGCGATTGCCACCTTGTGGTAGAAGCGCTGCTCGCCGAGCAACATCAGGTCCGTCACGCCCTCGCGGTCGATCAGGTCGGCGATGAAGGCGGGCCAGTTCTCCCGGCGGCCCCGGTAGTTCACCGCACCCGGACGGCGCCAGAACAGCCAGTCGCCGAAGCAGAGGTTGACCCGCAGGCAGCGGTGGCCGCGTGCTTCGAGCTCGTTCGCCGTGTCGGCGAAATAGGGGGTGACCGGACCCTGGAGGAACAGGAAGACCTGGCGTCCGCCCTGGCGGGAGGCCGCCTTGCCCATGGTGCCACGCTCGTGAGGGCCGGGGGCGGGGATCAATGCCATGAAAGCCACACTTTCCGATCGCGCACCGTCGGAGCCGGAACGGCGCTCCGTCGCGCCGAATCCCGCCGCGTTCTGTCATCCCGTCCTGCCGCGAAAAACGCGGCAGCATCATGGTCGCGCAGAACGCGGCAGTGGGTTGGGGATGAATGTTGCGCAGATGGCACGCCATCGGGCCGCGAAAGATGCGATCCTCGAACCGGCCTCAATTCACCGTTAAGCTGATGGCAGTCCTTCAGCCCCCTTATGGGGCGGCGGGCCGCGTCGACGGGCCCGGCACAGCGGATTTCTGAATGATGCGTTTGGGGAACCTTGCCGTTTCGTCGGCTTGCATCGCCACGTTGGCGATGTCGGGCTGCACGCTGCTGCCAGCGGCGGGGCCGACGGCCACGGCGATCCAGGCCGGCGCCGAGGTGCCAGAGGCCGGGGGCGGCCTGCTCGCCCGCTACGAGATCATCGACATCAACCCCGCAACCATCGAGGCCCTGCGCGGACGGCCCCTCGACAGCCTGCTCGCCTCGTTCGGCGATCACCGCCCCTCCGCCGAACCCCTGATCGGCATCGGCGACATGGTCGCCGTCTCCGTCTGGGAGGCCGGCTCCGGCGGCCTGTTCTCCGGCCCCCTCGTCGCCGACCGCTTCTCCGCCGGCTCGAAATCCGCCCTCATCCCCGAGCAGCCGGTCGGGCGCGACGGCTCCATCTCGGTTCCCTACGCCGGCCGGATCGCCGTCGCCGGCCGCCGCCCGCAGGACGTGCAGGCGCTCATCGAGAACGAACTCGCCGGCAAGGCCATCCAGCCGCAGGTGCTCGTCTCCGTCACCAAGCCGATCTCGCAGACCGTCACCGTGACCGGCGAGGCCGTGGCCGGCGCCCGCCTGCCGCTC
>NZ_JAKSXZ010000139.1 GCF_022829465.1 Methylobacterium sp. J-067
CACATGGTGCAGGGCGACGGTGAGTTCGACGACGCCCAGCCCCGAGCCGAGATGGCCGCCGGTGATGGACACGGCGTCGATCATCTCGGCGCGCACGGCATCGGCCACGGCCTGCAGCTCGCCTTCCGGCACCGTCCGCAGATCCGACGGCTCGTTCACACGATCCAGCAACGCTGATTGCTCAGGGGTGATCGCCACGGTCACAACCTCATTTCCCACGGGACCGACCCGAGACTTCACGACACATCGAGGGGCGCCACACCCTCCGCCCGCCCATCGGCGGTGAGAGTGATCCGCTGGATCCGCGCCTCGGCCTGCTTGAGCAGGGCCTCACAGCGCCGCTTCAGTGCCTCGCCGCGTTCGTAGATCGCCACCGATTCGTCGAGCGGCACGTCGCCGCGCTCGAGCTTGCGCACAATCTCTTCGAGATGCTCCAGGGCCTTCTCGAACGGCAGGGCCTCGATCGACGGGTCGGTCGCTGGTGTCTCTGCGGTCATCCCTGACTCATCCTTTGTCCGGTTCTAAGGCGGCTTGCGAAGCGGGGACAACCCGGCCCGGCCGAAGCCGGGCCCGCCATCCGCCGCTTTTGCCCGGAACGGGCGCGTTTGCGCCACACCCGCTCCGGGCCGTGTCAGTCCAGGGCGAGGACGAAGGGCGTGCCCTCGAAGGCGTCGGCGCCGCGCCCGATTCGCGCGATGGCGGCGACCATCCTGCCGTCGCGCCCGAGCAGCCGGTCCGCGATCTCCACGAACAGCCGGTTGGGGGTGGCCGAAGGCGAGGCGGCGCGCAAGGCATCGGCGATGGCGCCCTCGTCCCGCTCCGGCGCCAGGGCGCAGGCGGCGATGTAGGCGGCGGCCGGCGAGCGGCTGATGCCGGCGTAGCAGTGGATCACCAGCGGCGTCTCCCGCGGCCACACGCGGATGAAGGCGAGGAGCGCCGCCACATGCTCCTCGCCGGGCAGGACATGGCCCGCCTGCGGTGCGGCGATATCGCTCACGCCGATCCGCGCGTGGTTCTCAGGCGGAATCGCGGCCGGGCGCTCGACGGGCATCCCGACGGTGACGAGGGTGAGGAGATGGCGCGCGCCCGTCGCGAGGACGGTGTCGGGCAGGCGCGAGAGCGGGCAGACGTGCAGAGTCGGCATCGTCCGCCCGTGCGATGCGATCGTGTCCGATCGAGGGCGGAGGGTGTCGGGGCCGAGCCCCGACAGGCGTCCGGTCAGGCCGCGTTGACGGCGAGCGCGTGCGGATTGCCGGCGAGGCCGGCGCAGAGGTCGTCGATCTCGGTGAGATCCAGGGCGTCGCCGGTCTGGCCGGCGATGGTGTCGATCAGGTGGTCCTGGCGCGGGTCGAAGGGGTGACCCTGCATCCGGTAGAATTGGTAGTAGCGCAAAGCGGCGAGGACGGTGTCGCGTTCTCGGTCGGTTACGGTGAAGTTCTGCATGGGTCTTCGCTTCCCCTTGTGGCTTCAACGAACGCCTGGACCGGACCGCGACGCCGCGGACCAAGCTTGGCCATTGTAGCGCGCGTGTCACAAGCGGGACAGTTCTTGACAGATCGCCCCGACGTGATTCGTTTTCGTTAGGATTTTCTGCCGTGCCGCTTCGTCTGCGGCGGCGGGACTGCGCGAGACTTTAAGCCGCTGTCTTTTTTTCGCCTTGCGGGCCGCGCCCCGGGCTCCACCTCGTCCGGGACGGAGCGAACAGCCGGAGCCGATGGCGACCTACTTCACCGCCGACACCCATTTCGGCGATCCGCATGTCCTGAGGCACGCCCGCGCGCGTTTCGGCACGGTGGAGGCCCATGACGAGGCGCTGATCGCCGCCTGGAACGCGGTCGTCGGGCCGGAGGATACGGTCTGGCACCTTGGCGACTTCGCCGTGGAGGCGAGCCGGGAACGCTGCGCGGACGTGTTCTCGCGGTTGCATGGGGTGAAGCACCTCGTGCGCGGCAACCACGATTCGAACCGCATCCTCGACCTGCCCTGGGCCGCGCCCCCCGTGGAGAGCATGCGCCTCACCGTGACGGACGGGACCGGCCGCGACCGGCGCCTGTTCCTGTCGCATTACGCGCACCGTGCCTGGCCCGGACTGTGGCGCGAGACGCTCCACCTCTTCGGCCACAGCCACGGCTGGCTCCCCGACACCAGCCGCTCCTGCGACGTGGGCATCGACGCCTGCGACGCGCGGCCGGTCGATCTCGACGCGATCCTCCTGCGCCTGCAGGCGGCAGAGCTGGTGCCGGAAGAGTTGGCCCGGCACGGGATGCGCTAGGCCACCGCCGATTGCCTTCCGGCGCTCATTTGTGTATCGCCACGGCGCGCCCCCGAGACACCCTTGGAGGCAGGGGCGCGCCGGGAAGGCTTGAGCCGTCCGCTTCGGGCGGCTTTTTCGCGTTCTGGCTCCAGCTATCTGAAGGATCACGCCTATGAGCGCCATCAAGTCGCTTGAGGCCGTGGCACGCGACCGGGTCGGCAAGGGGGCCGCCCGGGCCGTTCGTCGCCAGGGCCAGATTCCCGCCGTCATCTACGGCGCGGGCCAGCCGCCGGTCTCCATCGCCATCGACCTCATCCGGGCCCGCACACTGATCTATGCCGGCGGGTTCAAGACCACCGTGTTCGAGATCGCCGTGGGCGGCCGCAAGCTGCGCGCCATCCCGCGCGACTTCCAGCTCGATCCGGTCTCCGGCGTGCCGATGCACGTCGACTTCCTGCGGGTCGTCTCGGGCCAGACCGTGACGGTCGCCGTGCCGGTGCACTTCGTCAACGAGGACGCGGCCCCGGGCATCAAGCAGGGCGGCGGCACCCTCAACATCTCGCACCACACCCTCGAGCTCGACGTCGCCCCGGACCAGATCCCGGACGCCATCGAGGTCGACCTGACCGGCCGCCAGATCGGCGACGTGATCCACGTCTCCGACATCAAGATCCCGGCCGGCGCCTACACCGGCGAGTCGACCGATCCGGTCGCCAACATCGTCCCGCCGACGGTGCTGGGCGCCGAGGTCGAGGCCGAGGAGGCCGCGATCGCCGAGGCGCAGTCCGCCGAGGCCGCCGAGGAGAAGGCCGAGGCTGAGGCCGAAGCCGCCGAGGACGAGGCCGAGAAGAAGGCCGAGTCCGAGGACTGATCCTCCGGACATCCCACAGACGAGAAAGCCCCGGCCGCCCGGCTGGGGCTTTTTTCATGCCTCACGGGTAGAGGCGCGTGCCCCGCCAGCCCGCGCCGTCGCGCACGAACCGCACCCGGTCGTGCAGGCGGAACTCGCCGTTCCGCCAGAACTCGATGCTGCTCGGCAGGATGCGGAAGCCCGTCCAGTGCGGCGGGCGCGGCACTGGCCCGTCGCCGACCCGCTCCGTCACGGCGGCGACGGCGTCCATCAGCGCCGTCCGGTCCGCGACGGGCCGCGATTGCTGGCTCGCGATGGCGCCGATGCGGCTTTCCCGGTGGCGGCTCGCGAAATAGGCGTCGGCCTCCGCGTCGGTCACGCGCTCGACGGGGCCCCGCGCACGGATCTGCCGCCCCAGGCTTTTCCAGTGCAGGACCAGGGCGGCCTGCGGGTTCGCGGCCAGTTCCTCGCCCTTGGTCGATTGCGTGTTGGTGTAGAACACGAAGCCGCGCTCATCGAACGCCTTCAGCAGCACCACCCGCACGTCGGGCAGGCCGTCGCTGCCGGCCGTGGCCAGGGCCATGGCGTTCGGATCGTTCGGCTCCGTGGCCTCGGCCTCCTTCATCCAGGCCGCGAACAGGGTGACCGGGTTCTCGGCGCGGGTGAAATCTTCCGGGATGACGGGAGCCGGGCCACCGATCGTTAACTCGTTCAAGGGAAGACTCCTGCCTGCCACGTCCGGGGCCTGAGGGGGCAACGGCGCGTCCGTCGAACGCAAAAGACCGCCGTTGAGTCAGGTGTGATGGTCTGATGGTCTCGCGTCACTGTAAAGGTCTCCGGACCCTCGTTCCGGCGGGGGCTGCATTGTGCCTGGGCGTCGTCCTCGGGGGGTGCAGCCAGCCGCTGCTGCTGTTCCGGGGCACGCCGGAGCCGACGGCGTCCGCCGCCGTCGAGGAGCCCCTGACGACGGGCAGCATCGCGCCGCCCAAGACCTTCGGGCCGGACCTCAACGGCGAGGATTGGCGGCGGGCGCAGGCCGCGCTGACGGTCGCCCTCGATCCGCAGGGCAACGGCCGCCCGGTGAAGTGGGACAACCCCGATTCCGGGATGCACGGCTCGGTGAACCCGACCGGCCTGCCCTACGTGGCGGACGACCGGATCTGCCGGAACTTCCTCGCCTCGGTCATCGGCTCGGAGAAGAGCCGCTTCGTGCGCGGCACGGGCTGCAAGCCCTCCGGCGGCGAATGGACTTTGCAGGCGATGCACAAGGCCGCCCCGCCCGCCAGGGAGCCGGGGAAGGGCCTGGACAAGGCGGAGGAGTGAAGGGCGGGCGGCCCCGGTGAGCCGCCCGCGCCGTCGCCGATCTCAGTACGGGTAGCCGTAATAGGGCCGCATCCGCAGGCGGCCGGCCGGCTCGGGCTGCGGGCCGGGGGGCACCACGTAACGGGAGGCCGCATCCGGCGCATAGGTCTGCAGGTAGGAGTCGTAGCCCGGATCGCGGTAATTGCCGTTGTTGACGCCGGCCGAGCGGTCGTTGCCGCTGAGCGCCGCGTAGGGCGAGAGGCCGCTGCCCGCATCGCCGCCGCCACCGCCGCCGCGCGCGAGGGCCGCGCCGGGCAGAAGGACGAGGAGGGCGCCGCCGAGGGCGAGGCCGAGTCGAGTGCCAGTCATTCCGGGTCTCCGGGTTTGCGAACTTGACATTGGAACGGGTCCGCCGGGGCGGCGGTTCCTGGCGCCAGCCGGCGGAAGGATGTCACGGGGCCGTAGCTGTTGGCCAGGATGCGCGCCCGCGCCTCCGCCAGGGGCTCCACCGCCACCGCCATGTGGTGGCCGTTGGCGTGGAGGAGGGTGGTGGCGTCGCGCATCATCCCGACATGGCCGCGCCAGAACACCAGATCCCCGCGTCGCAGCCCGGCGGGATCGTTGGGCAGGTCGGTGCCGAGGCCGCGCTCCTGCATGTCGGCGTCGCGGGGGCAGTCGCGGCCCGCGAGGTGCAGGCAGAGCTGCACCAGCCCGGAGCAGTCGAGCCCGAGGCTCGTGCGCCCGCCCCAGAGATAGGGCGTGCCGACGAGCCGCTCGGCGGTGCCGACGAAGTCGGGGGCGGTGAAACCCGCTTCCCGGCAATGGGCGGCGAAGACGAAGCCGCCCGGCGTCGCGAGATAGTCGCCCTCCCGTCCGGTCGCGGTGAGGCGGGCGCCGAGGCCGAGATGGCCGCGCGGCGGCCGCTTCAGGTCCGGCGCCGGGTAGAGGAAGCTGCGCAGAGCCGTGACCACATGGGTCGGCTCCGGATCGGCCGGGCCGAGGCTGCCGACGGGCAGGTAGCCGACATAGCCGTCGCGCGTGAGCTGGACGAAGGCGTGCCCGTCCTCCTCTGCGTAGAAGGTGACGGCGTCGCCCAGCACGGCCTCGGTCTCGGTGCCGGAGGCGTCCGAGGGCGTCCGCCGCAGGGGGGCGGAGGGGACGACGACGCGCCGCGCCTGCCCCGTGACGAAGCGTGCGGCCTCGACCTGCCCACGCAGGGCGGCATCCGCCAGATGCGGCCGGGCGGGCGTGAGGCGCGGATCGAACGGCAGGGTCATGGGCGTAGGATAGGCCCTGCCGGGTTAACGCGAAACGCGGGCGCCACCCGCCGGCTCGATGGATCGGAGCCCCGCGGGCGCGGCCCGCCATTCATGCGGCATGCCGTCGCGCCGGGATGCCCCGTCGGGGGCCATCCGTCCATGCCACGGGCCGTTCCCAGCGCGGGCGACCCATCCGATCACCATCGTTTGATGCACTGCACAACCAGCCTCGGGCGCGCTATGCTTGAGGCATGAAGACCGCGAGTCGTCCCGTGAAGAAGACACAGAAGAGCTTCGCCGACCTTCCGCCGATCCGGGTGCGCCGCGAGCCGCCGACGATCGTCGAGGCGGTGGCCGCCGCCCAGGACTTGGCCGACGATGTCGAGCAGCAGGTGGAGATCGCCGCCGGGCTGATCGGCCTTCCCGCCGACGAGGTCCGCCCGCATGTGCTGGCCGCCAAGCGCGCCAAGCCGGAGCGGGCGCCCGAGCGTATCCTCAGCCACGCGAGCCCGAGCCGCGCGCCCCGCACCGTCATCGTCGAGCGCCGCGTCCGGCCGACGGTGGTGGTCGAGCGCCGCATCCGCCCGCTGACGCCGCCCCGCTGAGCCGGTTCAGTCGGCCGTCGTCTGGCTGGTCCAGGTGGCGTGGCGGATGCCGGGGGCCTTCTCCAACTCGGCCGTGACCGCGTCGAGCTCCGACGCCTCGACGGCGCTGGCCGTTAGGGTGGCGATGACGTCGACCGCGTCCTCGCCCCGCTCCTCGATCTCGATGGCGCTGACGGGGTAGTTCGCCGCCTCCAGCCGCTCGATCAGCAGGTCCTGCGCCGGCCCGGTGGCGCCCGGCGCCGTCGTCACCTGAACCTCGTAGGTCGCCTCCGTCTCCGATTCGCGGATCGGCAGGCGGTCGATGAGCTTCACGAGGGGCCGCAGGGCCGTGTTGCAGGCGAGCACCGTCGCCGTGACGAAGGTCGCCTCCAGGGGCATGTCCGCCCCGGCGAAGGCGCCCACCGCCGCCGAGCACCAGAGCGTCGCGGCCGTGTTGAGGCCGCGCACGTTCATCCCCTCCTTCATGATCACGCCGGCGCCGAGGAAGCCGATGCCGGAGATCACGTAGGCCACGGTGCGGGTGCCGCCCTCGCCGCCGGTGAGGCGCATCCCGAGATCGACGAAGGCCGAGGCGCCCACCGCCACGAGCACCGCCGTGCGCAGGCCCGCCGTGCGCTGGCGGTACTGTCGCTCGGCACCGATGAAGGTGCCGAGGCAGAAGGCCACGAAGAGGCCGAGGGCGGATTTCACCGGCTCGGGGAGGTCGGCGTAGGCGAAGGCGGCATGCATGGCGGCCCGCTCATCCTCCGCGCCTGTGAAGAAACCGTGACACGATGCCCGCAAACGGCCCGGCCCACGCAGGATTGACGGGCCCACGCCCGGCGGGCACACCCGAGACGGCTCGAGAGAGCCCGTGCGCGACACGGGACCCGGCCGCGAGGAGACGTGCAGGATGCCGGATTGCGCCGACCTGTCGGGACCAATCCACTCATGAGCGGCGCGGCCCTCGCCGACCGCCCCTCGCCGGGAACCGATCCCTCCGGCCTGCACGGGCGGGTGCTCGCCCTGCGCGACGGGCTGGAGACCGGCCTGATCGGCGCCTCCGGCCTCGTGGAACGGCTGCTCATCGGCCTCCTCACCGGGGGCCACCTGCTGATCGAGGGCGCGCCCGGCCTCGCCAAGACCCGCGCGGTGAAGCGCCTCGCCGAGGGGCTCGACGGCTCCTTCGCCCGCATCCAGTGCACCCCGGACCTGATGCCCGCCGACCTCACCGGCACCACCGTGTGGCGCCAGGACAGCGGGCATTTCGAATTCCTGCCCGGCCCGCTCTTCCACGCCCTGGTGCTGGTGGACGAGGTGAACCGAGCCCCCCCCAAGGTGCAGTCGGCGCTGCTCGAATCCATGGCCGAGGGGCAGGTGACGGTCTCCGGCGAGACCCACCGCCTGCACGACCCGTTCATGGTGGTGGCCACCCAGAACCCGATCGAGCACGCGGGCACCTTCCCCCTGCCCGAGGCGCAGCTCGACCGCTTCCTGCTCCACGTCGTGGTGGACATGCCCGACGCGGCTTCCGAGCGGGCGATCCTCGACCTCGTGGAGGGCGAGATCACCCACCGCATCGCGCCGATGCCGATCCGCCTGTCGATGGAGGACGTGCGCGCGGCCCGCGAGGCGGCACTCGCCACCTACGTCTCCCCGGCGCTGAAGGACTATCTCGTGCGCCTCGTGGCGGCGACCCGCACCGACGAGGCCGCGCCGGACCTGCGCGGCGCCATCGAACACCCGGCCTCGCCGCGCGGGACGCTCGCCCTGATGATGGCCGGCAAGGCGCGGGCGTGGCTGCGCGGGCGCGACCACGTCATCCCCGAGGACATCACCGAGCTGGCGCGGGACGCCCTGTCCCACCGGATCGGCCTGACCTGGCGGGCCTCCGCCGAGGGCAAGACCGCCCGGGGGCTGATCGACGACCTCGTGCGGCGGGTGAAGGCCCTTTGAGCCGAGGGACAGTGGCACCGTCCCGAGATCCCACCCGGGATCCTGTGATCCACCTCTCGGGCGAGGCGCTGATGGGCTTACGCCACCTCGCCCGGCGGGGCGCGGCGCCCGTGACCCGCACCCTCGCCGGCCTGCCGGGGGGCATCGTCACCAAGCGGCGGGGCCGGGGCTCCGAGCCGGAGGACGTGCGCCTCTGGGCCGAGGGCGACGACCGCCGCCACATCGACCGCAACGCCACCGCCCGCACCGGGCAGTTGCACGTGCGCACCCACCACGACGAGCGCGACCGGGCGGTGATCCTGCTCGCGGATTTCCGGCCCTCCATGCTGTTCGGCACGAAGCGGACGCTCCGCTCGGTCGCGGCCGCCGAGGCGCTGGCCCTCCTCGGCTGGCGGATCGTCGCCGATGGCGGGCGCGTCGGCCTCGCCGTGGCGACCGCCTCGGGTGAGCCCACCGTCCTGCGCCCGGCGGGGGGCGAGCGCGCCATGGCCTCCGTGACCGGCGCCCTCGCGGTGGCCCACGCCCAGGCCCTGGAGGCGGCGCGGGCGGAGGACCCGCCCCTCGAACCCCTGCTCGGCATCGCCGCGAGCCTCCTGCCGTCGGGCGGGCATCTCGTGATCGCCAGCGCCCTCGACGCCCCCGGCCCCGATTTTGAGCGCCTGCTCGGCCTCGTCGCCGAGCGGGTCTCGGTGCGCCTCCTGCTGGTGAGCGACGCCTTCGAACGCGCCCGGCGGCCGGGCTTCTTCCCCTTCGCCCTCTCGGACGGGCGGCGGGGTTCGCTCCGGGCCGACGGCACGGGCGAGCGGATGCTCGATGCCCGCCTCGCGGACTACGCCGCGCGCGGCATGGCCGGCCTGCGCCTCGACGTGGAGGCGGGACCGGAGGCCTACGCGCCGCTGATGGAGCGGCTCGATGCCGTGCTCTGAGACCGCGCGGGGCCGCCCGTGACCCCCGCCGACGCCCCCGCGACCCTCGACCAGTTGCGCGGCCTGCACCTGCCGGGCGGCGCGAGCGGCCCCGTGCCCGGGGAGATCCTGCTGGCGCTGATCCTCGGCTTCGGCGCCGCCCTCCTCGTCGGCCTGCTGCGTGTCGTGGTGAGCCGGGTCCGGGCCAGCGTCCGCCGGGCGGCGCTCGCCGACCTCGCCGGAAGCCGCGTGCTGCCCCCGGCGGAAAGGATCCTCGCCCAGGCGCGGTTGCTGCGCCGCCTCGTGCGCACCCTCGACGGCGACGAGGCCGCCTCCGCCCACGGCGCGCCTTGGGCCGCGCGCCTCGACGCGCGTCTGCGCACCGACTTCTTCACCGCCGGCGCCGGGCGCGTGCTGGTGGACGGGCTCTACCGGCGCGAAGTGCCCGACCCCGCGCTCCTCGACGCGGAGCTGACCCGGCTGATCGGGAGGCTCAAGGCATGATGCCCGGTTGGCTCGCCGCCTTCGTCTCCGGCTTCGACCTCGCGGCCCCCTGGCTGCTCCTCGCCCTGCCGCTGCCGCTCCTCGCCGCGCGGCTCCTGCCCCGCGAGCAGGTGGAAGGCGGCGCCCTGCGCGTGCCCGGCACGCTCGCCGCGAGCACGGGCACCGGCCACGAGGGCGCCGGTCGCGGCCGCCGCCGGGCCGCCCTGGTCTGGGGCCTGTGGATCTGCCTCGTCGCCGCCCTCAGCGGGCCGCGGGTGGTGATGCCCTCGGCCGCGCTCCCGGCTTCGGGGCGCGAGATCATGATCGCCATGGATCTCTCCGGCTCCATGGAGCGGCGCGACTTCTCCCTCGACGGCGAGACCGTGAGCCGGCTGGCGGCGGTGAAGCGCGTCGGCGCCGACTTCATCCGCCGCCGGGCGGGGGACCGGATCGGCCTCGTCCTGTTCGCGGACCAGGCCTACGTCGCCGCCGGGCTGACCTTCGACACCGCCTCCGTCGCCCGCGCCCTGGAGGAGGCGACGATCGGCATTTCCGGCCGCTCCACCGGCATCGGCGACGGGCTCGGCCTCGCGCTGCGCCGCCTCGACCCGCGCGACGCGAACATTCCCGAGGGGCGCCCCGCCGCGACCAAGGCGGTGGTGCTGCTCTCGGACGGCGCCAACAACGCCGGCCAGACCGCGCCGAAGGACGTGGCCGACCTCGCCAAGGAGATCGGCGTGCGCGTCTACACCATCGCGCTCGGCCCCCGCGACCTCGCCAACGCCGACGGCGAGCAGGACGTGGTCGACAGCGAGACCCTGAAGGCCATGGCCGAGACGAGCGGCGGGCACTTCTTCCGGGTGAAGACCACGGACGACCTCGTCACCGTGGCGCAGGCCATCGACACCCTGGAGGGCGGACGCACCCCGCCCCCGCCGCTGCCCCTGCGCAAGGATCTGTGGGTGTGGCCGGGCGCCCTGGCGCTGGCCTTCGCCGTGGGGCTGCTCGCCGTGCGGAGGAGCGCATGACGCTCGCCGGCCTCACCCTCCTGCGGCCGTGGTGGCTCGTGGCGCTCCCCGTCGTCGTCGCCCTAGCGCTCTATGCCGTGCGCCGGGCGGCGCCGCTCGGCGATTGGGGCCGGGAGGTCGATCCCGCCCTGATGGCCTACCTCTCGCGCACCGGATCGGTGCTCGGCGGCAAGCGCGGCGCCAACCTCGCGGCGGGGCTCTGCGCGGCGGGGCTCGTCCTCGGCCTCGCCGGCCCGGCGGTGGAGCGCCGGGACACCGGCACGTTCCGCAACCTCGACGAGACGATCCTCGTCGTCGACCTGTCGCGCTCGGTCGCCGAGGGCGGCAACCTGCAGGGCGTGCGCGAGGCCGCCGCCTCCGTCGCGCAGGCCGCCGGCACCCGCCCCGTCGCCCTGGTGATCTATGCCGGCGACGCCTACCTCGCCGCCTCGCCCACCACCGACCGGGACAGCCTCGGCACCACGCTCTTCTCCCTCGACGCCGACACGGTGCCCGACCGGGGCAGCCACCCGGAGCGCGGCCTCGCCCTCGCCAGCCGGACCCTTGCCGAGGCCAACGTGATCGCCGCCGACGTGGTGCTGATCAGCGACGGCGACGGCATCGGCGAGGCCGCCCTGCGCGAGGCCGGGGCGATCCGCGCCCGGGGCTGGCGCCTCGACACCCTGTTCGTCCCCGCCACCAAGGCCCTGCCGCCGGGCGTGCCGAAGCCGGATCCCGGCCCGCTCCAGCGCCTCGCGGCGGCGGGCGGCGGCACCAGCGCCGAGATCCGCGCCGCGACCCCCGTGCTCGATGCCGTGGCCGCGCCCACCGCCCAGCACCTCGCGGCCGGCGGCTACGGCGTCGTCGCCTTCGCCGACCTCGGGCGTTGGCTGCTCGCCCTGGCGGCCCTGCCCGCCCTCCTGCTGTTCCGACGGAGCGCCTGATGCCGGCCGCCCTCGTGTCACCCCGGACTCTCGGCCTGCCGCCGGCGTGGCGGAGGAGTGCGCGGATCGGCGGGCTCGTCCTCGTCGGCCTGGGGATCGTGACCCTCGTCGCCCTGTCGCAGCCGCGAACCGGTGTCGGGCGCCTGCTGATGAGCGTCCACCTGCCCGGCCTCGCCGCGCGGGTGTTCGAGGACCCCGCATGGCGGGCCGCCGCCCTCTACGAGGCGGGCCGGCTGGACGAGGCCATCGCCCTGTTCCGCAACGGCGGGCGCCGGGCGAGCTACAACCTCGGCAACGCGCTCGCCCGCTCCGGCGACCTGCAGGGTGCCATCGCCGCCTACGACGAGGCCCTGCGCTTCAACCCCCGCGACGCCGATGCCCAGGCCAACCGCTCGCTGATCGCCCGGATGCTGGAAGAGGCGATCGACCGCGGCCCCGGCGGCGGCATCGCCAACGGCACGGCGCAGTACGGCGCCCGCTACAACAAATCCGCCCACCAGGACCCGAACGACGACGTCAACGCCTCGTCCAGCGGCGAGGGCCTCGCCGGCAACCGCGAAGCGAGCAGCAGCGCCTCGCTGCCCGGCAACAGCGCCGTCGCCCGGCGGGGGCGCTCCGAGCAGGCCGCCATCGACTCGGCCGGCGGCAAGGCGCGCGGCTCGGTGGGCGACGCCGCCGGGCGCGGCCGCTCCGGCACCGGCCCCGCCATGGTCGCCGAGGCCCCCGAGCGCGAGGCCCGCCGGGTGACGAAGAGCTTCGAGGCGCACGAGATCCGCCCCGACCGCCTGTGGCTCCAGACCCTGCCCGACGATCCCGGCCGCTACCTCAAGCTCCGCCTCAAGGCCGAGCAGGCCCGCCGCGTCGAGGCCGGCACCGCCATGCCCGCCGGGAGCAACCCATGGTGATCTTTTGGGACTGGAGTCGCGGGTGGCGGCGAGGGAGGGTTGGGCTTCTCGCCGGGTTGCTGCTGGCCGGGATGTCGCTGCCCGCCCTCGCCGAGGTGGAGCCCGGAGATCTCACCCTCACCGTCACGCCCGAACTGAACGGCGGGGCGGCGCCCTACACCCGCGAGATGGTGCTCCTGAAGATCCACGGGGTCTACCGGCAGCCGATCCTGCTGGAGGAGGTGATCCAGCCGCCGCTCGCCAACTTCACCTGGACGCAGCTCGGCCGCGACCATTGGAGCAAGACCCGCCTCCCCGACGGCCAGACCGCCATCGCCTTCGACCGGACGGTGGCGATCTTCCCGCACCATGCGGGCGCGTTCACCATCGAGCCCTTCGTCCACCGGCTGACCGTCAACGACGTCGGCGAGCGCAAGGTGGTGGACGTGCGCTCGCAGCCGATCCCCTTCACCGTCGCAGCCTGGACCGCCCCGACCGGCGGCCCCGACGCGAAGGAGCCCTGGTGGCTCCCCGCCCGCGACGTGAGCATCACCGATTCGTGGAGCCGCGATCCGGAGACGGTGAAGATCTACGAGACCGTGCGGCGGACGGTGGTGCTGGAGGCGCAGGGGATGCTCGCCGAGGGCCTGCCGCCCCGGCCGGTCCTGCGCACGCGCGGCATCATCACCTTCGCCGGGCCGGTCGTCCGCGAGACCATCATCACCCCCGCCGGCCCCGTCGCCCGCGCCACCTATGTCTGGGACGTGAAGCCCGGCGTGCCGGAGGTGATCCCCCTCGACGCCATCGCCATCCCGTGGTTCGACACGGTCTCGCGCACCATGCGCGAGGCCGAGATCCCCGCCCGCCAGATCGGCGGCGGCCTGCCCGACCGGGAGACCGACGGGGCCAAGGGCGCCGCCGCCTCCGCGCTGATCGCCGTGGCGGCGGGCGTGCTGGCCTTCGGGCTCGGCCTCGCCCTCCTCGGCTTCCGCCGGGAACGGGGGACGCTGCGCCTACCCCCCTCCATCGCCCGCGACCTGCGCCGGGCCGCCCGGGCCGGCGACGCCAACGCCGTCCGCGCCGCCGTGGCGGCGGGCGAGGCCGCGATGCCCGCCCTCGCCCGCCGCTGGCGGGAGCGGCCCGAGACCCGCGCGGCGCTGGCCGCCCTCGACCGCGCCGTCTACGGCCCGACCGGGGGCGCAACGCCGGACCTCGTCGCCCTGGCCCGCGCCCTGACGAAGAGCGAGCCCGGCCGGGCTTTCGGCCCCGCCCCCGTGCTGAAGCCCCTCGACGGACCTGCATGATGTTGCCTTTTTTTCAGGCAGGCCGTGGTTTTGAGCAAACGCTCAAGTCCTGAGCATGTTTTGGGCAAGCATCAATATTTTGCACTATCTTGCGTCAACTGCATTCGCTCCGTAGACCGAACACCAACGGACGAAGAGTCCGCGTTTTCGCTGTCGCCCGGAGGACTAAACCGATGCCGCATACCACCGAAGTCAAGGACCGTTTCCGCACCCGTCTCGCCGCCGCCGATGCCCGCAGCAACGGCTTCCGGCAG
The DNA here is from genome assembly GCF_022829465.1 of Methylobacterium sp. J-067. Taxonomy (GTDB): domain Bacteria; phylum Pseudomonadota; class Alphaproteobacteria; order Rhizobiales; family Beijerinckiaceae; genus Methylobacterium; species Methylobacterium litchii. The sequence continues at coordinate 13,987 of NZ_JAKSXZ010000139.1, forward strand.
AAGCTTCTGGATGACGGTAGCCGCGCCCTCCAGCCGGTGATCGAGGTGCTGAACCTGATGGCCGAGGTGCTGAACGAGGAGCACAACGCCCATGGCTGCATCACCGGGACGGAGTTGCTGATCGACACCGACAACTTCGTCACCCTCTGCGCCAAGCTGCGCGGGGTCGACAGCGAGCAGAAGATCAAGATCAAGTACGGCCCCGAACTCGGCGGCAAGAACTATATTTCTATTTCCGGCCTGCATCAGCGCTACAACGAGCGCCTCGTGCCGGGTTCGAGCGCCAGCGCGCATATCGGCCGGGTGATCGGCAGCGACATCCATCTCGACGAGCATCGCGGCGCCGACCTCGCGGAGGTGGTCCGGGACGTGATCGAGGATTTCTACGTCGCGCAGATCGAGCAGCGCAGCCACTTCGCCGTCGCGGCGTAGGGGCGGGCCCTTTCCCTCGTCCCGTCCGTGCGTTAACTCTCGACGGGATGGGGATGGAGCTCCCCGACAACCGCCTTGCCGGATGACCGGCCAGGGCTGATGGCTCCTACCGCAAGGGCGGCTTCCGCCTGCGGTGGGGGCGTGCCCGCATCGCGGCCGGGCCGCCCGTCCAACCGGGACGGGACAGGCATGATCAACACCCTCATCGTTTTCCTCGGCGCCGGGATCGGCGGCGGGTTTCGCCATGGATTCAACGTGGCGGTGTCGCGGACGCTGCCGGGCCTGGGCTTTCCCCTGGCGACGCTCCTTATCAACGTGCTGGGCTCGTTCCTGATGGGCGTGCTGGCCGAAGGCTTCGCCCTGCACGGCGCAGCGGGCCACCCCGCCCGTCTGCTCCTGACGACGGGCGTGCTCGGCGGCTTCACCACCTTCTCGACCTTCTCCCTCGATGCCATCGCCCTGTACGAGCGGGGCGAGACGGCCCTCTCCGCGGGCTACGTCCTGGCCTCGGTCGCGGGTGGTCTCCTTGGCCTGATCGCCGGCATGGCCCTGGTGCGGACGGTGCTCAGCGGATCATGACGGGGATCCCAAAGGGCAAGCCCTTTGGTGGGGTCCAGGGGCAAGGCCCCTGGATCATTCCGCGATGAACTTCATCCGGTGGTCGCGATGCAGGTCGAGGATGGCGGCGGCCGTCTCCTCAATCGACCGGCGCGTCACGTCGATGGTCGGCCAGCGGTTCTTGATGAACAGCCGCCGGGAGGCGGTGATCTCGTCGGCCACCGCCTCGCGGTCGACATACATCGAACTCTCGTCGGCGTTCAGGCTCGACAGCCGGTTCTGGCGGATCTGGATGATCCGCTCCGGCGAGGCGAACAGCCCGACGATCAGGGGCTTGCGCGCCGCCTCGATGGCCGGCGGCATCGGCATGCCCGGCACGAGGGGCAGGTTCGTAGTCTTCAGGCCGCGGTTGGCGAGGTAGATCGAGGTCGGCGTCTTCGAGGTTCGGCTGACGCCGAGCAGGATGACATCCGCCTCCTCCAGATCCTCCGGCAGGTTGCCGTCGTCGTGGGCGAGGGTGAAGTTCATCGCGTCGATGCGCTTGAAGTACTCGGCGTTCAGCATGTGCTGGGCGCCGGGGCGCGCCGCCTTCTGCGTGCCGAGGTAGGATTGCAGCAGGTCGTGGACCGGCTGCAGCACCGACAGGCAGGGCGAGCCCGACTCCCGCGCCGCCATCTCCAGCCGCTGGCCGAGGTCGCCCCCCACCAGGGTGTAAAGCACGAGGCCGGGTGCGGCACGGATCTCCGAGATCACCCGTTCCAGCTGCGAGGCGGAGCGGACGAGGGGATAGACGTGCTCGATGGCCGAGACGCCCTCGTACTGCGCCGCCGCCGCGCGCCCGACATTGATGAGGGTCTCGCCGGTGGAATCCGACACGAGATGAAGGTGGAAGTAGCTGCGGCCCATACGCGGCGTCTCCGGCCGGTTCGGTTATCCAACGGCGACCGCCGGGGAGTCGATAAGTGTGGATAGGCAGGCCCGGTCGGCCGGTCCAGAGCAGAACCCCGTCCGGCTATCGACTCCTGCATACACAGGCCGTCAAATCGGGGCGGATTCCGCACCCGGTTCGGGAAAAGCCGGACACGCAGGGTCCGGACCGGCTCACCGCCCGGCGCAAGGCCTTGAGCAGGAACCCTCTTCCATCATCTTCGCGCAAATCCTTTAAAGCTCCGTTAACGGCGCCGAACCGGGGATCGGGTGTGGATACGGTTGCGCTCCCGCTCATCAGCCTCCAAGAGAAAAAACAGAGTCTAAGATTCTCTCTCTCTCTTTATGAGAGGTCCCCTGGGGATCGTCGCGACCGGGCCGGTTGGCGAAGAAACGGGTACGGGAGCGCATGACGGTTCAACCGGACAGGACGATGCTGAAGGTGCTCTCGGGCGAGGCGGTCTGGCCGCCTCCGGCCTGGATGATGCGCCAGGCGGGACGCTATCTGCCGGAGTATCGCGCCACCCGGGCGACGGCGGGCTCCTTCCTCGACCTGTGCTACACGCCCGACTTCGCCGTGGAGGTGACGCTCCAGCCGATCCGCCGCTTCGGCTTCGATGCGGCGATCCTGTTCTCCGACATCCTCGTCGTGCCCCACGCCCTCGGCCAGGACGTGCGCTTCGTGGAGGGCGAGGGCCCACGCCTCGATCCCCTGAGCGACCGCGCCGCCTTCGAGCGCCTGCGCGAGGCGGGTGACGGGGCGGTGATGACCCACCTCGCCCCCGTCTTCGAGACGGTGACGCGGCTGCGGGCCGAACTGCCGGCGGAGACGACGCTGCTCGGCTTCTGCGGCGCGCCGTGGACCGTGGCGAGCTACATGATCGGCGGCCGGGGCACCCCGGACCTCGCCCCCGCCCGGGCGCTCGCCGAGGGCGACACGGCGCTGGTGGACGAACTGATCGACCGCCTCGTCACGGTGCAGACCGACTACCTCGTGCGCCAGCTCGAGGCCGGCGCCGACGCCGTGCAGATCTTCGAATCCCATGCCGGCACCCTGCCGAGGGCGGTCCCCGTCTCTGCCGACGTGGTCGAGCCGGTGGGCGACGTCACCGAGAGCGCCCTGCCGGGCGGGGCGACGGCGGACGCCCTCACCCGCTGGTCGCTCCGACCCATCGCCCGGATGATCGCGGGTGTCCGCGCTCGAGTGCCGGACGCCAAGATTATCGTCTTCGCCCGGGGCTCGGGCCTCGATGGCCATGCCCGCGTGGTGCCCGAGACCGGCGCCGACGCGGTGGGTGTCGATTGGGGCGTGGATCTGAAGGCCCTGCGGGGCCGCGTACCGGCCTCGACGGTCACGCAGGGGAACCTGCACCCCGAAACGCTGATCGAGGGTGGCGCGGCCCTGGACGCGGCCGTGGACGGCATCCGCGAGGCCGTGCAGGGCTTGCCCCACGTCTTCAACCTTGGCCACGGGATCACGCCGCAGACGCCGGTGGCCCATGTCGAGCGGATGCTCGCCCGGCTGCGGGGCTAGGGGCGTGCTCTACGACTGGATCAAGGCCGGGCACATCGTGAGCCTCATCGCCTGGATGGCGGCGATGCTCTACCTGCCCCGGCTGTTCGTCTATCACGCGAGCCTGCCGCCGGGCTCGGAGGCGCAATCGGCGACCTTCAAGATCATGGAGCGGCGGCTGCTCAAGGCGATCATGACGCCCGCCATGATCGCGACCTGGGTGTTCGGGCTGACGCTGGCCTGGATGAGCGGCTACTACGCCGCCCATTGGCTCCAGGCGAAGTTCGCCCTGGTGGTGGCGATGTCGGGCATCCACGGCTGGCTCGCCCGGATGGTCAAGGACTTCGCCGCCGACCGGAACACCCGGGGGCACAAGTTCTACCGGGTGATCAACGAGGTGCCGACGCTGCTGATGATCGTCATCGTGGTGCTGGCGACGGTGAAGCCGGGCTTCTGACCGGGAGCCTCCGGCAGGCTCGTCCGTTATCGGCCATGCGCCGCACGACCTCCGCCCTCGCCTTCCTCCTCGTCCTCGCCGGCGGCTCCGCCGAAGCGGCGAGCTTTGCCTGCGACAAGGCCGAGGCCCCGGACGAGAAGGCGATCTGCGCCCATCTTCCCCTCAACGACCGGGACGTCGAGATGGCGACCCGGTTCGAGATCCTGAAGGCGGTGCTGCCGATGGGCGGCCAGTCGAAGCTGCGCGAGGACCAGGAAACCTGGCTCACCGAGCGCCGCACCTGCGCCGCCGACGTGGAGTGCCTGCGCAACGCCTACGACGCGCGCCTCAAGGTGCTGCGCGGGGTGCTGTCGGAATTCGCCAAGCAGGGGCCGCAGTAGAGCGGGAAGCCCAACGGGCCCCCTATTCCGCCAGGGCCGGCTCGATGTCCGTGTGCGGGAAGTCGTTGCCCTTGAAGAGCAGCGTCGCGCCATAATGGTGGGCGCAGGCATAGGCGAAGCAATCGCCGAAATTCAGCGAGGCCCGGTGCCGGCCCTTGCCGTAGCGTTCGAACGCATCGAGCGCCCCGTCCCCGACCTCGGGGGGAACGGCCATCACCACGATGCCGGCGAGGGCGAGATACTCGGCGATGGCCTCCCGCACCTCCCCGAGGGGAAGGCCCAGGCGGCGGGCGACGGCGATCGTCGCTTCCCACACCGCCAGCGGCGACGTGATCCGTCGTTCCGCGCGCATCAACCCGGCCGCAAGCCTTCTGGCGTCCTCCTCATCCGTGAGGATCGCCGTGAGCGCCGACGCGTCCACGAACATCATTCGCGCTCGTAGAGGCTGTCGATGAAGGCCTTCTCGGCGGGCTGGCCGGAGCCGGCGCGCGCCCACAGGCGCCGCGTGAAGGCGAGCGTACGCTCCACGAGGTCGGCCTCGCCACGGGTGCGCGCACTCTCCTTGGCGCGCGCGATCTCGTTGAGCAGGGCCTGCCGGACGGCCTCGGTCTTGGTCGATCCCCTAAGCGTCATCAGCTCGTCGGCCAGAGCATCGACCTGCGGATCCTTCACGTAGAGGGGCACGGACTCACCTCGAGGGATATCCCGAATGATCTTAGGGGATATCCCGCGATCCGTCCAACCTCACAGCCGCGCCAGCAGCCGCTCCGCCAGCGGGTTCTCGGCCGCGAAGGCGTAGTCGATCCGGCGGACGCTCACCGCCCGCGCGCCGGCCTGGACCAGGGCCTCGGCGAGGTCGATGGCGCCGGCCTCGGGGCAGCGCAGGACGATCTCGCCGTCGGCACCCTCCGGGGCGCCGTAGGGCAATTCGGCCTCGTGCAGGCCCGCCAGGGTGGCGAGGTCGATGGCGCCCGCCTCGGGCATGCCGGCGCGGACCTCGCGGGTGGTGCGGGCTCGCTCCTCGGCACTGATGCGGCCGAGCACGGCACGTAGCGCCCCGCGCTGGGCCTCGCCCCAGTTCGCCTTCAGGGAGGCGACGAGGTTCGCCTCCGAGCGCAGGATGATCCCGTCGTCGAGGATCTTCAGGGCGTTGGCGGCGAGCGTCGCCCCCGTGGTGGTGATGTCCACGATGATCTCGGCCGAGCCCGCCGCCGGGGCGCCCTCGGTGGCGCCGAGGCTTTCCACGATCCGGTAATCGGCCACGCCGGTCTCGGCGAAGAACCGGCGTGTGAGGTTCACGTATTTCGTCGCGACGCGGAGCCGGCGGCCGTGGCGCACGCGCATCGTCGCGGCGACCTCGTCGAGGTCGGCCATCACCCGCACGTCGATCCAGGCCTGGGGCACGGCCACCACCACCGTGGCGTTGCCGAAGCCGAGCGGCGTCAGCAATTCCACCTGCCCGCGCACGTCGGGCAGGGTCTCGCGGATCAGGTCCTCGCCGGTCACGCCGAGATGGGCGGCGCCGGAGGCGAGCTGGCTCGCGATCTCGGAGGCCGAGAGGTAGCGGACCTCGACGCCGGGCACGCCGACGAGCTTGCCGCGGTAATCCCGCGCCCCCGCCCCCTGCGCCAGCTTGAGGCCGGCGCGGGCGAAGAAGGCGTTGGCGTTCTCCTGCAGGCGCCCCTTGGAGGGCACCGCCAGCACGAGGGCATCGCTCATCGCCCGGCTCCCGTCGCCCGTTCGATCCAGAAGGTGCAGCCCACCGCCGGCAAGGGCGCGGCGCTGCCGAGATGGGCGAGCAGGCCGTCGTAGCGCCCGCCGCCGACCAGCACCGGCCCGTCCCCCTCGGACACCTCGAAGATGAAGCCGGTGTAATAGTCGAGGTTGCGGGCGAAGCCGCCCTGGAAGCGGAAGCTCTCGATCGGCAGCCCCCGCGCGGCGATGAAGCCGGTGCGCTCCTCGAACAGGTCGAGGGCGGCGTCGAGCGCCCCATGGCGCACCCCCGCATCGGCGACCAGCGCCCGCAGGTCCCGGGCCGCTGCGTCGGGATCGCCCGTCACCGCGCGGTAGCGGTCGAGGATCGCCCGGTTTTCGGCGTTGAGCCCGGCGCCCCCATTGGCCTGCGCCGTCGCCTTGCCGAGGAAGCGCTCGGCGATCTCGCCCGCGCTGCGCCCGCCCACCGCCGAGATGCCGGCGATGGCGAGCACATCCTCCACGAAGGCGCGCACGCCCTGCGGGTCCTGGCCCTGGATGGCCGCGAGCAGGCCAGCGTGGCGGTCCTCGCCGGGAGCGCCCTCCGCGCCATTGGTCACGGCGTCGAGGGAGCGGCCGGCGGCCAGCGCCCGCAGCGTGCGCCGCTTGGCGGCCGGCGGCACGGCCAGGCCGTCGAGGAGGGCCACCGTCAGCCCCATGTCGCCGAGGCGGACGGACGGGCTCGTCCGGCCGAGGAGGGCGAGCCCTTCGAGCGCGAGGCTCAGGACCTCGGCGTCGGCGGCCGGGGTGTCGGTGCGGCCGAACGATTCGATGCCGGCCTGGACGATTTCGGCGGGCTCCCCGGCGGTGAGGCGGAAGACCGGCCCGGCATAGCTGTAATCGGCCGCCTGCCCGTCCGCCCGCTGGCGGTGCAGGCGGCAGACGGGGATCGTGAATTCCGGCCGCAGGCACAGTTCGGCCCCGCCGGAATCCTGCGTGACGAAGATCCGCCGCCGGATGTCCTCGCCGGAGAGTTCGAGGAACGGCTCGATCGGCTGAAGGACCGGGGGCGTCACGGGCGCATAGCCGGCCGCCGCGAGATGGGCGATCAGCCGGGCCTGTGCGGGCTCAGCCGTTTCCGTGTCGGGCTCCGGTCGCGTCATGGTCATCCTCTTGCGGCCGCTCTGTAGCAACCGCCGCGCGGCTTGGCGACACGATGCGCGCAGGGGAGACGCGCGTGGTTATGCGCAGATCGGTTCGGCGTCGACCCACGGGCCCGGTTGAATCGCCGGCCCTGGATTTCCCGCGCCCGTCCGCCTAGACGTTGCAGTGCACCGGCGGGACCGGCCCCCCGGGATCCCCGCGCGACAGTGAGGCTCCGACAGTGGCCCTCTCCCCCAACGAACGTCGGCGCATCATGCTGCTCACGGGCGCCAGCCGCGGCATCGGCCACGCCACCGTGAAGCGGTTCTCCGCCGCCGGATGGCGCGTCATCACCTGTTCCCGCCACCCGTTCCCCGAGAATTGCCCGTGGGAAATGGGGCCGGAAGACCACCTGCAGGTCGATCTCTCCGACGCGGCCGACACGGTGCGCGCCGTCGAGGAGGTGCGCGGACGCCTCGCCGCCGAGGGCGGGGTGCTGCACGCGCTGGTCAACAATGCCGGCATCTCGCCCAAGGGGCCGGAGGGAGAGCGCCTCGGCGTCCTCTCCACCGGCTTCCCCGACTGGCAGCGGGTGTTCCAGGTGAACTTCTTCGCCACGATCCTCCTGGCCCAGGGGCTGCGCGACGAACTGGCCCGGGCCAAAGGCTCGGTGGTCAACGTCACCTCCATCGCCGGCTCGCGGGTCCACCCCTTCGCCGGGTCGGCCTACGGCACGTCGAAGGCGGCGCTCGCCGGCCTGACCCGCGAGATGGCGGCCGATTTCGGCCCGCTCGGTGTCCGGGTGAACGCGATCTCGCCCGGCGAGATCGACACCTCCATCCTCTCGCCGGGGACGGAGAAGATGGTGGAGCAGATCCCGCAGCGCCGCCTCGGCACCCCGGACGAGGTCGCCAAGGCGATCTACTTCCTGTGCACCGAGGCCTCGTCCTACGTGAACGGCGCCGAGCTGCACATCAACGGCGGACAGCATGTCTGACGCGCCGGGGCGCGCCCGCCTCGCGATCCTGCTCGTCCTCCTCGCCGCCGGCCCGGCCCGCGCCGAGCCGAGCGTGCGCATCCTCGACCTCCCGTTCAAGGTCCGCGAGATGCGCGGGCCGCGCAGCGAGGTCGCCGTCGCGGTGGCGACCTCCGGTCTCCTGCCCATCGCCCGCGCCGGCAAGGAGCCGGTCCCCCTCATCCTCGTCTGGGGGGAGGAGGGCGGCGCCATCCTCACCGTGGAGAACGGCCGCATCGCCGCCAAGCCGGTCGGCCGGGAGGCGGTGGAAGACCTCGTCGCCTCCGAGACCCCGCGCGGCGCCCTGCCCGGCATCCGCCGCGCCCTCGACGGGCCGCTGAGCGCCTTCCTCACCGGCCGCACACGCGGCCCCGACGGTGCCCCCGCCGCGACGACCCTCACCCTGCGCGAGCGCCAGCCCCTGGCGGTGAGCACCGATCCGAAGCCCGTGCCGGTGGCCACCGCCGCCCTCCCGGCCGGGGACGGGGCGGTGTTCGCCCCGCGCGCGCCGTGGATCGTCTCCCTCGCCGGGCGCCCGGCCGTGCTCGCCGCGACCCTGACGGGCGCGGAATCCGGGAGCCTCGTCCTCGCCACCCGGCCGGCCGCCAATTCCCCCACCTGGACGCTCGGCGCTCGCACGGAGCCCGGCCCCCGCCCCGCCATCGCGGCGGTCGGCGATTTTTCCGGCAAGGGCCTGGGCGTCGCGACCGTCGATGCCACCGGGCGGCTGAAGCTCTGGAGCCTTGCCCCCGACAGGATCGAGCCCGGCCCCGAAGCCGCCGGCTACACCCTCGGCGATGGCGGGGCCGACCTCGCCGATGCGCTTCCCCGCGAGGGCGGGGCGGATCTCGCCGTTCCGGTAGCGGGCGTGCCGGCCCTCGCCATCGTCTCGGCCCGCCAGGGCCTGAGCGAGCGCGCCCGCGTGACGCTCCCCGCCCCGGCCGGCACAGGCGTTGCTGTCCTCGGCGAGGGCGCACTCGCGCGCCTCGTGGTCGGGCTCGGCGACGGGCGGGTGGCGGCCGTCGCCCTCGACGGGGGGACGCCGTGAGCGAGGGCGAATCCCGCACCTTCCCGGCCCGGCCCTTCGTCGGCGCCTCTATCGCGGTGATCCGGGACGGGCGCGTGCTGCTGGCCTCCCGCGCCAACGAGCCGATGCGCGGCGTCTGGACCCTGCCCGGCGGCCTCGTGGAGGCGGGCGAGACCCTGGCCGAGGCGGCTTTGCGCGAACTCACCGAGGAGGTCGGGATCACCGCCGAGGTGGTCGGCGTGCTCTCCCCCACCGAGATCATCGTCCGCGACGAGGCGGGCCGGGCGCGGCACCATTACGTCGTCCATCCCCATGCCGCCCTGTGGTGCGGCGGCGAGCCCGGTCCCGGGCCGGAGGCCCTGGGCGTGCGCTGGGCCACCCTCGACGAGATCGCCGGCCTCGAGACCACGCCGGGGCTGATCGGCACCCTGCGCGAGGCCTTCGCGCGGCTCGATGCCCGGGGAATCGCCTGATGCGGCCCGTCCCGTGGCATCGCGCCGCCGCCCTCGCCCTGGCCGTGGCGCTCGTCGCCCCGCCTGTCCAGGCCCAGCAGCGGGCGAAACCGCCCGCGAAGGAGGCGACCAAGGAGCAGCCCAAGGAGCCTGCGAGCCCGGCGGACGTCCCGGCGCCCTACGACCGCGACCTGATGCGGATGGCCGAGGTGATCGGCTCCCTCGCCTTCCTGCGCGGCCTTTGCGCCACCCCCGACGCGGCGGAATGGCCGGCGCGGATGAAGGCGCTGATCGAGGCCGAGGGGATCACCCCCGCCCGGCGGGACAGGCTGGCCGGGGCCTACAACCGGGGGTATCGGAGCTACGCCCTCACCTACCGGGTCTGCACGGCGGCGGCGCACGAGGCCGCCGCCCGCTTTCTCACCGAGGGCGAACGCCTCTCCCATGCCCTGGCCGGGCGGTTCGGTGGATGAGATGATGCAGGTCTGCCACAGGGTCGGGTGATCCCGAGAAAGGTCCGCATTCGAACGGTCGCGTTAACCGATTCGCAATTACCGGCTAGGCGTCCCGCTATGAGCCGCCTATCATCCATTGTGTCCGCCGGGCTGTCTCAGGCCGGCGCAATGGAAGTGTCGGACCATGCAGACCATCTCGCAAAGCGCCCCCATCGAGGCCGATGTCGAGGAGAAGCGTGCCGCCCTGAGCTATGTCTCGGAGGCGTTCGCCGAAGGTTGCCTGGACGGACTCGATGGGGATTGCATGGCGCAGGCGGCCCTGTTCGCCGCGTTCCAGGAACTCGTCATGACCTACGGTGAGGAAGCCACCGCGCGCTACGCCGAAGGTTTCCCGGACCGCATCCGGGGCGGCGCCTTCACCACGACGCTCCAGCACTGATCGATTCCGGCCCGCCGGTTGAGGCGGGCCGCTTTCCCCCTTACCTCCCGGCTGTCATCCGCCGCGTGAGGACCACCCGAATGCCCATCGCCCTGCTGCCGGACCGCGCCCTCGTCACCGTGACCGGGCCGGATGCCACGAGCCTCCTCCAGGGCGTCCTGACCTGCAATGTCGAGACATTGGGCGAGGGCGAGGCGCGCCTCGGCGCCCTGCTGACCCCGCAGGGCAAGATCCTGTTCGATTTCCTGATCTCGCGCCTGCCGGACGGGTTCCGCCTCGACGTGGCGAGCGACAAGGCCGCCGACCTCGCCAAGCGTCTCGGCCTCTACAAGCTGCGCGCGCAGGTCGAGATCGCCGCCGATCCGACCGTGGCCGTGGCCGCCGCCTGGGCGGGGGCGACCACCGCCGCCGAGACCGCCACGGTCGCCGACAGCCGGCATCCCGATCTGGGCCAGAGGCTCTATGTGTCCGAGGGAGCGTTCTCGGCGGATGCGTCGGAGGACGATTACCACGCCCACCGGATCGGCCTCGCCGTGCCGGAGGGCGGGCGCGACTACGCCTATGGCGACGCCTTCCCGCACGAGGCGCTGATGGACCAGCTCGGCGGGGTCGATTTCCGAAAGGGCTGCTATGTCGGCCAGGAGGTCGTCTCGCGGATGCAGCACCGGGGCACGGCCCGCACCCGCCTCCTGGCGGCGGAGTTCGCCGAAGGTGCGCCCGCGCCGGGCTCCGAGATCCAGGCCGGGCAGAAGGTGCTGGGGCGGACGGGCAGCGTCGCCGGATCGCACGGCCTCGCCCTGGTGCGCCTCGACCGGCTGGGCGACGCCCTCGCGGCCGGGGAGATCCTGCGGGCGGATGGAAAGCCCCTGGCCGTGGGGCGGCCCGGCTACGCGACCTTCGCCATGCCGGACGCGGGCGGCGAGGCGGCGGGTTGAGCGTGGACGCGCCGCTGCCCGAGGGGCTGATCCTCCACCCTGACGGATGCCCCCGCTGCTGGTGGGCCGGGCAGGACCCGGTCTACGTCGCCTATCACGACACCGAATGGGGCGTGCCGGAATACGAATCCCGCGCCCTCTACGAGAAGCTGATCCTCGACGGGTTCCAGGCGGGCCTGTCGTGGATCACCATCCTGAAGCGCCGCGAAGGATTCCGTGCGGCCTTCGACGGGTTCTCGCCGGAGATCATCGCCCGCTACACCGACGCGGACATCGCGCGGTTGATGGCGGACACGGGCATCATCCGCAACCGGGCCAAGATCGTCGGCACGATCGCGGGGGCGCGGGCGTGGCTGCGCATCGAGGAGAGCGGCCCCGGCTTCTCGCGCTTCCTTTGGGACTTTTGCGACGGGCGGCCGATCCAGGCCAACCCTCACAGCCGCGCCGACATCGCCACCGAGACGGAGGTGTCGCGGCGCATCGCCAAGGCCCTGAAGGCGGAAGGCTTCTCCTTCTGCGGGCCGACGATCATCCATGCCTTCATGCAGGCGGTGGGGATGGTGAACGACCACCTCACCGGGTGCCACCGCCACGCGGCCTGCGCCGCCCTCAGCGAGGCATGAGCGCGCCCCGGCCGAAGGAGCCGCCGAGGGCGTGGCAGCGGATGCTCTCCGGGCGGCGCCTCGACCTGCTCGATCCATCTCCCCTCGACGTCGAGATCGCGGACATCGCCCACGGGCTCGCCCGCGTCGCCCGCTGGAACGGGCAGACGGCGGGGCCGCACGTCTTCTCGGTGGCGCAGCACAGCCTGCTGGTGGAGGGGATCGGGCGCCATCTCGACCTGGCCTGCACCCCGGCGGACGGCCTGGAATTCCTGCTGCACGACGCGCCGGAATACGTGGTGGGGGACATCATCTCACCGCTCAAGGCGGCGATCGGCGATGCCTACCGGGGCGTGGAGAAGCGCCTGCTCGCGGCGGTGCGCCAGCGCTTCGGGATTCCGGCCCCCTCCCCCGCACTCACGCGGCGGGTGAAGCGGGCGGACCGGATCGCGGCCCATCTCGAGGCGGTGCGGCTCGCGGGCTTTTCCCCCGACGAAGCCGCCCGCTATTTCGGCCCCGCCCCAACCCTGCCAGAGGCTGTGCTCACCCTCGCCGACCCCTGGCCGACGGCGGACGCGCAAACCCGATTCCTCACCCGCTTCGCGGTGCTGGCGGCGGGCTGACAGGGATCCCAAAGGGCGAGCCCTTTGGCGGGTGAAGGGCAGCGCCCTGCTACGGCGCCTTGCTGAGCTGCGACTTCGCCCGCTCGATCGCGGCCTCGCAGGCCTTGGTGTCACCCTTGGCCTCGGCGGCGCGGGCCTCGTCCAGGGCGACCTTCGCCTGCTGGGCGGCGTCGGCCCCCTTGCCGGCCTCGGCGGACTTCTCCGGCGGGGCCTGCGGCGCCTCGTTCGCCCGCGCGCCCTCCGTGCCGGTGACACCCTCGCCGCTCCGCTTGGCGGCAGTGCCCTGCCCGCTCGTGTTCGCGGAGATGGCGTTGCGCGTCTCGGCCGTCACCTTGCCCGACAGGGCATCGATCTGCTGGGCGCAGGGAGAGGCCTGAACGGATGGAGTGAAGGTAACTAGACCACCGGCCGCGATGAGCACGGCAAGGGCGGAGGCGGAACGCAGCATCGTGAATCTGTCCTCGGTCGCTGATCCGGTGCGGAGAGCGCTGGCTTGCGCCCAACGCACCGGATCGCGGCCGGGTTCAGGCGCCGGCGGCCTGATCGCGGATCGGCAATTGCCGGACGCGGCGGCCGGTGGCGGCGAAGACCGCGTTGGCGATGGCGGGCGCCACGGGCGGGACGCCCGGCTCGCCGACGCCGCCGAGCGGCCCGTCGTACTTGCCCGTCGGCACGAGGTGGACGCGAACGACCTTCGGGGCGGCGTCGATCCGGATGATCTCGTAGCCGTCGAAGTTGTTCTGCTGGGCACGGCCCTGCTTGAAGGTGATCTCGGAGGTGAGGGCGAGCCCCATCCCCATGACCACCGCGCCCTCCATCTGTGAGCGGATACGCTCCGGGTTCACCTGCGGGCCGCAATCGACGGCGATGTCGATGGCCTGCACCTTCACCTGGCCCTTCTCATCGACCTCCACCTCGGCCGCGACCGCCGTGTAGGTGACGAAGCTGTAGTGCCCGGCGATGCCCAAGCCCCGGCCCTTCGGCATCTGGCGACCCCAGCCGGCGCCCTTGGCGGCGGCCTCGATCACCCCGCGCAGGCGGCCCGTGTCGATCGGATAGCGGGACGGGTCCTCGCCGTAGTTCCACACGTCGCCGATGGCAGTCGGGTCGATCGTCTTCGGCGGGCCGATGAGATCGAGCAGATAGTCCTTCGGATCCCGCCCCGCCGCATGCGCCAGCTCCGAGACGAAGGACTGGATCGCGAAGGCGTGGGGGATGTTCGAGACCGAGCGGAACCAGCCGATCCGCACATGGGCGGCCGCCTCCGGGTTCTCCATCCGCATGTTCGGGATCGAGAACGGCGTGTTGACGAGGCCCATGCCGAGCTCGAAGGGCAGCTCGTGCTTCGGGTCCGGCGCGAAGATCGAGCCGATGGTCGGCGCGCAGGAGCGGTGGAGCCACGCCACCGGCATGCCCTTCTCGTCCAGCCCCGCCTCGATCCGCTCGGCCGAGATGGTGTGGTAGAAGCCGTGGTGGATGTCGTCGTCGCGGGTCCAGGCCAGCTTGACCGGGGCGCCGCCGACCTCGCGGCTGCAGAGCGCCGCCTCGACCACGTAATCGGGCTTCGACTTGCGCCCGAACCCGCCGCCGAGCAGCGTCACGTTCACCGTGACCTTGTCGTCAGGCAGGTTGAGCGCCTTCATCAGCCGGTCGTTGGCCGCCTGCGGACCCTGGGTCGAGGCCCAGGCCTCGCAGACGCCGTCCTTCACCCGCGCGATGGCGGCCGGGGGCTCCATCGGCGCCTGGACGAGGTGGGGCACGAAGTACTCGGCGACCACCTTCGTCTTGGCCTTGGCCATGGCGGCGTCGACGTCACCCTGCGTGCGCACGACCTTGCCGGGCTTGCGCGCAGCCTCCTCCAGCTCCTTGCGGAACACGTCGGTGTCGTAGGTGGCGTTCGGGCCGTCGTCCCAGGTGATCTTCAGGGCCTCGCGGGCCTTGAGGGCCGCCCAGGTGTTCTTGGCCACCACCGCGACGCCGCCGAGCGGCATGAACTCGGAGGGGATCGGGGCGCCGTCGATCTTGAAGATCTTCACGACCCCGGCGACCTTCTTGGCATCGGAATCGTCGAAGGACTTCACCGTGCCGCCATAGACCGGCGGACGGGCGATGGTGGCGTAGAGCATCCCGTCGAGCTTGGTGTCGGCGCCGTAGACCGCCTTGCCCGTGGTGATGTCGAAGTTGTCGATCAGCCCGATCTTGCCGGTGCCGATGTAGCGGAAGTCCTTGGGGTCCTTCAGCGTGACGGTCGCCGGCACGGGCAGCTTGCCCGCCGCCTCGGCCACGTCGCCGTAGCCCAGGGTCTTGCCGGACTTGGCGTGGGTGAGCGTGTGGTTCTTGGCCGTGACCTCGGAGGCCGGCACGCCCCATTGCTTGGCGGCGGCCTCGACCAGCATCGCGCGCATCGCCGCGCCGGCGTGGCGGAAGTGCTGGAAGAAGTGGCGCAGCGAACGCGAGCCGTCCGTGTCCTGGTTGCCGAAGCGCTGCTCGTCACCCCAGGCCTGGACCACCTTCACCTTCGGCCAATCGGCCTCCAGCTCGTCCGCGACGGTGAGCGCCACGGAGGTACGCACGCCCTGGCCCATCTCGGAGCGGTGGTTCGTCACCGTCACGGTGCCGTCCGGGGCGATCGCGATGAAGACCTTCGGGTCGTCGCGCCAGCCATGCGGCATGCCGTCGGCGCCGTACTTGTGCTCCTTCTGCTCCTTGGTCTGGGTCTCGTCGGCCTGGGCCGGGGAGCGCAGCGACAGGGCGAGCACCAGCGCGCCCGCGCCGCCGAGGATGCCCCGGCGGCTGACATTGGCGAGCACCGGACGGGTCGCAGGCTGGGTCGCGGATTCTTGGGAAGCCTGTTCGGCCATCAGCTTGAGTTCGTGGATCACAGGCGCTCTCCCTTCGGGGCGGCAGTCTGGCCCGCGGCCTGATGGATGGCGGCGCGGATGCGCGGATAGGTGCCGCAGCGGCAGAGGTTGCCGCTCATGGCGTCGTCGATCTGCGCGTCGGTGGGCTTGGGCGTGTCCTTCAGCAGGGACGCGGCCTGCATGATCTGGCCGCCCTGGCAGTAGCCGCACTGGGCGACGTTCTGGTCGCGCCACGCCACCTGGACCGAGTGGTTGCCATCCGGCGACAGGCCCTCGATCGTGACGACCTCCTTGCCCTCGGCCTCCGAGACCGGGGTGACGCAGGAGCGCACGGCGGTGCCGCCAAGGTGGATGGTGCAGGCGCCGCAGAGCGCCGCGCCGCAGCCGAACTTCGAACCGGTGAGCCCGACCTCGTCGCGCAGGTACCAAAGGAGCGGCATATCGGGGTCGCCGTCGAAGCTGCGGGCAGCCCCGTTCACGGTGAGCTTGATCATGAGAAGTCCTCGCGTGTCGACCGCACCCGGAGCGGTCCAAGGGAGGGCGGCCTGAGGCACACCGTCCGAAAGGCGGAATGCAGCGAATGCACTCAATTGGAATGGGTGTAAGGAGGCGGCGGTTCACTCGCAATCCGAACCGTCCGTGCATGTGCGCTGGCACACGTAAGCGGAGCTGTGAGATTCGGTGCGCCTAGGGGACCGTGTCGAGGTCGGTCCTGCGGAACTCGTCCGCCGTGGCGAGGATCGGCACGCCGAACGAACGCGCGGCGGCATAGTGCAGGCAATCGCCGAGATTGAGCCCATGGCGGCCCGCGCGGAAACGATGAGCGGCGGAGAGGGCCAGGGCCGTCGTCTCCTCGGCCGGCGGCAGGTCGCGGATGTCGATCCGGCGGGCGGCAAGGAATTCCAGGACGATCGGCTGAGCGGCCTCAACCGTCACATTGAACTTATCGGGTCGGGCGAGCGCCAGCACCGCTTCCAGCACCGCCACGGGTGAGGTCATGCATCGGCTGGCAGATGCAAGTGCCGCCGCGATCCGCCCGGCCTCCGGCTCGTCCGCAAGGAGGGCGACGATCGCAGAGGCGTCGACGAACATCAGCGGCCTTCCCACATCTCGTCGTAGACTTCGGCGGGAAGTGGCTGGCGGGCCGTCTCGCTGAGCCGGATCCCATGCTGCGCACGCAGCCGGGCGGCGGTCTCCTGCGGCGTTTCCTGACTTTGCCGGCGCTCGATCGCCTCGCGCATGGCGATGACGATCGCCTCTGTGATGCCCACCCGGGCCATCGCGGCGAAGCGGCGCGTGAGGGCATCGGCCTCGGCGTTGTTGACGTTGATCGGCATGCGGACTTCCTCGATCAAGGATGTAGATAATCCGCTGCAACGGTCTACACCAGCGCCTTCCCTACACCGTGACCTGCGTCCCCACCTCGACCACCCGTCCGGTGGGGATCTGGAAGAAGTCCGTCGCGTCGTTGGCGTTCTTGGCGAGCGTGATGAAGATGCGGTCCTGCCACAGCGGCATGCCCGAATGGGCGGCCGGGCGGATCGAGCGGCGGGACAGGAAGAACGACGTCGCCATGATGTCGAACTTGAAGCCCTGGCGGCGCAGCAGCGTCAGCGTCTTCGGGATGTTCGGCGTCTCCATGTAGCCGAACTTCATCACCACCCGGTAGAAATGCGGGCCCACGGGGTCGATGCGCACCTTGTCCGCCTCGTTCGAGCGCGGCGTGTCCACCGTCTCGACGGTGAGCACCACGTTCTTCTCGTGCAGCACCTTGTTGTGCTTCAGGTTGTGCAGGAGGGCCGCCGGGGCGATCTCGGGGTCGCTCGTCAGGAACACGGCGGTGCCGCGCACGTGGTGAGGCGGGCTCTTCTCCAGCATCGCCACGAGCTCGGTGAGCGGCACGTCGGTCTTGCGGGTCTTGTTGAACAGAATCGTCACGCCCCGCACCCAGGTCCACATCAGGATGACGAGGGCCCCGGCGAGCAGCAGGGGCACGTAGCCGCCCTCGACCACCTTGATGAGGTTCGAGAGCAGGAACAGGAACTCCACCACGATGAAGGGCAGCATCGCCGCCGCCGCCGCGATGGGCGACCACCCCCACATCCGCCACATCACGAGGTAGGTCATGGAGGCGGTGAGCAGCATCGTGCCCGTCACGGCGATGCCGTAGGCCGAGGCCAGCGACGAGGAGGTCTTGAACAGGATCGCCAGCAGCACGACGCCGACCATCAGCAGCGTGTTGATCTGCGGCAGGTAGATCTGCCCCGCATGCGATTCGGAGGTGTGGCGGATCTCCAGGCGCGGCAGCAGGCCGAGCTGGATCGCCTGCCGCGACAGCGAGAACGCGCCGGTGATCACCGCCTGGCTCGCCACCACCGTGGCCAGGGTAGCGAGGATCACCATGGGGAGCAGGCCCCAGGCCGGCAGCATCTGGAAGAACGGATCGGAGGTGTCGGGCTTCTCCAGCACCAGGGCGGCCTGGCCGAGGTAATTGAGGGCGAGCGAGGGGAAGACGAGACCGATCCAGGCGATCTGGATCGGCCTGCGCCCGAAATGGCCGAGATCGGCGAACAGCGCCTCCGCCCCGGTCACGGCGAGGAACACGGCGCCGAGCGCCACCAGCGCCCCGGTGCCGTGGCCGAGGAGATAGTTCACTGCGTGCCAGGGGTTGGCGGCCCGGAACACCTCCGGGTGCAGGGTGATGTGCGGCAGCGCCGCCGCCGCCATGGCCAGGAACCAGACGACGGTCATCGGCCCGAAGAAGGACGCGACCTTGGCCGTACCCCGGTTCTGCACGAGGAACAGGGCCAGGATGATCGCCACCGTGATCGGCAGGACGTAATCGTCGAAGGCGGGCGTGACGAGCTTCAGCCCCTCCACCGCCGAGAGGACGGAGATGGCCGGCGTGATCACGGCGTCGCCGTAGAACAGCGCCGCGCCCATCAGCCCGAGCATGAACACCACCCGGGAGCCGCCGAGTGCCTTGCGGGCCAAAGCCATGAGCGAAAGGATGCCACCCTCGCCGTTGTTGTCCATGCGCAGCAGGATCGCGACGTATTTCACGGTCACGATCAGGAACAACGCCCAGAGAATCAGCGAGACGGTGCCCAGCACCTCCTCCGGCAGCAGGATGCTGTCGGCCCGGGCGGGGGCCAGGGCCTCGCGGAAGGCATAGAGCGGGCTCGTGCCGATGTCGCCGTAGACGACGCCGATCGAGCCGACGAGCAGCGTCCAGAACCCGGCATGGCCGTGGCGGGTCTCGGCCCGTTCGGGAGCATCCAGGGCACCGGACGGCGCGGGACCGTCCGTGTCCGTGGGCGCTGCGTCAGGCTGGGCGGAAGCGCCCGATACGACGGTCTGGCTCATGTGGGATGTCGGGTGTGTCCGCTCGGCCGGCGGCTCGCATCGCGGCTCTTCGCGGTCCGGATCATGGGGCCATCGGGGCGCGAAGCAACCGCCGGGCTGGCCGGCATTCGGGTTCGTGGCGCCTGACTATCACGCCCTCGGGCGGGCGGGAACCATGTACGGTTGCGATCGCGACGCAGCCGGGCGAGATGCCCCTCCCCCGCGGGCGGGAAGAGGGCGGATCCGGCGGCTCACTCGGCGGCGTTGCGGTTACCCTGGCCGAAGCGGCGCTCGATGTAGTCGATGACGATGGTCTCGAAATCCTTGGCGAGCGTCGCACCGCGGAGCGTCATCGCCTTCTTGCCGTCGATGAAGACCGGGGCGGTCGGGGTCTCGCCCGTGCCCGGCAGGGAGATGCCGATGTCGGCGTGCTTCGATTCGCCCGGCCCGTTCACGATGCAGCCCATCACGGCCACGTTCAGCCCCTCGACGCCCGGATAGGTCTTCTTCCACTCTGGCATGGAGGTGGTGATCCAGTTCTGGATGTCGCGGGCCAGCTCCTGGAACGTGGTCGAGGTGGTGCGCCCGCAGCCGGGGCAGGCCGCGACCAGCGGCACGAAGGTGCGGAAGCCCATGGTCTGCAGCAGTTCCTGCGCGACCTTCACCTCGACCGTGCGGTCGCCGCCCGGCTCGGGGGTCAGCGAGTAGCGGATCGTGTCGCCGATGCCTTCCTGCAGCAGGACGCCGATGGCGGCGGAGGCGGCGACGATGCCCTTCGAGCCCATGCCCGCCTCGGTGAGGCCGAGATGGATGGCGTAATCCGAGCGGCGGGCGACCTCGCGGTAGACTGCGATCAGGTCCTGCACCGCCGAGACCTTGGCCGACAGGATGATCTTGTCTTTAGCCAGCCCGAGTTCCTCGGCGCGCTTGGCGGAGCCCAGCGCCGAACGGACCATCGCCTCACGCATGACGGCGCGGGCGTCGATCGGGCGGGCGGCCTTCGCGTTCTCGTCCATCAGGTGGGTGAGGAGTTCGCCGTCGAGCGAGCCCCAGTTGGCGCCGATCCGCACGGTCTTCCCGTACCGGATCGCCTGCTCGATGATGGTCGAGAACTGGGTGTCCTTCTTCTCCTTGAAGCCGACGTTGCCCGGGTTGATCCGGTACTTGGCCAGCGCCTCGGCGCAGGCCGGATGGTCGGACAGGAGCTTGTGGCCGATATAGTGGAAGTCGCCGACCAGCGGGACGTGGACGCCGATCCGGTCCAGGCGCTCGCGGATCTTCGGCACGGCGGCGGCGGCCTCGTCGCGGTCGACGGTGATGCGCACCAGCTCCGAGCCGGCCCGGGCGAGCTGCGAGACCTGCGCCACGGTGCCGTCGATGTCGGCCGTGTCGGTGTTGGTCATGGACTGCACGACGATCGGCGCGCCGCCGCCCACCGTGACGGCGCCCTCGCCCTCGCCCACCGTGACGCCGACCGTGCGGTGGCGCGGGGCGGGGCCGGCGATCTCCGGGCCGAGACCGGCGAGGGAGCCACCGGTGAAGAGGTTCTCGCTGTCGCTGCCGGCTTCCATGATGTTCGCTTCCTTAGACTTCCACCTGCGCCCCCTAGCCCGCCACGGGGGCAGGAGGGCGGCCGAGGGGATCGATTCGGACGATCCGGGGCCGCATGGCGCGAAGACTGATCTATCCAGCGTCTTAGCTGCGAACGGCGCGGGACGGAATCAAGTCAACCCGGCGCGAGCCCGTTCAGCCTGCCTCATGTCCCATCCCTGCGGCGATGTCGAGCTTGGCGGGGCGATTTGACCGGCCTGTGACTTGCGCGCGACGGACTTACGCGCCCGCGAACAGCTCCCGCGCCGCCTCGACCTCGCTGGCGATGAAGGCGGCCACCGCCCGGATCGGCGCCGCCTGCCGGTGGTCCTCGTGGATGTGCATGTGGAAGGCGCGGGTCAGCGAGACGGCCTCCGGCAGCACCGCTCTCAGCCCCGGATGGGCGGCGGCGATGAAGGCCGGCAGGATGCACAGGCCCGCCCCGGCGAGCGTCGCGTGGACCTGCGCGAGGAGGTTCGTGGAGCGCAGCCGCGCCGAGACCGAAGGCCCGAGAACGCCGAGATAGTTCAGCTCGCGGGTGAACAGCATATCCTCGATGTAGCCGACGAAGGGATGGGCTTCGAGGTCGCCGGCCGCGCGGATCGGCGGGTGTTGCGCCAGATAGCTCTCGGCGCCGTAGACGAAGAGCCGGTAATCGGTGAGGCGGCGCGCCACCAGCCGGGCCTGCTGCGGCGGCGACAGGCTCACCACGATGTCGGCCTCGCGCTTCGACAGGCTGAAGATCCGGGCGGTGGCCATGATCTCGACTTCCAGCCCCGGATGCCGGCCCGTCAGCCGGTGCATCCGGGGTGCCAGGAAGACGCTGCCGAACCCGTCCGGCGCGCCGATCCGCACCGTGCCGGAGACGGTGTGCGCGGCCTCCGCCGCCGCGCTGGCCGACAGGAAGGCGCTCTCCATGCCCTCGGCGGCGGCGAGCAGGTTCTCGCCGGCCTCGGTCAGCGCGTAGCCGAGATTGCTGCGGTGGAACAGGCGCGCGTCGAGCACGCCCTCCAGGGCGCGGATGCGGCGGCCGACCGTGGTGTGCTCCGTGTCGGTCTGGAGCGCGGCGGCGCTGAGCGTGCCCGTCCGCGCGACGGCCAGGAAGAAGCGCAGGTCGTCCCAGCTTCCCGCGATCTTCCGCGCGACCATGACCCGACCCGCCGCATGACAAACGCCGTGCATCGATGCACGATGGCTGCGAGCCAGTCCAGCTTTATCGTTCAGTCGAGGCTGCTACAGTTCCGGTAAAAGCCGGATTCGGCTGAAATCAGAGGGAGGTGCGTTATGCGCAACGTCGGACATTTCATCGGCGGCCGGATCGTGAACGGCGAGAGCGGCCGCACGGCGGACGTGTTCCACCCCTCGACCGGCGAGGTCCAGGCCAAGGTCGCTCTCGCCAGCAAGGCGGAGATGCGCGCGGCGGTGGAGAACGCCAAGGCGGCCCAGCCGGCCTGGGCGGCGACCAACCCGCAGAAGCGCGCCCGCGTGATGATGCGCTTCCTCGAACTGATGCGCGGCTACAACCAGGAGCTCGCCGAGCTGCTGGCCTCCGAGCACGGCAAGACGGTGCCGGACGCCAAGGGCGACATCCAGCGCGGCGTCGAAGTGGTGGAGTTCGCCTGCGGCATCCCGCACCTGCTGAAGGGCGAGTTCACCGAATCGGCCGGCACCGGCATCGACGTCTATTCCCTGCGCCAGCCGCTCGGCGTGGTCGCCGGCATCACGCCGTTCAACTTCCCGGCGATGATCCCCCTGTGGAAGTGTGCCCCGGCCATCGCCTGCGGCAACGCCTTCATCCTCAAGCCGTCCGAGCGCGACCCCGGCGTGCCGCTCCGCATCGCCGAGATCTTCCTGGAAGCCGGCCTCCCGCCGGGCATCCTGAACGTCGTGAACGGCGACAAGGAGGCCGTGGACGCCATCCTCGACGACGAGGACATCGCGGCGGTGGGCTTCGTCGGCTCCTCCTCCATCGCGGAATACATCTACGTCCGCGCCGCGCAGACGGGGAAGCGCGCCCAGTGCTTCGGCGGCGCCAAGAACCACATGATCGTCATGCCCGACGCCAACATGGACCAAGCGGTCGATGCCCTGATCGGGGCCGGCTACGGCTCGGCGGGCGAGCGCTGCATGGCGATCTCAGTGGCCGTGCCGGTGGGCGAGCAGACCGCCGACCGCCTGATGGAGCGGCTGATCCCCCGCGTCGAGGCGCTGAAGATCGGCCCGTCGCACGACGAGGCGGCGGATTACGGCCCCCTCGTCACCCGCGACGCGGTGGAGAAGGTGCGCGGCTACATCGAGACCGGGGTGCGCGAGGGCGCGCAGCTCGCCGTCGATGGGCGCGGCTTCAAGCTCCAGGGCTACGAGAACGGCTTCTACCTCGGCGGCTCGCTGTTCGACCGCGTGACCCCGGACATGACGATCTACAAGGAAGAGATCTTCGGGCCGGTGCTCTCGGTGGTGCGGGCCAAGAATTACGAGGAGGCGCTGGCGCTGCCCTCGACGCACCAGTACGGCAACGGCGTCGCGATCTTCACCCAGGACGGCGATGCCGCCCGCGACTTCACCACCCGCGTGAACACCGGCATGGTCGGCGTCAACGTGCCGATCCCGGTTCCGATCGCCTACCACACTTTCGGCGGCTGGAAGCGCTCCGGCTTCGGCGACCTGAACCAGCACGGGCCGGACTCGATCCGCTTCTACACGAAGACCAAGACCGTGACGCAGCGCTGGCCCTCCGGCATCAAGAGCGGCGCGGAGTTCTCGATCCCGACCATGCGGTAAGATCGCATGGCCCTCCCCCGCCACGCGGGGGAGGGGTATCGAGACCGGGGAGGATCACCCATGCAATTCGGCCTCGACGAGGACCAGACCGCGATCCGCGACATGGCCGCCGCCTTCGCGGCCGACCACATCGCCCCCCACGCCCTGGAATGGGACGAGACCAAAACCTTCCCCGTCGCGACCCTGCGCGAGGCGGCCGGGCTCGGCATGGCGGGCATCTATGTCCGCGAGGAATCCGGCGGCACCGGGATGGGGCGGATCGAGGCGGCGCTGATCTTCGAGGCGCTGGCGATAGGTTGCCCGACGGTGGCGGCCTTCCTGTCGATCCACAACATGTGCGCCTGGATGGTGGACGCCTACGGCTCGGATGAGCAGCGGGCGCGCTTCCTCCCCGGCCTCACGACGATGGACACCATCGCGAGCTACTGCCTCACCGAGCCGGGCTCCGGCTCCGACGCGGCGGCTTTGCGCACCCGCGCCGAGCGGGACGGCGACCATTACGTGCTCCACGGGGAGAAGCAGTTCATCTCCGGCGCCGGCGCCGCCGACCTCTACGTCTGCATGGTCCGCACCGGCGAGGCGGGGCCGAAGGGCATTTCCACCGTGCTGGTCGAGGGTGACACGCCCGGTCTCTCCTTCGGCGCCAACGAGCGCAAGATGGGCTGGAACGCCCAGCCCACCCGCGCCGTGCGCTTCGACGGCTGCCGCGTGCCCGTCGCCAACCGTCTCGGCGCCGAGGGCGAGGGATTT
The DNA here is from genome assembly GCF_022829465.1 of Methylobacterium sp. J-067. Taxonomy (GTDB): domain Bacteria; phylum Pseudomonadota; class Alphaproteobacteria; order Rhizobiales; family Beijerinckiaceae; genus Methylobacterium; species Methylobacterium litchii. Next base: position 37,964 of record NZ_JAKSXZ010000139.1, read on the forward strand.
CGCATCGCCATGAGCGGGCTCGACGGGGGCCGCATCAACATCGCCGCCTGCTCGCTGGGCGGCGCGCAATCGGCGCTCGACAAGGCGCTGGCCTATATGGGCGACCGCCGGGCCTTCGGCGCGAAGCTCACCGATTTCCAGGCGCTGCAATTCCGGCTCGCCGACATGCAGACGGCCCTGACCGTCTCGCGGACCTTCCTGCACCACGCCGCGCGGGCGCTCGACGCGAAATCCCCCGAGGCGACGCAGCTCTGCGCCATGGCCAAGCGCCACGTCACCGACGCCGCCTTCGAGGTGGCTAACCAAGCGCTGCAACTGCACGGCGGCTACGGCTACCTCGCCGAATACGGGGTCGAGAAGATCGTCCGCGACCTGCGGGTGCATCAGATCCTGGAAGGCACGAACGAGATCATGCGGGTGATCGTCGCCCGCGCCCTGATCGGGGGCCGCTGATGGACGCGGTGATCGTCGAGACCGCAGGCCGCCTGGGGCGCCTCCGCCTCAACCGGCCGAAGGCCCTGAACGCCCTGAACCACGAGATGGTCGGGCTGATCGACCGGGCGCTGGACCGGTTTGCCGCCGACGAGGCCGTGAATGCGGTGCTGCTGACCGGCGAGGGCGAGCGCGGCCTCTGCGCGGGGGGCGACCTGCGCTCCCTCTACGAGAACGAGACGGCCGCCGCCGAGCCGTTCTGGCGGGACGAGTACCGCCTCGATTCGCGCATCAGCCGCTACGAGAAGCCGTTCGTCGCGGTGATGGACGGCATCACCATGGGCGGCGGTGTCGGGCTGTCGGGCCATGCCGCGCACCGGATCGTCACCGAGCGCTCCCGCATCGCCATGCCGGAGACGGGCATCGGCTACCTGCCTGATGTCGGCGGGACATGGCTCCTGCCGCGCGCGCCCGGCGAACTCGGCACCTATCTCGGCCTGACCGGCGCGCAGATCGGCGCCCCGGACGCCCTCCTCTGCGGCATGGCCGATGCGTTCGTCCCTTCCACCGCGCTGCCGGAGCTGATCGCGGCGCTTGGCTCGGGCGAGGCGGTGGACGCCATCCTCGCCCGCATCGCGAAAGACCCCGGCCCGGCGCCGCTCGCCGCCCACCGCGACCTGATCGACCGTTGCTTCGCCTTCGATGGGGTTGACGAGATCTTTGCCGCCCTCGACGCGGACGGGTCGGATTTCGCGGCCGAGACGAAGGCGGTGCTCCTCACCAAGGCGCCGTCGAGCCTCGTGCTGACGCTGTGCCTGCTGCGGCTCGGCCGGGCGGCGCCGAACCTCGAGGCCTGCCTGGAGCGGGAGTTCCACGCCTCGCTGGCGCTTCTGGACGAGGGCGATTTCCGCGAGGGCATCCGCGCGGCGGTGATCGACAAGGACAAGTCGCCCCGCTGGAACCCGCCGCGCCTCGATGAGGTCGATCCCGCCCGGATCGCGCGATGGCTGGAGACGCGGGCCGCGCCGGTCTTCGCGAAGGACCGCACGGGGCCGGTATAGGGCCAAGAATAACAAACGGGAGGACACCACCATGGCACGCACGATCGGCTTCATCGGGCTCGGCAACATGGGCGGGCCGATGGCGGCCAACCTCGTGAAGGCGGGGCATACCGTGCGCGGCTTCGACCTCGTGCCCGCCTCCCTCGACCTCGCCCGCGAGGCCGGCGTCGCGGTGGTCGGGTCGGCGCTGGAGGCCGCCGAGGGGGCCGAGGTGGTGATCACCATGCTCCCCGCCGGCCGGCACGTCGTCGAGGTCTGGACGCAGCTCGCGGACGCCGTCCCCGCCAGCACGCTGCTGATCGATTCCTCCACCGTCGACGTCGAGAGTGCCCGCAAGGCGCATGCCCTGGCGCAAGCGCGGGGTTGCCTCTCCGTCGATGCGCCGGTTTCCGGCGGCACGGGCGGGGCCAAGGCCGGCACGCTCACCTTCATGGCCGGCGGCGCAGACGCCGCCTTCGCCGTAGCCGAGCCCCTGCTGAAGGCCATGGGCAAGAACGTGTTCCATTGCGGGCAGGCCGGCGCCGGGCAGGCGGCCAAGATCTGCAACAACATGATCCTCGGCATCTCGATGATCGGCGTCTGCGAGGCCTTTGCGCTGGGCGAGAAGCTTGGCCTGTCGCACGAGGCGCTCTACGACGTCGCCTCGGTCTCCTCCGGCCAGTGCTGGTCGCTGACGAGCTACTGCCCGGTGCCGGGCCCCGTGCCGGCCTCCCCCGCCAACAACGGCTACAAGCCGGGCTTCGCCGCCGCCCTGATGCTGAAGGACCTGCGCCTCGCCCAGGCCGCCGCCCTGGCGGCGGGCGCCGCGACGCCGCTGGGCGCCGAGGCCGCACAGATCTACGGGTTGTTCGACGGCCTCGGCCACGGGGGTGAGGACTTTTCCGCCATCATCCGTATGCTCCGTGGGGACGCAGGAGAGGCGTGATGGACTACGAGACGATTCTCACCGAGACCCGGGGGCGGGTGCTCCTCATCACCCTCAACCGGCCGAAGGCGCTGAACGCGATCAACGCGCAGCTCACCGCCGAGGTGATCGCTGCCGCCTCCGCCGCCGATGCCGACGAGGGGATCGGCTGCATCGTCCTCACCGGCTCCGAGCGCGCCTTCGCGGCCGGCGCCGACATCAAGGAGATGCAGCACCTCTCCTACGCCGAGGTCTACGGGAAGGACCGCTTCTCCGACTGGGACCGGTTCAACGCCGTGCGCACGCCGATCATCGCGGCGGTGGCGGGCTACGCGCTCGGCGGCGGCTGCGAGCTGGCGATGATGTGCGACTTCATCCTCGCCGCCGACACGGCCCAGTTCGGCCAGCCGGAGATCAAGCTCGGCGTGATGCCCGGCATGGGCGGCAGCCAGCGCCTCGCCCGTTATGTCGGCAAGGCCAAGGCGATGGAGATGTGCCTCACCGGCCGGATGATGGACGCCGCCGAGGCCGAGCGCTGCGGCCTCGTCTCGCGGATCGTGCCCGCCGCCGACCTCGTGGAGGAGGCGGTGAAGACCGGGCAGACCATCGCGGGCATGTCGAAGCCCAGCGCGATGATGACCAAGGAGGCGGTGAACCGCGCCTACGAGACCACCCTCACCGAGGGCCTGCGGTTCGAGCGGCGGGTGTTCCACGCCATGTTCGCCACGGACGACCAGAAGGAGGGTATGGCCGCCTTCGTGGAGAAGCGCCCGGCGACGTTTTCGCACCGCTAAGAACACGCTACCCCCGCCAAGGGGGAGACGACGTCCCAAGGGGAAGACACCATGCCGAGCTTCCGGGAGGCCCGCGACCTGCTGCTGGCCCATCGCACGGATTACGCTGCCGCCGTCGCGCAGTTCACGTGGCCCGAGGCGGTGCCGTTCAACTGGGCGCTCGACTGGTTCGATGCCGGGCTCGCCGCCGAGTATCCCGACCGGCCGGGCTTGCGCATCGTGGAGGCCGCGACGGGGGCCGAGCAATCGCTCACCTTCGCCGCGTTGAGCCGCCGCTCGAACCAGGTGGCGAACCATCTCGCCGGCCTCGGCCTGAAGCGGGGCGACCACCTGCTCCTGCTGCTCGGCAACGTGCCGGCCCTGTGGGAGACGTTCCTCGCCGCGATGAAGCTCGGCGTGGTGGTGATCCCCGCCACCACCCTGCTCACCGCCGAGGAACTGGCCGACCGGCTGGAACGCGGCCGGGCCAGGGCCATCGTCGCCGGGCCGGAGCAATTGCCGCGCTTCGCCACACTCGACACGGGCAACGTCATCCGCATCGTCACCGGGCCGGCGACGGAGGGCTGGCGCGCCTATGACGCGGCGTACACGGAATCCGAACGCTTCGCGCCCGACCGGCCGACCGGGGCGGACGATCCGCTGATCCTCTATTTCACCTCCGGCACCACGGCGAAGCCGAAGCTGGTGCGCCACAGCCACCGCTCCTATCCGGTGGGCGCCCTGTCGACCATGTACTGGCTCGGGCTCCAGCCCGGCGACCAGCATTGCAACGTCTCCTCCCCCGGCTGGGCCAAACACGCGTGGTCGTCGTTCTTCGCCCCCTGGAACGCGGGGGCGACGATCCTCGTGATCAACCAGGCGCCGTTCAACGCGCGCATCCTGCTGGACCAGTTGGAGAAGACCGGGGCCACCACCCTCTGTGCGCCGCCGACCGTCTGGCGCATGGTGATCCAGGAGACGCTCGACGGCCGCGACCTCCGCCTGCGCGAGGTCTGCGCGGCGGGCGAGCCCCTGAACCCGGAGGTGATCGAGCGGGTGAAGGCGGCCTGGGGCCTCACCATCCGCGACGGCTACGGGCAGACCGAGACCACGGCGCTGATGGCCAACACCCCCGGCCAGCCGGTGGTGCCCGGCGCCCTCGGGCGGCCGCTCCCCGGCTACCGGGTTCGGGTGCTCGATGCCGACGACGAGCCGGCGAGCGAGGGCGAAGTCTGCCTCGAACTCGGCGCCCACCGCCCCGCCGGGCTGATGCAGGGCTATGACGACGGGCGCGGGCGCCTGACCGGGGCCGAGGGCGAGGTCTACCGCACGGGCGACGTCGCCTTCGTGGACGCGCAGGGCTGCTACACCTTCGTCGGCCGGGCGGACGACGTGTTCAAATCCTCCGGCTACCGGATCAGCCCGTTCGAACTGGAGAGCGTGCTGATCGAACACCCCCTCGTCGCCGAGGCGGCGGTGGTGCCGGTGCCCGACCCGCTGCGCTACACGATCCCCAAGGCCTATGTGCTCCTCACCGCCTCGGCCAAGGCCGGGCCGGAGGCGGCGCTCGACATCTTCCGCTTCACCAATGCCAAGCTCGCGAGCTTCAAGCGTCTGCGCGCCCTGGAATTCGTGGACGAGTTGCCGAAGACCATCTCCGGGAAGATCCGCCGGGTGCAATTGCGCCGGCTGGAGCACGACGGCGTCACCGACGACCCGTACCGGGGCACCGCCTTCACGCAGGCCGACTTCCCCGAATTAAAGGGCGAGGCCGAGAAGAAGCCCGACCAGACGGCCGGGTGAGGGGCGCCCTCACGGTTAACCGGCCCCTGCCGCCATCGGAAGCATTTAGCGGATCCGGCGAGGGTCGCATCGACCTTGCCCCGTGCCGGCCGAGGCCGGGCGGCCGATGCGTAAAATTGTCGGCATTCGCTTCAGCGCGAAGGAGGCTGCTCGCTGCAATCCTAGGTCTATAGAGACACGGGATTGCACGCGATGCGCGCGGGATTTCTCAAGGCGGTGCGGGGGGTGGTGGTCGCCGCGCTGGCGCTCGCGGGGGTGGCCACGGCCGCCCAGGCGCAGGTGCTGGCGAGCCTGCCGACCGAGCCGGGCCTCGTTCCGAAGGCCGAGGCCAAACCGATCGCCGCCTGGGTGACGTTCTGCGAGGCCTATGCGGACGAGTGCGCCGTGGACCGCAACGAGCCGGCGCGGATCGCCCTGACGCCGGCCGTCTGGACCAGCATCGTCACCATCAACCGCCGCATCAACAAGGCGGTCGAGCCGATGACCGACATGGAGCACCTGCACGTCGCCGACCACTGGGACCTCGCGGAGGACGGGTACGGCGATTGCGAGGATTACCAGCTTCTGAAGCGCCACCTGCTCGCCCTGTCCGGGCTGCCGCGCCGGGCCATGCGGATGACGGTTGTGATCGACGAGAAGGGCGAGGGCCACGCCGTGCTGACCCTGCTGACCGACCGGGGCGATCTGGTGCTCGACAACAAGACCGACACGGTCCTGCCGTGGCACCGCACCGGCTACGTGTTCATCAAGCGCGAGAGCCAGGACGCCGTGGCGTGGGTGTCGCTGGGCGGTGCCACCTCTCCGGCGACCACCGCCAACCGCTGATCAGGCCGCGCGCGGCAGGTCCGTTCGGGCGAGCCCGGCGACGTAGGTCTCGACCCGGCCGATGAAGGCGGCGAGATGGGGCGCGATGCCCCGCAGGGACGCGAGATCGCGCGAGAGGATGTCGAGCGACAGGGCGCGGTCGCCGGCGGTGGGGGAGCCGTCGAGATAGGCGTTCACCGCGTGCTCCGCGATGCCGAGGGCCCCGGCCCGTCCATCCTCGGCGAGGGCGCGGATGACCTGCTGGATGGCGGGCTGCATGGAGTTGTCCTCGGATCCCAAAGGGTCACGGTGCCGTTCCGTGGCCGCATTCTTGCAACGATGGTCGATGGATCACCGCAACCGGCCGTTGCGGAAGGCGCCTTTCAAGCCGGCAAAGGGTGGGAAAAGCAAGAGTCCGAGGCGGTGACCGGGTCGTTCGCAGGCCCGGTATGCTCTGAGCGCATGTGTAGAGCCTCAGCCCTGCGCGCAAAAACGTGATTCCAGACGGAACCTCGGCAGGACCTCGCGGGTTATTATGCCTTAATTTTTCAGTTGTGTGTGCAACTGCAGCGTGCCAGCCTCCCCTCATCACGCGACGCGGGATGAGCATGGGCGAAGGAGCGGCAGTTCCGGGCTTTCCCTTCGGCGACTGGGCAGCCGGGCGATGGCGCGTCGGCATCCTCCTCCGCCGGGTCCGCCAGGGGGCGAGCCTCGCCATCACCGGGCTGATCCTCACCCTCGGCAGCGCGACGACCCACGCCCATCGCGGCGTGGACCTTCCCGACAGCGCGACGGAGGCCGGCGGGGGGCCGACCCGCAGCATCGCCGGCTGGGCGGATTTCTGCCGCCGGATGCCGGACGAGTGCCACATCGACCCGACCCAGCCGAAGGTGATTCCCCTGACGCTCGCGGTCTGGCGGACGCTGCGCAGTGTCAACGCGCGGGTGAACGCCCGCATCAAGCCGATGACGGACCAAGCCCATTGGGGCGTCACCGACCGCTGGGACTTCCCGGATGACGGGTTCGGCGATTGCGAGGATTACCAGCTGCTCAAGCGGCGGATGCTCGCCGAGCGCGGCCTGCCCCGGCGGGCGCTGCTGATGACGGTGGTGATCGACGAGATCAACGAGGGCCACGCGGTGCTGACGGTGCGCACCGACCGGGGCGACTTCATCCTCGACAACAAGACCGACGAGATCCGCCCGTGGAAGAGCGTGCCCTACGCCTTCATCAAGCGGGCGGGCCAGGAGAGCGCGGCCTGGGTGTCGCTGGAGGAGGATGCCGGCGGGGGACGGGCGGAGGGCGCGCGGGTCGCGACCGCCGAGCCGTAGGGACGGTCAGACCCCGACGATCATCGCCGCGAGATCGAGGGCGACCCGGCCCGAGACGAGGCCCCAGCCGCAGGCGATCATCGTCGCCAGCATCACGAAGGGGAAGGGGCGGCCCTCGATGCGGCGTCCGCGCACGGTGTTGCGCAGGATGATGAAGGGCGCCGAGAAGGCCAGGAGCGGCAGGGCCGCCACCGCCAGGAGGCCGCCCCGCTCCAGCAGGTTGAAGCTCGCCCGCTTCGCGGCGAAGAGTTCGAAGGCGCTGGCGAGCAGCCCCGACAAGGCGAGGCCGATGCACAGGGTGCGCAGGGAATCGACGGCGGCGGGGCTGAGGGTCATGGAGCGCGGTCCCGGAATGGCCCGCGCAATCTGACTGATCGTTTACCGAACGTTAAGCAGAGAGTTTACTTAGCGTTAACCGCTGCACAGGCGTTCAGACGTCCTCGAGGTCGATGTCGAGGATCGCCATGCGGAACACGAAGGAATCGTCGCCGTCCTCCTTGTCGTCCGCGACCACGCCGATCGACTCCTCGCCGATGAACACTTCGGCCGTGTCGCCGGTCTTCATGGCCTGGATGCGGATGTTGGTGTTCGCGAAGGTGCGGCGCATGTAGGCTTGCAGCTTCGCGATCTCGGATTTGGTCACGCTGTCTGTTCTCCGCTGGCGGCGTGGAGCAAGGCGCAGCGATTGCCACGCCCGATGCCCCACCGCAAGCGTGACCGGACCCCCGTGCCCTAGATGCCCTCGCCCACGTGGATGAAGGCGTCGAGGGCGACGAGCTGGTCCATCGCCCGGGCCGGGTCGTCGCAGCCCGCCGTGCCGACGACGCGGGCGGGCACGCCCACCACGGTCGTGTTCGCGGGCACGGGCCGCAGCACCACGGAGCCGGCGGCCACGCGGGCGCAGGCGCCGACCTCGATGTTGCCGAGGATCTTGGCGCCGGCCCCGATCATCACGCCCCGGCGGATCTTCGGATGGCGGTCGCCCCGCTGCTTGCCGGTGCCGCCCAGCGTCACCGCGTGCAGGATCGACACGTCGTCCTCGATCACCGCCGTGGAGCCGACCACGAGGCCGGTGGCATGGTCGAGGAACACGCCCCGGCCGATCCGCGCGGCGGGGTGGATGTCGCACTGGAACACCTCCGAGACCCGGCTCTGGAGGTAGAGGGCGAGGTCGCGCCGCCCCCGCGTCCACACATGGTGGGCGAGGCGGTGGGCCTGCAGGGCGTGGAAGCCCTTGAAGTACAGCACCGGCTCCAGGGCCCGCAGGGTCGCCGGGTCGCGGTCGATCACCGCTCCGATATCCGCCCGGAAGGCCGACCCGATGGAGGGATCCGCCTGGATCGCCTCGTGGAAGGCGTGGGCGATCAGCTCCGCCGGCAGGGACGGATGCCCGAGCCGGGCGGCGACGCGGTGCGCGACGGCTCCCTCCAGGGTCGGATGGTTGAGGATCGTCGCCACCATCAGGGAGGCGAGCTGTGGCTCGGTGCGCAGCACCTCTTCGGCCTCGTCCCGCACCCGCGACCAGACGGGGTCGCAGACGGCGAGGTCCGTCTTGGTGAAGGCTGGACTTGCGCTCATGCTCCGCGCCCGTGCTGGATGGTCAGGGGTTCGAAAGGGCGAGCCCTTTCGCGGGTGCAGGGCAGCGCCCTGCCCTATCGCTCCGCCTACAGCGTGGTGCCCCACCCCGCCCCGATCAAGACCGGGACCGCGTCAGGTCTGGTCCGCGCCGGGCGCCTGTCACCCGGCGCGGACGAGGCCGAACCGGGTCTCGATGGCGGCCGTCAGCCGGTCGAGCATCACCGGCACGGGGATGTCCGAGGTGTCGACCTGGGCGGCGGCCCGCGCATAGAGCGGCTCGCGGCTCGCGAGCACGGCCCGCAACTCCTGCATCGCCGAGGCATGGTCGCCGGTGGTCGGCAGGTGCCCCTGCTCGCGCACGCGGTTCATGTGCTCCTCCGGCCGGGCGCGCAGCCAGACCGTGTAGAACGCCTGCAACAGCAGATCGTAGGTCAGCGGCTCGGCGACGATGCCGCCGCTGGTCGCGAGGATGAGCGGGCCGGGATGCTCGGTGAGCCGCCGCAGGGCGGCCTGCTCCAGGCGGCGATACCCCTCCTGGCCGTAGATCGCGAAGATCTCCCGCACCGAGAGGGCGTTCTCGCGCTCGATCTCGGCGTTCAGCTCGACGAAGGTCCAGCCGAGCCGGTCGGCGACGAGCTTGCCCAGGGTCGACTTGCCCGCGCCGCGCAGGCCGATCAGCGCCACCCGCGCCGCCCCGGAGGCCTCGTTGCGGTTGCCGCCGGACAGGATGTCCTTGGCCGCCGCGATCTGGCTGGGATTCGCGTGGGAGAGGAGATCGCGGATGACGGGCCAGTCGGGGCTGCTGTCGTCCCCGGTGATCAGGTCGTCGAGGCGCACGCCCATGGCGTTGGCGACCCGCCGCAGCAGGATGATGGAGACGTTGCCCTGCCCGCCCTCGAGCTGGGCGATGTACCGCTCGGACAGGCCCGAGAGCTGGGACAGCACTTTTCGCGAGAGGCCCCGCACCGTGCGCGCATGGCGCACCCGGCGGCCGAGATCCGCGAGAAAGAGTGTCTCCTGTTCGATCACGCCGGCCATGGCGCCGTTCGCTTTCCTGCCGTTACGGGACGCCGTTCCGCCCGGACAGCCGCGGCAGCCAAGCCTCCCGACAGGGGTGGGCAGGCCCGCCACGGAGCATCCGTGCGAAGACCAGCGTACCCTACCCCAATGAATCTGATATTGACGCCGACGCCTCTCATGGGCGCATGGGCACCTGTTCGGCGCCAAGCACAGCGTGTTGCGTATGTGTTGCGGAACGTCCCGATGGTCAAGCCTCGCGACCGATGCCGTATGGGCAACGGTGCGTATCCTTATTGCGATGGCAGGGCCGCCGCTTCCTGCTGCACGGGCGCCGGGGCGGCCGGACGCGGCGCGGCGAACGCCAGGAGCTTCGGCGCCGGGCGGCGGGGCGGCAGCGGCACGGCGACGGCCTCCGCGACGGTCGCCGTCGCGGGGGCGGCCTCGGCCGGGGCGGTGGGCGACAGGCGAAGCTCGGTGAGGGCGGCGGGCGTCGCGGCGGCGACCTGCACCGTGCCGGCGAGCGCGTCCGGGCGGCGGGGCGGCAAGGGCACGTCCACCGTGGCGGCCACGGCCTGCGGCGCCTCGGTGGTCAGGCTGGCGTATTGCACGGAGGCGTCGCCGGCGAGGGCGGCGGGCCGGCGCGGCGGCAGCGGCACCTCCACGGCCTGGACCGGCGCCGGCTCGGCGGCGGCATAGGCCAGGGCGACGGAGGTTGGGGCCATCTCGGCGGGCGGCCGGCCGGTGAAGAGGCTCGCCAGGGCGCTGGCCGAGGCGGCGACGGGGGCCACGGTCGAGGCGACGACGGTGGGGATGCCCTGGCGCTTGGCGGCGTAATAATAGCCGCGGTTATAATACTGGTAGGCTTGGTGGAGGTTGCCCTGCGCGGTGCGGTAGGCCCCCGCGAGATAGGCCACGCCGTAGCGGAGGTTGGTCTCGGGATCGTAGAGGCCGGACGGATCGCCCGTGTAGCCCAGGGAGCGCGCCGTGACGTGCTTGATCTGCATGAGGCCGAGCGCGCTGCCGCCCCTGGCGTTGGGATTGTAGTTGCTCTCGCGCTTGACGACGGCGTGCACGAAGCTCGCCGGCACTCCGTTGGCCTTTGCCTGCTGCTCGATCAGCGCGTCGATGTTGTCGCGCGCCGTCTGTGCGATGGCGGCCGCTGGCGCGACCGCGATGGCGGCAGCAAGGAAAAGGCGGTGCATTCCGAGACCCGGGTGCTGCTTGTTCTATGGTCAAGCTAGGTCACCGGGAAATGAGGCCGGAAAACGGCCCGGAGCCGGCGGAGTGACGGCGGAAGGGGGACGGGCCGGGTGCTCTCCCGCCTTATCGCCCGGCCGCCCGGCCCTGTGTTCGGCCTGCCACAGGTTTGCGCCGGTCCGTCGTCACGCCCCGTCCGCAAGGCGGGCGACGATGGCATCCGCGATGGCGCCGGGCGATTCGGCGATGCTCGCGACGAGGGGGTGCTCGTCGGGGCCGGGGGGTTCGAGCACCGCGAACTGGGTTTCGAGGAGGCCCGGCGGCATGAAGTGGCCGTGGCGCTGCGCGAGGCGCGCCGCGATCAGCGTCCTGTCGCCCTCCAGATAGACGATGCGCACCCGGCGGCTGCCGCCCACGAGGACGTCGCGGTAGGCCCGGCGCAGGGCCGAGCACACGATGACGCCAGATTCGCCCGCCTCCAGGCGCTGGCGGATCCAGACGGCGATCCGCGCGAGCCAGGGCGCGCGGTCCTCGTCGTCTAGGGCGAAGCCGGCATGCATCTTCGCGATGTGCTCCGGCGTGTGGAAACTGTCGCCGTCCACGAACATCCAGCCCAGCCGCTCCGCCACGAGGGCCGCGACGGTGCTCTTGCCCGAGCCCGACACCCCCATCACCACGAGGACCTGCCCACCGTCCATGCGTCCCTCGCTCTCGCCCGCTGCAGGCCCATTCTAGGGTGGGGACAACGCCGCCGCACCCCGCCCCGGCACGGAACCCCGGCCCCGTCGGGACGTTGGCCAGAACATTTCATGAACGGGTAAATCACATGTCCAAGTCGATCACCAAGGACACCGCCCACTCGGAGAACCCGAAGACCGATCCGAAGGACGTGTCGAACCAGATCAAGGATCCGGACCAGTGGACCACCGGCGGCGAGCCGATGACCGGCGCGCAGGCGTCTTACCTCAAGACCCTCTCGGAGGAGGCCAAGGAGCCGGACGCGTTCGACGATTCCATCGACAAGGCCGAGGCCTCGAAGCGCATCGACTCCCTGCGGCACAAGGCCGGCCACGCCTGAGCGTGGACGATCACGTTAAGCCGGCGGCAAGTCGCGTCCGGTATCTCTGAGGTCCGCCCCCCGTCCCCGATCGACCGGAGGACGGGGGTGCTGACGGTTTCGGAACGATGAGCGAGCGGACAGGACAGGCGATTCCCTCCTCCCTCTATGGCCGCTTCCTGCGCGACGCGAGCGGGGCGACGGCCATCGAGTATGGGATGATCGGCGGCTTGATCTTCGCCGTCATCGCCGGATCCCTCAAGCTCTACGGAGCGAAGCTCGACAGCGTCTATCTGCAGATCGGCAGCACCATCGGGCAGGCGAACTGAGCGCCTCGTCCTCCGATGCCCTCTGGATACCGGGGGTTGCGAGGATGAAACGGCTGCCCGGGCCGTGCGAGCGCCAGTGTGGCCGGTCCGCTACGGACTCGCCGCTGCCCATGGGGTAGGCACGATACCGGCCAGGCCCATGGACAGCGTCCGGATGCGTACAACCCCGATCCTTCTGCTCGCCACGCTGGCGATGTCGGGCTGCACGCTGCTGCCAGCGGCGGGGCCGACGGCCACGGCGATCCAGGCCGGCGCCGAGGTGCCAGAGTCCGGGGGCGGCCTGCTCGCCCGCTACGAGATCATCGACATCAACCCCGCAACCATCGAGGCCCTGCGCGGACGGCCCCTCGACAGCCTGCTCGCCTCCTTCGGCGATCACCGCCCCTCCGCCGAACCCCTCATCGGCATCGGCGACATGGTCGCCGTCTCCGTCTGGGAGGCCGGGTCCGGCGGGCTGTTCTCCGGGCCCCTCGTCGCCGACCGCTTCTCCGCCGGCTCGAAGTCCGCCCTCATCCCCGAGCAGCCAGTCGGGCGCGACGGCTCCATCTCGGTTCCCTATGCCGGCCGCATCGCCGTCGCCGGCCGCCGGCCGCAGGACGTGCAGGCGCTCATCGAGAACGAACTCGCCGGCAAGGCCATCCAGCCGCAGGTGCTCGTCTCCGTCACCAAGCCGATCTCGCAGACCGTCACCGTGACCGGCGAGGCCGTGGCCGGCGCCCGCCTGCCGCTC
>NZ_JAKSXZ010000027.1 GCF_022829465.1 Methylobacterium sp. J-067
GCGGAGAAAGAATTTCATGGTGACGGTCCTCAAAGGTGGTCCGGCTGCGCCGGCCCGAACTGGTTGATCCAGCGGTTCCGAGGTCGCTTTTCGCTCGACGATGCCACCAGCTGCTTGTGCAGCCCCTTGCGGCGGCCCGCCTTTATCCTCGTTACCTTGACGCTCTAAACGCCCCCGAATGGTCAAGGTTCGCTTGCTGCCACGATTTTTTTGCGGCTTCCCGCTCGACAGATTGTCGCACCCCCCTTTTCGCCCCATCAGTGGGTGAGGGCAATGGCCGATATGAGGCGTCCGTAATCGGGCTCGCTGCGGTGGGTCGTCCGCCGGAAACTGTAGAAGCGGTCGGGCTCGGCATAGGTGCAGCGGTTGAGGGCGGCGGCCTCGCCGATCCCCGCCTCGTTGAGGCGCAACAGGATGAACCCGGGCAGATCGAATTGCGCGTGGCCGGGCTTCGTGCCCTCACCGAGGAAGGAGTCCATACCGGGCGCCTCGGCCTTGAACCGGGCGATGAAATCCGGGCCGACCTCGTAGTTGGCTTGGCTGATCGTCGGGCCGAGCACGGCGACGATGGAGGAGCGCTCCGCCCCGATTTCTTCCATGGCCGCGACGGTGGCGGCGATCACCCCGGTCAGCGCACCCTTCCATCCCGCATGGGCGGCGCCGATCACGCGGTTCTCAGGGTCGGCGAACAGGATCGGGCCACAATCGGCCGTGGCGATGCCCAGCGCGAGGCCGGGCACCCGCGTCACCATCGCGTCGGCCTTCGGGCGCTCGCCGGCGGGGAAGGGCGCCTCGACCGTCACCACGTCGGCCGAATGGACTTGATACAGGCTCACCAGTTGGTCCGAAGGCAGCCCGAGGGCGGCGCACATCCGCTCGCGGTTCTCCGCTACGGCCTCCGGCCGGTCATTGGAGCCGAGCCCGCCGTTTAGAGAGGCGTAGATCCCCCCCGACACCCCCCCGACGCGGGTGAAGAAGGCGTGGCGGATGACCGGATGCGAGGACAATTCCGGTGCCTCGATGAACTGGCCTGCGCTCATAGCCCCGCCCTCACGTCAACTCTGACGCCCGGATAGCCCAAGGCGATGCGCGTGGCGATGTGATACCGATGTTGCAGTGCCGCATTATATGGGCATGGCTGGCTACGGCCGGCGGCACTTCCATGGAGGACCGCCATGCGGCAGACGGACGAAAACGAGCGTCACGAGCAGACCGCGCCGCACAAGATCGCGGGCGCACAGCAGGCTCCGGTTCCTTGCTACGAACTCCCGGAACCCAAGGCCAACGTCGCGGACGACGAGGCCCAGAAGGCTCCGAAGGACACCACCTCCGGCTTCGGCTCCTTCGAGAGCTGAGCCCCTGGCCAACGCGCCTCCCGCGATATGCGCGGGGGGCGCCTCACTCCGGCGAGAAGCCCGGCAGCGGCCCGAGATCCGGCGCCGCCACCGCCATCACCTTGAACAAGCGTCCCATCCCCTCGGGCCTGTCATCCGTCAGCCGTGCGACGGCGGCATCGATGGCCTCGGCTTGGGCGTCATCCGCCCGCAGCCGGAGTTTCGCGGCACGCTCGTGCAGACCGAGCGCGGCCAGGAACGCGCCCTGATCGGTCGGCCCGTGAACCGCCGCGCCCGCCTCTTGGGAGGCGAGTGCGAGCGCTGCGAAATCGACGTGGCAGGTCAGATCGGCCTCGCCCGGAGCGGCGAGGGGATCGGCGAAGGCATGGCCCGACAGCGCCTGCAACGTATCGCCGAAGTCGCGGCGGACATGCCCGTAATCGAAGACAAGGAGCACGCCACCCTGCGAGCAGACGCGGCGGGCGAGGGCGCGCACGAGATCGAGGCCCGGTCCGGGCACCGAGACCACGGCGCCGGTCGACGCTTGCGCGGCGAGGCCCGGCGTCGGTTCCGGCGCGAGGCCGAAGGCGAGGCTGCCTTCAGCGCCGAGCCCCACCAGCCGCTCGTGCCAGCCGTCCGAGGTGCGGACGAACTGGCGCACCGGCAGGCAATCGAAGAATTCGTTGGCAATGAGGATCGCCGGCCCGTCGGGCAGGCTTTCGGGGGAGGCGTGCCACGCGGCGCCGGCCCCCGCGAGACGGCTCTCCTGCGCCTGCCGCAGCACGGGGCTCGTCTCCACGAGATGGGGGGCGATGCGGACCCCCGGCGCGGCGGCGCTTAGAGCCCGTAGGGCGTCGGCCATCAGCGTGCCCCGGCCGGGGCCGAGTTCGGCGATGAGGAGCGGGTCCGGCCTGCCCATGGCCCGGTGGACATAGGCGGCCCAGGCGCCGATCAGTTCGCCGAACATCTGCGTGATCTCGGGGGCGGTGGTGAAGTCACCCCGCGCCCCGAGGGGATCGCGCGTGCGGTAATAGCCGTGGACCGGGTGGCCGAGGCACAGGGCCATGTAGCGGTCGATGCCGATCGGCCCCGTCTCGCGGACAATGGCCGCGATCTCGCGCCCCAGCGGCGTCACGCCTTCGCCCGCGCGGCCGGCGCCTCCTCGCCCGTCGCGGCGGCGGCCGTCCGCTTCGGCCGGGTGCGGCCCGTGGCGGCGAGGACGATGTAGGTCAGCCCCACCAGCATCATCGGGATGCAGAGGAGCATCCCCATGGTCACGCCGCCGCCCATCGGGCCGAGGCCGTTGCCGAAGAGGAAGCCCAGTTGCGCGTCGGGCTCGCGGAAGAACTCGCAGGCCGTCCGCGCCACGGCGTAGCCCAGCACGAAGATGCCGCCGAGAAGCCCCGGCTTGCGGAAGCCGAAGCGCCGCACGCAGATCGCCATGACGATGAAGAGCAGCAGGCCCTCCGTCGCCGCCTCGTAGAGCTGGCTCGGGTGGCGCGGCAGCGGCCCGCCGGTCGGGAAGACGATCGCGTAGGGGAAGTCGGGGGCGATCCGGCCCCACAGCTCGCCGTTCACGAAGTTGGCGATGCGGCCGAAGAACAGGCCGATGGGCACCACCACCGCGCCGATGTCGAGCAGCGTATAGCCATTGAGCCCGCGCGAGCGCGCGAACAGCAGGAAGGCGAGGATCGCGCCGAGGAAGCCGCCGTGGAAGGACATGCCGCCGTTGCGGATGGCCAGGATCTCCCACGGGTCGGCCATGTACATCGGCAGATTGTAGAACAGCACGTAGCCGATGCGTCCGCCGAGGACGACGCCCAGCGCCACCCACACGACGAGATCGTCGATGTCGGTGGGGACGGGGCGCTTCACCACGCCCCACAGCCGGTCGGCCATCACGAGGCGGCGCGCGTAGTACCACCCGCCGATCAGGCCGGCGATGTAGGCGAGGGCGTACCACTTGATGGTGATCGGCCCGATCGCGATGGCGACGGGGTTGATCGCCGGAAAGGGCAGGGCGAGGAGCGGCATGGGCGGGGTCTCCGCGGCGGGAGTGGCGCCGCAGGCCCGCGCCGTCAACCCCAGCGCAGGATCAGGAACCCGTGTCCGTCCGGCCCCGTGCCGTAGCAGGCGCTGCCGTCCGAGGAGAGCCGCGCGCCGCGTAACGATCCCGCGAGAGCGGCCGGATCGTCGGTCGAGACCACGAACCGCGTGCTCGCCCGGTCTGACGGTCCATAGGCCTGCGCCGGCCGGCTCCGCGCTGGGGCGCGGTAATGCAGAAGCTCCACATGCGGGGCGGGCACAGGCGGCGCCAGGGCGATCACGTCCACGACCGGATCGGGCAGGCCGTCGAGCCGCGCCTGCTCCGGCCCCTGGTTCAGGCCCCGCTCCGAGACCGCAAGGCCGAGCCCTTCGAGGCAGGCGATGGCGGCGTCACGGTCGGTGACGGTGATGGCCGAATGGTCGAGGCCAAGGAACAGGCCGGGGGCACCGGCCCAGCGCGCGGCGGGCTTGCCGCCGGGGAAGTGGATGAGTTCGAGGGGGTGCCCGTCCGGGTCGCGGAACTTGTAGGCGACGACGCCCCCGGTGGAGGGCGGCAGCACCTGCGGCCCGCCCTGGCTGATCGGCTCGACCACGAGCCCGCGCGTCGCCGCCGCCATGTCGCGGACGACGATGGCGAGGTGCTGGAAGACCGGATCGGTCGCATCGGCCCCGGCGGGGTAGGGGGCGCCCGGCGGATCGGCCTGCACGAAGGCGACGTGCTGTTCCCCGAGGTGCATCCGCAGCCTCCGGCCCGACAGGCCCAGCGCCTCGGCCTCCGCAGACGGCACAGGCTCCGGCGGGGCTTCGGATTCGAAGCCGAGATGGTCCCGGTAGAAGCGCTCCGTCCGGTCAAGGTCGGCGACGGTGCGGTCGAAGCGCAGGATCGCGCGGATGCCGCTCACGGCCGGCTCGCCCCGCGCACGTTAGTGTAGATCGCGTAGATCGTATGCGACGCGCACAGGAACAGGCGGCTGCGGTTGCGACCGCCGAAGGTGAAGTTCGCCACGGTGGAGGGCACGAGGATCTTGCCCAGCAACTCGCCGCCGGGATCGAGGCAATGCACCCCGTCTCCGGCGCTCGACCAGAGATTGCCGTCTTCGTCGCAGCGGATGCCGTCCGCGTTGCCCGGGTCGATGGTGCAGAACACCCGTCCCCCGGAAAGCCGCCCGTCGTCGCCGACATCGAAGACGCGGATGTGCTGCACCGGCTCGGCCGCGAACTGAAGACCGGTCTCCACGATGTAGAGGCGCGTCTCGTCGGGCGAGAAGCACAGGCCGTTCGGCCCCTGGAAATCGTCGGCTACCACCCGGAGTGAGCCGTCGCGCGGGTCGAATCGGTAGACGTTGGCCGGAAGCTCGGCCTCCTGCTTGCCGCCCTCGTAATCGGTCTGGATCCCGTAATGCGGATCGCTGAACCAGACCGTCCCGTCCGACTTCACGACGATGTCGTTCGGCGAGTTGAGGCGCTTGCCCTCGTAGCGCTCGACCAGCGACGTGATGCTGCCGTCGAGCTCGGTGCGGTGGATGCGCCGGCCCCGGTGGGCACAGGAGACGAGCCGCCCCTCGCGGTCGCGGGTGTGGCCGTTCTCGAAATCGCTGTCCCGGCGGAAGACGCTGAGGCCGCCGCCCTCGCTCCAGCGCATCACCCGGTTGTGGGGCAGATCGGAGAACAGGAACTCGTCCCGGTCCCCGAACCAGACCGGGCCTTCCGTCCAGCGGAAGCCCTCGGCGAGCTTTTCCAGTTCCGCGTTCGGCAGCACGCAGCGCTTGAAGCGCGGCTGGGTCAGTTCGTACCCCTCCATGGCGCGGCGCTTACTTGAAGCGGCCGGGCTGGTTGACCGTCGGCGTCACCTCGAGCCCGGTGACGATCATCGCACAGGGCTCGTCGCCGACCGTGCCGGAGAGATGGCCCTTCTTGCCGTCGCGCTCCTTGGTGTTCTGGTCCTCGCCCATCATCAGTTCGCCCGGCCCCATCTCGACGCGGGTGCCGTCCATGGTCTCCACGAACCAGCGGCCGGAGAGGATGGCGATCCATTGCGGGCGGGGATTCTCGTGCCACTCGCCGACCCAGCCGACCGGCAGCACGGTGAAGGTGACGCCGGCTTCTGTCTTCTCCTGCTTGTCGTTCCATTGCGGCGCGGTCTGCGGATCGACGCCCTCGAACTTGAATTGCGTCAACTCGCACTTCTTTTGCCGGCTGATCCCGTCCGCGTCGGTGTAGACGTGCCAGTATTCCATCGTCGGAGGGGTCGGCTCGCTCATCGTCGCTCCTTGCGCCGCCTCGTGCGGTCGTGCGGGCAACGTCGTTCGCGGCGGCGGGTTGCCACCCGCCATCGCAGGAAAGGGCGGCACGAGGGGCAGGGCTGCGCCCCCCGCCGCGAGGGCGAGAGCTTGGCGGCGGTTCAGGCGATCGGTGTGTTCGGACATGGTCCCTCCGCTCGCACTGACGCGTGAGGGAGGCGTTTACATCCGGTCGGGCAGGCGGTCGTCCTGCGCGAGGTTCGAGAAGCGGGTGATGTTCGCGTCGAACTGCAGTTCCACGGTACCGGTCGGGCCGTGCCGCTGCTTGCCGATGATCACCTCGGCCTTGCCGTGGACGCGCTGCATCTCGGCTTCCCAGGCGAAGAACTCCTCCGTCCCCTCGCGCGGCTTCTTGTTGCCGACGTAATATTCCTCGCGGAACACGAACATCACCACGTCGGCGTCCTGCTCGATCGAGCCCGATTCGCGCAGGTCCGAGAGTTGCGGGCGCTTGTCGTCGCGGTTCTCCACCTGACGGGAGAGCTGGGACAGGGCGATCACCGGCACCGCCAGTTCCTTGGCCAGCGCCTTCAGGCCGGTGGTGATCTCGGTCATCTCCTGCACGCGGTTGTCGCTGCGCTTGCCGGAACCGGAGAGCAATTGCAGGTAGTCGATGATCAGGACATCGAGACCCTTCTGGCGCTTCAGGCGCCGGGCGCGGGCCGACAACTGGGCGATGGAGATGCCGCCGGTCTGGTCGATGTAGAACGGGATGGTCTGCATGTCCCGGGCCGCATCGGTGATCTTGTAGAAGTCCTCCGGCCGGATGTCGCCGCGGCGGATCTTGTAGGACGGCACGCCCGATTGCTCGGCGATGATACGCGTCGCCAATTGCTCAGCCGACATTTCCAGCGAGAAGAACCCGACGATGCCGCCGTTCACCGTGCGGATCGTGCCGTCCTGGTGCTTCTCGCCCCGGTAGGCCTTGGCGACGTTGAAGGCGATGTTGGTGACGAGCGAGGTCTTGCCCATGGCCGGGCGGCCCGCGAGGATGATCAAGTCGGACGATTGCAGCCCGCCCATCTTCGCATCGAGGTCGCTGAGCCCGGTGGCGATGCCGGAGAGCTTGCCCTCGCGCTGGTAGGCCTTGGCGGCCATGTCCACGGCGGCGGTGAGGGCGTCCGAGAATTTCTGGAAGCCGCCATCGTACTTGCCGGCCTCGGCCAGTTCGTAGAGCCGCCGCTCCGTCTCCTCGATTTGGTCGCGCGGGGCCTGTTCCACGGGCGCCTCATAGGCGCCGTTCACAAGCTCCTCGCCGATGGCGATCAGCCGGCGGCGGATGGCGAGGTCGTAGATGGTGCGGCCGTACTCGGCCGCGTTGATCACCGTGGTGGCGTCGGCGGCGAGGCGGGCGAGGTACTGGATCACCGTCTGGCCGCCGAAATCGGCATCGCCCAGATAGGTCTTCATGGTGATCGGCGTCGCCAGCTTGCCGGATTTGATCAGCGAGGCCGCGACGGTGAAGATCTGCTGGTGGGCATCCTCCATGAAGTGCTCGGAGAGGAGGAAGTCCGACACGCGGTAATAGGCGTCGTTGTTCACGAGGATGGCGCCGAGCAGCGCTTGTTCCGCGTCGATGTTGTGCGGGGCGACGCGGTATTCCGCCTTCACCGCTTCGAGCTTGGCCGTGATTGCGTTGGGCAATGCCATCAGCGGAACGTCTCCCGTCTGGCGCCCGAGCGGCGCATCTCACATCCCGACCATCGCCTCGACTGGTTGACCGAAGCTTAGCCGATCACCGCGTTCCAGGGTCTCACCCCGGATGCGCGAATGCCCGCCGACTCGAAAGCGGGCGGGCATCCATGCTGGAACAAATGCGGAACGTGTCAAGCGGTGACGGCGGTTCTCCCCGCAATCACCGCTGTGCAGAGGCTCAGCCCCGGTCGTCCGCACCCTCGCCCGCATCGGCCAGGGCCGCGCCGACTTCGAGGCCCAGGTCGTCGAGGTTGAACGCATCGCGCTCGATGACCGCCTCGCCGCGAGCCTGACGCTCGGCCTCTTCCGGGCTCCGGGCGACGTTGACGGTGATCTGGATCTCGACCTCGGGGTGCAGCGTCACCGGCACGGTGAACAGGCCCAGCGTCTTGATCGGCTGGTTGAGGACGATCTGACCGCGCTCGACGGAGAAGCCGTCCTTGGTGACGATCTCGGCGATGTCGCGGGTCGAGACGGAGCCGTAGAGCACGCCGGTCTCGCCGGACTGGCGGATGAGCGTGAAGCTCTGGCCGTTCAGCTTCTCGGCGACGGCCTCGGCGTCCTTCTTGCGCTCAAGGTTGCGGGTCTCGAGCTGGGCGCGCTGGGTCTCGAAGTGCTTCTTGTTCGACTCGGTGGCGCGCAGGGCCTTGCCACGGGCGAGTAGGAAGTTGCGGGCGAAGCCGGGGCGGACGTTCACGGTCTCGCCCATCTGGCCGAGCTTGGCGACGCGTTCGAGCAGGATCACTTCCATTGTCTGTCTCCTTCGGGGGGTAGGATGGGGCCGGACGGCCCCGGGGTCACGGCGCCACGGGGCCTTTCGGCCGGCGGCGGTCGAGGGCGGTGTCGGCGAGGCCGAAAAGGGTGAGGGCGATCAGGGCGATGCCCTGGGTCACGAACAGGACCATGTACATCGCGAAGAGCATCAGCCCGCGCCCGGGGCGTCCGCGCGAGCGGTCGTGGAAGGCGGCGAGGCCCTGCAGGGCGAAAACGGCGGTGAAGGCGCCCACCAGGGCGACGCCGAGCACGCCGGCATAGCCCGGCGCGAAGCTCAGGAGCACGGCCAAGGCCAGCGCGCCGAGGCACGAGCGCGGCATCTTCGTGGACGGTAGATCGGGCCAGGGCCGCATCAGCCGGCCGGAGATGCGCACGATCCGCGCGGCGGCCCAGAGATAGAAGGTGAGGAGCATGGCCAGACCATGCGCGGCCAGTGCCGGCACGATGGTCGCGAAGGCGTCGGCCAGCTCGTCGCGTGTGACGTCGACCTTGCTCGCCTCGTCCGTCGTCGCGTCATCCGGCGCCGCCTCGGGCGCCTTGTCCGCCTGCGGGGCGGGGCGGGGCGTCCCGGTGCGCGTCTTGACCAGGGCGTGCGAGAGCTTCTGGAGCTGCGCCTCGTAGGCCGCGAAGTTCGGCGAGGACAGGACCGCGATGGAGATGAAGGCGAGGGCGGCGGTCGCCGCGATCCAGCCGAGGAGGCGGCCGGTCGGGTACCATTCGAGGCCTTCCGGCGTCTCGCGGCCGAGGAGCGCGAGGTAGGCGAGCCACCATGCAGGCAGGGCGATGTAGGCGGCGAAGGCGAGGCCCATGAAGGGCTGGATCACCCCCATCAGCACGAGGCTGCCCGTGGCGGCGGCGGCGAGCGCGGCCCGGTGGCTCCAGCCCAGGCCGACGATCAGAATCGGCAGCGGGGCGAGCAGGTAGAGGGTGACGGCAAGGCCGGTTCCCTTCAGCAGGACGCCGAAGAGGAGTGCGGAGACGAGGCCCGCGCCGATGCCAAGGACGAGGTTGTGGGTCATGGGGTCCGCTGTCCCCCCCGCCCACGAGGGAGGGGTTAGGGGCTGGAAGAACGCTGCCCCAACGATCGAGCGGGGTCGCCGCTCTGAAGGAGCCGGCCCGGTGTTGCCGGGCCGGCGGTTCTCGTGTCGCCTACTTGATCACGTAGGGGAGCAGGCCGAGGAAGCGGGAGCGCTTGATCGCCTGGGCGAGCTCACGCTGCTTCTTGGCCGACACCGCCGTGATGCGGGACGGGACGATCTTGCCGCGCTCCGACACGTAGCGGGAGAGGAGCTTCACGTCCTTGTAGTCGATCTTCGGCGCGTTGGCGCCGGAGAACGGGCAGGTCTTGCGACGACGGAAGAACGGACGACGGCCACCGCCGCCACCACCAGCACCGAAAGCCATGATCAGTTCTCCCCGCCGAAGCCGCCACCGCCGCCGCCGCCGAAGCCGTCGTCGTCACGACGCCGGCCACGCTCACGATCCTTGCGGTCGTCGCGGTCGCGCTTCTGCATCATCGCGGACGGCTCGGAATCGAGTTCCTCGACCCGCACCGTCATGAAACGCAGGATGTCTTCCGAGATCTGCATCTGGCGCTCCATCTCGGCGATCGCCGCAGGCGGCGCGTCGATGTTGAGGAGCGCGAAATGCGCCTTCCGGTTCTTCTTGATGCGGTAGGCGAGGGACTTCACGCCCCACATCTCGATCTTCTCGAGACGCCCGCCGTTCTGCTCGATGACGCCCTTGTAGGTGTCGATCATCGTCTCGACTTGCTGGGACGTCACATCCTGGCGCGCCAGGAGCACGTGCTCGTAGAGAGGCATTCCGGGCCTTTCATGGTCAAAGGAGGCCCGACCGCTTGCGCGGCATGTCCGGGCCGGTTCACTTTCACGTTTGCTCGGCGCCAAGCCCTTCGAGCCGATGTAAGGCCCGAGCGGTTGATCGAAGGCGGAGACACGGGACGACGAGGCAAGCCTCTATGCCGCGAACGGCACCGTCCGTTCAGCCCCCGGCCGGAGCGAACGCGAGGGGCGCCCTTAGACCGTTTGGCCGCATGGCGCAAGTCCGGGCCGCTATTGGACGGCCTTGCGAAGAGGCGCGCAAGCCGACAGGTAAGGCCCCAGCGCAACGACCGAAGACGATCATGCCCGCCCATCCGCTCCGCCTCGGCGTCAACATCGATCACGTGGCCACCGTCCGCAACGCGCGGGGGGGCACCTATCCCGATCCGGTGCGCGCGGCGCGCCTCGCCGTGGAGGCCGGGGCCGACGGAATCACCGCCCACCTGCGCGAGGATCGCCGCCATATCCGCGATGCCGACATCGCCGCGCTGAAAGCCGCCCTCACCGTGCCGCTGAACTTCGAGATGGCGGCGACCGACGAGATGGTCGCCCTCGCCATCGCCACCCGGCCGCATGCCGCCTGCCTCGTGCCGGAGAAGCGCGAAGAGCGCACCACCGAGGGCGGGCTCGATATCGTCGGCGGGCGCACGCACCTTGCCCCCCGCATCCGCGCCCTGGCAGAAGCGGGCATCCGCGTCTCGTTGTTCGTGGAGCCGGAGCCGGCGGTGATGGAGGCCGCCCACGCCCTCGGCGCGCCGGTCGTGGAACTGCACACCGGCAGCTATTGCGAGGCCGCCGTGGCGGGCGACCAAGCGGAGGTTGAGCGGGAACTCGCGCGCATCCGCCGTGCGGCCTCGCACGGCGCGGGCCTCGGGCTGGAGATCCATGCCGGGCACGGGCTCACGACGGAGAGCGTCGGGCCGGTGGCGGCGGTGCCGGAGATCCGCGAACTCAACATCGGCCATGCGCTCATCGCCGACGCGATCTTCGTCGGCCTTCCCCAGGCGATCCGCGACATGCGCGCGGCGATGGACAGGGCGCGCGGATGATTCTCGGCATTGGCTCCGACCTCTGCGACATTCGCCGCATCGAGAAGACCCTGGCCCGGCACGGGGAGCGCTTCACGCACCGGGTCTACACGGAGGGCGAGCGCGCCCGCTGCGACCGCCGCAAGGCCCGCGCGGAGGGCTACGCCCGGCGCTTCGCCGCCAAGGAGGCCTGCGCCAAGGCGTTGGGCACCGGCCTGAGCGAGGGCGTGTTCTGGCGGGACATGGAGGTGGTCAACCTCCCCTCCGGCCAGCCGACCCTGCGCCTCACCGGCGGCGCGGCCGAGCGGCTGGCGGCGATGCTGCCGGAGGGGCACGCGGCGCGGATCCATGTGAGCCTCACCGACGACCCGCCCCTGGCGCAGGCCTTCGTGGTCATCGAGGCCCTGCGGGATTAGGATGGGGGCTCCGCGCGTTGCCGGGGGGCTTCGCATGGTTTAGATCGCCGCACCCAGCGGACACGATGGCGGCGCAATCCTCGCGAATGGATGGCGCAAAAGCCGCCCTCGGCGTCACCTCCCGGGCGCCGGACGGCGGACCCGGTCGATCAGTAGGAACGTGCGCGTGAATCACGAGGGCAAGTCGCTCGCCAAGCCGGCGGATACCGGCACCTGGGCGAGCATCCGCGAGACCCTGAAGGTCGGCATCCAGGCGCTGCTCATCGCGCTCGTGGTCCGCACCCTGCTGTTCCAGCCGTTCAACATCCCCTCGGGCTCGCTGGTGCCGACGCTGCTGATCGGCGACTACCTGTTCGTATCGAAATACTCCTACGGCTACTCGAAGTTCTCGCTGCCGCTCTCGGAATACATTCCGATCGAGGCCAAGGGCCGGGTCTGGGCGGCGGAGCCGAAGCGCGGCGACATCGCCGTGTTCAAGCTGCCGAAGGACAATGCGACCGACTACATCAAGCGCGTGATCGGCCTGCCGGGCGACAAGATCCAGATGATCGACGGCGTCCTCAACATCAATGGCCAGGCGGTGAAGCGCGAGCGCATCGCCGACTACGAGACTTCCGACGCCTACGGCCAGCCGACCAAGGTGCCCCAGTACATGGAGACCCTGCCCGGCGGCGTGGCCCACCGGGTGATCGAGCGGGATGGGGACAACGGCTTCTGGGATCGGACGGAGCTGTACACCGTCCCCGCCGGCCATTACTTCATGATGGGCGACAACCGCGACAACTCCACCGATTCGCGGGACCTCGCCAATGTCGGCTACGTGCCGTTCGCCAACTTCGTCGGGCGCGCCGAGATGATCTTCTTCTCCATCGACGAGGGTACGCCGGCCTGGCAGATCTGGAACTGGCCCGCCCACGTGCGCTGGACGCGCCTGTTCTCGACGATCCATTGAGCGCGGACGCGACACCCCTTCCGCGCGTCTCGGCGCGGGCCAAGCGAGCGCACAAGCCGCGCCCGCCGCTCGCCGAACTCGAGCAGAAGATCGGCCATGTTTTCGCGGACAGGGAACTCCTGACCCGCGCGCTGACCCACACCAGCAAGGCCGCCGGCCGCAACGGCAGCTATCAGCGGCTCGAATTCCTGGGCGACCGGGTGCTCGGGCTGGCGGTGGCGGAGGGCCTCTACGCCGCCCTGCCGGATGCCGACGAGGGCGACCTCTCGCGCCAGCTCGCCGGCCTCGTGCGGCGGGAGACCTGCGCCGCCGTGGCCGGCACCTGGGGCGTCGGCGCGCACCTGATTCTCGGCCAGGGCGAGGTGATGGGCGGCGGGCGCCGCAACCAGACCATCCTGGCCGACGTGTGCGAGGCGATCCTCGGCGCCGTCTATCTCGATGCCGGCTTCGATGCGGCCCGCGCCATCGTGGAAGCGCATTTCCGCCCGGCCGAACCCGGCACCGCGCCGCGCGGGCGCGACGCGAAATCGACCTTGCAGGAATGGGCCATGAGCCGAAGCCTGCCGATTCCCACCTATGCCGTCGTGGAACGCACCGGCCCCGACCACGCCCCGCATTTCCGCATGGCAGTGCAGGTCGATGGGCTGGAACCCGGCTACGGCGAGGGCACCTCGAAGCGCGTGGCCGAGCAGGCCGCCGCCGGCGCGCTGCTCGCCCGCGAAGGCATCCATGCGGTGGGTGAAGCCGCCGCGGAGACGACATGACCGACCAGGATTCCCCAGACCACGCCGGCCTCACGCCCACGCCCTTGCCCGGCACGCCGGCCGATTCGAAGGCCGGCTTCGTCGCGCTGATCGGCATCCCGAATGCCGGCAAGTCGACGCTGCTGAACAGCCTCGTCGGCACGAAGGTCTCCATCGTGTCGCGGAAGGTGCAGACCACCCGCGCCCTGGTGCGCGGCATCGTGATGGAGGGCGCGGCGCAGATCGTCCTCGTGGACACGCCCGGCATCTTCGCGCCCAAGCGCCGGCTCGACCGGGCGATGGTGCATTCCGCCTGGAGCGGCGCCGCCGATGCCGACGCGGTGTGCCTGCTGGTCGATGCCCGCAAGGGCGTGGACGAGGAGGTGCAGGCCATCCTCTCGCGCCTCAAGGACGTGAAGCGGGAGAAGCTGCTGATCCTCAACAAGATCGATCTGATCCCGCGCGAGCGACTGCTGGCGTTGGCCGCGCAGCTGAACGAGGCGGCGCCCTTCGCCGAGACCTTCATGATCTCGGCTCTGAAGGGCGACGGCATCGGCGATCTGCGCAAAGCGCTGGCCGCGCGGATGCCCGCCGGCCCGTGGCTCTACCCGGAAGATCAGGTTTCCGACGCGCCCCTGCGGATGCTCGCCGCCGAGATCACCCGCGAGAAAATCTACGACCGGCTGCACGAAGAGCTGCCGTATCGCTCAACGGTCGAGACCGACCAGTGGCAGGTAAAGACCGACGGGTCGGTGCGGATCGAGCAGACGATCTTCGTGGAGCGCGAGAGCCAGCGCTCCATCGTGTTGGGCAAGAACGGCCAGACCATCCGCTCTATCGGTCAGGCGGCGCGGCTCGAGATCGCCGAGGCGGCGGAGGCGACGGTCCATCTGTTCCTGCACGTGAAGGTGCGCGAGAACTGGGCCGACGATCCCGCGCGCTACCGCGAGATGGGTCTGGAGTTCCCCCGCGGCTGATCCGCCCCCAGTGCTGGGCAGCGGGGGGCGCCCGGTGTATCAGGGAGCCATCCCCCGATTCCCTGTCTGGCGAACGCGCTCACGGACTGCGTGCGGGGGTGATGTTTCCCCGAATGTTTTCTTGATAGCCCTCGCATCATGTCCCACGCCGTCTACGGCTTGCCTCCCGTCGACCTCGCCGAAACCCCCGACACGGCCCTGCAGGTCTCGCCCGTCATCGTCGGTTCGTCGCGTCTCGAAGACGTCGCGGATGCGAGCCTCGAAGGCGCGACCGTGTACGCGCCGGCCGGCACGATCGAGCGCCGCTACGTCCTCGCCCATGCGCTCCGCGCCCTCGCGCCCGGCGCACGGCTGACGGCGCTGGCGCCGAAGGATCGCGGCGGTGCGCGCCTCGCCAAGGAACTCGCCGGCTTCGGCTGCGTCCCGTCGGATATGCCGAAGCGGCACCACCGCATCTGCACCGTCGCCCGGCCGGCCGAGCCGGCGGGGCTCGGCGTTGCCATCGACGAGGGCGGGCCGCGCCACATCGACAACCTCGCCCTGTGCACGCAGCCAGGGGTCTTCTCCTGGGACAGGCTCGATCCGGGCACGGCCCTGCTGATGCACCGCCTGCCGGCGCTCAAGGGGCGCGGCGTCGATCTCGGCTGCGGCCTCGGCCTGCTCGGCCGGGCTGTGCTGGGTTCCTCCGCCGTCACCGAGATCACCCTGATCGACCTCGACCGGCGGGCCATCGAGATGGCCAAGCGCAACGTCTCCGATCCGCGCGCGAAGATCGTTTGGGGGGACCTCCGGGCGGCATCGGCCCTGCCCACTGGCCTCGACTTCGCCGTGAGCAACCCGCCCTTCCACGACGGCGGTGCCGAGGATCAGGCGCTCGGCAAGATCTTCATCCAGCGGGCGGCCGATTCCCTCAGGTCGGGCGGGACGCTGTGGCTCGTGGCCAACGCGCACCTACCCTACGAGGCGACTCTGCGCGAGCGGTTCCGCAGCGTCGAGACGGTGGCGCAGGAGGGCGGCTACAAGGTGTTCGAGGCCCGGCGGTGAGCAAGGCCGTCCGCCTCGACAAGCTGCTGGCCAATCTCGGCTACGGCTCCCGCCGGGAGATCCAGACCCTCGCGCGGATGGGCGAGATCCGCCTCGATGGCGAGGCCCTGTCCGATGCCGGCGCGCGGATCGCCCTGACGCCGGACCTGCCGGCCCGTTTGTCGGTGGAGGACGAACCCCTCGATCCGCTGCCCGGCCTCTGCCTGCTGCTGCACAAGCCGGTGGGCGTCACCTGCTCGCATAAGGAGGCGGGGCCGCTGGTGTACGGGCTGCTGCCGGATCGCTGGCGCCACCGCGACCCGCCCCTCTCGACGGTGGGGCGGCTGGACAAGAACACGTCCGGCCTGCTGCTGCTCACAGACGACGGCGCCCTGCTGCACCGGATCATTTCGCCGAAGGCCAACGTCGCCAAGCGCTATCGGGTCGCGCTCGCCCGGCCGCTCCGGGGCGACGAGGAGGCCGCGCTCGCCGCCGGCACGCTGATGCTCGACGGGGAGGACAGGCCCCTCCTGCCGGTGGTAATGGAGACGCAGGACGCGACCCATTGCGCCGTCACGCTGACGGAGGGCCGCTACCATCAGGTGCGCCGGATGTTCGCGGCGCTCGGCAATCATGTGGAGGCGTTGCACCGCGACCGGGTCGGTGGCCTCGACCTGCCCGGCGACCTGCCGGCGGGAGAATTCCGCGTCCTTGGGGAGACCGAGATCGCCGCGCTGTTCGCGGCGGCGTAACCCCCGTGAGACTTGCCACCGCCGGGTGGTTCTGCTAACCGCCCGACCCATCCCACACGCGGAGCCGGCCCCATGATTCAATGGGGCGTTTCCGGTCGCCGGCTTGAGGCCGGTCGCAACCCTCCGCGGCGGATTTAACCGGAGAGAGATTTACGATGGCCGTCGACTTTTCCATGCGTCAGCTGCTCGAAGCCGGCGCTCACTTCGGGCACCAGTCGCACCGCTGGAACCCGAAGATGCAGCCCTACATCTTCGGCACCCGCAACAACATCCACATCATCGACCTCGCCCAGACCGTCCCGGCGATGCATCAGGCCCTCCAGGCCGTGAGCGACACCGTCGCCCGTGGCGGCCGCGTGCTGTTCGTCGGCACGAAGCGCCAGGCCGCCGACACGATCGCCGAGGCCGCCCGCCGTTCGGCCCAGTACTACGTCAACTCCCGCTGGCTCGGCGGCACGCTGACCAACTGGAAGACGATTTCGGGCTCGATCTCCCGCCTGCGCAAGGTCTCCGAGACCCTGGAGACCGGCGGCCCGGGCCTGACCAAGAAGGAGCGCCTGATGCTGTCCCGTGAGAAGGACAAGCTCGAGAAGGCGCTCGGCGGTATCAAGGACATGGGCGGCGTGCCGGACCTGCTGTTCGTGATCGACACCAACAAGGAGCAGCTGGCGATCAAGGAGGCGAACCGCCTCGGCATCCCGGTCGCCGCCGTGGTCGACACCAACTGCAACCCCGACGGCATCACCTACGTCGTGCCGGCGAACGACGACGCGGGCCGCGCCATCGCGCTGTACTGCGACCTGATCGCCCGCGCCGCCATCGACGGCATCTCGCGCGCCCAGGGTTCGTCGGGCGTCGATCTCGGCGCCTCCGAGGAGCCGATGGCCGAAGAGCTGCCGGCCAACGACGACTCCGCCCCGGCCTCCGTGGCGACCGACTCCCTCGATCCGGCCGACGTGGCGATGCTCGCCGAGTCGACCGAGCATTTCGAGCTTCTCGCCGCCCCTCGCGGCGCCCCCGACGACCTGACCAAGCTGAACGGCGCCGGTCCGCAGATCGTCCAGAAGCTCAACGATGCCGGCATCTACCATTACTGGCAGATCGCCGCGATGACCGCCGAGGAAGTCGCCAAGGTCGATGCCGACCTGAAGCTCAACGGCCGCATCGACCGCGATTCGTGGGTCTCGCAGGCCCGCGGCTTCGTCGAGGCCGCCGCCGCGGCCTGATCCGACCGGAGCGTGGACCGGCCGTCATCGGCCGGTCGCACACCCCAGCCTACCGGGCCCGGCCGCTCGCCCCGAGCGCCGGGCCTCTGTCATCGAACCGCCCTCAACCGCACGAAAGGAACCGGCCATGGCCAACATCACTGCCGCGATGGTGAAGGAGCTTCGCGAGAAGACCGGCGCCGGCATGATGGATTGCAAGGGCGCCCTCGCCGAGACGCAGGGTGACATCGAGGCCGCCGTCGATTGGCTGCGCAAGAAGGGTCTCGCCAAGGCCGCCAAGAAGGCCGGCCGCGTCGCCGCCGAGGGCCTCGTGGCCGTCGAGTCCGCCGGGCACCACGCCGCCATCGTCGAGGTGAACTCCGAGACCGACTTCGTGGCCCGCAACGACGGCTTCCAGGCCTTCGCCCGCGAGGCCGCCAAGATCGCCCTCAACACCGACGGCACCCTCGAAGGCCTGCAGAACGCGACCTTCCCCGGTTCGTCCGAGACTGTCGCGGCCCACCTGCAGAGCCTGATCGCCACGATCGGCGAGAACATGAATCTGCGCCGCGTCGCCAAGCTCGACGTGACGAAGGGCGTGATCGCCAGCTACGTCCACAGCCAGATCGCCGACGGCCTCGGCAAGATCGGCGTGCTCGTGGCCCTCGAGTCCGAGGGGGACGTGGACGCCCTCTCGACGCTCGGCCGCCAGATCGCCATGCACGTCGCGGCGACGAACCCGGTGGCCCTCGACGCCTCCGGCGTCGATGCCGGGACCGTGGAGCGTGAGTCGAACATCCTGCGTGAGAAGAATGCCGGCAAGCCGGATCACGTCATGCAGAAGATCATCGAGAGCGGCCTGAAGTCCTACTACAAGGAGGTCACCCTCCTGGAGCAGCCCTTCGTGCACGATGGCTCGAAGACTGTCTCCCAGGTGCTGAAGGAAGCGGCCGGCAAGGTCGGCGGCCCCGTCACCTTGAAGGGCTTCGTCCGCTACGCGCTGGGCGAGGGCATCGAGAAGGAAGAGGGCCCGGACTTCGCGACCGAGGTCGCCCAGCAGGCCGGTCGCGCCTGATCCGAACGGATCCCTCGCGGATCGTTGCGAAGCCCGCCGGGTCGCCCTCGGCGGGCTTTGTTCTGCGCACTCGCGCCCGTCGTTCTTGTGCGGTGCAATAATCCGCGCTGCCGCGTGCCCGGACGCACAGCGTGACGGCGACGGGACCCCTACTTTGGGCTCATGGCAAAGAGCTTCAGCTACCTCATGATCGGTGTCTTCGCTTCCGGCCTTTTCATGACGGCCGCGGGCGTGCTGGATTTCGTCTCCAGCCACTGACACCACCCGGCCCCTCAGGGCCGGCTTCCCCTCGACGGGTTCACCACTTCATCACCGGGCTGCTCAGGCAGTCCGGTGATTTCGTCTGTGTCACCCTCGACGCGCGAGCGGGGTCTGGCGTAGAAGCTGCCGCCCGGCGGTTCGGGCTGTCACGAGGACTCCAGATGCCCGCATCGACGCCCTTTCGTCGTGTGCTCGTGAAGCTCTCCGGCGA
Organism: Methylobacterium sp. J-067; assembly: GCF_022829465.1. Taxonomy (GTDB): domain Bacteria; phylum Pseudomonadota; class Alphaproteobacteria; order Rhizobiales; family Beijerinckiaceae; genus Methylobacterium; species Methylobacterium litchii. Next base: position 18,634 of record NZ_JAKSXZ010000027.1, read on the forward strand.
AGCCCTGGCAGCCCCTGACGGCTATTGGCTGCATCCCCCGACCCTGGCCGCTTTGGCCGAGGACATCTCCCGGTCCATCGAGAAGGGGCTGGAGATCGCCATCGTCGTCGGCGGCGGCAACATGATCCGCGGCGCCCGCATCTCGGCCGCCGGCTGGATCGACCGGGCGACCGGCGATTCGCTGGGCATGATGGCGACGGTGATGAACTCGCTGGCCATCGAGACCGCCCTTAACGCGGCGGGCGTGCAGGCGCGGACGATGTCGGCCGTGTCGATGCCGACGATCTGTGAGACCTATGCTCGCCAGCCGGCGCTGCACCACCTCGACAAGGGGCAGGTGGTGGTCCTCGCGGGCGGCACCGGCAACCCGTATTTCACCACCGACACCGCCGCCGTCCTGCGCGCCGCCGAGCTGCGCTGCGATGCCGTGCTGAAGGCGACGCAGGTGGATGGAGTCTATTCGGCCGATCCGAAGAAGGACCCCAACGCCGTCCGTTACGACCGCATCACCCATGACGAAGCCATTGCCCGCGACCTGAAGGTGATGGACACCGCCGCCTTCGCGCTTGCCCGCGAGAGTCGGCTGTCGATCGTGGTCGGCTCGGTCCACGCGCCGAGTTCCATCGCCGCGATCCTGTCGGGCGACGCCCCCTCGACCCATGTGGTCCCCTAACACTGGGGATGCTGCAACCCGGCGTTTGCGGGCGAGAAAAAATTCGTCCATTGAGGCCGCGATCGCGCGCCCTGCGCTGCGCCCCCTTTCCACCATGCCCGTAGGGACCTGACGCCATGGCCACTCCGGAATTCGATCTCAACGACATCAAGCGCCGTATGCAGGGCGCCGTCTCGTCCCTCTCGAAGGATCTCGGCTCCCTGCGCACCGGCCGGGCTACGCCGGGTCTGGTCGATCCGATCCAGGTCGATGCCTACGGTTCGATGATGCCGATGTCTCAGGTGGCGACGGTGAGCGTGCCGGAGCCGCGCCTCCTGTCCATCTCGGTCTGGGACCGCAGCATGGTCACCGCCGTCGAGAAGGCGATCCGCGAATCCGACCTCGGCCTCAACCCGCAGACGGAAGGCCAGACGATCCGCCTGCGCATCCCCGAGATGAACGAGCAGCGCCGCAAGGAGATGGTGAAGGTAGCGCACAAGTATGCGGAGGAGGCCCGCGTCGCCGTGCGCCACGTCCGCCGCGACGGGCTCGACCACCTGAAGAAGCTCCTGAAAGACAGCGCCATCTCCGAGGACGACGAGAAGCGTCAGGCCGGCGACGTCCAGAAGGTCACGGATTCCCACATCGCCGAGATCGACGGCGTGCTGTCGTCGAAGGAAAAGGAAATCATGCAGGTCTGAGGCCGGCGTGACCGTGGTCCCGGCCGAGGCGGTTTCGGCCGCGCCCCTCGCTCCCGCGCGCCGCTCGCGCCGGGAATTGTGGCTGCGCGTCGCCTCGGGTATCGTCCTGGGGGCCGCCGTCATCGCGGCACTGATCCAGGGCGGATGGGCTTTCGCGGCCGTGTGGCTCGTGGCCGGCATCGCCGGATACGGCGAATGGATCGTCATGAGCCGCGTCGAGCCGCGCGAGGTGCTGATCGCGCTGGGCGCCGCGACCCTCGCCGCGATGGTCCTCGCCCTCCAGCAAAACGCCCCTTCTGTCGCCTGCGCCGCGATCCTCGTCCTTGGGGCGGCGGCCTGCGCCACCGTGGCGCGCACCGGCGCGGGGCGGGCGAGGGCGCTGATCGGTCTCCTCTGCGCGGGCGTGATCGCTGCGGTGCCGACCGCCCTGCGGGACGACGCCACCCTGGCGCTGATCGGGCCGATCTGGATGTTCGCCGTGGTCTGGGCGACCGACATCACCGCCTATTTCGTCGGGCGTCGCCTCGGCGGGCCGAAGCTGATGCGGCGGGTCTCGCCCAACAAGACGTGGTCCGGCGCACTGGGCGGCCTCCTCGGCGCCGTCGCCGCCGGGACGCTGGTCGCCGTCGGCGCGGACCTGATGGGAATGGCCCTGCCGCGCGGCGCCTCCCTGCCGGTGGTGGCGGGCGTGAGTGCGTTGGCCTCCATCCTGTCCCAGGCGGGCGACCTCTACGAATCGTGGCTGAAGCGCCGCCACGGCGTGAAGGATTCGAGCCGCATCATCCCCGGCCATGGCGGGGTGATGGACCGGCTCGACGGGTTTTTCGCCGTGGCCGTGCTGGCGGGACTCTATCTCGCCCTGCGCGGGTATGGCCTGATCGGCTAATATCTCAGGAGTTCCGCCCGTGACGCAGACCGTCACCGTCCTCGGGGCCACCGGCTCCATCGGCCGTTCCACCGCCGACCTGCTGACGCAGCATCCCGACCGCTTCCGCACCGGCGCGGTGGTGGGCGGTCGCGACGCGGCGGCCCTGGCCAAGGTCGCCCGCGAGCTGAACGCGAGCTTCGCGGCGCTCGCCGACCCGGCCGCTGGCCCGGCGCTCGCCGAGGCACTGTCGGGCTCCGGCATCGCCAACGGCGCGGGGGAGGGGGCCGTGATGGAGGCCGTCGCGCGCGATGCCGACATCGTGGTCGCGGCGGTGAGCGGAGCCGCCGGCCTCAAGCCGACGCACGCCGCCCTGCGCCTCGGGCGCACGGTGGCGCTCGCCAACAAGGAGAGCTTGGTCTGCGCGGGCGACGCCTTCATGCGCGACGCCAAGCGCTACGGCGCCACCATCTGGCCGATGGATTCCGAGCACGACGCCCTCGCGCAGGCCCTGCACGGGCGGCCCCTGGACGACGTGCGCACGCTGATGATCACCGCGTCCGGCGGCCCGTTCCGCACCTGGACGCGGGAGCGCATTGCCGCCGCGACGCCCGCCGAGGCCGCCGCCCATCCGACCTGGTCGATGGGCATGAAGATCAACATCGATTCCGCCTCCCTGATGAACAAGGGGCTGGAACTGATCGAGGCGCACCACCTCTTCGGCATCGAGCCGGAACGGCTCGACGTGGTGGTGCATCCGCAATCGGTCATCCACGGGATGGTCTACTGGATCGACGGGGCAGTGACGGCGGAACTGGCCCTGCCGGACATGCGCGTGCCGATCTCGCATTGCCTCGGCCTCGGCGACCGGCTCAGCATCGAGCGCGGGCGGCCCCTCGACCTCGTGAAGCTCGGCGCCCTGACCTTCGAGGCGGCGGACGAGGAGCGCTTCCCCTGCCTGCGGATCGCCCGCGCCGCCATGGCCGACGGGGGCGCCGCGCCAACCGTGATGAATGCCGCGAACGAGGTGGCGGTGGCCGCCTTCATCGCCAGCCGCATCGGCTTCTACGGCATCGCCGAACTCGTGGAGCGGGCCTGCACGCATTTCGCGCCGGTCTACCGGCACGCTCCGGCGGATGTCGAAGAGGCGCTGGCGATCGACGCGCATGTGCGCGCCTGGAGCGCCGAGGCGCTGCCGGAGATGCGCGCCGCCGGCTAAGTCCGGTTCAGGTCGGCGGCGTGCCGTTCGCCGCCAGCACCTGCCCCGCAAGGTAGAGCGAGCCGCAGATGAGGATGCGCGGCGCCCGTTCGAAGGCAATGTCGCCGACCGCCGACAGTGCCGCCTCGACGCTCGGGGCGATCCGCGACGACAGGCCGGCGCGCTCGGCGATTTCGGCGACCTCCTCCGGCGGACGGGCGGCGACCTGACCGGAGATCGGCACGGCGATCAGCGCGCGGGCGAGCCCGACGAAATGGCGCAGGAAGCCGTCGGCGTCCTTGGTGCCGAGCAGCCCGACGATCAGCACGAGGGGCGCGTCGCTGCGCTCGCCGAGATCGCCCATGGCGGCGGCGAGGATGCGCCCGCCATCCATGTTGTGCCCGCCGTCGAGCCAGAGTTCCGCGCTGCTGGGGACGAGGGCGGCGAGGCGCCCCTTGCCGAGGCGCTGTAGCCGGCCCGGCCATTCGACGCCCGTCAGGCCGCGCTCCAGGGCAACGGTGCCGATGTCGCCGAACCCGGCCGCGCGAAGGGCCGCGATGGCGGTGCTAGCGTTCACGAGCTGGTGCCGGCCCGCGAGCTTCGGCCTCGGCAGGTCGAACAGGTCGGTCTCGTCCTGATAGACGAGCCGCCCGCGCTCCTCGTGGACGGAGAAATCCTGGTTGCCGATGATGATCGGGTCGGCCCCGACGCGCTCGGCCTGCCGGCAGAGTACCGTATCGGCCTCGGCGTAATCCTGGGCCGCGATCACCGCCGGGCAGCCGCGCTTGAAGATGCCGGCCTTCTCGGTGGCGACCGATTCCACCGTATCCCCAAGATATTCCGCGTGGTCACGGCCGATGGGCGTCACCACCGCGCAGGCGGGCTGGTCGATGACGTTGGTGGCGTCCACCCGCCCTCCGAGGCCGACTTCCAGCAGCAGCACGTCGGCCGGGTGCTCGGAGAAGAGCAGCAGCGCGGCGGCGGTGGTGATCTCGAAGACGGTGATCGGCTCACCCGCGTTGGCGGCCTCGCAGCGGGAGAACGCGTCGGCCAGGGTCTCCTCGTCCACGAACCGCCCGCCGCCGATGGCGCCGAGGCGGATGCGCTCGTGGAACCGCACCAGATGCGGCGAGGTGTAGACGTGGGCCGCGAGCCCCCCGGCCTCAAGAATCGCCCGCATGAAGGCGATGGTCGAGCCCTTGCCGTTGGTGCCGGCGACGTGGATCACCGGCGGCAGGCGCCGCTCCGGGTGGTTCAGCCGCGCGAGCAACCGCTCGATCCGCCCGAGGGACAGATCGATGGTGCGAGGGTGCAGCGCCAGGAAGCGCGCCAGGAGGGCGTCGGAGGAATCCATCGGCCCTCAGGCCATTTCAGAGGCGGGTTCGGAAGCCGGCTCGGCCTGCGCGGCGGGCAGGTTCATCAGCAGGCCGCAGAGGCGGGTGATCGTGTCCTTCAACTGGTGCCGGTGCACCACCTGATCCACCATGCCGTGGTCGCGCAGGTACTCGGCCCGCTGGAAGCCGTCCGGCAGCTTTTCGCGAATCGTCTGCTCGATCACGCGCGGGCCGGCGAAGCAGATCAGCGCCCCCGGCTCGGCGAGGTGGACATCACCCAGCATCGCGTAGGAGGCGGTGACACCGCCCGTGGTCGGGTTGGTGAGCACCACGATGTAGGGTAGGCGCGCGTCGCGCAGGCGGCGCACCGCCACGGTGGTGCGAGGCATCTGCATGAGCGAGAGGATGCCCTCCTGCATCCGCGCGCCGCCGGAGGCGGAGAACAGGACGTAGGGGGTCTTCTTCTCGACGGCCTTCTCGGCGCCACGCACGAAGGCCTCTCCCGCCGCCATGCCGAGCGAGCCGGCCATGAAGCCGAATTCCTGCACGGCCAGCGTCATCGGGATGCTGCCGACCCGGCCGAAGCCGATCTTGAAGGCGTCCTGCAGGCCGGTCTTGCTGCGGGCGTCCTTCAGGCGGTCGACGTAACGCTTTTCGTCGCGGAACTTGAGCGGATCGGTCGGCACATCGGGGAGGGCGACGTCGATCCACGTGCCGCCGTCGAACATCATCTTGAGGCGCGCCGTGGCGCTCATCTTGAGATGATGCTCGGAGCCGGGAATGACCCAGTGATTGGCCTCCACCTCCTTGTGGAAGACCATCTGGCCGGTGTCGGGGCACTTGACCCAGAGGTTCTCCGGGGTCTCGCGCTTGAACAGCGTCTTGATCCGGGGGCGCACGACCTCCGAGATCCAGTTCATCGGTTCGACCATGCTGAAACGCCCGTGTCGTTCGATGCGGGAAGAGGGTTCAGGCGCTGCGGCCGGCGGAGCGGACGCCCTCGGCCAGTTCGCGCACCAGGGAGGTGACGGCCTCGACCGTGCCGGGTCCGGCGCGGCCCTCGCCGTCGAGGGAGCGGTGCAGCGCATCGACCAGGGCCGACCCGACGACGACCCCGTCCGCGCCCTTGGCGATGGCGGCCGCGTGGGCGCCGGACTTCACGCCGAAGCCGACCACCACCGGCAGATTCGTGTGCCTGCGGATCCGCCCCACCGCCTCGGCGACCCGCCCGAAATCGGGGGTCGCCGTGCCGGTGATGCCGGTGATCGACACATAGTAGACGAAACCCGCCGTGTTCGCGAGCACGGCCGGCAGGCGGCGCTCGTCGGTGGTGGGGGTGGCCAGCCGGATGAAGGCGATGCCCTTCGCCAGCGCCGGCAGGCAGAGTTCGGAATCCTCCTCCGGCGGGCAATCGACCACGATCAGCCCATCGATCCCGGCTTCGACCGCATCGGCGAGGAACCGATCCACCCCGTAGGTGTGGATCGGGTTGTAGTAGCCCATCAGCACGATCGGCGTGGTGTCGTTCTCGGCGCGGAAGCGGCGGACGAGACCCAGCGTCTTCGCCACGTCCTGCCCGGCCTTCAGGGCGCGTAGGCCCGCGGCCTGGATCGCCGGCCCGTCGGCCATGGGATCGGTGAAGGGCATGCCGAATTCGAGGATGTCCGCCCCCGCGCCGGGCAGTGCCCGCAGGACCTCCAGCGAGGTCTCCGGGTCGGGATCGCCACCCATGATGTAGGTGACGAGCACCGCACGGCTTTCGGAGCGGGCCTTCGCGAAGGCGGTGTCGATGCGGCTCGGCGTGGCAGACGGCATGGGTCGGTGCAAAAGGCTTTCGGGGAACGGATCGCGCTACACCATCCCCGCCCTGCCGTGAAGCGGGGCGGGGTCGGCGCTTGTCTCGCTCAGGGTTCCGCGAGGGGCAGGCCCCGGCTCGGCGGGGAGCGCTCCAACTCCGGCGTGGCCTCGAACAGCTTGCGATGGGCGAGCACGGCGTAGGTGTCGGTCATGCCCGCGATATAGTCCGCGATGCGGCGCGCGATCCGTGGCTCGGAGGCCTGCGCGAGATCGGCGCTCCATTCCGGCGGCATGCGCGACGGGTCGGCCTTGAAGGCGGTGAACAGGTCCGAGACTATGGAGGCGGCCTGCTCGCGCACGGCCATCACGCCGGGGTCGCGGTACATTCGCTTCCAGAGGAAGCGCATCACCTCCGCATCCGCTGCCTCGATGGCGGGGGAGAAGGCGACGACCGGCGCGCCGGCGGCGTGGATGTCGGCGACGATCTTGGGGTTCAGGGCCGCGATCCGCCGCTCGCTCTCGCGGATCACGTCCTCCACGAAGCGGGTGATGACCCGCCGGGCCAGTTCGTGGACCACCCGCGCCGATTCCAGGCCCGGATGCAGTGTGGCGATCTCGTCGAGCAGACCCGCGAGGAACGGGACGGCGTGGAGGTCGCCGAGGTCGAACAGGCCGGCGCGCAGCCCGTCATCGAGATCGTGCGCGGCATAGGCGATGTCGTCGGCCAACGCGGCGGCCTGCGCCTCCGGCCCGGCATGGAGAGCGATGTCGAGGGGATTCACCGCGTCGTATTCGAGGATCGCTGCCGGGATGCCGCGTTCGGCGTAGCGCGGGGTCGGTCGACCCTCGGCGGTAAGGAGGGGGCCGTTGTGCTTTACGAGCCCTTCCAGGGTCTCCCAGGTGAGGTTGAGCCCATCGAAGCCGGCATAGCGGCGCTCAAGCCGGGTCACGATCCGCAGGGTCTGGGCGTTGTGGTCGAACCCGCCGAACGGCGCCATGCAGGCGTCGAGCGCATCCTCGCCGGTATGGCCGAAGCAGGTGTGGCCGAGGTCGTGCGATAGGGCGAGCGCCTCCGCCAGATCCTCGTCGAGCCCCAGCGCTCGGGCGAGCGCGCGGGCGATCTGCGACACTTCGAGGGAATGGGTCAGCCGCGTGCGGTAATGGTCGCCCTCGTGATGCACGAAGACCTGCGTCTTGTGCTTCAGCCGCCGGAAGGCGGTGGAATGGATGATCCGGTCGCGGTCGCGCTGGAAATCGCTGCGGGTGGGCGAACCCGGCTCGGGGATGAGCCGGCCCCGCGTCGCAGCCGGATCCGTCGCGTAGGGCGCGCGCCACCGCTCGCCGTTGGGCCGTCTCGTATCCTGCACGGTCGCTCCTCATCCGCCCGCATTGCAGCACGGACCCGAGGCTCATATCTTGGTGGTCCGAGGGCGCAGGGCAATCGCCGTCCCGCGCCGCCGCGGAAATGCCTGTGGCTGAACCGATGTCCGAGATTATCCTGACGCCCCGCGCCGCCAAGCGCATCAACGAGATCATGGGTGGCGAGCCGCCCGGATCGCTGCTCCGCATCAGCGTGAACGGCGGCGGCTGTTCCGGCTTCTCCTATTCCTTCGACATCGCCCGCGACCGGCAGGACCAGGACATCGCCATCGAGCGCGATGGCGCGACGGTGGTCGTGGATCCGGTCTCGGTGCAGTACATGGCCGGCTCGACGATCGACTTCGTGAACGATCTGATCGGCCAGTCCTTCAAGATCGAGAACCCGTTGGCCACCGCATCTTGCGGTTGCGGTACTTCGTTCTCCCTTTAACCGAGGCTTGCGGCGTTGCGGGCGGGTGACAGGTCCCGTCCGCCACGCTCACGCCACCATCGCGGGATTGTGTCGCGTCGTGAAACGCGCCACCCGATGAGGCGCGCCCGTGCTTCGGTAAATCGGACCTGTCCATGACCTTTCCGGCGGCTCGCCGTCTTCGGTCGGCTCTTGCGGCCTGCGCTGCCGCGCTGGCGGTCGGCCTCGTCGTCCCGCAGCCGGGGGTTGCGCAGGAAGGCGCCGCCGCCGTCCAGGACGTGACCCTCACCGACGTGATGCTGCCCTTCGGCGCCACGGTCGTGAAGGTGCCGAAGCTGACGGCGAGCGGCACGCGCCTCTCGAAGGACGACCTCGCCGCGATCCTCAAGCCGGACGGGCCGGAGCCGTGGGCGACGCGCCTCGCCCGCCTCGACGCGGCGAGCTTGACCGCCCCGGTGGTCGATTCGGAACACGCCGGCCCCGGCGATCTGCGCCAGAGCGCGACCTATCGCGACGTGGTCGCGAAGGATGTCCGCGCGGGTAAGATCGGGGAACTCACCGCCTCGGGTGTCACGCTGTCGTCCAAGGGTACCAAAGCGGCGCCGGGGGCGGCCGGCACCTACGGCGCCTTCCGCGCCACCGATGTGGATCTCGCCGCGTTCGGGCGCCTCGCCACCGAGGCGGGGGACGGCAAGGGGCCGGTGCTGCGGGTCTATGGCAGCCTGCAACTCTCCGACATCGCCATCTCGAGCGAGAAGGGCACGACGGTGAAGGTCACGCGGCTCGAAGGCCGCGACCTCGGCGCCCGCCAGGTGCCGGGGGGCTGGAACGGCACCCTCGACGCCCTGTCGGGGGGCTTCGACGATCCCGCGACGCAGCGCCGCTCGGCCTCGGCCGCTGCCGACGTCCTGAGCGCGCAGACGGTGGGCAGCATCGACATCAGGGGCGTGAGCATCAGCGATTCCACCGCCGAGCCACTGCTCGCGGAGATCGAGCGCCTGTTCTACGCCTCCACCGGCCCCGATGCGGGCGTCGGCATCGAGGGGTTCTCCCTTGCGAACGGCGCGACCCGGACGCGGCTCGGGCGGCTGACCCTCACCGGCACGAGCCTCGGCCCGGTCATCGCGGAACTGCGCCGCCTCGCCGAGAAGCCCGACACCACGCCCGGCGCCGACGAGGCCCGGCGCCTCGCCACCGGGCTCGGCACGTTCACCCTCACCGACCTCACCGTCGATCTGCCGCCGGAAACCCCGGTGCAGAAGCGCGGCGCCCTCGACACGCCGCGCGAGAAGATGGCGCAGGGCGCCAAGCCCGCCCGCGCGCGGATGGCCGAGGCCCGCGCACCGGATGCGAAGGCGGGCGATCCCCTGGTGCCGATTCCGGCGAAGGTGAACCGCGTCGTCCTGCGGCGGGGCGTCTTCGGGCCGGGTCCGGTCGTGGAGGGGGCTCCGGCCTCGACGCGGCTGACCCTCACCGGGCTCGACGTTCCAGCCTCCCTGGCCGCCGGTCTGCCGCTGGTGGGCGCCCTGCCGGCTTACGGCTACGGCGATCTGAGCTTCGACATGTCGGCCGACGCCGCCTGGGACGATGCCGCGCGCACCGTCGCCCTGCGCGACGTGACGCTCTCCGGCAAGGATATCGGCACGGTGAAGCTCGCGGCCCTGTTCGGCGGCATCGGCCCTGAACTGTTCTCCGGCAGCGTGCCGGCGCAGACGATGCTGCTCTTCTCGGGCAACGCCCGCACCCTCGACCTCACGGTGGAGAACAGCGGCCTGTTCGAGCGCTTCCTCGCCGCGCAGGCGAAGGAGCTGAGCCTCAAGCCCGACGAATTGCGCAAGGAATACGTCACCGCGAGCGTGCTCGGCGTGCCGGTGATCCTCGGCAACGGCCCGGCGGCGAAGAATATCGGCGCGGCCATGGGCCAGTTCGTGATGAACCCCGGCAAGCTGACGATTCGCGCCAAGGCGAAGGAGCCCACCGGCATCGGCTTCGTGGAGCTCGGCACCGCCCCGTCCCCCGCCGCCGTGCTCGACCGGCTGGACGTTGACGCCAAGGCGAACTGACCGTCAGTCCGCGATCACCTCGGGGTGGCGCGCGGACAGGCTTGTCCGCGTCGCGTCGGCCCAGGCCCTATCCCGCTGCGGGCGGGGGCGGTCGAGGGCGATGTCGGCGACGAGCGTCGCCGGGCGGCGGGAGACGAGCAGCAGCCTGTCGGCGATGGCGATGGCCTCGGCGACGTTGTGCGTTACCATCAGCACGCTCATTCCGGCCGCATCGACCGTATCGACTACGAGCGCGCGCAGTTCCGACGCCGCGTTGTCGTCGAGCGAGACGAAGGGCTCGTCCAGAACCAGCACGCGCGGCCCCCCCGCCAGAGCCCGCGCCAGGGCCACTCGCCGCTGCATCCCGAGGGAGAGCGCGCCGGGAAAGCGGGTCCGCCAGGGCGTCAGGCCCAGCCTCTCGAACAGGGCGTCGAGGTCGCGACCCCGTTCCGCCTTGGAGAGGCCGAGGCGGACATTGTGCTCGACGCTGCGCCAGGGCAGCAGGCGCGGCTCCTGGAACACCATGCCGGCCTGTTCCGCCCCCGCGACCTCCCCGGTGAAATCCGTGTCGAGGCCCAGCAGGATGCGCAGCGTCGTCGTCTTACCCGCGCCCGAGGGGCCGATCAGGCAGACGATCTCGCCTTCGCGGATGGTGAAGGCGAGGTCGCGCACAGCCTCGACGGGCTCGGCGCCCTTCGGCCGGTAGGTCTTCCCCGCGACCGCGACCCGCAGGACCGGCGCGGTCTCAGCGCCAGCGTCGGACATAGGCTTCGAGCCGCTGGAGAAGAAGCACGTCGATCCCGATCATCACCGCCATGAAGACGAGGCTGTAGCCGATGATGGCGGCCACGTCGGTGCTCTGGATGAAGTAGAAGTTGATCGCGAAGCCGACCCCGTCCGGCCGCCCCAGCAATTCCACCACGAGGACGATCTTCCAGGCGAGCGACAGCCCAGACCGCGCCGCCGTGACGATGTAGGGCTGCAATTGTGGGATGAGCACGTCGCGCATCCACGTCCAGCGGTCGAAGCGATAGGCGCGGGCCATCTCTTCCAGGCCGGGATCGAGGTTGCGCGCGCCCTCGCGGACGATGACGGCGACGTTCGGCAGCTTGTTCAGCACCACGGCGAGGATCGCCGCCGTCTCGGTGAGCCCGACCCAGACATAGGCCAGCACGGTGATGACGAGGGCGGGCGTGTTGAGCAGCACGAGGAGCGGCGTATCGAGGGCGAGGTCCGCCTTGCGCGAGCGCCCGAGGGCCACGCCGAGGGCGATGCCGAGCGCCATGGCGATGGCGAAGGCGATGGCCACCCGCAGCAGGGTGATCCCGATGTTGTGGGCGAGGTCGCCGCGCTTGGCTTCCGCGACGATGAAGTCCAGCACCGCGAGGGGCGCGGGCAGCAGGCGCGAATGAGCCTCCCACGCGGCGGCCTGCCATGCGGCGACGAGGATCACCAGGGAAACGATGCGGGTCAGCACGCCGGCGGAACCACGCTGGTGTCAGCCATCGCGGGAGCCGTCGTAGTAGAAGTCCTGCGGCAGGCCGTTGCCTGCCCCAACAAGGCGCTCGCCGCCGAGGCGCGACAGCACCGCGTAGAGCTTGGCGGCATCCGTGCGCTCGGCCGAGATCGGCCGGCGCGGGGTGCCGGCCAGGAACTCGCGCTTCAGGGTCTCGAAGGTCGCGTCGTCCTTCGCGTCCATGAGCGGGCGCACGATGTCCCAGGTCGAGGGGTCGGTGGCCAGCATGTCCTTCGCCGCCCGCGAGGCGCGGTAGAACCCGCCCACCGCCGCCGCCTTCTCGGCCACGGTGGTGGCGTGGAACAGGTAGCCGATCAGGGCAACGTCGCCGCCCGCGCCCAGCGCGCGCATGATGTCCTCGGCACGGATCAGCCGGCGGAACCCCTTGGGTTCGAGGCGCGCGCAGTAGGTCCAGTAGGTCAGCGCCGCGTCGAGGGCGCCCTGTTCGAGCTTGAGGGTGATGAGGGGAGGCGCGCCGTAGGCGATCTCGCACTGCTTCTCCAAGTCGATCCCGGCCGCGTCGCGGGCCTGGGCCTTGAGCAGCAGCCAATTCTTGTCGAGGGGCCCGCCCGCCACGCCGAACTTCTTGCCGACGAGGTCCTTCAGGCTCTGGATCGGGCTGTCCTTCGGCACCATCACGGCGCCCTCGGAGGTGGAATAGGGGATGAAGCGCAGGGCCTGGCCCTCGTTGCTCAGCCGCGCCGCCCAGAGCAGGTCGCCGATGATCGTATCGACCTGACCGCCGACGAAGCTGATCCGCGCGGCGTCGTTGCCGGCGAGCTTGGTCGGTTCCAGGGTGAAGCCGTTGGCGGTGTCGAGGCCCCGCGCCTTGATGACCGCCGCCTCCCAGGTGGAGGTGCCGAAGGGCAGGCTGCCGAGCTTGATCGAAGGAAGGTCGCTCGCTTGCCCGGCGCGGGCCGCGAGGCCGCCGAGCAGGCCGGCGGCGAGCATGGCGCGCCGTGACAGCATGGGCCGTTTCTCCTCCGGTTTTTCCGGTCCGATGGCTTTCCCGGCCATGCAGCCTTGGGCGCCGCCACGGGCGGACGCCATTGCCAAAAGGTCATAGGGCGGCCCGCCCGCCGCGTCCACCTGCGGGCGGGCGACCTTGCACCGCGCCGAAGGGGCAGGCACGTTGCGCGCCAAGGATCAGGGAGCGAACACGATGACCGAGCGGCGTGAGGGCGCGATGGACGACGCGGCGGTAGAAGCGCGGCTGAAGGCCGAGCTGCCGTCCTGGCGGCTTGAGGACGGGTGGATCCGCCGCACCTACAAGACGGCCGGATGGAAAAGCACGCTGATGGTGATCAACACGGTCGGCCATCTCGCCGAGGCCGCGTGGCACCACCCCGACATCACCGCCTCCTACGCCTGGGTCGAGGTGCGGCTGATGAACCACGCCGCCAAGGGCATCACCGACAAGGATTTCGCCCTGGCCAAGAAGATCGAGGAGGTCGTCTCCTGGCAGCCGGGCCTGGAAGGACAGGGGCTCGAAGGCACCCCGACCGATCCGCGCTTCGCCTACATCAAGTACGAGAAGTAGGCGGGCTCACCGCCGCCCGAACAGCCGCTCGATATCGGCGAGCTTCAGCTCCACCGAGGTCGGGCGGCCGTGGTTGCATTGGCCGGAATTCGGCGTCGCCTCCATCTCGCGCAGCAGGGCGTTCATCTCCTCCGGCTTGAGGCGCCGCCCGGCCCGCACCGAACCGTGGCAGCTCATGCGCGACAGCACCGCGTCGAGGCGCCGCCCGAGCGGGCCCGTCTCGGTGGCGGGGTCGCCGCCCTCTTCGAGGCCGCTCGCGTCCAGCGCATCGAGGATGTCCGTCACGAGGTCGCGGATGCTGGCGCCGACGAGCAGCGCCGGCACCTCCCGGATCAACACCGCGCCCGGCCCGAACGGTTCGAGGCTGAGGCCCAGCCGTTCCAGATCCGCCGCACAGGCGCAGAGCCGTTCCGCCGCCTCCGGCTCCATCTCCACCACGTCGGGGATCAGCAGCCCCTGCCGGGCGATGCCGCCTGCCGCCCGCTGCGCCTTCAGCCGCTCGTAGACGAGCCGTTCGTGCGCGGCGTGCTGATCCACGATCACGAGCCCATCGCGGGTCTGGGCGAGGATGTAGGTGCCGTGGATCTGCGCCCGCGCCGCGCCGAGGGGATGGTCCTCCCCGGCCGGCTCGTTGTCCGGCGCGGCCTCCGCCTGCGGGGGCAGTGAGGGCGCCGGTTCCAGAAGGGCCTGAACCGATTCCGCGAGGCCGGGCGTCGGCCGGTAGGCGGGGGTGCTGTAGCCGGAGGGGGCTGCGAAGGAGGGCAGGCCGCGCGGCAGCGGCGCGGTCGCCCTGTGGAACAGGCTCGGGGCGGAATAGCCCGTATGCGCCGTCATGCGCGGCAGGGTCGGGCGCAGGGCCTCCAGGGTCCGCTGGCCCCCGGTGGTCGCGGAGCGTGCGCCGCCCCGGCGCAGGGCATCGTGGATCGCGCTCACGATCAGCGCCCGCACGAGGCCTGGCTCGCGGAAGCGCACCTCCGTCTTGGCCGGGTGGACGTTCACGTCCACGAGATCGGTGGCGCAGGCGATGACGAGGCCGAGCACCGGGTGTCGGTCGGAGGCCAGGGTGTCCGCATAGGCGCCGCGCACCGCGCCGAGCAGCAATCGGTCACGCACCGGCCGCCCGTTCACCACGAGGTGGATGTGGCTTCCCACGCCCCGGTGGAAGGTCGGCAGGCCGACATGGCCGGTGACGGCGAAGCCCTCGCGCTCCAGGCCGACCGGCAGGGCGTTCGCCGGGAAGTCCGGCCCCAGCACGGCCGCCAGACGCCGGAGGGGCGCCTCGTCCCCCGTCTCGGCGGGGAGGACCAGGGGCTGGCCCGAATCCGTGCGCAGGGTGAAGCGGATGCCGGGCTGGGCGGCGGCAAGGCGACGGACGATCTCGCCCACGGCCGCGTTCTCGGCCCGGTCGGATTTCAGGAACTTCAAACGGGCCGGGGTCGCGGCGAACAGGTCTGTGACTTCGATGCGGGTGCCCCGCGCGCCCGCCGCCGGGACAACCTCGCCCTTGCGGCCGGCATCGACCACGAGGCTCGCCCCGGCTTCGGCCCCCTCGGCGCGGGTGGTGATCGACAGGCGCGAGACCGCGCCGATGGAGGGCAGGGCCTCGCCGCGGAAGCCCAGAGTGGCGATGGCGCCGAGGTCGCCGTCGGGCAGTTTCGAGGTGGCGTGCCGCTCGACCGCGAGGGCAAGGTCGTCGGGCGACATGCCCCGCCCGTCATCGACCACCCGGATCAGGCGGCGGCCGCCGCTCTCGATCGTGACCTCGATGGCGCGGGCGCCCGCGTCGATGGCGTTCTCGACCAGTTCCTTGACAGCCGAGGCCGGGCGCTCGACCACCTCGCCCGCCGCGATGCGGTCCACGAGGACGGGGTCGAGGCGGCGGATCGGTGCGGCGGGAGCGGACATGTCCCGCCAGAATACCCCCTGGCCGCGCCGGGCGACAGGGGCCGCGTCGCGGTCAGACGAAGCGGCTCGACCCGCCGAGGCTGATCCGCGCCGCGCCGTGGCTGCGGGTGCCGTGGGTCGGCGCCGCGTAGGGCCGGCGGGAGAGGTCGTAGAGGGCGTTGCCGATCAGGCCGCCCGCCCGGCGCAGGCTCGACCCGTCGCAGGTGGCGGCGATCCGCACGCCGATCTCGTGGGTGTGGCTGCGCCCATAGAGCCAGACGGCGAGCCGCGCCCGCGTCGATTCCGGAATGCCTTCCACGAGATCGGGCAAGTCGCCCGGTGTCGCCCTCGCCAGACGGCCCACCGTTTCGGGTGGCACCGGGCAATCGAGGGTCGGGTCGTCGAAACTGCGAGTGCGGGCCTGGGACATCGCTTCACCCATCGGCTGATGAGTGTATGATGAGGATCGATTGGTTAACGAAGGGTAGCGTGGCCGTTTCCGCGTCGCTGAAGTCTTGTGTCTGCGGCCGGAAATTCTGATCTTCCGAGACGCCTGATTGTTTTTCGATGCTCGAATGCAACACAAGCTTGGCCTTGGCGCTTTCTGGCGACGTGGGCCATTTGCTTTGACGTTGGGCGCCCTAGACCGTGCGTGACTGAAACGCTCAGCGCGGCGCCATGCGCAGGGCGCCGTCGAGGCGGATCACCTCGCCGTTGAGCATCGGGTTCGCGATGGCATGGGCGACGAGGCCCGCGAACTCGACGGGCCGGCCGAGGCGGGGCGGGAAGGGCACCGATTGGCCGAGCGCCTCGCGCACCGGCTCGGGCAGGCCCGCCATCATCGGCGTCTCGAACACGCCGGGGGCGATGGCGACGACGCGGATGCCGTGCTGGGCCAGTTCCCGCGCCAGCGGCAGGGTGAGGCTCGCCACGCCGCCCTTCGAGGCGGCGTAGGCCGCTTGGCCGATCTGTCCGTCGAAGGCGGCGATGGAGGCGGTCGAGACGATGACCCCGCGCTCGCCCTCGCTGTTGGGCGTGCCCGCCGCCATCGCCTGGGCGGCGAGGCGGATCATGTTGAACGTGCCGATCAGGTTGACCCGCACGGTGCGGGCGAAGGCGTCGAGGTCGTGCGGCCCGTCGCGGCCGACGACCCGCCCGCCCGAGACGATGCCCGCGCAATTGACGAGGCCGTGCAGGCCGCCATGCGTGCTGACGGCGGCCTCGACGGCGGCGCGCCCCTGCGCCTCGTCGGCCACGTCCGTGCGGACGAAGGTGGCGCCCAGCGCCTGTGCGACCTCTTTGCCGCGCGGGTCGAGATCGGCCAGGACGAGCTTCGCGCCCTCGGCCGCGAGATGTTCGGCGACGCCGCGCCCGAGGCCGGAGGCCGCTCCGGTGACGAGGAAGACGTGATCGGCGATCTGCACGGGATTCCTAAAGCGGCTTGCGCAGCCGGCGCGCGATGAGCCCCACCACGCCCTCGCGGAACAGCAGCACGCAGAGGACGAAGACGCAGCCCTGGATCACCGTCACCCAGGCGCCGAACTGCGCGAGGTAGGTTTCCATCGTGACGATCACCAGCGCGCCGACGATGGGGCCGAACACCGTGCCCATGCCGCCCACCAGCGTCATCAGCACCACCTCGCCCGACATCGACCAGTGCACGTCGGTGAGTGAGGCGAGCTGGAACACGATGGCCTTGGTGGCGCCCGCGAGCCCGGCCAGTGTCGCCGAGAGGACGAAGACCGCGAGCTTGTACTGGATCACCCGGTAGCCCAGGGAGACGGCCCGATTCTCGTTGTCGCGGATCGCCTTCAGCACCTGCCCGAAGGGCGAGTGGATGATGCGGTAGATCGCGAGCATCCCGAAGAAGAAGACCACCGCGACGAGGGCATACATCGCCCGGTCGTCGTCGAGGGGGATCACCCCAAACAGGGCGCCGCGCGGCACCGCCTGGATGCCGTCCTCGCCGCCGGTGAACTTCGCCTGCAGGGCGAAGAAGAACGCCATCTGCGCCAGCGCCAGGGTGATCATCGAGAAGTAGATGCCCTGCCGCCGGATCGCCAGCGAGCCGAAGACGAGCCCGAGCAGGGCGGCGGTGGCCGTGCCGAGGAGGATCGCCAGTTCCGGGGTCAGCCCCCACATCTTGGCGCTGTAGGCCGAGAGGTAGCTCGCCATGCCGAAATAGGCGGCGTGGCCGAAGGAGAGCAGGCCGCCGTAGCCGAGCAGCAGGTTGAAGGCCAAGGCGAACAGCGCGAAGCACAGTACCTTCATCAGGTAGACGGGGTAGAGCACCATCGGCGCTGCCACGAGCAGCACGGCGAGGCCGATGAAGATCTTGCGCTGAAGCGCCTTGTCGTCCCGGCTCTCCGGCAGGGAGGCGGCGATCGGGGCGGCGTCGAGGGCGGCGGTGTCGGCCATGTGTGTCGAGCCTCGATTCGCGGTCAGGCCGTGCGCCCGAACAGGCCGGCGGGTTTGACGAGCAGCACCACCACCATGATGACGAAGATCACGGTGGAGGAGGCCTCCGGGTAGAACACCTTGGTCAGGCCCTCGACGAGGCCGAGGGCAAAGCCGGTGATCACCGAGCCGATGATCGAGCCCATGCCGCCGATCACCACCACCGCGAAGACCACGATGATGATGTCCGCGCCCATGTTCGGGTTCACCGAATAGATCGGCGCGGCGAGCACCCCGGCAAAGCCCGCGAGCGCCACGCCGAACCCATAGGTCAGCGTCAGGAACAGCGGCACGTTCACGCCGAAGGCCTGGACGAGGGTCGGATTCTCGGTGGCCGCGCGCAGATAGGCGCCGAGCTTGGTCTTCTCGATGATGAGCCAGGTCGCGATGCAGACGGTGAGCGAGGCCACCACCACCCAGGCCCGGTAGTTCGGCAGGAACATGAAGGGCAGGCGCTGCCCGCCCGACAGTTCGGCGGGGATCGCGTAGGGCAGGCCCGACACGCCGTACTGGTTGCGGAACAGGCCCTGGATGATGAGCGCGAGGCCGAAGGTCAGGAGCAGGCCGTAGAGGTGATCGAGCTTGTAGAGCCGTGCGATCAGCACCCGTTCGAGGATCACGCCGAACACGCCGACGACGAGGGGCGCCAGCCCGAGCGCCCACCAATAGCCGAGGCCGAAATAAGTGAGCAGCATCCACGCCACGAACGCGCCCATCATGTAGAGCGCGCCGTGGGCGAAGTTGATTATGTTCAACAGGCCGAAGATGATCGCCAGCCCGAGCGACAGGATCGCGTAGAACGAGCCGTTGATCAGCCCCAGCAAGAGCTGGCCGAACAGCGCCTGGGTCGGCACGCCGAAAATCGTCATCATCGCCGAAACTCCCAGACGCCTACACGCTCAGCCCTTCACCAGCGGGCAGTTGCCCTCGCCCAGCGGGCGGAAGACCTGATCGCCGGGGATCGTCTCGAGCTTCTTGTAGAGGTCCCACTCCCCCTTCGACTCGGCGGGCTTCTTGACCTCGAACAGGTACATGTCGTGGATCTTGCGGCCGTCGGCCCGCACCACGCCCTTGCCGAACAGCGGGTCGTCGGTCGGCATCGCCTTCATCTTGGCGACCGTGGCGGCGCCATCGGCGGTCGACTTCATCTCGGCCACCGCCTTCAGGTAGTGGAGCACGTCCGAATAGACGCCGGCATGGTTCGAGGTCGGCTTCGAACCCTTCATCTGCTTGGCGAAGCGGTCGGAGAAGGCGCGGGTCTGATCGTTGAGGTCCCAGTAGAAGGGCTCGGTGAGCACGAGGCCCTGCGCGACCTTCGTGCCGAGGGAATGCACGTCCGACGAGAAGACGAGGAGGCCGGCAAGCGCCTGCCCGCCCTCGGTGATGCCGAACTCGCCGGCCTGCTTGATGGAGTTGATCGTGTCGGCGCCTGCGTTGGCGAGCCCGATCACCTTGGCGCCGGAGCTCTGCGCCTGAAGCAGGAAGGACGAGAAGTCGGCAGTCGGGAACGGCGTCTTCACCGAGCCGACGACCTTGCCGCCGTTCTTGTCGATGACCTTGGTGGTGTCGCGCTGGAGCGTCTGGCCGAAGACGTAATCGGCCGTGAGGAAGAACCACGTATTGCCGCCGCGCTTCACCATCGCGCCGCCGGTGCCGTTGGCGAGCGCCACCGTGTCGTAGACCCAGTGGATGGTGTTCGGGCTGCATTGCGGGCCGGTGAGGTCGGCGGTGCCGGCGCCCGTGTCGATGAAGACCTTGTTCTTCTCCTTCGTCACCTGGCTGATCGCCAGGGCGACGGAAGAGGTGACGCCGTCGGTGATCATGTCGACATGATCGCGGTCGTACCACTGGCGGGCGATGGCCGCGCCGACATCCGGCTTGTTCTGGTGGTCGGCCGAGACGATCTCGACCTTCAGACCCTTCTCCTCGGGCTTGAAGTCCTCCAGCGCGAGCTTGGCGGCGACCACCGAGCCTTCGCCGCTGATGTCGGAATAGGCGCCCGAGCGGTCACCCAGGATGCCGATCTTCACGGCGGTCTGGGCGGAGGCCGGCGCGACCATGGCGACACCCGCGAGGAAGGCGCCCGCGAGCGCGGCGAGCGGGAAGCGTCCGTTCATCGGTGTCACTCCTTGGGGCCGGATCGGCCGGTCGAGAATAGAAGTAGGAACAGTGATGCTCACACGCCGAGATAGGCGTGGAGTTTGTCGATATTCGCGTCAAGATCGGCGTTGGCGATCTGATCGACGACGCGGCCCTGCTCGATCACGAAGTGACGGTCGGCCAGCGTCTGCGCGAAGCGGAAGTTCTGCTCGACGAGGACGATGGTATAGCCGTCCGCCTTCAGCTTCTGGATCGTGCGGCCGATCTGCTGGACGATCACCGGAGCCAGTCCTTCGGTGGGCTCATCGAGCAGGATCAGCTTCGCGCCCGTGCGCAAGATGCGCCCGATGGCGAGCATCTGCTGTTCGCCGCCCGACAACTTGGTGCCCTGGCTGCCCGCCCGCTCCTTGAGGTTCGGGAACAGGGTGTGAATCTCGGCCACCGTCATGCCGCCGGGCTTAACCCGGGGCGGCAGCATCAGGTTCTCGTGCACCGTGAGGCTCGAGAAGATGCCGCGCTCCTCCGGCACGTAGCCGAGGCCGAGCTTGGCGATCTTGCGCGAGGCCATGCCGATGGTCTCGACCCCGTCGTAGACGATGGAGCCGGTGCGGCGCCCGAGGATGCCGATGATCGCACGCAGCGTCGTGGTCTTGCCCGCGCCGTTGCGGCCGAGCAGCGTGATGACCTCGCCGGCCTTTACGTCGATGTCGATGCCGTGGAGCACATGGCTCTCGCCGTACCAGCCTTCGAGGCCGCGCACGGTCAGCAGCGAGGCCGCCGCGGCGGCGGGGGATGCCTTCATGGCCGCCTCAGGCATGTCCCGCCCCGATGTAAGCCTCGATCACGCGGGGATCCTTCGAGACGGTGGCGTAATCGCCCTCGGCGAGCACTTGGCCGCGCGCCAGGACGGTGATGCGGTCCGACAGGGAGGCCACCACCGACAGGTTGTGCTCTACCATAAGGATGGTGCGGTCCTTGCCGACGCGGCGGATCAGCTGCGCGGTGCGGTCCACGTCCTCGTGGCCCATGCCGGCCATCGGCTCGTCGAGGAGCAGCATCTCCGGGTCGAGGGCCAGGGTCGTGGCGATCTCCAGGGCGCGCTTGCGGCCGTAGGACAGCTCCACCGCCAGCGTCCTGGCGAACTCGGAGAGGCCGACCGCCTCGACGAGTTCCAGGGCCTCGGCATCGAAGGCGCGCAGCATCTTCTCCCCGCGCCAGAAATCGAACGAATCGCCGTGCCGCCGCCGTTGGAGGGCGATGCGGACGTTCTCCATCACCGTGAAGTGCGGGAACACGGCCGAGATCTGGAACGACCGGACGAGCCCAAGACGCGCCACGTCGGCGGGTTTCAGGCCCGTGATGTCGCGATCCTTATAGCGGATCGAGCCTGCGGTGGGCTGCAGGAATTTGGTGAGAAGATTGAAACAGGTCGTCTTGCCGGCCCCGTTGGGGCCGATCAACGCGTGGATCGTGCCGCGTTCGACTTGCAGCGCAACATTGTTGACCGCACGAAATCCCTTGAATTCCATGGTCAACCCTTGAGTTGCCAGGATCACGTCCCGTCCCAAGAGCGGCCCTCCCCGCGTTGTTTAGGGCTCTATGGACGAAGCCGACTCTCGCCGTCCACCGGATTCGGTGAGACGTCACAAACAATCCACGGCCGCTGATACGCTCGTCCCGGTTTTGCCGGCTGACCGGAAGGCTTAAAGGTCCGGCGGGGGTTTCGGAGTGGTGACGCGATGACAGGATCACAGGACGGGCTCGACGGCCTGCAGACGCCGTGCCTTCTCCTCGACGAGGGCAAGTTGTCCGCCAACCTCGCCAGCATGCGCGCGCAGGTCGAGCGGCACGGCGTGACCTTCCGCCCGCATCTCAAGACCGCGAAGTCCATCGACGTCGCTCGTATGGCGATGACGTGTCCGGACGGCCCCGCTACGGTCTCGACGCTGAAGGAGGCCGAGTATTTCGCCGAGCGCGGCGTGCGCGACCTGACCTATGCGGTCGGCATCGCCCCCCACAAGCTCGACCGGGTCGGCGCGACCCGCAGCCGGTGGGGCGCGGACCTCGCGGTGGCTCTCGATTCGCTGGCACAGGCCGAGGCCGTCGCGCAATGGAGCCGGGCCACCGGGGACCGGCTGCCCGTCTTCATCGAGGTCGATCCCGATGGCCACCGCTCCGGCGTGAAGCCCGGCGATGCCGACCTCCTGCGCGGCATCGGCGCCACGCTCGCCGAGGGCGCGGAATTGCGCGGCGTGCTGCTCCATGCGGGCGAGAGCTACGGCCTGTCGGATCCCGAGGCGCTGGCGGAGGCGGCCGAAGGCGAGCGCCGGGCGGCGGTCCAGGCGGCGGAGACCCTGCGGGCGGCGGGGCTCACCTGCCCGGTGGTGAGCGTCGGCTCGACCCCGACCGCGCGGCACGCCCGCCATCTCGACGGCGTCACCGAGGTGCGGGCCGGCGTCTACATGTTCGGGGATCTGGTCCAGGCCGGGATCGGCTCCTGCGCGGTGGACGACATCGCGGTCTCGGTGCTCGCCAGCGTCATCGGCCACCGGCCCGACAAGGGCTGGATCATCACCGATGCGGGCTGGATGGCGATGTCCCGCGACCGGGGCACGGCGGCGCAGCCGGTGGACCAGGGCTATGGGATCGTCTGCGACCGGGCGGGGCGTCCCTTCGAGAACCTGATCGTCGCCCAGGCGAACCAGGAGCACGGGGTGCTCGCCCTGCGGAAAGGCTCCGGCGCCGAGCGCCCCGACCTGCCCGTCGGCACGCTGGTGCGGATCCTGCCGAACCACGCCTGCGCCACCGCCGCGCAATACGACCGCTACCACGTCCTCGACGGCGAAGGACGGCTTCACGCGGAATGGCCGCGGATCAACGGGTGGTGAAGGCTGTGACCGTCATTGCGAGCGACAGTGAAGCAATCCAAGGAGCCGCACCGTTCTAAGGCGTCCCGCTTCCCTAGATTGCTTCACTGCGTTCGCAATGACGGAGGAAGAGGCTTAGTACTCGATCAGGTCTTCCAGCGCGTAGTGCTTCACCGTCTTCCGATTGGCGATCAGCTCGTCCACCGTCGGCTCGCCCTTCAGGGCGCGGGCGATGGCGATCTTGGTCGCCTCGTAATTGGTCCGGTAGAGGTCCTTCCGGTCGAGGTTGTCGTCGTCCGCGCAGCGGATATCGAGCCAGATCATGATGATCATGCAGAGGTCGTCGAGGCCCTCCTTCGGGAGGATGCCCTCGATGATGCAATCCACGATGGCATCGCCCGTCGCGGCCTGGACGACGCCGCCCAGAAGCTCGACGTAATCGGCGCTCTGGATGGTGACCTTACTGGTCATCATCGTCACCGGACGCACGAGCTGGTTGAGGTCGCGCACGACGTACATGCGGGTGTGGCCCTGGGCCTGCCCCATCATCGAGGCGAAGGCCTGGCCGACCGGGCCGCGCACCGACCCGATCAGCACCTCGGGCATGGCGTCGGTGTACTGGCCCTCGGCGGCCAGCACGGTCGCCTCACCGGCGCGGAACCAAATCTCTGACATAAACGCCTCCTTGTCGCGCCGGGGAGACATCATCCCTCCCACGCCGTCAACCGGGACTCGTCAGATCAATCCGATTCCGTCGAGGACACCCACCATCGCGAAGGCGACCGTCACCCCCGACACCGCGTAGACGACTCATTTGTAGGCCCCCTTCACGCGCTTGTCCTCGGGAAGTGCCCGCGTTGCGAGGAGGATGAGCAGTCCGAGCGCCAGGGGCAGAAGCAGGGCGTTCATCACCTCGACGGCGACGTTTAAGGCCACGAGATTCGAGACGAGTTGCACGGCGATGGCGCCCGCGACCACCGCGATGGTGAAGATGGCGTAGAAGGCCGGCGCTTCGCGCGGAGACTTCTCCAGGGAATGCGGTCGCTGCATCACGTCGCCGAAGCCCCAGGCCAGCGCCAGTGTGACCACGTTCAGGGCAATGAAGGCGGCGGCGATGATTCCGATCCCGAACACCGCCTGCCCGAGGAGCGGGCCCAGGGCGGGGGTGAACGCCTTGGCGAGGTCGCCCACCGTCTCCAGGCCCTGCTTCGTGCCCTGGCCGGATTGGCCGATCGTGGCCGCCGCCGTGATGAGGATCGCGCCCATCACGCATTGTGAGATCACCGCGCCGATCAGCGTATCGAGCCGCGCGCGGCGCATGTGATCCCAGCCCAAGCCTTTGTCCACGATGGCCGATTGCTGGTAGAAGATCATCCACGGCATGATGACCGCGCCGATGTTGGCAGCGATCAGCACGCGGAAATCGCCGTTGCCAAGCGGTATGTGCGCGAACGACTTGAGGATCGCGTCGGGGTCCGGCTTCGCCGCGATGGCGAGCCCGATGAAAACCAATTCGAACAGCCCCACCACCAGGGCGACCCGCTCCACCCGCCGGTAGCTGCCGGTGAAGACGAGAAGCAGCAGGAGGACGGCCGGAAGCCCGAGGCTGACGAGGCGCGGTACCCCGAACAGGTCCCCGATCCCGGCGATGCCGGAGAATTCGGTGACGATGGCGCCGACTCCCGCCACGACGAGCCCGGCATAGGAAATCCAGGCCAGCACCGGCCCGTAATGGTCGCGGATCAATTCGCCATGGCCGCGTCCGGTCGCCGTCCCGAGGCGAACGGTCAGTTCCTGGACGATGTAGAGGATCGGGATCAGCAGAAGCTGCAGCAGGAGCAGCGAGTATCCCCATTTCGCGCCGCTTTGCGCCGCCGTGATGAGGCTACCGACATCCGTATCGGCCAGCATCACCACAAGGCCGGGCCCGGCGACCTTGAGGAAACCCGACAGGCGGGGCAGTGAGGAGGCCGTAGAGGCTTGGCGCGTCGGCATGGGGCGGGAACAGGCCGTGCCGGCACCGGTTCCGCGCAACGGCGGGGTGCGTCATTTCTGACGGGGGGAGCACCATGGCCGAGCAGCCGGGACGAGAGGCAGGCTGGAGCCTTCAAGCCAGCGCCGTCAGCGAGGGCGTGCGCCTCGAACTGACCCTGCCGGATTTCGCCGGCCAGCCGGTGACGGCGGCGGTGATCCTCGACCGGGTCGAGGCCAGGGCGTTCGCCCGCGCCCTCCTCGCGGCGGCGGGCGACGCGGCCGAGCGCACCTTCCCGCGCCCGGAACTCTGAGCGCTTACTGAGCCTGGAGGCCGGGGCGGCGGCCCGGCAGACGCGGAACCTTGGTGCCGCGCTTCTCGATGGGCGCCGCGCAGGAATAGGCGAACTCGATCTTCAGCGCGTCGAAATCCGTCTCGCCGGTGATCGTGCAATCCTCGCGGACGGTCTCGTCCAGATAGGTGCGGGCGGCCGTGCGGAACCGTCCGGTGCGGGACGCGGCCGGGTCGGGATCGATGGTCAGGTCGTTCAGGTTGCAGCCGGTGACTTCGCGCAGGACGTTCGAGACGATGAGCATCCGGCGCTGCTGCCGGTTGTCATAGATCTCGTAGGGCTCCTTGCAGCCGATGGTCACGACCTGCGACGGCAGGCCGACATAGGTCTTCGAGATGTAGGAAAAGCTCGTCGCGGTGCAGCCGGCGAGCGCCGCCGCCAGCACCGGGGCCGCCAGGACGAGGAGCGGAAACCGCCGCACGATCCGCCATCCCTCTCTCAACCGGGCCATCCCGACCCGCTCGGGCACCCGTGAGCGCATTGAACCGCGCCCCACTCCGCGGTCAAGCTGTCGGGCTCTCACGCCGCGCCGCCATCCCCGGCCTGTGTCCCCCTGGCCACCGCCGGAGAGCGCAGCATCGCGAGCACCACCCGCGCCGCCGCCCGGCTCGGGGTGTCGCCGTCCGGCAGGATGGTGAGGTCGTCCATCCGGTCGAGGGCCGCGACCTGCGCCTCCCGCTCCGGCCCGCCGCGCAGCAACGGCAGCAGCGAGGCCGAGAGGTTACTCGGCGAGCAATCGGCCTGCACGAATTCCGGCATCGCGTTCCGGTTCAGGATCAGGTTCGGCAGCACGATGCTCGGGACCTGGATCAGCCGCCGGGCGATGAACTCCTCCGCCCGCGAGACCTTGTAGGCCACGACGCTCGGTACGCCGGCCAGCGCCAGTTCGAGGGTCACGGTGCCCGAGGCCGCGAGCGCTGCCCGGCCGGAGCGGAACGCCGCGTACTTTTCGGTTTCGCCCGACACGATCCGCACCGGCACGTCCCAGGCCTTCGCCAGTTCCTCGATCCGCTCCCGGTGGCGCGAGACCGCCGGCAGGACGGCCTCTACCGCGACCTCGCGCGCGACCCGCGCCAGGGTCGGCCCGAAGACCGGCATCAACCGCTCGATCTCGGAGCGGCGGGAGCCCGGCAGCACCACGAGAGGGTAGGGGGCCCGCTCGCGGCGCACTTGCGCCGCCGTATCGGGCTGCAACTCACCGAGCCGTTCGATGAGCGGATGGCCGACATAGGTGCAGGCCGGGCCGCCGAGGCGCCGATGCGCCTCCGGCTCGAAGGGCAGCAGGGCGAGCACATGGTCGACGAAGGGGCGCATGCCCTTCGCCCGCCACGGGCGCCACGCCCAGACGCTCGGCGAGACGTAATCCACGATGGGGATGGCGGGCACTGCCTTGCGCACCCGCTTGGCGACCGCATGGGTGAAGCCGGGGCTGTCGATGATGACGAGCACGTCCGGCCGGGCGGCGACGATGTCGTCGGCCGTCTCGCGGATGCGCCGCAGCAGCGTCCGCGCGCGGGCGAGCACTGGCAGGTAGCCCATCACCGCCACGTCATCGAGGGGGAACAGCGAGGCGAAGCCCGCCTCCGCCATGGCTTCCCCGCCGACCCCGCCGAAGATGACGCCCGGCGCCGCCTCGCGCAGGGCCCGCATCAGCTTGGCGCCGAGCTGGTCGCCAGAATCCTCGCCCGCCACCAGCCAGATCCGGGGTCCGCTCATGCGCCGCCCCCGAAGCCGATCACGAACAGGCCGAGCCTGTCCGCCTCGGCCGCCGTCGCGACCCGGTCGATGATGAGGGTCCCGCCGGCCTTCAGGGCGAGACCGGTGCAGCCGGCCGCATGAGCGTTGCGGATCGTGCGGGGGCCGACGGCCGGCAGGTCGATGCGCAGGTCCTGACCGTGCTTCGGCGCCTTCACCAGCACCGTCCCGGCATTGGGGCGCCCCCGGCCGAAGGGTTTCCGCCCCAGGGCGCGGGCGCGGGCGAGCATCTTGTCCGTGCCCTCCGGCCCCTCGACGGCGAGGACCCTGTCCCCGGCCACCGCCACCGCCTGCCCGACATCGAATTGCGCCAAAGCCGAGAGGACGGCCTGCCCGGTGCGGATCGAGGCCATCGCCTCGCTATCGGCCTTCACGAGACCGAGGGGGCCTTCCGGGCAGAGCAGATCGGGTGCAGCCTCGTGGACGCCGAGCACCCGGTGCCCGTTCTCCTCCACCAGCGAGACGGCGGCGCGCAGCAGGCGGTCATCACCGCCGCCCGCGATCTCGCGCAGGGCCTCGCGGTTGCGCCAAGCCGCGCCGGCATTGAAGATCGCCGCCGCACTCGGCCGGGCGACGCTGCCCGCCGGCACCACCACCGCCGGTCCCCAGCTCTTGAGGTGGGCAAGCGTCGCGGCGAGGTCGAGGAGGTCCACCACGGCGTCCGCCCGCCCGCGCAGGGGCCGGCCGGTGAACCCGCGCAGGGCGATCATGCGGAACGGCTTGCCCGCCCGGACCAGGGAATCGGCGACGAGTTCCGGCAGGCGGCCGGCGCCGGCGATCAGGACGAGGTTTTCCCCGCCGGGCGAAGCGGCCTGCTCCATGGCGAGGGTGTCAGGCGCCGCCCACCGGGATGGGGGCCTCGCGGGGCGTGCAGATGGAGCGCTTGCCGCCCGCGCGGATGAATTCGATGATCTCGCGCACCGCCGTGTGGGATTCGAAGGTCGTGGCCACGTCCTCCACCCGCTCCATCAGCGTGCCCTCCTGCGCGAAGAGCAGCCGGTAGGCTCGCCGCAGGGTGTGGATGTCCTCGCGGGCGAAGCCCCGCCGCTGCAGGCCGACGACGTTCAGCCCCGACAGATAGGCCCGGTTGCCGAGCACCATGCCGTAGGGGATGCAATCGTTCTCAAGGCCCGAGAGGCCGCCGACGAAGGCATGGGCGCCGACGCGGGCGAACTGGATCACCGCCGCGCCGCCGCCGAGGATCGCGTAATCGCCCACCCAGCAATGGCCGGCGAGCATCACGTTGTTCGAGAAGACGACGTTCGATCCGACATGGCAATCGTGCCCGACATGGGAGTTGGCCAGGAACGCGCAGCGGTCGCCGATCACGGTCTGCAACCCACCGCCTGCCGTGCCGGGGTTCATGGTGACGCCCTCGCGGATCAGGCATTCCTCGCCGATCGTCAGCGTCGAGGGCTCGCCGCGATACTTCAGGTCCTGCGGCGGATGGCCGATGGAGGCGAAGGGGAAGATCCGCGTCCGCGCGCCGACGCGCGTGCGCCCGGCCACCACGACGTGGCTCACCAACTCGCAGCCCTCGCCGAGCACCACATCCGGCCCGACATGGCAGAATGGGCCGATCCGCACCCCGTCGCCGATCTCGGCGCCGGACTCGACCACGGCGCTCGGGTGGATCACGGGTGCGCTCATCAATTCACTCCGTCACCAGCATGGCGCCGATCTCGGCCTCGGCCACCAGCACGCCGTCCACCTTCGCCTCGCCCCGGAACCACCACATGGTGCGGCGGTGGTTGATCTTGCGCATCTCGAAGCGGATCTGGTCGCCCGGGATGACCGGCTTGCGGAACTTGCACTTGTCGATCGTCATGAAGAACACCTGCTTCGTGCGAAGCTCGTCCGTCATGATGTGGCGGCAGCAGATCGCGCCCGCCGTCTGCGCCATGCCCTCGATGATGAGCACGCCGGGGAAGACCGGCAGATTGGGGAAATGGCCCTGGAACTGCGGCTCGTTGGCCGTCACGTTCTTGATGCCGACGCAGGACTCGTCCCGGTCGATCTCCACGATGCGGTCGACCATCAGGAACGGGTAGCGGTGCGGCAGCAGTTCCAGCAACTTGTGGATGTCGGCCGTCCCGAGAACCTGATCCGCCTCGCTCATCGTGTTGTGCCGCCCTCGCTGTCCGCCGGCGCCGTGCCGGCGGCGGCCTCTCTTTTGCAGAAATGCGTGGATGTGCAAGGGCGGGGCGCCGTTTTAGGGCCCGCGCCCCTCAGGACTTCTCGTCCTCGGCGGCATCCTGGCCCGACCGCTCCGCGAGGCGGGCGAGGGTGGTCAGTTCTCGGAACCAGGCCCGGACGGGCTTGGCCGGCGTGCCGCCCCAGCGCGAGCCCGGGGGCACGTCGCGGTTGACGTTCGAGGAGCCGGCGATCTGCGAGCCGCGCCCGATGCGCAGGTGCCCAACCACGCCGACCTGCCCGCCGAGCACCACGTAATCCTCCAGGGTCGTGGAGCCGGAGATGCCCACGCCCGAGACGATGACGCAGTGGCGCCCGATGACGACGTTGTGGGCAATCTGCACGAGGTTATCGATCTTCGTGCCTTCGCCGATCACGGTATCGCGGGAGGCGCCCCGGTCGATGGTGGTGTTGGCGCCGATCTCGACGTCGTCCTGCACGATCACCCGGCCGACCTGCGGTACCTTCAGGTGCGTCGCGCCCATGGCGAAACCGAACCCGTCCTGCCCGATCCGGGCCCCCGGATGGACGATGACCCGGTTGCCGACGAGGGCATGGCTTAGCGTCGTGCCGGCGCCGATGGCGCAATCCCGGCCGATCCGCACCCCCGGCCCGATCACCGCGTTCGGGCCGATCACCGTGCCCAACCCGATCTCGGCGCCCGGCCCGACCACGGCGCCGGGATCGACCGTCACGCCTTCCTCAAGCCGCGCCTCCGGATGGACATGGGCGCCGGAGGCGAGACCCTTGGCGCCGAATTGCGGCCCCGGGCGCAGGGCGTCGGGATGCAGGCGCCCGAGCAGGGCGGCGTAGACCCGGTAGGGATCGCGGCAGACGATGGCGACCGTCTCCGCCGGGACGCGGGCGGCGAAGCGCGGCCCGACGAGGCAGAGGCCGGCGCGGGTCTGCGCCAGGGCCTCGCCGTAGCGGGCATTGTCCATGTAGGCGAGGTCGGAGGGTCCGGCGCTTTCCAGCGGGGCGGCCCCGGCGATGGTGCGGGCGGGATCGACACCCTCGGGAAGGGCGGTACCGGCCGCCGCAGCGATGTCGGCGTAGGCGATCGCGGCCGAGGGCGTGAAGAACTCTGTGTCGGACATCTCGAACCAAACCGCGCCGATGACGCCCGTCGTCGGGCTCGGCGCGTCCGGCGAGGGGGGCTCCCGGAATCGAAACGTCCCCACGCGGCGGACGGTCGGCGAAGGGGAGCGTCAGGGCGCTCTATAAACGAGAAACTCCGGCCGGGGCATCCCCGGCCGGAGCATCGCTGCAGGGTCTTAGAAGCGCGAGCCGCCGGAGAAGCGGAACGCCTGGGTCTGGTCGCGGCCGATATGGCCGATCTTGCCGGTGCCCGGGATGATGACCTTCTCACCCTCGTCCTTGCTCAGGGCGTAGGCGTAGTCGAACCGGATCGGGCCGAGCGGCGAGTTCCAGAGGATGGACGCGCCGATCGAGGACCGGATGACGGCCTTGTCGCGGACGTTCACGCACTCCGGCTCGACGCCGATGGTGAAGGCGTTGAAGTTGCATCGACCGGCGGCGAAGCCGTTGATGAACTGGTCGCCGTTCACGTCGAAGGTGCGCTGGCCGTGATAGCCGAACAGCGTACCGGCATCGGCGAACACGGCACCCTTCAGGCCCAGATCACGCGGCACGCCGTAGAGCGGGAACTGGATTTCCACGGTGCCGCCGACATAGGTCGAGCCACCGATGGCGTTGGACCGGGCGTCGGCGATGCCGACGTCGCGGGGGCCGATGCCGTTCGGCGCGAAGCCGCGCACCAGCGACGGGCCGAGGAAGAACTCGTCGGTCACGCGCAGCGGCTTGCCGTCCAGCGCCTCGACGTGACCACCCTGGAAGCGGACGAAGCCGACGACGTCCTCGTACAGTTCCTTGTAGTAACGGGCGTCCGCCGTGACGCGGAAGAACTTCGAATCGCCGCCCAGGCCGGCGACGTCCGGCTTCAGCTCGGCGTAGATGCCGTTATGCGGCGCGCCGATGACGTCGAGGGTCGAGTAGGCCAGCGTCAGACCGGCCAGCGAGGTGAGGGTGTTGCCCTGCGAGCCCTTGATGGCGATCGAGGCTTCACCGTCATACGCGCAGTTCGGGTAGATCGACTGGCCGCTGACGTCGCGCCCGTTCAGGACCGTGCCGGCCGCATAGGTCTGCGTGTAGCCCGGGATCGGGATCGAACAGTCGTTGTACGGCTTCTTGAGGCTGTTCGGGACCTTCAGCTCGGTATTGTACAGCGAGTAGCGAAGGGTGACGCCGAATTCCTCGGTGATCGGCAAGCCGATGCGGAGCTGGCCGCCGTAGACGGTCGTCTCGTAGCGCGAGTACCGGGTCAGGTCCGAGTACTTGTAGAAGGCGTCGAAGCCGGCCGCGAGGCGGTAGCCGAGGAAGTACGGCTCGGTGAACGAGAAATCGACACCGCGCGAGTACTGGCCGCCGGTACCGGCGAGGCGCACGTACTGGCCGCGGCCGAGGAAGTTCGACTCGGAGACCGAGACTTCGCCGATGATGCCGTCCTGGGTGGAGTAGCCGCCCGCCACCGAGAACGAACCCGTGGGCTGATCCTCAACGTCGATGTTCACGACGACGCGGTCGGGGGAGGAGCCGGGCTCGTTCGAGAACCGGACCTTCTTGAAGAAGCCCAGGCCGTTCAGGCGGCGCTCGGCGCGGTCGGTGAGCACGCGGTTGTAGGCGTCGCCCTCGGAGAAATCGAGTTCGCGGCGGATGACGTAATCGCGGGTGCGGGTGTTGCCGCGGACGTTGATGCGCTCGACGTAGACGTGCGGGCCGTCCTCGACCACGAAGCCGAGGGAGACCTTCTGGGTCGCCGGGTCGCGCTGGCCGGTCGGGCGGACCTGGGCGAAGGGGTAGCCCGCCCGGTTCACGTCGCGGGTCAGGGTGTTGAGTGTCCGCTCGACGTCGTCGGCGTTGTAGGTGTCGCCGACATTCGTCGCGATGTCGCTGCGCAGGGCCTCGGTGTCGAGGTTGGGCAGGCGCGAATCTACCGCCACGGCGCCGACCGCGTATTGCTGGCCTTCGTTCAGGGTGATGGTGATGACGTAGCCGGACTGCTCACCCTCGACGTAGCGCGCATCGGCGTTCACCACCTGGAAGTCGGCGTAGCCGTTCTTCAGGTAGTAGCGGCGCACCTGCTCGAGGTCCTGGCTGATCCGGTCCGGATCGTAGACGTCCGAGGTCTTGATGAACGACAGGAAGTTCATCTCCGACGAGCTCATCAGCCCGCGCAGCGTCCGCTCGGAATAGGCCTGATTGCCCACGAAGTTGATGGACAGGATGCCGGTCTTATCGCCTTCGTCGATGTCGTAGATCACGTCGACGCGGCCGTTGGGCAGCGTGACCGTGCGGTAGGTGGCCTTGGCGAGACCACGGCCGAAGCGCTTGTAGACGTCGCGGATGCGGGCGAGGTCGGCGTTGATCGTGGCCTCGCTGTAAGGGCCGCGCGACTTCGACTCGACGACGCTTTCCAGCGTCGCCTTCTCGACCTTCTTGTTGCCCTCGAAGACCACCCGGTTGATCAGGTTGTTCTCGCGCACGGTCACGACCGTGCGTCCGCCACCCTGGGACACCTTCACGTCCGAGAACATGCCGCTGGCGAGCAGGTTGCGCCGGGCTTCCTCTGCGGAGCCCGAAGCGGTGCCGGTGACGTAGGACCGAATGGTGTCGGAATCGACGCGCTGGTTGCCCTGCACGACAATCTGCTGAGCCTGGGCGGCTCCGCCCAGGACCATACCCGCCCCAGCGGAGATCAGGACGATGGTCTTCCGCATCGACTTACGCCGATGCTTGCCCGTCAACGACATCATGCAATCGCCCGTTTCTGATCTGGTCGCAGGCCTTGCCTGCGCGGGCGACCGTTGGTCGATCGTCCCATTCCCGTGGTCCAAGCGTGGCTTCGGTCCAAGCAAAGCTCTTAAAGGGATTCCCCCGCCAAGCAAACGTGGCCGTACCGTTCAGGAGGGGATTTTGCCGCGTCGTGGCCTTCGCGCCACTTAACGCGGCGATCACCGTACGACGAAAGCGGCAATCATGCTGAACGAGGCGTAAATGCCTGTCCCAGCGCCGCTTTTCGGTGGCACCGGCCGATGCGTTCACCGGTTGCGAACCGTCCCGAAAGCGCGCACGGGGCAAGGGTACGGCCAAGATTGTGGCGCTCGCTGGGCGCCGGGGCGGGGGCAGGCGGGTTTATTTTTACACCCTATCCACCGCCCCCACAGGGGCGGATCAGGTGTTCCGCAGGGAGGCGCCGAGGTTGAGGATGTCGTTCCAGGCGGCGAACAGCATCAGCATGAGCACCAGGGCGAGGCCGATGCGGAAGCCGACCTCCTGCGCGCGCTCGCTGAGGGGGCGGCCGCGCACCACCTCGAAGGCGTAGAACAGCAAGTGCCCGCCATCGAGCAGCGGCACGGGGAAGAGGTTCAGCAGCCCGATCGAGACGGAGAGCAGGGCGATGAGCCCGACCAGCCCGCCGACGCCGCCGGTCTTGGCGACCTCGCCCGAGACGCGGGCGATGCCGATGGGGCCGGAGAGCTGGTCGGCGGATTCGCGGCCGGTGATCAGTTTGCCGAGGTAGGAGAAGGTCCGCTCCACCACGAAGTAGGTTTCGCTCACCCCGAGCTTGAGGGAGTCGGCGATGTTGTACTGGACGAGCTTCGCCTCGCTGCCGTTCGGCGAGCGGATGCCGAGCCGGCCGATCCGGTGGCGGCCGAAGGGCGTGCGCTCCTCGATGGTGGCCGGAGTCGCGTTGATGGTGATGGTGCGGCCGTCCCGCTCGACGGTGAAGGTGAGGGGGGTGCCGGCCGAGCCCGTCACCGTCCGGTACATGGCGTTGAAGTCGCCGACCGCCTCGCCGTCGATGGCGGTGATGAGGTCGCCCGGCTTGAAGCCGGCCTGGTCGGCGACGCTGCTCGCCTCTACGGAGGAGACGCGGGCCGGCAATTCGTAGCGCCCGCCGAGCCAGATCGCCCCGGCGAAGAGCACGATGGCGAGGATGAAGTTCGCCACCGGCCCGGCGGCGACGATGGCCGCGCGCTTGGCGACGGGCTGGGTCGGGAAGCTGATCGCCCGCTCCTGCGGGGTCATCTGCGCGATCAGTTCGGGGGCGGGCACGCTGGCGCCGTTCGCGTCGCCGTGGAACTTCACATAGCCGCCGAGGGGGATGGCGCAGAGCTTCCAGCGGGTACCGCGACGGTCGTTGAAGCCGAACAGTTCCGGGCCGAACCCGAGGGAGAAGGCGTGGACGCCGACCCCGCACCAGCGGCCGACAAGGAAATGGCCCATCTCGTGCACGAATACGACGACCGTGAGCACGAACAGAAACGGGATGACGGCGCCGAAGAAGCTTCCGGCGGTGCCGCCCATAGCGTTAAGAAAATCCATGCGTCCCGTCCCGGCCGTCGGCGCGGGGCCGTCTTCCGTCGGTCCCGTGATCCGTCATTAGCAGATCGGTACTGGCGGAGGCTATTCAATCCTGCCGCATCCGCGGCGCACCCCGCAATCCACCCCTCAATGGCCGCCGCCCCCGCCCGCGCTGGCCCTCGGCTTGCGGATCAGCGGCACCGCGCAGGCCATGGCGAGGAACAGCACGGTGAGGACGAGGAACACGTCCTCGAAGGCCATCACCAGTCCCTGGATGCGCACCGTGTTGGTCATGGCCTTCAGCGCCATGGACGAGGCGGCGCTGCCGTAATCCGAAAAGCCCCGCTGGATGGCGTCGAGCCGCTCAAGGGCCGGGGCGTGGGACCAAGTGAAGCGCTCGTGCAGCCGGGTCAGGTGCAGGTCCCAGCGGTCGTTCAGCAGGGTGTTGATGAGCGCGAGCCCCACCGCGCCGCCGAGGTTGCGGGTGAGGTTGTAGAGCCCGGCGGCGTTCTTCATCCGCGCCGGGGGCAGGGTGCCGAGGGCGATGTTGTTGATCGGGATCATGCACAGCATCAGCGAGCAGCCGCGCAGCACCTGCGGCCAGAGCAGTTCCCAGAAGTCCCAATCCTTGGTCAGGCCGGTGACGATCCAGGTGCCTGCCGCGAAGCCGGCGAAGCCGATCGCCATGAGGATGCGCGGATCGACCTTGCCGGAGAACCGGCCGGCGATGGGCGCGGTGGCGAACATGCAGAGGCCTGAGACGAACATCGTCTCGCCGATCATCAGGGCCGAGTAGCCGCGTACCCGGGCGAGATAGACCGGATAGAGGTAGGTCAGCCCGTAGAGGCCGATCCCCATGATGAAGCTCGCCACGCAGCCGCTGGCAAAGTTGCGGTCGGAGAAGGCGCGCAGGTCCACGATGGGCTGGCGGGCGGTGAAGGCCCGCCAGAAGAACAGCAGGCCGCTCGCGACGCAGATGACGGCGCAGAGGAGGACGGCCTCGTCCTGCAACCAATCATGGTTCGGACCCTCCTCGAGCACGTATTCCATGCAGCCGAGGAAGGCGGCCATCGCCGCGAGGCCGAACCAGTCGAAATCGTCGAGGAGCGAGAGGTTCGGCTTGTCGAAATCCACGAGGATCGCGGTCGAAACCGTGACGAGGATGCCGGGCACGACGTTCACGAGGAACAGCCAGTGCCAGGACATGAGGTCGGTGAGGTAGCCGCCGACCGTGGGGCCGATGGTCGGCGCGAGCGTCGCCACGAGGCCGATCATCGGCGAGACGATCGTCCGCTTCGAGGGCGGGAAGATCGTGAAGGCCGAGGCGAACACGGTCGGGATCATCCCGCCGCCGATGAAGCCCTGAAGCGCCCGCCAGACGATCATCTCGCCGATGGTCGAGGAGGAGGCGCACATCAGGCTCATGGCGGTGAAGCCGCCCGCCGAGATGGCGAACATCCACCGGGTCGAGAGCACCCGCGAGAGGGTGCCCGAGAGCGGGATCGAGATGACCTCCGCGATGAGATAGCTGGTCTGGACCCAGGGGATCTCGTCGCCGGAGGCCGAGAGCCCGGCCTGGATCTCGTTGAGGGAGGCCGAGACGATCTGGATATCCAGGATCGCCATGAACATCCCGAACACCATGCACAGGAAGGCGATCATCCGCCGCCGGTCGAGGGGCGGATCGGCCGGCACCGGGATGGCGGCGGGGGACAGGGCGGCGGAAGCGGCCATGGCGTCGGGGCTCAATGCGCCTCGGCGACCTGGGCGTTCGCGCGCCCGCCCGCCTCGCGGGTGTCCACCTTCACCACCGCCGAGAGGCCCGGCCGCAGGATGCCCTCGCGGGCGACGTCGAGGGGCACCTTCACCCGCACGGGCAGGCGCTGCACGATCTTGGTGAAGTTGCCCGTGGCGTTGTCCGGCGGCAGCAGGCTGAACACCGAGCCGGAGGCCGGCGAGAAGGATTCCACCACGCCCCGGATCGGCCGGTCGGGATAGGCGTCGACGGTCACGATCACCGCTTGGCCGGGGCGCATCCGCTCGACCTGCGTCTCCTTGAAGTTCGCGTCGATGCGCACGCTCTGCAGCGGCACGAGCGCGGCCACGCGGGTGCCCGGCGCCACGTAGGCGCCTGCCTCCACCGCCTTGTTGCCGACGACGCCATCGAAGGGCGCGCGGATCACCGTGAAGTCGAGGTCGCGCTGGGCGCGGTCCACGGCGGTGCTCAGCTCGGCCGAAAGGTTCCGGGCCTCCTTCTGCTGGGCGCGGAGCACGTCGACATTGGCGTGGGCGGCGAGCAGGGCGGCTTCGGCGCCCTTCACCGCCGCCTCGGTGCGGTCGCGGTCGGCCTTCGTTTGGTCGATGCGCGACTTGGCGACGTAATCGGCCTGCATCTGCGTGGCGCGGCGATAGTCGGCATCGGCGCGCACGGCGTCTGCGCGGCTCGCCTCCACCTGCGCGGAAGCCTGCGCAACCTGCGCCTCGGCGGCATCCGCCTGCCGGCCGATGCGCTCGATGGTGCTCTGCTGGGTGGCGAGCTTGTCCCGCGCCGATTGCAGGGCGAGGCGGTAATCGCCGTCATCGAGCTTGGCGATGACATCGCCGCGCGCGACGGTCTGGCCGTTCACCACGGGCGCGGCTTCGAGATAGCCAGAGACCTTGGCGGCCAGCACCGAGATGTCGGCCTGCACGTAGGCGTCGTCGGTCGAGATGAAGAACCGCCCGACGCTCCACCATTGCCAGCCCTCGTAGCCGCCCCCGCCGACAGCCGCCGCCAGCAGGCCGAGGAGCAGGAGCTTGCGGAGTGGGCGCTTGCGCTTCACCAGTTCGGCCGGCGCCAGGGCCTGCGCGGGCACGGTGGCCACCGAACGGGAATCGGCGCGCGGCGGAGACGCTGCGCTCAGGCTCTCGTCTTCCGCGACCTCGGTCGGCCGCCCGGCATCCTCACGGAGGGACATCCGAATACACTCCAGTTTGACCGAACCGTTCGGTCAATGCGCGGGGCAGACGTTGACGCCGATCCCGAATTCCCTCAGCATATGTTGACCGAACCGTTCGGTCAATAAGCTTGGGGGCAAGGCAGGTGGCGGGGACGAGTGCCGTCGAGCGCGACGGGATCGAGACGGAGAAGCGGCGACAGATCCTGGAAGGCGCGCGCCAGGTCTTCACGGCGTCGGGTTTCGACGGGGCGAGCATGGGCGAGATCGCCAAGGCCGCCGGCGTGTCGAAGGGGACGCTCTACGTCTATTTCGACAGCAAGGACGCGCTGTTCGAAGCGCTGACCATCGCCCAGAAGCGCGACCTCGCGGAGGCTTTGTTCTCGCTGGATGTCGAGGATCCCGACATGCGCGGCGTGCTCACGCGCCTCGGGCGGATCTATCTCGTGGAGATGAGCAAGCCAGAGCACGTCTCGCTGGTGCGGATGGTGATCGGCGCCTGCGAGAAGTTCCCGCATCTGGGGCGGGCCTTCTTCGAGGCGGGGCCGGCGCTCGGGGTCGGGCGGCTCGCGGCCTATCTCGACGCGCAGGTCGCGGCGGGGCGCCTGAACAAGGGGGACACGACGCTCGCCGCCAAGCACTTCCTGCACCTGTGTCAGGCGGGCCTATTCACGCGGCTGCTGTTCTCGGCCGGAGGCATCGAGAACGAGGGCGAACTCCACCACCGCGTCGATGAGGCGGTGCGGATCTTCCTCGCTGGCTACGCGCCGTGAGGGCGCCGGGCCCATGGGGCCCGACGCCTCGTCAAGATCAGGCCGAGGCGGTCTGAGCCGAGATCCAGCGGGACAGGTCGCCCTTCGGGGCCGCGCCGACCTTCTGGTCGACCCGCTCACCGTTCTTGAACAAGAGCAGCGTCGGGATCGAGCGGATGCCGTACTGAGAGGCGATCCCCGGGTTCTCGTCGACGTTGACCTTGGCGATCTTCACCTTGCCCTGAAGATCGGTTGCGATCTCTTCGAGCGCCGGGCCGATCTGCCGACAGGGGCCGCACCATTCGGCCCAGAAATCCACGACAACCGGCTCGGCGGACTTGAGAACGTCCTGCTCGAAGCTCGCGTCGGTAACCTTCACCGTCGCCATCGTACTACCTTTCGCAACGCCGCCGGCTGGGGATGCCGGACGGCCACGGACGGACACTCGCCCGCACGGTCGAGGCAGAATTGGCGACGGGCGTCCGGGTGGTCAAGGAGCGCGGCGCGGGACGCATGACGGCGGGGCACGCCATTCATGCCCGAACCGATTGTGTGCACGGTTTTCTCAGCCCGCGATCCCCACCCGCGCCAGCGCGGCCTCGACGGTGGCGTCGTCCAGTTCGCGGATGACCGGGCCGGAGGTCCAGACCAGCATCGGCAGGATGCGCTTACCCGGATAGATTCGCGCGAGCAGCCGGGCGTAGAGGGCGATCTGGCTCGCCTCCATCTCGGGCAGGGGGGCGTCCTCGGCGGGCGGGCGGCCGGTCTTGAAGTCGGCGAGCGTCACCGTGTCGTCGGTGACGGCAAGCCGGTCGATGCGGCCCGTCACCGGGCGCTCCACCCCGCCGACGCTGACGCGGCCGGACAGGCTCACCTCCGCGCGGGCGTCGTCCGTGAAGAGCGGCGCGAGGGCGGGATCCTCGATCAGGCGCATCACCGCCCCGAGGATGCCGCGCAGGGCTGGCTCGCCGAGGCCCGGTGCGCGCGATTGCAGATAGGCCAACCCGGCCTTGCGCCGCGTCTGCGGCTCCACGCGCGGCAGGTGTTGCAACAGGGCGTGGACGAGGAGGCCCCGGCGGCGGGCATTGGCGTCGGCGAGGCGAGGCGGGGGCAGGCGCGCGCCGTCGGCGGCATCGAGCATGCCGGAGGGATGCAGCGGCGCTTCCGCCACAGTCTCCGTCTCGACGCGGCGGCGCAACCACGGCGGAGCCTCGGGCCGGTCCTCGCGGGTGTGGGACGCGGGCGCTTCGCCCCTGGCCGTGGCGCCCTCGCGCCAGAGCGTCGCCGGGCCGTAGGACAGTTCGACGGTCTCGCCCGCGCCGAGGCCGGCTTCCATCCCGGCGCGGATCATCCGGCACCACGCCGCGTCCGTCTCGCGGATCTTGCCCCGGAAGGGGGCGACGATCAGCCGGTCGGCGGCGCGGGTCATGGCGACGTAGAGCAGGCGGTTGTGTTCCTGCCGCGAGCGCGCGGAGAGGGCCGCGCGGACCTGCTCCGTCGCCGCGCAATCCTGCGACTTGCTGGCCCAGACCGGCGGCAGCACGACGTCGCGCCCGAGCATCGGCAGCAGCGGCGGGTCCTTCCCGGCGAAGGCCTCGCAGCCGTCGAGGATGACGACGACTGGCGCTTCCAGCCCCTTCGAGCCGTGCACGGTCATCACGCGCACCTCGTCGCGGCCCGATTCCAGATCGCGCTTCACCGTATGCCCGGCCTCGGCGCCGACATAGCGCGCCAGGAACCCGCCGAGCGACGGCGCCTCGTCGTTGCCCTCGGATTGCGCCGCCGCCGCCAGGAACACGTCGATGGCGTCGCCCGCCTCGCCGCCGAGCCGCGCCACGAGCTTTGCCCGTCCCTCCATCGGGCCGAGCAGCCGCGCGTAGAAGCCGAACGGCCCCAGCGCACCGGCGAGGCTGATCCAGGTGTCGAGGGCGTCCCGCGCGGTGATCGCTGCGGGGTCGCCCGCCTCGGCGTGGCGGGTGAGGGAGTCCTGCAGCGTCTCAGATTCGTCCCGGCCGGAGGCGAGGCGTACGAGGTCTTCGTCGGTCAGCCCAACGGGGGGCGTCTTGAGGGCGGTCGCCAGGGTCAGGTCGTCGGCGGGCAGCAGCCCGGCGCGGCCGATGGCGACGAGATCCATCACCGCGATGTGGGCCGAGACCTCCAGCCGGTCCTGGCCGGCGACCGGGACGCCTAGGCCCTTCAGGGCGCGGATCACCTCCTCGAAGGCGGGGCCGCGCTTGCGCACGAGGATCAGGATATCGCCCGGCCGCCAGATCCGGCCGGTGGCGTCGCCGTCGCGGGTCCAGCTCTGCACGGCCGAGGCCACCCGCCGCGCGACCCGCAGCGCCGGGGCGCCGGGATCGGGCGTATCGACCGGGGCGGTCCAGGCGCTCACCTCGTCGGTGGCCTCCGGCTCGGCGATGTCCCACATCTCCACGGAGCCCGCCGCCTGGGGGCGGGCGCTTGCGT
Organism: Methylobacterium sp. J-067; assembly: GCF_022829465.1. Taxonomy (GTDB): domain Bacteria; phylum Pseudomonadota; class Alphaproteobacteria; order Rhizobiales; family Beijerinckiaceae; genus Methylobacterium; species Methylobacterium litchii. Next base: position 59,187 of record NZ_JAKSXZ010000027.1, read on the forward strand.
GGACGGGCTTGCGGATGTCCTCCTCGGACAGGCCGTCATTGTGCGCGTCGATGGCGAAGACCGCATCGACCGCCTTCAGCACCATCGTGGTGGAGCGGAAGGACAGGGTGAGGGGCACGTCCGCGAAGACGATGTTCGCAGCGCGCGATTCGGTGATCCAGGCCTTGCGCGTCACCGCGAACTCGCGCGGGTCGGCACCCTGGAAGCCATAGATCGACTGCTTCGGGTCGCCCACCGCGAAGCGGGTGCGGTGGCCCTCCCGCGCGCCGGCCCCGGCGGCGAATTCCTGGGTGAGGGTGCGCAGGATCGCCCATTGCTCGGGGTTCGTGTCCTGCGCCTCGTCCACGAGAACGTGGTCGATGCCCTTGTCGAGCTTGTAGAGCACCCAGCCCGCGCCGACCCGCGACAACAGATCGAGTGCGCGGCGGATCAGATCGTCGAAATCGAGGGCGCCGAGGCGGGCCTTCTGCCCCTCGACCCGGCGGTGGATCTCGGCCGCGAGGGTGAACAGCGCCTCCGTCCGCGCATGGGCGCGGGCGGCGCGCAGCCGGTCGAACAGGGGGACGAGGCGGTCCCGCTCCTCGATCAGCGCGAGCTTCACCGGCTCGGGGACGGATTTGGTGCCGAGGCTCTTGTCGGCCTTCGGCTCGTCCTTCTGCGTGAAGAAGACCGCCTTGTAGAGCTCGACCGCCTCGCTCCGGTCGGGGCGGCTCAGCGCGGCGTGGGCCTCCATGACCGTCTCAGCCAGGGTGGCGTCGCTGGCCTTGCCGGTCTGGAGGGCTGCGGAGATGGCGGTGAGGTCGTCGAGCCCGTCATCGAGGATCGCGGCCTCGATCCGCTCGGCGCTCTCGCCGACGGCGAGCCCGAGTTCGCCGCGCAGGCGAGTGAAGGCGCCGTCGAGGCCGTTGCGGCTCGCCATCAGGGCATGGGCCCGCACCGCCGCGCGCACGGCGTCGTGCAGGGCCTCGCCCGTCGCCTCGGCGGTGACGCGGGCCAGCGCCGCGCCCAACGGGCTCTCGCCGGCCTGGGTCGCGTCGGCAAGGACGTTCGCCGTCTCCAGGGCGAACATCTCCTGCGCCTGCGTCTCGTCCAGCACCACGAAGCGGGCCGGGACATTCGCCTCGAACGGAAACATGTGCAGCAGCCGCTCGCAGAGAGCGTGCAGGGTCTCGATCTTCAGGCCGCCCGGCGTTTCCACGGCGCGGGCGAACAGACGCCGCGCCATGCGCAGGCGGTCGGCCGTGGGCCGCTCGCCGGTCAGTTCGATGAGTTCGTCCTCGAGGGCGGAATCGTCCAGCGTCACCCAGCGGCCGAGGCGCTGGAACACGCGGATCGCCATGTTGGCGGCGGCGGCCTTGGTGAAGGTGAGGCAGAGGATGCGGCCGGGGGGCGATCCGTCGAGGAGCAGCCGCACCACCCGGTCGGTCAGCACCTTGGTCTTGCCCGCGCCGGCATTGGCCGAGACCCAGGCCGAGGCGCGCGGATCGGCCGCCCGGCGCTGGTTCTCGCGGGTCAGCGGATCGACGACGATCGTCCGGGCAGTGTCTGGCAGGGTCCGTCCCGCTGGGGAATCCAAGGTGTCCGTCCGCGCGATCCTCGTGAGACCCGACTTGTACACGAGGTGTTCGCCTCGCGCGCCATCTCCGTGACGCGCCGGGATTGCGGAGGCGCCTGCGCCGCCGCATGGATGGGAGAGGGCGTTTGCCTGCGAAACCACCCGATCCGCCGGTGACGATGACCAATTCCAACGAGGCCCGTCCGCCGATCCGCTTTCGCGGCCGTTCCTTCATGGCGACCGTGCTGGCTCCCGTGCCGCCGGTCTCGGACTGGTTCGCCGACCTCGACGCCCTCTGTCGCCGCGCCCCGGCCTTCTTCGCCGGGCGCCCGACCATCCTCGATCTCACCGGCCTGTCGCTGACGCGGGAGGATCTCGACGGGCTCGTGGCGGACCTCACCGCCCGCAACATCCCCATCCATGGCATCGAGGGCGCGCCGCCCGGCATGCTCGGTCCCGGTCTGCCGCCCTCGCTCTCGGGTGGCCGCCCCTCGGGGGAGGTGGAGACGCCCGACGCCCCCGCGCCGGAGCCCGCCGCCCGCGTGATGCCGGCCCGGTCGCTCATCCTCGACAGCCCCGTCCGCTCCGGCCAGACGATCCTGCATCTCGACGGCGACGTCACCGTGCTCGGCGCGGTCGCCTCCGGCTCGGAGGTGATCGCCGGGGGCTCGATCCACGTCTACGGCGCCCTGCGCGGCCGGGCGGTGGCGGGCGCCTCGGGCAACCCCACCGCGCGGATCTGGTGCCGCCGGTTCGAGCCGGAGCTCGTCGCCATCGACGGCCTGTACAAGGCCGCCGACGATCTCGACCCCGCCTTCCGCAACCAGCCGGTGGAGGTGCGGCTGGTCGAGGATTCGCTGAGGCTGTCGCTGTTCGATCAGACGCGCTAGGCGCTCACGGCTTCGGCGCGGCGTCGGCCTCGACCTTCTGTGCCGCCTTGGCCTCGGCCTCCGCCTTCAGCTTGGCCTCAACCTCGGCCCGGATCCGGGTCTCCATCTCGGCCCGCGCCTTGGTTTCGGCTTCGGCCTTGCTCTTGGCGTCCGCCTCGGCCCGCATCTTGGACTCGATCTCAGCGCGCATCTTGGCCTCGAGGTCGGCCTTGGCCTGAGCCTCGGCCGCCGCTTTCTTGGCGGCCTCGCGCTCGGTGGAGCGCTTGTCGGCCGCGGCGACGTAGTCCTCCGGCCCGAGATCCACGTAGGACTTCAACTCCGTGTCGAAGGTGGCGGCATCGCTCGCGTCCTTCGGGCAATCCGGCGTCCCGCCCAGCTTCTTGATCTCGTCCTGAATCGCCCCGTCGATCGCTGCGAATTCAGTGCGCAGGGCGGTCACCTTGGCATCGACCGCCGCCCGCTGCGGGGCGGTGGTGCTCACGGCGCAACTCGCGGCGGTCTTCTGCAGGATGAGGCCCATGAAATAGGCCTGGAGGCGGATCTGATTCGGCTTCTCGGCCGGCGCCGCCGAGGCCTGCGGCGCGGGCGACGCGGCGGCATTGCAGCGCTTCAGGCCGTCATAGGCGTCAGCGAAACCGGGAATGGCGAAATCGGCCGCGCCGTCATCGAACTTGAGGACGATCTGCTTCCCCTTCACCAGCTTCGGCAGGACGCTGTCCGGCAGCTGCGACCACAGGAGGTTGGCCTCGCCGGTCCAGCCCTGCTTGGGGAAGATCACCTGCTTGTCGATGGAGAAGGACGCCTTCACGGCCTCGTCCTTGTCCCAGGTCCAGTTCGCGTAGCCGAGGACAAGGTTGACCTTGCCCTCATCCAGCGAGAGGACGATGGCGTTCTCCGCGTTGTTGTCGTCCTTGTCGCGGTAGGAATACGACATCTGGCAGGTCTCGCGGCCCGTCAGGCCGAGATTCCGCTCGATTTCCCAACCACGCACGTTCTCGAAGAGCTTGCGTTCACCGGCCCTGGCCGGCGCAGTCAATCCTCCGAACACGAAAGCCAAAGTGATCGCGGCGAGGACGGGGCGCTTGCTCATGTCGTGTTCCTGGAACCGGTTCGGCTCATCGGTTGATCTCGTGCCGGGGACTTTCGTTCAAGCTGATTTCACGCGAGGCGAACAGCCTTCAGGTCACGATATCGAGACGATATGTGCCGTTAAACTGAATTGCCGTGGTGGAACGGTTAATCCCGTCGGATGCGATCGCTAGATCCGGCCTAGCGGACCAGCAAAGCCAGCAGCACGATCACCGCCACACCCAGGACCAGCGACAGGCCGCGCCAGAACAGGAGCGGGTCGCGCTCGATCAGCGGCACGCCCCGCGTCTCGGTGAAGGCCGGGTTCGGGTGGCGCAGGTCGTGGATGAACTCGGACAGCACCTCGTAGCGGCGCTGCGGGTCGGGATGCGTCGCCCGGCGCAAGGCGCCATCGACCCAGGCCGGCAGGAGGGGCCGGGCGTGGCGCGCGGAGACGTAGCGCAACCGCTTCTGCTTTTCGGCCGTGCGGGCGCGGGCGGCTTGGCCACCATAGGGCAGGCGGCCGGTGAGCATCTGGTAGGAGAGGATGCCGAGCGCGAAGATGTCCGAGCCCGGCGAGGGCGCGTAGCCCAGGAAGCATTCCGGCGCGGTGTATTGGATGGCGCCCTGGGGCAGGGCATCGTCCGTGCGTCCGCCCTCTTCCACGAGGGCGGCGACGCGGGTCGCGCCGAAATCGATGATCTGCACCGTGCCGGCCGCGTCGATCAGCACGTTCTCCGGCCGGAGGTCGCCATGGACCATCTCCCGGCGGTGGAAGGCCTGAAGGCCCCGCGCGATCTGCTCCACGATCCCGCGCACGCTTTCCAAATCAGGCTCGCTCCGGTCGGCCATCCACTGGGCGAGGGTGCTGCCCTCGACGAAGCGCATCACCGTGTAGAGGTGCCCGCGCGGGGTGCGGCCCTCATGTGCCTTGAGGACGTGCGGGCTGTCGAGCCGCCGGGCGATCCACTCCTCCATCATGAAGTGGCGTAGGTAGTCGCGGTCGCCGCGCAGTTCGAGGCCGGGCACCTTCAGGGCGACGCGCGCGCCGCTCTCGCGGTCGGTGGCGAGGTAGACATGGCCCCGTCCGCCCGCATGGAGCCGCCGCAGGATGTCGTAGCCCTCGAACTGCGTCGGCGGGTCGAGGAGGGGCGCGGGCGGCAGGTCGCCGACCTCGCCCATGACCTCACCGGGCTCTCCGTCCGGCAGGCTATCCACCCGGACGATCAGTGCCGTCAGATTGTCACCGCTGCCTGCTTCGTAGGCAGCGTCCACGATCCGGCGGGCCGCGCCCTGCAAATCGTCTTCGGCCGCGTTCACGGCCTCGGCGATGTCGCGCGGCCGAAGGTGCTCGTGCACGCCATCGGTCGTGAGAATGAAGACGTCGCCGGCCTGCAGCGGCACCGTGGTGCACTCGATCTCGACATGGGCGTCGGCCCCGAGCGCCCGGCCGAGGTAGCTCTCCTGCGAGGAGATGACGACCCTATGGTCCTGGGTGATCTGTTCGAGGGAGCGGCCGGCGAGGCGGCAGAGGCGGCTGTCGCCGCAATGGAAGACGTGGGCGGTACGCGAGCGCAGGACGAGGGCGGTGAGCGTCGTCACGCAGCCCCGGTCGGAATCGCCGGGGGCCGCCGCCCGGCGGGTCTCGGCATGGAGCCAGGAATTGGTCGCGGCGAGCACGCGCTTGGCGGCGTTGCGCACGGTCCAGGAATCGGGGGTGGCGTAGTAGTCGGAGAGGAAGCTCTTGACGGCGGTCTCGCTCGCCATCGCGCCGAGCGCACTGCTGCTGATGCCGTCCGCGACGAGCGCCGCGATGCCCTTGAGCCTGAGGGCGGGGCCTTCCGGCACGAGGGCGCCGTGGAAGTCCTGGTTCTCGTCCTTGCGGCCGCGCTCGCTGTGCTGGCCGATCGTGACCGTCAGTGTCCGCGTCATCGCCCGACCGTGAGGCGGCGCCCCGGAAGTGGTCCGGGGCGCCGTACTGCTGACAACCCTTACGCGGCGAGGCGGCGGACGCCCTCGGCGGAGGCCGGGAGCGGGCGCTTCGGCGCCGTGCGCACATGGGTCGAGTAGAGGGTCAGGCCGGTGAAGGCGAGGCCGCCCACGAGGTTGCCGAGCACGGTCGGGATCTCGTTCCAGAGGAAGTAGTCCATGATGGAAAACTTCGCGCCGAGCATCAGGCCCGACGGGAACAGGAACATGTTCACGACCGAGTGCTCGAAGGTCATGAAGAAGAACAGCATGATCGGCATCCACATGGCGATCACCTTGCCGCTCACGTGGGTCGAGATCATCGCGCCGACGACGCCGGTCGAGACCATCCAGTTGCAGAGCATCCCGCGCAGGAACAGCGTCATCCAGCCGCCGAAGCCGTGCGCGGCGTAGCCGAGGGTGCGCTTCTCGCCGATGTTCGAGATAAACTCGGCGGTCTTATCGGGCGGGCTGGTGAAGCCGTAGGTGAAGACGCAGGCCATCATGAAGGCCACGGTGAGCGCGCCGAGGAAGTTGCCGACGAAGACGAGACCCCAGTTGCGCAGCACGCCGCCGACGGTGACGCCGGGGCGCTTGTCGAGGAGAGCCAGCGGCGCCAGCACGAACACGCCGGTCAGAAGGTCGAAGCCCAGCAGGTAGAGCATGCAGAAGCCGACCGGGAAGAGGGCGGCGCCGACGATCGGCTGGCCGGTCTGCTGGGTGATCGTCACGGCGAAGACGGCGGCGAGCGCCAGGATCGCGCCGGCCATGTACGCGCGGATGAGGGTGTCGCGCGTCGACATGAAAACTTTCGCCTCGCCGGCATCGACCATTTTCACGGCGAATTCTGAAGGTGCCAGGTAAGCCATCGTGTCTCCTACTAAATCGTGTGCGATCGGCGGCGCTTCGGGGTCCCATCGACGTTGACGGAGTGACCGAGCGACGGCCTGACCGGCCGCCTCCTGCCGTGATCGCCAGGCGCCGCCGGCCTCGAAGCAAGGAGCGAGCCCGTTTCCGGCACGGGATGCCGCAGGAAATACGTGTCGCGTTCATGCAACAGGAAGTGGCATGGGCCGCTGGCGGAGGACGATCCAAGGATCCCGGCAAAATTTGCCGGGAGGATCACAAACTTAACCCTTCGGTAACCATACCCGCCGTCAATGGTCCGGTAAGGACTGTTAACAGGCGGCCATGAGCGCAGCTTCACCAGAGCCGATCATTCGAGAGCCCGCCGCTGCAGAGCCGCGGGTGACCCTCCGGCCGCTGAGCTTCCGCGGCCGGGTCTTCAAGGCTCTGGCGCTGACGCCGGAGCCCCCGGTCGGAGACTGGCTCGCCGGTCTCGACCTCGCGCTGAAGCGGTCGCCGACCCTGTTGAAGGGCCGGGCCCTGATCCTCGACCTCGCGGAACTGAAGCCGTCCCTGGATGATCTCCAGGGCCTGCTCGACGAGCTGCGCGGTCGCGACATCCGCGTCCTCGGCATCGAGGGGGCGGACCAAGCGGGCGAGGGCCTGCCGCCAATCCTCCTGCAGGGGCGCCCCGGCGCCTCCATCGAGGTTCCGGCCGTACCCGCCGAGCCCGAGCCGCTGCTCGTCACCTCGATCACCGTCGAGGGGTCGATCCGCTCCGGGCAGAGCATCGTCAACCCGACCGGGGACGTGACCGTGATGGGCCACGTCTCCTCCGGGGCCGAGGTTCTCGCCGGCGGCTCCATCCACGTTTACGGCGCCCTGCGGGGGCGCGCCATCGCCGGCGCCGCCCGCAACCCACGCGCCCGAATCTACTGCCGCAAGTTCGAGCCCGAGCTGCTGGGGATCGACCGCCTCGTGCGGACTGCGGAGGACATGGGATCGGCTCTGCGCGGCATGGCCGCTCAGGTCTGGCTCGATGGCGGCACCATGAAACTGGCTAAGCTGGATTAAGGGAGAGCGACGCGTGGCAAAGGTTCTCGTCGTCACATCGGGCAAGGGCGGCGTCGGCAAGACGACGACCACCGCTGCCCTCGGAGCGGCCCTCGCGCAGGGTGGCCAGAGCGTGTGCGTCGTCGATTTCGACGTCGGCCTGCGTAACCTCGACCTCGTCATGGGGGCCGAGCGCCGGGTGGTCTACGATCTCATCAACGTCGTGAACGGGGACGCCAAGCTCCCGCAGGCCCTCATCAAGGACAAGCGCCTCGAAGGTCTGCACCTGCTCCCGGCCTCTCAGACCCGCGACAAGGATGCCCTGACCGACGAGGGCGTGGCCCGCGTCATGGACGAGCTTCGCGCGAAGTTCGACTGGGTGGTCTGCGACTCGCCGGCCGGCATCGAGCGCGGCGCCCAGCTCGCCATGCACCATGCCGACGTCGCCATCGTCGTCACGAACCCCGAGGTCTCCTCGGTGCGCGACTCCGACCGGATCATCGGCCTGCTCGACTCCAAGACGGCCAAGGCCGAGCGCGGCGAGGAGATGGAGAAGCACCTGATCCTCACCCGCTACGACCCGACCCGCGCCGACCGGGGCGACATGCTGAAGACCGAGGACGTGCTCGAGATCCTCTCGATCCCGCTGCTCGCGATCATCCCGGAAAGCCAGGAAGTGCTCCGCGCCTCCAACGTCGGCTGCCCTGTGACGCTCAACAACCCCCTCTGCGCCCCGGCCCGCGCCTACGCCGACGCGGCCAAGCGGCTCCGGGGCGAGGACGTGCCGATGGTGCTCCCCACCGAGCGCAAGTCCTTCCTCGACAAGCTCTTCATGCGGAGGGCGGCATGAGCATCCTTGGGATCTTCCAGAAGCGCACGTCGAGCGCGGTCGCTCGCGACCGGCTCCAGCTGATCCTCGCCCATGAACGCGCCGAATCCGGTCGCCCGGACCTCGTGATCCAGCTCCGCGAGGAGATCCTGGCGGTGATCGCCAACCATGTCGCGGTGGAGCCCGACAAGGTGAAGGTCACACTGGAGCGCGGCGCGGGTGTCTCGACGCTCGGCCTCGACATCGAGCTTCCCCTCGGTGCCTCGGCCAAGCTCGACGCGAAGCTCGCGAACAAGCTCGCCGAAGTCGCCAAGCAGAGCACGAAGAAGGCGGCATAAGCCTCCGCGCCCCCTCCCCTCGCGGGGGAGGGGCGTCAATCGCGCGAATGCAGCCTGAAAGCCCCCGGGTTTTCGGGCTGCGTCGTCACGACCGCCGCCGGCAGGATCGGCGTGTCGTCGACCTTCTCGATGCGGAAGGCGGCGCAGAGGCGGGCGAGCGCCAGAACCGCCTCGCTCAGCGCGAATTGCGCGCCGATGCAGACGCGCGGACCCGCGCCGAACGGCAGGTAGCTGAACCGCGCCGGGGCCGGGCGGCCGGGCAGGAAGCGGTTTGGGTCGAACGCATCCGGATCGTCCCAGAGCTTGCGGTGCCGGTGCAGCACCCAGGGGCTGACGATGACGATGTCTTCCTTGCGGATCGCATGGCCCGCCGCCACGTCCGCCGCAAGCGCCCGCCGCACCACCACGAAGGCCGCCGGATAGAGCCGCAGCGTCTCGTCGATCACCGCGCGGGTCAGCTGCAGGCGTCCGTCCGCATGGCTGCCGGTCGGGTCGGTCAGGTCGGCCGCGCGCGCCTCGGCGGCGACGCGCTCCTGCACCTCAGGGAACAGCGCCAGCATGTAGCTCGCCCAGAACAGCGTGCCCGCCGTGGTCTCGTGGCCCGCGAGGATCATGGTCGCGACCTGATCGCGCAATTCGCGGAGGGTGAACGGCTCCCCCGTCTCCGGGCTGCGCGCGGCGACCAGCAGGTCGAGGAGGTCGCCCCTATGGTTCGCGGCCTCTTCGGCGCGGGCCGCGATTAGGGAGTCGAGGAACGGGATCCAGCGCCGCCGGAAGCGGGCGCGGGGCCAATCGAGCGGCGCGGGCCAGCCCGGCGGCATCAGCACGTCGAGGACGTGCGGGCGGCCGATCCGCTCGCTGTATTCCGCGATGAAGGCGCGCAGGGCCGGCCCCTGCCGGTCCATCCCCACGGAGAACATCGAGCGGCCGGCGATGTCGAGGGCCAGGCTGTGGAAGGCACCGAACAGGTCGATGGGCCCTTCCGCCGCCCGGGGGCGCAGGGCGGCGATCCCGTCGATCACCGCCCGGTCGATATGCGGCACGAGCCCGTCGATGGCGCGGGGCGTGAAGGCCGGGGCAAGCGTCCGCCGCTGGTGGCGCCACGCGGAACCCTCGCTGATGAGGAGCCCGTCGCCGAGGATCGGCCGGAGAATGCGCGTGGTGCCGACGGTGCGGGCGTAATTCGCTTGGTTCTCCACGAGGACGCGGCGGATCGCATCCGGGTCGCTGAAGATGAAGCTGGAGCGGCCGAGCAGCCCGCGACGGGTGACGGTTTCCTCGAAGGCGGCCTTGGGGAAGCCGATCAGGCCGTTGTCGCGGATCGAGCGCAGATAGGCCGGCAGGGAGAGGTCGCGCGCGGGCGGCTCCCGGCGCGGTGGCACCATCCGCGGCGCACGCTCGGCGGCCTCGCGGCCAGTGGGGGCGGCTTCCATCGGCATCGTGTCCATCAGGGCGAGGGTGATGGCTGAGGCGGGCGCGAGAGTAAACGCCCGCGAGTCATTCGGCCGCGTTTCGCAGCGGCTCGGCCGTCTGCTCCACGCGCAGGGTGTCGGAGAACAGGGCCGTCTCCGCGTCACCGGAAACGGAGGCGATGACGCTCGCGCGCGGCGCGATGTCCTCCACCACCTTCAACAGCGTGGCGGCCCCGCCTTCGAGATGGTCGGTAACGCGGTCCACCACGAGGATTTCCGGCTGGCGCAGCAAGGCGCGCGTCAGGCCGAGGCGCACCCGCACCCGTTCGGGCAGCAGGATTCCGCGATTGCCGACCTGCCGTTCGAGGCCCCGGCGGCGGATGCCGTTCTCAAGGTCGAACTCGCGGCAGACGGCCAGCACCTCGCGCTGGATGATCTCCTCGCCGTGCATCCGCGCCGTGTCGATGCGGCCGAACAGGACGTTGTCGAGCACGCTGGCGCGGGGATTAATGCGGGTGGGGTCGTAGGTTTCGATGTCGCAATTCTCCTCCCCGTTCATCGCGTCCTGCACGATGCCCCGCGCTCCGACGATCCGCGCCTTGAGGATCGGGTCGAGGAGGCCGAAGCGCATGCGCGGCTCGATATAGGCGAGCGCCAGGGCCAGGAACGCTTCGCTGTCCTTCTCGGTGAGGCGGCCGGTCGCGGCGAGGCGGGTGAGCCGGGCGTCGTAATCCGGCACCATCTCCGGCGTGATGAGGGAGAAGCGCCGGAACAGCGGATGGCCGGGGGGCACGTCCTTGAAGATCTCGCTGAGGTTCCGGGCGATCTCGACGCCCATCCGGTCGAGGTCTTCGAGCAGCCGAGCCCGCGCCAGCGCCATGCGGAAGGGCGGCAACGCCGCCAGCCGCAGCGGCTCGGTCAGCGCGGGATCGCGCGGGACACCGAACAGCAGGTTCTCGCCGAGGGTGGCCTGCTCGTTGTAGGCGCCGCGCGAAAACGGGATCACGAGCCCCGCCAAGCCCTGCCGCTCGAAATGCTCGCGCAGGTGCTCGCGGGCGCCGATGACGCGCTGCCCGACCTCCGAATCGTGGCTCACCGAACTCAGGGCGCCGAGCCCGTAGCGGTAGAGATCGTCGCCGAGACCCAACCGGGTCAGGATGTCCACGAGACGCGCGTCGAGCCCGTCCGCATCCCCGACGCCCAGGGCGTCGTAGTCGATCCAGGGGTCGCAGATGCTGTCGAGGGGGTTGCCGGTCTGGATCGCCTCGCGGATCCGCTGCTTCGTGAAATCGAGCCGGCGGCTGGAGAGGGGTTTCACGCGCAGCCCGTAGAGCAGGTTGTCGCGGATCGAGCCGGGGAACAGCACGGGCGTGATGCCGGCGAAGGCGACCCGCGACGAAAAGATCGAGCGCGGCAGCGTGGCGAGGTCGTAGGGGCCGACCCGCATCGTCCCCCCGCGCGCGACCTGGAGCCCCGCGAGCACCAGGGCGAATTCCTGGGCGATGGGCCCCGGCGGGACCAGGGCGACCTTCGCGGGCAGGGCGATCTCGACGGTGCCGACATCGACGGCCGGGCCGCCGCGCGGATCGCGCAGGACGAGACCTTCGGTCGAGAGCGGCGAGCCCAGCGTCAGGCTCGGGCCGCCATCGTCCTGATAGGGCGTGAGGCGGTCGGGTCCGAAATGCGCGGCGACCGTCTCGTACTTCACCTCGACGTCCAGGCGCTGCTGATCCCAATCGATCAGCTCCTTCAGGGGAGGGGGCAGATCGCGATAGGCCGCGAGGACGGCGACCAGCTGGCCGATGTCGAGTTCACCCCTCAAAGCGAAGATGCCGCCGATGGCGTAGAACAGGAACGGCGTCACCTGCGCGAGCAGGTTGTTCAGGTACTTCACCGCGAACTTGCGCCGGTAGATCCGCAGACGCAGGTCGTACAGGGAGTAGAGGCGACCGCCGATCTCGGCCCGCTCCCACCGGCCAGTGTTGTTCAGCGTCACGGCGGGCAGGCCGTCGAGCACTTCGGCCACCCGCCCGGCAAAGGCGCGGGAGGCGATCTGCCGCTTGCGGCTCAACACGATGATCTGGCGCCGCAGACGGGGAATCACCGTCATCTGCACGCCGACCATCCCCCCGGCCACGAGGCCGAGCCAGACGTTCTGCATCAGGATGAAGGCCAGCGCGGTCAGGGCCTGCGTGCCGAGTTGGGCCGGCACCACGATGGCGTCACCGATGAAGGAGCCGATGGGCTCAACCTCGTCGCGGATGATCGTGGCGGTCTCGGAGGATTTGACCTCGCTCTGCGCCTCCGGGCTGAAGCGCAGCATCAGGGCGAAGAGCTGGAAGCGCAGTCGGCGCAGCATCCTCTCTCCGAGGATGCCCTTCTGCAGGTTGATCCAGAACTTGAAGGCCCCGTTCACGATCACGAGGCCGAGGAACAACAGCGACAGGCCGAGCAGCAATTCCAGGCGGTCCACCTGGAAGCCGTCGAACAGCTGCGTCCGCCCCCCGCCGAGGATGGCGGGCCAATCGACCTTGATCTCGAGGAACGTCGCCGTGTCCTGACCGTGCGCGAAGGCGCGGCCGGTGATGGCATCGTTGACGATGCGCTTCGGCAGATCGAGCGAGGCGAAATAGAACGGCAGCGACGCCAGCACGACCGCGCAGATCGCGATCTGATCCCGCTTCGAATGGCGCCAGATGTAGGAGAACAGCCGCGGCTCGAGCTCGCGCATGACGTCCTTCTCGTCGGTGGGCTGCGCGACACCCGTACGCTGACCGCGACGCGCCCTATTTATAGCGCAACTCCGGGTCGTCGCGTGCCGAACCGCATGCCTCCCCCGCGAAAACCCGCCCGTTTCGCTGCGTGGGCTTGCCGTAAGCGGTGTGTCTCTCTATTGCAGCGCAACCGCCACACATCTGCCCATGGCCCGGGGCGGACGACATGATGTCGTCCGGTGCTCCGTCACAGCCAGGGCCACCGAGCGTGAACCCGGCCATGGACCTGCGCAACATCGCCATCATCGCCCACGTCGACCACGGGAAAACCACCCTGGTCGACAAGCTGCTGCAGCAGTCCGGCACCTTCCGCGAAAACCAGCGCGTCGAAGAACGCGCCATGGATTCGAACGACCTGGAGAAGGAACGGGGCATCACCATCCTGGCCAAGGCGACCTCGGTCGTCTGGAAGGATACCCGCGTCAACGTGGTGGACACCCCCGGCCACGCCGACTTCGGCGGCGAGGTGGAGCGCATCCTCTCGATGGTCGACGGCGTGATCGTGCTGGTCGACGCCGCCGAGGGGCCGATGCCGCAGACCAAGTTCGTGGTCGGCAAGGCCCTCAAGATCGGCTTGCGCCCCATCGTGGCGGTGAACAAGGTCGACCGGCCGGATGCCCGCATCAACGAGGTCGTGAACGAGGTGTTCGACCTCTTCGCCGCCCTCGACGCCACCGACGAGCAGCTCGACTTCCCGATTCTCTACGGGTCCGGCCGCAACGGCTGGATGGGCCTGTCGCCGGAGGCCGACCCGTCCGAGGGCCTCGCCCCGCTGTTCGACCTCGTGCTGAAGCATGTGCCGCCTGCTAAGACCGAGCCCGGCCCGTTCCGGATGCTCGGCACCCTGCTCGAAGCCAACCCGTTCCTCGGCCGCATCATCACCGGACGCATCGCCTCCGGCACGGTGAAGCCGAACCAGTCGATCAAGGTGCTCGACCGCGAGGGCAAGGTCGTGGAGACCGGCCGCGTCTCGAAGATCCTGGCCTTCCGCGGCCTGGAGCGCGCCCCCATCGACGTGGGCGAAGCGGGCGACATCGTTTCCATCGCGGGCCTCGTGAAGGGCACCGTGGCCGACACGTTCTGCGATCCGTCGATCAGCGACCCGATCCAGGCCCAGCCGATCGACCCGCCGACCGTCACCATGTCGTTCATCGTGAACGATTCGCCGCTCGCCGGCACCGAGGGTGACAAGGTCACGAGCCGCATGATCCGCGACCGCTTGTTCAAGGAGGCCGAGGGCAACGTCACGCTCAAGATCGAGGAAGCCGCCGACAAGGATTCGTTCTACGTCTCCGGCCGCGGCGAATTGCAGCTCGCCATCCTCATCGAGACCATGCGCCGCGAGGGCTTCGAGATCGCCGTGTCGCGTCCGCGCGTGGTGTTCGAGAAAGACGAGGCCGGCGAGCTTCTGGAGCCCGTCGAGGAAGTCGTGATCGACGTGGACGAGGAGCACTCGGGCGTCGTCGTCCAGAAGATGTCCGAGCGGAAGGCCGAGATGATCGAGATGCGGCCGTCGGGCGGTGATCGCCTGCGCCTCGTCTTCCACGCCCCGACCCGTGGCCTCATCGGCTACCAGGGCGAGCTGATGACCGACACGCGCGGCACGGCAATCATGAACCGTCTGTTCAAGGCCTACGAGCCCTTCAAGGGCGAGATCCCCGGCCGCCGCAACGGCGTGCTGATCTCGAACGACAAGGGCGAGGCCGTTGCCTACGCCATGTGGAACCTGGAAGATCGCGGCCCGATGATGATCGAGCCCGGCTCCAAGGTGTATCAGGGCATGATCGTCGGCGAGCACAACCGCGAGAACGATCTCGAGGTGAACGTGCTCAAGGGCAAGAAGCTCACCAACATCCGCACCACGTCGAAGGACGAGGCGGTGCGCCTGACCCCGCCGATCCGCATGACGCTGGAGAAGTCGCTCGCCTGGATCCAGGACGACGAGCTGATGGAAGTCACGCCGAAGTCCATCCGTCTGCGCAAGACGGTCCTCGATCCGAACGACCGCAAGCGCGCCGAGCGCTCCAAGGAAGCCTGAGTGACAAAAACCCCCGAAGCGCCGAGCGCTCCGGGGGTTTTTTCGATCAGCTGCCGCCGGGGTCGGTCTCGCCCTTCTGGCCCTTCGGGCCTTCGCCCGGCTTCCCGCTCGTCTTCTCGTTCGGGTCCTTCACCGCGTCGGGGGCGGTGTTCTTCGGACGGTCTTCCGACGTTTCTCGTTCACTGTTCATCGCCGTCTCTCCTCTCCGCTCGGGAATGGCCTCCGGCTACCTTCTCGCCGACCTCGGGACCGCGCGAGGCTGTCTGATCGGAATGCCCGCCGGACGAGCCGCCGATGGCCGGCGGGGACGCACCCGCCGCGCCGCCGCTCATGTCCTTCTGACGGTCCGATTCGTCCTTGCCGCCGCTGCCCATGCCGGTGATCTCGGCCTGCTGCGCGGCCTGATGGCCGCCACCGGCCGGTGCCGAGCCGGATGAGCCGACCTTGTCGTCGGGCTTGCGGGTGACGGTGCCGGACTCGCTGGTCTCGCGCGACATCAACGCTTCCCGTCGTCCTGGCCGACCGAGGCGGTCGCCCGGTCGATGGCCTCGGACGTGGACGTGCTCTCGCCGCGCAGGCGGCGCAGGTTCTCCGGCGGGGTCTCCGCTTCGGTGGCGTCGGTGGCGTCCTCGCCGGGCGTGCCCGAGGCGATGCGGGCGGTTTCGGACTCACCCGAGGGATCGCTCTTCAGGTCGGCCTGCGTCCGCTGCGGGAGGCCCACATCCAGGGGCGAATCCTGCCCCAGATCCTGACCGTTGCGGTCGGCGTAGGCGTCGAAGTCCTTGAGCGATTGACGCTGATTGGTGTCCGCCATGATGGCCTCTCACGTGTTCCTGATATGCGGGACAACGGGGCCGGCGGATGATCGTTGCGGCCCGGCGCGGAGCACCGGGCCACAGAGAGACGGACTAGCCGATCCCGTCGAACAGCGCCGACGAGATGTACCGCTCGGCGAAGGAGCAGGCGATCGTCACGATGCGCTTACCCCGGAATTCCGGCCGCTTGGCCAGTTCGAGGGCCGCCGCGACGTTGCCGCCGGTCGAGATGCCGCCGGGGATACCTTCCAGCTTGGCGAGGGCGCGGGCCGTTTCGAACGCGGTGTCGTTCGAGACCTTGAGCACGCCGTCGAGGACGTCGATATGCAGGTTCTCGGGGATGAAGCCGGCGCCGATGCCCTGGATCTTGTGCGGGCCGGGCTGGCCGCCGGAGATGACCGGCGAATCCACCGGCTCCACCGCGAAGACCTTAAGATCGGGCAGGCGGGGCTTCAGCACCTCGGAGACGCCGGTGATCGTGCCGCCGGTGCCGACGCCGGCCACGAAGGCATCGAGCTTGCCGTTCGTGTCGACCCAGATCTCCTCCGCCGTGGTGCGGCGGTGGATGTCCGGGTTGGCTGGGTTCGAGAATTGCTGCGGCATCACCGCGCCGGGGATCTCGCGCAGAAGCTCCTCGGCCTTGGCGATGGCGCCCTTCATGCCCTGCGCACCGGGGGTGAGGGCGAGCTCGGCGCCGAGGAAGGCGAGCATCTTGCGCCGCTCGATCGACATCGTCTCCGGCATCACCAGGATCAGCCGGTAGCCCCGCGCGGCGGCGGTGAAGGCCAGCGCGATGCCGGTGTTGCCGGAGGTCGGCTCCACTAGTGTGCCGCCGGGCTGCAGCTTGCCCGAGGCTTCGAGCGCATCGATCATGTTGACCCCGATGCGGTCCTTGATGCTCGCGATCGGGTTGAAGAATTCGAGCTTCAGGAGAATCTCGGCATCGACGCCATGCTCCTTGGGCAGGCGGTTCAGTTTCACGAGCGGCGTGTTGCCGATGGTCTCGGTGATCGAACCGTAGATGCGACCGTGGCCGACCTTGGCCGGCGCGTTGAGGGAATCGGCCATCGCGTGCTTCCTGTCTGCGTTCCTACCGATGTCGGATGCGAAAGCCCCATGCCAAGGGGTAAGGAGCTTTCGCATCCGCGCCGGGGCTTGCGATAGACGCTCGCTTTGGTTCGGGCAATCGCCTTAAGTGTCTTGTCCGCCAAATCATTTTATCTTGGCCGCGGATTACGCGGCGCCATGGAAGAAACGGTTTTGCTGCTGCAGAGTCGGTAGAAAATCCTTCTTGTGAGGTTGGTCATGATCCACCCCACCCGCCGAACCGGCCTCGCCCTGCTGACGGCCCTCGCGGTGTCTCCGGCACGGGCCGGGGTGTTGCGCGTCACGCTCGCCACCGCCACTCCCGGCGGCGGCTTCCCAGCCTTCGGCGATGCCTTCGCCGCTGCGCTTCACGCGGTGGAGCCCGACCTCGTGATCGAGACCCGGCCCAGTGGCGGCTCGGCCGAGAATCTTGGACTGCTTTCGCGGGGCGAAGTCGATCTCGCCCTGGTCCAGGGCGCCTATGCCTATCCCGCCCTCGACCGGGGCGACGGCCTAACCGTGCTGGCGCCGATGTACGCGACCCCCGGCCTGTTCGTCCTGCGGGCCGATTCCCCGTTGCGATCGGTCGCCGACCTGCGGGGTAAGCCGGTGGCGCTGGGCACGCACAATTCGGGGCTTACGGTGATGGGCCGCGCGGTACTCGCCGCCTCCGGCCTCGATCCCGAGCGAGACATTCGCCCGATCCTCCTCGACCATGCCGGGGATGGCCCGGCCATGGTGCTCGACGGGCGGGTGTCGCCCTCTGGGGTGGGGGGATCGGCTGGCCGGGCTTCGTCGCCGTGGCCAAGGCGCCCGTCGGCGCGCGTTTCATCGGCCCGACCGAGGAGGCCATGGCGGAAGTGATCGCGAAGGACCCGGCTCTGCGTCGCCTCACCGTGCCGGCCGGGAGCTTTCCGGGGCAAGACAGCCCGGTCGCGACCGTCGGGTCATGGAGTCTCATTCTGGCCCGGCCGGGCTTCCCGCCCGAGACCGCCTACCGGATCGTCAGCGCCCTGGCGAAGGCCAACCGCGAGATGCGCTCCCACCATCCGCAGGGCGTCGAGAGCGATCCACGCGGGCTCGACGGGCTCGTGTCGCCGGCCGCGCTCAACGAGGGGACGCGCCGCTACCTCGCCGAGGCGAGGTCAGAACGCTAGCGGAAACCGGCCGCGCGGCGGTCGCGCTTCCGCTCGGTCGCCGGCTGGTAGGCGATCTCGGCGTGGTGCGTGCAGTAGGGCAGGCCGGTGATGGACCGGGCGCCGCAGAAGCGGAATTCCGGCGTGGTCGGATCGCCGAGCGGCCAGCGGCACATGGATTCGCGCAGATCCATGATCGTGACCCGCTGGGACACGGCGATGGCGGCCGGCTCCGAGGCCGACGCGGCCACGGGAACGGGCGCTGCGGCCTGCGGGAATTCCGGGGCGGGGCGATGCGAGACGACGACGGCTGGCTCGGGCGCGGCCGCCACGATGGCCGGCTTCTCGGCCTCGGCGGGTTTCAGGGCGACGATGGGCGTGTCCTCACCGGACTTTACCCGACCGGCCAGCCCGAGACGGTGGACTTTTCCGATGACGGCATTGCGCGTCACCCCGCCAAGCTGCGCAGCGATCTTGCTGGCGCTCTGGCCGTCCTCCCACAGGCGGCGGAGCAGCGCGACGCGCTCTTCCGTCCAGCTAAGGCCCGCTTCCATCGTCCCCCCTCCGACCCCTCGCCCAGCGGCGCACGCGACGCGTCCGAGCCGGCCAGCGGAAGCCGGGCCAGTGCGACACCGTGTCTCTCCGAGCCGTCCCCTAGACCCTACGACGCCGTTCGCAGCCGTTGCAAGGGCGGCGGACCCACGCTTTTCGGGCGCCATCGGGGCTGTCCACCGACAAGACTCAGTCGGAGTGCAGGGGCACGGGGGATCGTGTCCGCACTGCAACATTGGTGTTTTAAGCCGAACTTGGCCTTTACGGCGGGAACGTGAAACGGCCAAGCTCGTTCCCACATAGTGATTGCGTCGCTCAGCAAGCGAGCCGGCCGTTCGGGACGAGGACGATGGGTAAGGTTCGGACCGGGCTGCGCATCGCCGCCGCCCTCGGTTTGGCGGCGCAGATGGCGGCATGCGGCTCCGTGCCACGTACCGCCTACACCGCACAGGAGGCCGCCGACGCGACCGTGCCGGGCATCCCCGATGCGCGCGTCTTCGCCGATGCCTCCTTCGACACGATCGCGCGCCTGTCGAGCGTTCCGCAGCGGAAGCAGGATCGCTTCACCTACCTCGCCCTGTCGGGCGGCGGTGGGGACGGTGCCTATGGCGCGGGTGTGTTGAACGGCTGGACCGCATCCGGCACCCGGCCCGAGTTCAGCCTCGTCTCCGGCGTGTCGACGGGGGCGCTGATCGCGCCCTTCGCCTTCCTCGGCTCGGCCTACGATTCCTATCTCACCGAGTTCTACACGAGCGGCGTGGCCGAGACCCTGGTCGCGCAGCCGAGCATCACGAGCGTACTGTTCGGCTCGGGCCTGTTCGGTGACGGGCGCTTGCGCGACCTGATCGGGCGCTACGTGTCGAACGACCTGCTCGACGCCATCGCCGCCGAACATGCGAAGGGCCGCCGCCTCCTCGTGGTGACGACAAACCTCGACTCGCAGCGTGCCGTGATCTGGAACATGGGCGCCATCGCATCGAGCAACGTGCCGAACCGGCTCGACCTGTTCCGCGATGTGCTCGCCGCCTCGGCCAGCATCCCGGCGGTGTTCCCGCCGCAATTCATCGACGTGAGCGCCGGCCCGTCGCAGTTTAAGGAAATGCATGTCGACGGGTCGGTGGTGACGCCGGTCTTCACCCTGCCGCAGAGCCTGCTGCTGCGCGACGGCAAGCTGCCCACCACGGGTAAGGGCCAGATCTTCGTGGTGATCAATGGCCGGCTGGAGCCCGATTTCGAGGTGACGCAGGACAACACCCTGGCCATCGTCGGCCGGTCCTTCACGACGGCGAGCCGGGCGCGGTCTCGCGCGGCGCTGGCCGCCACCTATGCCCTGGCCCGCACCAACAACATCGGCTTCAACCTGACCTACGTCGATGAGTCGGGGCCTAAGGCGCCAACCGCGCAGGGCTTCAACACCGCCTATATGCGCAGCCTCTACCAGAACGGGTTCGATAAGGCCCGCACCGGGAACCTGTGGGAACACACCGTGCCCGCCGCGCCCATCGTGAAGACGCAGATCGCACAGACGTTGAACCGCTAGGGTGCCCGGCGCGGGCGCTGGGCTTACTTCCGCAGGATCTTCGTGACGAGACGGCCGATGGGCGACGCGGTGCTCGCGTTGCGATCATCGCGGACGACCTGCCGGTCTTCGTTGCCGAGGAGCTTGGTGACGATTCGTCCGATAAGGCTCATCCGGGTGTCCTCTCGCATCATGCGCCAAAACGGCGCAGCTTGCGGTTCAACGGGCGACGGCGGCGCCCTGTTCCGCGTCATGCGCCCCTCGCCATGACGAAGGGCCCTGCGCCGATGCAGGTTCTGGTCCTCGACGGGCACCCGGACGCCGGGCGACTGGTGACGCATCTCCTCGATCGCTACGAAGCCGCCCTCGATGGCGCGCATGTCGAGCGTGTCGCCCTGCGCGACCTTGCATTCTCGCCGAATCTGCGCCGGGGCTATGCCAAGGAGCAGCCTTGGGAGCCCGATCTGGCGCGGCTCGCCGGGCTGCTGGACGCATGCGATCACGTGGTCGTCGCCTTCCCCCTCTGGTGGGGCGGCGAGCCAGCCCTGGTGAAGGGTCTCGTCGACCGGCTGCTGTTGCCGGGCTTCGCGTTCCGGTACCATCGCGACGATCCGTTCTGGGATCGGCTGATGGTCGGGCGGTCGGCCGACCTCATCGTCACGATGGATACGCCGCCCTGGTATCTGCGCCTTGTCTACGGCGATCCGGTGGGGCGGCGGTGGCGGCGGCAGATCCTCGGCTTCTGTGGCTTCCACCCCGTCCGCATCCTCCGCCTCGGCCCGACGCGGCAGGGCGGAACCGCCAGGCGGCTCGCGGCCTGGGACGAGCGCGTATCCCACTTGGCCCGCTCGGCGGCAGGTTTGAAGCGCGGGCGCAAACGAGAGGCATGAGACCAGCCGTGACGTTCCGTTCGACCCTGCTGGCGGCGCTCCTCCTCGTGGGCCCGGCCCATGCCGAACCCTGCATCGAGGCCCTTGTCGGGCCGGCGGCGGAGGCCGGCGTGCCGCGCGACCTCGCCCAGGCGCAGCTCGGCACGCTCACCCCCGATCCCGCGGTGCTGGCGGCGACGCAAGACCAGGCCGAGTTCACGAAGCCGGTCTGGGCCTATGTCGAAGCCTCCGTCACGCCGGAGAAGATCGCCGAGGGCCAGCGCAAGCTGCAGCAATGGTCGGGCGCCCTTGATGCCATCGAGGCCCGCTACGGCGTGGATCGCTATACGCTCGTGGCATTCTGGGGCGTGGAATCGAGCTACGGCGCCGTGCTCGATGACCTCACCGTCGTCCGCCCGGCGATCCTCTCCCTCGCGACGCTCGCCTGCGGCGACCCGGGGCGGCCGGATTATTGGAAGGCCGAGTTGATCGCCGCCCTGAAGATCCTCGCGGCCGGCGATGCGACGCCGGAGCGGCTGACCGGCTCTTGGGCGGGCGCGCTCGGCAACACGCAGTTCATGCCGAGCGTGTTCCTCTCGCGGGCGGTGGATTTCGACGGCGACGGGCGCCGCGACCTCTGGGGCTCGGTGCCCGATTCCTTGGCCTCGACGGCGAACTTCCTGGTGGCCGAAGGCTGGAAGACCGGCGAGCGCTGGGGCAGCGAGGCGACACTTCCGCCCGATTTCAATCTTGCCCTGGCGGACGAGACCACGGCCCGCACCCTGGCGGAATGGCGTGACCTCGGCGTGCGCCCGGTTCGCGACGACGGGCTGAAGGACGAGAACAGGGCGACGCTGTTCCTGCCCACGGGCGCGCGCGGCCCGGCCTTCCTGCTGTTGCCGAACTTCGCGGTCATCCTACGCTACAACACGTCCTTCTCCTACGCGCTCACGGTGGCGCATCTCTCGGACCGCCTGCGCGGCCTGCCGGGCTTCGGGCGTGATTGGCCGCGCGGCGACAGGATGCTCGGGGCCGACGAGCGCCGCGATCTCCAGACGCTCCTGACGGCGCAGGGCCACCCGGTCGGCACCGTAGACGGCAAGATCGGGCCCCGCACGCGGGCGGCCCTGCGTGCCTTCCAGTCCTCCGCCGGCCTGCCGCCCGATGGCTATGCCGACGCGACGATGCTCGACACGCTCCGGTCGAAGACGCGCTAGGGATCAGGTCGGACCTGGAGGATGGATTCGGCCGGCCCGGCGGCGTCCGTGAAGACGCCAGCCGTCAGCGCGCCGCCATAGACCGCCGCCGTGTCGAGATTGGTGCGGTAGCGCCGCTGCTCCGGCCGACCGTTCCGCTGCGGCGTGTGGCCGTGGACGACGTGCCGGCCGAAATCATGCTCCCCGTCGAGGAAGCTGTCACGGATCCAGATGCGGTCGTGCGGGTCGCTCTCCGGTGCCGGAACGCCCGGCCTCAGCCCGGCATGGACGTACCAGTGCCGGGCATCAGAATGCAGGGTCGGCAGGCCCTCGATCCAATCCAGGATAGGGCGGGGCAGATCCGCCACCTCGCGCGCGCCGAACGATTCGAGCGTGGCCTCACCGCCGTTCGCCAGCCAATGCAGCGCGGAGTCCTCGGTGGTGAGGGAGTCGAGCAGCATCCGCTCGTGATTGCCCATCAGGCAGGTGACCTGATCGGGCTCCGCCCACTGCAGGCGGCTGATCGTGCGCAGCACCGCCGCCGAGTCCGGCCCCCGGTCGATGTAATCGCCGAGAAAGACGAGCCGCCGCTCGCGACCATCCGCATGGGCCTCGATGCGTTCGAGAAGCGCGTCGAGGAGGTCGTTACACCCGTGAATGTCGCCGATGGCGTACGTGAGAACCGTCGAATGCATCAGCTGTTGTCCACGGGCGTGGGACGCTGTGCAAGACGGTGGAAGCGCTCAGTTGTCCGCTTCAGGGGGACGTTATCGCGCCCATGCCGCCGCCGCCGCCGCCGCCCACGCCGGTTCCCTGCGAGGTCGCGCCGACGCCGCCACCGCTGGAGGCCAGGGCGCGCCGCTTGTCGGCCTGCCCGCTGGTGGGGTCGAAGTATTTGGCGGCGTCGCCGAGCTGCGCCGAGGGCTGGCAGTTCGGCGTGCAGGACAGCGACTCGCGGTCCATCCCGCGCTGGACGGTGATCGTCGCCTCGCGGGACGCCTCGACGCGGATCATCGTTTCGGCGATCAGCGCGCCGGCACTGTCCAGGGCGATGAGGTTGGTGGACCCGAAGCTCTTGCCGGTGAGGATCAGCACGCCGTTCTTCTGCGGCGTCACCTCGGCGATGAACGGATTGCCGACCACGACCGTCTGCGTCTTCTCCGGCAGGCGGATCACCTTCGCGTTGTCGACGATCACCGTCACCACCGGCAACGCCTCGGGCTGGGCGGCGGAGACGACGCCCGGCAGAAGGCTCACCACGGTGAAGGCGACGCCGAACAAGCCGGCCGACGAAGGGGTGCGACGCATAGAAACATGCCCGTACAAGGCGCGCGGCGAGACCGAGCCCCTTAAGCAAGCACGAAACTGGTAAACACTTCCCTAAAAGCTATACCGGTCTTCCTGCTTATACTGCTGAGCTTTGCCTGTTTTTCAGATCAACTTTTCTTGAAGCCGTGTGAAATGTGTCACCTGCTCTCGTGGTTGTGAGATCCGTTTAACTCAATTTCAAGGCGTGCTGGCCAGTGTGAGGGAGCCGCCGATCGAGGCGTAACACTTCGTCGGTCAATTCGCTTCTTTCGAAATGGGACCTTCATCATGAAGAGCATCGTCAAGCGCTTCGCCGGCGACGAATCCGGCGCCACCGCCATCGAGTACGGCATGATCGCCGCCCTCATCGCCGTCGTCATCATCGGCACGCTGAAGGTGATCGGCACGCAGCTGAACGCGAAGTTCACCTCCATCTCGGCTCAGCTTCAGTAATCGGTTAACCGATCTACTCCGATCCGCGGCACGGCGAGTGACTGTCTCGTCCCGAGAGGGACGGGGCGGGAGCTCACCGTGCCGGAGCCGTTCGGACCGACACCGGGGTACATGATGAGCGGAACCGTCATCGCCGAATTCGGCCTGCTGGTGCTGTTCCCGTTCCTGATGGCCTATGCCGCAGCGAGCGACCTGCTCACCATGCTCATACCGAACCGGATTTCGCTGGCGCTGGTCGCCGGCTTCGCCGTGCTTGCGGCGAGCGGATTGATGAGCCCCGCCGAGATCGGCCTGCATGTCGGCGCCGCCGCCCTCGTCCTGACGGCGACCTTCACCCTCTTCGCCCTGAACATCATCGGCGGCGGGGATGCCAAGCTCGCAGCCGCGACGGCCCTGTGGCTCGGCTTCGACGGGTTGATCGATTATCTCCTGGCGGCCTCCGTCCTCGGCGGCTTGCTGACGCTGGCCTTGCTTGCCGCGCGCTCGCACCCGCTACCGAATCCGCTGGCCCGGCTGCCCTTCGCGCTGCACCTGCACGACCGCAAGACCGGTGTGCCCTACGGCATCGCTCTGGCCGCCGCCGCCCTGCTCGTCCTGCCCGAGACCTCGGTGTGGACCGCCCTGGCCGGCGCCTGAGGCAAATGGCCAAGGATCTGGAGCCAGCGCCTCGGCACCGCTAAAAGGGGCCCATGCCCCTCGCATTCCTGCGACGCCCCGATCCGGATCACCTCGACGTCCACCACGAGGGCGCGCTGCTGCGCGTCGCCCTGCGTCGGCGGGACGCCGCCCGCCGCATCACCCTGCGCGTGTCCGCCGCGACCGGGGAGGCCGTCATCACCCTGCCGCCGCGCATGGCGGTCAGCACCGCCCAGCGCTTCGCCGCGAGCCACGCCGGCTGGATCGCCGCGCGCCTCGCCCGGGTGCCGGAGCGCATCTCCTTCGAGCCCGGCGCCGAGATCCCGATCCGGGGCGAGCCGCACCGGCTCGTCCTGCGCGGCGCCCGGGGCGGCACCGCGCGCTGGGGGGAGGAGGGGGGCGCCAAGGTGCTGTCCCTCGCCTGCGACGAGGCCCATTTTCCCCGCCGGGTCCGCGACGCCCTGATGCGCGCGGCCCGCGCCGACATCGAAGCCGCCATTGACCGCCATGCCGCGACCCTCGGCCAGCGCCCCGTGCGGATCACCCTGCGGGACACGCGCAGCCGCTGGGGCTCCTGCACCGCGCGGGGGGAATTGAACTTCTCGTGGCGCTTGATCCTCGCGCCGCCGATGGTGCTCGACTACCTCGTCGCGCACGAGATGGCGCATCTGCGCGAGATGAACCATTCCTCGCGCTTCTGGGCCGTGGCGCACCACCTCTGCGGCCATGTCGATGCCGCCGAGGCGTGGCTGAAGCGGAACGGCACCGAGCTGCACCGCTTCGGCTGAGGCTCAGCCCTTCACGCGCAGGACGCGGCGGGCCGTGACGACCTCCGCCGGCCAGACGGGGCGCGGGTTGACCTCGCCGGGATCCAGGGTGCGCGGCGCGGTGCTGTCGCAGATCTCGCGCTGGCGCAGGATCACCGGGTTTCCGAACTGGTCGTGACGCCGGATGATGCCGCCCTCCCGGCAATTGCCCGCCAGGGCGGCCGAGCCGCCGCGACGGCCATAGGGGTTCACCGCCACCGGGGGATGCTCGACGGTGAGCGCGTCGGAATGATTCAGTGAACGCTCGACATAGGTCGTCTCGCCCACGGGCAGGCTTTGGGCGCCGGCTTGGGCAAGGGTGGCGACGAGGACGGCGGCCGAGAGGACGGGAAGACGCATGACGGGGTTCCGAATTGTGGCGGGCGCAGGGGCGTTCGCCACAATCTAGGCCATAAGCGGCCCGCCGGGTAGCCGGTGCCGCATCCATGCATGGGTCGCTCGCTTGACAGCGCGGGTGCCCGCATGGTCGGAACACCCTCGCTTACCGGGCCGCCGCCGTCAGGGCGCGGTCTCTCCGACAGGGTCAGATGGTGCCGTTCCTCGTGAGGCTCGATCGATTCCGGCATGCGGCTGCGCTGTCCGGGCTCCTCATCCTGATGTCGGTCCTGGCCGCCGCGCCCGCCGCCGCGCAGGGGACCGTCCGCAAGACGTTCGACGACTGGCAATTGCGCTGCGAGACGCCGGCTGGCGCCAAGGCCGAGCAATGCGCCCTCGTCCAGTATCTCGCCGCCGAGGATCGTCCGAACCTGACCCTGGTGGTCATCGTGCTCAAGACCGCCGACAACAGGGGCTACCTGCTGCGCGTCGTGGCGCCGCTCGGCGTCCTGCTGCCCTCCGGCCTCGGGCTGAAGATCGACCAGACGGATATCGGCCGCGCCGGCTTCGTCCGCTGCCTCACCACCGGCTGCGTCGCCGAGGTGGTGATGGATGGCGGCCTGATCCAGCAATTCAAGAACGGCTCGAAGGCGACCTTCATCGTCTTCCAGACGCCCGAGGAGGGCGTCGGCATTCCGCTCTCCATGAAGGGCTTCGCCGCCGGCTTCGACAGCCTCAAGTAAACCGCCTGTCCGGGTTCTCACACATGGTTGGACATCGGATCCGTCTTCTCGGCCTCCTCGTCGCGGTAGGCTTTGCGGTCTCCCCGGCTTCGGCGCAGGAGGAGGGCAACGTCTTCTCGAACATCTTCAAGTACGGCGGCACGACGGTTCCCCCGTCACAGCCGAAGGAGACGGAGGCGGCGTATTGCCCGAACGTCGATGTGATGGAGGGCGGCGCGGCCCTGCGGATCATGGCCGGCGGCAACGTGCGCACGCAGATCAGCCTGGGGCGCCTCGCTCGCGAATGCGCCCGCCGGGAAGACGGCTCGGTCGTGGTGAAGGTCGGCGTCGAGGCACGCGTGTTGCTCGGGCCCGCCGGTGCTCCGGGCCGGTTCGACGTGCCCGTCAGCTTCTCGATCAAGCATGACGAAAAGACCGTGATGACCCGCACCGCCCGCACCGATGCCGAGATCGGCAAGGGTGAGGCGCAGGGCTTCGCGCAGATCGTCGTCGACGATCTCGTCGTTCCGCCCGCCCTGTCGCAGGATTACGAGATCGAGGTCGGGCTCGGCGCCGCCAAGGCGACGACCGCCAAGGCGAAGCCCCGCCGCAAGCCGGCTGCCGCCGCCGCACCGGCCGGCGGAGGCGACGCTGCCCAGTGAGCCGCGCGCACAGCCGGTCGCCTTCCGCCTCGAACCGAGCGGCGATCCTGTCTTCGACTCGCGGCTGATTCTGCCCGGCCGCTCCGGCGGCTGGTTCGTTTTGAGCTTCTCGGCCGATCCCCTCGCGCCGCCCCGCCGCCCGGTGCTGCGCATCACCTGCGCCGGGGGTGAGGAGCAGATGATCGTCTGTCCCGGCCCGGCCTTGGGCCGCGCGCAGTGGATCGGGCTGATCCCGGAGGACGCGACGCAAATCCTTCTCGCCGCCGCTCCCGGCGCGAGGCTCGACCGGGTAGAGCGTCGCAGCGAGGCGAGCGTTCTGCTGGCCTGCGCGGCGAGGAAGCCGGGGAATGCCCTGGCCGCCCTGTGGGCCCGGGCGAAGGGTCAATCGCGCCGTTATCGGGATATTGTACGCGGCGGCGTGGCCGTGACCCGGCGACGGCATTTCGCGGCCTGGGCCGCCACGCGGCGTGTGCCCTACGAAGGTCCGGTGCCCAGTCTCACGATCCGCTGCATCGTTCTCGCGCATGGCGCCGCACCCGAGGCTGTGGAACGCACCCTCGCGTCGGTGCGTGCGCAAACCCTGGCGGCCGAGATGGTGGTTCTCACCGATGCGTTGGTGGGCAGCCCTTCGGACCTTCTGTCGGATGCGGCGGCGCTTTGCGTCCTGCATGCCGGCGACGCCCTCGAACCGGAGGCCTTCGCCCTTCTTGCTGCGAGTTTAGGCGATGCCGATCTCGCCTACGCCGACGAGGTGGACGCCGATGGCACGCCGCGCCTGAAACCCGATTGGAGCCCCGACCTTGCCAGGGCGACGGGCTATGTCGGTCGCGTCGCCCTCGTCTCGCGCGCGCTGATCGAACGTCTCCCGAACGAGCCGCTGGGTTCGGTCGCGCAGGCAGCGGATACCCTCGGTCGCCTCGTGGCTGAAGCCTGTCGGCGCGCCGTCCATTGCCCACGCCCTCTAGCGACCGTTGCTGCCTCACCATCTTATCCCGCGCGCGAACTGGTATGGCCGCTCCCCGACCCCGCGCCCCTCGCCAGCGTGATCATCCCCTCCCGCGACCGGCTCGACCTCATCTCCACGGTCAGTCGCGGCCTGCTTGAGGCGACGGACTATCCCGCCATCGAGCTGATCGTGGTCGATAACGGCTCCACCGATCCCGCCGTCCTCGCTTTCTACGAGGAACTGAAGCGCGATTCGCGCGTGCGGATCGTCAGCTTCCCGCAGCCTTTCAACTTCTCGGCGATGGTCAATGCGGGGGTGGCGGCTGCCGCGGGACAGGTCGTCGTGCTGCTCAACAACGACATCGGCGTGCGGGGGCCGGGCTGGCTCAACGCGATGGTCCGTCAAGCGATCCGGCCGGAGGTCGGGGCGGTCGGGGCCAAGCTGCTGTTCGGCGACGGCAGGCTGCAACATGCCGGCGTCGTAGTCGGCCTCGCGGGGCGGGCGGGCCACATCCTGCGGCGGCGTCCGGCCGACACGCCGGGGCATCTCGGGCGCCTGCGCGTCGCGCACGAAGTCTCGGCGGTGACGGCGGCCTGCCTCGTGGTCTCCCGCGACAAGTATCTCGCGGTGGGCGGCTTCGATGCCGAGGCCTTCCCCATCGACTTCAATGACGTCGATTTCTGCCTGCGCCTCAGCGCGAAGGGCTGGAAGACGATCTGGACGCCGGAGGCGGAGCTCTTCCACTTCGAGTCCGTGAGCCGAGGCCCGTCGGTCGGCGTCAAGCGCGAGCGCTTCGAACGCGAGGCGGCGCTGTTCACCGCCCGATGGCTCGACGTGATCCGGCACGATCCCTTCTACCATCCGGTTCTGTCGCTCACGACGTTCGGCGAGGACTTGGAGTGAGTCGCCCCGATCCGACAGGCGGCGCCTTCCTCGGGGACGGCCCCAAGCCTTCGCTCCGCGCCCTCGCAGCCGAATTGCTGCGCCAGCCTCGCGCGACCCTCGACATCCTCGCTGCCCGCCTCACCGGCAAGCGATTGCGCGCGCGCCAGCGCCTCGCGGCGCTCGTCGGGATCGACCATCGCCTCGCCCTCCCGTCTTACGCGATGAATCGCGCGACCGAAGAGCCGCCGGGGGAGGGGAGTTTCACCCTCGTCGGCAGCGGGACGCTCCTGCGCGGAGCCTCCGAACGGATCGCCCGCGCCTTCGCGGAAAACCCGACGCTTCAGGCGATCTATGGTGACGGTCTGGTGCAAAGGCGAGCCGGCGGCCCGGCCCATCCCGTCTTGCCGCCGGCCTTCGACCCGGATCTCCTGATGGCGGTCGATTATCTCGGCCCGCTGGCCCTGCGCCGTAATGCTCTCGACCCAGTGTCCAGCCCCATCGCGGCGGCTCTGGCGATCGCGGAGAGGTATGGCGTCGAAGCGATCGGCCTTCTGCCGGGCCTGCTCTACATTCGTCGCCCCGGCGACGGCGCCTCCACCGACCGCCTAACCGCCGCACGCCAGCACCTCGACCGCACCGGCCGCGAAGACGCGACCGTGATGATGGACGCGAATGGGATCGTCCGCGTCACCCATCCCCTCGCGGAGACGCCCCTAGTCAGCGTCATCGTCCCGACCCGCGACAGGCTCGATCTCCTCCGACCCTGCCTCGACGCCCTGCGCTGCCGCACCGTCTGGCCGAGGCTGGAAATCCTCGTTTGCGACAACGACAGCCGCGAGCCGGAGACCCTGGCCTATCTCG
The DNA here is from genome assembly GCF_022829465.1 of Methylobacterium sp. J-067. Lineage (GTDB taxonomy): Bacteria > Pseudomonadota > Alphaproteobacteria > Rhizobiales > Beijerinckiaceae > Methylobacterium > Methylobacterium litchii. Next base: position 88,746 of record NZ_JAKSXZ010000027.1, read on the forward strand.
AAACCCTCACGGGGGAGGGGAGGGGGGTTGTCGTGCCCTGTCCCGGCCCGTTCAATTTCGCCGCGATGAACAACGCGGCGGCGGCTAGGGCGCGCGGCAAACTCCTCGTCTTCATGAACAACGACGTCGAGGCGTTCCGCGCGGATTGGCTTGTGGCGATGGCCCGCCATGCCCTGCGGCCCGGTGTCGGCGCGGTGGGGGCCAAGCTCCTCGATGGGGGGGGCCGCATCCAGCACGGTGGAATCGTCCTCGGCACGGGCGGCCTCGTCACGCACGCTCACCGCCACTTCCCCGGCGACGCGCCGGGCTACCTTTCGACCCTGCGCGCGGCGCACCGGGTCTCGGCGGTGACGGCCGCCTGCCTGATGGTCGAGGCCGAAAAGTTCAGGGCGGTCGGCGGCTTCGAGGCGGAGACCTTCGCCGTCGACTTCAACGACGTTGACCTGTGCCTGCGTCTCAACGCGGCCGGCTACCAGACGGTGATGGCCCCCGAGGCCGTGCTCCATCACCGCGAGGCGGCGAGCCGGCGCTGGACGGAGGAGGCGCGCGCCCGCCATGAGCGTGAGGTCGCGGCCTTCAAAAAGCGATGGGGGCCGCTGCTAGTGCAGGACCCCCATTACAACGCAGGCTTCGAGCGCTACCTGTCGACCCATGCGAGGCTCGCCAGGGACTTCCCGCGGGCCGGCGCGATCCGCCGACCCGCCTGACCTTCACTGCACGAGGCGCGGGCCGCCCATCTGCACCTTCTCGTTCTCGGCCATGATGCCGAGGCGCTTGGCGACCTCGGTATAGGCTTCGATGAGCCCACCCAGGTCCTTGCGGAACCGGTCCTTGTCGAGCTTGTCGGAGGACTTGATGTCCCAGAGGCGGCAGGAATCGGGGGAGATCTCGTCAGCCACGACGATGCGCATCATGTCGCCTTCCCAGAGCCGGCCGGTCTCCATCTTGAAGTCCACCAGACGGATGCCGACGCCGAGGAAGAGGCCGGACAGGAAGTCGTTGACGCGGATCGCCAGCGCCATGATGTCGTCGATCTCCTGGGGCGTCGCCCAGCCGAACGCGGTGATGTGCTCCTCCGATACCATCGGGTCGTTGAGCTGGTCGTTCTTGTAATAGAATTCGATGATCGAGCGCGGCAGCTGCGTGCCTTCCTCGAGGCCGAGGCGGGTTGCCAGCGAACCGGCCGCGACGTTGCGGACGACCACTTCGAGGGGGATGATCTCGACTTCCCGGATCAGCTGCTCGCGCATGTTCAGCCGCCGGATGAAGTGCGTGGGCACCCCGATGTCATTGAGGTTCTGAAAGACGAATTCCGAGATTCGGTTGTTCAGAACGCCCTTGCCGTCGATGACTTCGTGCTTCTTCGCGTTGAACGCGGTCGCGTCATCCTTGAAGTGCTGGATGAGGGTGCCCGGCTCCGGCCCCTCGTAGAGGACCTTCGCCTTGCCCTCGTAGATGCGACGGCGGCGGTTCATGGGCGTATACCGTGGTTTGAGGAAGTCCATGGCCGGGGCTCCTGGGTAGCGCGACGAGTGAAGCGGGATCCACGGCGCGGCGACCGGACGTTTGGTCGTGCAGCCGAAGGCCCCTCGGAGGGGTCCGGCGGCCACATCGAAACTACCCGAAGCGGACTGGTAGCACAACGCGTTAGCCCCCCGCGCCGCGCGGCGGCAGGGCTGTCACGCGGTCTTGGCCGGATAGCGGCAGAGATCGCGGATCCGGCAGGAGGGGCAATCGGGCTTGCGCGCTTTGCACACGTAGCGGCCGTGCAGGATCAGCCAGTGATGCGCGTGTAGCAGGTAGGGCTCCGGGACGATGGCTTCCAGCTTCGCCTGGACCTTGTCGGTGTTGGAGGCCAGCGCGAGGGGAATGCGGTTGGCGACGCGGAAGATATGGGTGTCGACCGCGATTCGCGGGACGCCGAAGGCCACGTTCAGCACGACGCTCGCCGTCTTCGCCCCGACGCCGGGCAGGACCTGCAATGCCTCGAGGCTCGCCGGCACCTCGCCCCCGTGCTCCTCGATGAGGATTCGGGACAGGGCGATGACGTTCTTCGCCTTGGTGTTGAACAGGCCGATGGTGCGGATGAAATGGCGCACATTCTCCTCGCCGAGCGCCAGCATCGCCTGGGGCGTATCCGCCACCGTGAAGAGCGGCCCGGTCGCGAGGTTCACGCCCTTGTCGGTCGCCTGTGCGGAGAGCACCACCGCGACGAGCAGCGTGTAGGGGTTCGTGTAGCGCAGATCGCTCTTCGGCTCGGGATTCGCCTCTCTGAGGCGCCGGAAGATCTCCTCCACGCTCGCCGCATCGACCGGCTCCGGCGCAGCCACCGCATGGCCGTCGAGGGCCGGTGTGGGGAGGCGGGTCGCGAGCCGTCCACGTGCGGTGGCGGCGGACGGCTTTCTGGCGGGCATTCGCGCGTTATATCTGTGGGATGGCGAGCTACAATCCTTCAGTCCATCCGGACGGGCTCGATCCGGATAGCTTCGACCGGCCCGTCTTCACGGCGACCATCCGGCCGCACCAGAGCCTGAGCCGAACCGGCTTCCGCGTGGTCATGGCCGGGCTGTGCCTGGTCTCGTTCGCCGTGTCGGTTTGGGCGTGGCGGATGGGCTTCTGGCCAATCGCCGGCTTCTTCGGCCTCGACATGCTGGGCATCTACCTCGCCCTCAAGGTCAGCTTCCGGCGCGGCGCCTCCTTCGAGGAGGTGATGATCTCGCAGATCGAGATCCTGCTCGCCCGCGTTAGCCACCGGGGCGAGCGGCGGGAATGGCGCTTCAATCCCCTCTGGACCAAAATCGTCTCGGTCGATGACGACGAGTTCGGGCTTCAGCGCCTCACCCTCGTGTCGCGCCGGCAGGAGGTCGCCGTCGCCCGCGATGCTGGCCCCGAAGAACGCGCGCGGATCGCAGACGGCTTGAGCCGGGCATTGGCCGACATCAAGAAGGGCCGCTGAGGGGCTGGAACGGCCGTCACGCGGCCGTCACTGACTTCTAGCAGAAAAATCGACGGTCCTCGAAAAAGGCGGTTGACGCCGCCGGGGACGATGGGTATACTCCTGTTCATCGGCGCCGGCGGCGGACGCGAACCGGACGCTGAACGGTCTGTCGCTGGTGCTGCTGATGTGGCGCTGAGGTAGGCAACCTTACCGAACAATCGAGCGGGACGTGCCTGGCGGTGGTTTAAGCCGGGTGTGGGTCGGTTCGTGAGTTTCGTAAGGATGAGGTCTCCGCCACCGGGTGTGAGGCTTCGGCTCTTTGACATTGTGATATGAGGAAGGGAGACGCGGACGGCGTACTCGACTGTCCTTGCGGATCTGGCTTTTGCTGGATCGTGAGAGACGAGACGCTGATCTGTTGGATCTCCTTTTGAGCTCACCGGACCTTTCGCTGTGAAGCGATTGCGTTCGATGTGAGGCTCCGTCTGAGATTTATACGT
>NZ_JAKSXZ010000110.1 GCF_022829465.1 Methylobacterium sp. J-067
GTTGCGCATGTCCAGCCGGGCGCTGGGGTGCTGGCGCTGCTCGGGCTCGCTACTGCCCGCGTCGGGTGCGGGCAGGTTCGGCGCCGGGGATCGCTCCTCGCCCAGCGGCTTCACCGTGTAGGGAACGCGCCGGGCCTTCGCGGCGGTGAGCGCTATCGTCATTGCCGAGGAAATCCCCGACATGTGGCTGATCCGGATGCCGCCGACGGCGACGCCGCCGAACTGCACGCCGTTGTCGCGGTAGAGCGTCATCCGGCGCAGGCCGTGCCGCCCGCGCCCCAGATCCGGAGCAGGACGTGCCGCATCGACTTGCCGGGCTTATACGGCTTTCGGCTGGCATGTCTGATGCGAACCGTCTCCGAGCCCATGGTGGGCGTTTCCTCCCTACACTGGCCGGGGCTCTCGGGCTCCGGCCCCTTTCGGGAGCGCTCGACCTCCTCGTCGTTGTGCCCCTCGCCGCCTGCAGGGCTGATCCCATCGGCGCACGGGCTACCCTCCGGGATTCGGGCTTCACCGGCATCGGCATTTCCGCCGCGCCCGCGTTCGGCCGAGCCTGTTGGTGCGTAGCGGTCCGCTTCTGCTCCCCGTCGATGCAGAAGCGGACGAGCTGCTTTCCACCCACCCCAGTCATCCCGACTGGCCTACCGGTGAGGCCGAAGCTGGCCGTAAGCGGCCTGTCCGCTTCGGAGCAGGCCCGCTGGAAAAGCGGACGGCCTTTTATCGACCCAACTCGGTCACGCCAGTCGCTTCGAATGCTTCCACAAAGCGGACATTTCCGAGCCGAGCCAAGCTCGCCCGGTACCGTCCTGCCCTATGTCAGTGGTAAAGGGAGCTAACCGCGTGGAGCAGGACATCGGCGAAAGGGACGAGCGGCTGCCCGCTTCGGAGCATAGGTCCGTCCCCAGATCGCTCGACCTCCTCAACCTCCTGCTGATCGACGTGAACGGGGCGATCAAGCCCTACCTCAACGTCTACCTCTACGTTCACCGTGGTTGGGACGACGCCTCGGTCGGACTGGTCAGCACGGTTTCGGGCATTGTCGGCATCGTGGCGCAGACGCCCATCGGGACGGCCATCGACGCGGTGCGCGACAAGCGCGTGATCCTGCTCGGCGCCCTGATCGCGCTCTCGCTGGCCACGCTCCTCGTCGCGCTCTTCCCGAACTTCTGGCCCGTACTCGCGGCCTCCTGTGTGCTGTCCGCCGTAGGAGGCATGCTCAGCCCGGCCATTGCAACGCTCACCCTGGGCCTATTCCCAGCCAACAGGATCGCCCGACGCTTCGGCCGCAACGCTGCCCTGGAGCGGACCGGCAACGTCGCCATCGCCGTGCTGATCGGGCTGGTCGGCTGGCTGTTCCCGGACAGGGCGGTCTTCCTTCTAGTCCCAGTCTGCGCCGTCGTCTCGGCCGCCGCGCTCTACTCCATCCCACGCCGCGCCATCGATGCACGTCGCGCCCGGGGCGGCGGCGAGGGCGAGGAGGAGCAAGCTCCGGCCGGGTGGCGGACCCTCCTGACCTGCCGGCCGCTCATGGTGTTCGCGGCGTGCGTAGGGCTTTTCCATTTCGCCAACGCGCCGCTCCTGACCCTCATCGCGCAGGAGATCGGGCAAGCGCGCCCGGATTGGTCGTCCGTCATCGTCTCCGTCTGCATCGTCGGCGCGCAGGCGGTGATGGTGCCGATGGGGCTAATCGTCGGGCGCCGGGCCGAGCGCTGGGGCCGCAAGCCGCTCCTCGTGATTGGCTTCGCCGCGCTGCCCGCGCGAGCCCTGCTCTACCTCGTCTGGCGCGACCCGTACTGGCTGATCGCGGTCCAGTGCCTCGACGGCGTCGGCGCCGGCCTGCTCAGTGCGGTGAAGCCCCTCGTGATGGCCGACATCACCCGCGGTACCGGTCGCTACAACGCCGCCCATGGCCTGATCGGGACCGTACAGGGCGCGGGCGCTTCCCTGTCGTTCGTGATCGCCGGAACTTTGGTCCAGCAGGCGGGGTTCGATGCCGCCTATCTCGCGTGCGCCGCCATGGCGGCGGTCGCGCTCGGGGTACTCGTGACGCTGTTGCCGGAGACGGCCCCGGAGAAGCCTTGGGGTGGCCCGGCGGCATGGCTGCGTTCGGGAAGACCCGGTCGGGCGTGAGGAGCGGCAGTGAAACATCGGATTTCAGTCATGGGCCGCCCGCGAATCAAAGCGACGGTGATCGTGCTTCTGGCCCTCGCGCTGCCCGCCGCCGGCGGAACGCTGCACAGCACTTACGTCGATCCGGCGGCGATGGCGCTCCAGCGCGTCCTGCCGCCCCCGCCCGAAGCCGGCTCGGGAGCGGCCAAGGCGGACCTGCAGACCGTGGAAGCCGCCGTCCGAGCCCGCACGCCCGACGATGAGCGCCGCATCACCGCGAACCTACCGTGCACCCTCGACCGCTTCACCGAGGTTCTCGGTCCGGCCTTTACCGCGGAGACCATGCCGGTCACTGCGGCGCTGATCGAGCGCGTGTTCCAGGACGGCGAACTCGCCGTCCTGGCGGCCAAAGCCGCCATCGCCCGGCCGCGCCCCTACACGGTGAAGCCGGACCTCGCCACGTTCGGACATCGCTCGGACAGCACGTCCTACCCGAGCGGGCACGCCACGTTTGGGTATCTCGCGGCTACGGTACTGGCGCGCCTCGTGCCCGGGAAACGCCAGCCGCTGATCGCGTTCGCCGCGTCCTACGGGGAGAACCGCATGATCGCCGGTACCCATTTCCCATCCGACCTCGAAGCCGGGAAGATCGCTGCGGCCGTGATCGCGGAAGCGCTGTTCCGAAATCAACGCTTCGAAGGGGATCTCGCCCGGGCGGCCGCGGAAATCGCGGCCCAGGGGCCCACCTCCGGCCGCTGAGATGGAAGTCTCCGCCGGGCAAGATCACGAGGGCGGGGATAGTTTGCGTGGCAGACGTTCGAACGTTCGTCGGTCATCCAACGGCAGCGTGTGTCGTCATGCCCCCGTCGTGGAGCCCGTACCCAACGCCCGCTGCATAAGGACGGTATCGACCCAACGGCCATGCTTGAAGCCCACGGCTTGCAGGATGCCGACCTCGGCGAACCCGGCCTTCCGATGTAGGGCGATGGAGCCCTGGTTCGCGCTATTGCCGATCACCGCCACCATCTGGCGCCATGGGCCGACTACGCATCGGTCGATCAGCGCCCCGAGCAACGCTGTCCCAACTCCGCTTCGATGTGAGGCATGGGTCACGTAGACCGAGTTCTCGACCGTATGACGGTATGCCGGACGGGGCCGATAGGCTGTGGCGTAGGCGTATCCCACGACCTGCTCGCTCCGGACCGCAACTAGATACGGCAATCCGGCGGCGACGATGGCCTCGCGCCGCTTGCCCATCTCCTCGATGGTCGGCGGCTCCTCTTCGAACGTTGCCAGTCCGTAGAGAACATACGGCGTGTAGATCCGCAGCACCTCGGCCACGTCGGACGACGACCCGTCACGGACGATGGGGGATGCTTGGTCGTCGTTCCGCGTGCACGGCATCGGCGGACTATCCCTCACCAGGGCCGGCGTATCGAACCCGGCCGGATCACGATGACGGGAGAGGCATTGCTGGGGGCGGGTGAGCCCTCATCTCCCGCGATAGGCGACCTACCACAATGCCTCGTCAGACGTCGCCTCTCAACAACCCCGGAGACAGGCCGCTCGACATCCGAGCCTCTGACAGCAGGAGACCTCGCCATGCACTACGTCACCAAGGAGAAGGCTGCCGATGGACAGTTCATGGTCAAGGTTGCCGGCCGCGCTGTGACAGAAACCCGCGAGAAGCGACAGGCCAAGAAACTCGTCCGCGCGATCCGGGGCCTGCGGCGCCTGAAGAAGGCAAGCAAGCAGGTGGGTGCCGGGCCCCGATACTGAATTCAGGCTTATCCGGTTGAAGCGTCGGCGCGCTCAAACGAGGCGCATCTCACCCGATTTGAGACCGAGACTTCGGGTGAGGTCCCGTGAAAGGGCGCCGACGACCTCGGCATCCATGCGATCTGTCGTCAGCCCTTTCACCTGGGCGAGCGCAGCCTCGGCCGATGGGGCGACGACGGCGTAGACCCGAAGCGCCTCGCGCTTCTGGCGCACGGCGATGAGATACGCCGTGCGCTTGCCCTTCTTACCAGTCTTAACCTCCGCAAAAGGAAGGTACGTGGTTCCGTCCATCAGTCCTTGTCGGGCTTTTCCTTGGTGATGGCGCCCGTCTTGGGATCGACGTGGAATTCCATCTTCAAGCCGTTCTTCATGCCCTCGCCTTCCCAGTGGCCATCGTCGGCCTCCAGTTCGGTGATGCTGGAGTAGCCCGCATCCATCAGCTTCTGCTTGACCTGTTCGGCGGGAATCCAGTCGGCCCCGGGCCGGTCCTTCTTGGCCATCGCAGGGCCGGAGAAGCCCAGCGCTAGGACCAGGGCGAGCGGTGCCAGTGTCCCAAATTTCATTAGCCGTCTCCGTTTCCGTGGTGTCCGTCAACGGATCGTCCGAGTATCGGTTGCCCCGACGCCGGCGACGCAATCACAGGTGGCCTTCAACATTCTCGACGCTGGCTACGCCGGGATGCGCGCGGAGACCCTTTGCGATTTCCGTCATTGACTGTCGCGAGAGGCGCGCGAACGAGATCAGTATTTCGTCCTGTCCTGGATCGGCACCCCGTTGCACGACGAATTGGCGAACACGGGATGCACGCTGGCCGGCGATCCCCTGCAGGGTATCGAACGTGACCGAGCCCGGCTCGGCCAGGACGCGAAGCGGACGGACGTGCAGCCGGTCGTGATAGCGTTCCTGGAGTGGCTTCAGTCCGGCGAGGATCGCCAGAAGGATTGCGGTCGTTGCGACGCCGGCGACGTAGAGGCCGCTGCCGACCGCCAAGCCGATTGCGGCGACGGCCCAAAGGCTCGCTGCGGTGGTGAGCCCTTTGACGACTTCGCCGCGAAGCAGGATCGTCCCGGCCCCGAGGAATCCGACGCCGGAAACGACCTGCGCCGCGATGCGTGAGGGGTCCAGGACGACATTGTGCGCGCCGAGCACGTCGCTGAAGCCGAACGCCGAGACGATGACGATGAGGCAGGCGCCAACCCCGACGAGCATATGCGTCCGAAGGCCCGCCGCCCAGAGTAACCGTTCGCGCTCCACCCCGATCAAGCCGCTGAGGACGGCGGCAAGCAGAAGTCGAGACAGAATTTCCAGATTGCCGAGCATGTTCCCGTCAAGCCTGTCGAGCGACTGCAGGTAGAAATATATTTAGATTCACACGGTCAAGTATGCGAACGGCCCCTTCAAATCAGCGTGCCCGGCATCCGAAACCACTTCACCGAAGCAGACGATCGAAAAACGGCCCAGGAGATTCGAGCTCCCCTGGGCCGCATGACGGCGCCGATCAGGCGGGCCGTCCGTGAGCCGGACCCTTGTGGCTCAAGGTCAGGGCCAGGAAGAGGATGGCGAGGACGCAAGCCCCGATCAGGAGGATGAAGGAGCCGTTCCAGCCATAGTGGTCCGTCGTGTAGCCCACCAGCGCGCTCGCCGCGACGGAGCCGCCGAGGTAGCCGAACAAGCCGGTGAAGCCCGCGGCCGTCCCAGCCGCCTTCTTAGGCACCAACTCCAGGGCCTGGAGGCCGATCAGCATGACGGGTCCGTAGATCAGGAAGCCGATGCAGATGAGCGCCGCGAGGTCGATGCCCGGGTTACCTTCGGGGTTGAGCCAGTAGACCAGCGTCGCCACGAGGACGCCGATCATGAACACCACCCCCGTGGCGCCGCGATTGCCCCGGAACAGCTTGTCCGACAGCCAGCCGCAGAGGAGCGTCCCGGGAATGCCGGCCCACTCGTAAAGGAAGTAGGCCCAGGAGGTCTTGTCGACCGAGAAGTGCTTGGCTTCCTTCAGGTAGGTCGGCGCCCAATCCAGCACGCCGTACCGCAGCAGGTAGACGAACACGTTGGCGAAGGCGATGTACCAAAGAAGGCGGTTCTTCAGGACGTGCTCCACGAAGATCTCCCGGGTGGAGAACTCTCGCTCGTGGTTGGCGTCGTAGCCCTCCGGGAAATCGTTCTTCCACGTTTCTACGGAGGGAAGGCCGCAGGATTGCGGGGTATCCCGCATGGTCACGAAGGCGAAGACCGCGACAGCGAGCGCCACCACCGCGGGCACGTAGAAGGCCGAGTGCCAGTCGTTGAACCAAGCCAGTCCGAGCAGGAAGAGCGGGCCGATCAGACCGCCGCCGACATTATGTGCCACGTTCCAGACCGAGACGACGCCACCGCGCTCCTTCTGCGACCACCAGTGCACCATCGTGCGCCCGCTCGGCGGCCAGCCCATGCCCTGGAACCAGCCGTTGAGAAACAGCAGGACGAACATGATGCTCACGCTGGACGTCGCCCAAGGCGCGAAGCCGAACAGCAGCATCACCAACGCCGAGAGTACGAGGCCAATCGGCAGGAAGTAGCGGGGATTCGAGCGGTCCGAGACCATCCCCATCAGGAACTTGGAGAGGCCGTAGGCGATGGCCACCGCGGAGAGCGCCGTGCCGAGCTCACCGCGGCTGTAGCCCTGCTCGACGAGGTAGGGCATCGCGAGGGAGAAGTTCTTTCGCAGCAGATAATAGCCGGCGTAGCCGAGGAAGATGCCCGCGAAGATCTGCCAGCGCAGCCTTCGGTAGGTCGGATCGACGCGATCCGCTTGGATCGGAGGCCTGTGGGCCGCGGGAGCGAGAAAGCCAATCATGGCGCGCTTTCGTGGGTGAGACCGCGGCATGGATCCGGGCCTCGTCTTGATGGGACATGTGGTGAGGGGCGGAGTTCAGCGGCGCTGCGGCGCGGCTACCGAAGGCACTATCCGCGGGGGCGAGCCCATCCGGGGTTGTTGGCGGGTCGCAAAATCCCATCGAAGCATCGTGTCCTCCCTTGGAGACGGCGTGTTCCGGCTGGACCGGCCCGCCTTCTTCGTTGATGGCCTCACGCCCTTTCCCGGCGTTCGGTCCGGACGGCGGGTATCGCGGCGTCGCTGTTGCCGGTCATCGCGGCGACCGCCGCTCCCAGCGCCCTGGCCTCGTCCGCCGTGAAGGCGAGTCCGAGCTTGGACCGCCGCCAGAGCACGTCCTCGACGGTGCGGGCCCATTCATGCTCGACCATCCAGCGCAGCTCGCCTTCGTGGAGGCCGTGGCCCAGGTCAGCGCCGAGGTGCTCGGCGATACGCAGCGCGTCGGTTCCGTAGGCCGCCACCATGCGTTCGACAGTGGAAGGAGCGAGGTGGGGCGCGGCCCGTGCCAGGCGTGCTTCGAGCGCGGCCACACCGTCCACCGCGAAGTCGCCGCCCGGCAGCGCTGTGCTTCCGGTCCAGGGGCGGCCCCGTGCGCCGATACGCCGGCCGATCTCCTCAAGCGCATCCTCCGCCAACTTGCGGTAGGTCGTGATCTTGCCGCCGAAGATGTTGAGCACCGCTGCCTCGCCGGCCGCGCCGTCCGGCTTCAGCACGTAGTCGCGCGTCGCCTCCTGCGCGGCGGAAGCGTGGTCGTCAAAGAGCGGGCGCACGCCGGAGAAGGTCCAGACGATGTCCTCCCTGCGCAGCGGCTCCGCGAAGTATTCGCTGGCGGCATCGAGCAGGTACGCGGTCTCCTCCTCGGTGATGGCCACCTCGGCAGGGTCCCCGGAGAAGTCTCGGTCGGTCGTCCCGACGAGCGTCGTATCGTTCGCGTAAGGAATGGCGAAGATGATCCGCCCGTCCGCATTCTGAAAGATGTAGGCCCGGTCATGGTCGTAGAGCCTGCGCACCACGATGTGCGAGCCCTGGACGAGGCGCACGTGCCTGTCCTCACGCCGACCGAGGGGCCCCTGAATGACGTGGTCGACCCAGGGCCCGGCCGCGTTCACGAGGAAGCGCGCGGCGATCTCCTCCTCGCGTCCGCTTCGAAGATTGCGGCGCACGATCCGCCATAGGTCGCCCTCCCTGCGGGCGGACACGACGCGTGTTCCTACCGCGATCTCGGCACCGCGCAACTGGGCATCGCGGGCGTTGAGAACCACGAGGCGCGTGTCGTCGACGCGGGCGTCGGAATACTCGAAGCCGCGCCGGAACTCAGGCTTCAGCGATGCACCGAGGGGGCCTGTCAGGTCGACGGAACATGTTCCGGGCAGGCGCTTCCGGCCGCCAAGATGATCGTAGAGGAAGAGGCCCAACCGCAGCAGCCATGCCGGGCGTAGACCCTTGTGCAGCGGTAGGACGAAGCGCAGCGGGCGCACGATGTGCGGCGCGATCCCCCATAGGACTTCGCGTTCGGCAAGCGCTTCGCGCACGAGGCGGAACTCGTAATGCTCAAGGTATCGCAGGCCGCCGTGGATCAGCTTCGTCGACCACGAGGAGGTGCCGCTGCCGAGGTCGTTCTGCTCGGTCAGCGATACGGAATAGCTACGGCCAGCTGCGTCACGCGCGATGCCGCACCCGTTGATCCCCCCGCCGATGACGGCGACGTCGAACGTGCGCATGATCCTCCCCCTTTCGTTTCGCGCCGTGAGATGCGCGATTGCGAAAGCGAAGCCATTCAGTACGAAACAAAAGGAAAGTCAATCGAAAGTCGGCAGTCAGCGCCCGGTTTCGATAAGCCGCACGCCTGATGCTTTGCAAAGGTCGCGAAGACTATCACTGGGGCACTGGTCCGTGACGAAGGTACCGATCTGGCCGAGTTGGGCGAGGCGGACCGGTGCGCTTCGCTCGAACTTCGTGGAGTCCGCGACGAGCACGACATGGCGCGCATTGGCGATGATCGCCTGCGCCACTCGGACCTCGCGGTAGTCGAAGTCGAGGAGCGATCCATCCTCGTCGATGGCCGATGCGCCGATCACCGCGAAGTCGACCTTGAACTGGCGGATGAAATCCACGGCCGCCTCACCGACGATGCCACCGTCCGACCGCCGGATCAGTCCGCCTGCCACGATGCACTCGACTTCCGGGCTGGACCGCAGGGCATGGGCTACATTGAGGTTGTTGGTGATCACCATCAGGCCGGAATGGCCCAGCAGCGCCCGGGCGACCGCCTCGGTGGTCGTCCCGATATTGATGAACAGCGACGAGCGGTCCGGGATCAGGTTCGCTGCGGCGCGTGCGATTGCCAACTTCTCGGGCGCAGCCAATGCGTTGCGCGCGTCGTAGTCCAGGTTTTCAGCGCCGGCCCCGAGGACCGCCCCGCCGTGCATGCGCGACAGAAGTCGAGCCTCGCACAGGTCGTTGAGATCCTTCCGGATGGTCTGGACGCTGACCGCGAAACGACCGGCCAACGCCTCTACAAGGACGCGCCCATCACTTCGCGCGATCTCCATGATTGCGTTCTGACGCTCCGAAAGCATGCCGTTAAATCACTGCCCGTGAAAGCGAAGGACAAGACGAAAGCGAAATTGCGCAAAAAAGAAAGTCTGGATCGGCGGCGAACTGCGCAAGATGCACTCATAGGGGGCGACCCACAAAAAGTGACATAGGGTGTTCCGCCTTGCACTTTCGTTCGCAAGAACGTGGCACCCGTCATCCCGTTCAACCAAGCCGTGGCGCCGTCGAACAATCACATCCCGTTGCAGGTTGGCGAATGCGAAAACAGGCAAGCGTTGGCGCGGGCGGACGCCCTTAGACCGAGGCACTGCAGTGGATAGCCCATCGATTCGATGTCGAGGGGTGTAATGCCCGAGTTCCTCGTAAGCGAACCAGCTGCGATCCACCCTGAGCGGTCCTCCTACTTACGGCCCGTGCTGGGCATTCAGCCGCAACCAAAGGTTTCTTAGAGGCTAACTTTTGCAAGCCTTGACGGAACCTCGTTGCGTCCCGCGATGCTCGCCGATGTCGGCTCCTCCCCAGTTGAGAATGAACGTTCATTGACACGAGAATGAGTGTTCATTATTAAGGCGAGGAGGAATGATGGTGTCGAGCATGGCCTACGCATCCGCTGCCCCCGTCGAAGCCCCCGCCACCATGGCGGTGTTGCGCGCCGTGTTGCGTCCGGCGAACCTGATCCTCGGCGCCGCGGTGCTGCTGGGGTGGGCATGCCTGTTGTCCTGGACCGGCACCGGTCCGGGCGGCTGGCAGGCTCGGGCCTGCGCCGGTCTCGACCACGCGCCCCGCGCTTGCGCCGATCTCGTCCCGATCAAGGATCAGTCCAGGGTCGTCCCGCACGGGCCGGGATTCGCGTCGTGAGCGGTGGGACCGCCACCGTCGTCGAGGTCACCGACGCCCAGGCCGCGCGGCGCGAGCGCATCCTCGACGCGGCCGAGGCCTGCTTCGTCCGTAACGGCTTCCACCGCACCACGATGTCGGACCTCGCCCGCGAGGCCGCCATGAGCCAGGGCAACTTCTACCGCTACTTCGCCTCGAAGGAGGACATCGTCCTGGCGATGGCGGAGCGCGACCGCGCCCGCGGGGCCGCCCTCGTGGCCGAGATGGAGCGGGAGGGTGACCGCCGCGCCTCCCTGAACGGCATTCTCGAACGGTTCTTCACCGGCATCACCCGCGACGCCGCGGTGCTGCGCCTCGACCTGTGGGCGGAGACCACGCGCAACCCAGCCATCGCCGCGTTGGTCGACCGCAGCGAGGCCGAGGCCCGCGCATGGCTGTGCGGGATGTTCGCGGCGCTCGCCAACTCGCCCGATTGCGACCCTGCGTCCATGTTAGAGGCGGTCAACCCGCTGATGAAGGGCATCGTCGTCGGCCGCGCCATCCTGCCGGGCTACGATTCGGCCCCCGCCGTCGCCCATCTCAAGGCCATCATCGAAGCCGGCCTGAACGGCGCGCTGCCTCGGGTGACCGCTGCCATTCCGGAGACCGGTCGATGACTCGCGCCGCCTTCCTCGCCGCTCCCGCGCTGCTGGCGCTCGGTCTGTCGGCCGCCTCCGCCCGCGATGAGGCTCCCGCCGCGGCCAAGCCGGCGCTCGCTCCCGCCGTGAGCGTGGTCGAGGCGACCCGGCGCGAGACCGTTGAGACCGTGACGGTGACCGGGACCCTCGTGCCCCGCGACGAGATCCTGGTGACGCCCGAGATCGATGGCTACCGGGTCACCGAGGTGCTGGTCGAGGAGGGCGCGCGGGTCGCCAAAGGCCAGGTTCTGGCACGCCTCGCCCGCGACCTGATCGACCGGCAGATCGCGCAGCAGGACGCGGTGGTGGCCAAGGCCGAGGCCGCCGTACCCCAAGCCCAGAGCAATATCGAGCAGGCCGAGGCTGCCGAGACCGAGGCCCGGCTCAGCCTGGAGCGGGCCAAGACGCTCATCGCGACCGGCAACACCACGGCGGTGGTGATGGAGACCCGGACCTCCGCCCTGCGCCAAGCCGAGGGCAAACTCGCTTTCACCCGCAACGGGCTGGCCATGGCCAAGGCCGACCTCGCCCAGGCCCGCGCCGTGCGCGACGAGCTATCCCTGCGGCTCGCCCGCACCGAGATCCGCGCTCCCGAGGACGGCATCGTCAGCCGCCGCACCGCCCGGGTCGGCCTCGCCGCCTCGGCCGCGTCCGAGCCCCTGTTCCGCCTGATCGCCCGCGGCGAGATCGAGTTGGAAGGTGAGGTCGTCGAGACCAAGCTGCCCCTGCTGCGCGAGGGCGCCCCGGCCTGGATCGACCTCGGCGAAGGTGGCCGCGTTACGGGGCGCGTCCGCGCCGTCTACCCGGAGGTCGACAAGGCCACCCGCCTCGGCAAGGTGCGCGTGCGCCTCGACCCCGATCCGCGCCTGCGTATCGGGACCTTCGCCCGTGGCGAGGTCGAGCTCGCCCGGAGCCGCGGCGTCAGCGTCCCCCAGGCCTCGGTGCTATATAGCGGCGGCCGCCGCAGCGTGCTGGTCGTGGCCAGTGACCGTGTCGAGGATCGCACCGTGCGCACCGGCATCGCCGACGAGGACACCATCGAGGTCCGCGCCGGCCTGAGCGAGGGCGAGCGCGTCGTGGCCCGCGCCGGCTCGTTCTTACGCGACGGCGACCGCGTCCGGCCGGTGCTCGAAGCCCTGGCTCCGACGCCCGCGGTCGCCGCGGTGCCGGCACCCCGGGACACCGCCGAGGCCGGCGTGCCGTAAGTCGTCACACCGACACCCCTTCCAGAACCATGAGAGCCAGGGCCGCCCGATGCGCCTGAACGTCTCCGCTTGGGCGATCCGCAACCCCATCGCCCCCCTCGTCCTGTTCCTGGTGCTGGTCGTGCTCGGCCTCGTCAGCTTCCGCGGGCTCGCGGTGACGAAGATGCCCAACGTCGACGTGCCCATCGTCTCGGTGGCCATCACCCAGTCCGGCGCGGCGCCATCCGAGTTGCAGACCCAGGTCACCAAGTGGGTCGAAGACTCGATTGCCGGGGTCCGCGGCGTCAAGCACATCACCTCGGCCATCACTGAGGGCTCCTCGGTGACCACGGTCGAGTTCCGGCTGGAGGTGAACACCGACCGCGCCGTCAACGACGTGAAGGACGCAATCTCGAAGATCCGCATCAACCTGCCCCGGACCATCGACGAGCCGGTGATCAGCCGCGTCGAGGTCGCCGGCCTGCCGATCCTCGTCTACGGCGTGAAGGCGCCCGCGATGACGCCCGCCGACCTCTCCTGGCTGGTCGAGGACAAGATCGCCCGCACGCTCCAGGGCGTGAAGGGCGTGGGCGGCGTCGAGCGGGTCGGCGGCGTCGCGCGCGAGGTCCGGGTCGTGCTTCAGCCCGACCGGCTGCTGTCCCTCGGCATCACCGCCGCGGACGTGAACCGGCAGTTGCGGCTCACTTCCGCCGACATGGCGGGCGGGCGCGGCGAGGTCGGCGGGCGCGAGCAGTCGATCCGAACCCTCGCCGCCTCCCGCACCCTGCGCGACCTCAAGGCGACCTCCATCGTCCTGCCGGGCGGGCGCAAGGTCCGCCTCGACGACCTCGCCAGGGTGGAGGACGGCATCGAGGAGCCCCGCACCTTCGCCCGCTTTGACGGCGAGCAGGTGGTCGCCTTCGCAGTCTCGCGCGGGGCGGGCGCCAGCGACGCCGAGGTCGCGGCCGGAGTGAAGAGGAAGATCGCCGAGTTCGAGGCGAGCTACCCCGACCTGCAGTTCGAGCTGATCGACTCCTCGGTCTCCTCGACCATCGGCTCCTACGATTCCGCCATGCACACCCTGATCGAGGGGGCGCTCCTCGCGGTCATCGTGGTGTTCCTTTTCCTGCGCGATTGGCGCGCCACGCTCATCGCGGCGGTGGCGCTGCCGCTCTCGGTCTTCCCGACCTTCTGGGCGATGGACGCGCTGGGCTTCACGCTCAACGGCATCAGCCTGCTCGCGATCACCCTGGTGACCGGCATCCTCGTCGACGACGCCATCGTCGAGATCGAGAACGTCGTCCGCCACATGCGGCTGGGCAAGTCGCCCTACCAGGCGGCCATCGAGGGCGCCGACGAGATCGGGCTCGCGGTCATCGCCATCACCGCGACCCTGATCGCGGTGTTCGCACCGGTCTCGTTCATGCCGGGCATCGCCGGGCGCTACTTCATCCAGTTCGGCCTGACCATCGCGGTCTCTGTGTTCATGTCGCTGCTCGTGGCGCGCCTGATCACCCCGATGCTGGCCGCGTACTTCATGCGCGACCACGGTCACGCCGAGGAGCGCGAGGGACCGGTGATGCGCGCCTACACCCGCCTCGTCGGCTGGTCGGTGCGCCACCGGGTCATCACGCTGTTCGCCGGCCTCGCGCTGTTCGCCGCCTCCATCGTGTCGACCGGCCTGCTGCCCTCGGGCTTCATCCCGAAGCAGGATAACGCCCGCACCCTGTTCATGGTCGAACTCGCACCGGGCGCGAAGCTCGGAGACACGGTGGCGGTGTCCGACCGCGTGGTCTCGCGCATCCGGGCGCTGCCCGAGGTGACCTCGGTCTTCGTCGACGGCGGCCGGCAGGTCGGCGGCAAGAAGGAGACCCGGCTCGCGACCCTGACCGTCAACCTCACGCCCAAGAACGCGCGCGCCAAGCGGCAGTGGACGGTGGAGGCCGACATCGCGGCGCTGCTGGCCGAGGAACCCGACATCCGGTCCTGGACCCTGCGCGACAGCGGCCAGCGTGACCTCGCCCTGGTGGTGAGTGGTCCCGACGCCGACGTCGTGACCGAGGTCGCCGCCCGCCTGCAGCGCGACATGGCTGCCATCCCGCACCTCGTGGCGGTGATGTCGACGGCGCCGCTGAACCGGACGGAGGTCCGCATCCGGCCGAAGCCCGGCGCGGCGGCCGACCTCGGTGTCTCGACCGACGCCATCGCAGAGACCGTCCGCGTCGGGACCATCGGCGACATCGGCCTGAACCTCGCCAAGTTCAACGCCGCCGACCGCCAGGTGCCGATCCGAGTGCAACTGCCGGAGAGCGCCCGCGGCGCGGTCTCGCGTCTGGAAAACCTCAAGGTGCCGGCCAAGAACGGAGCCGCCGTGCCGCTGGCGGTCGTGGCCGACATCGAGCTCGACCAGGGCCCGGGCGCCGTCGACCGCTACGACCGGGCCGTGCGCGTCGCCGTCGAGGCCAACATGCAGGGCTCGGAAGCCCTCGGATCGCTCATCGCCGAAGCCCTGCAGACGCCGACGGCCAGGAACCTGCCGCCGGGGGTGACCATCAAGCAGACCGGCGACGCCGAGATCATGGGCGAGGTGTTCTCGGGCTTCCTGATGGCGATGGGCGCCGGGATCATGATGGTCTACGCCGTGCTCGTCCTGCTGTTCGGCTCGTTCCTGCAGCCACTGACGATCCTGTTCTCTCTGCCGCTCTCCATCGGCGGCGCCATCCTCGGCCTGCTGATTTGCCAGATGCCGATCTCGATGCCGGTCGTCATCGGCATCCTGATGCTGATGGGCTTGGTCACGAAGAACGCGATCATGCTGGTCGACTTCGCAGTCGAGGAGATGGCGCGCGGCGTTGACCGGGTCACCGCCATCGTCGATGCCGGCCGCAAGCGGGCGCGACCCATCGTGATGACGACCCTTGCGATGGCCGCCGGCATGGTCCCGTCCGCCATGGCGTTCGGGGTCGGCGGCGAGTTCCGCGCGCCGATGGCGGTGGCTGTCATCGCCGGCCTCATCGTCTCGACCCTGCTCTCACTTGTCTTCGTACCGGCCGTGTTCCTGCTGATGGACAGCCTGAGCAGCCTCCTCGGGCGTCTGCTCGGCCGCTTCGTGGGGCCCCGGGACGACGCGACCAGACATGCGGCGACGATGCCGTAGCGATCCCTCCCGACGGTGTTATCAAGATTGAGTCCAGGATCGGTCTACTTCTAAGCGTCCGCTTGTTCCGGCTCTGAGCTCAGAAGCGGAACTACGGCAATCCACCCGACGCAGCCTTCCCGCTCACGACCCAACCCGGTCACCTGCATCGCCATGTAGGCTTCCCATAAGCAGCCACTCGACGTTCATCCGACGACTTGGGCTCTTTGTGGCAAGCGGTCCGCTGCCTGGCGGGATCAACGAACTTGGGCCGGAGCTGGCGGCTGCATGAACTCGATCGTCGCGCCGTCAGGACCAACGGCGTAAACTACCCGCGTTCCGGCACGCACACCGCTTGCAATCGGCTGCGGAATGCCTTGCGCTTTCCAGCCGTAGGCGGCGATCCGCACCAGGAGCGCGTCGATGTCATCGACTACAAGGGCCAGATGAGCGTAGCCAGGGTCGAAAGGCTTGGCTGGCTCGCTTGGTCGCTCCGGACCCTGATACTCCAGGAGTTCGATCGTCTGGTCCGGCAGCGAAACGATTGCCATGCGCACCTTCGCCCCATGCGCTCCGGTCACCTGACCAAGGAACTCTCCCCCCATCTCGCCCGTCCGCACAAGCCGCGCGCCGAGCCCATCGACCCAGAACCCAAGCGCCTCGTCGAGGGACGCGACCGAGAAGCCGACATGATCGGCGCGCCGTACGTGGATAGCTGTGTGTTCCATCATCAGGGATGGTCTAGCGGCAAGCGGCCCATTCGTCGTCAACGGGTCGTAGCCGGTCCTTTGGCAGAGCAGTCGGGCTGATAGCGACCCAACTCAGCCGTATGAGTTGTCGCGAGCAGTGCACGAAAGCGGACATAGGCCCGACGTTCAATCACGGCAGGAAATGACGCATGGAAGATACAGTTGCATCAGTGGATGTTGCTGTGCCCCCGCGACGTAAGCTGTTTGCTTACAGACAGAAAGTGTCTCTCTCCGATGCACAGTCCGATCTTTGCGCCCATCATCTCACTGGTGCTGTGGACGTTTGCGATGGCGATATGGCTCTACGCGACGCGCATCCCGGCCTTGTCGCGGCACGGCATCGTGTACGATCCGGCCAAGCCGAACGAGGCGTTCACCGCGCAGATCCCGCCTCGGGTCCGCTGGAAGGCGGACAACTACAACAACCTCATGGAGCAGCCGACCCTGTTCTACGCGGTGGCGCTCGTCCTGGCGCTGACCGGCTCCGGAAGCGGTGCGAGCCTCTGGTTGGCCTGGGCTTACGTCGCTGTACGGATCGCCCACAGCCTCGTTCACGCTCTCGTTAACCGGGTCATGGTGCGCTTCGGGCTATTCGCCCTCGGCTCCGTCGTCCTGTTCGCCATGACCGCTCGGGCTGCCTTCGTCGTCTCTGGCTTTTCCCAATGAATCACGACCGGAATACTCGCTTGGGCGGGATCGGGGGTGCCGGGACAGGCTGCTTCAGACGCTCTGCGCCCGAAAGCGGACCGACAGCAACCCACCCCGAGCCGCCATTCCGCTCGCGACCCACTCCAGCTAAAGAACTCGATCCGCCTCGGCCTCAAAAGCAGCCACCCCCGTGCTCCAGATCAATGCCGACTTGCGACCGCCAGGCTGGTACGGTCAACGATCTCGATTGCGCCCCGACGAAGTTCCATCAGACCCGCCTCGGCCCATTGCCCCAGAAGGCGGCTGACCACCTCACGCACGCTGCCGACGTCGTCCGCCAGCTTCTGATGGGTCACTGCGGCAACACCCCGCGGATCAGCCTCGGCCAGAAGCCGTTGCGCGAGGCGCTGCTTCAACGGCGCGAACGCGACCTCGTTGATCAGCGTAAACAAGCCGGACATCAGCAGCGTGTATCGGCCACGACGTCGATGTCTTCCGCTTCGTCGCAGCTATCATGCTGGTCCTGATCGGGCTCGTCCTGATGGTTTCGGCCGCCCAGACCCAGCTCGCCGTCTGGGACAGTTCGGCGTCGGCGTGCTGCTTGGGGCGGTGTGGAGCACCTGCGTCGGGCCGACCCTCGGGGCTGCGTCCCTCCTCGCCTCGCAGGGGCGAGACCTGGGTACGGTGGCGGCTACGATGCTTCTATTCGGTCTTGGCGCCGCCCTGCCGCTTCTGCTTCTCGGCACGCTGTCCCGCGAGGTGTTGTTGCGCTGGCGCGACCGGATGATAGGGCTCGGCCAGGGGCTGAAGGTCGCCCTCGGCGCCATCCTTGTGGCCACCGGCTTGATGATCGCTACAGGCTACGACAAGGCCGCAGAGACCGTCCTAGTCAATACCTTGCCGAGCTGGCTGACAAACCTAACCACCTGCTTTTGAACGTCTGAATCGTCGGGGTAATGTCCGCTTGGGTATCCCGGTCTGGTCGAATGTGCCGCCGACGCACGCGGCATCTCGACCGAGCCGGCAACTCCGGCTGAATGCCTACGTTGGAAGCGATGGCCCAGCATCCTCCGCTCAGATTCGATCCCGCCTTCGAGACCATCCCCGAGGATGAGGGCGAGACGCAGCGGGGCCTGACCGAGGCCATGCTAGGCATCCAGAGGAAGACCCACACCGATACCGGCTACGCCCACCGCGCCGTCCACGCCAAGGCGCACGGCTACCTCCGGGCACGGTTCGAGGTGCTCGCCGGCTTGCCTCCGGCGCTGGCCCAGGGGCTGTTCGCCTCACCCGCCAGCTACGACGCCATCCTCCGGTTCAGCACCACGCCGGGTGACGTGCTTCATGACGGCGTCTCGACGCCGCGTGGCGCAGCCATGAAGGTCCTGGGCGTTCCCGGACCCCGCCTGCCCGGCAGCGAGGGCGAGACCACCCAGAACTACGTGCTGGGCAACTCGCCGACGTTCCAGATCGGCACCGCCAAGGGCTTCCTCCGGCAGCTCGGCCCCCTGGCCACCAGCACGGGCCGCGCGGAGCCGGTTAAGAAGGCCATCTCCGCGATGACGCGCACCGCCGAGGCCGCCCTCGAACTGGTCGGGGGCAAGTCGGCGACGCTGACCACCCTGGCGGGGCAGGCGAAGACCCACCTCCTCGGCGACAGCTTCTTCTCCCAGGCCGCGCTCCTGCACGGCGACTACTTCGCCAAGGTGGCCCTGTCCCCGGTGTCGTCAGAACTCGTGGCGCTCTCGCAGAGTCCCATCGACACGTCGGGTCATCCCGACGCGATCCGCGACTCGGTACGGGACCACTTCCTTTCCTGTCCGGGCGTGTGGGAGCTCCGGGTCCAGTTGGCCACCAACATCGACGCGATGCCGGTGGAGGACGCAGCAGCGATGTGGTCCGAAGACGAGAGCCCCTACCTGCCCGTCGCCCGCATCACCGCCGTCCCGCAGGACACCTGGTCGGACGGCATGCGCGCATGGGTCGAGGACAACCTGGCCTTCAATCCGTGGACGGGCCTAGCCGCACACCGGCCACTTGGCTCGGTCATGCGCGCTCGCCGCCCAGCCTACGCCGCTGCCCGAGACTATCGTTCCCAAGGCAACGGGGTAGACATCGGCGAGCCAACAAAGCTACCCCAAGCCTAGTGGACAGCATCACCCCTTGCCGAGCTGCCGATGGTTCGCCCGCACCTTCCGCCGATAGTCGCGCACGACCTTTTGTGGCGTCTCTCCCAGGGCGATAGTCGCGGCCGCCTCGCTGGCGGCCTTGACCTTCTTGGTCACCATCAGGCGCGCTTCCCTGTTCGGCTTTGAGCCGCCGAGCATGAATACGCCAGGCGCTGGCCGATAACCATCTGCGCCTCGATGACGAGCGTCGCGAGGTCAGTGCCCATGGTGAGCCACGATGCGGGCTTGGCTCGTGATCTCCGACGCGCGCGCATGGTGTGGTCCTCAAACCCTGGAAACCTCGACGGCCAACGCGCATCACGCCGCATCCTTCCGTATGACGGTCAGCCCGCGCTCGTTTCCCGGGCTAGCCAGTCCACGACTGCACGAAGGGCAGCGCTCTCCCCCGCGCCGGCGCCGATCACGGTCTCGTAAGCAGCTAGTTGACCTGCAGCGCTCGATCCGTTGCGGGCGATGATTTTGGCGTGCGCGACCTGGGCAGCGCATCCGAGTGCCGCCGCATCGTCGGCGATCAGGTCGAGAAGCTCGTCAGCGGCCTCTTGGACCGGTACGACGCGCTCGGCGGTCTCGTCGATCAGAGAGGCTCCGGTGCCATCGCGTTCGGCCCGCCACAAGTTCTCCATCACGAATCCGCGTGACGCGCCTGTCAGGCCGTCATGAATGTCCGGCCGGCGGTCCAGCAAGCGAACGAGGCAGCGATAGATTTGGGCGACGGTGAGGGTGTCTTCGAGGCGCGTGCAGCTGTCGGCGACGCGAAGCTCAAGGGTCGGGTACCGGACCGAAGGGCGGATGTGCCACCAGAAGTAGGTCGGGTCCGGCACAGCGCCCGCAGCCGTCATGACATTCACGTAGCGGTCGTAGTCGTCGGCGTCGTCGAACAACTCGGGCAGGCCGGTCCGTGGCAGCTCGGCATAGGCGCGAAGCCGATAGCCGTGCAGACCAGTCCGGCGACGGTCGTAGAACGGCGAGGATGTCGAGAGGGCAAGCAACAGGGGGAGGAACGGATAGATACGCCGCATGATGTCGATCCGCGCCTCGGGTCGCGGCACCTCGACGTGAACGTGCATGCCGGCGACCACGGAGCGGCGTCCGGTGATCTGCAGGTCGTCCATCATGCCGCGGTAGCGCGGCTTGTCGGTCTCCTTCTGAACGGACCAGACTGCGGTCGGGTGGGTGCCGGCAGCGAACAGCTTGAGCCCGTGCTTGCGTGCGGTGCTTTGAAGCTGATCACGAAGGTTGCCGAGCGCAGTCTGCGCTTCCTCGACGCTCGCCGTTGGTGCAGAGCAGATCTCGACCTCGTTCTCTAGAAGCTCGCGCTCGACCGAACCCAAGCGTTTGGCATCGTCGTGAAACCCCTGAATCGAGCTACGCGGAGCACCCCGGGAGCGTGCGCTCGCCAGGAAGAACTCTTCCTCGATCCCGAATTTGAAGTCGTGCCCTGAGCGTTGCGCCATTTCGTGCTCCCATTCAGCAGGACGACGTTTGGCACTCTCGAACGGCAGTCCCGGAGAGCCACCTCAGGATATCGGACTATGGATCGATAAGGCATTTATCGGGCCGCGTCGGGGGATACAGACCTGGGCTCGTCACCAAGAGGCAGACGGTCCGAGTACGACCCACGCCGGTCGTTCAGATTGCTCCCAGCCCTGCCCGAAAGCAGCCATTCGTCGGCCGGTGGGAAACAGCGGCTCGGGGTGGGGAGTGGAAGTTCCATGAGCGCGAAACTTCGTCTCCTCTCAGTTACGGGACTCCCGCACGATGGGGCACGTCTCGTCCTTCGCCCGATCTGAAAAGCTGAGGTAGTAGGCTTCCACCTTTGTGAACCCGGCCTCAACGGCGGCAAGCGCCGCCAGAGCGGCTCGCCCGCCACCGTCGCAGTGGGTGACGATACGCTGACCCGGCTGAAAGCCGGCACGCTCCAGCATCGCGCGCAGCTCTTCAGGCGATTTCAGGCGGCCCTCGGCGGTTAGCAGATCGGCATGACCGACTCGCCGTGCTTCGGGCAAGTGACCGCCGCGCGCGATCTTGCGCAGATCCTCACCCGCGAACTCCGCGGCCGTGCGCGCGTCGAAAATCTGCGTTTCACCGTCGAGCTGGCCCCGGAGGTCCTGACTGTTAACCAAGCCGACCGGACCATGCCCCCGCGGCACCGGCGCGAGCGTCACTGGGCTCGGCACTACCGGCTGGTTATCGATACGGGCGCCGGCCTGAGCGGCTGAGGCCGGCCAGCCGCCATCGAGTACGGCAGCCGGCACCCCAAAATGCTGCAGGATGAACCAGACGCGGGCGGCCTCGGTCATCCTTCCGTCGTCGTAGACCGCCACCGGCTGCCCGCCGTCGATCCCGAGTGCGCCGATCAAGCTGCGCCAGTGCTAGTCCTGAGCCAGATCCGTGCTCGCATGCTTGGCGGCCGTCTCCCAATCACTGACCGGCACATGAACGGCACCCGCCCAGTGGCTGTGCTGATGATCGTCCGCGCTACGTGCATCGAGTACGTACCAAGCGGCGGACAGGGCGCTGGGATCGAGCAGGGCGGACTTAGCCATGATGGTAAACTCCCAGGTCGAAGAAGCACCAGGACGACACCGCCCAAGGCCGTCAGCACGACGGCGATCCACGGCGGCACTTTGGCGACGGTGAGCAGCACGAACGCTAGCGCGGCCACTGCGAAATCACGCGGGTTGACGATCGCGCAGGTCCAGACAGGGTTGTAGAGCGCCAACCCGAGGATGCCGATCAAAGCGGCGTTGGTGCCGCGCATGGCTGCCTGGGCGAGAGGTCGCGCCCGGAAGGCGTCGCAGTACGGCAGAGTGACGTAGACCAGCAGCACCCCGGGCAGAATGACTGCCACGAGGGCGATCGCCGCGCCGACAACACCATGCGGTGAGCGAGCGCGGCGGCAACGTCCGACCTGATGCCTCTGCTGCTTGGCCGCGGACCGGCAGAACGCCACCCAACCTAGCCGTTCAGAGGCGCCCACTCAGGCGACTGGGCCTGGCTGAAAGAGCAACAACTGCTTCGGAGACAGCCGTCCAGGAAATCGGACGACTTCCTGCCAACCCTATCCACTCGCCCAAAAAATCTATCTACAATTATCATCACGCATTATATCGACCAAAGATTATGAGTAGCGCCGGCTACAAATTCAGTCTCTGCGGCGATAACAAATTTCGGAATCCGACCGAGTGTTCGATCCAGATAGCTTACCGGACTTGCCTGCGAATTTACATGTTCACTCGTCATTGGCGGCTTGCGAAGGAACCGGCAGCGCGCTCACCTGCCGACGGCGTCGAGGCCACGCGCTAAGTCGATCAGAAGATCGTCTTCCGCCTCCAGCCCTACGGATAGGCGCAGCAGCCCGTCAGTGATGCCGGCGATCGCCCGCGCGGCCGGGTCCATGGCCGCGTGCGTCATGGTCGGAGGATGGGCGACCAAGCTCTCGACCCCGCCAAGCGACTCGGCGAGGGTGAACACCTGCAAGGCCCCAACAAAAGCCCGCACCGCGTCGAGCCCGTCAGCCAGCTCGAAGCTCAGCATGGCACCGAAACCCGCTTGCTGCGTCCTCGCGAGGGCGTGGCCAGGATGGGATGGCAGACCAGGATAGTGCACGCGGCTCACGGCTGGGTGGGCGTCGAGAAAGGCGGCGATCCGGCCCGCATTCCGTTGCTGCTGCTCCACCCGCACAAACAGAGTGCGCAGGCCCCGAAGCGTCAGGTAGGCGTCCAGCGGCGAGCCGGTCACACCGATCGTATTGGCCCAAGCGGCGAGGTCCTCGCCGACGGCCTTGTCGGCCGCGATCACGGCCCCGCCGATCACGTCGGAATGGCCGTTGAGGAACTTCGTGGTTGAGTGGACCACGAGGTCCGCTCCCAGGGAGATCGGCTGCTGCAGGGCCGGCGACAGGAAGGTGTTGTCGACCACGGTCAGCGCGCCGGCAGCTCGTGCGGCTGCGGTGACGCACTGGATATCCACCACTCGCATCAGCGGGTTACTTGGTGTCTCGATGAGCACGACCTTCGGCTGCCTGGCCATCGCTGTCGAAAGGGCGTCCGGGTCGGTCTGATCGACGAAGTCCACGGCATAATGGCCCCGGGCGGCACGGAAGCTCAGCAGGCGATGGGTTCCGCCATAGCAATCATGCGGCGCGACCAGGAGGTCGCCTGGCCGCAGGCTCGACAGGGCGAGGTCAAGCGCTGCCATGCCACTCGCCACCATGACAGCCCGGGCGCCGCCTTCGAGCTTGGCGATCGTGTCGGCGAGTGCGTCCCGCGTCGGGTTGCCAAGGCGCGAGTAATCGTACGCGCCAGGCTGCTCGAAGGCCGGAAACCTGAACGTGGTCGAGAGATGAATCGGGGCGATGACTGCGCCGAAGGCCGCATCCTGCGCCACGCCGTTGGCCGCCGCGACCGTCCGGGCCGCAAATCCGTCTGACATCGCCTCGTCTCCGAACCGGAACGGCCTTCTTAGACTGACGTCCGTTCCGGTTCGTTCTTTATAAAGAACGAACCGGACTTTCAAGAGGACGAAGTAAGGGTCGCACGGGTTGACGGTTTGGACCGCCTCAAATCGCCTATCCTGAGATAGGGTAAATTCGGCCCGTGCCGCCCATTAGTCCACTTCTGCCCCGTTCCAAAAGCAGAAGTCCACCGATGGATAGGAACCGTAGTCAAATCTGAGCATCGTCGACCGCGACGTCGGACCTTCGCTCAACCTTCCACCTTGACAGAACCTACGCCTGGGCAGTGTATGGCGACCTCGGGGAGCGATCCCCCGACGAGGCTCCGGCTGAAGATCGCGTCCCACCTGCACTTGCTGCAAGGACGCGCCATGCCCGTGCCCAACACCATTTCTGTCGATAAACTCGCACGATTGATCGGCACCCCCGCATGCCCGATTGTCATCGATGTGCGGACGTTGGAGGAATTCGTCGGCAATCAGCGACTCGTGCCCGGCTCTCTGGCGCACGCATCGGACCGGGTCGCCGAATGGGCGCCGGCGTTGCGCGGCAGCGCCGTCGTGGTGGTCTGCGAGGACGGGCGCCGGAACAGCCACGGCGTCGCGGCCTGGCTGCGCAGCGCCGGCGTCGCGGCCGAAGCACTTGAGGGCGGCTTTACCGACTGGGCGGCCGCCGAGATGCCCGTGGTTCCGGTCGGCAAGATCCCCAACCGGGACGAGCGCGGCCGCTCCGTCTGGGTCACGCGGGCCCGGCCTAAGGTCGACCGCATCGCCTGCCCCTGGCTCATCCGCCGTTTTGTTGATCCCGAAGCCGTCTTCCTATTCGTGCCACCGGGCGAAGTCGCCGGGGTCGCCAAGAGGTTCGAGGCCGCGCCCTTCGACATAGACGACCCGGGGATTTTCTGGAGCCACCGGGGGGAGCTCTGCACCTTCGACGTGATGGTCGAGGAGTTCGGTCTCGCGACGCCGCCGCTATTGCATCTCGCGACCTTAGTGCGCGGAGCAGACACCAGCCGGCCGGACCTCGCGCCCGAGGCCGCCGGCTTGCTCGCCGCCTCGCTCGGCTTGTCGCGGATCTACGCCGACGATCTCCAGCAACTCAATGCTGGAATGCTCTTTTACGACGCTTTCTATCGGTGGTGCCGAGACGCGACCGAGGAGACCCACAACTGGCCAATGAACAAGCCGCGGGAGAGGGCCTGACCATGGTTGCTACGGCACGCATCCAGACTGCATCCGAGCCGGACGCGGCCGTCCCCGGGATGCCGCTGCCCGTCACTCTGACGCAGGCTGTACCGGTGTGGGCCCGCATCGCCACTCTCTCTTTCGGTGGTCCGGCCGGGCAGATCGCGGTCATGCACCGCGTCTTGGTCGAGGAGAAGCGATGGATCTCCGAGAATCGCTTCCTGCACGCGCTGAACTTCTGCACCCTCCTGCCTGGGCCGGAGGCGCAGCAACTCGCGACCTACGTGGGTTGGCTGATGCACGGCATCCGCGGCGGCCTCATCGCTGGCGGCCTCTTCGTACTGCCGGGCATCGTGGCGATCATGGCCCTCAGCTGGGTCTACACGCTTTACGGCCACGTCGGCTTCGTGGCTGCAATATTCTTTGGCCTGAAGGCGGCTGTGCTCGCCATCGTGCTCCAGGCCGTCATCCGCATCGGCAAGCGGGCGCTCAAGGGTCCCGTGATGGTCGGCATCGCTGCGGCGGCCTTCGTGGGTATCTTCTTCCTCGACATGCCCTTCCCGATGATCGTGCTGACGGCCGGCGTGATCGGGTATCTCGGCGGCCGGGCCGGCCTGCCACAGTTCAAGGCGGGCGGGCACGGCGGCGGCGGGAAGGTCGTGGAAGGGCCTTTCCTGTTCGACGACCATGAGCTTCCCCGGGAGCGGGCGGAAGTCGGGCATACCCTGAGGATGTTACTCGCGTGGGGGGCGATCTGGCTGGTGCCCGTCGCCGCCATCCTCCTCGCATTCGGGACCGACGACGTCTTTGCCCAGATCGTGGTGTTCTTCTCCAAGATGGCGCTGGTGACCTTCGGCGGCGCTTACGCGGTGCTCTCCTACGTCGCCCAGCAGGCAGTGGAGCACTACGGCTGGCTGAAGCCCGGCGAGATGCTCGACGGCCTCGGCATGGCCGAGACGACGCCTGGGCCGCTCATCATGGTGACGCAGTTCGTCGGGTTCCTGGCGGCCTACCGGTCCCCAGGCTCGATCCCGCCCCTGCTGGCGGGCACTCTGGGCGGCCTGCTCACCACCTGGGTGACCTTCGCGCCCTGCTTCCTCTGGATCTTCGTCGGCGCCCCTTATGTTGAGCGCCTGCGCGGTAATCGCGCGCTGGTCGGCGCTCTGTCGGCCATCACCGCGGCGGTGGTCGGCGTGATCCTGAACCTCGCGGTCTGGTTCGCCCTGCACAGCGTCTTCACCGAGACGCGACCGTTCACGGTCGGTCCGGTCGGCGTCGACGTACCGGTCCCGTCGAGCCTGAATCCGTGGGCACTCACCTTGGCAGCCACTGCCGTTTTAGCAGTGTTCCGGTTCAAGATCGGTATGGTCCCGACACTATCGGCTTGCGCGGCTGCTGGCGTCGCGTTGAACGTGGCCGGCCTCGTGTGATGGGTGCCGCAGGCCGCGTCGTATGGCCACCATCGCCGCTACTGAGGTTCCCGGTGATGCCACGCGAATCGAGTTCGCGAGCGAGCCACTGAGAGCAAATCGGATTTCGACATCGAGCAGACCGTGACGCCCTGGTATCGGACCTGATTTCCTAAGCCAGAACCCGATGGAAATGAGTCGGACACCCTCTGAAGTGCGGGATGGCTGCCTGAGACGCTAGCACACTGACCTGATCGGCTGGATTTGGGTCAGGCCAATCGTCAGGAGCGGTGAGGACCAGCTCTGCGCCGAACATGGCGCGACGCATCAACAGCCTGTGCGTGATCGAGCCGCTCGCCGACGCGATAGGCTCGCGCGGCATTTCGGGAAACACCCGATGCGACAATGGCCCGGGGATAGCTTCAAGGGCCCCTTACGTCCGGCACCTTCCGGATATCGCCTTGGCTACCGACGGCGACCACCATGCATTACCCATTAGATCGGCTCCGTCCAGAATGCGGCGCCGCTCGAGGCTGATCACTCAGCAATCACGATCCCAAGTGAATGACGTTTATTGCTCGCGCCCTTTAAAAATTTTTCTCAACACGAATAATACTTAAAAATATCCAATAGCTGACCTATGGAACGACGTAGCCCTGAACGATCCGCAAACCAATCTTGCTGCCTGTCGGATAGCGATTGCCGTCGACGGCTTCAACGCGAATAAACTTCCCATCAGGCTGATGCACCTCGACGCGTTGCCGGCCTTGTGTGCGGTACGAGGACCGCACTGTTGCCTGCAGATGAGCTTCGTCAGGCTCGACGAATTGCAGCTGCCAGGGCCGTGAATGGAGCTTGATCGGGCCGTTTCTTGAAGGGTCAACTACGATAGGTGTCTCACGGCCATTGACGAACACACGACCATTTTGAGCGATCGCTTCAAACTCGATGGTATCCCCTAGGAAATTCAGAACGGTGGCCGAGACCGGGTTCTCCTGCACCTCGTCCGGGGTGCCGACCTGCTCCAAGCGGCCCTTGTCGAGCACCGCCACCCGGTCGGACAGTTCCAGCGCTTCGTCCTGATCGTGGGTCACGAAGATCGTGGTCTGGCCGGTGCGGTCGTGGATCTCCCGCAGCCACCGGCGAAGATCCTTGCGGACTTGAGCATCCAAAGCGCCGAAGGGCTCGTCGAGCAGGAGCACCCGGGGCTCGACCGCGAGCGCGCGGGCCAGCGCCACGCGCTGCCGCTGGCCGCCGGAGAGCTGCGACGGGTAGCGGTCACCGAAGCCCGACAGGCGGATCAGGTCGAGGAGGTCGCCGATCCGGCGCTTGATCTCGGCTTTGGCCGGGCGGTCGGCCCGGCGGCGGGCGTTGAGGCCGTAGGCGATGTTGTCGGCGACGGTCATGTGCTTGAACAGGGCGTAGTGCTGGAACACGAAGCCCACCGCCCGCTCCTGCACGGGCAGGCCGGTGGCGTCGTCGCCCCCGAACAGGATGCGCCCACGATCCGGCGCGTCGAGCCCGGCGATGATGCGCAGGAGCGTCGTCTTGCCCGAGCCCGAGGGGCCGAGCAGGCCGAGCAACTCGCCCGCCCGCACGTCGAGGCTGAGGTCGTGCAGCACGGCGGCCGTATCAAAGGTCTTCGAGACTGCCTCGACACGGATCGCTGTTTTACCGCGAGCGACCGGAGAGGCACCGCTTGCGGTCTGTGAGAGCTCAGGATCGTGACTCGCGGAAGCTCGCGAAAAGGCCAGCAAAGTGGAGGATGAACTCATCTTATCGGTAAACCTCCAATTCGCTTCGAACCATTGGCATTCGGGATTGGTGGTGGAATCCGTCAGCTTGCCTGACCGAGAATGGTCAGAATCTCCCGCCTCAGCCTCACCAAGGCCGGGTCGTCGCGGTGGCGGGGGTAAGTCAAAGGAACTGGAATGTCGGCACGGATTGCGGCCGGCCGGTCGGACAGCACGATCACCCGCTCGGCGAGTACGAGGGCCTCCTCGACGTCGTGCGTCACGAGCACGGCGGTGAAGCGCGTCTCCTGCCACAGGCGCAGGATCTCGGCCTGCATCGCCAGCCGGGTGAGCGCGTCGAGCTTGCCCAGGGGCTCGTCGAGAAGCAGCAGGCGCGGTGCGTTGACGAGGGCGCGGGCCAGCGCCGCCCGTTGAGCCATGCCGCCCGAGAGTTGGTGCGGATAGGCATCGGCGAAACCGGACAGGCCGACGAGGCCGAGCGCCTGATCGATCAATGCAGCCCGCGCCCGGCCGACCTTGCGCGCCTCGAGCCCGAGGGACACGTTCCCCCGCACCGTGCGCCAGGGGTAGAGGGTCGGATCTTGGAAGACGAGGAGCCGGGACGGGTCCGGTCCCTCCACCACCTCCTCGTCGACCGCAATCACCCCCTGGCCGGGTGGCTCGAGGCCGGCGACGAGGCGCAGCAAAGTCGACTTCCCGCAGCCCGAGGGGCCGAGGAGCGCCACGAACCCGCCGGGCTCGACGGAGAGGCTCACCCGGTCGAGCACCGGCAGCGCCTCGCCGCGGATGTCGAAGGCGTGGCTGACGCCTTCGATGCGCAGTCGGGCACCCGCCGCCTGTGCGGCGGGCTGTGCGAGCGTCGCGGCTACCATTGCACCAGCCCCTTCTGCCAGGAGAGCACCCGGTCGCGCAGGCGGAACAGCAGGGTGATGAGCGAGGAACACATCAGCGCCATCACGATCAGCGCCGCATACATGTTGGCGTAGGCTGCCCAGCCTTGCGCCCATTGCAGGTACCAGCCGAGGCCAGACTTCACGCCCAGCATCTCGGCGACGACCAGCACCGCGAAGGAGCCGCCGAGCCCCATGAATAGGCCGACGAAAACGTGCGGCAGCGCCGCCGGGATCGCGACCCGCAGGATCAGGAAGCCCCGGGAGGCCCCTAGCGTCCGCGCCACGTCGAAATAGGCCTTGTTCACCCCCGACACCCCGGACCACGTCAGCACTGTGACGGGAAAGCCCGTCGCTAGGGCGACGAGGAATGTGCTGGCCGACCACGAGGAGGGAAAGACGAAGAAGGCAAGCGGCAGCCATGCGGTCGCCGGCAGCGGCCCGACGAAGCGCAGGACCGGATGCGCCCAGTACCCCACGGCCCGCGACGAGCCGATGGCGACGCCGAGGGTGAACCCCACAGCCGCCCCGAAGACGTAGCCCCCGGACAGCAGGATCAAGGAATTGAGAATGCTGCCCCCGAGCTTTGGCCAATCATCAAGGAAGACCTCCAGGATGGCCTGCGGTGGGGGGAAGAACGGCATGGGCAGCCATTCGAGCTTCGCCGTGACGAGTTCCCAAGCGATGAGTGCAAGGGCCAGCACGGCGAACCAGGGGCTCCAATGGCGCAGCCGCGCGCCGGGCGTCCCCAGCCAGGCGACAAAGGGCGACAGCACGAGCAGCACAGCGCCGAGCCCAGCCGCACCTTGGGCGAACACAAACGTCCGGGGGAAGTCGCCCGCCTCGGGAAGCTTGAAAGATGCCGCCGCCAGGGCGAGCCAGGCCAGCCCGGCGGTCAGGGTCGGCCAAGACGGTCGCAGCCCGCGGCGGAGCCGGGGGGCGACGGCACCGGGTGCGTCGGCGACGGTGAGGCTACCGGCCATTCGGTTCTCCTCTAGCTCAGGACGTCGGCGTAGATCCGCTCGGCGAACTTCGCCGGGTCGGTCGACCGCTTGAGGACGTTCACCAGCTTCAGCTCGTCGCCGTAGAGGGCGAGCTGCTGCTTGAGATTTGCGCCGACGGGGCTGTCGCCGTGCTGCTGGCTGCGCAGCATCGCGGCGAGGTCCTGGATCGACCCCTTGCCGCCGTAGCCGGAGAAGGCCTGCGCGGCAGCCTCCGGATCCCCGTGGACCGCATGCCCACCCTCGAGGATGGCACGGGTGAGGGCGGCGGCGACCGCCCGCTCGTTGCGGATCAGGCTTCCGCGCACAGCGACGACGCAGCAGGTGCGCGTGGCGTACTCGCCCGAGAGGTTGGTCGAGACCTCGGTGAAGCGCGGGTCCTTCAGCCAGATCCAGGTGCGCGGATCGGAATCGGCCAGAGCCTGCGCTTCGCCCTTCTCGACCGCGAGATTCAGGAGGTCGACCGGGTACTGGCGCCACTCGACGCCGTTCTCGGGGTCGATCCCGGCCTTGGCGAGCACGAGGCCGAAGAAGTTCTTGGCCGGGCTCGCCTGATCGCTGATCGCGATGGTCTTGCCCTTGAGCGCGCCGATCTCGGTGATGCCGGCCGCCTTGGAGCCCAGAAGCCGGAGGCAGCCCCCGTGCAGCCCCGCCGTGATCTTCACGTCGAAGCCCTGTTCCAGGGGCTTC
This sequence comes from Methylobacterium sp. J-067, assembly GCF_022829465.1. GTDB lineage: Bacteria > Pseudomonadota > Alphaproteobacteria > Rhizobiales > Beijerinckiaceae > Methylobacterium > Methylobacterium litchii. Next base: position 30,124 of record NZ_JAKSXZ010000110.1, read on the forward strand.
AGCCAGCGCAACGCCATGCCGATGCCCGCGTCGGCCTTGCCGGTGGCAATCGCCTCCAGCAGCGCCTCGGTCGAGCCGCCGAAGTTCACGAACTCGACGTCGAGACCGTGCTTGGCAAAGAGGCCCCGTTCCTTGGCGAGCGGCGCAGCGGCGGTGCAGATCGCCGACGCGTTCCAGGCGAGCTTGATCGGCCGGAGCGGACCCGACGGACCCTCCGCGGCGGCCGGCCGGCAGATCGGGCCCGGATCGAAGGGGGCTGCCGGGCCGGGTGCCCAGGCCCGCCCGACGCCGAGCCCGAGGCCGAAGGGCATGGCCAGTGCGGCCGCGCCCGTCCGCAGCAGCATTCGGCGCGACGGCAGGATGCCACCCGAACGTGAGGGCTCGTCGCTCATCATCGACAGATCTCCTGGGTGCGCACGGCACAGGGTGTGGAGACGCGCTGCCGCTCCGGCCACGAGGCCGGAGCGGCATTCGCATCCTCGTATTTCGAAAGATCCGGATCTCTACGGAGTCGGCTTGCTAACTATTCGTACTGTTTAATGCGGAGTCAACGAAATGCTATTTCCATCTTAGCGGCGCGCGGATGAATTTTTCTCTCCATGGCCAAGATAAACGAAAGAAGCTTTCGTTGACCCGAAGCGTCGCGGGGTGGACGATCACCCTTCGTCAGCGTCGCCGTCTCGCCCCCGACATCGTCCATACGCTGTCGAAGGACCTCGCCCCATGAGTCTGCTACCACCCGAAGCCGTCGAATTCATCGGCTTCATCGCGCCGCGCCCTACGTCGGAAATTCACCCGGCCACGGGGCCCTCCATCGACCTCGACTATCTGCGGCTGCTTGCCCAGGCGCACGAATGGGGCGGGTTCGACCGGGTGCTCGTCGCCTTCCACTCGACCACGCCCGATTCGGTGCTGCTCGCAGCGCAGATCGCCGCCGATACCGGGCAGCTCGGGCTGATGATCGCCCACCGCCCCGGCTTCACGGCCCCGACGGTGGCTGCGCGCCAATTCGCGACCCTCGACCAGCTGTCCGGCGGGCGCGTCGCCATCCACGTGATCACGGGCGGGGACGACCGAGAACTCGCCCAGGACGGCGACCACCTCACCAAGGACCAGCGCTATGCCCGCACCCGGGAGTTCCTCGACGTGGTCCGGCAGAGCTGGTCCTCGACGATGCCGTTCGACTACGCCGGCACATTCTACAAGGTCGATCGGGGCTTCTCCGACGTGAAGCCCGTCGACGGCATCCCGGTCTATTTCGGTGGGGCATCCGCGGCGGCCCTGGAGGTCGCGGCTCACCACGCCGACACCTACGCCCTGTGGGGCGAGACGCAGGCTCAGGTGCGGGATTTGATCGGGCGCGTGCGGGACGCGGCCGCCCGCCACGGACGCAAGCCGCGCTTCAGCCTCTCCGTCCGACCGATCCTGGCGGCGACGGAGGATGCGGCCTGGGCGCGGGCGCAGAATATCCTGGCAGAGACGCGGGCGGTGCGGGCCGCGAAGGGCCTCGGACCGGCGGCGCCCCCGCAAAACGAGGGGTCGCGACGTTTGCTGGCCGCCGCAGCCACGGGCTCGCGCCTCGACAAGCGCCTTTTCACGGCCATCGCTGCGGAGACGGGCGCCCAGGGCAATTCCACGGCCCTCGTCGGCACGCCGGAACAGGTGGCCGACGCACTGCTCGACTATTACGACCTCGGCGTACGCACCTTTCTGATCCGCGGCTTCGATCCTCTTGAGGATGCGATCCAGTACGGCCGCGAGTTGCTGCCGGCCTTCAAGGCTGCCCTGACGCGGCGTGGATCGCGCGTGGAGGCGGCCTGATGCGTGCCCTTGTCCTAGCCATCCTGACAATACTGGCGACTGGTGTCGCGCAGGCGGAGGACGTTCTGCGCGTCGGCGACCAACGTGGCAATGCGCGCGCCCTGATGGAGGCGGCCGGTGTGCTCGAAGGTTTGACCTACCGCCTCGAATGGAGTGAGTTCCCGGCGGCGGCCCCGCTGCTCGAAGCGCTCAATGCCGGGGCGATCGACGCGGGCGGGGTCGGCGACGCGCCCTTCACCTTCGCGTCGGCGGCGGGCGTACCGGTCAAGGCCATCGCAGCCTACCGTAACCGCCAGGACGGGCTGGCGATCTTGGTGGCGAAGGATTCGCCCTTCCGCTCCGTCACGGATTTGAAAGGCAAGCGCATCGCTACCAATCGAGGATCCATCGGGCACCAAGTGGTACTGGCGGCCCTGGAGGAGGCCGGGCTTCCCTTCGACAGCGTGACCTTCAACTTCCTGCCCCCGGCGGATGCCAAGCTGGCACTCACCTCCGGCGCCGTGGATGCCTGGGCTACCTGGGAGCCCTATACATCGACGGCCGAACTGGCCGGGCTAGTGCGGGTCGTCCGCGACGGCAACGGCATCACGCCGGGACTGACCTTCGCCGTGGCGAGCGACAGTGCGATTGCAAAGAAGCGCCCTTTGCTGGCCGACTTCGCGCAGCGTCTCACAAAAGCGCGGGATTGGGCCTTGAAGGACCCAGCCCCCTACGCGGTCGTCTGGTCGAAGCTGATCGGCTTGCCAGAGACGGTGCCGCTCCGCTGGTTCGGCCGGGCCGCGTATCGCGCCGTGCCCATCGATGGCACCGTCATCGCCGACGAGCAACGCAACATTGATCTCTATGTCCGAGCCGGCCTCATTCCGAAGTCGCGGGCGCCCCGCGCCGAGGCGATCCTTGATGCCAGCTTCGGTCAAGCCGCCGCGGTCGTGCAGTGATCGTGTAAGCGAGGCTTTCCAGGGATCTCTCCACGAGTGCCAGTCCGAGAGGCAATGGCGCCCCTTAAGAAAGCTTGAGAGACGCCACCAATGAGCAGCCATCGCCAATTGCATCTTGGCGCCTTCATGCGCCCTGTCGGCATTCACACCGCCTGGTGGCGCTACCCTGGCGGCTATCCGGATGCGAACTTCAACTTCAAGCATCTGGCACATTTCGCCCAGCGCCTGGAGGCCGCAAAGTTCGACGCGTTCTTCATGGCCGACCACCTCGCCGTGATGAACATGCCCATGGCAGCCCTGCGGCGCTCGGCGACCGTCACTTCGTTCGATCCGCTGACCCTGCTGCCGGCGCTGGCGGTGCTCACCAAGCGCATCGGCCTCATCGCCACCGCGTCCACGACCTACGACGAGCCCTACCACGTCGCGCGCAAGTTCGCCTCCCTCGACCACATCTCGCAGGGACGCGCCGGCTGGAACCTCGTGACCTCCGGCAATCCGGACGAGGCACACAATTTCGGCCGCGAGGCCCATGTCGAGCATGCCGTGCGCTATGCACGGGCCCGCGAGTTCTTCGACGTCGTCACGGGCCTATGGGATTCCTGGGCCGACGACGCCTTCCTCATGGACCCTGAGAGCGGTCTGTTCTTCGATCCCGAAAAGTTGCATGTCCTCGACCACAAGGGCGAGTTCCTAAAGGTGAAGGGACCGCTCAACATCGCCCGTCCGGTCCAGGGATGGCCGGTCATCGTCCAAGCCGGCGCCTCCGAGGCGGGACGGCAGATCGCGGCCGAGACGGCCGAGATGGTCTTCGCGGCAGGCTCCACCATCGAGGCCGCGCAGGCCTTCTATGCGGATCTGAAGGGCCGGATGCCCGCCCTGGGGCGGGACCCGGACCACCTCAAGATCCTGCCGGGCGCCGTCGTGATTCTCGGTGACACGCTGGAGGAGGCGAAGGCCAAGCGGGCGCGGCTCGACGAACTCGTCCACTCGGATAGCGGGCTAGCCAATCTCTCGGTCCGCCTCGGGGTCGATGCATCAGGCTTCGACCTCGACGCTCCCCTGCCGGAACTTCCCGAGACCAATGCCAGCAAGAGCGGGCAGGCCCAGATCGTGGAGTATGCACGGCGGACCAACGCGACGGTGCGCGATCTCGCCAGGAAGGTCGGCGGCTATGGCGGGCTGCATCTGCTTGGGACGCCCGCGCAGGTGGCCGATGAGATGGAGGAATGGCTGGAAACGCGCGCCTGCGACGGCTTCAATGTCATGTTTCCGTTTGTGCCCGAGGGGCTCGACGACGTGGTCGACCGTCTCGTGCCGGAGTTGCAGCGGCGGGGGCTCTTCCGGCGGGAGTACGATGGATCGACACTCCGCGACCACCTCGGCTTGCCCCGCCCACCGAACCGCTTCTTTGCCCTGGGCTGACTGCACGGAGTGTTACGGGAGAAGCCGTGACCTGAGTTCGAGCGTGCCGTTCGCCCCTGCAACCGTAGTCATCCCGAAGATCCAGATGGGGACTGCTTCGACCCGGCGGCCGCCGCGGGTGCCGTGCATCAGCTGTGACCTCAGTCCAACTGTGAGCCGCGGCAGATGCCAATGGAAAGCCGTCGGTCTGCTGGTGAAGGGTTTCACGCGTAAAGTAGATTGCACGAAGGTCTGTCGATCCAACCGCCAGAGACTCGCAGTGTGGCGATCATCCTTACGGTCTCATTCCGCGCCGACCCGTTCGGCCGGCGCGGAACGTTCAGTGCCGCGGCAGGGTATGCAGCGCCCGCAGGAACACGTCCACGTCCTCGCGAGTGTTGTAGAAGGCCAGGGATGCCCGCACCGACTGGTCCACACCGAAGCGGCGGAGCGCGGGGAGGGCGCAGTGGTGGCCCGAGCGCACGGCAATGCCGTGGGCGTCGAGATGGTGGGCCACCGCCTCGTTCTCCTGGCCCTCGACGGTGAAGGACATGACGCTCGCCTTCTCCCGCGCCGTGCCAATCAGGCGCAAGCCTTTCACCTCGGCGAGACCGGCCTGCGCATACTCCAGCAGGTCGTGCTCGTAGGCCGCGATGGCCGGTAGGCCGATGCTCTCCAGGTAGTCGATGGCCGCGCCGAGGCCGACCGCGCCCGCGATATCGGGGGTGCCCGCCTCGAACTTCTCCGGCGCGCCCTTGTAGACGGTCTTCGCGAAGGTGACGTCCTCGATCATGTGGCCGCCGCCCTGCCAGGGCGGCATCGCGTCGAGCAGGGCGCTCTTGCCGTAGAGGGCGCCGATGCCCGTCGGCCCAAACACCTTGTGGCCGGAGAAGACGAGGAAATCGGCGTCGAGCGCCTGCACGTCGAGGGGAATGTGCGGCGAGGATTGCGCCGCATCGACCAGCACCGGCACGCCGTAGGCATGGGCGAGCGCGATGATCTCCCGGATCGGGTTCACCGTGCCGAGGGCGTTGGCGACATGCGTCACCGAGACGATCTTCGTCCGCCCCGAGAGCAGGGCGGCGTATTGCTCGAAGATGATCTCGCCCCGGTCGTTCACCGGGATCACCCGGATCGTCGCGCCCGTGCGCTGCGCCAGCAACTGCCAAGGCACGATGTTGGCGTGGTGCTCGATGGTCGAGAGGATGATTTCGTCGCCCGGCCCGATATTCGCCCCGCCAAAGGAGGCGGCCACGAGGTTGATCGCCTCCGTCGTGCCCCGCAGGAAGACGATGTCGTCCTTTGTCGGCGCGTTGAGGAAGCGGCGCACGGCCTCGCGCCCGCCTTCGAACAGGTCCGTCGAACGTGCTGCGAGCGTATGAGCGGCCCGGTGGATGTTCGAGTTGTGCCGGGCGTAGAACTCGCTGGTGGCGTCGATGACCGATTGTGGTTTGTGGGTCGTGGCGGCGTTGTCGAGCCAGACGAGCGGGTGGCCGTTGACGCTCTGGTGCAGGGCCGGGAAGTCTTTGCGGACGCGCTCCACGTCGAAGGGCGCGGCCACAGAGCTCGACCCGTGCGAGAGCGCCCGCGCGGCCGGGCCGCTCGAGCGGGTCGGCTCGACGCGGGGGCTCGCCGGAGCCTTCCGAGCCGGGCTGGGGCCGAGATTCAGGAAGTAGTAGTCGGAGAAATTCTGAGCCGCTGGCTCGGGCGACCGTGACAGATGGCCGGTCCTTCGAAAACTCTCCTGCACCTCGTCCACGCCCGCCTTAGACGGGTCGGCCGGCACGAGATGCGGGGCCAGCGCATGGGCGAAGGCGTTGGCGCGGGGGTGATCCGCCGCAATCTGCCGGTGCAGCTCGGGCCCGCCGGGGAGGGCCGCCGCGAGCGAGGGGATGCTCGGGAACGAGAAGTCCGGCAGGACAGGCCGCGGGCTCGCCGGGTGGACCGGCGGGACCGTGCCGACCTCGGCGAAGACCGGGCTCGCCGGGGCGAGGTTCGGCACGGTCGGGCCGCTCAGGCCCGGTACGCCGACCGGCGGCGCCCCGAAAGAGCGGGCGCCGAAGGCCGAAACGTCCGGCTGGAACCCGGAGGGCAGCCCCCCGGCCGGAGCCGAGGGCGTCCCCACCGAGCCGCTCGGCAGAGGCGCGCCACCGAAGCCCTGCGGCAGGCCGTCGAGGGCCTGCGGCGCCTGGGGGCTCGCCGGTAGCGCCGGGGCGAAGGGCTGGCTCGCCGCCTGACCTCGGCCATAGATCTCGCGGGCGAGGCGCCCGACGAGATCCGCATGCGGAGTGGATTGGGCGAGCTCGCCCGTCGTCCCCGTGGGGAAACCGGACACCGGCACCTCACGCATAATCATGGTAGTTGCCGAGCAGCACGTTATCGAGACGGGCGATGGCGTCCTCGACCAGCACGGCGGCCGAGAAGTAGCGGGTCACGAGGTGCGAGGCGATGGAGTGGTCGTTGGTGCCCATATAGCGCACCGATAGGCCGGGCTCGATCTCGCCGGTCACGCCGGACTTCTGAAGCCCGACGACGCCCTGCTCGCCCTCGCCGACGCGCAGCAGCAGGATCGACGTGGTCTGGGCGCCCGTCACCGGGTCGCTGTCGATCGGCAGCTTGTCGCTCGGCACCAGCGGCACGCCGCGCCACGTGAGGAACGGGGCGCCGAACAGGTGCACCACCACCGGCGGCACGCCACGGCGGGTCGCCTCACGGCCGAAGGCGGCGATGGCGCGGGGATGGGCGACGAAGAAGGCGGGCTTCTTCCACACCAGCGTCAGCAACTCGTCGAGGTCGTCCGGGGTGGGCGGGCCGCCCCGGGTCGGGATGCGCTGGCGGCCCGTCACCTCATTGAGGAGGCCGAACTGGGAGTTGTTCAGGAGCTCCCATTCCTCCCGCTCCTTCACCGCATCCACGGTGAGTCGGATCTGCTCGCGTAGCTGGTTGATCTCGTTCGAATAGAGATCGGTGACGCGGGTATGGGTGTTGAGGATCGTCTGGATGGTGGAGAGGTGGTACTCGCGCGGGTCGATCTCGTAATCGACGAAGGTCGTCGGCAGCCGTGGCTCGCCGGTATGGACGGCCAGGAGCTCGATACCCTGTTCGCCGTAGGAATTGGTGTGGCCCTTCAGCCGGTCGCGCTCCTCGCGATACTGGCCGATCCGCGAGCGGATGCTCTCGTCGTCCAGCGCCGAGCGGTCGAGGGTCAGCAGCGTGACGGCCGAGAGCGCCTTCACCGCCGGCACCGGCGCGCCCTCGTCGAGGAGGTCGCCGTCGCCGAAATAGTCGCCCTTGGTGGCGAGCCCCTGGCGCAGGCGGCCCTTGTAGGGGCCGGACAGGGTCAGCTCGACGGTGCCGTCGGCGACCACCACAAGGTTGCGCTCGGCGGCGCCCTCCTCGCGGATGATGTCACCGGCCGCGTGACGGCTCTCCTTGAACTTGCCCGCGAGGCTCGCGAGCTCGGCATCGCCCAGGCGGCTGAACAGCGGCACGGAGCGCAGCGAACCGGGGCGAATGGTCCGCGCCTTGTCCTCGGCGGCGAGGTCGATCCGCCCACCCTTGGCGAGCACCACGGCGCGGCGGTTCACCCGGTAGACGCCGCCGGCCACGTCGACGAAGGGCAGGAGGCGCAGGAGCCACCGCGGGGTATTCGCCGCGTTCTGGACCGAGGTGACGGTCGCCGTCGCGAGGTTGCGTGCCGCCGTGGCGCTGACGCTCAAACCTGGTCCGCTCATCGTCTTTCGTCTCCAAGAGGTAAGCAGGCGCGCCGCTTCGGCCCGCGTGGAAGCGGGCGGTCGCGCAGTAAAAGCGGACCGGGCGCAAGTGTTCGGTGGACCGGTCAGGCCTCGAGAGCCGCAAGCGATCCGGTGAATCTTGTGTTAACGAGCGAAGTTACATCCGCTCGGCGCTAAATGGCGCGACTCGGCCTTGAGTCTTGCCAGCGATGCTTGACTATGCCGGGGGTCGGCCTGCGGTCAACAAAATGATCTTCTATATCTGAGTCAATCTTGGAAGATCGATCCGATTTTCTGGATCAACGCAGAACGTAGTCTGCGGTAGGGGCAGATTTTGGAGAAATTAATTCTCTCACACCGCGGCCTGATGGCAGAACCACGACGACATCGTTTCAAGGGAAGGATTTTTCTCGCGCCCGATCAGATCCCGTCCCCGAAGCCGAAGGACTGGTCCATGCTCAGCGCGGGCTCCTCGTCGGCGCGCAGGCGCGAGACGACGCGGGCCGGGACGCCGGCGACGGTCGTGTGGGCGGGCACATCACTGAGCACCACGGCGGCGGCGCCGATCTTGGCCCCCTCGCCGACGCGGACGTTGCCGAGCACCTTCGCCCCGACGCTGAGCAGCACGCCGCGGGCGATCTTCGGGTGCCGGTCGCCGCTTTCCTTTCCGTTGCCGCCGAGCGTCACCGACTGGAGAATCGACACGTCGTCGGCCACCACCGTGGTCTCACCGATCACCACCCCGGTGGCGTGGTCTATGAAGACCCCCGAGCCGATCCGTGCGGCCGGGTGGATGTCGCAGCCGAACACCTCGGAGATGCGGCTCTGGACATGCAGCGCCAGCGTCGCCCGGCCCTGATGCCAGAGCCAGTGCCCGACCCGGTAGGCTTCCAGCGCGGCGAAGCCCTTGTAGAACAGGAACGGATCCAGATAGCGGCGACAGGTCGGGTCGCGCTCGCGGATGGCGACGAGGTCGCGCACCGCATGGGCACCGGCCTCCGGATCCGCCTCGAAGGCGGACAGGCACAGGTCGCGCATCGACAGGCGGGCGAGGTCGCCGTCGCCCAGCCGGTGGGCGAGGCGGTAGGCGAGGGCCTGGGCGAGGGTGCGCTGGTCGAGGATCGTCGCCTGGATGATGCCCGCGTAGAGCGGCTCCTCGATCAGGGCGGCCTCCGCCTCGGCGCGCAACTCCGCCCAGACCTCGGTCTCGGCGGTGCTGCGGCTGATCGCCCGGAGGGGCGGCTGGAGGGTGGCGAGGGCGGCGGTCACGGTGGCGGCGATCAGTGCACCCGCCGGAACAGATCCGGCAGGTAGCCTTCGAGGAGCTCGTGCCCCTCGAAGGCGACATCGACGGTGGCCGGGCGCCCACCGTGGCCATGGATGCCGACGATCCGGCCCCTGGCGTGCCGCCAGATCCCGAGGGCTTCCGCGAGATCGAGGCGCTCGAACACCACTTCGTCTCCCCGTCTGATGGCCGATGCCGCCATGGAATCCTCCTCCGCGCGCCGCCGAAGACCGCTCCGATTCCCGGTCCACGGCCCTGTCGGCCACCCCGGGAAATGCCCTTCCGCCTCGTCATGGTCGGAGGAGAAGGTTTCGTTCGCCACGTGCCCAAATAGGAGCATGATCTTCACTAAACCATTGTCATGACTTGATAATTATTGATCAAACCCGGTTTGGCAAGGGTTGTTCCCGGGCGACCCCGGCGATATCCCGTCCCGAACGACACCGGAACCACACTCCATGGACGCTTACCTACCGGCCCTCGGGGGCGGGCTGCTGATCGGCCTCTCCGCCGCGATGCTTCTCGTCCTGAACGGCCGCATCGCCGGCATCAGCGGGCTCGTCGCCGGGCTGGGCCGGCCGGGGGAGCGCCGGCTCGCCGACTTCGCCTTCCTCGTCGGTCTCGTCCTCGGGCCGCCGCTCTTCTCGGTGATCGCAGGGCACTGGCCCGCGATGCGGATCGAGGCGTCCTGGCCGGTGCTGGCCGTCGCCGGGCTCCTCGTCGGCTTCGGCACCCGGCTCGGCTCCGGATGCACCTCCGGCCACGGGGTGTGCGGGCTCGCTCGCCTGTCGCCACGCTCGATAGTCGCGGTGCTGGTCTTCCTCGCCTCGGGCATGCTGACGGTGGCTCTCATGCGGGTGGCGTCGTGAGCGGCGGGGCACGCATCCTCGCAGCCCTCGCCGCCGGGCTGCTGTTCGGGCTTGGCCTCGCCCTGTCGGGGATGCTCGATCCCGCCCGCGTGCGCGGCTTCCTCGATATCGGGGGCGCCTGGGATCCGAGCCTCGTCTTCGTCCTCGGCGGGGCGGTGAGCGTGTCGGCCCTCGGCTACGGCTTCTCCCGCCGGCTTGCGCGTCCTGCCCTGGCCGGAAGCTTCGATCTGCCGACCTCCCGGCGGATCGACAGGCCCCTCGTCCTCGGGGCCTCCCTGTTCGGGATCGGCTGGGGCCTGTCGGGCTTCTGCCCCGGTCCGGCCGTCGCCGCGCTCTCGACCGGCGCGGCCCCGGTTCTCGTCTTCGTGGCGACGATGCTGCTGGGCATGGCGGCGCATGGACTACAGGCGCGAGGACGCCGTTAGGGCGTCGTCGCTTCGATCTGGACAGGCGTTCCGGGTCACACCGAACACGCTCAAAGGCTCACGACATCCGCTCAAGCCGAGAGCGAGTGCCCGGTCGCGGCGTAGCGGCTCGCGGGGCGAGCCAGCCCCAGGTGATCCCGCAGGGTCGCCCCCGCATAGTCCTGCCGGAACAGGCCGCGGCGCTGGAGGATCGGCACGACCGCGTCGACGAAGGTCTCCAGCCCCTCCGGCAGGACATCCGGCATCAGGTTGAAGCCGTCGGCCGCGCCGGCCCGGAACCACGCCTCGATGTCGTCGGCGATGGCCTCCGGCGTGCCGACCACGATGCGGTGGCCGACCCCGCCGCCGAGCGCCCGCAGGAGCTGGCGCACGGTCAGCTTGTCCCGCCGCGCGAGGGCGAGGGTGCCGAGGAACATCGTGTGGTTGGCGTCCGGCGGGAGCGGCAGCGGGTCGGGGAGCGGCTTGTCGAGGTCGAGCCGGGCGGGGTCGATCCGCAACGTGCCGGCGAGCCGGGCGAGGCTGTACTCCACCGGCACGAGATCCCAGAGCGCGTCCTGGCGCCGCCGGGCCTCGGCCTCGGTGGAGTCGATCACCGTGGCGAGGCCGGGCAGGATGACCAGCGCCTCCGGGCTGCGGCCATAGCGCGCCGCCCGCGTCCGCAGGTCCCGGGCATAGGCCGCGCCGTCCTCGATCGTCTGGGCCAGGGAGAACACCGCATCGGCGGTGGCGGCGGCGAGTTCGCGCCCGTCCTCCGAGCCGCCGGCCTGGAAGGTGACGGGGCGGCCTTGTGCGCTGCGCGGCACGGTGAGCGGGCCGGCGACGGTGTAGTGCGCGCCGCGGTGGTCGACGGCGTGGACCTTCGCGGTGTCGACGAACCGCCCGCTCGCCTTGTCGCCGACGAAGGCGTCGTCCTCCCAGCTGTCCCACAGGGCGTGGACGAGGTCGGTGAACTCACGGGCCCGGGCGTAGCGGGCCCCGTGCTCGGAGGCGCCCGCGAAGCCGAAGTTGCGACCGGCCGCGGCGTCGGCCGTCGTCACCACGTTCCAGCCGGCCCGGCCCCGGCTCACGAGGTCGAGGCTCGCGAAGCGGCGGGCGAGGTTGTAGGGCTCGTTGTAGGTCGTCGAGGCGGTGGCCACGAGGCCGACATGGCTCGTCACGGCCGCGACGGCTGACAGCACCACGGTCGGCTCCAGGGCGTTGAACGGCCGGTAGTCGATCCGGTCGTTGATGGCGGGCGTGTCCGCCAGGAAGATCGCGTCGAGCTTGCCGCGCTCGGCGATGCGGGCGACCCGCACGACATGATCGATGTCGAGGAAGGCGTCGGGCCGGCTCTCCGGCAGCCGCCACGCCGACGGGTAGACCCCCGAATGCAGGAGATTGACGTTGAGGTGCAGCGTGCGACCGCTCATCGACAGTCTCCGGATCAGCGGACGCGCGGCAGGATCTGCTCGGCGAAGCGGCGCATCTCCGCCTCGAACGGCTGGAACTGCAGCATGAACAGGTCGATGCCGGCGGCATGGAAGGCGCGGATCCGCTCCGCGACGGTCTCGTAGCCGCCCACGAGCCCGGCCGCCGTGCCGCCATTGGTCCCGACATGGCGGGAGGCCGCCGCATCGGTCTTGGCGAACATCACGCTCGCCGCGTCGGTGCGGGCGCGGGTGTCGGCGCGTAAGCCTGCGTCGCGCTGGGCGAGGGCGAGGAGCCGGGCGTGCTCTCCTTCCGCCTCCGCATCGGTCTCCCGCGCGATCACGAAGGCCGAGAGGCCGTAGCGGAGGGGCCCATGGGCGGCCGGGCGCCGGGCGACGTCGGCGATCAGCGCGGCGACGTCGGGCAGGGGCTGGCCGTTGATGAACCAGACGTCGGCATGGTCGGCAGCGAGCGCCCGGGCAGGCTCGGATTCGCCGCCGAGATAGATCGTCGACCGTGGCCGGAACGTGCCGGCGGGCCGGAGCTGGTAGTCCTCCGTCCGGAAATGCTCGCCGTGGACGGTCACCCGCTCGCCGCGCATCAGCCGGTCAACAAGGGCGATCCATTCGCGGCCATAGGCGTAGCGGTCGTCGTGCGCCGGGAACGGCAGCCCGGCCCGCTCGAACTCGGCCCTGTTCCAGGCATTCACGAGATTCAGGGCGAAGCGCCCGCCGCTGATATGCTCGATCTGCAAGGCCATCTTGGCGAGCACCACCGGGTGGTAGAGCCCCGGCTTGATCGCTGCGATGATCTCGATCCGCCGGGTCAGCGCGGCGAGCGCCGCCGCCCCGGTCCAGGCTTCGAGCTGGTCCCGCTGCGGGTCGTAGGGATTCATCGTGTGCTGGGCGACCAGCACCGAATCGAAGCCGAGCGCCTCGGCCTCCAGCACCAGGGCACGATTGCGCTCCCAGCTCGCATCGTCCGGCTCGTCGGGATCGTGGTGGGAGGCGCGGGAGCCGTGGACGGCGGCCCAGATGCCGAAGCGGGGGATGCTCGCCACGGCCTCAGCCCCGGCCCGTCGGCGGCTGGAAGATCGGCACGTCGGTGGCGTCGATCCGGCGGGGGATGAGCTTCGCCTCGTAGAACACGTCGGCGATGGCCTGCTGCTCGCCGAGCTGGCTGCGCTCCACAGGCTCCACCGCGTAGGTCCGGCGGCTGTTGGCGGCGGCCACCACCGCCTGCGGCAGGTCTCCCCAGATCGGGGCGAGAAGCGCCACGGCCTCCTCGGGGTTCGCCTCCATCCAGGCGCCGGCCTCGACCAGGGAGCGGTAGACGGTCGACACGACATCGGGCTGCGCGGCGACGAAGCTGTCGTTGACGACGTAGTACCGGTGGTAGCTTGTGAGCCCGGTGCCGTCGGCGATGGTCCGGACCGGGCGCTTGGCCTCGGCGAAGGCCAAGAACGGGTCCCAGATCGACCACGCGTCGAGGCGACCCTGATCGAAGGCCACGGCGCCTTCCGGCGCCTGAAGATAGGCGGCCTTGATGTCCGCGAAGGTCAGCCCCGCGCGCTTGAGCGCGGCGGCGAGCACGTAATGGCTCCCGGAGCCCCGGGAGACGCCGACCGTCTTGCCCCTCAGGTCGGCGACGGTGCGGATGGAGGAATCCGCTGGTACGATGATCGCCTCCGCCGAGGGGGCTCCCCGCTCGCGGGCGTAGAAGGTGAGGGGCGCCTTGGCGGATTGGGTGAAGATCGGCACGGCGTCGGCGACGTCGGCATGGATGTCGACCGCCCCGGCATTCATCGGCTCGATGACGCTGGTGAACAGGTGCCAGCTCGGCGTGAAGCCCAGCGGCGCCAGGCGCTCGGCCAGCGTGCCCTTCACCTTGAGCACGGTGAACAGCACCGACGAGCGCTGCATGCTGATCTTCACCTCCCGGGGCGCCGCGCGCAGGGCGGGAGCGCCGAGCGCCAGGGCGGCGGCCCCGCCGAGCCCGCCGCGCAGGAGCGTGCGGCGGGAGGGGCCGAACCGGCCCGGCAAGTCGTCGATCATCGGGCACTCGCGAATCGTGGAACGAACGGAGGAGTGGGGCGCCGGAGCATCGCCACCGGCCTGCCCGTTATTGAAGGCCAACAGGGTGCGCCGGATCAATGAAACAGGTTTTCGATTCGTCGCGCGCACGGAGGAGCCTGTCCCCCGAAGAGAGCCCCCTGAAAGACATCTCAACTCTTCATTCGCATGAGCATGAATAAATGCTCATTGAAGTGGCCGAAATTCGGCGGGGGAATGGTCTTTCGGTAGGATGCGCCGCAGTAAAACGAAAATCTTCTCTTCGAGCTGTTCACGACGCGTCGATCCCAAAGACGAAGCCCGACAGTGAATCCGCCTTGAGATCGGGAGCCGGCTCGCCGATTCCTTCGGCAAAGGCCCCCCGGGGGGTGTCGGAAATCGGAAAGTCGTAAGTCATGTCGCAAACGGATGCGGGCTGGGGTGCGGGGCCGAGCGCGCGCTACGAGACCCTTGCGGACCAATTCCGCCCGGTCTTCGCCGAGATCCGCGCCACCGCCGTCGAGAGGGACCGGGAGCGACGCTTGCCCCATGCCGAGATCGGCTGGCTGCGGGAGGCGAATTTCACCACCCTGCGCCTCTCACCTCAGGAAGGCGGCCACGGCGCTAGCCTGCTGGAACTCTTCGCCCTTCTGATCGAGCTGTCGGCGGCGGATTCGAACGTCACCAATGCACTGCGGGCGCATTTCGGCTTCACGGAGGATGCGCTGTGCTCCTCCTCGCCCGAATGGCGGGCAGGCTGGATCAAGCGGATTGGCGCGGGCGAGACGGTCGGGAGCGGCGTTTCGGAGACGGGACCTGCCAAGGTCGGTGCCTTCGATACGGTGGTGCGGCGGCGCGACGGAAAGCCCGTGATCGACGGGCGGAAGTTCTACACGACCGGCTCGCTCTTCGCGGATTACATCCATCTCTCGGCCGACGACGAGGCCGGGGGGCCAGTGACGGCGGCGGTCCCGGTGCGGGCGCCGGGCGTCACCATTGTGGACGATTGGGACGGGTTCGGACAGGCGCTCACCGCCAGCGGCACCGCCACCTTCGAGGGCGTGGCCCTCGACCAGGCGCTCATCAAGCCGGATCCGGCTCGCTTCCCCTACGCCATGGCGTTCTTCCAGCTCGTGCATCTGGCGACCCTCGCCGGGATCGGCCGAGCGGCGGCGGACGACGTGGCCCGTCTCGTCGCCGAGCGGACCCGCGTCTACAGCCACGGCAATGCCGGGCGCACGGCCGATGACCCGCAGATCCAGGCCGTCGTCGGCCGCGTCCGGGCCAACGCCTACGCGGCGGGCGCCATCGTGTTGAAGGCCGCCGAGGCGGTTCAGAGGGTCCACGACGCACACCAAGCCGGATCGCCGGAGGCGGATCGGCAGGCGACGCTGGCCGATGTCGAGGTCAACCAGGCGGTCAGCGTGGTCACCGACCTGATCCTCAGCGCGACGACGAGCCTGTTCGACGCGCTCGGCGCCTCGGCGGTAAAGGTCGGCGCCGGCCTTGACCGGTACTGGCGCAACGCCCGCACCATCGCCTCGCACAATCCGCGTCTCTACCGGGACCGCAGCGTCGGCGCCTTCGCAATCTCCGGCGAGGCCCCTCCCCGGCAGTACCGCGTCGGTTCGGCGTGAGGTGAGGGGCATGGCACGCAGCGACCGCATGCGCCTCGGCGCCTTCCTGTATCCCGGCGGGCACCATGTCGCCGCGTGGCGGCATCCGTCCTCCGACGCCGATGCCGGGATCAACGCCGCCCATTACCGCTGCCTCGCCCGCACCGCCGAGGCCGCGAAGTTCGACCTGATCTTCCTCGCGGACGGCGTCAGCATCCGGGGTGACGACGTCGACGCCCTGAGCCGCACGGCGATCCGCTACGTCGGCCAGTTCGAGCCGCTGACCCTGCTGTCGCATCTCGCGGCGGTGACGGAGCGGATCGGCCTCGTGGCCACCGCTTCGACCACCTACAACGAGCCGTTCCACGTCGCCCGCAAGTTCGCCTCCCTCGACCATCTGAGCGGCGGCCGGTCGGGCTGGAACCTCGTGACCTCCGCCGACCCGCGGGAGGCCTGGAACTTCAGCCGCGAGAGCCACCTTGCCCACGCCAACCGCTACGCCCGGGCGGAGGAGTTCGTCGACGTCGTGCGCGGCCTGTGGGATTCCTACGAGGACGACGCCTTCGTCCGCGACCGCGAGGGCGGGCGCTTCTTCGATCCCGACAAACTGCACCTGCTGGCCCATGAGGGCGAGCACTTCTCGGTACGCGGCCCGCTCAACGTGCCGCGCCCGCCGCAGGGGCATCCGGTGGTGGTGCAGGCGGGCTCGTCCGAGGCCGGCAAGGCGCTCGCCGCCCGCACCGCCGAGGTGATCTTCACCGCGCAGCAGACGCTGGAGGATGCGGTCGCCTTCTACGCCGACGTGAAGGGCCGGATGGCCCGCCACGGTCGCGATCCCGACTACCTCAAGATTATGCCCGGCGCCTTTCCGGTGGTGGGGCGCAGCGAAGCGGAGGCGCAAGACAAGTTCGCCTCGCTGCAGGACCTGATCCATCCGGTGGTCGGCCGCTCGCTTCTCGAACAGCTCACCGGCGCCGACCTGTCCGCCTACCCGGACGACGCCCCGGTGCCGGAGATGCCGGAGACCAACGGCGGCAAGAGCCGCCAGGACCTCTTCCTGCGCCTCGCTCGGCGGGAGGGGCTGACGATCCGCGAACTCTACCTGCGCGCCGCCAGCGCCCGGGGCCACTGGACGATCGTCGGGACGCCGTCTCAAATCGCCGACGCCCTGCAGGAGCGGTTCGAGGCCCGCGGCGCGGACGGCTTCAACATCATGCCGCCGACCCTGCCGGGCGGGCTCGACGACTTCGTCACCCTCGTCCTTCCGGAGCTACGGCGCCGGGGGCTCTTCCGCGAGGAATACGAGGGATCGACCCTGCGGGATCATCTCGGCCTGCCCCGGCCCGCGCACCGCATTCCGTCGACCGAATTCGGCGCGGCCGAACGAGGTGCCGCATGACGACCATTCCGCGAATATCGTCGGCGCGAGACCGGCAAGGCATCGGATCGTGAGGCCATGAGCGACAACGACACGACGATCACCGCCCGGCGGCGCTTCCTCGTCCAGGGCGCGGCGACGGCCGTGGCCGCGGTGGCCGGCGCCGCCCGCGCCGAGGAGGCGAGCCCGCCCGGCATCCCGGACTGGATGAAGGCGCCCGGCGCCGATACCGGCAGCCAGCCCTACGGCACGCCATCGCGCTTCGAGGCGGGGATCATCCGCAACGTCCCGCAAGGACTTAAGCAATACATCTCGGCCTCCACCCGCACGCCGCTTCAGGATCTCGACGGTATCCTCACGCCGAACGGCCTGTTCTACGAGCGCCACCACGGCGGCATCCCGGACATCGACCCGGCTTGCCACCGGCTCCTGATCCACGGGCTGGTGGAGCAACCCCTCATCCTGACCATGGAGGACATCCGGCGCTTCCCTAGCGAATCGCACATCCACTTCCTTGAATGTTCGGGCAATCCGGGCTTCGAGGCGATCAAGGGTAAGACGGCTTCCGACCTCGTTGGGCTCGTCAGTTGCGCCGAGTGGACGGGCGTGCGCCTCGCGACGGTTCTGCGGGAGGCCGGACTGAAGCCGGAGGCGAAGTGGGTCGTCGCCGAGGGCGCGGATGCCGCCGCGATGACCCGCAGCATCCCGATCGAGAAATGCCTCGACGACGCGTTGCTGGTCTACAGCCAGAACGGCGAGCGCCTGCGCCCGCAGCAGGGATATCCGCTGCGCGTCTTCCTGCCCGGCTTCGAGGGCAACATGAGCGTGAAGTGGCTGCGCCGCCTCAACGTCAGCGCGGAGCCGGCCTATTCCCGCGAGGAGACCGCCAAGTACACGGACCTGATGCCGGACGGCACGGCCCGCCAATTCACCTTCGTCATGGAGGCGAAGTCGATCATCACCCGGCCCTCCGGCACGCAGCGGATCGGCCCCGGCTTCCACGAGATCACCGGCATCGCCTGGACCGGGCGCGGTCGCATCCGCGCCGTGCAGGTCACGACGGACGGTGGCAAGAGCTGGCGGGAGGCAGCGTTGCAGGAGCCGGTCCTGAACAGGGCCCTGACCCGCTTCCGCCTGCCCTGGACCTGGGACGGCCAGCCGACGACCATCGCGAGCCGCGCCATCGACGAGACCGGCTACGTCCAGCCGAGCTTCGAGGACCTCACGGCGGTGCGGGGTCTCAAGTCCTTCTACCACAACAACGCGGTCGTGCCCTGGCGCATCGCAGCGGATGGGGAGGTCGCCAATGGCTACGCGTAACGTCCGGGCGCTCGCCGCCGCGTTCTGCGCGTTCGGCATCGGCGGCGCGGCTCACGGCGCGGAGCGCTTCGGAATCGGCCGCCCGGCGACACAGGCCGAAATCGCGGCCTGGAACATCGACATCGACCGCGACGGCCGGAAGCTTCCGGCCGGAAGCGGCAGCGTGGCCCACGGTCGCGCGGTGTTCGAGGCCCAATGCGCCTCCTGCCACGGCAGGCGGGGTGAAGGCGGCACGGGCGAGCGGCTCGCGGGCGGACAGGGAACGCTCGCCTCCACCAAGCCCTTGAAGACGGTCGGCAGCTTCTGGCCCTACGCGCCGACGCTGTTCGACTACATCCGTCGGGCGATGCCGATGAACGCGCCGCAATCGCTCAGCGACGACGATGTCTATGCTGTCTCGGGCTACGTCCTGCACCTGAACGGGCTCGCGCCCGAGGACGCCGTGTTCGATGCGCACTCGCTCTCGGCCATCCGTATGCCGAACCGCGACGGCTTCATCCCGGACCCTAGGCCGGATGTGAAGCCCTGACCGTCGGCCGGTGCGGGCGGAAGGATCCGCGCCGACGCCGTGCCGTCTCTCGCCGTCATTGTGCGTACGGCAGAGCCGCAGCGAGCCAAGCCCGCCGCGGCTGCATGATCGCTTCCTTGCTGAACGCGCGCGCCGGGGGCTAGGCTTAGGCGGCCTTGCCCGCCTGCGTCTCGCGCGCCCGGCTGCGACGCCCGTCCGTGCTGACCGGTGCGACGCCCTGGATCGTCACGCGCCGTACCACGCGCGGTTCGTCGTCATAGTCGTCCACGGCCCGGTGCACCGTCGCCCGGTTGTCCCAGATCGCCACGTCACCCTGCCGCCAGGACCATCGAACGGTATTCTCGGGCCGCGTCGCGTGATCGTGGAAGATCGCGAGCAGGTGCTGGGAATCCGAGGTCGTCAAGCCGAGGATCCTCTGGATGAAATGCCCGACGATCAGCGAGCGCTCGCCACTTTCCGGGTGGACATGAACCAAGGGATGCTCGGTCTCGAAGACGGTGCGGGTGAAAACCTCGTCGTACCGCCGCCGTCCGGCATCCGATACGTTCACCCGCCCGCCGACGTAGTCGTAGACATTCGAGTGCACCGCCCAGAGGCGGTCGGCGAGGTCGCGCAAAGCCTCTGGCAGTTCGGCATAGGCTGCCGCGGTATTGGCCCACAGTGTGTCGCCGCCATAGGCCGGAAGCGTCACTGCGCGGAGGATCGAGATCGCCGGGTAGTTCGGCACGAAAGTCACGTCGGTGTGCCAGGAGCTGGCACGCTCGCCCCGGCTGCCATCGATGTCGAGGGTCCCCGCCGTGCCGTCGAGGGATGGCACGGTCGGGTGCGGGACGAGATCTCCGAGCAGCCGCCCGAAGGCTTCGTGACCGGCCTCGTCCAGGGTCTGATCGCGGAAGAAGACCACCTTGTGCCGGATCAGCGCCTGCCGGATCGCCGCAACCGTCGCGGCGTCGAGGTCACCGGAGAGCGCGATGCCGCGGATCTCGGCACCGATGTGCCCGGCGACCCGGCGGATATCCAGGGCGGGCGCGGCGGTGTGGAGCGAATGGAGGACGGCACTCATCGAGAAGACTCCTCTGAGGGGTGATGGCAGGGGACGGGTTGTCGAAGCGGTTCTCAGGTCCTCGGCGGGGACCACACGATGTCCCGCACCTTGATGGGGCGGGGGATCAGGCCGAGCCGGAAGAACCGGTCGGCGGTGGTCTGCTGGGCGGTCAGGATCTCGTCCGAGAGCGGGCGGACGGCGAACTCCGTCCGGTCGGCGGCGACCTTCTGGACGGGATAGGGAACGCCCGTGACGGCGGCGAGCGACTGCGCGACCTCGTCGCGATGCGTCCTTGCCCAGCCCGCCGCCTCGGTCAGGCCCGACAGGGCGCCGGCGATGAGGCCGGGATTCTTCTCCGCGAAGGTCCGGTTGGCGAGAAAGAAGGACGAGACGTCGTGGGTCTGCCCGGTGGTCGCGAGCACGCGTGTCTCGCCGCGCGATTGCGCCAGGGCGAGATAGGGATCCCAGATCACCCAGGCATCGACGCTGTCGTTCGCAAAGGCCGAGCCGGCATCGGAGGGAAGCAGGTAGGCGGGCTTGATGTCGGAGAAGCTCAGGCCCGCCTTCTCGAGGGCGGCGATGAGGAGGTTATGGCTGCTCGTCCCGCGCCCTACGGCGACGGTCTTGCCCTTCAGGTCAGCGACCGACCGGATCGGTGAATCCGCCTTGACCAGGATGGCCTCGCCATCGCGGGTCGGTGCCGCCGCGCCGACATAGACGAGGTTGCCCCCCGCCGCCTGTGAGAAGATGGGCGGGGCGTCGCCGGTATAGCCGAAATCGATGCCGCCCGCGTTCAGTGCTTCCAGCAGGGGCGGCCCCGCCTGGAACTCGACCCAGCGCACGGCAACGCCCTGCGGTGCCAGCTGCTTCTCGATCAGGCCCTGCTGACGGGCGACGACGACGAGGCCGACCTTCTGATAGCCGATCTTCAACTCCTTCGGGGCGGTCTGCGCCAGGGCACCGGTTCCCAGGGAGAGGCCCAGAGCCAGGAATCCGAGAAGGGTGGCGGCACGGCGTCTTGTCGTGGTCAAGGCAACGGCTCCTTCGTGTGCAATCGATGACGACGTAAGCTCTGCAGCCGTCGGCGCTTGCCGCACCCCTACGCAACGACGGAGGCGGATGAGGCGATCACCCCGGCGAGATCAGGAGCGGTGAGAGCGATTTCGATTAGTTCAGGATCGCCTGCGCCACCGTCTTTGCGAGCGCAGCGAAGCAATCCAGGGCGGACCAGCTTGTCCGGAGGTGGTGAATCCCTGGGTTGCTTCGCTGCGCTCGCAAAGACAGGAGGGGCGGCATGATCTGGAGTTCCCCGGAAAGCTCTAGCAGCTGCGAATATTTATATCTTCGCTAGATCCGCCGTCAAAAGCATTCGAAACTCTTATTGCGCCCGATCCTGTGCAAGCCTTTTCTCGACCGGACGATCCGGGAAATTTTCTCGTCCATCACACCGGAGTGGGACCACCGGCATACCGGAATGCATGGGCGGCATGGCGGGCGGGAAGGCGATTCCCCTCGCCGAAGAGCTTCCTACGCAGGGAGCCGGGCGCGTAGGCGGTTTTGTAGAGGCCCCGGTCTTGAAGCTCGGGGATCACGAGGTCGATGAAGTCCGAAAAGCTCTCCGGTACGACGATTCGGCTGAGGTTGAACCCATCCACCTCCCCTTCCTCGACCCAGGATTGAAGCTCGTCCGCGATGGAGGTCGCGTCGCCGGTGAGCACGGCGTAACGCCCGCCCAGGCCCATCTCCGCCAGCAAGTCGCGCTTGGTCAGCCCCCGCTTCGCAGCCGCCGCTGTAGCGGACTGGATCGCGTTGCCCGGCGCGTAGGGGATCGCCTCGTCGAGACCGTAGTGGGCGAAATCGATGCCGGTGGAGGCGGAAAAGTGCGCGAGCCCCGCCTCGGCGCTGGCATAGCGCATGTACTCGTCGCGCTTGTCCTCAGCCTCGGCGCGGGTGCGGCCGGGGATGGCGGCGATGCCGATGAACACCTTCACGTCCTGCGGGTCGCGCCCGGCGGCAACCGCCTCGGCGCGGATCGCGCGGACGGCCTCGCGGGCGGAGGGCTTGTCCCGCGCCGAGATGAACACGCATTCGGCATGGCGCCCGGCGAAGGCCCGGCCCCGGCCGGACGCGCCCGCCTGATAGAGCACGGGCGTCCGCTGGGGCGAAGGCTCGCAGAGGTGGTAGCCGTCCACCGCCAGGAACTCGCCACGGTGGGAGATGGAGCGGATCTTGTCCGGATCGCTGAACACCCGCGCCTCGCGGTCCCTCCGGGCGGCATCGTCGTCCCAGCTTCCCTCCCAGAGCTTGTAGAGCACCTCCAGATACTCGTCGGCATAGTCATAGCGCCGGTCATGGGCGGGAAGCGCCTCGCCTCGCCCGCGATGGGCGCTCTCCAGATAGCCGGTGACGATGTTCCAGCCGACCCGGCCGCCGGTGAGATGGTCCAGCGTCGAGATCCGCCGGGCGAAGGTGTAGGGCGCTTCCGCAAAGACGTTGAGCGTGATGCCGAAGCCGAGATGCTCCGTCACCGCCGCCATGGCCGGGACGATGAGCGTCGGGTCGTTCACCGGCAGCTGCACGGCCTCCCGCGCCGTCACGTCGATGCCCGCGCCGTAGATGTCGTAGACGCCGAGGATGTCGGCGATGAAGAGCCCATCGAACAGGCCGCGTTCCAGAAGCTTCGCCTGATCGGTCCAGTAGCGCAGCGTGTTGTACTCGCCGGAGCGGTCGCGCGGATGGGTCCACAGGCCGTGATTGATGTGGCCGACGCAGTTCATGTTGAACGCGTTCAGCCGGATCTGCTTTCGGAGGGATGTCATCGTGCGCGCAGCCTCCGCACCACGGTGTCGCCCGTGAACTGCACGCAGCAGACGAGGACGATCAGGATCGCGATCACCACCGACATGACGGTGGTGTCGAAGCGCTGGTAGCCGTAGCGGATCGCCACGTCGCCGAGGCCTCCCGCGCCGACCGCACCGGCCACGGCCGAGGCGCCGATCATCGAGACGACGGTGATGGTGAAGCCGCCGACGATGCCCGGCAGGGCCTCCGGCAACAGGACGTGGAGCAGGATGTGGCGGCGGCGGCATCCGATGGATTGCGCCGCCTCGATGAGGCCGGGATCGACCTCCCGCAGGGATACCTCGGCGATCCGTGCGAAGAACGGCGTCGCACTCACCGCGAGCGGGACGATGGCCGCCCAAACGCCGATCGTGGTGCCGACCACGAGCCGGGTGAACGGGATGAGCGCCACCAGCAGCACGATGAAGGGCACGGCCCGAAAGCCGTTCACGACCAGGCCGACGAGACGGTTGGCCCGCGGCGCGGGAAAGATGCCGCCGGGACCGGAGGTGACGAGGAACAGCGCCAGCGGGATGCCCGCGAGGACCGCGATCCCCGCTGAGACGCCGACCATGAAGAGCGTGTCGAACGCCGCCTGCCAGAGGCGGTCAATCATCTGCGGCGACATAGCCGATCCCTTCGACATCCTGTCCGATGGCCCTCAGCCGGGCTTCCGCGTCCGGGCCGCCCACGGCGACGAGCATCCGGCCGACCGCATGCCCCTGGATGCGCTCGACACCCGCCTGCAGCAGGTGCACCGGCCCGCCCGTCGCCGCGACGAGGGCCGAGAGGTCGGGCGGCGTCGCGCCGGAATAGGTGATCCGCAGGACCGCCCTCCCGCCCGGCACCGGGTGCGGCCTCAGGCGCGCGGCCAGATCGTCCGGCACGTCGCGAGTGAGGGGCGCGAGCAGGGCCCGCGTTGCCGGGTGCTCCGGCGCGCCGAAGACTCGCCAGACCGGCCCGGCTTCCGCGACCTTGCCAGCCTCCAGCACCACGACATCGGTGCAGATCTCACGGATCACGCTCATCTCGTGGGTGATGAGGATGATGGTGAGCCCGAGCCGCCGGTTGATGTCCCGCAGGAGGCCCAGGATCGACAGGGTGGTCTCCGGGTCCAGCGCCGAGGTCGCCTCGTCGCATAGCAGGATCTCTGGATCGCTCACCAGGGCGCGGGCGATGCCGACCCGCTGCTTCTGGCCGCCGGACAGGCGCGACGGGTAGGTTTCCGCCTTCCCCTCCAGCCCGACAAGGCGCAGCGCCTCCTCCACCCGCCGGGCGATCTCGCGCTTCTCCACGCCCGCTACCGTGAGCGGCAGGGCCACGTTCTGCCGCACGGTCTTGGCCGAGAGCAGGTTGAAGTGCTGGAAGATCATGCCGATGCGGCGGCGCAGGGCCACGAGGCCATCCGTGCCGAGGGTGACGATCGGCTCGCCATCGACGAGCACCCGGCCGGAACTGGGTTCCTCCAACCGGTTGACGGTTCGGAGCAACGTGGACTTCCCCGCGCCCGAGCGCCCGATGATGCCGAAGATCGCCCCGGACGGGATGTCGAGGCTCACGTCGTCGAGGGCTCGAACCTCTCCCGCTGCCGAACGATACGTCTTGGAGACGCGATCGAACCGCACTGTTCCAGTACCCCGCAGACCAACGGCCGCGTGGGCTGCGGAAACCGCCTGGGGACCGGCCGCGATCGATGCGACCGGAGATACGGTGCCGACACTGTCGAGAGCCAAACCGACCATCGTCACTTCTGCCATGCGAGCAGGTAGAGCTTATCGCTTCCGGCGAAGGATTTGTGAATCTGCTGTTTGACCGCCTCGGAGTTCTGGAAGATCTGAACGAATTTTTTGATCGTCGGATCGTCCTTGCGCGAGTCCTTGCTGACGAAGCTCACCGCGAACAGCTTGTCCTCGATGCCGGAATAGATGAGCCCGCTCGTCGGATCGAAGGTCCCGGCCGCCACGATGAAGTGCGGGTACCCCTGTGCGAGGTCGACATCGCCGGTGATCCGCACGAGTTGGGGGCCCTCGACCTCGGTGAATTTCAGCTTCTTCGGGTTCTCGGTGATGTCGTCAACGGTGCCGAGGAAGCCGACGCCGTCCTTCAGCTTGATGAGCCCGGCCTTCTGCAACAGCAGCAGGCCACGTCCCTGATTGACCGGATCGTTGGCGATGGCCACCTTCCCGCCCACCGGAATCTGGTCGAAGCTCTTATGCTTCAGCGAGAACAGCCCGATATTCTGCAGGATGCCGATTCCCACGATGTCGAACCGGTAGCCCTTCTGCTTGGAGGCGTTCTCCATGAAGGGCCGGTGCTGATAGAAATTCAGATCGATATCGCCAGCGTCGAGAGCGACGTTGGGCGTTGTCCAGTCGCTGAACTCGATGACCTTCACGTCGATGCCCTGATCCTTGGCCTCCTTGGCGGCCGCATTGACAGCGTCGCTGTAGGCGCCCGGCACGGTGCCGATCTTCAGGGTCTCGGCCCCGGCCTGCCCGTGGGCTGCCATCGCACCTGTGCAAAGCAAGGCGACGGCGAGGGTCTTCAGGAAACGCATCGGTCGTGGGCTCCGGTCTGCCGCCACGGGGAAGCCGGGGCAGCGTGGTCAGGTGGGAAGGGAAGACGGCGGCCTAGGCCACCCGGCACCGGTCAGGCCGGGCGGACGGGGATGACCGAGCCGCGGTAGCGGGTGCGGATGAAGGCGGCGACCTCGGCCGAGGTCAGCAACGCGGCGAGGCGCAACACGCGAGGGTCCGTGGCCAAGCCCTCCGTCGTGACGAGGACATTCGCATACGGGCTCCCCTCGGCCCGCTCGAGGGCCAGCGCGTCACGGGCAGGTTCCAACCCGCCTTCCAGCGCGTAATTGCCGTTGATCACCGCGAGCGCCACGTCATCGAGGGAGCGCGGCAGTTGCGGGGGCGCGATCTCGACGAAACGGAACTTCCTCGGATTCTCGACGACATCGTCCAGGGTGAGGTCGATGCCGGGCTCCTTGGAGCGCAACCGGATCAGCCCGTTGGCCTGCAACAGCAAGAGCCCACGGCTCGTGTTGGAGACGCTGTTCGAGAGGGACACGATCCCGCCGGCCGGCACTTCCGCCAGGGACTTGGCCCGACGGCTGTACAAGCCCAGCGGCTCGATATGCACCGCGGCGGCGACGGCGAAGCGTATCCCCATCGAGGCCTCCTCCGATCGCAGGAAGGGCACGTGCTGGAAGAAGTTCGCGTCGGCATCCCCGTCACGAAGCAGGGCATTCGGACGGAGATCGCCTGAAATTTCGATGATCTTCAGCGGCAGCTCGGGGCCGAATTGCCCGGTCACGAATTCCAGGATTTCCGCATGGGGTACCGAGGACGCGACGATCCGCAGCGGCGCCTGCGCGGCACGAGCCGATCCCATGCTCAAGGCGAGAACGCCGGACAGGAAGACGCGACGGGTCGATACAGGCACGGTGCTGGCTTTTCGCAGTCGATTTGAAGATCAACAGTCGCCTTTGTATCTTGAATTTGCTGTTAAGCTTCAAGAGTACTGGTTGCCGAACTTTCGGCGAGACGAAGGCGATTGTTCCCGTTGATCGCCATTTGGCGGCGACGATTTTCTCCCGCCAGGGAGCGCTCACGCCTCTACAGGCCATGTCCGCTCATGTGACGAACGGCGCGTATCGGCGAATGACCGGGATGGGCGCAAAGCAGCCGGTCAAACTTGGCCGTTCGTTGACTGCTTTGCGCCCACTCCAGTCATCAAATGGCCCTTGTGCGCGTCTCCGAAGCGGACATCAATCAAGTTGGCGGCCACGACATTCCGGCGCTGTTAAACATCACTATGTCTGTGTAGCCAGTGGCCAGCCATACGCCCGAGCCCGAGGTAAGGGGGATCATCGATCCAGCAGCGCCGCAAGAAGAGCTCGCCACAGGGCTGGATCAGTCCCGGCTTCGGCACGGAGCCGATGGCCGTCGGACAGTTCCACCTCGATGGCGCCACCCGGCTCAGCCTGGTCACGCGTCGGCAGCCCCACCGGCGCCGGCAGTGCGAGTGGAACGAAGGGAGGCGAACCGGTAGGGTCGCCGCCCGCTCCTCATCTCAGGCCTCGCGTCGCCAGCGAAAGAGCGGAGATGGCGTCAGGCCACGGCGACGCGCTACAGGAGATCGACGCGGTGGTGCGCTTCGCCTCAGCAAGGATCGCCGGCTTCTCCTAACGCGTCCACGAGCGACGCGCGCCGGCCACGACGATATGGGGCGAGATCGTAGGTCCAAACACAGGGCGATACAGGCCTTCGCGACAGCATTGTATCCAGGTCCAGTATCATATCCCGCAAGGCGCCTGCCAACGAGGGCTTACATCTTATGCCTCATCCATGTCACCTGCCAGCATGCGCTTGTAGAGGGTCTTGAAGGCCGTCAGCGGCGGCTGGTCGCGCATAAGGACATTGAGTGGCTTCAGGCTTTCCGCCGTGTAAACCGAGCACCGCGGACCAAGCAGTGAAGAGTGCGGCCAGCATCAAGCCAATACGCCTGATACAAGCAGGAGCCATACGGCCGTGATCCGGCGCATTTTAGCGATTGCCTTCGGTCAAAAATGGAAGGTCGGGCGCATCCTGGGCGGGTCCTACAGGGAGCCGGACATGCACATCGTCACGCAGGATCTGCCTTCGAGAAGGGAACAAGTGGAGATCTGCCTCCGGATGGAGCCGGCGTACTCCATTCTTGATGAGGACGGGCGGCACCAAGCCGCCGCTGCCTTTTTCGCCCAGCACGACGGGATCATCGCCTGCTGGCCCGACGCCGAGGGCGTCGACGGCTACGCCGTCGCCGTGCTTAAGGGCATGAAGCACGTCGAGTCCGGGTACGCGGGCGGCTTGAGGATGGCGCAGTTCCCCTGTTTGCCATCCGACATCGAGGCCCAAAACCTTTCGGCGCTCTACGGTGATGACCGGGCCGAGCGCCGGCGCAACCTGCGAGGATACCTCAGGCGCAGGTATGGAGAAGTGTCCCCCGAGGTGTTCGAGAGCGCTCGTCGCTACTTCGAACGTTATGACCGGCTCTACCATCATCTGAATGAGCGGGAGCGAACGAAGAACGACAGCATCGCCGATACATTGCGATGGGTCCGCGAGAACCCTGGTTGGGACCGCGCAGGATAACTATCGGTGCCAAGCTCACTTTGCCCCGGGGCACCGCATGAGCCTTCGCGCCCGGTACCGCATGATCTCCTCCTGATGGCGCGGGTAGGACGATGCGGGGTCAGCGTTTGGGCACATGGCGCTGAGCTGTGGTCGCTGCAGTGCCGCCGAGACGCACCGTGAACTTCGACCGGAGGCCATGCGTGATGAGCAGTCCCAAGCCGTCTTATGCGGTCCGTCCGGGCGCCGGGTGCCAGATCTGCAGGAGATCCAGTCCCGAGCGCGGCCTGCGGTCAACCGCGACTTCTCTGTCCTCTACCACGAGGATAGCGGGATGCCGGTCAGGCTAGAACTGATCAGCCCAGTGGCGACCTCGACGTGATCAATGACGAGGCCGCGCGGAAACTCGGAACGAGGATACAGGCTGCGAGGCGTGGCGAAATCTCCGACGACCGAGCACGAAATCCATTAACTCGCCTGCATCGAGATCGAGACAGACCTAAAATTGCGCTCCGAAACACACTGCAGAACGCGGCACGGGTGTTCGGCGAGGAACCGAACGGGTTCTGCGACTGGCTCCAGAACGAGGGCGTGCTGATTAAGCAAGGCGAGTGGCTCGTGCCGCGCCGGGAGGTGTTCGAGATCAAGATCGAGGAGGCGCCCGGCGGCATTGCTTTCGTGCAGACCTTCGTCACTCCTCGGGGCATGACGTACATCGCCGGCCTCCCGAAGAAGCGGGACCTGAAGCGCGACCGCGAGGCGGCCGCCCGGACGCAGGGCGAGCTCGGCATCTGAAACGGTGCAAGCAATCGGTAGCTAAACGCCGATCGTTTCCCTTAAGGCAGGCGGCACCCGCCCCGGCCCGCCATCCCGGACACCCCCCGTGGATGCCCCCGACCTGCTCGGCGACGACGTCGTCGAGACCAACTGCGTTTGGGAGCAAAGCGGCCGCTCCTACCGGCTCCTCCTTACGTACGCGCTGACTGACGAGCTGGGGGTGGAGCCCCGGGCGTGGCTCCGCGTGTACTCCTCTGGCGGCATCTACTGTGCCGTCTACCGGCTGCCCGGGGACGTGCACCCCCGCTACGCCGGCCGCACGCCGACGCCAGCGGATTACGACGCCGCCCGTGCCGACCCGGCCGGGGTGGCGCTGTGCCTGATCCGCGAGGGCCTGGCGCAGCTTGTGGACATCGGCCGCTCCACCGCCGCGTGAGATCGCCGGGCGGGAGTGTGCGCGCTACTTATGGTGAATGCTTTCTGACGCCGCCCAGGTCGCCGCTGTCTACACCTCGGGCGGGCTCGTCGCCTTCGTCATCGCAGCAGGTATTCTCCGGCAGCCCCTCGCCAGGGCCATCGACCGCTGGAAAGGGGCGACCCTAGGGTCTGGACTCGATCAGCACCAGAACGCGACGATGGCGGCCAGAGCGAGGGCTGAGGCGTAGTTGCGGGCCAGCTTGTCGTAGCGCGCGGCGATGCGACGAAAGTCTTTGAGGCGGTTGAACATCGCCTCGATGCGCCAGCGCTCCCGATAGCGGCATCGGTCATGGCGGATCCGGCGCTTGCGACCGCGTTTGCCCGGGATGACGGGCGTGATCCCGCTGTTGCGGAGGTTGGTGCGCAGCCAATCGGCATCGTAGCCCTTGTCGGCGCTCAAGCGGCAGATCCGGCCCGGCGCCTCGGCCAGCACCGCTGGGGCAGTCGTCACGTCGCTGGCGTTGCCCGGCGTCAGCAGAAGGACGCCGGGCCGCCCGAGGACATCGGTGAGTGCGTGGATCTTGGTCGTTTGACCACCCCACGACGGGCCGATGGCCTGCGCCCTCGCCCCCCTTTCCCGTTATGGGCAGTCCGATGAGCCCGGACGTAGCTGCTGTCGAGAGCCGCCGCATCGCCAACCCACCCAGTCTTGGCCAACGCGGTCAGCATCGCCTTCCAGAAGCCGCGCCGCGACCAGCGATTGAAGCGGTTGTAGACCGTGGTGCGCGGGCCGTACGCGGCCGGGCAGTCGCGCCAGCGGCAGCCTGATGTCAGGACATGCAGGATGCCCGAGATGATCTGTCGGTCGTCCTTCCGCTCGGGGCCGGGCTGGTCCCTGGGCATGAACGGCTCGATCACCGCCCACTGCTCGTCGGAGAGCCAGAACAGGTCCGCCATCGTCACCTCCAGGCCGCAAACAGTCGCCTGGAATCACAAACCGCCAAACCGTGCAATGGCTTGGTTCGGTTCACACTCTAGGCAAGGACAGGTCAATCGACCTCTCGGGTGAGGCGGCTGCGCAGGTCGAAGCCCAGAAGAAGGCGCAGCCGCCCGAACCCGAGAAGCTGCCCGTCCCGGTCCCGGAGCCGGGTGCCCCGCTGCCTGCGTTACCGCCGCCGAGCCCCGTCTACGCACCCATCGAAGCGGACTTGCGGCGGCGAATCGAGCAGGCTGTTCCCGGCCCGCTCGATGTTCAGATCGCCTGGGCCCTCCGCGTGGCGGTCGCAGCCCAGGTGGAGGCCAATCACGAGCAGACGTGCCGGCTGATATTCGGAAGTCAGATCCATGCCCTGAAGCAATTGAACACCCTGGGCTCTCTCACTATTCGACAGGCACGGGAGATTTATGAAAACACAGCCATCCGCAAATTCCCTGGAACATTCCAAGATGAAGAATTCCCGGCTTGGGGTGAATACCTGATAAATCGTGGCATTGTGACCATAGAGCCGGGCGATCCGATTGAAGATACGAAGGCGTTCCTGACGCCATTAGGGAAGGATTTCCTCCTTTTCATCGTTGGCCGTGGGCTAACTGAATACAAGTGGGGCTAGTCCCCCGTCCCGACGTCGACGTTGCCCTGCGCGCAGCCGGGCACAGTCCCGAACAGCTCCTCACTGCGCTCGAACAGGACCATCCGGCCCATCTTCCCCAGATCGATGAGGATCAGGCCCATGCTCCGCACGGCCACCCCCTCGCCGGTCCGCGCGCGCCACTTCCCTGTGCGGGTGTCCCGCGTCTCGCAGCGCGCCGTGACCGACCACTCCCCGGGGCCCGTGCGCCGGAGCGAAAGGTTGGTCGTCAGCTCATCGACGCCCTTGCGCTCGGTCGTGCTGGCTTGCCAGCGGGGCTGATCCATCGGGCCAGCTGCAGCCGGGCCGGCCACCGCGAGGGCGGCCAGGGTGAGAACGGTACGCATCACACTCTCCGTTGACACTTGCTGCGTGCGCCCGCGAGCGGCCTACGTGCGGCCCCGGGGATTCAATCGCTTTGACACTGGCGGCCCCGAATTCATGCCGTTGGACACCGCCGTGAAGGTTTCGACACCGTTGAGTCAGATGCCCCACGGGTCGAGGTCGAGGTCATCCTCGCCGTAGCGAGGCAGGCTGTCGAGCAGCGCGTCGACCTCCTCGTCGGTCGGCGGCGTGTACGGTGCGGCCTCGGGTGCCGTCGGCACGGGCTCGGGCACGTACTGCGTCCCGAGGCGGTAGAACCGGCCCTCCGTCCGGACCCAGCCGTCCCCTCGCGCGATCAGCGGCGACGTCCACGCGAACGTGGATCCCAGCCGGGGATGCCCGGTGACGTAGCCCTTGAGCGACGGCAGGTCAGTGCCGGGGTACGTAGTCTCCTCCCACCGGTCGATGTGCGGGGCGTCCGCGAGCTGCTCCGGGGACGGCGTCCAGCCCGAGGCCAGGAGGTCGGCGTCCCGAACACGGCTGCGGTTGCGCTCAGCGATCTCGGCGAGCGACGGACGGCGACATCTCATAGTGGAACTCCCCTCGAATACGGTAGATCGATGCACCGTCCCAGTTTGAGAAGCCCGGTCGCATACGACCAGGCCCAGCCCTGGATTTCGCCGGCGGGCTCGTCCTCGATCATCTGCACGGCCGACGTCGTGACCCGGGCGCCGTCGGGATACCGTGGGTGCCCCGAGATGATCCCCGTGAGCACGGCGCCGTCCGCGGACCGGTCGTCAGGTTCGAGGAGCCACTGGTCCAGCAGCGGGGCGCCGGACAGGCGGTAGAGGTCGGCCGGGAGGCGGCCGGGGTAGCGCTGTCGCAGGGCCATGTCACCACTCCATCGTCATCCAGGGTTCTCCACCCTGGAGCTTCATCAGGTGCAGGACGCGGCACTCTTCGATCGGCTCGACCTACAGGTCGACGAAGGTGTCGTGCTCGAACGGGTCGAATAGAAGGGGCTACTCGCCGCCCCACTCGGGCTCAACCACAACGAGGAGCCCTCGGGCCCAGGCGCACACTTCGCGCTGTCCCGTGCGCCAAATGCGTGCGACCGCTCCCGGCTTCACCACGAGCGTCACGTCGACGAGGCGCACGCTCGCCTCATGCCCGATCACGCGGCCGTTCTCTCGGTCGAGTAAAGGCCCTTCCGGCGGTTCCAGTAGGCGTCGATCACGGCTGGCCTCCCGTGCGATCCGGGTGGCTGAATGCGGCCGCCCGGCAGATGACCGAGGCCTTCCTGATGGCGAGGTCGGGGTCGATCTCGCCGGCCAGGAGCTCGCGTTCGAGCTGGAAGGTGAACAGGATCGCGGAGGCCGCGACGGCGTCGTTCACGTGCCGGAGCTCGACGCGGTTGGCCACGAGCTTCCAGTTGATGAAGAGCAGACGCTCCGGGCGCACGGGCTCTATGAGAGAGTACGTCATCGCCGCTTCCCTTAGTGCCGGGCCACGGGCGCGGCGTCGCGCGCCTGCAGGATCCTCGCGACCAGACGCTGGAGCCGGCGGACCGACCCTCCGCGCCAGGCGTCGGCCAGGGCAGAGAGCTCCTCCCCGTCGAGGTCGCCCCAGCGCTCGTCCAGCCCGAGCTCGCGGCACGCCTGGCGGGCGAGCGCGGGGGCGAGGAGGCCCAGGTGCTCCGGCCCCGGCTCGTCGACCCGCACGACCGTCATGCGGTCGAGGAGGCTCGCCGGGATCCCGTCGAGGCTGTTCGCCGTGCACACGTACGTGACGTGCGACAGGTCGAGCTCGGCCAGAAGGTAGGGCGACCGCCACGCCCGGGCTGTCTCCGCCTCGAACAGGCCATGCAGGATGTCGAACGGGTGCCCCCCGCTGGTCCGCGACCCCGCGGCCTTGTCGAGCTCGTCCAGCAGGACCAGCCCGTTCGCCGTCCCCGACCGCGCCAGCAGCCCGTCGACGACGCCGGGGTGCCCAGACGACCATCTTATGGGCGTACCCCCGATCGAATTATCGGAGGTGGAGTCCAGGCTGAACCGGGCGAACGGGAGGTTCGAGACCTCCGCCGCCTGGCGGACGAGACGCGACTTGCCGGAGCCCGGCGCGCCGACGAGGCACGTCACGGACAGCCCCCAGTGGGGGCGGCCGCCCTGGCCGGCGCGGATCGCCCGGACCGCCGGCGCGTGCCACGGAGCCTCGGCGACGAGCCCCGCCTCCCACGCGGTCCAGTCCGCCGGGACCGGGCGCAGCGGCAGGGGAGCGCCAAGGCCCTTGCTAAGCAGGCGCTTCACCTCCCTGGCGTTGTCCGCCTTCCCGACGGCCTCGACGATGCCGGCCGGGAACACGATGACGCCGGCGGAGGCCTCGGGCTCGTCGAGCAGGTTGGCCACGACGCGGTTCGCGCGGTCGTCACTGTCCCGGGGGTCGAAACCCGTGTCGTCGCGGACCTCACCCTTGGCGGCCTGGGCGTCCGCGAGGCGGAGCTCGCGCCAGAACTCGATGTTGCCGGCGTCACGCTCCATGTCCGGGACGACCGCCGCGCGCAGGCGCGCGATGTCGGCGTCCTTCTTAGGGTCGAAGGCGTCGGCCACTTGGAGATGTCCGACCTCACGCAGCACCGCTACAGTCGTGAGCATCAGGATCAGGACGGCGTCGTCGTGGACCGCCGCGGCGGCGACCATCGTGGCGTGGAGCGCCAGGCAGGTCGACGTGTAGTGCCCCATGAACGCCGCCACGAACCTGAGCCTCGCGGCGATCAAGTTGCACGCCCACTGGACGTCCGTGGAGAGCCCCTCGTCGAGCGCGAACCGTTCCGCGCACTTGGCCGCCGCAACGACGTCGTCGACCTTGGGGGTGCCACGAAGCGGCTCGATCAGCGCGGCCAGGGCCTCCGGCAGGCCGCGTGTCTCGACCTGGAATGCCCACGACCTCACGTCGAGGTAGGGGTTGTCCCAGGCGAACGGGGCGCCCTTGCGCAGGGCGTCGAGGTCGGGCGGGCAGTTGGGAAGCGTGACTGCGGGTGGCGTGTGAACGCGCAGAGACAGGCGTGCCTCATGGGCCCGCTTGGGGTCGAGGGTCATCGGAGTTCCTATGTCCGGTGCGCCGGTGAGAACCGACGCTGGGAGTTGGGACTGTACGGGACGGGGGTTTAAGATTCCGTCTCGGGATCCTGTGATCCAGGGAGACGACGCTGTTTTCGCGCCCACTCGACGAGCTCGCTGGCGTCCTCGACCAGGGAACGCGCCTTCTTTCCCACGACGGCGTCGACGCGGGAGCCGTGCTTGAGCGGGGCGATGCCGCCGCGCAGGCTGGCAACGGCCATCAGCATGTGCCCGAGGGCGCGCGGGTGCTCGCTCGCGGCGCCCCGGGCGAGCAGGACGAGGACCCAGGGGGGCAGGCCCCAGCGCTGGATGCGGTCCCGGTTGCAGGTGCGGGCGTTCAGCCCCGTGACCGCCGCGAGCGGCTTGCTCCACTCGGGGCCGAGGATCTTGCTGGCGGCGACGTTGACCGCCTCGACGAGGGCCTCGGCGATGTCGCCATGGGCGAGCTCGCGCCCGTCCACGTGCGCCGTGCGCCCGACGTAGACGAGGGGCCGGCCGTCGAGGAGGCCGACCGCGGTGCCGTCGTACAGCCCCTCGTCGAGGGGAACGAGCTCGATGATCATGATCCCTCAGGGGGCTAGGAGGTCGACCGAAACGAAGCGGCGGTCACCATCGTTCGCGGCCGCCCACATGGCGAGGCGAACCGCGTAGACGCGGCCCGCGACGGTGATGGAGACCCGGCTCACAGCCCGGCCTTCCTGAGCCGGGCCATGCAGCGGGGGCAGTCCACCGGCTCGACGCGGACGTCGCCCCAGCCAACGGAGCGGGGACCGGGCTTGGCCCCGCAGAGCGCCGGGCTGGCGCCGGACCACACCCCGCAATCCTCCTCTGGGACGGCGTGAAGGCGGCGGCCCTGGCCGCCCTGGTGGCCGGTGCGAAGCGTGCCCATCATGTCCGAACTCCGCCACGCGGTGCCGTCGGGCAGGACGTAGCGGGGGGCCGCGGCGAGGAACTCCACGCGCTCTGCGGCGAGCCGGATGGCGGCCTCACGGCCCTTGGCCTCGTAGGCGGCGGCGTCGGCGGCACGCTGCTCCGGCGTGCGGGTGTCGCGCGCCTCGGCCTCGGCGGCGATTCGGTCGAGGTATCCGAATATGCCCATGGCGATGATCCCGGGATGGAGGGCGCCCCGGTGGGATTGCCGGGGCGCGGGTGTGGGCCGGGGATCAGGCCGCGTCGCGCTCGACGACGACGTAGAGGCTGCCGTTCTTGGCGTAGCCGTAGGAGTTCCGGCCGTGGGCGTCGTAACCCTCCGACTTCACGCGGCGATACAGGGCCTCGGTGCAGGGCCACGCGCGGTAGCCCAGGGTCGCCGCGTGGGCACGGGCCTCGTCCTCGTCCAGGAAAATCTCCCGGCGGCGGCAGTCGTAGGACACGGCCCACTTGCTCTCGGAGATCTCCGCGACCACGGGGGCGCCCGTGCCGTTCCAGTTGTAGGCGTCGGCGAGCGCCAGCTCCTCGCTGCGGCCGATGCCCCAGATCCCCTCGACCTCGTTGGGGGTGAGCGTCGCCGGGAGGGCGATGTAGAAGCCGCGCAGGTCCTCCACCGGGACAGGGCCGTGCTCGGCCGCGAGGCGGGCCAGGAGCTCGTCGGTGGCGGAATCGTAATCGGCGCCCTCGGACGTCTCGTGGGCGATGTGCTCGCGGATGGCGGTGGCGGCGAGGTCGCGGTCATCCTGGGTGGCGGCAGCCTTCCAGGCGGCGATGGAGGTGTCGAGGGTGATCTTGCTGGTCATCGGGAGTGCCTCTTGTTATCCCTGGGTCGGTGAAAACCGGCCCGATATGTCTGCATTTAGCAGACACGGTTCGTAGCACAAGCCCCTGGCCGTTCGATTTCCGGTCGCCTCCCGTGACCCCCGATCACACACCCCCCGGCCGCCCTCACCTGCCGGCATGGTTACTTGTCCGTCGCCAGAGGCTAACGCGATCAAATAATCCGGCCCGGAACGTGACCTATATAGAAGTCACTCTGGCAAAACGTGGCCTAAGTAACTCATATGGTCCCCCACGTGGGACACGCGAAATTCGTTCACCAATACATGCGTTAACCTCTGGTGCGCCTTGACTTCCGCCCTCTGGACGAATCCCCCCCGTCGACGGAGGATGCCGGCATTCCTCCCCGCCGGGCACGGCCGGGAGCCCGCGCGGTGCCTGGCGCGGGGGCCCATCCCAGGGGCCTTATCCAGGGACTGAGAGGGGTCCCTTGCCACGGGGGCCCCTTTCTCGTTCCGGGGGGCTAGGCGAATCCGGAATTCCTGCTTCGATCACCGTGAGCCCCGGCAGCTGACTCGGTGACAGCGCCGCGCTGAAAACATGGAGAGAGACGTTCGACTCGTCTCCGGGGCACCAACGGTTTCGAGGGGGACCGGACGTGTCGACCATGGACATCCTGCGCGAGGCCTCGGCACGCCGCCGCGGCGAGCGCGAGACACCGGCCCTCGAACGGATCCGGCACATCCAGCAGCGCTACCTCGACGACTGCGTCGTGGACTTCGGGAGCGAGGACCAGGAAGCCTGCCTGGATCGGGCAGCGCGGCGGCACCGCCTTGCACTCCTGCTCGTCCTCCTCGAACAGCCCGACGGGGCGGACCGCGACCTCGACGTTGCCCTCGACGTCGTCATCGGGCTGAAGCGGCCGGCCGCTGAGGGGCCGGCGTACACCGGCAGCCACGACGCGGCGCGTGCGTTCGTGGCGGCCGCCCTGCCGGGGTTCTGGGTCTCATCTGGGCTTTGCGGGCTCACCGGGCACGCATTCCTGGGACCCGACTACAACGGCCCCTCGGGCGAGCGCCTGCGCCGGGATTGGACCCTCGATGGCGAGGGCACCGTCGAGACGTGGGACGAGGACCTCGCCCCCGGGGACGGCACGCACCGTGAGTGCCGCGCCATCCTCGCCTGCGCCGTCCGGGCGCTGTCCTACCAACACGAGAGGCAGTCTCGCGGGAACGAGCTCACCGGCCTCATCAAACAGGTGGCGGCCGCCGCCGTCTCGCCGCCGGCACGTGCCGTCGATCTCCCGGCGGTCTGGTTGGCCCATGGCTGAGACCATTGAGGCGACCATCCTCCGGCTCCGGGCCGAGCGCCTGACCCAGGCCGCCATCGCCGAGCGCCTCGGCCTGCCCCAGCCCATGATTTCGAAGATCCTGCGCGACGCCGGCGTGCGGGGAAGCTGGACCCGGACCCGACCGGGGCGCGCCTCGCTCGCATCCTGACGCTGCTCGCCCACGGCTACACCCAGGCCCGCATCGCGGCCGAGGTCGGCGTCTGCCAGGTGCAAGTGTCCGAGATCCTCAGGAAGGCCGGTTACCGGCGCCACCGGTACGCTCCCCGGCGCCGGTGCCCGAAGGCCGCCTGAAAGCGAACGGGCCCGGGGAGGTCATCCCAGAGCCCTTCGTTGCCACCTGTCGAGGCTTGCCGCCTGATGCGGTCCGCCGGCCGGGGCCTTGGCCTCCCCGGATTTCCGTCATCATCGCGATGGCTCCCGCCGAACGAGCGGCCGCCGTCCGTGATCGGCGTCCCATGCTTAGACGAACAGCCTGACCTCGACAGTCGGGGGCGATGATCGCCTGGATGGGGGATTCGTCAACGCCGGCGATTCCGGCGCCATCGGTTGTATCGATGTTGTATCGCGGGGCCGCGAGCCCAAGCCGGCGCCACGCAAGGGCAGCGACTAAATGGCCGCCCTGGCTCATGGAAATGGCTGTAGGGGGAGTGGAGCGGGTACCGGGAATCGAACCCGGGTATTCAGCTTGGAAGGCTGCTGCTCTACCATTGAGCTACACCCGCGCGACGGCCCGTCTAGCATGGCGGCCGCCGCCTGAGAAGGCTGGCTTCAGGTTGTAAGACCGAGCGCGGCGCGGGCCTCCGCAGGCGTCGCGACGCGCCGTCCGTGGCGGGCGACCGCCTCGGCCGCGAGGCTCACCAACTCGGCGTTGCTCGCCGCCAGCCGGTCTTTGGCGATGCGGATGTTGTCCTCGAGGCCGGTGCGCACCGCATCCGCTCCACGCGCCAGCGCCCAGTCCATCACCACCGCCTGGTTGCGGCCGATGCCGGCGGCCGTCCAGGTCGCCTTCGGCAGGGTGCGGCGGCACTCGTTCAGCAGGATGTCGAGGAGGTGCTCGTCCGCCGGCATGGCGTTCTGCACGCCCATCACGAACTGCACATGCGGACGCTCGTCCATCAGCCCGGCCTCGATCAGGCGCTTGGCCCCGTGCAGGTGCGACAGGTCGAAGATCTCGATCTCGGGGCGGACGCCGTTCTCCTTCATCTGCGTGGCGAGGTCGGTGACGAGGCTCGCGGCATTCTCGTAGACGATGGTCGGGAAGTTCACCGAACCGGTCGAGAGGGAGGCCATGTCCGGCCGGTGCTTCAGCGAGAGGCCCCGTGCCGCCGGATCGCGTCCGCGCCCGCCCGTCGAGAACTGGACGATCATGCCGGGGCAATGCCGGCGCAGGCCCTCCTGCACGGCGGCGAACTTGTCGGGGTCGGAGGACGGACTCTCGTCGCCGTTGCGCACGTGGATGTGGGCGAGGGTCGCGCCGGCCTCGAAGGCCTGCTGCGTCGACTCGATCTGCTCCGCGATGGTGGTCGGCACGGCGGGGTTGTCCTTCTTGCGGGGCACGGACCCCGTGATCGCCACCGCGATCACCACCGGCGCGTCGTTCCCGTTTGCCGCCATCGCGCGTCTCCTCTCCCTGATCGGTCCCGCCCCCGGGGGGTGATAGCGCCTGCATCGCCACGACAGAAGAGCGTCCGCCGGGCTTGAGTCGCCGCCGGGATCGTTGCACCTCTCCCTTTAGGGGCGAAGGGGATTGGGATGGACGACACGGTGCTGGTCCTGAACGGGCCGAACCTCAACCTGCTCGGCCAGCGCCAGCCGGAGATCTACGGCAGCGCGACGCTCCGCGACGTCGAAGATCTGTGCCGGGCCACCGCCGCCGGGTTCGGGCTGACGGCCGAATGCCGCCAGAGCAATGCCGAGCATGTCCTGATCGAGGCGATCCACGCATTCCGCGTCGGCTGCGCCGGCATCGTCATCAATGCCGGCGCCTACACGCACACCTCGGTGGCGATCCTCGATGCACTCAACGCCTGCGAGGTGCCGGTGATCGAGTGCCACATCTCGAACGTGCACCGCCGGGAGGAATTCCGGCACCATTCCTACGTCTCGAAGGCCGCCACCGCCGTCCTCGCGGGCTTCGGCATCCACGGCTACGCCCTGGCGATCCGCCACCTCGCGCATCTGCGCGCGGGCACAGGGTCGGAGAAGGGTTGACGCACGCTGCCGATGGCCTGAGGAAACCCCCTAAATCCGCTCTCCCCGAAAGCCGTGACATGACTTCCTACTTGCCGATCGACCGGAAGCTGATCGCCCGCGAGGCGGCGAAGATGTTTCTGGAGATCGAGGCCGTCCATTTCTACAAGGGCGAGCCCTTCAAGTTCACCTCCGGCTGGGCGAGCCCGGTTTATACCGATTGCCGGAAGATCATCTCCTTCCCCCGCTTGCGCTCGGCGCTGACCGACTTCGCCGTGGCGACCATCGTGCAGGAGATCGGCTACGAATCGCTGACGCATATCGCGGGCGGCGAGACCGCCGGCATCCCCTTCGCCGCCTGGATCGCCGACCGGCTCGGCCTGCCGATGCAGTACGTCCGCAAGAAGGCCAAGGGCTTCGGCCGCAATGCGCGGATCGAGGGCGAAGTGGTGGAAGGCGCCAAGACCCTGCTGGTCGAGGATCTGGCGACGGACGGGCGCAGCAAGATCAACTTCTGCTCGGCCCTGCGCGACGCAGGCGCGGTGGTCGATCACTGCTTCGTGCTGTTCTACTACGACATCTTCCCCGACAGCGACGATTTGCTGAAGGAAAATGGTTTGAAGATGCACGCGCTCACCACGTGGTGGGACGTGCTCGAAGTCGCCAAGGAGATGGGCACCTTCGACCCCGCGACGCTCAAGGAGGTCGAGAGCTTCCTGCACGAGCCGGCCACGTGGTCCTCGGCCCATGGCGGCATCTCCGCCTTCGGCCAGGGCTGAGCGCGCCATGGCCGCGTCCCCCCTCGACCGCCTCGTCATCGCCAAACCGGACGATTGGCACATCCACCTGCGCGACGGCGCCATGCTGCGCGCGGTGCTGCCCTATACGGCGGCGCAGTTCGCCCGCGGCATCATCATGCCGAACCTCGTGCCGCCGGTGACGTCGGTGGAGGCCGCCTCGGCCTACCGGGATCGCATCCTGGCGGCGCTGCCCGAGGGGCAGAGCTTCACGCCGCTGATGACCTGCTACCTCACCGACGCCACGAGCCCGGACGAGATCGAGCGCGGATTTCGCGAAAAGGTGTGGATCGCGGCCAAGCTCTATCCGGCCGGGGCCACCACCAACTCGCACGCGGGCGTCACCGACCTTGGTAACATCGCCCCCGTGCTGGAGCGGATGGAGCGGATCGGCATGCCGCTCCTGATCCATGGCGAGGTGACGGACCCGGCGGTCGACATCTTCGACCGCGAGGCGGTGTTCATGGAGACGAAGCTCCTGCCGCTGCTCGCGCGGCACCAGGGGCTGAAGGTCACGGTGGAGCACGCCACCACTGCCGAGATCCTCGACGTGGTGCGCGCCCACGCCCCACGCGTCGCGGCGACGATCACGCCGCACCACCTCGTCATCAACCGCACGCACATCTTCCAGGGGGGCCTCAGGCCGCACCTGTATTGCCTGCCGGTGGCCAAGCGCGAGCGGCACCGCCTCGCCCTGCGCAAGGCGGCGACCTCGGGCGAGAGCTGCTTCTACCTCGGCACCGATACGGCGCCGCATCCGGTCGGCGCCAAGGAATCGGCCTGCGGCTGCGCGGGCGTCTTCTGCGGGCCTACCGCTCTGCAGACCTACGTGCAGGTCTTCGACGAGGAGGGCGCCCTCGACAAGTTCGAGGGGTTCGCTTCCCTTAACGGCGCCCGCTTCCACGGCCTCGCACCGAACGCCGAGACCATCACCCTGGAACGGCGGCCCTGCCGGGTCGTCTCCTGCGTCGCGGTGGACGAGACCGAGGTCGTCGTCTTCCGGGGCGACGAGACCCTTCCCTGGACCATCGGGAGCGCATGACCATGCCCGGCGCGGACGGTATCACCGCGCTCGGCGCGGTCCATCTCTCCGCCGCCATCCGCGGCCGGGCGATCTCCTGCGTGGAGGTGATGCGCGCCTATCTCGACCGGATCGCGCGCCTCAACCCGACCTTCAACGCCATCGTCGCCCTGCGCGACGAGGCGATCCTCCTGAACGAGGCCGCCCAAGCCGATGCCGTCCTGGCGCGGGGCGAGCCGGTGGGGCCGCTTCACGGCTTCCCCCTGGCGGTGAAGGATCTCGACCCCGTGCGGGGCCTGCCCTTCACGCAAGGCTCGCCGATCTTCGCCGAGCGGATCGCGGAGGCCGATTCGATCATGGTCTCGCGCCTGCGGGCGGCGGGGGCGATCTTCATCGGCAAGACCAACATCCCAGAATTCGGCCTCGGCTCGCACAGCTTCAACCCGGTCTACGGCGTCACCGGCAACGCCTACGATCCAGGCAAGACGGGCGGCGGGTCGAGCGGCGGCGCGGCGGTTGCCGTCGCCCTGCGGCTGCAGCCCGTGGCGGACGGCACCGACCATGGCGGGTCGCTGCGCAATCCCCCCGCGTTCAACAACGTTTACGGCCTGCGCACCTGCTGGGGGCGCATCCCGTCCGAAACCCTCGACGTGTTCAGCCCCAGCCTCAGCGTCCACGGCGCCATCGGGCGCAGCCCGGCCGATATCGGCCTGATGCTCTCGGTGCAGGCGGGCTACGATCCGCGCTGCCCGAACTCGATCCGCCAGGATCCCGCCGGCTTCGCCGGGCCGCTGGAGCGCGATTTCCGGGGCGTCCGCATCGCGTGGCTCGGGGATTTCGGCGGGCGCATCCCGTTCGAGCCGGGCGTGCTCGAGACCTGCCGCGCCGCGCTCACCGCCTTCGCCGATATCGGCTGCCTCGTGGACGAGGCGGTGCCGGAGTTCGACATCGAGCAGGTCTGGCACGATTGGGGCGTGCTGCGCGCCTTCACCGTGTCCGCGAATCTCCGCCCCCTCGTCATGGACCCGGCCCGCCGGGCGTTGATGAAGCCCGAGGCGGTGTGGGAAGCCGAACGCGGCGCCGACCTCACGGCCGATCAGGTGATGGCGGCGCTGGAAGGCCGGACGCGCTGGTACGGGGCGCTGCGCCGCTTCATGGACGTCTACGACTTCGTGGTCATGCCGACCGCGCAGGTCTTCCCCTTCGATACCGCAAGGCGCTGGCCCGATACGATCCACGGGCAGGCGATGGATACCTACCATCGCTGGATGCAGATCGCGGTGCCTGCGACCATGGCCGGGCTCCCCGCGCTGGCGGTGCCGGCCGGCTTCGGCCCGAACAATCTGCCGGTGGGAATCCAGATCGTCGGGCGCAATCACGGCGAGCTCGCCTGCCTGCAACTCGGTGCGGCCTACGACGCGGCGAGCGGCTGGGTGCGCCGCTTCCCGCCCCCGGCGGCGTGAGGCGTTGCCGGCAAGGTTTCTCCTGAGTCAGGTCGTTGACCGGCCGGCTTTCCGGGAGTAAGACGCACAATCCTTGGTGCGAGGCCTCCGAACGATCGGGGGATACGCGCCGGGCGGAGTTTGGTTTTCGCGATGCGCACGGTCCTTATTGTAGCGGTGGCGTCACCAACCGGGCGGCTCTAACAGGAGCCGCGATCCGGCTGGTGGCGCATGCAGGGTCCCTCGGGGCCCTTTTTTGTTGTCCGCGACAGGCGCATCGGAACGAGGGACGGCCAGCGACAAGGCCGAAAGGACGAGGAGACGGACATGGGCGGCGAGGTCATGACCGGGGCCGAGATGGTCATCCGGGCGTTCCAGGATCAGGGCGTGGATACGCTCTTCGGCTATCCGGGCGGCGCGGTGCTGCCGATCTACGACGCGCTGTTTCACCAGGAGGCGGTGAAGCACATCCTCGTGCGCCACGAGCAGGGCGCCGTTCATGCCGCCGAGGGCTATGCCCGCTCGTCCGGCAAGGTCGGCTGCGTGCTCGTCACCTCGGGCCCCGGCGCCACCAACATCGTCACCGGCCTCACCGATGCGATGCTGGATTCGATCCCGCTCGTCTGCATCACGGGTCAGGTCCCGACGCACCTGATCGGCACCGATGCCTTCCAGGAATGCGACACGGTCGGCATCACCCGGCACTGCACCAAGCACAATTACCTCGTGAAATCGATCGAGGACCTGCCGCGCATCCTGCACGAGGCGTTCTACGTCGCGAAGAACGGTCGCCCTGGCCCGGTCGTCATCGACCTGCCGAAGGACATCCAGTTCGCCTCGGGCCTCTACGAGCGCCCCACCACGATGCGGCACAAGACCTACAAGCCGGCCGTGAAGGGCGACCCGGAGCGCATCCGCGCGGCCGTCGAGCTGATGGCCGGCGCGCGCCGTCCGGTCTTCTACACCGGCGGCGGCGTCATCAACGCCGGACCGGAGGCCTCGCGCCTGCTGCGTGAGCTGGTCGCCGAGACCGGCTTCCCCATCACCTCCACGCTGATGGGCCTCGGCGCCTATCCGGGTTCGGACGAGAAGTTCCTGGGCATGCTCGGCATGCACGGGACCTACGAGGCCAACCTAGCGATGCACGAATGCGACGTGATGATCTGCATCGGCGCGCGCTTCGATGACCGCATCACCGGCCGCCTCGACGCGTTCTCGCCGTTCTCGAAGAAGATCCACGTCGATGTGGACGCCTCCTCGATCAACAAGGTCGTGAAGGTCGATGTCGGCATCCTCGGCGATTGCGCCTACGTGCTCGCCGACATGCTGGAGGCGTGGCGCGCCCTGCCGTCGAAGCCGGAGAAGTCCAACCTCGAAGGCTGGTTCCAGAAGATCCGCCAGTGGAAGGCGCGCGACTGCCTCGCCTATTGGCCGTCGGGCACGATCATCAAGCC
Source organism: Methylobacterium sp. J-067 (assembly GCF_022829465.1). Classification (GTDB taxonomy): domain Bacteria; phylum Pseudomonadota; class Alphaproteobacteria; order Rhizobiales; family Beijerinckiaceae; genus Methylobacterium; species Methylobacterium litchii. The sequence continues at coordinate 74,131 of NZ_JAKSXZ010000110.1, forward strand.
GCAATACGCGGTGCAGCGGCTCTACGAGGCGTGCAAGGACCGCAAGACCTTCATCACCACGGAGGTCGGCCAGCACCAGATGTGGGCGGCGCAGTACTTTAAGTTCGAGGAGCCGAACCGCTGGATGACCTCCGGCGGCCTCGGGACGATGGGCTACGGCCTGCCGGCCGCCATCGGCACGCAGCTCGCCAACCCAGACGGACTCGTCGTCGACATCGCGGGCGAAGCCTCGATCCTGATGAACATCCAAGAGCTTTCGACGGCCATCCAGTACCGGCTGCCGGTGAAGGTGTTCATCCTGAACAACGAGTATATGGGCATGGTCCGCCAGTGGCAGGAACTGCTTCATGGCTCGCGCTACTCGCAGAGCTATTCGGAGAGCCTGCCGGACTTCGTGAAGCTCGCGGAGGCCTACGGCGCGAAGGGCATGCGCTGCGAGAAGCCGGGTGATCTCGACGCGTCCATCGCGGAGATGCTCGCCTATGACGGCCCGGTCCTGTTCGACTGCGTGGTCGACAAGACCGAGAACTGCTTCCCGATGATCCCCTCGGGCAAGGCGCACAACGAGATGCTGCTCTCCGACTACCTCGGCGAGACCGGCGTCGAACTGGGCGACGTGATCTCCGAGGAAGGGAAGATGCTGGTCTGAGCCCTGCTCCGGGGATCAGCCGTGCCGGCCCTCCTCAGACCCGCGGATGCTGCCTGTGCGCAGCATCCGCAGCGCCAGGGCGAGGCGCCGCCGGAGCCCACGCACCGGCACCTCCGGCAGTTCGTCGTGCCGTCGCCCGTCGAGGGTCGGCGTCGCGGCGGCGCGCTCGGCCGGGCTCGCCACCTCGCGCTTGCGCAGCGTGACGAAGAACTCGATCGTGTTGCGCTCGGTCGGGTCGATGCGGGCGATCTCGAACGGGATCAGCCCGAGTTCGATCACCTCGCGGAAGATTTCGAGGAAGCTCGCGGGCGTGTAGACCGTGCAATGGGCATCGTAATAGCTGCCATGGGCGGCGACGTTGCGCGCATCGGCCAGGGCCCGCGCGAGCTGGCCCTCGAAGATCGGCTTCGGATTGCGTTCCCGCCCGGCCCAGACGGCGAAGGGATCGACCTCGGCGACGCGGGACACGTAGTCGAACACCTGGGTGGGGCTCGCGAGCCGCGCCCCTGCCAGATGGTGGCCGACGAGGTCCGCCGTCGTGGAGGGGCGGCGGTGGAAATCGAAGGTGAAGCGCTTGTCGGGGACCGCGAGGAAGATCACTCCTCCCTCGCGCAACACGGCGGCGAGTTCGTTCAACCAGCCGAGCGGGTCCGCGATGTGCTCCATCACGTGGCTGGCCACGATGTAATCCACCGGCGCGCGTGGTCCCAGGGCCTCGGCGAGGGTCTGGTGTTCGAGGACGAGATCGACCTCGACGATCGGCTGCGCGTCGGGTCCGATGACCGACTCATGGCCCGCGTATTTCGCGCGGAGGTCGTCGGTGGTCCGGTGGTCGGCATAGAGGATGTCGCCGTCCTCGCGCCGGATCAGCGGCCGGTTCAGGGGGCCGAGTTCGACGCCGAGGCGTCCGCTGGGGCACACGGCATCGAGGGCGCGCTGTCGGGCTGTCATCCGCCGCGCCGTTATCATGCGTCTCGGGGAGCGTCCAGGCGACCTTCCGGGGCGGGACTTCGCAGGGACCGGCTCACAAAGGGCCGCAACAACAGGACGGGACCACGGGCATGAACGCGATGAACACCCACTACCCGGATCCGGTTCGGGTCGAAGCGGTGAACCGTCACACGCTGGCGGTGGTGGTGGACAACGAGCCGGGTGCCCTGGCGCGGATCTCCGGCCTGTTCTCCGGTCGCGGCTACAACATCGAGAGCCTGACCGTGTCCGAGACGGAGGAGGCGCGCCACATCTCGCGCATCACTATCGTCACCACGGGCACCAACGCCGTCATCGACCAGATCAAGGCGCAGCTGGACCGCCTCGTCTCCGTGCACCGGGTGGTGGACCTGACCCTTCAGGGCAACGCCCTGGAGCGGGAGATCTGCCTCGTGAAGGTGAAGGGCGAGGGCGAGCACCGCAGCGAGGCCCTGCGCCTCGCCGCCGCCTTCGGCGCCAAGACGCTGGACGCGACGCTCAACTCGTTCGTCTTTGAGCTGACCGGCGCGACGGAGGAGATCGACCGGTTCGTGCGCCTGATGAGCGTGATCGGCCTCGTGGAGATCTGCCGCACCGGCATCGCCGCGATGAGCCGGGGGGCGGAGCCGCTTTAGGATGGAGGCTGCGCGTCTGCTATGATGCGCCGGTCCCGTGGGAGTCGCGAGCCATGGAAGCCAAGGTCGTCCGCTGGGGTGACGATCTCGTCGTGAGGTTGACCGACTTGGAGGCCGAGGAACTCGGCATCCGGGAAGGCGAAACCGTCGAGATCGTCGCCAAGCGCGTCTCCGCGCCGGAGACTCCGAAGAGGATTGAGCGTCGCTACGTCGATGGGTTGCCGCTGTATACCCTGCGGGAAATGATCGAGGAGATGCGGCGTCTTGGTCCTGACGCCGAGCCGCCGACCGTGGATTGGGGACCGGATCGCGGGTCCGAAGTGATTGATGACGAGCGTGACCCATACTGATTGGCAACCTAGCCCGGGCGAATTGCTGCTGGTCGATCTGGAGCCGGTTCGCGGTACGGAGCAAATGGGTATCCGCCCGGCCATCGTCGTTTCAGACACCGACATGAACAGGCTAACGCGCCGGGTGGTCGTCTGCCCGATCACTCGTAATCCGCATCCCTGGCCGACCAAGGTGTTTCTGCCAGCTGGACTCGGCGTTGAAGGCGCGATCTTGGTCGACCAGGTTCGTTCGCTTGATAGGGCATCGCGGATCCTCAGAAGCCTCGGGACCGCCCCCGACGAAGTTCTGACCGAGGTGCGCGGCAAGCTGCGCGCCCTTCTGGGCCTCAACGGCTGATTCTCTTCTCGTTCTGTATCGAAAGCCGCAATGACCGCCCGCACCCTCTACTACGCCCCCGGCGCCTGCTCGCTGGCGGCGCATATCGTCCTTGAGGAATCCGGTCTGCCCTTCGAAGGCAAGGCCCTCGATCTCGCCAGGGGCGACCAGCGCTTGGGGCAATACCTCGCCATCAACGACCGGGGGCGGGTGCCGGCGCTGGTCGAGGACAGCTGGGTGCTCACCGAATGTTCGGCCATCATGCGCCACGTCGCCCGGCAGGTGCCGGAGACGGGCCTGTGGCCGGCGGAGCTGTGTGAGATGGCCATCGCCGACGAATGGCTCGGCTGGCTCGCCTGCAACCATCACGTCACCTATGCCCATGTCCGCCGCGCCGAGCGTTACACGGACGACGAGGACGCCCATGACGGCATCCGCGCCAAGGGCGCCGACACCTACGGCGATCTCTGCACCATGACCGAGGTGCGGCTCTCCCACGGGGGCTGGGCGGTCGGCGACCGTTTCACCGTGGCCGATGCCTACCTGATGGTCTTCTGGGTCTGGGGACGCGGGCAGGTTCTGAAGTTCGACATGGCGGAACGCTTCCCCGCCTGGACGGCGCACGCCAAGCGCGTGGCCGCCCGACCGGCGGTGCAGACCGTCTTCGCCCGCGAGGGCTTGGCGCTGCCGGCCTGACGGCGGATCAGCCCTGTACGGTTTGGCCTTCCGTTCAGAGGCTTGCGCGGCTAAAAGCCCGCGCTATCGCACGGCCGCACACCCACGGAGCGCCCGCGCGCGCTCACCGATACGAAAGAGGACATTGCCGCCATGCGGGTCTATTACGATCGCGACGCCGACCTGAACCTGATCAAGGGCAAGAAGGTCGCCATCGTCGGCTACGGCAGCCAGGGCCATGCCCACGCGCTCAACCTGCGCGATTCGGGCGTGAAGGACATCGTCATCGCCCTGCGCGAGGGCTCCGCCACCGCCAAGAAGGCCGAGCACGAAGGCTTCAAGGTCCTGTCGGTCGCCGAGGCCGCCAAGTGGGCCGACGTGGTGATGATGCTCACCCCGGACGAGCTGCAGGGCGACATCTACCGTGAGTCGCTGGCCGGCAACATGAAGCAGGGCGCCGCGCTCCTCTTCGCCCACGGTCTGAACGTGCACTTCAACCTGATCGAGCCGCGCGCCGATCTGGACGTGCTGATGGTCGCCCCGAAGGGCCCCGGCCACACTGTGCGCTCCGAGTACCTGCGCGGCGGCGGCGTGCCGACCCTGATCGCCATCGCCCAGGACGCCTCGGGCAACGCTCACGACCTCGGCCTGTCCTACGCTTCCGCCAATGGCGGCGGCCGCGCCGGCATCATCGAGACCACCTTCAAGGAAGAGTGCGAGACCGATCTGTTCGGCGAGCAGGCCGTGCTCTGCGGCGGCCTCGTGGAGCTGATCAAGGCCGGCTTCGAGACCCTGGTCGAGGCGGGCTACGCCCCGGAGATGGCCTATTTCGAGTGCCTGCACGAGGTGAAGCTGATCGTCGACCTCATCTACGAGGGCGGCATCGCCAACATGAACTACTCGATCTCCAACACGGCCGAGTACGGTGAGTACGTCACCGGCCCGCGGATCATAACGCCCGAGACCAAGGCCGAGATGAAGCGCGTGCTGAACGACATCCAGTCGGGCACCTTCACCCGCAACTGGATGCTGGAGAACAAGGTCAATCAGACCTCGTTCAAGGCCACCCGCGCCAAGCTCGCCGCCCACCCGATCGAGGAAGTCGGCACCAAGCTGCGCGGCATGATGCCGTGGATCTCCGAGAAGGCGCTGGTCGATAAGACCCGCAACTGATCGTCCCCGCCGTGAGGCAACGGGGCCGGCTCCAGAGATGGGGTCGGCCCTTTTCTTTGCGCGCCGCCTCTGGAATGAACGGCTCCAACGACAAGTCAGGGAGGAGCCTATGGACACATTGTACGGTGACGCGCACCGCGCCCTTCAGGACGATTTCGGCACGACGAAGCTCGCCGACTTCCTCGACAAGCACCACGTCCACCGCGCCATCGATGAGCAGGACCGCGCCTTCATCGAATCGCGCGACATGTTCTTTCTCTCGACCGTGGACGAGCAGGGCAACCCGACCGTCTCCTACAAGGGTGGCCCGACCGGCGTTGTAACCGTGGTCGGCGATACGACGCTCGCCTTCCCCGGCTACGACGGTAACGGGATGTTCCTGTCGATGGGCAACATCGTCGGCCAGGGGAAGGTCGGGATGCTGTTCATCGATTTCGAGACGCCGCACCGCCTGCGCGTCCAGGGCACCGCGCGGATCGTGAGGGACGACCCGCTCCAGAGCAGCTACCCGGAGGCGCAGTACATCGTGCGCGTCGAGGTCGAGACACTGTGGGTGAACTGCCCCCGCTACATCCACCGCTACACGAAGATCGAGCAGAGCCGCTACGTGCCGAAGGACGGCACGGAGACGCCGCTGGCCCAGTGGAAGCGCCTGGACTTCGTGCAGCCCGTCATCGCGGACGAGGATCGGGCGCGGGTCGCCGCCGAGGGCGAACTCGATCTCGGGGCCTACGGCGAACTCGTCGCGCGCGGGCGGGGCTAGCCCGGTTCAGGGTCTCTTGCGGGCCACGATGAAGACCCGCGGGAAGGCGAGGAGACGTCTGCCGTCCGCCCGCGGGGCATAGGCCGCATCGATCTTCGCCTCGTAAGCCGCGAGGAAGCCGGCGCGCTGGTCTGCGTCGAGGGGATCGAGGAAAGGGCGCAGCCCCGTGGCGCTCACCCAGGAGACGATGGCCGCCGCATCGGCCATGCGGTGGTGATAGGCGGTGCGCCAGATATCGACCTCGGCGGCCAGCGGCGCGAGAAGGTCGTAATAGCCGGCGGGCTCCAGCATCCGGCCGAGGCGACCCGCCACGGCCGGGTCCCCGATGGCGGCGGCCCAGGAGCCGGCGGCCGCGACCTCGCGCATCAGGCGGTGGGTCGGCTCCGAGAGGTTGTCGGGCATCTGCACGGCGAGCACCCCGCCCGGCGCCAGGAGGCCGAACAGGCGCGGCAGCAGGGTCGGGTGATCCGGCAGCCATTGCAGCACGGCGTTGGCGTAGATCAGGTCCGGCGCCCGCTCCGGCTCCCAGGTCGCGGCGTCGGCGAGGCCGAAGCGCAGATGCGGCAGGCGCGCCTGCGCGCTGTCGAGCATGGCGGGGGAGGTGTCGAGCCCGACGATCTCGGCCTCCGGATACCGGGCGGCGATGAGGGTCGTCGAGTTGCCCGGCCCGCAGCCGAGGTCGAAGGCGAGTGCCGGCCTCTCGAGGGGCACACGGGCCAGAAGGTCCGCCGCCGGGCGGGTCCGCTCGTCCTCGAAGCGGGTGTAGAGGGCGGGGTTCCAATCGGCCATGCGGGCTCCGCTCTCGCGCGTCAGCGGCAGCCGAGTTGGTCGGCGAGGTCCGCCAGATCGGACGCCGCGTAGGTCACGGGTACGCTCGGGCCGGTTTCGCCGCCGGCCGGCCCATGCTCCGAGGGCCGGGCGATGTGGGCGGTGGAGAGCCCGTGGCTCGCCGCCGCCGCGAGGTCGCTCGAATGGGCGGCGACCATCATCGTTTCTTCCGACGTGAAGCCGAAGGCGGCCACCGCGTCCCGGTAGAGGGCGGGCTTCGGCTTGTAGTCGCGGGAATAGCCGGCGCCGAGAATCGCGTCGAAGACGAGGCCGTTGCGGCGGGCGAGGTCCACCATCAGCCGCACCGGGCCGTTCGAGTTCGGCGCCAGCATGAAGCGCTCGCGCAGCCGGGCCAGGGCGGCGGGCACTTCGGGCCATGCATCGAGCTTATGCCACGCCTGGACCAGTTCCGCCCGCGCCGCGTCGGACACGTCCGCGATGCCGAAGTGCGCCAGCACGTCGGGGAGCGATTCGGCGTGCAGCGTGTCGAGATCGACGAAGGGGCGGGCGCCCGACCGGACGGTCTCCATCGAGGGCTGGTAGCGCCCCCGCCACGCATCGGCGAAGGCGCCGGCATTGAGGTCCGGGGCCTGTGCGGAGAGGACACGACGCGCCTCCCGCGCGACGCCGGAGCGCCAATCGACCAGCGTCCCGAAGACGTCGAAGACCAGCGCCCGGATCGTCATCCCCGCTTCCTCCGCACGAACCCGACGATGTCCTTCACCGCATCTAGGGTCTCCTGGGCGATGGCCTCGGCCCGCTCGGCGCCATCGGCGAGAACGGCTTCGATATGGCCGGGATCGGCTGACAAGCGGCGCATCTCGGCGGCGATGGGCGCAAGGCTCGACACGGCGAGGTCGGCCAGCGCCGGCTTGAACGCCGAGAACTGGGCGCCGCCGTGCTCGCGCAGCACGTCCTCGCGGGTCGTGCCGGCGAGCGCCGCGTAGATGCCGACGAGGTTGTCTGCCTCCGGCCGCTCCTTCAGCCCCGCCACCTCGGAGGGGAGGGCTTCGGGATCGGTCTTCGCCCGGCGGATCTTCTGGGCGATGGCGTCCGAATCGTCCGTGAGGTTGATGCGCGAATTGTCCGAGGGGTCGGACTTCGACATCTTCTTGGTGCCGTCGCGCAGGGACATGACCCGGGCCGCCGGGCCGCCGATGATCGGCTCGGTGATCGGGAAGAATCCTTCCCCATGGCCCTGCGCCGTGATCGACGCGCCGAAATCGGTGTTGAACTTCTGCGCGATGTCGCGGGTCAGTTCGAGGTGCTGCTTCTGGTCCTCGCCCACGGGCACATGGGTGGCGCGGTAGGCGAGGATGTCGGCGGCCATCAGCACGGGATAGTCGTAGAGGCCGATGGAGGCGTTCTCCCGATCCTTGCCCGCCTTCTCCTTGAACTGGGTCATGCGGTTCAGCCAGCCGAGGCGGGCGACGCAATTAAACACCCAGGCGAGTTCGGCGTGCTGCGGCACCTGGCTCTGGTTGAAGACGATGGAGCGCTTCGGGTCGATGCCGGCGGCGATGAAGGCGGCAGTGACTTCGCGGATCTGGCCGCGCAGGGCTTCCGGGTCCTGCCAGACGGTGATCGCGTGCATGTCGACGACGCAGTACAGGCACTGCGCCTCCCGCGCCTGCATCTCCACGAAGCGCCGGATGGCACCGAGATAATTGCCGAGATGGAGGTTGCCGGTCGGCTGGACGCCGGAGAACACCAATTCCTTGAACGCGGCCATCGGCGCCGATCCTGAGAGTGAAGGGCCGGGTCTCACGGGGTCACGTCTCGCCAGCCGGGCGCCGGTTAGTGGAACCTCGCCGCCGAAGGGTCAAGCGGAGGCGACGCTCAGGGTTCGCGCATCTCCACGAGAGCGCTCGGGCAAAGGTCCACCAGGGGGCAGCGTCCGCAGGCGGGGCGGCTGTAGTGGCACACCTGCTGCCCGTGCATCATCAGGATCTCGTGGTTGTCGTAGAGGTCCTGCGCCGACCAGTCGGCAGGCAGTTGCGCGAGCAGCAGGACATGCGCCGGCGCGAGGCCGACGCGCGGCCCGATCAGCCCGAGGCGCTGGGCGACGCGGTGGTGGTGGCTGTCCACCGGCAGCGCCCGCATCCGCAGGGACGAGAAGGCGAGCACGGCGGCGCTGGTTTTCGGCCCGATGCCGGGGAATTGCTCCAGCCAGCGCCGCGCCTCCTCCGGGGGAAGGTCCGCCAGGAAATCGAGGCTCAGACGCCCGGCGCGGGCGTCGATGGCCGTGAGGATCTCGCGGATGCGCGGTGCCTTCAGCTCCGGCCACGTCACCCCGGCGATGGCTTCCTCGATGGCGGAGGGTTCGGCGTGCATCACCTCCTCCCAGGTCGGGAAGCGGGCGCGCAGGCTCTTGAAGGCCTTGCCGGAGGCGGCATTGCGCGTCCGGTGCGAGAGCAGCGCCGAGATCAACTCGGACAGTGGCTCCTTCTCGCTGAAGTACGGGATCGGGCATTTGTACACGGCGCAGAGCCGGGCATGCACCACGAGCGCGAGATCGCCCGCCCCGTCGCTCTCGGCGGCGGACACGACCTTGGGGGGCGAATGATCGTTCGCGGCGAGCATAACCGGCAAATCACCGGCAGCTTGGCCACGTTCCCGCCCGGCATCGGCGGCGGCAAAATGTCCATCGGCGAGCGGCTGGGCCGCCCGCGCAGAGAGGAACCCGCTCACGGACGTCACTTCAGCAGGGCGTAGATGTTGACGTCGAGGGTGTCGTCCGCGCCGTCCTTAAGGTCGGTCACGTATTCCTCCACGAACTTGTCCTGCACCACGATGTCCTTGGCATCGAGGTAGGCGGTCAGGGTCTCGTAGGTGCTATCGATGCCCTCGTAGGAGCCCCGGTGGGCGAAGCGCAGAGCCTTGCCGGAAGGCGTCGTGCCGAAGCGCAGCCCGTCCTCGGAAGCCGGCGGCGTGGCCGGCGCGGTGGCGACGGGGATCATCGCCTCGAAGTCGAAGCCGGCATCCTCCGTCTTGGTGAAGACGGCGATGGGACGTCCGGCCGGCTTGATCCCGGCCTTGGCGAGATCGGCCTCGATCTGTGCGAAGGCCTTCTGCAGGCTCGGGACGGCCTCTTCCCAGGTGGCCTTGCCGGAGAGGATGGCGGCGGGCTTCGCCGGCAGCGTCACCTCATCGACGTCGCCCGCTTCGGCGGGCTTGGCGACGAGGGGCGGGCGCGACGGATCGGCGGGCTGCGCCGCTTGGCCGGCGGGGGGCGGGACGATGGCCTGTTCCGGTGCCGGGGCGGCGCTCTTGTTTGGATCGGCCGGCGGGTTCGGCGCGGTGGTCGTCGGCAGCGGGTTGGTTTGCGCGGGGGAGGGGGGCTGCTGCGCCGCAAGGGGCATGGCGGTGGCCAGCCCTGCGGCGAGGGCGCAGAGCGCGGGGACGAGACGACGGCAACGGGTCACGCGGGTGGCTCCCATCGGCGGCGGCGACTCGGGGTCTCGCGGCGGCCGGGTGTTAACGTAATTCGGTTCCGCCGGTGCCGCGAGGCCGTCCGTCACGGGGCCGAACCGGTGCGGCGGATCTGCAACGCTGCGGCGCACTCGCGCTCGGGCGCCGGGTTTGCCATAAGCGCGCGAACCCCTCCGGCAGATCCTTCCGTATGAGTGCACTCGCCCATCGCCGTTTCTTGAAGATGCACGGCGCCGGCAACGCCATCGTGGTGCTCGACCTGCGCGGCACGGCCGTGGGCGTCTCGGCGGCCGAAGCGCGGGCCATTTCGGCCGATCCGGGCTCGTCCTTCGATCAATTGATGGTGTTGCACGATCCCGTGAGTCCGGGGACTGACGCGTTCATGCGCATCTACAACACGGACGGATCGGAATCCGGCGCCTGCGGAAACGGCACCCGCTGCGTCGCCTACGCGATGCTGGACGACCCGGCCATGGCCCGGCCTGCCGAGGGCAGCCGCCTGCTTCTGGAGACCAGCGCCGGCCGGGTCGGCGTGCGGCGCAATTCGGAGCGGTCCTTCACCGTCGACATGGGCCGCCCGCACCTCGCCTGGGACGAGATCCCACTGGCCGAGCCCTTCCCGGATACCCGCCGCATCGAGTTGCAGGTCGGGCCCATCGACAACCCGGTGCTGCACTCGCCGGGGGTCGTGAACATGGGCAACCCCCACGCGGTGTTCTTCGTGGAGACGGACCCGGACGGGTACGATCTTGGCCGAATCGGGCCGCTTCTGGAGAATCATCCGGTCTTCCCCGAGCGGGCCAACATCTCGGTCGCTCAGGTGCTGGACCGGGAGGCGATCAAGCTGCGGGTGTGGGAGCGTGGCGCGGGCCTGACGCTCGCCTGCGGCACGGCGGCCTGCGCGACCGTGGTGGCGGCCTCGCGCCTTAGGATGATCGGCCGGCAGGCCACAGTAAGCCTGCCCGGTGGCGACCTCTTCGTGGAGTGGCGGGCCGACGACCATGTGCTGATGACCGGCCCGGTCGCCCTCGTCGCGGAAGGCACCTTCGCGCCGGAGCTGTTCGCCGGGATCGATTGTTGAGCGTCGAGACCCTGTCCTTCGGCTGCCGGCTCAACATCGTCGAGACGGAGGCCATGCGCCGCCTCGCCGCTCGTGACGGGCGCCCGCGACTCGTGGTGAACACCTGCGCGGTGACGCAGGAAGCCGGAAAGCAGGCGCGCAAGGCGATCCGCCGCGCCGCCCGCGCCCATCCCGAGGCCGAGATCGTCGTGACCGGCTGCGGCGCCGAGGTCGAGACCGAGGCCTACCGCGCCATGCCCGAAATCGGGCGGTTGATCGGCAATGCGGAGAAACTGAACCCGTCCGCCTGGGCCGGCGCGGCGCGGGGTCCGGGGGCGGTGATGGAAGCCCTCACCGCCGAGCGCGCGAACGTTTCGGCAATGGCGGGGCATACCCGCACCTTCGTGCCCGTGCAGAACGGTTGTGATCACCGCTGCACCTTCTGCGTCATCCCGTTCGGACGGGGGCGCTCCCGCTCCGTGCCGGCGGGCGCGGTGGTGGAGCAGGTGGCCCGTACCGTGGAGGCCGGCGGGCGCGAGGTGGTGCTCACGGGGGTCGATCTCACCGCCTATGGCCGCGATCTCGACGAGGGCGTGTCCCTCGGCGGGCTGGTGCTGCGGATCCTCGCGGAGGTCCCGGACCTCGCGCGGCTGCGGCTGTCGTCGATCGATTCCGTGGAAGCCGACGACGCCCTGCTCGATGCCATCGGCGGGCAGCCTCGGCTGATGCCGCATCTGCACTTGTCGTTGCAGGCCGGCGACGACCTCATCCTCAAACGCATGAAGCGCCGCCATTCCCGCCAGGACGCGATCCGCTTCTGCGCGCAGGCCCGCGCCGCCCGGCCCGGCCTCGTCTTCGGCGTCGATCTGATCGCGGGCTTCCCCACCGAGACCGAAGCACAGTTCGGCCAGACCCTCGCCCTGGTCGAGGAATGCGGCCTGACGCATCTACACGTCTTTCCCTATTCGCCCCGCCCCGACACCCCGGCCGCGCGGATGCCCCCGGTGGCGCCGGAGGCGATCCGCGACCGCGCGGCGCGTCTGCGGGAGGCGGGCGATGCCGCCCGCGCCCTGCATCTGGCGCTACAAGTGGGGAAGACGCTGACGGTGCTGGCCGAGCGCGGCGGCACCGGCCGGGCGGAGGATTTCTCGACCGTGCTCCTCGGCGAGGGCATCGCGCCGGGCACGATCCGCGACGTCCGCATCGCCGGCCATGACGGGACGCGGCTGATCGCGGAACCTCAGCCGGTCGCGCCGCAGGCCGACAGGGCCGCCTCCATATGCACCGGAGCCGGTGCCTGAACGACGATGGGCTCACGCTTCGGGTAGAGCGGCAGCGACAGGGCGCGGGCGTGGAGGTGCAGGGCGCTCCCGCGTGGCGCGCCGCCGTAGATCGGGTCCCCGAAGATCGGCCAACCCGATTCGGCGCAGTGGACGCGCAATTGGTGCGTTCGCCCTGTCACCGGCTTGAGTTCGAGCCATGTCCGACCCTCGGCCCGGCCGAGGACGCGCCAATGGGTCAGGGCCGTATCGCCCGCCGGGTCGGCTTTCATCCACCACGAACGCGGATCGGAGGAGCGGCGGGCCAGCGGCATGTCGATGCTGCCGGCCTCCTCGGTCGGGCCGCCGGAGACGATGGCCCAATAGGTCTTCTCGGCCTGATTGCCGGAAAAGAGCTTGCCGAGGCGGGCCAAAGCCTTGGCGTGACGGCCGAGTGCGAGGCAACCGGACGTGTCCCGGTCGAGGCGGTGCGCCGCCTCCGGCCGGCGGGGCAGGCCGAAGCGGAGCGCGTCGAGATGATCGGTCAGCGTCTCGCCGCCACGGGGGCCGGGATGGACCGGAAGTCCCGCAGGCTTGTCGATGACGAGCACCAGGGCATCGCGATACAGGAGGCGCGCGCCTATGTCGGTTGTATGAGGCATCGGATTCGGGACATGCGCCGGATTCGGGCGGAAGGCGAGGGTTTATGACGAGCGAGGACAAGCCCGGCTGGTTCGGGCGCCTGTTCGGGCGCAAGGGCAAGGACGAGGTCAAGGAGGAGGTGCCCGCCAACCCCGGCGAGGGCGAATTGGATTTCGCCACGGGCGCGGAGGATGTGGAACACATCCCGCTGCCCGAGGACGAAGGCGCCATCGATGCCACGGAAGGCGCCGACCTGCTGCCCGTCGAGGGCGAGGACGAGAAGCCCCCCACCGGCACGGCCGGCGACCGGCCGGGCCACGGGTCGGACCCGGTCGATACCGGCACCATGAACCGCGAGCCGAACGTCTCGTCGGCGTTGGATGTCTCGCCCGAGCCGGATGTCGCCCTCGACCCGGACATCCAGCCGACCGACACCGCCGCCGCCCTGGCGCACGATGCTGGTGCGGGCCCCGACCGCGAGCCGGAGGCCAAAGGCTGGTGGAGCCGCCTGACGTCGGGCATGCGCCGCACCTCTACGGCCCTGTCCGACCGGGTGACGGGGCTGTTCACGAAGCGCAAGCTCGACGCCACCACCCTCGAAGACCTTGAGGACGCGCTGATCCAGGCCGATTTCGGCCTGGAAACCGCGATGAAAATTTCGGAAGCGGTCGGCAAGGGGCGCTACGAGAAGGGCATCTCCCCGGACGAGGTCCGCGCCATCCTCGCCACGGAAGTCGAGCGGGCGCTGGAGCCGGTGGCCAAGCCCCTGGAGATCGACACAGCGAAGAAGCCGTTCGTGATCCTCACGGTCGGCGTCAACGGCGCGGGCAAGACCACGACCCTCGGCAAGCTCTCCTCGAAATACCGGGCCGAGGGCCGCTCGGTGATGCTCGCGGCCGGCGACACGTTCCGCGCGGCGGCCATCGAGCAGCTGAACGTCTGGGGCGCCCGCACCGGCACGCCGGTCATCAGCGGCGCGCAGGGGGCGGATGCGGCGGGGCTCGCCTTCGATGCGCTGAAGCAGGCGCAGGCGGCAGGCACCGACATCCTGATGATCGACACGGCGGGCCGCCTGCAGAACAAGACCGGCCTGATGGCCGAGTTGGAGAAGATCGTCCGTGTCCTGCGCAAGCAGGATCCGGAGGCGCCGCACGCGACACTGTTGATCCTCGACGCGACGGTCGGCCAGAACGCCCTCTCGCAGGTGGAGTTGTTCTCCCAGGCCGCGCCGATTACCGGCTTGGTGATGACCAAGCTCGACGGCACGGCGCGGGGCGGCATCCTCGTGGCGCTGGCGGCGAAGTTCGGCCTGCCGGTGCACTTCATCGGCGTCGGCGAGGGCGTCGAGGATCTGGAGCCCTTTGCGGCCCGCGATTTCGCCAGGGCCGTCGCCGGCCTGGAACGGGACTGAGACCATGCAGATCGAAGCCATTCCGCCGCGCCGGCACCTGCCGCCGCTCGCCAAGCTCGGGCTCGAGATGGGTCCGCTGGTGCTGTTCTTCCTGGCCAACGCCTTCGGCGAACGGCTGGGGCTCGACGGCGATCAGGTCACCTACGCGGCCATCGCCCTGTTCGTGGGCGCGACGATCCTCTCGCTCGGCATCCACTTCGCGCTGCTGCGGCGGGTGCCGATCATGCCCCTCGTGTCGGGGGCGGTGGTGCTGGTGTTCGGCGGCCTCGCCCTGGCGCTGAGGGACAAGACGTTCTTCGTCATCAAGCCGACCATCGTGAACAGCCTATTCGGGCTGATCCTGCTCGGCGGGCTGCTGTTCAAGAAGCCGCTGCTTTCGGTGGTGCTCGACAGCGTGTTTTCGCTGACGGAGGAGGGCTGGCGGCGCCTTACCTTCCGCTGGGGCCTGTTCTTCCTGGCGCTGGCGGTGCTGAACGAGATCGTCTGGCGCACGCAGGATTACGAATTCTGGGTGAAGTTCAAGGTGTTCGGCATCATGCCGATCACCGTGCTCTTCGCCCTGGCCCAGACGCCGCTGCTGATGCGCTACGAGCAGAAGCAGCCGGAGGCATGAGGCGTCAGCGCGCCTCCGCCACCTTCCCGGCGGCCCGGATGCGCGCGAGGACGCTCGAAAAATTCTCCGGGGTGAGGATGCCGACGATCTTGTCGCGGATCACCCCGTCCGGCCCGATAATGAAGGTCTCCGGCACGCCGTAGACCCCGAAATCGATGGCCGCGCGGCCATCCGCGTCCGCGCCGACCGCCGCGAAGGGCACGCCGTGCCGGTCGAGGAACTTCTTTCCGGCCGCCGGATCGGGCTCCTTGTAGTCGATGCCGACGAGGCGGATGCCGGGCTCGCGGGCGAGCCGCATCAGCATCGGATGCTCGACCTGACAGGGCGCGCACCACGACGCGAAGACGTTGAGTACCGTCACGCCGCCCTTGAGGTCGGCGCTCGACAGGCCGGGGACCGGCGCACCGTCCTTAGCGAGGCCGGGCACGGCCGGCAGGTTGAAGCTCGGCGCGGGCTTGCCGATCATCGCGGAGGGCAGGGCCGACGGGTCGGCGCCGGAGCGCAGGCGCACGAACATCACGCCCGCCAGCACGGCGAACACGAGAACCGGCAGGATCAGCAGCAGCGAGCGCCGGGCGGGCGGCGCCGCGATGTCGTGGGTCTCGCTCACCGGCGGTCCTCCCCGAAGCGTTTCAGGGCGCGGCGCTGGGCGGCGCGGTCGCGCAGGGCGTTCCCCACGAGGCCGCACATGATGAGCGCCGTGAAGGCGTAGGCGGCGACGATGAAGCCGCCATGCGATCCGAGATCGAACACGTTCGAGCCTACAGGGCTTGAGGAAGCGGCGCGGCGGCGGGGGCGGGCACGATCCGGCGGGCGCCCGAATCAAGCCGTTCCGCCTCGCGGATCGTCAGCGTCCGCACCCGTCGGCGCATGATCTCGGTGCGCATCGTGTAGAGATGCAGGGTCGAGCCGCCGAGCGTCGCCGCGCCGATCATCAGAAGCAGCGGGTAGAGCATCGACGGGTCGATGGTGGAGCCGCCCATCCGCAGGATCGAGGCCGGCTGGTGCAGGGTGGACCACCAGTTCACCGAGAACTTGATGATCGGCAGGTTCACCGCCCCGACCAGGGTGAGGATCGCCACAGCGCGCGCCGCGCGGTTCGGGTCCTCGATGGTCCGCCACAGGGCGATGAGGCCGCAATAGATCAGGAACAGCACCAGCATCGAGGTGAGCCGCGCATCCCACACCCAGTAGGTGCCCCACATCGGCTTGCCCCACAGCGAGCCCGTCACGAGGCAAACCAGGGTGAAGGCCGCGCCGATGGGCGCGGCGGCCCGCTGCGCCACGTCCGCCAGGGGATGGCGCCACACCAGGGTGCCGATCGCCGACAGGCTCATGGCCCCGTAGAAGAACACCCCGAGCCACGCCGCCGGCACGTGGATGTACATGATCCGCACCGTCTCGCCCTGCTGGTAGTCGGCGGGCACGACGAAGAAGGTCTGGTAGAGCCCCACGGCCAGGGCCGCGAGGGACAGGGCCGTCAGCCACGGCACGGCCTTCCCCGACCAGCGCATGAAATGGCCGGGGTTGGACATCCAGGTCCAGAGGGAGGGCGTCATCGTCGCGATCTCGGACATGGTTCTGCTCCTACCTCAGGGTGCGGTGCAGCAACAATGCGCGCTTCGGCGCGGCCTCTCTCAGCGGTGGAGCGCGTCGGCCTCGGGGGTGAAGCGTCCGTCCGGCCCGTGCAGGACGAGGGGCGGCACGAGGGAGAAGGGCGCCCGGCTCCCCTTTACGGCGGAAACGAGGATACGGATCGCCGGCTCCTCCGGTTTCGCGTGGACGGGCCGCACCGTGATGCCACCGAAGCGACCGGCCAGCGCCGCGAGGCAGCGGGGCAGGGCGTCGGCCCTGTGGATCATTCCGAGCCGCCCGCCCGGCCGGAGGATGCCCGCGCAGGTGCGGATCCAGCCGTCGAGACCCTCGGCCGGGAAGCCGTGGGCGCTGGCCTTGGCCGCGTCGGGGGAGGGGCGGTAGCGGCCGTCCTCGAAGAAGGGTGGGTTCGTCAGCACGCAATCGAAGCGGTCGGGGGTGAGGCCGGCGGCTTCCCGCTCGCGGCCGGGGGCGAGGACATCGGCCACGATCACTTCGGCCGCCACGCCGTTCAGCGCGGCGTTGGCGCGGGCGAGGTCCGCGAGGGCGGGATCGCGCTCGACCAGCGTGACAGAGACGCCGGGCTGCAGGATCGCGCAGGCCAAGCCGACGATGCCCGGCCCCGAACCGAGGTCGCACAGCCTCTCCCCCGGTTCGGCGGCGAGAAGCCGCGCCAGGAGAACGCCGTCCGTCCCGGCCCGGTGAGCGCCGCGCGGCGGCTGGTGCAGGCGCAGCCGCCCCCCGAGGAAGGCGTCGGCCTCGCTCACGGCGCCCGCAATTCGTGCGCGAGCCCGGCATCCTTGAGGATGCGGCGGGCCTGGGCGGCGTGGTCGTCCGGCACGAGCAGGCGCCGCCCGAACATGCCGATGGAGCCTTCCATGGCGCTCATGTGCTCGTCCGCGACGAGGACGGGGATGCCCGCATCCTCCAGAAGCGAACGTGCGAAGCCGATGAGCACGATGTCGTTCGCCCGGATCAGTTCGACCAAACCCGTCTCTCCTCCTTCTGCCGGGATCCCGGTATGGGGTTGGCGCATTCGCCGCGTGGAGTGCGGATGCCGCCTGTCCCATATCCGCCCATGTTGCGACGCCGCAGGCACCATGCGATTGGACGGCGCCGATGTTTTCCGCGCGGACGTCTCCCGCGCGGCCCGGTTTGGGAGTCACGGATCTTGGGTATCGCCGCCACGATCGAGAACCCGCAGAAGCCCGACGATGCCGGGCTGAACGACCTCGTCGCGCTGGTGGCCGACGGGATGAAGCGGGTCAACTCCACGATCCTCTCCCGGACGGGCTCCGACGTCGCGATGATTCCGGAGGTGGCGAACCACCTCATCGCCTCGGGCGGCAAGCGCCTGCGGCCGATCCTCACCCTCGCCTGCGCGCAACTCTGCGGCTACGCCGACCAAGCCGGCAAGGACGGGGACGTGAAACTCGCCGCCAGCGTCGAGTTCATGCACACCGCGACGCTCCTCCACGACGACGTGGTGGACGAGAGCGACATGCGCCGGGGCCGCGTCGCCGCGCGCATCAAGTGGGGCAACGAGGCGAGCGTGCTCGTCGGCGACTTCCTGCTGGGACAGGCCTTTCGCATGATGGTCGAGGTTGGCTCGCTCCGCGCGCTCGACATCCTGTCCGCCGCCGCCACGGTGATCGCCGAGGGCGAGGTGATGCAGTTGGCCGCCGCCAAGAACCTGGAGACCAGCGAGGAGGCCTACCTCGCGGTGATCCGGGGCAAGACCGCCGAACTCTTCGCCGCCGCCTGCGAGGTCGGGCCAGTGATCGCCGGGCGCAGCGAGGCCGAACAGGAGGCCGCGCGCGCCTACGGAATGAATCTCGGCATCGCCTTCCAGCTCATCGACGACGCGCTGGATTACGGCGGTACCTCGACGGAGCTTGGCAAGAACGTCGGGGACGATTTCCGCGAGGGCAAGATCACCCTGCCGATCGTCCTCGCCTACCGGCGCGGCAGCGAGGAAGACCGCGCCTTCTGGCGGCGGACCCTGACGCGCGGCGAGATCCGCGACGACGACCTCGCCACCGCCCTGGCGACCCTTCGCCGTCACGGCACCCTGGAAGAGACGGTCGCCCGCGCCCGCAATTACGGCGAGAAGGCCAAGGCGTCCCTCGCGATCTTCCCCGAGGGGCCGGTGCGGTCCGCGCTCCTCGACGCGGTGGAATTCTGCGTGGCGCGGGCGCACTGACGCCCGTGTGCGCTGTGGCACAGGAACAGCAAGCTTCGCCTTAACCGATGGGATGAAGGGGTTTAGGCCGTCTCGCATCATCCACACGGAGATGCGCTTTGAAGTCCTTCGCCACCCTCGCCCTCCTGCTTGCCGGCATCGCCAGCGCGCAGGCGCAGACCCCCGCGACCCGTGACCCGGCCCAGATCCCGGCCGGCACATACGCCGTCGATCCGAACCACACGCAGGTCGGCTGGCGCGTGTCGCATATGGGCTTCTCGAACTATGCCGGTGGCTTCTCCGAGGCGTCCGGCACGCTGGAGCTTCAGCCGAAGAACCCCTCGGCCTCCAAGCTGACGATCAAGATCCCCGTCGCTTCCGTCACGACCACCAGCGCCAAGCTCACCGACGAGCTGAAGGGCGACCAGTGGCTCGACGGCACCAAGTTCCCGGAGATGACCTTCGTCTCCACCAAGATCGCGCCGGCCGGCAAGGACCACGCGAAGGTCACGGGCGACCTCACCCTGCACGGCGTGACCAAGCCCGTGACCCTCGACGTCACCCTCGTCGGCGCGGGCGTGAACCCCCTCGACAAGAAGATGACCGTCGGCTTCGAGGCGACCGGCGTGGTGAAGCGCTCCGAGTTCGGGGTGAAGACCTACCTGCCGCTGATCGGCGACGACCTGCACCTCACCATCGCCGGGGCGTTCGAGAAGCAGGACTGATCCGGCAGGAGTTATCGACAACGAGGGCGGCGGCGTTAAGGGATCCTTTATCCTCTGCGTGAAGGCTAACAGGTGCTTTCAGCCGAACGGATCGTCCCGTGGCCGCCCTTCGCTTCTCCTTCCCGGTCCTTTCCGCTGCCGCCATCGTGGTTGCGTTGACTGCCGCCCCGGCGCTGGCCGGGGACGCAGCCTCCGCCCATACCACGTGGAGAAGCTGCCTCGGACGCGCCTATGTCGAGGGCGCGGCCTTCACCGGGCGGGACCTCGCGGCGGATGCCGCCCTGCGGTCCTGCCGGGGCGAGGAGAATGCCTACCTCACCGCCCTGTCGGATTCGCCGCTGCTCGACGCGGACGACATCGCACAGGCGCGGCCGGACCTCGTGGCGCGGGCGCGCGCCGCCCTCCTCGAGACCGTCAGCGGCCCGCGCGCAGTCCTGCGCTGACCCTCACGATTTCAGCCGCTGCTTGATCTTCGCCGTTAGGCCGTCGCGCACGTCGCGATAGGCTTCGAGGCGCTGCTCCCGCGAGGCGTCCTGCACGAGCGTCGGGTCCGGCGTCGGCCAGTATTCCACGTCGGCGGCCAGCATGTGCGTCAGCGCGATGGCCTTGTGGTGGGCCTCCGGCGCTAGCGTGATGATCAGATCGAAGTTCAGCCCCTCCCAATCCTCCAACTCCTCGACGGTGCGGGGGCGGTGGCGGCTCGCGTCGATGCCGATCTCGTCCAGGGCGGCGACCATGAACGGGTCGATGGGCTCGCCCTGCCGGACGCCCGCCGACTGCACGTAGATCGACTTGCCGAAATAATGGCGCGCGATGGCCTCGGCGGCGGGGGAGCGCACCGCGTTGTAGTTGCACATGAACAGCACGGATTGCACCCGCTGCTTGCGCGGGGCCGGATCGGGTGGCGGCTCGGCCATGGCGGCTCAGACCGGACGCGGGTCCGCCACTGATTTCAGCCCTTCCAGTGGAGGGCGAAGATCAGCGTGAACAGGCGCCGCGCCGTGTCGTGATCGAGATCGACCTTTCCGTCGAGCCGCTGCTTCAGCGTCTCGGAGGCTTCGTTGTGCAGGCCGCGCCGCCCCATGTCGATGGCCTCGATCTGGCTCGGCGAGGCGGTGCGGATGGCGTTGTAGTAGCTCTCGCAGATCATCTCGTAATCGCGGATGACCCGGCGGAACGGGTTCAGCGAGAGCAGATGCGTCATCACCGGCTCGCCCTCGGCCGTGCTGATGGCGAAGGACAGCTTGTTCTCCACGAGGCCGAGGAGAAGCCTGAACGGACCCTCCCGGCCGGGGATCGAGAAGCTGTTGCCCTCCAGGATGTCGTAGAGCGCGATGGCGCGCTCATGCTCCTGATCGGGGTTGCCGCGGGCGATGGACGCTTCGTCCAGCGTTACCGAGACGAGGCGGTTCGGCCCTTTGTCCGCCCCCCGCTCCTTGTCCGACATCCCCGAAGCCTCACAAGTTCAGCCGGATCGCCACGGAACGGGCGTGCCCGTCCAGCCCCTCCGACCGGCCAAGCGTTATCGCCGCCGGCCCGAGCGCCCGCAAGCTCTCCGGCGTGCAGGCGAGAACGGTGGTGCGCTTCATGAAATCGAGCACGCCGAGCCCGGAGGAGAACCGCGCCGAGCGGGCGGTGGGCAAAACGTGGTTCGGCCCGCCGACATAGTCGCCGATCGCCTCCGGCGTGTGTGAGCCGAGGAAGATCGCACCCGCGTTGCGGACCTTGAGGGATAGGGCCTCGGCGTCCTTCGTCTCGATCTCGAGATGCTCGGGGGCGATCCGGTCGACCAGTGGGACCGCCTCGTCGAAGTCCCGGACGCGGATGATGGCGCCGTAATCGCGCCAGCTCGCCCGTGCGATCTCGGCGCGGGGGAGGGTGGCCAGGGCCCGCTCGACCGCGTTTTCCACGGCGTCCGCAAGCTCGCCGCTGTCGGTGATCAGCACGGCCTGCGCGGCCACGTCGTGCTCGGCCTGGGCCAGCAGGTCGGCGGCGATCCAGTCCGGGTTCGCCTCGCCATCCGCCAGGATCAGCACCTCCGAGGGGCCAGCGATCATGTCGATGCCGACCTGTCCGAACACCCGGCGCTTTGCTGCCGCGACCCAGGCATTGCCGGGGCCGACGATCTTGGCGACCGGCGCGATGGTCGCGGTTCCGTAGGCCAGCGCCGCCACGGCCTGCGCACCGCCGACCCGGTAGATCTCGTCCACCCCCGCGAGATGCGCGGCGGCGAGCACCAGCGGGTTCAGCGCGCCATCGGGGGTGGGCACCACCATCACGATGCGCGGCACGCCCGCCACCCGCGCCGGGACGGCGTTCATCAGCACGGAGGACGGATAGCTCGCCGTCCCACCCGGCACGTAGAGCCCGACCGATTCGAGGGCCGTCCAGCGCCAGCCGGACGTGACGCCCAGCGCGTCGGTGACCTTGTGGTCGGCGGGCTTCTGCGCCTTGTGAAAGGTCTCGATGCGCTCGGCGGCGAGCCGCAGGGCATCCAGGGCCTCCTGCGGGCAGGCGGCGACGGCGGCCTGAACCTCCTCCGGCCCGATGCGCAGGCGCTCGGCCGAGAATTCGGCGCCGAGCCGGTCGAAGCGGCGCGTGTACGCCACGAGGGCCTCGTCGCCCTTCTCCACCACGTCGGCGATGATCCTGCGGACGGCATCGTCCACGTCTTCGGAGATCTCACGCTTCATGGTGAGCAGGTGCGCGAAGGCCTTCGCGAAATCCTGATCCTGGCTGTCGATGCGGACCATGATCGTCCCCCCTCCGTGTCAGGCCGCCGGCCCGGTCGTGTCGTCGTGGCCCGGGCGCCCGCCGGCTTTCCAGACCGGCCCGAGATCGCGCATTCGCGCCTCGATGCACTCCACCTCAAGGCGGATCGTCCCGTTGCCGGAGAACAGGATCTCGACCTGCCCCGAAGGCGCATCGCCAGGTGTGAAGGTGATCGCCAGCAGACTGAGCGGCATGGCGTCCGGCCCCTGCTCCAGCCCGCGCGTGCGCACCGCCAATACCCGCTCGAAGTGCAGCCCGCTCAGCCTCCGCTGGGGCGGCGCCTTCGGACCCGCCGACCAGTCGAACCGGCGCAGCACCAGGGCGAAGCGCTTCTCGCCCTTCAGATAGGTCAGATCCTCTAGCCGCAGGATCGCGTCCTGCAGATGGGCCGAGATCACGGTGAGGTCTTCGGCGTCCAGGGCTGCGAGCTTCAGAAGCTCCATCGAGGGGTTCCGGTCGGGTGAGGGGGCCCAAGGCGGGGCGGCATGGCGTCAGTAGCGGCGCCGGCTTGTCCCGGCAACGCCGCTATGGTCGGATCGCACCGCCTCATGCACCGTTCATGATGGCACGCCTAAGTTGCAGGTGACCGTGGCCGCCGGAAAGCGGCCGGACGATTGAGCAGGACGATGACGGTGAAGCGCATCACGCTGGCGGTGTTGACCGCCCTCGCGCTCGCTCCGGCGCTGGGTACGCCGGCGAGCGCGCAGTACTACCGCGACGAAGACGATTACCGCCCCCGCCGGCCCCCGCCGCCGGATTACTACGATGATCGCCCGCGCCGCTTTCATCGCGACGATTACGATTACGGCCCGCGCCGTTTCGGCCGGATCTGCGTGACGGCCCGCGGCAATTGCCCGACCCGTCCTGGCCCGTTCAATGCCCCCTGCGGCTGCGAGATCCCCGGTTTCGGCCTTAAGCGCGGCGCCATCGGCGGCTGACGCTGTGGCGGTGGCGGGCGGCTTGGGCCGCCCGCTACAATTTGGCTTACCCGCGCACGCGTTCGATCTGCGCGCCGCAGCGGCCGAGCTTGGCTTCGAGGGCCTCGAAGCCCCGGTCGAGGTGGTACACGCGGTTGATCTGCGTCTCGCCCTCGGCGGCGAGGCCTGCGATGACGAGGGACACCGACGCGCGCAGGTCGGTCGCCATGACGGGCGCTCCGCGAAGGCGGTCGACGCCTTCGACGATCGCCATGTCGCCGTCGAGGCGGATCTTCGCGCCGAGGCGGGCCAGCTCCTGCACGTGCATGAAGCGGTTCTCGAAGATCGTCTCGCGGATGTGCGACTGGCCCTTGGCCAGGGTCATCAGCGCCATGAACTGCGCCTGGAGATCGGTCGGGAAGCCGGGGAACGGATCGGTGGTGACGTCCACCGCCGCGATCCCGCCGCCGTTGCGGCGGACGCGGATACCGCCATCGACCGGCGTGATCTCGGTGCCCGTCGTCGCCAGGATGTCGAGAGCCGAGTGCAGCAGGTCGGCGCGTGTGTCCTTCAGGATGACGTCGCCGCCGGTCATCGCCACGGCCATGGCGTAGGTGCCGGTCTCGATCCGGTCGGGCAGCACCTCGTGGCGGGCGCCGCCGAGGCGGGCCACGCCCTCGATCTCAATGCGCGGCGTGCCCGCGCCCTTGATCCGCGCGCCCATCTTGTTGAGGCATTCGGCGAGGTCGACCACCTCCGGCTCGCGGGCGGCGTTCTCGATCACGCTCGTGCCGTAGGCCAGCGCGGCGGCCATGAGGGCGACATGCGTGCCGCCGACCGTGACCTTCGGGAAGGACACCTGCCCCCCGCGCAGACCCTTCTTCGTCTTGGCGATGACGTAGCCGCCGTCGATCTCGGTCTCGGCGCCGAGCTGCTGCAGCGCCATGATGAGCAGGTCGACCGGCCGGGTGCCGATGGCACAGCCGCCGGGCAGCGAGACCTTCGCCTCACCGAACCGGGCGAGCAGCGGCGCAATCACCCAGAAGCTCGCCCGCATGGTCGACACGAGGTCGTAGGGCGCCGTCGTGTCGATGATGTTCGAGGCGGTGAGGCGGATGGTCTGGCCGGTCTCGGACGTCTGACCGGGACGCTTGCCGACCACCATCTGGTCGACGCCGTGATTGCCGAGGATGCGCAGCAGAGCGGTGATGTCCGCCAGACGCGGGACGTTGATGAGCTCCAGCGTCTCGCCGGTCATCAGGCTGGCGATCATCAGCGGAAGCGCCGCGTTCTTGGCGCCCGAAATCGGGATCGTGCCGTTGAGCGGCGCGCCGCCGGTAATGTGGATGCGATCCATCGGGTCCGTCCTGGCGCCCCCGCAGCGGCGGCGGGAGCTTGAAAACTGTATCGGGCGGAGAACGCCCAGGCTTAAGTGAAGACTGCTATAGACCGGATTTGTCGGAATCGGGACCGCGGGCCGCGAATGACGGCTCAGCTTCGCTCGCGCGACGCATCGTCCCGCTCGGTGGTCGGCTTATCCGGCGCCGCACGGCCGCGCTCCTGGGCCTTCCGCCGACGCAAATTCGCTCTGAGCGCGGCCTTCAAACGCTCTTCCCGCGCCGCCGGTTTGTCCTCATTCATCGGTCTGGATCCAGGGAGGGTTGCAGGGCGCAATGGGCCGACCTTCGACTTGTAGCGGTTCCAGAGCGGCGGGAAGTCGGTATACAACGCCCGACCTCACGACAGCCAACCGGCGGCGACCCCCTCAGAAGGACGCGCGATGCCTGCACACCGGAACCCCAGCAAGACGCTCTCTCCCGTGGCGGAGGTGCGGGCGGGTGCCGGCTACGACTCGTATTTCCGCAAGGCGCTGGACGGCCTGCACAGCGAGCGCCGCTACCGCGTCTTCGCGGACATCGAACGCATCTCCGGCCGGTTCCCGGTGGCGAAGTGGCGCCGCCCCGACGGCTCCGTCACCGAGATCACCGTGTGGTGCTCGAACGATTACCTCGGCATGGGACAGCACCCGGACGTGGTGGGCGCCATGACCGAGACCGCCGCGCGCTGCGGCGTCGGCGCGGGCGGCACCCGCAACATCGCCGGCAACAACTCGCCGCTGGTCGATCTCGAGCGCGAACTGGCGGACCTGCACGGCAAGGAGGCGGGCCTCGTCTTCACCTCCGGCTACGTGTCGAACGAGGCGGGCATCTCGACCATCGCCAAGCTGATCCCGAACTGCCTGATCCTGTCGGACGCCTTCAACCACAACTCGATGATCGAGGGCGTGCGCCATTCCGGCTGCGAGAAGAAGATCTTTCGCCATAACGACCTCGCCCATCTCGAGGAATTGCTGCGCGAGGCCGGCGACCGGCCGAAGCTGATCGCGTTCGAGTCAGTGTACTCGATGGACGGCGACGTGGCGCCGATCGGCCGGATCTGCGACCTCGCGGAACGCTACGGCGCCATGACCTACCTCGACGAGGTCCACGCGGTGGGCCTCTACGGCGAACGCGGCGCCGGCATCGCCGAGCGCGACGGTGTCATGCACCGGGTGGACGTGATCGAGGGCACGCTGGCCAAGGGCTTCGGCTGCGTCGGCGGCTACATCACCGGTTCGGCGGCGCTCTGCGACGCGGTGCGGAGCTTCGCGGCCGGCTTCATCTTCACCACGGCACTCCCGCCCGCCGTCGCGGCGGCGGCGACGGCCTCCGTGCGCTACCTGAAGCGATCCAACGCGGAGCGCATCGCGCACCAGCGTCAGGCCGCCGCGACCAAGGCGGCCCTCGACGCGGCCGGTCTGCCGCTGCTGGAGACCGAGACGCACATCGTCCCGGTGATGGTGGGCGATGCCGAGCTGTGCAAGGCGGCGGCCGACCATCTGCTCGAACGGCACCGGATCTACATCCAGCCGATCAACTACCCCACCGTCCCGCGCGGGACGGAGCGCCTGCGCATCACCCCGTCGCCGTTCCACGACGCCGCCCAGATCGCGCGCCTCACCGAGGCGCTGAAGGAGACCTGGGCGACGCTCGGCCTGCCGCGCGCAGGCACGGTGTTCGTGGAAGCGGCTGAGTAGGAAGCCCTCCGGTCTTCCACCCACGCCGTCATTGCGAGCGCAGCGAAGCAATCCAGGGCAGCGGAACGCTTCATGGCGAGGCGCATCCCTGGGTCGCTTCGCTGCGCTCGCGATGACGGTCCGCAGTCGATGGCCTCGCCATCGCAGCCTCCTGCCTGTAACCACCGTCGCAAATCCGCGACGCAAGAGTCCAAGACGCTATGATTTCCTCGCCCCTCATGACCGTGATGGTTGATGCCGCGCGCAAGGCCGCCCGCAGCCTGCGGCGCGACTTCGGCGAGGTCGAGAACCTCCAGGTCTCGCGCAAGGGGCCGGGCGACTTCGTCTCCGCCGCCGACCGCAAGGCCGAGGAGGTGGTGCGCGATGCCCTGTTGAAGGCCCGCCCCGGCTACGGCCTCGTGCTGGAAGAAAGCGGCATCATCGAAGGCACCGACAAGAGCCACGTCTGGCACGTCGATCCCCTCGACGGCACCTCGAACTTCCTCCACGGCGTGCCGCATTTCGCGGTCTCCATCGGGCTGGAGCGCGAGGGCGTGATCGTCGCGGGCGTGGTGTTCGATCCGATCAAGGACGAGCTGTTCGTCGCCGAGCGCGGCAAGGGCGCCTACCTCAACAACCGCCGCATCCGGGTCGCGGCCCGCACCGAGATGGCGGATGCCCTCGTCGGCTACGGCACGCCCTATCTCGGCCGCGGCAGCCATCCGCGCCTCCTGCGCGAGATTTCCGCCGTGATGGCGGTTTCTGGCGGCACCCGCCGCATGGGTTCGGCGGCCCTCGACCTTGCCTATGTCGCCTGCGGACGCCTCGATGCCTACTGGGAGCGCGACCTCCAGACCTACGATTTCGCCGGGGGCGTTGCCCTGGTGCGCGAGGCCGGCGGCTTCGTGACCTCGGCGGACGGCGCGGCCGAGCCCCTGGCGCCGCGCTCCGTGTGCTGCGGGAACGAGAGCCTTCAGCGCGACCTGCTGGCGATCCTGAAGAAGGCCCAGGGAGCCGCCTGAGGGCGCCAACTGGCATCGCACCGGTCCATCTGCTTTAACCGCCCCGTTCGTCAGGGAAGATCGCCGCATGGAAGCCCGCCGCCACGTCTCCCTGAAGGAATCGATTCGCTCGATTCCCGATTATCCCAAGCCCGGCATCATCTTCCGCGACATCACCACGCTGCTGTCGGATCCGCGCTCGTTCCGGCGGGCGGTGGACGCGCTGGTGCATCCTTATGCCGGCGGCGGCATCAAGCAGGTGGCGGGAATCGAGGCGCGGGGGTTCATTCTCGGCGGCGCCATCGCCCACCAACTGTCCTGCGGCTTCGTGCCGATTCGCAAGAAGGGCAAGCTCCCGCACAAGACCGTCTCGATGGCTTACACCCTCGAATACGGCACCGACGAGATCGAGATCCACGTTGATGCGGTAAGCCCCGGTGATCGGGTGCTGCTGGTGGACGACCTGATCGCCACGGGCGGCACCGCCATCGCGGCGATCAACCTGCTGCGCAAGATCGGTGCGGAGGTCGTGGCAGCTTGTTTCGTGATCGATCTGCCGGAGATCGGCGGCGCCAAGCGCCTGCGCGACCTCGGCGTGGAGGTACGCACCCTCATGGAGTTCGAGGGACACTAAGGAATGGGCCGGAGGGGCCTGCAAAACGTTGACTTGTGCCGACCCTTCCGCCATAAGCCGCCCACCCGCGACGGGGCGCCCCACTTGGGCGCCCTTCGTGTTTGCGAGACATGCAGGACGCGTGAAGGTCGGGAGCGGCATAGCCGCCCGCGAGCGCGCCTCGACCTTTGAAGGCCATTCGTCATGAAGAGAACCTATCAGCCGAGCAAGCTCGTCCGTAAGCGTCGCCACGGCTTCCGTGCGCGGATGGCCACGGCCGGCGGTCGCAAGGTGCTGGCCCGTCGCCGCGCCCACGGCCGCAAGCGCCTGTCGGCCTGAGCCCGGCGGGTCGAGACCCGCCGCCGCGCCCCTGGCGCGGCCCCTTCCGGGGCATTGAAGCCGGGATCGAACGGTCGATGGCGACGATCGAACGGCTCAAGAAGCGGCCCGATTTTCTGGCCGCTGCCGCGGGCCGCCGTTTTCACACCGAACGGATGACGGCGCAGGGCATCCTGCGCTCTGAGGAAGCCGGTGGCCTGCGCCTCGGCTTCACCGTCACCAAGCGCGTCGGTCACGCGACCGAGCGCAACCGCATCAAGCGGCGGCTTCGTGCCGTCGTCGCCGAGGTCGCCGCCGGCTTGCCCGCCGACCTCGCGGGCCGAACCGCCGACATCGTGCTCGTCGCCCGCCGCCCCGCGCTCCACGCGGATTTCGCGGCCCTCGCCGACGATCTCCGCAAAGCGATTCCCGCGGTGGCCCGCGCCGGCAAGCCGGAATCCGGCGGCAGGCCGAATCCCCCTTCATCCCGACGCGGAAAGCGCTCTCCGGCGCCGCCCGCCTCCCCGAACAAAGGCCTTGGTGTCCCCAATGGGCAATGACAAGACCAACATGTTCGTGGCCATCGGCCTGTCGCTGCTGGTGCTGCTCGGTTGGCAGTACTTCGTGGCCGGGCCGCGCCTCGAACAGCAGCGCCAGATCGAGGCCCAGAACAAGGCGGCCCAGGCGCAGACCCAGCCGCCGGGCGTGACGCCGGACGGCGTGCCCTCGCCCTCGCCGAAGGAGGGCGGCCCGGCCGCCCCGGCCCCCGGCACCGCGCCGACGCCTCCGGGCGGCCCGATCAGCCGTGAGGCGGCGCTCGCCCGCGCCCCGCGCGTGAAGATCGAGACCCCGGCCATCTCCGGGTCCATCAACCTGAAGGGCGCCCGCATCGACGACGTGGCGCTGAAGAACTACCGCGAGACCATCAACCCGCAGAGCCCCGAGATCGTCTTGTTCTCGCCGGCCGGGACGGAGACGCCCTATTACGCCGAGTTCGGCTGGGTCGGCGCCAACGCCAAGCTGCCGAACAGCGACACGGTGTGGACCTCCGACGGCAAGACGCTCTCGCCCGGCATGCCCGTGACCCTGACCTGGGACAACGGCGAGGGCCTGACGTTCAAGCGGATCGTCGCGGTCGACGACAAGTACATGTTCACCGTCCGCGACTCGGTGGAGAACAAGGGGTCGGGGGCGGTCACGCTCTATCCGTACAGCCTCGTCTCCCGCTGGGGTAAGCCGCACACCCAGGGCTATTACGTCCTGCACGAGGGCATGATCGGCTATCTCGGCGACGACGGCCTGCAGGAGATCACCTACGACAAGCTCGCCAAGGAAGGCGCCTATGGCGGCGCCAACACCAAGGGCAAGGCGTTCAGCAACGTCACCGGTGGCTTCCTCGGCATCACCGACAAGTACTGGGCGGCGGCCGTCATTCCCGAGCAGAACGCGCCCTATACCGGCGCCTTCACTGACCGCACCGACGGCACCACCAACGTCTACCAGGCGAGCGCCCGCGGCGACGCGGTGAACCTCGCCGCCGGGGCCTCGGCCACGACCACCCAGCGCCTGTTCGCTGGCGCCAAGGAGGTCAACGTCATCAACGCCTACCAGAAGGACCTCGGTCTCCGGCACTTCGACCTGATGATCGATTGGGGCTGGTTCTGGTTCATCACCCAGCCGATGTTCCGGGCGCTCGACTTCATCTATCACCTGTTCGGCAATTTCGGCGTCTCAATCCTGATCGTGACCCTCTGCCTGAAACTGCTGTTCCTGCCGATCGCCAACCGCTCCTACGTCTCGATGGCTAAGATGAAGGCCGTCCAGCCCGAGATGACCTCAATCCGGGAGCGGTACAAGGACGACAAGGTCAAACAGCAACAGGCGATGATGGAGCTGTACAAGAAGGAAAAGATCAATCCGGTCGCCGGCTGTTGGCCGGTGCTGATCCAGATCCCCGTCTTCTTCGCGCTCTACAAGGTGCTGTTCATCACCATCGAGATGCGGCACGCGCCGTTCTTCGGCTGGATCCACGACCTCGCAGCGCCGGATCCGACGAGCATCGTGAACCTGTTCGGCCTGCTGCCCTTCACGCCCCCGGAATACATCCCGATCCACCTGGGCGTGTGGCCGATCATCATGGGCATCACGATGTTCGTGCAGATGAAGATGAACCCCGCGCCGCCGGACCCGGTGCAGGCACAGATCTTCACCTTCATGCCCATCATCTTCACCTTCATGCTCGGGTCGTTCCCGGCCGGACTGGTGATCTACTGGGCGTGGAACAACTCGCTGTCGGTGCTGCAGCAATACGTCATCATGCGCCGCAACGGCGTGAAGGTGGAGCTGTGGGACAACCTGCGGGGTACGTTCAAGCGCGGCGCCAAGACACCCGCCAAGACGGCGCCGACCAAGGGCTGACGTGACCACACCCGATACGACAGACGACGAGACGGCCGGCCTCACCGAGGCCGGCCGTCTGCTGTTCGCCGGAAGCGCCAACTTCTACGCCGCCGCCCAGACCCTCGACCGGCTGCCGCCGATGGAAAGCCTCGAGATCGCCTTCGCCGGGCGCTCGAATGTCGGCAAGTCCAGCCTCATCAACGCCCTGACCGGCCGCAACACCCTGGCGCGCGTCTCGCACACGCCGGGCCGCACCCAGCAATTGAACTTCTTCCGGATCGGCGACCGCCTCTCCCTGGTGGACATGCCGGGCTACGGCTACGCGGCCGTCGAGAAGGCCAAGGTCGAGGCCTGGACGAACCTCATCCATTCCTACCTGAAGGGTCGCGCCAACCTCGCGCGGGTCTTCGTGCTGATCGATTCCCGCCACGGGCTTAAGAGCATCGACACGGACGTGCTCGACGGGCTCGACAAGGCAGCGGTGAGCTATCAGGTCGTGCTGACCAAGGCCGACGCCCTCAAGAAGAGCCAGATGGAGGCCCGCCTCGCCGGCATCCGCGAGGCCCTGGCCAAGCGCCCCGCCGCCTATCCCGAGGTGATCCTGACCTCCAGCCGCGACGATTACGGCGTGGCCGACCTGCGGGCGGCGGTGGCCCGCCTGCTCGCCGAGCGCGGCCAGTGAGGCTGGCGCCGCCGGATCGCGCGCTCGGCGCCTTCGCCTGCCTGTGCGGCCTCCTCGGCGTCGCAGCCAGTGCGGCGGCGGCCCATATCCCCGGCGCCGATTCGCTGAAGACCGCCGCTCAGTTCCTATTGTTCCACGCCCCCGCCATCCTCGCCCTCGTGGGCTTGGGCGCGGCGGGGCTGGTGCGGATGCCGCTCGCCCGCATCGCGGCTGCGTTGCTCGCCGTGGGGCTCTGCCTGTTCTGCGGCGATCTCAGCCTGCGCGCGCTGGCGGGCCACGCGCTGTTCCCGATGGCCGCCCCGAGCGGCGGCTTCGCCCTGATGGGCGGCTGGCTGCTCGGGATCGTCGCGCTGCTCGTCCCGGCGCGGGCCTAGCGGTCCTTCAGTGCCGCCTCGTAGAGCGCGGCGGCATCCTTGTGGAAGGCCGCCCGCGAGGCATCCCGCCCGTAGAACATATGCCCGCCCGGATAGACGGCGAGGTTGAGCCGACCCCCGCCGTAGGGTGGCACCTGCGCGATCTGCAATTTCGACGCGAAGTAGGGCGTCACCAGATCGGTCGCACCGTGGACCACGAGCACGCGGAACTTGCCGTCCAGCGCCAGCGCGCCCTTCAGGGCCGTCAGGGCCTCAGGGGCCTGCCGGCGTGAACCCCAGTTCCAGCCGCCGTTCACCGCGCCGTTCAGCAACTCGTAGCGCATGTTCGGCACCGGCCATTTCAGCGTCCGGGCGTAGAGGTCGAGCATCGCGCTGGTCAGCGGCGCATGCATCGCCGTGAGTTGCGGATCCTCGAAATGGGACGAGAGCGAATCGGGCTCCGGATCCCAGCCGGTGATGCCGGTGTCGTAGAGGCTCGTCACCCGGCCGTTGTCACGGCCATACTCGCGCTGTACGCCCCGCCCCGAGGGACGGCCCGCCTGCCGGTGCAGGAACTCGCGGTCGAGCCCGGTGAGGGGCGCGAGCCGGTCGGCCATCCGGTCGACGGCCTGCGTGTCGCCCGGCCCCTTCAGAAGGTCGGCGAGGTAGGCCCCCGTAGCGTAACTCTCGGCGTCAGCGAGGGAGGCCGAACTCGGGTCCTTGCCGCCACGCTCCTGCGCCGTCGCCGCGAGGGAGGGCAAGCGCAGCACGAAGCCCCAGGGATCGGTGCGCGGCCGTTCGAGCCACGCGAAATCGAGGACCGGCGAGAGCAGCACCATGCCCGACAGCCCGACCCCGATCTCCTCCTGCAACTTGGCGGCGATGAGCGGCCCGCGGAAGCCACCGTAGCTTTCGCCGACATAGAATTTCGGGCTCGCCATGCGGTTGTTGACCCGCAGGTAGCGGGCGATCACCGCCGAAAGGATCGACGCGTCCGAATCGACCGACCAGTACTTCTTCGGATCGCCATCGGTCGCGCGGCTGTAGCCGGTGCCGATGGGGTCGATAAAGACGAGATCGGTGAAGTCGAGCCACGTCCCGTCGTTCGGCACCACGGCAACGCCCTGCGACGGGCTGATGCTGTCCTTCCCGAGCGGCAGGCGCCACGGGCCGATGGCGCCGAGGTTGAGATAGGCCGAGGACGCGCCGGGCCCTCCGTTGATGGCGAAGGTCACGGGCCGCTCGCGGCCCTCCTCGGCGGGGCGGGTGAAGGCGATGTAGCCGATCTCGGCCTGGAGCTTCCCACTCTCGTCCACGATGGGCAGGCTGCCGGCGGTGGCGGTGAAATTCAGCTTGCGGCCGTCCGGGAGGGTGAGGCTCTGGCTCGTCACCGAATCGGCCGGCAGGCGCCGCCCCTCGGGGCCGGAGGATTGCGCGCGGGGCGGCGGGCCCTGATGGGCCTCCTGTGCCGCGAGCGGCAGGGGCAGGGTGAGGGTCAGGAGGAGGGCGCCCGCGAGGCGGCCGGCTCGGTGCATCGTCATGGAGGGCGTCACGCCTTCTTGTTCCAGCGGCCGGATTCGTCCTGCTGCCAATAGGCGACCGAGTGGCCCGCCTCCTTGGCCTGCTTCCACTGCTCCCGGGCGCGGAGCAGCGCCTCCTGATCGGTGCCGTCGAACAGGATGCAGATGCGGGCATACGCGCCGGCATCCGCCGGAAGGTCGGCGCCCTCCACGAGGAAGCGGATCGAGGCCGCGTTCGGGTTCGCGTCCTTGAGGGTCAGCACGACGGGCTGGCTCGCCGCATCCGGCTCGCGATCCGTGCCGTGGGGCAGGAAGCTCTCGTCGGTATAGGTCCAGAGCTGGTCGTCCAGGGCGGACAGCCGCTCCTCGCTCGCCGCCTGGATGGCCGCCTGCCAGCCGCGTTCCAGCGACCGCTCGACGAGGGTCGGTAGCACCCGTTCAAGGGGCTGATGCTGGAGGTGGTAGAACAGGATCTCTGTCACGGTCAGCGTAAGATAGGGCTGCGCCGTCCCTCAGCGAAGGACGGCGGCAGGATCACGCAGCGCGACCGATCCGTCACACGAGGCGGCTCTGCTCGATGGCCGCGCCGACGAAGCCCTTGAACAGCGGGTGCGGATCGAAGGGCCGGGACTTCAGCTCCGGGTGGAACTGCACGCCGATGAACCACGGGTGGCCGACATGCTCCACCGTCTCGGGCAGCAGCCCATCGGGTGAGAGGCCGGAGAAGCGCAATCCCTTGGCCTCCAGCCGCTCGCGATAGGCCATGTTGACCTCGTAGCGGTGGCGGTGGCGCTCGGAGATACGCTCCGAGCCGTAGATCTGCGCGATCTTCGATTCGGGATCGAGATGCGCCTCGTAGGCGCCGAGCCGCATGGTGCCGCCGAGGTCGCCCTCTGCCCGGCGGCGCTCCAACTCGTTGCCACGCAGCCACTCGGTCAGCAGGCCGACCACTGGCTCGGCGGTCTCGCCGAACTCGGTGGAATTCGCCTGCGGAATGCCGGCAAGCGAGCGCGCCGCCTCGATGACCGCCATCTGCATGCCGAAGCAGATGCCGAGATAGGGGATCTTCTTCTCGCGAGCGTAGCGGGCTGCGCGGATCTTGCCCTCGGCGCCGCGCTGGCCGAACCCGCCCGGCACGAGGATGCCATTGAGCCCTTCGAGGAACGGGGCCGGGTCCTCGCGCTCGAACACCTCGGCCTCGATCCACTGCAGGTTCACCTTCACCCGGTGGTTGATGCCACCATGGGTCAGGGCCTCGATCAGCGACTTGTAGGCGTCCTTGAGCCCTGTGTACTTGCCGACGATGGCGATGGAGACCTCGCCCTCCGGGTTGCGCACCCGCTCGGCGATGGTCCGCCACCGGGCCAGATCCGGCTCGTCGCCATGCTCCAGGCCGAAATGGCCGAGCACTTCGCGGTCTAGGCCGGCGGTGCGGTAGGAGAGCGGCACCTCGTAGATCGACGCCACGTCCCGCGCCTCGATCACCGCCGTCTCGCGCACGTTGCAGAACAGGGCGAGCTTGCGCCGCTCCTCCACGGGGATCGGCCGGTCGCAGCGGCAGAGCAGGATGTCTGGCTGGATGCCGATGGAGCGCAGCTCCTTCACCGAGTGCTGCGTCGGCTTGGTCTTCAGTTCGCCCGCGCTGGGGATGTAGGGCAGCAGCGTCAGGTGCACGAAGGCCGTGGTGCCGCGCGGCAGTTCCTGGCCGAGCTGGCGGATCGCCTCGAAGAAGGGCAGGCCCTCGATGTCGCCCACCGTGCCGCCGATCTCGACCAGCACGAAGTCGAACGCATCGTTCCCTTCAAGGACGAAGTCCTTGATGGCGTTGGTGACGTGCGGGATCACCTGGATCGTCGCGCCGAGATAGTCGCCGCGCCGCTCCTTGGCGATGATGTCCTGATAGATGCGGCCGGTGGTGATGTTGTCGGCCCGCGAGGCCGGCACGCCGGTGAAGCGCTCATAATGCCCGAGGTCGAGGTCGGTCTCGGCGCCGTCGTCGGTGACGAAGACCTCGCCGTGCTGCGTCGGGCTCATCGTGCCCGGATCGACGTTCAAATAGGGGTCGAGCTTGCGCATCCGCACCCGGTAGCCGCGGGCCTGAAGCACTGCGGCCAATGCCGCCGAGGCGAGCCCCTTACCGAGGGAGGAGACCACGCCGCCGGTGATGAAAACGTACCGCGTCATGGGCCTCGATCCATAAAGAAGGCAGCCGCGTTTGCCAAACGGAGAACCGTCGCAAACCGGCGGTGGCTGGGGATGAAACGCGAAACGGCCGCGGGTTCGGAACCCGCGGGCGTATCCGTGCGAAACTCAGGCGGGACGCGGGCCGTGGACGACCCGCGCAAGACGTCAGCGCGACTGCGGCGCGGTCGGGACACCGGATTCCGGCGCCGGCGAGGCGGGGGCCTGCTCGGGTGCCCGGTCCTGCGCCCGACGCAGCGTGTCGAGGAGGTTGTCCGCGCCCGCCGGGGCTTTGGGGGCCGGAGCGCCGGGCACGGCTGGGGCGCCCGTGTCGAGGATCGACTTCGGCGCCGCCGTCCGGTGCGACATTACGGCGAGGGTCAAGCTGGTGACGAAGAACAGGGCCGCGAGAATCGCGGTGGCCCGCGTCAGGGCGTTGGCTTGGCCCCGGCCGGTCATGAACCCGCCGACGCCGCCCCCGCCGCCCCCGCCGAGGCCAAGGCCGCCCTCGGACCGCTGCAGCAGCACGACGCCGATGAGCGAGAGGACGATAAGAAGGTGGACGACGATCAGGACGGTCTGCATCGGGGATCCGGTTCACTCGCCCGCGCCGACCGGGTGCGGTCTAGGCATGGGCGCGGGGCAGCGTCCGGCGCCGCTCCATCGAGATGCACCGAGCCTTACACCATGCGGGCGCCAGCGCCAACCACGCCCGCGTTTCGGCTTAGTAGCGATCCGGCACGTGCATCTCGGGCGGGATCGGTGCGCGGAGGTAATCGGCGTGCCGCACCCGCGCGGGCAGGTGGACTGGCGGGTGCTCCACCTCGCCGTAGGGGATCTGGCCGAGGAGGTGGCTGATGCAGTTGAGCCGCGCCCGCTTCTTGTCCACCGCCTCGACCACCCACCAGGGCGCCTCGGGGATGTGGGTGCGGGCCAGCATGTCCTCCTTGGCGCGGGTGTAATCCTCCCAGCGCCGCCGCGATTCGACGTCCATCGGCGAGAGCTTCCACTGCTTCAGCGGATCGGTGATCCGCATGGTGAAGCGCAGGGCCTGCTCCTCGTCGGTGATAGAGAACCAGTATTTCAGCAGGACGATGCCGGAGCGCACCAGCATGCGCTCGAACTCCGGCACGGAGCGGAAGAACTCCTCGACGTCGGCTTCGGTGCAGAAGCCCATCACCCGCTCGACGCCGGCCCGGTTGTACCAGGAGCGGTCGAACAGGACGATTTCACCCGCCGCCGGAAGGTGGGCGGCGTAGCGCTGGAAGTACCATTGCGTCCGCTCGCGCTCGTTCGGCGCAGGCAGCGCCGCCACGCGGCAGACGCGCGGGTTCAGCCGTTGGGTGATGCGCTTGATGACGCCGCCCTTGCCGGCCGAATCGCGCCCCTCGAAGATGACGACGACGCGCAGCTTGTGATGCTGGACCCAATCCTGCAGCCGGACCAGTTCGTGCTGAAGGCGCAGGAGTTCGCGGAAGTAGAAGCGCCGGTCGAGCGCCCCGTGGGCTTCGGCGGGGCCGAGGGCGTCGAGGCGGGATTCCTCGAGATCCTGCTCGAGTTCCTCGTCGTAGCTGTCGAGGATCTCCCGGCGGATCATCTCCACCAAGGCGGGATGGGCGGAACTCAGATCCTCGGACATGCGGCGCTTTCGGACGGGACTCTCCCGCCCTCAAGACCAAGTCAGTGTGACACCCATGCGAAGCCCGGGGCGTGGCGCCCCGGATTCGTCTCAGGCGTAGGCCTTGCAGATCCCCAGGAAATCGTCGGCCACGAGGCTCGCGCCGCCGACCAGGGCGCCATCGACATTCTCGACCGAGAGGATTTCGCGGGCGTTGCCGGGCTTCACCGAGCCGCCGTAGAGGATGCGGATCTTGTGCGCTTCCTCGCCGGCCAGCTTGTCGAGCATGTCGCGGAGCGAAGCGTGGACCTCGGCGATGTCCTTCGGCGTGGGCGTGCGCCCGCTGCCGATAGCCCAGACGGGCTCGTAGGCGATCACCGTATCGGCCGATGTCGCGCCCTTGGGAAGGCCGATGGCCAACTGCGCGCGGACGATGTCCAGGGCGCGGCCCTGCTCGCGCTCCTCGATGGTCTCGCCGACACAGATGATGCCGCACAGCCCGGCGCGGCGGGCGCCGAGCGCCTTGGCGTGGACGCCGTCATCGGTCTCGTGGTGGTAGGCGCGCCGCTCGGAATGGCCGACGATCACGTATTTCGCCCCGAGGTCGGCCAGCATCTCGGCCGAGATCGAGCCGGTGAAGGCGCCGCTCTCGCGGGCGTGGAGGTTCTGGCCGCCGATGGCGATGTTGGACCCGTAGGCCGCCGCCACGCAGGACCCGATCAGGGTCGAGGGCGGGCAGATCAACACGTCGATCCGGGAGCACAGATCGGGCGACAGGCCGTCGCGAATCTGTTCCACCACGGCGATCGAGGACCGCGTGCCGTTCATCTTCCAGTTGCCAGCGACCAGGGGCCGCCGCCCGCCCTGCGTCATTCCCCGCCCCACTCCTCACCGCTGCGTGATCCGGCGGCCGTACCAGAGCAAGCTTAGGCGCGCAAACCGCGCCCGAGCCCTTTCCCCACGCAGCGCGCGGGGATGGTGACGCGGGCGAGCCTTTGTTTCACCGCGCGAATGGTCTATCGCGAGCCGCGACGAAGCATTTTCCAGACCGGCGTTTCCAAGACACACCATGCTGCAGGGCATCCGCGCCGCCACCGAGCACTGGCTCGGCAAGATCGTTTTGGCGATCATCTTCTCGCTGCTGATGTTCGGCATCGGCATCTACGGCGTCGAGGATCTGATCCGCGGCGGCGGGACGAGCGCCGTCGCCACGGTGGGCAACACCAAGATCTCGTCCGAGCAGGTCCGGCAGGCCTACCAGAACCAGCTCGAGCGCTATCAGGTGCAGCTGAAGCGCGCCCTCTCTCCGGAGCAGGCGCGGGCGCTCGGCCTCGACCGGCAGGTGATGTCGCAGCTCATCACCGAGGCGGCGCTCGACCAGAAGACCCGCGACCTCGGCCTCGCCGTTCCCGACAGCGCCGTGCTCCGCGCGATCCACGAGGAGAAGTCCTTCCAGACCGCCCAAGGCCAGTTCGACCCGCAGCTGTTCTACCAGACGCTCCAGCGTGCTGGCCTGAACGAGCAGCGCTTCGTGAACGAGCAGCGCTCGGTGATCGCCCGCATCCAGTTGGCCGAGGCGGTGTCCGGTGGGATCAGCGTGCCGACGGCCCTCCGCGAGTCGGTGCATCGCTACACGACCGAGCGGCGGGCGGTGTCCTTCCTGTTCCTTCAGCCCTCCGATGCCGGCCAGATCCCGGCCCCGACCGACGAGGAGTTGAAGACCTGGTACGAGGGCAACAAGGACAAGTTCCGCGCCTCCGAGTACCGCACGGTGAACTTCCTCGTGGTCGATCCCGAGACGGTGGCGCAGTCCGAGCCGGTCTCGGACGAGGACGCGCGCAAGGCCTACGACCTCAACAAGAGCCGCTACGGCAGCCCCGAGAAGCGGACCATCCAGCAGATCGTCTTCCCCGATGCGGCTTCGGCCGAGGCGGCGCGCAAGGAGATCGAGGAGGGCGTCAAGACCTTCGATCAGGTCGCCGAGGCGCGCGGCACCAGCGGCAACGAGCTGACCCTAGGCACGCTCTCCCGCGACGAGTTGTTCGACAAGACCGTGGCCGAGGCCGCGTTCAGCCTGCCCGAGGGCGGCGTGAGCCAGCCGGTGAAGGGCCAGTTCGGCCAGGTGCTGCTGGGCGTCACCAAGATCGAGCCCGGCACGGTGAAGCCGTTCGAGGAGGTCTCGGGCGAGATCCGCAAGACCCTCGCTTTGCAGCGGGCGAAGGACAAGATCGAGGACATCCGCGACGCCATCGAGGATCAGCGCGCCAGCGCCAAGTCGCTCGCCGACATCGCCGCCGAGCGCAAGCTCAACCTCGTGGCGGTGCAGGCGGTGGACGGCCAGGGCAAGGCGCCGGACGGCACCCGCATCGGCACCATCCCCGATGCGGACACGACCCTGCCGGCGGTGTTCCGCGCCGAGATCGGCGGCGACAACGAGCCCCTGCGCACGAAGAGCGGCGGCTACATCTGGTACGACGTCACCAAGATCGAGGGCGCCCACGACAAGCCGTTCGACGAGGTGAAGGACGCGGTGAAGGCTGGCTGGATGCAGGCCGAGACCGCCAAGCGCCTTCAGGCCAAGGGCCGCGAACTGGTCGAGAAGCTCGACAAGGGCGCGAGCATCGAGGACGCGGCCAAGGAAGTCGGCGTGAACCCGCAGGAGACGTCGGACCTCGCGCGCAACCAGCCGAAGGACATGCTCACTGCCGACGTGGTGAACCTGATCTTCGCGACGCCGGTGGGTAAGTCCGGCAGCGCGGCCTCGGGCGATTCGCGCGCCGTCTTCAAGGTGACGTCGGCGACGATGCCGGCCTTCGTGGCCGACAGCCCCAGCGACAAGGCCGTCACGCAGAACTTCCAGTCGGCCATCGCGGACGACGTGCTGTCCCAGTACATCACGGACGTGCAGAAGCACGCTGGCGTGAAGGTCGATCAGGCGGCGCTCCGCAAGGTCTTCGGCGGCGAGTACTGATGTCGGACCTGCCCGAATTCGACGCCTTCCGGGCCGCATACGAGGCCGGGCGTCCGAGCCTGATCGAGATCGCGCTCGTGGCCGATCTCGAAACGCCGGTCGCGGCCTTCATGAAGCTCCGTGCCCGGCATGCCGGGCCCGCCTTCCTGCTCGAATCGGTCGAGGGCGGGGCGGTGCGCGGGCGCTACTCGATGATCGGGCTCGACCCCGATCTGATCTGGCGCTGCCGGGACGGCGTGGCCTCCCTCGCGCGCCAGCCCGATCTCAGCGCGTTCGAACCCGATGAGCGCCATCCCCTCGCG
This sequence comes from Methylobacterium sp. J-067, assembly GCF_022829465.1. Classification (GTDB taxonomy): domain Bacteria; phylum Pseudomonadota; class Alphaproteobacteria; order Rhizobiales; family Beijerinckiaceae; genus Methylobacterium; species Methylobacterium litchii. Next base: position 114,109 of record NZ_JAKSXZ010000110.1, read on the forward strand.
AGCCTGCGCGGGCTGATCGCCGAGAGCGCCATCGGCGCCGACGAGGACCGCGACCTGCCGCCGATGGCGGCGGGGCTGTTTGGCTATCTCGGCTACGACATGGTGCGCGCCATGGAGCGCCTGCCGGTTCCGAACCCGGACCCGCTCGGCGTGCCGGACGCGATCCTGATGCGCCCGCGCCTGATGGTTGTGTTCGACTCGATCCGCGACGTCATCACGGTGGTGACGCCCGTGCGCCCGGCCGAGGGAACCTCCGCCCGCGCCGCCTACGAGGCTGCTCTCGCGCGGATCGACGGCGTCGCGGCCGCGCTTGAAAGCCCGCTGCCCATCGAGGCGCGGATCGATCTCGCGACGGTGGCCGCGCCGGAGCCGGTCTCGAACACCACGCCCGAGGAGTTCGCCGCGATGGTCGCGCGGGCGAAGGAGTACATTGTTGCGGGCGACGTCTTCCAGGTGGTGCTGTCGCAGCGCTTCGAGGCGCCGTTCACCCTGCCAGCCTTCGCGCTTTACCGCTCGCTCCGCCGCACGAACCCGGCGCCGTTCCTGTGCTACCTCGATTTCGACACCTTCCAGATCGTCTGCTCGTCACCGGAGATTCTGGTGCGGGTGCGCGAGGGCGTCGTGACGATCCGGCCCATCGCCGGCACCCGCCGCCGGGGCGCCACCCCGGCCGAGGACCGGGCGCTCGCGGAGGAACTGCTCGCCGATCCCAAGGAGCGGGCCGAGCACCTGATGCTGCTCGATCTCGGCCGCAACGATGCGGGCCGCGTCTCGCGGATCGGCACCGTGCGCGTCACCGATCAGTTCTTCATCGAGCGCTACAGCCAGGTGATGCACATCGTGTCGAACGTCGAGGGCGACCTCGACACGCGGCACGATCCCCTGGACGCCCTCACCGCCGGCTTTCCGGCGGGCACCGTCTCCGGCGCGCCGAAGGTGCGGGCCATGGAGATCATCGACGAGTTGGAGAAGCAGAAGCGCGGGCCCTATGCCGGCTGCATCGGCTATTTCGGCGCGGGCGGCGAGATGGACACCTGCATCGTGCTCCGCACCGCCGTGGTGAAGGACGGGCGGATGCATGTCCAGGCGGGAGCGGGCATCGTCTACGATTCCGATCCGGCGTCCGAGCAGCAGGAATGCGTCAACAAGGCGAAGGCGTTGTTCCGCGCGGCGGAAGAGGCGGTGCGCTTCGCGGCGCAGGCGCGGCGGGGGCAATAGCGCGCCATTGACCCGCCCGCCCCGACGCGCCACACCGCGCCAGGGTTCGGATCCGCGCCATGTCCAAAGTCCTCGTCATCGACAATTACGACAGCTTCACCTTCAACCTCGTCCATCTGATCGGCCCGCTCTGCGACTCGATCGAGGTGGCGCGGAACGATGCGCTGTCGGTGGCCGACATCCGCGAGAAGGCGCCGGACGCCGTAGTGCTCTCGCCGGGCCCGTGCAGCCCGAACGAGGCCGGCATCTGCCTCGACGTGGTGCGCGACCTCGCGGGCGAGATCCCGATCTTCGGCGTCTGCCTGGGGTTGCAGGCCATCGGGCAGGCCTTCGGCGGGGATGTGGTGCGCGCGCCGATCCCGCTCCACGGCAAGGTCTCGACCATCCGCCACGGAGCGAGCGGCCTGTTCCGGGGCATCAACGACAGTTTCGAGGCGACGCGCTACCACTCGCTGGTGGTGGACCGGGCGACCTGCCCCTCGGCGCTCGCCGTGACCGCCGAGGCGGATGGGCTCATCATGGGCCTGCAGCACGAAGCGCTTCCGGTGCATGGGGTGCAGTTCCACCCGGAGAGCATCCGCTCGCAGCACGGCGCGGAGATCGTGAAGAACTTCCTCGATCTCGCCAGGGCCTGGAACGCGCAGCGTGACAGGCTCGCCGCCGACGTGCATTGACGCCGCCAGCCCCGCTTCCTGCGACGATTCCGATGGACAGCTTCAGACCGCTCCTCGCTAAGGTCGCCGGGGGCCAGACCCTTGAGCGCGCCGAAGCGCGCGCGGCCTTCGATCTGCTCCTGTCCGGCGAGGTGACGCCCGTCCAATCCGCCGCCTTCCTCACGGCGCTGAAGATGCGCGGCGAGGACGTGGAGGAGATCGTCGGCGCCGCCGAGGCGATGCGGGCGCGGATGATGCGCGTGACGGCGCCGGCTGGCGCGGTCGATGTCGTGGGAACGGGCGGCGACCATTCGGGCAGCGTCAACGTCTCGACGCTCGCCGCCATCCTCGTCGCCGCCTGCGGCGTACCGGTGGCCAAGCACGGCAACCGCGCCGCGACCTCGCGCTCCGGCGCGGCCGACGTGCTCGCGGCGCTCGGCGTGGCCCTGGGGCTCGATCCGGCGGGGCAGGAGCGCTGCCTCGCGGAAGCCGGCCTGTGCTTCCTGTTCGCCCAGACCCATCACGGCGCAATGCGCCACGTCGCGGCGGTGCGGGCCGAGTTGCCGGTGCGGACGATCTTCAACCTGCTCGGGCCCCTGTGCAATCCGGCGGGCGTCACCCGCCAGCTCTTCGGCGTCGCGGACGGCGCCCGCGCCGAGCCCCTGACCCGGGTGCTGGCCGAACTCGGCAGCGAGCGGGTCTGGACTGTTCACGGGTCGGACGGGCTCGATGAGATCACCGTCACGGGGCCGACCGGCGTCGTCGCCCTGGAGGACGGCCGGATCACGCGGTTCAGCATCGATCCGCGCGATGTTGGCCTGACCCTGCGCGCTCCGGAGGAGCTGCGCGGCGGCGATCCGGCGCACAACGCCAAGGCCCTCGGAGCGGTGCTCGCGGGCGAACGAAACGCCTACCGCGATATCGCGGTTGTCAATGCGGGCGCGGCCCTCGTCGTCGCGGGCAGCGCCTGGACCCTGGCGGACGGGGTCGCCCGGGCGCAGGATGCCATCGATACCGGCGCGGGCCGTGCCACCCTCGCGCGTCTGGTGCGCGTGTCGCAAGAATGCTCGAAGGGGCAGGAGAGCCGATGACCTCGCTGACGCAAGAGGCCGCGCCCGACCCCGCCGCCGAGGCGCCCGAGCGACCGAACGTGCTCGCGCGGATCGAGGCGTACAAGCGCCGCGAGATCGCCGAGGCGAAGCTGCGCGTGCCGCTGGCGAAGCTGGAGAAGAAGGTCGCGCAGGCCGATCCGCCGCGCGGTTTCGCGGCGGCGATCCGTGCCCACCGGGCGGAGGGGCGCACCGCCCTCATCGCCGAGGTGAAGAAGGCCTCGCCCTCAAAGGGGCTGATCCGCGCCGATTTCGATCCGGCCACCCTCGCGGCGGCCTACGAGAAGGGTGGGGCCACCTGCCTCTCGGTGCTCACCGACGAGCCGTCCTTCCAGGGCAAGCCCGATTACCTCATCGCCGCGCGGGCCGCCTGCCGCCTGCCGGTGCTGCGTAAGGACTTCATGTTCGAGCCCTATCAGGTCTACGAGGCGCGGGCCTGGGGGGCCGACTGCATCCTCGTCATCATGGCTTGCCTCGATGATGACGAGGCCGCCGCCCTGGTCGAGACTGCGCACGACCTGAAGATGGACGTGCTGGCCGAGGTCCACGACGAGGCCGAACTGGCCCGCGCCCTGCCGCTCGGCACCGCCCTGGTCGGCATCAACAACCGTAACCTGAAGACCTTCGAGGTCTCCTTCGACAACGCCTTGCGGTTGAAGCCTGGCATCCCGGACGACCGCATCGCCGTGGCCGAGAGCGGCATCGGCAGCCATGCCGACGTGGAAACGTTGGCCGCGCACGGCCTCGATACGGTGCTGGTGGGCGAGAGCCTGATGCGCCAGGGCGACGTCACCAAGGCGACCCGCGCGCTGTTGTTTGGGGACACGGGCAAGAAGTCCAAGGCATGAGCGAAGGCCTCACCCATCTCGACGCGTCGGGCGCGGCCAACATGGTCGACGTCACCGACAAGGCCGCCACCACCCGGACCGCCCGCGCGGAGGGGTGCGTGGTGATGCTGCCGGACACCCTGGCGCTGATCCGCGAGGGCGACGCCAAGAAGGGCGATGTGATCGGCACCGCCCGGCTCGCCGGGATCATGGCGGCCAAGCGCACGCACGAACTCATTCCGCTCTGCCACCCGCTGCTCCTCTCGAAGGTGCGGGTGGAGTGTGAGGAGGATGCAAGCCTCCCCGGCCTGCGTCTAACCGCCGAGGTGCGGGTGCAGGGGCCGACCGGCGTCGAGATGGAGGCGCTGACCGCCGTCTCGGTCGCCTGCCTCACGGTCTACGACATGGTGAAGGCGGTGGATCGTGGCATGCGCATCGAGGGCATCCGCCTCCTCGCCAAGGATGGCGGGCGCTCCGGCGCCTACAGGGCAGACGCAGCAGAGTGAGGCCGACGCCGATGAGCGGCTTGATCCCCGTCGCCGAGGCTTTGTCCCGCATCCTCGCGAGCGTCGCCCGGCCCGTCGATACCGAGAGCGTGCCCCTCGCCCGCGCCGCCGGCCGGGTGCTCGCGGCGCCGGTCGCCTCGACCCGCACGCAGCCGCCGTTCCCGGCCTCCGCCATGGACGGCTACGCCGTGCGGGCCGCCGATGCCGGAGCGGTCGGCGCGCGCCTGACGCTCGCCGGCACCAGCGCCGCCGGGCACGGCTTCTCAGGTACGCTCCAACCCGGCGAGGCGGTGCGGATCTTCACCGGCGCTCCGGTGCCGGAGGGCGCCGACGCCATCCTGATCCAGGAGGATGCCGACGCCGAGGGCGACACCGTCCACGTCCGCGAGGCGGTTGAGCAGGGCCGGTTCATCCGCCGGGAAGGGCTCGATTTCGCGGCGGGGCAGGTGCTCCTCGCTGAAGGCATGACCCTCGACGCGCGCCGCCTCGCCCTGGCGGCGGCGGCGGGGCATCCGCGCCTCGACGTGCGGCGGCGCCCGCGGGTGGCGATCCTCGCCACGGGGGACGAGTTGGTTGAGCCCGGCGCGACGCCGGCCTGGGACCAGATCGTCGCCTCGAACAGCCTCGCGCTGGCCGCCCTCGCCGAGGAGGCCGGCGCCGAGGCCATCGACCTCGGCATCGCCGCCGACGATCACGCGGCGCTCGAAGCCGCTTTCCGCCGGGCGCGCGAGACGAAGGCCGACCTTCTCATCACCCTCGGCGGCGCCTCCGTGGGCGATCACGATCTCGTCCAGGCGGCGCTCGCCCGTGAAGGGCTCGAACTCGGCTTCTGGCGGGTCGCCCTTAGGCCGGGCAAGCCGCTGATGCATGGCCGGCTTGGGGACATGCTGGTGATCGGCCTGCCGGGGAATCCCGTCTCGTCCATCGTCTGCGGGCTGCTGTTCGTTGTGCCGGCAATCCGGGCGATGCTGGGCGATCCGCTGGCGGGGGCCGACCGCACCGAGCCGGCAACGCTCGGCCGCGACCTGCCGGCCAATGACGGACGGGCCGATTACATGCGCGCCAGCCTCACAGTGGAAGCGGGGCAACTGCCTGTCGCCACCCCCGAGAACCGGCAGGATTCATCCATGCTCGCCGTGCTCGGCCGCTCGGAGGCGTTGCTCGTCCGCGCGCCGCATGCCCCGCCCGCCAAGGCCGGCGAGCCGTGCCGGATCATCCGCCTCGACCGGCGGCTCGTCTAGGGCGCCACCCGCCAGATTTTCAGTGGTCCCTGCGAGGGCTCGGGGCGCAGCCAAGCCGCGCTTGCCTCGCCGCGCGTGAGGCGCGTGGCGAAGGCGGTCTCGGCCTGGAGGTCGTCCGCCGGCCGCGTTGGGCAGGTGATGAGGTAGGTCGCACCCTGCGAGGCCGTCGCCCTGCGCAGGTCCGCCTGGATGCCGCCGAGCCCTTCGAGGGAGGCGGCGATCTGCGGCACCGCCCGGTGATAGGGCGCGGCCACAATCGCATGGGGCGTGTTCAGCAAGATCGCCGGCCCCATGAAGACGGGAGCCAGCACGGTGCCCTGCGGTAGGATCGCAAGGTCCCGCAGGGCCGTATCGGTGAGGCAGATCCTGGCGCCTTCGGGGTCCTTGGCAGTGCGCGTCCAAGGCAGCAGCGTCTCGCCGAGGACGGCGGGCGCGATCCAGACGGTGCTGACGAGGCCGGCGGCCGTCACCGCCGAGAGCTTCTTCCAGCGGATGCCGGGCGAGCCGAGCGCCCGGTCGATGAATCCACCCGCCACGAGGGGCACGAGGCCGCTGGCGACATAAAGGCCCCGGACCTCCATCAGCCCCATGATTAGCCCCGGCCACAGCAGCATCGCGGTGACCGCCCATTCCCGCCCGCGCCGCGAGAGGCAGGTGGCGGCGAGCGTCGCGAGGATCAGCACGGGGTAGAAGACCAGCCCCTCCCACTGGCCCCGGGCGATGAACGTCGCCGCGCTGGTCATCTCGTTGACCTTCAGCAGCCAGTGATCGCGCACCACGGCCGTCATGCCGGTGAAGGGCCCTGCGAGGCAGACGGGAAACAGAGCCGCGAAGCCGGCGACCACAACGAGGCCGAGCCCGGCCACGGCGGCGAACCGCGTGGCGGGACGGGCCAGCACCCGGTCGAGCCCGGCGCAGGCCAGGGTCAGCGCGAGCCCGCCTGCCGCGAGCATCAGCCACGGCGGCGAGAGGGCATCGCAGGCGGTGACGCTCCACCGGGCCGGATCGGTCTGCACGCCGAACAGGATCGGCGCCGCCAGGCCGAGCCCGAGGCCGAACCCGACGAGCGCGGCCAGCGCCGTCCGCCCGCGCAAGCACCAATCTCCACAGAGGAACAGCGCCCCCACCGCCACGTAGGGCAGCCCTTCGAGCCCCACCGCCATCGAGGCGGCGGCGAGTATCCCCGCGACGAGCCCCGCTCGGCCGCCACCCCGCATCAGCGCCAGCGCCATGCCGAGGATGATGGTGAGTTGCAGCCCGTGGTGATCGACCCGCCCGGCGGCGAATTGCACGGTGACGCCGACGGTCTGCGTCGCGACCACGAGGGCGATCAGCCCCGCCCTGTGGCCGAAGGTGGCCCCGGTCCCGCGCATCAGCACGACGGCGTAGAGGCCGAACAGCGCGATCGGCCAGAAGGCAGCGGCGAGGCCGACCGCCATCCCCTGGCCGGTGAGGGGGGTGAGAAGCAGGATCAGCCCGGCGAGCGGCGCATCCACGAGCCGCGACCAGTGGCTGACGATCCCAGCCGGCGGCCCGAAGCGGTGCTGGACGAGATCGAACCAGCCCTGTCCGTTTACGAGGTCGCGCACCTCCACGAGGCGCATCGCGTCGTCGGGATCGGGCACGCGCAGATGGTAGATGACCATGCCGATATCGGCCGGCGCGATCATCGTGGCGAAGCCGAAGGCGGCCAACAGCCAGAGCAGGACCGCCGGGTTGATGCGCCGCGCGGGCAGTTCGGCCGGCGAGGCTCGGTCCGGCATCGTCGTCTCGTCTCCCCGCCCGGAGGGGGCGCCGGGCCGCGCCTCAGGATGAAGCATTGTTGGGTTAACCAATCGTCAGCCGTTGCTTCCTAGGGTTGTGCCCGCGTGGAGCCGAACCTGATGTTCACACCGACATTGCAGCGACGGGAGATCGCGATCCTCGTCGGCGGCGCGTTCATTTCGGCGCTGTCGTGGCTCGCGATGATCCCGTGGAACATCCACGGCTGGATGATCGGCGCGCCGCTCGGCCGGGACTTCGTGAATTTCTGGATGGCGCCGCGCCTCGTGCTCGCGGGGCAGGGTGCCCTGCTGGTCGATCAGCCCGCCTACAGCGCGGCGATCAAGACGGCGTTCCAGATGACGCGCGATCCGCTGCTCATCTTCGTCTACCCGCCGCATTCGCTGCTGCTGTTCGCGCCCTTCGCAGCCCTGCCGTTCCTGCCGGCCGTGCTGCTCTGGACGGCCGCGAACCTTGCGGCTCTCGCGCTGACGACGCGCCTCCTCCTGCGCGGATCGCCCGTGTGGGGTCCGATCCTCGTGGTCTGCCTGTCGCCGCCCGCCGTGGCGATGATGATGTACGGGCATTTCGGCGGGCTGCTGGCGCTCGCCACCACCGTCGCGCTCATCGAGGCGGGGCGGCGGCCCTGGCTCGCGGGGCTCTGCCTCGCGGTGCTATCGATGAAGCCGCAATTCGCCTGCGCCATCGGGCTGATCCTGCTGCTGTCGGGGCATTGGCGCTGCCTCGCGGTCGGCGCCTTGGCGACCTTGGCCCTCGTCGCCGCCTCCGTAGGCATGTTCGGGATCGAGGTCTGGCAGCGCTTCGTCACCATCACGATGCCGGTGCAGAGCGCATTCATCACCCAGTTCGACGCGAAGATGATCGAGACCTCGGTCACGGCCTATTTCGCTGCGCGCTATTCCGGCCTGCCGGCCGGCGCCGCCTGGATTCTCCAGGGTGTCGTCAGCGCGGCCTGCCTCGCCTTCGCCGTCGCGGCGATGCGGAGGGACGTGCGGGAGCCCGGGGCGCTCGCCGTCATCATCCTCGGCGCCCTGGTGATGCAGCCCTACGTCTCGCATTACGATCTCGCCATCGCGGCGCCCGCCCTGGCGCTGCTGGTCCTCGGCCGGGCGCCCGGCGCGGCGCCGATGACCGTCGCGGCGTGGCTGCTGCTGCCGATGGCGCGCATCCTCATCGTCTTCGATCTGCCGATCCTCGGCGTACTGGTGCCGGGCGCCCTGTTCGCCCAGGCCATGCGCTTGTTCAGGCCGCAGGAACTCGCGCTTCCCCGTAACCGCGCCCTCGATGTGGCGGCCTGACGTTCCGATCCCTTCCAGCCGGCGAGCTTCACAATGGCACGCGTTCTCGTCACGGGCGGTTCCGGTTTCCTGGGCTCGCTCCTCGTCCGCCGCCTCCTCGACGAGGGCCATCTGGTCACGAGCGTGGACCTCCTGCCCGCCACCATCGCGGCGCCGGGCTTCACCGCGATCGTCGGCGATATCCGCGACCGGGCGCTCCTGGACCGACATCTGCCCGGCCACGAGGCAGTGTTTCACTGCGCCGCGCTGCTGGCCCATGGCACCATCAAGCCGCGCGAACTCTGGGCGAGCAATGTCGAGGGCACGCGAACCCTCGCCCAGGCGACGGCCTCGGCCGGGATCCGCAGCCTCGTCTACATCTCCAGCAACTGCCTCTGGGCACGGGGCTTCGACCGTCCCGTGCGCGAGGACGACGCGCCCGCGCCCTGCGAGATCTACGGCGCGAGCAAGCTGGAAGGCGAGCGCATCCTGGCCGCCCATGCAGGCGATTTCGCCACGACGGTGATCCGCTCGCCTACGATCATCGACGAGGGGCGGCTGGGGCTGCTCGCCATCCTGTTCGACTTCATCCGCGAGGGCCGCCGGGTGTGGCTCGTGGGGGAGGGGAGCAACCGCTACCAGTTCATCTACGCCAAGGACCTGATCGCGGCGATGCTGCTGGCGTGGCGCCAGACCGCCTCCGGCGTGTTCGGCATCGGCGCCGACGATGTCGGGTCCATGCGCGAGACCTTCGAGCACGTCATCGCCCATGCCGGTACCGGCGCCCGCACCGCGCATCTGCCGCTGAAGCCGACGCTGCTCGCCATGCGCGCCGCGCACGCGCTGCGCATCTCGCCGCTCGGCCCCTACCATTACCGCATGATCGCGGAGAGCTTCGTATTCGACACCGGCCGGATCAAAGCGGATCTCGGCTGGCGACCGACGCTGACCAACGGCGACATGCTGCTCGCCGCCTACCGCTACTACGTCGCCAACCGGGCCGAGATCGCCGCCCGCCGGGACGTCTCGGCTCACCGCCAAGCGGCGAACATGGGTGTGATCCGTGTTCTGAAATGGGTTTCGTAGAGGCAGCAAAGTCTTAACCGTCCCCCGACATTAATCGGGCGGACGCGCGCTGACATGTATCGATCCGGGCCGGAGCGACTGATGAGTCATCACACCGAGACGCTGGTGATCGGCGCGGGGCCGGCGGGTCTGACGGCCTCCTATCTGCTGTCGAAGCACGGCCACGCGGTGACGGTGCTGGAAAGCGACCCCGCGCAGGTCGGCGGCATCTCGCGCACCGTCTCGCATAACGGCTACCTGTTCGACATCGGCGGCCACCGCTTCTTCTCTAAGTCGAAAGCGGTGGTGGATTTGTGGGACGAGATCCTCCCCAACGATTTCATCGAGCGCCCGCGCCTGTCGCGGATCTATTACAACGGCAAGTACTACGCTTACCCGCTGAAGGCCTTCGAGGCGCTGAAGAATCTCGGCCTCGCAACGAGCGCAGCCTGCGTCGCCTCCTACCTCTACGCCCGCGCGCGGCCGGTGCAGGAGCCGAAGAACTTCCACGAATGGGTCCGCAACCAGTTCGGCGAGCGCCTGTTCTCGATCTTCTTCAAGACCTACACCGAGAAGGTGTGGGGCATGTCATGCGATGCGATCTCGGCCGATTGGGCGGCGCAGCGCATCAAGGGGCTCGATCTCGGCGCGGCGATCCTCGACGGGGTGAAGCGCTCCCTCGGCCTGCGCAAGCGCCAAAAAGCCGGCGGCCCCGTCATCAAGACGCTGATCGAATCGTTCCGCTATCCCCGCCGGGGGCCCGGCATGATGTGGGAGGCCGCCGCCGCCAAGACTCGGGCGCAGGGCGGCAAGGTGCTCCTCGACCGCCGGGTCGATTCACTGTCCTTCGACATGGGAACCGGCCTGTGGACCGTGTCCGCCAAGCGCGGCGACGGCAGCCGCGAGACCTTCACCGCCAAGCACGTCATCTCGTCGGCGCCGGTCCGCGACCTCGTGAACGCCATTCGCCCGCGCCCGCTGAGCACGTTCAACGCCAGGGCGCTCGCCTATCGCGACTTCCTCACGGTGGCGCTCATCGCCAAGTCCGACAGGAACTTCCCCGACAACTGGATCTACATCCACGACCCGTCCGTAAAGGTCGGCCGCGTGCAGAACTTCCGCTCGTGGTCGCCGGAGATGATCCCGGACGAGGCCCATACCTGCCTCGGCCTCGAATATTTCTGCTTCGAGGGCGACGGGCTCTGGACCTCCTCGGACGAGGATCTCGTCGCGCTGGCCAAGGCCGAGATCGGCCGCATCGGCCTGATCGACCCGGCCGACGTGGTCGATGCCTGCGTGGTGCGCCAGCCCAAGGCCTACCCGGTCTACGACGAGGATTATTCAGCCCACGTCGCCACCGTGCGCCGGGAATTGCAGCGGGATTACCCGACCCTGCACCTCGTCGGCCGCAACGGCATGCACAAGTACAACAACCAGGACCACGCCATGATGACGGCGATGCTGACCGTGGAGAACATCCGCGCCGGCACCCGCCTGCACGATGTCTGGCGGGTCAACGAGGACGCCGAATACACGGAAGCGGGGATTTCCGGGGCGCAGGACGCCCTCGGCAGCGAGCGTCTGGTGCCGCGCAAGGTGGCCTGACGCGCCAGCGACATAACCGCCGAAACCGAACCTGTCCGAAGTTTCACGCGACAGGTTCCTCCCCTGCCGCTATCTCGCCACGTCCCGCGGCCATGTCCGCGGGTCCCGTCCGTCCGCGGCCGGGGGGACGTGAAGGGAGATGGGTGTGGCGGCGATCAGGACCGGACTCGGTATCCAGGCCGTGGTGACCGCGCTGTGTGCGCTGGTCCTGCTGGCGTTCCCCGGCGTTCCCAGCCCCCCGCTCTACGTCTCGTTGGCGGGCTTCGCGATGGCCGCGATCCTCGTCGCGTCGAACACCATCTCGGCCTATCTCAAGGTCTTCGTCTCGGTCTACGGCGTCGGCTATCTGCTGCTCGCGGGATCGCGGGCGCTGGCCGAGGCGGGGGTGCTGCCCCCCTTCCTCGCCGCCCTGCTGCCGCCGGCCTTCGCGGCGACCGGCGCCGTGGTCTTCGCCGGCATCGTGCTCGGTATCTCGTACCTTGAGCCGATCCGCGCCATCACGATGATCGCCGATCCGTATTTCGCGAACCGCGACACGCCGACCAAGGAAATCCGCCTGTTCAGCTGGTTCGGCAGCACCGAGGGGCGCATCGGGCGCAACCTCGTCGCCCTGTCGATCTTCGTGAACTTCGCCGACGTCGCGCTGACCCTGCGGTTCAACTTCTTCTACCGCGACATGTACAACTCCCTGCAGGAGTACAACGCAGACGCCTTCTGGCATCAGCTGCTGTGGATCTTCGTGCCGCTGGCGGCGCTGAACATCGCCATCGGGATGTTCGACCTGTTCGTGGATTCCTCCCTGCTGATCCGCTGGCGGACATGGCTGACGCATAGCCTCACCGGCCGTTGGCTGGGGGAGGGCACCCATTACCGCATCCCCTTCACCGATGAGGAAGCGGACAACCCCGACCAGCGCATCCAGTCGGACGTCGATGCCTTCATCCGGCAGACGGCGAGCCTGTCGATCCGCCTGCTGAGCCAGGCGGCGCAGCTCGTGTCCTTCATCGTCATCCTCTGGACGATCTCGAAGGACTTCGTGCTGCCCTTCACCGATACGGTCGTGCCGGGCTTCCTCGTGTGGCTCGTCATCGCCTACGCCGTGGTCGGCACGTGGCTGACGCACCTCATCGGCCGCCCGCTCATCGGGCTGAACTTCCGCCAGGAGCGGGTCGAGGCCGACTTTCGCTTCTCGCTGGCCCGCAACCGCATCTACTCGGAGCAGATCGCCCTGCTGCGCGGTGAGAAGGCCGAGGCCAGCCGCCTCTCCTCGCTGTTCCACATGGTGGTGGCCAACTACACCGGCATCATCTTCCGCCGGATCAAGTTGATCGCCTTCACCTTCAGCTACCGGCAGGCGAGCGTCATCTTCCCCTACCTGATCGCGGCGCCGTCCTTCTTCGCCAAGAAGATCACGCTGGGAGCCCTCCAGCAGACCGGCAACGCCTTCGGCCAGGTGCAGACCTCGCTGTCCTTCTTCGTGGACGCCTACACCACGCTGGCGGCCTACAAGGCCAACACGATCCGTCTCGGCTCCTTCCGCCGGGCGATGACCAAGGCCGAGGCCATGGCGATGACAGGCGGCGGGCTCATGCAGGGCAACGCCACCTCCGGCGGCGTCACCGCCACGGGTCTCGCACTCGCCCTGCCGGATGGGCGCGAGATTGTCGCCGCCGACACGCTCTCGCTGCCGAAAGGTGTGGCGACCCTCGTCACCGGCCCCTCGGGCTCGGGCAAGTCGACGCTGTTCCGCGCCATCGCCGGCATCTGGCCGTTCGGCCGGGGCCGCATCGACGTGCCCGCCGGGCATTCGGCCCTGCTCCTGCCGCAGCGGCCCTACATCCCGCTGGGAACGCTCCGCGACGCGGTGGTCTATCCGAACGAACGGTCGCGGTTTTCGGATGGCGAGATCCGGCAGGCGCTCACCGATGCGCAATTGCCGGGCCTGATCGACAAGCTCGATGAGGACGACGTGTGGGAGCGGCGGCTCTCCGGCGGCGAGCAGCAGCGGCTCGCCATCGCCCGGGCGCTGCTCGCCAAGCCGGCGTGGCTGTTCCTCGACGAATCGACCGCCTCGCTGGACGAGCCCTCGGAGGCGAAGATCTACCAAATGCTGCGCGAGCGGCTGCCGGAGACGACTATCGTCTCCATCGGACACCGCTCGACGCTGGAAGCCCTACACGACCGCAAGGTGGTGCTGGAAAAGGAGGGCACGCATTTCGTGCCCCGCGAGTCCATGCAGGCGATGCCGGCGGAGTAATCCGCCCTCAGGCGGCCTTCCGCAAGCCGGAGGCCGCCCGCGCCGCCGCCTCGATGGTGGCGGGATCCGGCGCGCCGGGCTTCACCACCCAACTCCCGCCGACGCAGAGCACGGACGGGAGGGCGAGCCAGTCCGGGGCGGTGGCCTCGGTGATGCCGCCGGTGGGGCAGAAGCGCACCTGCCCGAACACGGCCGATTGCGCCTTCAGCGCCTTGATGCCGCCCGCCGCCTCGGCCGGGAAGAACTTGAACCGGTCGAGCCCCTGGTCGAGCCCGCGCATGATGTCGGCCGCAGTGGCGACCCCCGGCAGGTAGGGCACGCCGTTCGCCTTGGCGGCCTCCGTCAGCGGCGCCGTGAGCCCTGGCGAGACGATGAACTCGGCGCCTGCCTTCATGGCGGCGTCGAGATCGCGCGGGTTCAGCACCGTTCCCGCGCCGACCACCGCGCCCTCCACCGTCGCCATCTCGCGGATCACGTCGAGGGCGGCAGGGGTGCGCAGGGTGACTTCGAGGGCGGTGAGCCCGCCCTTCACCAGCGCCTCGGCGATGGGACGGGCGTGGGCGACGTCATCGATCACCAGAACCGGGATGACCGGCACGGAGCGCATCAGCGTGTCGATGCTGGCGAGGTCGTTCATGGTGCGAATCCCTCTCAGAGGCCGGCGGCGGCGAGCATGGCCGAGGCGCCCTGCTCGGCCCCGTCCGCGCCGATGCGCATGAAGGCGAACAACTCCCGGCCCGTGCCGGCCTGCGGCTTCGGCGTCGGGGCGAGGTCGCGGGCTGCGAGGTCGGCCTCGTCCACCAGCACCTCCAAGCGGCCCTCGGGAGCCGAGAGGCGCACCATGTCGCCGTCGCGCAGGCGGGCGATGGCCCCGCCGGCCAGGGCTTCGGGGGTCAGGTGGATCGCGGCGGGCACCTTGCCCGACGCACCGGACATGCGCCCGTCCGTCACCAGCGCGACCTTGAAGCCGCGATCCTGCAACACGCCGAGCGGCGGGGTGAGCTTGTGCAGTTCCGGCATCCCGTTGGCGCGCGGACCCTGGAAGCGCACGACCACCACCACGTCCCGCTCCAACTCGCCGGCCTTGAACGCCTTCAGCACCTCGTCCTGATCGTCGAACACCCGCGCCGGAGCCTCGATGACGTGGCGCTTCTCATCGACGGCGCTGGTCTTGAAGGTCGCGCGGCCGAGATTGCCCTTCACCAGGCGCATTCCGCCGTCCGGCTGGAACGGACAATCCGGTCGCCGGATCATCGTGTCGTCCAGGCTCTCCGGTACGGCGTCCTCGAACACCAATTCCTCGCCCGACAGCTTCGGATCTCGGGCATGGTCGCGCAGGCGCGCGCCGGAGACGGTGAGGATGTCGTCGTGCAGCATCCCGGCATCGAGCAGGGCGGACATCACGAAGCTGATCCCGCCCGCCGCGTGGAAGTGGTTTACGTCGCCCGCGCCGTTCGGATAGACGCGGCAGATCAGCGGCACCACCGCCGAGAGGCGGTCGATGTCCTCCCAGTCGATGACGATGCCCGCCGCGCGGGCGATGGCCGGCAGGTGGATCGCGTGGTTGGTCGAGCCGCCCGTGGCGAGCAGCCCCACGGTGGCGTTCACGATGGCCTTTTCGTCCACGCACTTGCCGAGCGGCCGGTAATCGTTGCCGTTCGCGCCAATCTCGGTGAGCCGGTGGATCGCCGCACGGGTCACGGCCTGCCGCAGCTTCGTGCCGGGGTTGATGAACGAGGCGCCCGGCATGTGCAGGCCCATCATGTCCATCATCATCTGGTTGGAGTTGGCCGTGCCGTAGAACGTGCAGGTGCCGGCCCCGTGATAGGAGGCGGATTCGGATTCGAGCAGTTCCTCGCGGCCGACCTTGCCCTCGGCGTAGAGCTGGCGGATCCGCACCTTCTCCTTGTTGGCGAGGCCCGAGGGCATCGGCCCGGCCGGGATCAGGATCGTCGGCAGGTGGCCGAAGCGCAGCGCGCCGATCAGCAGGCCGGGCACGATCTTGTCGCAGATGCCGAGCAGCGCCGCGCCGTCGAACATGCCGTGGCTGAGCGCCACCGCCGCCGAGAGAGCGATGGTGTCCCGCGAGAACAGCGACAATTCCATGCCGCGCTGCCCTTGGGTGACGCCGTCGCACATGGCTGGCGTCCCGCCCGCCACCTGCGCCGTGGCCCCGCGCTCGCGGGCGAAGACCTTGATCTGGTCCGGGTAGCGTCCGTACGGCTGATGGGCCGAGAGCATGTCGTTGTAGGCGGTGACGATGCCGATGTTCATCGACCGCCCGGCCCGGATCGCCGCCTTGTCCTCCCCCGACGCCGCGAAGCCGTGGGCGAGGTTTCCGCAGGCGAGCGTCGGCCGGTGGATACCGGATTCGCGCTCCCGCTCGATCAAGTCGAGATAGGCGCGGCGGCTGTCCCGCGAGCGCTCGACGATGCGCGCGGTGACGGCCGCGACTTCCGGATGAAGGTCGCTCATGGGTGTTTCTCCTGCGGCATGCAGGTGAGACTTTACTCCAAAAATTGCCAGGGGATCACGACCGCATCGCCACCCGCCCCGCGTGACGCGCATGCCGGGCGGGGGCGGTAGGGGTCAGTATTCCCAGAAGATGCGCTGAAGTTCCTTCGTATCGCTCGTCTTGGTGAGCGCCACGGCGGCGAGAAGCTTGGCTTTCTGCGGGTTGAGATCGTGGGAGACGACCCAACCGTACTTGTCGTCGGGCTGCTCGGCGTTGCGCACCACGAACCCGTCCGGCACCCGCGCCGAGCGGATTATGATCGTGCCCTTGGCACTGATGTCCTTAAGCTTGTCCACGAGGTAGTCGGCCACCGAGCCGTTGCCGGTGCCCGCATGGATGATCGCCTTGGCCCCCGCCTGGACCTCGGTGTCGTAGACGGCCGGGATCATGTTGCCGGAACCGTAGACGATGCCCACCAGCGGCAGGCTGTCGATCTGGTCGATGTCGAACTCGGAGCTCGTGTTGTGGCGCTTGGCCAGCGTCCGGTAGAAGTAGGTCTTGCCCTCGACCACCATGCCCAGCGGGCCCCACTGGCTGAAGAACGCGTTCGGGACCACGTTCGTCCGCTTGGTTACGTCACGACCGCTCTGGATGTAGTCGCCCATCGTCACCGTGACGCCCTTGCCGATCGCTTCCTTGCTGCCGGCCACCGTCACCGCGTCGAGGAGGTTCAGGGCGCCGTCCGCCGAGAGGGAGGTGGAGGGGCGCATCGAGCCGACCACGACGATGGGCTTGTCGCTCTTCACCACGAGGTCGAGGAAGAACGCGGTCTCCTCCAGCGTGTCGGTGCCGTGGGTGATGACCACGCCGTCCACGTCGTCCTGCTTCAGCAGCGTCGAGACGCGCTTGGCGAGCTGGATCAGCTTCTCGTCGGTGAAGCTCTCGGAGCCGATCTGGAAGGCCTGCTCGCCGCGCACGTTGGCGACGGTGGAGATCTGCGGCACGGCGGCGATCAGCTTGTCCACCGGTACCTTGGCCGCCACGTAGCTTGCGCTGTTGGTGGCGTCGGCGCCCGCTCCGGCGATGGTGCCGCCCGTGGCGATGATGACCACGTTGGGCTTGCGCGCTTCGGTCGTTGCCTGAGATTCCGGCATCTCCTTCGCCCCGAGCGGTGCGGCCGGGAGGCCGAAGGCCAGGGCCAGCGGCAGGGCCGCCGACAGGAGGAAGCGACGACGAAGCTGCATGTAGAATCTCCCGCGACGAGCTTTCGCAGTGCGGTGATCGTAGCCGTAGCCTCGACCCTGGCAAGCCGCCGGGCCGGTTTTGGATCGCTATTCAAGCTTAGGCGTTATTCTTTCTCGGACAGAGAATGGAGGTTGCCATGCCTGATCTTTCCGATCTGATGGCCGAGCTTCAGGGCAGCGAGATCGCCCGCGAGGCGATGGCGCATCTGGAAGCGGCCCTCGCCCACCGGAGCGACGCCGAGCGCGGCGCCTTCTGGCGGGCGGTGGACCTCTACTACTTCTCGCGCAAGGCGCCCCCCGAGCCGGTGATCGCGGCCGAGGAGGCGGCGGTTCCGCTGTCGGCCTAGAACACCGAGATCAGGACGATGCCGGCCACCATCACGGCGGCGCCGACGAGGCGCGCCGGGCCGGCCTTCACCTGCTTCATCCCGAGCCAGCCGAAATGGTCGAGGGCGACGGAGGTGAGCAGGTTGGCGGTGATGAGCAGGCCGTTGAACGCGCCGGCACCGACTTTGTCCACGAAAAGCAGGCCGGCGAACACGGCCACCGCCCCGGTGATGCCGGCGAGCGGCATGTACCAGCGCACGCCCGCGAGATCCTCGCGCTTCGGCAGCGGGGTCGGGCGCAGCAGGAAGATGAAGGCGAAGACGAACACCACCGGAATGAACGATACCGTGGCGGCGAGCCAGGGGTTCACGATGGCGCCGCGTAGCTGCGCGTTCCACACCACGCCGACGGCCATGAGCATGCCGGCCACGATGATGAACGGGTAGAGCAGCTTGCCGGCGGTGCTGGTGTGCTCGTTCCCGTCCTTCTTGCCGCCCGAGCGGGCGATGAAGACGACGCCGACGGCCATGAGCAGACCGCCGAGCCAGGGCAGCGGCTTGAAGCCGGCAGCCTGCAGCCCGAACAGGCCGAACGCATCCATCGCGAGCGAGGTGATGATGTTGGCGGTGAGCGTCAGGCCGTTGAACGGCCCGGCGCCGACCTTGTCGATGAAGGCGAGGCCGCCGAACACCGCCACCGCCCCGGCGACGCCGCCGAGCGGCGCGTACCACGGCATCTTGGACAGGGTGTCCAGGCTCGGCATCGGCGTCGGCATCGTAAAGAACAGCGTCGCGAAGACGAAGACGATCGGCAGGAAGGACACCGTGGCGGCGAGCCACGGATTGACCACCTTGCCGCGCAGCTGCGCGTTCATGGAGTTGCCGAGGGCCTGAAGGCACCCAGCGATGATGATGAAGGGATAGAGAAGGGTCGCAGTCACGCCGCGTGGTCTCCGGTCTTCGACAGGGTCAGAGGTAGAGAAGCGCGGCCAGCGCCAGGATGAGGGCCGGCGGCATCACCAGCACCCCGAGCTTGAGGAAGCGGCCGGCGGACACGTCCTGGCCCTCGCGGCGGATCGCCGTGAGCCAGAGGATCGTGGCCAGCGACCCGGTGACAGAGAGGTTCGGGCCGACATCGACGCCGATGAGGATGGCGCCCGCCACCTTCTGGGAAACTTGCGCCGTCTGCACCGCCGCGCCCGCGAGCAGGCCGGCGGGCAGGTTGTTCACGAGGTTCGAACCGAAGGCCACGGCCGCGCCCCCCGCCCAGGCCGTCGCCGTCGGATCGGCGGAGGCGTAGGATTTCAGGGTGTCGGCCAGCATCTTGAGGACGCCGGTCTTCTCCAGGGCCTCCACCAGCACGAACAGTCCCGCCACCAGCGGCAGCACGCTCCACGACACGTCCTTGGCGACCTCCACGACGCCGCCGCGCTTGATCGCGAGCACGACGATGGCGGTGGCGAGGCCGGCGATGAAGGTCGGAAGACCGAGTTCGATGCCGGCCGCCGAGGCGCCGATGAGCGCGGCGCCGGTGAGGACGATGCCGAGGCCGGCGACCTTGCCGCCGGTCTCCAGCGGTTTCGTCTCGACGTCGGCCTCAATGTCCTGCTTGAGGGACGAATTCTGGGTAACGCGCAGGACGAGGTAGGTCGTCACGATGGCGAGCAGGGAGGGCAGGGCGAACAGGCGCAGCCACGTCCCGAGCGGGGGCATGTTCTGCGCGAACACGACGAGGTTGGCCGGGTTCGAGATCGGCAGCACGAAGCTCGCCGCGTTGGCGATGAAGGCGCAGATGAACAGATAGGGCAGGGGGTCCTTCACCTTCGCCGTCTTGGTCGCGGCGTAGACGGCGGGCGTCAGCACCACGGCGCAGGCGTCGTTGGAGAGGAACACCGTCACCACCGTGCCGACGATGTAGACCAGCAGGAACAGCCGGGTGGCCGAGCCCTTGGCGGCGCGCACCGCGTGGCTCGCGAGCCAGTCGAACAGACCCTCCTTCCGGGCGATCTCGGCGAGCAGCATCATGCCGATGAGGAAGAGGTAGACGTCCGTCCCCTTGGCGATGCCGTCGATGGCGACCTGCCAGGGCAGCAGGCCGAGCACCACGAGCAGCACGGCGCCGAGCACCGCCCAGATCGCCTCGGGCCAGGAGAAGGGGCGCAGGATCACGCCCAGCGTCGCCAGGGCGGCGATGCCCCAGGTCGCGAGGTTCGGTGTCAGCGTCAGGGCACCCATCGCGGTGTTGGTCTTTCAGTCAGAAGGAAAAGGAAATCACCACTCGCGGCCGGCCCGGTTCGGGCCGAGCTGGTCGCCCCGTACACCCTTCTCGAGCCAGGCGCCGAGGCTGCACGCATCGCTGCCGGGCCGGTCGGGGCGCATCGGGCCGACGAAGACGCTGCTTGCCGGTTCGATCACGTCGCGGTCGATGTAGTCCGGCCCGTATCCCGGCCAGCGGGGATCGATCGCCTCGACCGTCAGGCGACGGGCGCCGTAGGTCCATGCGACTGAGGCCATGTAGGCCGGTCCGTCCGCGATGCGCTCCATCCTCTGCCACGCCCCGTCATCGACGCGGCAGCGGCAGAGCGAGGGCGCCTCGTCGGACAGCACCACCGCCCGCACGGTGATGCGGCCCGCCTCGTCGCCGCGCAGGCCGTGCGTGGCGAGGCGCCGGTCGGCGGGGCTGGTGATGAGGACGAACGGGCCGACCCTGTCGAGGGGGCGGAAGCGCCAGCTCACCTCGCCCGCATCGATGGCGCCGACCGCGTAGCCGACGGAGCCGTCCTCGTTCTGGCCGACGGAGCGGGCGGCGGCGTAGGTCGTGCGCCCGTCATGGGCCAGCTCGTTGTAGTGGGTGTGGCCCATCTCCACGAGGCGCACGCCCTGGCTCCAGAAGAGGCCGGCGACCTCCGCCGCTTCCTTCTTCTCCAGATCGTCGGGATAGGCGTGCATAAAGACCGCGCAGGTCTTTCCCTCGCTGCGGGCGCGCACGACCTCCTCGCTGAGCCAATCCATCTGCGTGGGGCCGATGCGGAAATCGAGGCCCTTGCCCTTCTGGCCGAACCCGGCGCTGATCATGTCCACGAACAGGCAGCGCACATCGCCGTAATCGGCGGCGTAGTAATACTGCCGGATCGACGCGCGCTGCGGATCGACCCCCGGTCCCGCCGGGGGCTGTAGGAGGTCGTTCGCCACGCTCGGATGGCGCCCGGCCATTACGGCTTCGTGGAAGCGGGCGAAGTCCTCCATCGCGCCGTATTGCCGGTCGTGGTCGCCGGGAATGAGCAGGATCGGCAGGGAAGGCTGGCCCCGCAGCGCCTGCTCGATCAGCGTGTATTCCCCGGCGGCGCCGTTCTCGGCGATGTCGCCCGGCAGGTAGACGAAGTCAAAGGCGTCCCGGCCGAACGAGGCGATCTGGTCGAGGATCGCGATAAGATCCCGGTGGTGGGGCGCGTCCCGCACCGTGAGGTGCTGGTCGCCGACATGCAGGAAGACGAAGGGCCGGGACGACCCGTGCGAGGGAAGCGTGGTCATGTCGGCCTGCTCAGGCGGTCGCGGCGGCGCGGGGCAGGGTGTCGCTGCCGGTCGCCGGCAGATCGTCCCGCGTCTCCGGCATCAGCATGAGGTACAGGGCGAAGCCGACACCCGCGATGGCCGCAAGCGACAGGAACGCCGCCGAATACCCGGCCGAGACGATGATGACGCCGGCCAGCGTGGCGCTGAGCGAGGCGCCGACGCCCTGCGCTGTGGCGACCGCGCCCTGCGCGGCGTTGAAGCGTCCGTTGCCGCGCGTCAGGTCGGCCACGACGATGGGGAACAGCGCGCCGTAGATGCCCGCGCCGATGCCGTCGAGGAGCTGCACACCCACCAGCCAGAACGGACTGTCCGAGAAGGTGTAGAGCACCCCCCGGATCGCCAGGATGCCGAAGGCGACGAGAAAGATCGGCTTGCGGCCGATGGCGTCGGCCTTGGCGCCGACGAACATCGCGGTCGGCACCATCACGCATTGAGCGGCCACGATGCAGATCGCGATGAGCGAGGTCGCATGGTCCTTGCCGGAGATATGGGTGAGCAACTGGCCGACCGAGGTCAGCATCGCCGCGTTGGCGAGGTGGAAGATCGCGCAGAGCACCGCGAAGAGCAGCAGCCCCTTGCTCTTGAGCAGGGTCTTCAGGCTCGACGGCTCCTCGTCGTCCTTGGTCTCGGCGGTGGTCATGCCCCGCGCGAGGTCGTCATCGATCTCCTTGGCTGGCACCAGCAGCATCGCGCCGATGGAGAGGGCCGCCAGGAGGCCCATCAGCCAGAACACCACCACCGGGCCGAAGAAGTAGGCGAGGCCGCCCGCCGCCGCCGCCGAGACGGCGTTGCCGGCATGGTTGAAGCCCTCGTTCCGGCCGATCCGCTTCGAGAACATCTTGGGCCCGACGAGGCCGAGCGTGATCGCGGCGAGGGCCGGCGCGAAGATCACGCCCGCGACATGGGCGAGGGATTGCGTGGCGGTGACGACGTAGAAGTTCGAGACGAAGGGCAGGACGAGGCAGCTCGCCGTCACCGCGATGGCGGCGGCGATCACCACCGCCCGCTTGTGGTTGGTTTTGTCGATGAAGGCCCCGGCGGGCGTCTGCATCACGAGGCCGATGATGCCCGCGATGGTCATCACGAGGCCGGTCGTCGCCTCGTTCCACCCCTGGTCCGGGCCGCGCACGGCGATCAGGTAGATCGCCAGATAGGGGCCAAGGCCGTCTCGCACGTCCGCGAGGAAGAAGTTGAGGGCGTCGAGGCCGCGCAGGGCCTTCGCCGAGGGAGCCTTCGTGCTCCCGCCCCTCATCTCGTTCGGCAAAGCTGCCCCGGCCATGGATAGAATCCTCGATCGTCCGCCCCCGCGGACCGAGCGCCACCATGACGCGCCACGGCAGATGCAGTTCCGGTTGGCAGTCTCCGATGACGATTAGTTGAGCAGAACGGCCGGAACCGGCAGCTTTCGCCCCATTACGGTGAGTCTTCGCTGTCTGATTTAGCGACGTCCTCTGTCGTGTTTTGCGACAGTGCCGGGTCATCTACGGCGAGGCCGTAACGTTCGATCTTCGCGTAGAGCAGTTGCCGCTGGATGCCGAGGCGCTTGGCGGCGCGGGTGCGGTTGCCGCCTTCGTCTTCGAGCGCCCGCGCGATCATCCGGCGTTCGAGCCGCGCGACGGCGCCCGGCAGGTCGCCGGCCTCGTCCTCCGCCGTATCCGGTGCGGCGGGTGCGCTGCCCGGCAGGTCGATCTCGTCGGCGGCGATCATCCCGCCGCGCACCAGAACGGCGGCGCGCTCCACCACGTTGCGCAATTCGCGGACGTTGCCGGGCCAGGGATAGGCCAGCAGCCGCGCCGCCGCCCCGGCGCTGAGGCGCTTGCCGAAGGCGGCAAGGAAATATTCGGCGAGCGGCACGATGTCGGCGAGGCGGTCGCGCAGGGGTGGCAGGGCGATGGGGACGACCGCCAACCGGTAATAGAGGTCGGCGCGGAAGCGGCCCTCCGCCACGAGGGCCGGGAGGTCGCGGTGGGTCGCCGCCACGAGGCGGACATCGATCCGCAGCGGCCGCCCGCCAAGGGGCGTGACCGTGCGGTCCTGGATCACCCGCAGGATCTTGGCCTGCATGGCGGGGGCCATGTCGCCAACCTCATCGAGGAACAGCGTACCCCCGGCCGCCTGGGCGAAGGCGCCGCTCCGGTCGGCCGTGGCGCCGGGGAAGCCGCCGCGCGCATGGCCGAACAGCTCGATCTCCAGCAGGTCGGGCCGGATCGCGGCGCAATCCACCGGTACGAACGGCCTCTCGCGCCGGGCGGAATAGGCATGGATGGCGCGGGCGACCTCCTCCTTGCCGGTGCCGGTCTCGCCGCCGATCAGCACCGTCGCCGGGTTGTCGGCGACGAGACCGATGGTCTTCTGCACCCGGCGCATCGCCTCGCTCGACCCGACGAGCCCGCCCGCTGGGCGCTTGCCCCCCTGCACCGGATCGGGCCGCGCGCGCTGGAGCATCCCGTCGAGGGCGGCGGCGAGGTCGGCCCGGCCGACAGGCTTCGTGAGATGATCGTGGGCCCCGAGCCGCATCGCCTCGATGGTGTTGGCCGGACTCGCATAGGCCGTGAGCACGAGGACCGGCGGCGGCTCGGCCTGCGTGCGGATGCGGGCGAGCGTCGCCATGCCGTCGAGGTCGCCCGGCATCCGCAGGTCGAGGAGCACGGCGTTCACGCCCCCCGCCGCGAGACATGCCAGGGCTTCGCTGCCGCTCGCCGCGACGACCGGACGATGGCCGAGATCGCCCACCGTCTCGGCCAGACCCTCGCGCAGGGCGGCGTCGTCATCCACGATCAGGACGGTCGCCATGGCAGCTCCATGAGGAAGGTGGCGCCTTCGCCCGCCGGGGATGGCGCCAGGGTCACGTCGCCCCGATGCGCCCGCGCGATCTCGCGGACGATGGCGAGGCCGAGGCCGGTGCCGCCGGGGCGCGCGGTGGCGAAGGGCTCGAAGATCGCCACGCGCAGGTCCGGATCGACCCCCGCGCCGGAGTCCGAAACGGCGATGCTGAGAAGCACGTTGCCGTCCCGGACGACACGCCGGGCCTCCACGCGGACGATGCCGCCGTCGGGGCTGTGCTGGATCGCGTTGAGGATCAGGTTTTCCACCGCGCGCACGATCTGCGCCCGGTCGAGATGCGGATCGTCCCCCGGCGGCAGGCTGTCCGCCTCGACGGCGATGCGGACATCGCGCGCCTCGGCCAAATCCCGATGGTCCTGCGCGCACTCCATCAGCAGCGGGCCGACCGGCACCGGGCTGCGGGCGATGGAGCGCGGCTGCGTGAGGTTCAGGAGGTCGCGTAACAGGGCATCGACGCGGGCGATCTGCCCGATCACCGATTTCAGGGCGGTCGCCGCCCGTTCGGGTTCGCCGTTGGCCAGGGCGTTCTCGGCCTTCAGCCGCATGGCGGCGATGGGGTTGCGGATCTCGTGGGCGAGGTCGGCGGCGAGGCGTCCCACCGCCGCGAGGCGTTCGGCGGACACGGCCCGCTCGCGGGCGGCGCGCAGCCGCCCCCCGGCGGCGTTCAGGGCATCGACCAGCCGGTCGAGTTCCGATTCCCCCGTGCGCTGCAGGTGCGGCAGTTCCTCGGCCTCCGCGAGGGGCGAGGCGAGGGCGGCCTCCAATTGCGCGATCCGGCGGGAGAAGCCGATCAGGAACCGCCCGAGGAAGATCGCGGCGCCGACCACCGTCACCGCCAGAAACCCGAGGCCGACGAGCAGCCGCGTGTAGGACGGTCCCTCGGCCACATGGGCGCGGATCATCGTCCAGGCGGTGGCGTCGGGGCCGTAGGCGCGCAGCGGACAGCCCTGGAGCACGAGCACCTGGGTCCGGTTCGGTCGCCGGAGCGTCACGGCGTGCTCCACCTGCAGCGCCTCGGTCGTCACCGCCGCGATGACCGGGCGCTCGGCCTCGGGCAGGTCGGTCTTCGGGCCGGTGCCCTCGTAGGTCGGGAAGGCGTAGGCGACCGAGCCGCCTGAGGCCGTCCAGATGCCGCCCTCGACGCCGGGCAGGGCTTCGAGAGCCAGGGCGACGATGCGCTCGGGGGCGGTGCCCGGCGGGAGCGGACCCTTGCGCCCGGCCACCCGGTCGATGATCTCGCGGCATCCGCGCGTCACCGCCACCTCGGCTTCGGCCACCTGCACGGCGGTCGATTGGCCATAGAGTCCGTAGAGCAGCAGGCCCGTGGCCGCGCCGGAGGCGAGCAGCATCATCCAGAGCGCGGACAGGCGCGCCCGCAGGCTGTTCGTCCTCAAGGGCGGGCTCCGCGCGGCACCGTCGGGCTCCGGGATCCGCCCCGGAGCGACATCGTGACCGATGGGGCCCGGAGGGGTTGGATGATGACGGTCAGCGGGGCATCCTGTGACCTGCAAAGTCAACCGATGTATGAAAAGGGACAGTGCCATTGTCCACGCCCGCCCTCGTCAATGCGAGCACGCTCTCCGAACTCGGTGACGTGATCGGGCGGGAGCGATTGGAGAAGCTGATCGCCCGCTTCTCTCAGGCCCTGGCCGACGCCTTCCCGGAGGTCGAGCGCCCGACCGTCGAGATCGGGCGCGAGGCGCACACCCTGGTCTCGATGTCCGGCATGCTCGGCTGCGACGCCTTCAGCGCCGCCTGCCGCACCCTCGAGCGCGAGGCGAAGGCGGGCGATGGTATCACCGCGCCCCTCGCCGAAGCGCGGCGCCTGCGTGACGCCACCCTCGGCGCCCTCTCGGAGAACAGCCTCGCCTAGCTCGCCCGCTGGAAGATCTGGGCCTCGGCGGGCAGGGGCGGCAGGGGGCTCTCGAAGGTGAGCACCGCCCCGCTCGCGGGGTAATCCAGCGTGACTGCGCCGCCGAAGCTGTGGGCGAGGCTGCGGGCGATCAGCCGCGTGCCGAAGCCGGTGCGCGTCGGGGGCGCGACCGGCGGCCCGCCGATCTCCTCCCAGCGGAAGCACAGGACCGGATCGCCCTCGGGCCGGGCCTCGACCACGTGCCACGTCACCGCGACATGGCCGGCGGGGGTGGAGAGCGAGCCGTACTTCGTGGCGTTGGTGCCGAGTTCGTGCAGCATCAGCGCCAGCGTCATGCCCTGGTGAGCGTTCAGCGTCACGTCCGGCCCCTCGACGCGGAAGCGGCCCGGCACGCCGTCGCCATGGAGCGTTACGGCCGTGCCGACGAGGGCCGAGAGCGAGGCGCTGGCGAAGGAGCCCTGCACCAGAACGTCATGCGCCTGCGCCAGCGCGAGAAGCCGCGCGGAGAGCGAATCCGAGGCGGTTTCGAGGGAGACGGCGTTGCGCAGGGTCTGCGCCGCCACCGCCTGCACCAGCGCCAGCGTGTTCTTCATGCGGTGAGCGAGTTCCTGCATCAGCAGGGTCTGCCGCGCCTCGGTGGTCTTCAACTCCGTGATGTCGCGGGCGACCGCCAGGATCCGCTCCGGCCGCTCGTCGGCCCCGTGGATCGACGTCACCGCGATGTCCCACCACGTCGAGATCCCGCGCACCTCCAGTTCCGCCTGGAACCGGTTGGCGCGGCCGAGCCGGGCCGAGTGCAGGCCGGAGAGCACGGCGTTGCGGCTGTCGGGGCAGATCCAGAAATCGACCCACAGCTGACCGAGCGCCCCCGCCGCGCTGACGAGGCCGAGGATCGAGGGGCCGTTTTCGCTGAGCGTGATCAGGCGACCGTCGAGATCGAGCACCGCCACGAAATCGTTCGTGGTCCACAACAGGCGCCGGTTGAATTCCTCGCTAGCCTGGAGCTTCGCGTTCAGTTCCTCGGCGCTGGCGAGGCGGGTGGCGCTGTGCTCGGCGGCGATCCGACCGCTCTCGACCATGCGGTTGAGGCGGGCGTTGCGGCGAATCTCGCTGTCGGCGAGTTCCGTCGCCTGACTCAGCAGAAGCCGCAGCCGCGCGTTCTCCGCCTCGAGATCTTCGCGGCGGACCACGACCGGTTCCAGGTCAGTCAACGCAACAAGCAGATCCATCGCAGCGCCCCCGCCGTACCCCAACCGGAGGCCCCGTCACGGGGCTCGAGCCCTGCGAAGGCGCGGTCGGCGACGGTCAGATCGGAGCGAAGACGGCGTTGGCGGACTGGGCCCGCTTCTATGTCGCCGCCCCCGCCCGCAACCACGCGATTCGAGGGGTGCTCGACCGTATCATGCGGCCAAGCTGCCGCAAGCGAAGACTGTGTCAGTTCGCTTGCGACAAAAGCGACGAATCCCGAAAATTGTATTCGATTAGACGTTCAGCGTTTTCGCATAAGCAATACCAACCACCCGATACCGAGAATAAATACGACGAGTCCGATTGACACAAAAACCGGAGTCCCGAGGTCGATGAGCCGGGGGGCGAGCTGAGTAGCGAAGGCCGCGACCACAAGGGCCACCGCGACGCGGGCGGCGGCGCGCTCGATCCCACGCGTGACCTTGTCGAGGCCCTTGATCTCGATCTCGACGGTGACGCGACCCTGCTTCAGCCGCACCAGCATCAGGTGGATGAGCGTCGGCAGCTCTGAGGCGGCGCCGTAGAGGCCCGCGCCGAGGGCCTCGGCCTTCTGCTTCAGCCCGTCGAGGGAGAATTGCGAGCGCATGCTCGCCCGCACCGTCGGCGCGGCGGCGGCGAAGAGGTCGAAGTTCGGATCGAGGTGGCGCATCACGCCGTCCGCCGTCACGAGACCCTTGAACAGGATCGCAAGGTCGGTCGGCATCGCGAGGTCGTTCTCGCGGGCCATGTTCATGAAGTCTGTAAGGACAAGCCCGAGGTTCAGTGGGATCGTGGAGTGGCTTTCCACGAAGGCCTGGGCCGAGACCTGGAGCTTGGTGAGGTCGGGGTTGCTGGTGCCGGTCCAGTCGAGCAGCACGGCCATCAGGCCGTCCGCGTCCTGCTTCAGCATGGCGCCGATCAGCACCAGCAACTGGTTGCGCCGCCGTTGCGACAGGCGGCCGATGATGCCGAAATCGATGAAGCCGATGCGGTTGCCCGCCATCGCCAGCATGTTGCCGGGGTGCGGGTCGGCGTGGAACTGCCCCTCGATCAGGGCCATCTGCAGGAAGGCGTCGGTGCCCTTCTGAGCGAGCATCTTCTTGTCGATGCCCGCCGCCGCCAGGGCGGCCTCGTCGTTGGGCGGGATGCCGTGGATGAAATCCTGCACCAGCACCCGCTCGGAGCAATACTCCCAGTGGATGCGCGGGAACACGATGTCGTCGCGCCCCTCGAAGATCTGCGCGAGCTGTTCGCAGTTCCGGGCCTCGTTGAGGAGGTCCAGCTCGCCGTTCAGGCCGTCGGCGAGGTGGCGCATCTGCTCGCGGGGTTGGTAGCGGGCCATGTCCGGCCACTCCGCCTCCACGATGCGGGCGCCGTGCGCCATCAGCCGCAGGTCGGCCTCGATGATCTTGCGCAGGTTCGGCCGCACCACCTTGACGATGACGTCCTCGCCCGAATGCAGCCGCGCCCGGTAGACTTGGGCGATGGAGGCCGAGGCGAGGGGTTCGATGTTGAACTCGGCGAAGATCTCCGCCGCCGGGCCGCCGAGGTCCTGCTCCAACTGATCCTTGATCTGCTCCCACGGCACGGGAGGGACCTGGCTGTGCAGCTTCTGCAACTCCTCCGTCCATGCGGGGGAGAGCAGATCGGGCCGGCTCGCGAGGATCTGGCCGAACTTGATGAAGGTCGGCCCCAGCGCCTCGATGGCCCGGCGCATCCGCTCGGGCTCGGAGAGGCGGGTGACGTCGACGCGTGGCTGGCGGCGCGGCAGCAGCGGAAGCGCACGCAGCCCGAGACGGTCCACGACGCGGGTGACGCCGAAACCGATCAGGATCGAGGCAATCTCCGACAGCCGCTGGCGGTCGCGTGCGGCAACGAAGGCGGTTTTGAGCATGAGGCTGGCGGCATTCCTGAATGGGGCTTCACCGCAGCCCGATCTTAAGGACTTTTTTGGGACCTACTTACGCAGATCCGCTGCCGGCATCGCCGCAGGGCGATGCCGGCGTGGCGGTTCAGCCCTGCACGGCGCCGTCGATGGCGTCGAGCACGCGGTCGATGTTGTGGGTGTTCAAAGCGGCGACGCAGACGCGGCCGGTCTCAAGGGCGTAGACCTCGTGCTGCTCGCGCAGGCGGACGGCCTCGTCGGGGCTGAGGCCGGTATACGAGAACATGCCCTTCTGCACCTTGATCGCCTCGAAGCCCCGGTCGGGGTGGCGCTGGTGCAGGCTGTCGGCCATGCGCACCCGCATCTCCTGGATGCGCTCGCGCATCTGGCCGAGCTCCTTCTCCCAATCGGCCCGGAGCGCCGGATCGGTCAGCACGATCTCGACGATGGCGGCGCCGTGCGTCACCGGGTTGGAGTAGCTCCACCGCACCAGCCGCTTGGCCAGGGCCTCGACCTTGGCGCGCATGGCCGGATCGGCCGCGACGATCGTCAGGGCGCCGACGCGCTCACCGTAGAGCGAGAACGACTTCGAGAACGACGAGGCGACGAAGAACTCCTGGCCCGATTCGGCAAAGCGGCGCACCGGCCCGGCATCCGCGTCGAGGCCCAGGCCGAAGCCCTGGTAGGCGATGTCGAGGAAGGGGATGAGCCCGCGCTTCTGCATCAGCGGCACGAGGTCCGCCCATTCCTCGTCCGTCAGGTCGGCGCCGGTCGGGTTGTGGCAGCAGGCATGCAGCACGACGATGGAGCCGGCCGGCATCGTCTCGAGGGCCGCGCGCATGGCCGGGTAATCGGCACCGCCGGTCTCATTGTTGAAGTAGGGGTAGTCCACCACGGTGAAGCCGGCCTGGGTGAACAGGGCGCGGTGGTTCTCCCAGGTCGGGTCGCTGACGGCGACGGTCGCGCCGGGCTTCAGCTTGGCGAGTACGTCGGCGCCGATCTTCAGGGCGCCCGTCCCGCCGACGCTCTGGAGCGTCGCGGCCCGATTCGCCTTGAGGATCGCCGCGCCCTCGCCGAACAGCAGCGCCTGCACCGCGTCCCGGAACGGCTTCGTGCCTTCGATGGGCCGGTAGGTCTTCGGCAGGCCCTTCTCGATCCAGCGCTTCTCGGCCTCCTGCACCGCCCGCAGGCGCGGCACCTTGCCCTCCGCGTCGGTGTAGACGCCGATGGCGAGATTCAGCTTGCCCGGACGGGTGTCGGCATTGAACGCCTCGAACAGGCGCATGATGGGGTCGAGCGGCGCATCCTGGATGCCAGCGAACAACGAGGTCATGGAATTGGTCCCGAAACGGCTGAGGCGACCCGCCGGGGACGATGCTTCGCCGCCGCGGTACTGCGGATCGGGACGCCTTATCGCGCAGATCGCGCGGGACCGCGACCCTGTCTGCACGCAGGGCTGGTCGAAAATCCGTGACGACTATCGCCGCGCGTAGGTGAGGCTGCGTATACTCGCGCAAGTTTGTATCCGCCGAGGCCGCCCCGGACCATGAGAGCCCTCGCCCTGGCCCTGTGCTTCCTCGCGACGCTGCCCGCCGCCGCGCAGGTCTCGCCACCGGTTCGGATCGGCCTGTCCGCGCCGCTCTCGGGGCCGGATGTCGGCTTCAGGCAGGGCCTGCGCGCGGGCGCCGAGCAGGCGGTGGCCGATCTCAACCGCGCGGGCGGGCGTCGCTTCGCCCTCACCGCCGCCGACGATGGCGGAGATCCGAAACAGGCTGCCGCCGTCGCCACGCGGTTCGTGGCCGACGGGATCGACGCGGTGGTCGGCCCGTTCGAATCCGCCGCCGTGGCGAAGGCGGCGCCGGTCTACGAGCGGGCCGGCACGGTCCTCGTGGCGCCGGGCGTCACCTATGGGCCGCTGACGGGGCGGGGTTTGTGGAACCTGTTCCGCCTCGGCCCGAGCGATCCGCAGCAGGCCCGTGCCGCCGCCGACTATCTCGCCCGGGTCTATGCCGGGAAACCCATCGCCATCCTCAACGACCGCACGACGTTTGGGCGCGGCCTCGCCGACGCGGTCGCCGCGCGGCTGCACGACCTCAACCAGCACGAAGCGGCCTTCGAGGGGATCGAGCGCGGCAACCGCGATCTCTCGGCGCTGGTGAGGCGCCTCGCGGCGGCCAAGGTGGCGGCGGTGTATTTCGGGGGCACGGGCGCAGACGCGGCGACCCTGGTGCGGGCCATGCGGGAGGCTCATCTCGCGGCGCCGCTCATCGCCAGCGACGGCATCCTCACCCCGGCCTTCGCCGCGAGCGGGTCGGCGGGGGAGGGCACCGTGATGACGCTGCCCCCGGACCCGCCGCGCCTGCCCGACCTCAAGGCCGGCAAGGCGGCGCCCCGCACGCCGGAGGCGGACTCGGCGGCAGCCGGCGCCTATGCCGCCGTGCAGCTCCTCGCCCAGGCCCTCGACAGAGGGCAGGCGGCCGATGCGAAGGGCAAGGTCAACGGACACAAGCTCGCCGACGCCCTGCGCATGGGCAAGTACAAGACGGTCCTCGGCGATCTTTCCTTCGACGGGCGGGGCGATCCGGCGGGCGGGATGGTGTTGCTGCGCGTCTGGCGCCGCACGCCGGACGGGCGGCTCGATTATGCCGGGCAAGAGCCGCCCTCCTAACGAAGAATGGTGAAAACGGATTGTATTGCGGCACCGGGATCGTCGCAGCCGACTTGCGGCTGTGTTCCATGGCGACTAAATCCGTGCTTCGCCGCCGGGCAGAAGTGATCCCCCCTTTCGGATCGGACCGTCGTGCTCCGGCGTTTTTCAGACGACACGGGTTGTCGAACGCTGTTTTGCCGGAACGCCTGCTGCCGGACGGTCCGACTGGAGAAGGTGTATGGCCAAAGAAGAGTTGATGCAGTTCGACGGTCTCGTGATCGAGATCCTTCCCGATGCCCGCTACCGGGTGCAGCTGGACCAGGGCCACGAGATCGTCGCCTACACGGCCGGCAAGATGAAGAAGAACCGCATCAAGACGCTGGCCGGCGACCGGGTGACGGTCGAGATGTCGCCCTACGATCTGGAGAAGGGCCGTCTCGTGTTCCGTCACAAGGACGAGCGCGCTTCCGGTCCCCGTCCGCCGGTGCGCGGCGGTCAGTTCCGTCGCCGCTGAGGTGACAAAGCCGGGCGGCGCCGCCGCCGCGGCTTACCCCCTCCTGACGCTCACCGCGCTGCTCTGGGCGGGCAATGCCGTCACCAGCCGGTGGGCCCCGGGCCATGTGTCGCCGCAGGTCATCACGACCCTGCGCTGGCTCGTGGCCTGCACGGTGCTGATGCCGTTCGCGGGCCCGCGCATCCTGGCCGAATGGCCGATCCTGCGGCGTCACTGGCTGCGCATCCTGCTCATGGGCGGGCTCGGCTACACCGCCTTCAATTGCCTGTTCTACGCGGCCGGCACCTATACGGGCGCGGTCAACCTCGCCCTGTTCCAGGGCTCGATCCCGGTCATCGTCATCCTGGCCAACCGCATTGCCTACGGCGTGCCGGTGGGCGGGGGGCAGGCGGTCGGGGTGGTGCTCACCCTGGCGGGCGCGGCGATGGCCGCGAGCCATGGCGATCTCTCCGTGCTCACGAACCTCGCCTTCAACCGGGGCGACGTGCTCGTGTTCGGGGCCTGCCTGCTCTACGCCGGCTATACGGTAGTGCTGCCGATGCGGCCGAAGGTGTCGGCGCTGGGCTTCTTCGGCGCCATGGCCGTCGCGGCCTTCGTGACGTCCCTGCCGCCGCTCGCGGTGGAAATGGCCACGGGCCACGCCGTCTGGCCGAGCCACGAGGGCTGGGCGATGGTCGCCTTCGTCGGCCTCGGGCCCTCGCTGCTGTCGCAGCTCTGCTTCATGCGCGGGGTCGAACTGATCGGCCCCAACCGCGCGGGGCTCTTCGTGAACCTCGTCCCGATCTTCGGGGCGGGGCTCGCCGTCCTAGTGATCGGCGAGCCCTTCGGTCCCGTCCAGGCGGCGGCCCTAGCCCTCGTGCTCGGCGGGATCGCCTGCGCCGAGCGCTTCAAGCCGCAGCCCGTGCCGGAGCCGGCTTACTCGCAGACGCGGACGCGGCGGAACAGCACGTCGCCATAGGCATCGACGTAGCGGCGACGCTCGAAATGGCAGACCGGGCCGTAATCCTCTTCCACGTAGACCGGGGGCGGGGCCCGGTAGACGGGACGGCCGGGGTAGTAGCCGTTGTTGGCCGAGCCGGCGATGGCGCTGCCGACCGCGAGGCCGCCGATGGCGCCGAGCGCCGCAGCGCCCGCCGGGCCGATGCCGTCCCGCGCCTGTGCGGCCGGGGTGAGGGTGATGACGCCGGCCAGTAGCGCGGCGGTCGCGAAGGTCGTCCGCATGTCCGTTCCTGTGATGAGTCTACGCCTTTCGACGTTGAGCCTATCTCACATGCGCTTTCGGGCGATTATTCGGCGAAGTCACGGCGCTTGACGGACGGCATTTCGCGTTCGAAACCGGGCCATGGGTGAGGAAACCGGCATGGTGACACGCGGCTTCGTCGGGCGACGGCAATCTCCGGAGACCGGAGCGCGGCTTCCGCCGGGCCAGTACCTGACGCAGGATTTCCCGATCCTGCAGATCGGGCCGAACCCGGTGATCGATATGTCCACCTGGCGCTTCACGTTGCGCGAGGGGTCCCGGCCCATCAAGGCGTATCGCTGGGAGGAGCTGGATGCCCTGCCGCGCACGAAGTGGCACGGGGACATCCACTGCGTGACCAAGTGGTCGAAGTTCGACACGCAGTGGGAGGGCGTCACCATCGACGACCTCCTGGCCGATGCGAACATCTCCGCGCCGACCGCCTACCTGCTGGCCGAATCCTTCGACGACTACACCACCAACGTGCCGGTCGTGGATCTCCTCAACGGCAAGGCGATGATCGCCACGCGCTACGCTGGCGAGCCGATCCATGCCGACCATGGCGGCCCGGCGCGCCTGTTCGTGCCGCACCTGTATTTCTGGAAGAGCGCCAAATGGCTGAAGGGCCTGCGCTTCACCAACACCGACACCGCCGGCTACTGGGAACTGCGCGGCTATCACATGTACGGGGACCCTTGGCGTGAGCAGCGGTACATCGGAGATTGAGCCGGCGACGGCCGAGCCCATCGTTTTCCGCTGGCACGAGGCGGAGGTCGCCTCCGTCACGGTGATGACGCCCCATGTGAAGAGCGTGCGCCTGCGCTGTGCCCTCGCCGGTCGGCAGCGGGCGGGGCAGCATGTCGATGTGCGCCTCACCGCCCCGGACGGCTACCGGGCGAGCCGCAGCTATTCCGTCGCCTCGGTGCCGGATGACAGCGGGACCCTCGAACTGCTCGTCGAGGGTCTACCTGGCGGCGAGGTCTCCGGCTGGTTTTTTGAGTCCGCCGAGGTGGGGGACCGGCTCGAACTGCGCGGGCCCATTGGCGGATCGTTCTCCTGGGACGGGCCGGATGGCGGGCCGCTGTTGCTTGCCGGCGGCGGTTCGGGCGTGGTGCCGCTCCTCGCCATGCTGCGGCGGCGGGCCGAGGTGGCGCCGGCAATTCCGGCAGCGCTGATCTATTCGGTGCGCAGCCGCGCCGAGGCCATCGCCCTCGAAGAGCTGGAAGCCCGCCACCGCGCCGAGCCGAACTTCTCGCTGTTCCTCCGCACCACGCGGGAGGGCGAGGGGCGGCGGATCGATGCCGCCCTGGTGCAGGCGGCCCTCGCGAGCATCGGCTCCCCCACCAAGGTGTTCCTCTGCGGCTCGAACCGCTTCGTCAGCCCGGCCGCCGACCTGATCATGGCGGCGGGAGTCCCGGCCACGATCATCCGCACGGAGCGGTTCGGCGCCTGAGCCGCGAGGCGCGGAACCGGGCGTCGGCGTGACCGTTCGATTCCAGCCGGCAGTCACGCCGTCGTTGGAGGTCTCGATGCCTGGGATGTTGTCTCGCCTTGCCCTCGTCACCCTGGCCGTCGGCGGTTTGACCGGCACGGTCGCCGCCAGGGACGCGGCGGCCCCCAAGAAGCAGGGTCACACCACGACCCTCAACGGGTTCAAGCCCGCCTATCAGGCCAACACGCAAGTTTCCGGCACGGCGCGGCCTTATACTTGGCCGGTCTCCGAGCGCTACCGCCCGGTGTCTCAGCCGTATTTTGGCCGAGCTTACTGAGGTCGATCTGCGCGAATGAAACAGCGGCGGTCCCGAGGACCGCCGCCCTGCGTCGATCCAGCTGCGAACATTGCCGGCTCGGTAACTGCGTAGAAACAACGGAGGCGCATACGTAGGGTCCACCGGTTGGACCCGATCCGTGCAGTGCCCCGCTTCTTCATCGACCTCCATGACGGCAGCAACCTCGTCCGCGACAAGGAGGGGTTCGATCTTCCCGATCTCGATGCCGCCCGCGCCCAGGCCGCGCGGATCATGACGCGGATCGCGCAGGGAATCGCCGAGGGGCCGGAGCGGCAGGATTACGTGCTGGCCGTGCGGACGGAGGACGGTACCGTCCGTTTGCGGATGCGCATGTCCCTGGACCCCGAGCCCTCGGAATAGTCCGCACGCGCAAGCAGGCCCCTCATGCCCGGGGTGGAGTGGTCAGCCCGCCCCGCAACCGTTACCATGCGTGCCTCGGACAAAAACGGGCGGCCTTCGGATGGACGCTCTCAAGCGTCCCGCGCGGGCCATGAGCGCCGCGTGTCTGTCCTGATGATACCGCGCCGTTCGATGCCGACTGGGCTTTGCCCCGGCGGACGGCGCCTTACCGAAAGCCTGACCGAAGTGCCCTTCCCGAACTTGCCCGCTCCCCTCTCGCGGGCCCTGGCCGAGCGCGGCTATGCCGAGCCCACCCCCGTCCAGGCGGCTGTGCTCGACGCCGCCGGCGGCGGTCGCGACCTTCTCGTCTCCGCCCAGACCGGCTCCGGCAAGACCGTCGCCTACGGCCTCGCCATGGCCGACATGCTCGTCGGCGAGGACGAGACCATGCCGGCCCCGGCCGCGCCGCTCGCCCTGGTGATCGCCCCCACCCGCGAACTCGCGCTGCAGGTGCAGCGGGAGCTCGAATGGCTCTACGGCGCCGCGCATGGCCGCGTCACCGCCTGCGTCGGCGGCATGGATCCCCGTCGCGAGGCCCGTCGCCTCGCTGAGGGCTCGCAGATCGTCGTCGGCACGCCGGGCCGCTTGCGCGACCACCTGGAACGCCGCTCCCTCAACCTTTCCACCCTGCGGGCCGTCGTCCTCGACGAGGCCGACGAGATGCTCGATCTCGGCTTCCGCGAGGACATCGAGTTCATCCTCTCGGCGACGCCGCAGGAGCGTTCGACCTACCTGTTCTCCGCGACGCTGCCGAAGGGCATCGAGGCCCTGGCCGAGCGCTACCAGCGCGACGCCCTGCGGCTCGCCGTGAAGAGCGAGACGCGCGGCCACGCCGACATCGCCTACAAGGCGGTGCGGGTGGTGCCGCGTGAGATCGAGCACGTCGTCCTCAACCTCCTGCGCGAGGCCGATGCCCCCACGGCCATCGTATTCTGCAACACCCGCAACGCGGTGCGCCACCTCCAGGCGAACCTGACCGAGCGCGGCTTCTCCGTGGTCGGTCTCTCGGGCGAGATGGGTCAGGGCGAGCGCAACGCCGCCCTCCAGGCCCTACGCGACGGCCGGGTGCGGGTCTGCGTGGCCACCGACGTGGCGGCGCGCGGCATCGATCTGCCCTCGCTCAGCCTCGTCATCCACGCCGACCTGCCGCATGACGCCGAGACCCTGCAGCACCGCAGCGGCCGCACCGGCCGGGCCGGGCGCAAGGGCACCTCGGTGCTGCTGGTGCCGAACGCCCGCCGCCGCCGGGCCGAGCAGATGCTCGCCATGGCGAAGGTGCAGCCGGAATGGTGCGGCCCGCCTTCGGCCGACACGATCCGTGGCCTCGATGCCGAGCGGATGCTCAGCGATACGCTGATCGCCGAGCCAGCCGCCGAGGACGATTCGGTGATGGCCCAGATGCTCCTCACCCATAAGAGCCCGGAGGAGCTGGCCAACATCGTCGCCCGCATCTACCGCACGCGGCTGCCGGCGCCGGAGGAGGTCACGGACCCCGGCGAGGGGCGTGCCCGCGCGGAGCGTCCGCCTTATGATCCGATGAACCCGGAAATGATCGCGTCGATGGGCCCGGCGGTGTGGTTCCGCCTGAACCTCGGCCGGCGCGACAACGCCGACCCGCGCCGCCTGCTGCCGCTGCTGACCCGTCGCGGCGGGCTCGACCGTCAGGAGATCGGCGCGATCCGCATCTTCGATCGGGAGACCAAGTTCGAGGTGCGCGGCCACGCCGCCTCGCGCTTCGCGGAAGCCTTCGCGCGGAACGGGTCGCCGGAAATCCAGGTCGAGGCGCTGCCGGCGGAATTCGCCCCGGCGCCCCGCAAGGGACCGCCCGGCGGCAAGGGGCCGGGCTCGCCCCGCGCCGACCGCCACCGCCGCAATGCCGGCAAGGGCGGCTTCAAGCCCCAGCAGCGGGGCTGAGCCCCTAGAACGCGCTGCGGACGGCGTCGCCCAGCGCGCTCACGCTGTCCTTGATCTTGCGCCCGGTGGGCGCAAGCGAGGGCAGCTTCACGCCCAAAATCTCGGTCTCATCCGAATCGGCTTCCGCCGAGGCGGTCTGCGTCACGGCCGGCTTGGCGATGGCGGGGGCAGGCTTGGCGGCGGCCGCCTTCACAGTTGGCTTGGGCGTCTCGGCCTTCGCGGCCTTCACCGGCTCGTGCGTGGGTTTGGCCGTCGCCACCGGGGCCGGCTTCGGCTTGGCCGGTGCGGGCGTCGCCACGGCAACGGGCTTCGGCGGCGCGGCCTTGGGCGGCTCTTCCGCCACCTGCACGGCCTCGTCGCGCGCCCGCACCGTCTCCGAGGGGCGGGGCGCGAGGGCCGCGACGGTGCGGCTCGGCGTGACGATCCGGGCGGCGGGCACATTCGCTTGAACGGCCACCTCGGTCGGCACCGGGATGCGCTCGGTCGGCTTCACCGGCGCCGGGCGCTGGGCGACGGGTTTCGGCTGCGGCGTCGGCAAAGTGGGCGTGCCGCCGTCGAAGGCCTGCGGGTCGGTGGAGAAGGCAGCCATGCGCGGACCGGGCGCGGCCTTCGGCGCCTCGGCCTTGCTCTCGGTGATCTTCACGGGTTCGCCGGCCCGGGCGGGCAGGCCGTCCTTCAGGTCGGGCCAGCTCGACGCGAGGCCCTGGCCGATGGCCGGCGGCTGCGTGAGCCGCGGGATCGGCGTGACGAGCCCCGCCATGACGGAAGACGCAGCCACGGCGAAGGCGGACAGCACGGCCGCGCCGGCGACGCTGAGGAGCAGCGGCCGCGCGAGCGAGCGTTGACCCTGCGGCACGGCGGCGGCACGGGCGGTGCGCCGCTCCGACGTGTCTAGTGATAACTCGGACATCGGTTGCGATCTCGGACCTGATGCGCGACGGTCGCCATCGGAACGCCCGGATTCGGCCGGTCCGGCCCGATGCGCCCGCCGGCTATCGGCAAGCTCACCGATTGATGGCTCGCAATACGGCACAATGATGTCGCCGCGCGACAACCCTGTGTCGTGTCTAATCGAGTCCGGTCGCGTCGAAGTCATCCACAGGATTTACGACGTTTCGCTTAAGGAATAGTAGTCGAGCCGTCCTTCAGGACCTCACCCTCTGCTCCCCTTGAACGGGCTTCGTCACACCGTGGATACGCGCCCGAACCTGCTGCCGCCGCACCGGCCCGCCCGGGCGAGGTCCATGCCCTGGTCCGGCTGGTCGACGCGGACGCGGCTCATCGCGGTGGTACTGCTCATCGACCTGCTCGCCGCCGTCACCTCCTGCGCGGTGGTGGTGCTGAACGCCCGCACGGCGGTGCGGGTCGAGACCCGCGCCTCCCTCGCGACGGTGGAATCGCTGGTCGCGGACACGATCCGCCTCTCGGATACCTCCTCGCCGGAAGCGTTGCTTCAGGCCCTCGACCTGCGGTTCCGGGTGCTTCGGCACGTTCGCGTGGCCGTGCTCGACGCGCAGGGTCAGCGTGTCGGGCCCGTGGGGCCCGCCAAGCGGATCGAGCGCGAGGCGCCCGCGTGGTTCGCGCGGATGATCATGCCGCCCATCGAGCGGCACAGCCTGCCCATCGCGGTCGGCGGTCGCGTGCTCGGCACG
The DNA here is from genome assembly GCF_022829465.1 of Methylobacterium sp. J-067. Taxonomy (GTDB): domain Bacteria; phylum Pseudomonadota; class Alphaproteobacteria; order Rhizobiales; family Beijerinckiaceae; genus Methylobacterium; species Methylobacterium litchii. Next base: position 153,235 of record NZ_JAKSXZ010000110.1, read on the forward strand.
GCGCAGATCACGACGCAGCCCATGGACGAGATCGAGGAGATCTGGGGCTACGTCCGTGCCCTCTCGCTCACGACCTTCGCCGTCAACCTTGCGATGCTGGTGGCGCTCTATCTTGCCCTGGCACGCATTCTCGCGCCGCTGCGCCGCCTCGGCGAAGCGCTGACGCAGCTCGAACACCACGATTACACCGCCCGCCTCGCACCGCCGGGCACGCCTGAACTGGCCGTCATCTCAGAGCGGTTCAACAAGGTGGCCGGGGCGCTGGCGCAGACGCGCTCGGCCAACGCCAGCCTGAACCAGAAGCTCCTGACCGCCCAGGACGACGAGCGCCGCCGCACCGCGCTCGAACTCCACGACGATTTCGGCCCCTGCCTCTTCGCCCTGGAGGCCAACGCCGCCTCCATCGCCCGCATCGCAGCGGGGGCGAAGGAGGTGGACCGCACCAAGCTTGCGGCCCGCGCGGCCGAGATCGGCACCATCGTGGGGCAGGTGCAGGGGGTGAACCGCGCGCTTCTCAACCGCCTGCGTCCGCACGGCCTCGGGCAGGCGCCGCTGCCGACCTGCCTCGATCTGCTGCTGCGCGGCTTCGGCGAGCGGCACCCCGGCATCGCCTTCGTCGGCCAGTTCGACGGGCTCGCCCGGGGCTACGGCGATCTCCTCGACCTCACCATCTTCCGGTGCGTGCAGGAGAGCGCCACCAACGCCGTGCGCCACGGCGGCGCAACCCGCGTCGAGGCCACCGCCGCCGAGCGGGACGGCACGGTCTACGTGGAGATCCGCGACAACGGCACCGGCATCCCCACCGAACACCGAATCGGCCTCGGGTTGTCGGGGATGCGCGAACGTGTCGAAGCCCTCCAGGGGACTTTCGCCCTTGACAATATCGGCCCGGGGGCGATCGTCCGTATCGCCATTCCGATCCCGCCCGAGCGGAGCCCGGAGCCCGGCGACGAACTCATCTCCGCGCAAAGCGTATGAACGCCATCGCCTCTCAGATCGAGCCTGCCACCACTCGGCTCCCGGTGCTCGTGATCGACGACCACCCCATCGTCCTGCAGGGATGCCGACGCGTCCTTGAGGATGCCGGTGTCGAGACCATCGCCGAGGCGACGACCGTGGTGGGCGGCTACCGCATCTTCCACCGCCTGCGGCCGCCGGTCGTCATCTGCGATCTCACCTTCCAGGGCAGCGGGCTGGCCGGGCTGGGGCTGATCCGGCGCATCCGCGCGGTGGCGCCGAACACGCGCATCCTCGTCTTCAGCATGCACAACGATCCGGTGATCGTGGCCCGCGCCCTCGAAGCCGGGGCGCTCGGCTACGTCCTCAAGGATCACGCCTCGGCCGAACTCTACGACGCCTTCGAGAAGGTCCGCATCGGGGAGGTCTATCTCGACCGCCGCCTCGCCACCGAGGTCGCGATGCTGCGTGCGGATGCCCGCCGCACCCCGGAACTGCAATTGACGCCGCGCGAGCAGCAGATCCTGGCCCGTCTGGCGCAGGGCCGGTCCTACGGTGCCATCGCCTCCGACCTGTCGGTGAGCTATAAGACCGTCACCAATTCCTGCTCGCAGATGCGGCAGAAGCTCGGCGTGCGCACCCTGGCCGAACTGATCCACGTGGCCGTCACCCACGCGCAGCGCCAGGGCTGAGCCCGCGCAGGCGATGCAAACGGGCCACGGCCCGTCGCAACCTGTCCCCGCCTGCTTGATTTCCGCCAAGCGCGGCCGAATGTTGCAATGCACGTTTGGCCCGGAGCGGACATGTCCCTGATCGCACGCCTGCGTGCCTACGCGGTGGAGGCCCTGGGGATCGGAGCCTCGGAGGCGCGCGATCCTGCCGACGACACGCATCTGGCCGCGACCGCCCTGCTCGTCCACGTCGCCCGCGTCGACGGTATCCTTGCCCCCGCCGAGAGCGAGCGCCTCGCCCGCCTCGTGGAGGGCCGGTACGCTGACGGGCCCGCCGCCGCCCACGCCCTCATCGCCCGCGCGACCGCCGTGGACACCGAGGTGCGGGACGTGGCGAGCCTCGTGGAGATGATCCCGCACGAAGCCAACGGCGCCGAGCGCGAGGCGCTGCTCGCCATGGCGTGGTCGGTTGCCGGAGCGGACGGCAAGGTGGACGAGTTCGAGGAGGCGCTGGTGGAACGCCTGGGCCGTCTCCTCGGCTTCGATGAGGCGGGCATCGCCGCCGCCCGCCGCAGCGGCCTGTCCGGCGTCCCCGCCGAATGATCGCCAGCCTCGCGCTGATCCTGCTGGCGCAACTCTGCGGCGAGGCCATCGCCCGGGGTTTCGGTCTGCCCGTGCCCGGCCCGGTGATCGGCATGGGGCTGATGTTCGGCTTCCTGCTCCTACGCGATTCCGCTCGCAGTCCCCTCCCACGCCTGCTGCCCCCGCCGTTGGTGGACGGCACGCTCGAGACCATCGCCAAGGGGCTGCTCGCCAACCTCTCGCTGCTGTTCGTGCCGGCGGGCGTCGGCGTCGTCGGCCGGCTCGATCTCCTGAAGACGCAGGGCGCGAAGCTTGCTGTGATCCTTCTGGTCTCGACGGCCGTCTCGCTGCTCACCACCGTCCTCGTCTTCCGGGGCGTCTCGGCCCTGGTCGACCGGCGCGGTCGCAAGGACGAGGGCTAAGCCATGGTGGGGAACGACTTCTCCCTGTGGGTGTATCTCGCCCGCACGCCGCTGCTGTGGCTGACAGTAACGCTCACCGCCTACGTCGCCGCCGACAGGATCGCCGCCGCGACCGGGCGCCATCCGCTCGCGAACCCGGTGCTCGTCGCGGTGGTGTTCGTGGCCGTCGTCCTGGCGCTCACCGACACGCCCTACCCGACCTATTTCGAGGGCGCGCAGTTCGTGCACTTCCTGCTCGGGCCGGCGACGGTGGTGCTGGCCTTCCCGCTCTACGAGCGCCGGGCGACGGTGAAACGCGCCCTGGTGCCGATGCTCGCCGCGCTGGCGGCAGGCTCGGTCGCGACGCTGGTCTGCGTGATCGTGCTGGCGCGGCTGTTCTCGATCCCGCAGCCGATCCTCGTGTCGCTGGCGCCGAAATCCGTAACCTCGGGCGTGGCGATGGGCATCGCCGCGACGCTCGGCGGCGACCCGACGCTCACCGCAATCCTCGTCATCCTCACCGGCATCATCGGGGCGATCCTCGTCACGCCGATGATGGAGGCGTTAAAGATCTCGGACATGCGGGCGCGGGGCTTCGCGGCCGGGCTCGCCGCGCACGGCATCGGCACGGCCCGCGCCTTCCAGGTCAGCGAGGTCGCGGGGACCTTCGCCGGGATCGCGATGGGCCTGAACGCCTTCGTGACCGCGATCCTCGCGCCGCTGGCCCTGCACCTCTTCAGCTAGGGCGTCAGGCGTCGAGCCGGTTGGCCACGTCCTCGGCGAGGGACAGGCTGGATGTCAGGCCGGGGCTCTCGATGCCGAACAGGTGCACGAGGTTCGGAAGCCCGTGCTCGGCCGGTCCCTCAATGCGGAAATCGGCCGCCGCCTCGCCCGGCCCCGTGAGCTTCGGGCGCAGGCCGGCGTAATCCGGGAACAGGGCCCCATCCGGCAGGGCGGGCCAGTACCGGCGGATCGCCTCGTAGAACGAGGCCGCGCGGGCGGGATCGACGCGGTAATCCGGCTCGTCCACCCATTCCACGTCCGGCCCGAACCGCACGCGGCCGTTGAGGTCGAGGGTCAGGTGGATGCCGAGCCCACCGTCGATGCGGGGCGCGGGATAGATCAGGTGCGTGAAGGCCGGCTTGCCGGTGCAGCCGAAATAGTTGCCCCGCGCGAGATGCAGGTGCGGGACCGAAGCCGCCGGGTAGCCCTCCGTTCGGGCGGCGATGGCGGGGGCGCCGAAGCCGGCCGCGTTCACCACCGCGTCGAAGGGCATCGTGTCCGGTTCGTCGCCGCCGAAGCTCGCCTGCCATTGCCCGTCCTCGCGGGCGAGGCGCTGAACCGGGGTGCGCAGGGCGAGCGCGCCGCCGCGATCCTCGATCTCCCCCTGCAGCGCGAGCATGAAGGCGTGGCTGTCGATGATGCCGGTGTTCGGCGAGTACAGAGCCAGCGTGCAGGCGAGGTTCGGTTCGAGTCGCCTGGCCTGATCCGCATCGAGCAGTTCGAGCCCGGCGACGCCGTTCGCCTCGCCCCTGGCGTGGATGTTCGCGATGGCGTCCGCCTCGCCCGCGTCGCAGGCGACGATCAGCTTCCCGCAACGGCGGTGAGGCACCCCCGTCCTCTCGCAGAAGTGGTAAATCTGTTGCGCCCCTTTGACGCAGTTCCGGGCTCGGAGGGAATTCGTGGGGTAATACATCCCCGCATGGATCACCTCCGAACTGCGGGAGGAAACGCCCGTGCCGATCGCCTTCTCGACCTCCGCCACGATCACGGTATGACCCCGTAGCGCGAGCGCGCGTCCGACCGCGAGGCCGACCACCCCCGCCCCCACGACGAGCACGTCCATCAAACGTTCCTCTCCAAATCAAACATATGCGGTTCTTCAGAGCGAAGGGTGACAGGCTCAAACTGTCGTAACCGGCTCCATTTCGTTGATGCATGCATGAAAAAGGGGCCTCCGCGCCTCAAAAAGAGCTTCAAAACAAGTCGTGGAGCCGTTGACGAATGAATGCAATCATAAGTAGTATAGTATCCTAGTGTACACCGGCTTTGGCGGGTCGGCTGTTTTTTGCAGCCGACGGACCACCTGGGGGGAGCCGGAGCACGCCCGCATGCTCATGGCACCGGCGTGAACAGGGCCATGACAAGGCCTGCCGCGCGATGGTGAAAACCAGGGACCGCACGATGACCGATAAGCCGACCGTGGAACTCGCGACCCGGATCTTGACCGCCTACGTCAGTCGCAATCGTGTCCCTGCAACCAATTTGCCCGAGCTCCTGACCGAGATCCATCAGGCAATCGATCACCTCGCCAAACCGAAGCAGCCGACCCTCCAGCGCCCGTCGCCGGCCCAGGTCGCCGCCTCGATCCGCCCGGATGCGATCACCAGCTTCGAGGACGGCAAGCCCTACAAGGCCCTGCGCCGGCACCTGACCCTGCGGGGCCTGACGCCGGAGACCTACCGCGCGAAGTGGGGCCTGCCGGTCGATTACCCGATGGTCTGCGCCACCTACAGCGCCCGCCGCTCGGAAATCTCGCGCGAGATCAGCGTCGGCCAGCAGCAGCGGGCCAAGCTCTCCCTGGTCGAGACGGGCAAGGGCGCGACCGCTACGATTCAGTGACCTGCTGAATCAGCAGCGCCACGAGGCCCGACCAGCCGGTTTGATGCGAGGCGCCGACACCGCGCCCCGTATCCCCGTGGTAGTACTCATAGAACAGGATGTGATCCCGGAAGTGGGGATCCTCCTGTTCGATGTGGCTATCGCCATAGACCGCCCGACACCCGTCCGGCCCCCGTGCCGAGAGGGCGATTAGCCGGCAGGACAACTCGTCCGCGATCTCGCGCAGATTGAGTTTGCGCCCCGATCCGGTCGGCGCCTCGACCGTGAAGTCGGGGCCGAAATAGTCGTAGAAGCGGTGCAGGCTCGCGATGAGCAGGAAGTTCACCGGCATCCAGACGGGACCGCGCCAATTCGAGTTGCCCCCGAACAGGCGGGACCGTGATTCCGCGGGCTCGTAGGCGAGGCCGAGGTCGCGTCCGTCCCAGGGGAAGCAGAACGGTGCCTCCGCATAGGCCCGCGAGACCGCCCGCACCCCGTGATCCGACAGGAACTCGGCCGGATCGAGCATCCGCCGCAGTAGCGCCTTCAGCCGGTGGCCGCGCAGCAGGGAGAGCAGGGCCGAGCGTCCGACCCCCGGCTCGTTCCAGTGGGAGACGAGCCGCCAGAGATCGGGCCGATTCTGCTGGAAGAAGATCAGCCGCTCTCTCAGGCGCGGCAGGCGCTCCACATCCGCCTCCCGCAGCACCGCCACGGCCAGGATCGGGATGAGCCCGACCATGGTCCGCACGCGAATCGGTAGACGCGCCTCGGGCGTCTCGATCACGTCGTAGAAGAAGCCGTCCGCTTCATCCCACACGCCGTCGCCCGTCGCCGCCGCGATGAGGAGGAAGTGCTCGAAGAACTTCCCCGCCATGTCCTCGTAGGTCGAATCCACCAGCGCCAGCTCGATGGCGATTCGCATCAGATTGAGGGCATACATCGCCATCCAGGCGGTGGCGTCGGATTGGGTCAGCGTCGCGCCGCCGCCGAGGGGCTTCGAGCGGTCGAAGATGCCGATGTTGTCGAGGCCGAGGAACCCGCCCTGGAACAGGTTGCGGTCGTTGGCATCCTTGCGGTTCACCCACCACGTGAAATTCAGCGTCAGGCGGTGGAAGACGCGCTTCAGGAAGTCGTGGTCCGGCTGGCCGGTCAGGTTCCGGTCAATCTCGAACACCCGCCACGCCGCCAGGGCGTGGAGCGGCGGGTTCGCATCCTCGAAGCCCCATTCGTAAGCGGGCAGCGCCGCGTTGGGATGGCTGTAGGCGTCGCCGACGAGGAGCAGGATCTGATTCTTCGCGAAGTCCGGGTCGATCATCGCGAAGACGAGGGACTGGAGCGCGAGGTCCCAGGAGGCGAACCAGGGATACTCCCAGGCATCCGGCATCGAGATGATGTCGTTGGCGCGCAGGTGCATCCAATCGTGGTTGCGCCCGTGCCGCCGCTCGGCCGGCGGTGCCGGCTGGCCGGGATCGCCGACCAGCCACTCGCGCACATCGTAATGGTAGAGCTGCTTCGACCACAGCATCCCCGCCAGCGCCTGCCGCTGGACGCGGCGCCGGTCGGGATCGGTGATCGAGGATTGCAGCGCCGCGTAGAAGGCGTCCGCCTCCGTCTCGCGCGTCGCGAAGAGGGCGTCGAAATCCGCGAACGGGTCTCCCTCGGCTTCGGCCGGGCGCAGGCGCAGGCGGATCTCCCGCGTCTCGCCCGGTGCGAGGCGCAACGAGAAGCGGGCGGCGCATTTCGTGCCGGCCCGGTCGTCTACGGCGCTGGGCTCGCCCTGGACGACGTGCCGGTCGATCCCGTCCTTGAACAGACCCTCGGCCGGGCCGACTCCGAACACACGGTGGAGGTTGGTCTCGTTCTCAGTGAACAGCCACCCGTCCGGTCCGTCCGCAGACAGGCGCAGCGGCGACAGTTCCGGGTGGGTCGCGAGGACCCCGCCGGCCTCGTCGCGCCGCAGGGCCGGCTTCTCCATGCCGGGCTGCCACGACCATAGGTTGCGCGCCCAGAACTGCGGCAGAAGGGTGAGGTCCGCTGCGTCCGGCCCGCGATTGGTGGCGCGGACGCGCATCAGGATGTCGTCGGGCGCGGCCTTGGCATAGGCGATCTCGACATCGAAGTACCGGCCTCCATCGAACAGGCCGGTATCGAGCAGCTCGAATTCCGGCTCATCCAGACCTCGGGCGCGGTTTTCCGCGAGCAGGCGCGAATAGGGAAATTCCGCTTGCGGATACTTGTAGATCATCCGCATGAAGGAATGCGTCGGGGTGCCGTCGAGATAGTAATATAGTTCCTTGACGTCCTCGCCGTGATTGCCTTCCTCGTTGGTCAAACCGAACAGCCGCTCCTTCAGGATCGGATCGCGACCATTCCAGAGTGCGAGGGACAGACACCACCTCAGATGTCGCTCGCCGAAACCGCCGATACCGTCTTCGCCCCAGCGATAGGCACGGGAGCGGGCGTGATCGTGAGGGAAATACGTCCACGCATCGCCCCCGGCACTATAGTCTTCTCGGACTGTGCCCCATTGGCGGTCGCTGAGATACGGACCCCACGCCCGCCAGGCGGGGGCGGAGCGCGCGGCAACGAGGCGAAGTCCTTCCACCGTCTCGAAAATTTGCGTCACGCGGTCCACCCTTTTCAGCCCCGACGCTTCCACCGGCGAGCGCCTCCCGTCAAGCCGAGGACACACCTCGTCCGGGAAATGGCAGGTTCCAAGCAACCTAAGCTTGGCCATTCGAACTACTTATGAGATAGTTGGTCGTCGCCCATGGGACGGCGTATCCAGGAGACGACGCCTGTGCCGGGTCTCGACCCCGCCACCCTGTTGATCGCAAGCTGCGCGACGACATTCCTCGTCTGCGTGCAGTTCTTCGTATCATGGCGGCAGCACCCGGACTCGCCGTGCTTGGGGTATTGGGGCGTCGCCCATTTCATCGGCTCCCTGGCCTCGGTCGGGCTGGCGATGCGTGGTCACATCCCGAACTGGATCTCCATCGGCGTCTCCAACGTGGTCATGATCAGCGCCTACGGGCTGATCTGGCGGGGCGTCGGCTCGTTCGAGGGGCGGCGGCGCCATCCCGCTTGGGCGGTGGCCGGGGGTATTGCCTGGGGCTTGCTCTGCCTCATCCCGGAATTCTACGGGTCGATCGCGCAACGGGTGGCCGTCGCCTCCACGTTCGCGGCGCTCTACTGCTTCGGCGGCGCGTGGGATTTCTGGCGCGGGCGAGGGGAGCCCCTGGCCTCGCGCACCGTCGCCGTGGGCCTGCTCGTCGTCTACGGCGTGTGCTACGCCGTGCGGGTGCCGGCGGCCTTCCTGGCCCCCCTGCCGAGGCCGGAGGCGGCCATCGCTTCCTATTGGGTGGCTGTGCTGTGCCTCGCCGCCATGCTGTTCTCCATCGCCTCGGCCTTCACCTTCATCGGCCTCGTGAAGGAGCGCGCAGAGCGGATGCAGAGCGTCGCCGCGCGCACCGATTCGCTGACCGGCATCGCCAACCGCCGGGCCTTCGTGGAGACCGCCGACCGGCTGCTCGCCACCGGCTCCGGCACGGCCCTGCTGCTGTTCGACCTCGACCGCTTCAAGGCGATCAACGACCGGTTCGGGCATGAGGTCGGCGATGCCGTGATCGTGGGCTTCTGCGCGGTGGCGACGGAGACGTTGCCGACACGCACAATGTTCGGCCGGCTCGGGGGCGAGGAATTCGCCTGCCTGCTGATCGGCGCCACGCCAGCTTCGGCCATGCTCGCGGCGGAGCGGGTCCGCCGGACCTTCGCCGCTGTCGCCCTGCCGGACATGCCCGACCTCACCCTCAGCGTCAGCGTGGGGGTTGCCGTGGCGACGCCCGATTGCGACTTCGACCGGCTGTTGCGTCGGGCCGACGAGGCGCTCTACGTGGCGAAGAAGGGCGGACGGGACAGGGTCGAGATGGCCGAGTACGTCCTGCGCGTGGCGTAAGGCGCCCCGCGCCGCCCCATCGCAGGGATGCCATGGAATCGACCGAACGCCTGGACCGGCTGGAGATGCGCCTCACCGAGCAGGAGGCCACCGTCGAGGATTTGAACCGCATCGTCACCGACCAGTGGCGGCAGATCGACCGGCTCACCCGCCTCGTGTCGGCGCTGCGCGAGCAGGTTGAGGAGGCGACGGCGCGGGCCGCGCAGCGCGGGCCGGAACCGCCGCCTCCCCATTACTGATACCGGGTCAGAAGTTCGCCTGGGTGACGAACTTCGTCACGAGGTAGGCGTCCAGCGCCTCCGGCCCGCCCTCGCTGCCGTAGCCGGAATCCTTCACGCCGCCGAAGGGCACCTCCGGCAGGGCGAGGCCGTGGTGGTTGATGGAGATCATGCCGCTCTCCACCTGATTCATCACCCGCGCCGACCGCTCCACCGAGCGGGTGTAGGCGTAGGCGGCGAGGCCGTAGGGCAGGCGGTTCGCCTCGGCGAAGGCCTCGTCGTCGTCCGAGAAGCGGTTGATGATCGCGACGGGCCCGAAGGGCTCCTCGTTCATCAGCCGTGACGACAGCGGCACCTCGGTGAAGACCGTCGGCTCGAAGAAGTTGCCCCGGTTACCGATCCGCTTGCCGCCCGTCCGCAGGGTGGCCCCGGCCGACTCGGCGTCGGCGGTCAGGGATTCGATGGCATCGAGACGGCGGCTGTGGATCAGCGGCCCCATCTTGGTCTCGGGGTCGAGCCCGTCGCCCACCTTCACGCCCTTGGCAAAGTCGCTGAAGCCCTGCACGAACCGGTCGAACACCGAATCGTGGACGAGGAAGCGCGTCGGCGACACGCAGACTTGGCCCGCGTTGCGGAACTTCGACGGCGCCAGGACCGAGACCGCTTTCTCCACGTCGGCATCGCCGAACACGATGGCCGGGGCGTGCCCGCCGAGTTCCATCGTCGCACGCTTCATGTGCTCGCCGGCCAGGGCCGCGAGCTTCTTGCCCACCACGGTCGAGCCGGTGAACGAGATCTTCCGGATGACGGGGTGCGGGATGAGATAGGCTGAGATCTCCCCCGGATCGCCGTAGACGAGGGACAGGGCGTCGCCGGGGATTCCGGCATCGAGGAAGGCGCGGACCAGTTCGGCGCAGCTCGCCGGGGTGTCCTCCGGCCCCTTCAGGATCACGGTACAGCCGGTGCAGAGCGCCGCCGAGATCTTGCGCACCGCCTGGTTGATCGGGAAGTTCCAGGGCGTGAAGCACGCGACGGGGCCGACGGGCTCCTTCACTACGGCCTGCAGCACGCCGTCGGCGCGGGCAGGGATCACACGGCCATAGGCGCGCTTTCCCTCCTCGGCGAACCAATCGATGATGTCGGCGGCGGCCAGGGTCTCGACCTTCGCCTCGGCCAGGGGCTTGCCCTGCTCCATCGTCATCACGCGGGCGATGGCATCGACGCGCTCGCGCAGGAGATCGGCCGCCCTGCGCATGCGCTTGCAGCGCTCGAACGGGGCGACGGAACGCCATTGCGGGAAGGCGCGGCCGGCGGCTTCCAGGGCCTCGTCGAGGTCGGCCGTCGTGGCGACCGCACACTGGCCGATGGTCTCACCCGTCGCCGGGTTGAGCACGGGCAGGGTCCGGCTCTCCGCGCCGGAGCGCCAGCGCCCGGCAATGTGCAGGTCGGTGTTCGGATACATATCTCGCTCCCCGGACGGCCGCCGATGGACGGCCGATCACCCTGCCGGATTTCGGCACGGGGGAGGGCGGTCGGCAATCCCGAAAACGAGATCGCAGCCCCGCCTCGGACGTGACCCTTAGGCGGCGCGCTTGGCGGCGGCGACCGGCTTGGCCGGTGGCGTGACCACGACAGGGCTGCCCCGGTGTGCCTGGAGCGTCGCGCCCTTCGGCACGATCTGCCAGCCCTCGCGGCACCCGTCGATGGGCTCGGAGACGACCACGAGCCCGCAAGGACCTTCGCGGAAGTAGAGGCTCGGCGGCCGGTTGTCCGACGCCCAGCGATAGGCGGTCAGCGCCTCGCCGTCCGTCACCACAGCGGTGAAGCGCAGCGCCTCCGTCACGTTGGCCGCCTGCATCAGGCCTCGGATCGTCTCAATGGTGCGAGCCATGGCCCCGACCGGATCCTCGGCGAGGCCGTTCGCCAGGGCGAGGAGGAAGATCGCCTCGGAATCGGTGCTGCCCCGGCGGCTGTCGTACAACTCGTCCGGGATCAGCGCTTCGAGGCGGCGCTTGATGCGGCAATACCCGCCGATCTGGCCGTTGTGCATGAACAGGTGCCGGCCATGGGCGAAGGGGTGGCAGTTCGCCCGCGCGGTGGCCGTGCCGGTGGCGGCGCGGACATGGGCGAAGAAGGTGCGCGCCCGAACCTGCCCGCAGAGGTTGACGAGGTTCTCGTCGGACCACGCGGGCGAGATGTCGCGATAGACGCCCGGTTCCGCCCGTTCCCCGTACCAGCCGATGCCGAAGCCGTCCCCGTTGGTCTCGGTCTTCCCTTCGTCGGCGTGCAGGGACTGATGCACGAGCGAGTGCGTCGGCGCGCAGACGAGGTCGGAGAGAAAGACCGGCTCACCGCTGTAGGCGAGGAAGCGGCACATGATCGGACCCAGTTCCTCAGACGCGAAATGGCGGGGAATCCGCTCGGACGCGGACCCGGCCTGAACGCCGGGATGCGTCATATAAGTGTAATCGTCGCGCCGGTTCGGTGAACAGTTTCTTAACCGCCCCCGCCCTGCGCATATTTGAGGCGTCACGCCTGCGTGGGCGGCGAGCTGACCGCTGGGCAGGCATGAGCCACGCTTCTGCGACTCTTGTAGGCGGCTTCATGGCGGGCCAGCATGGCCGAATCGGGGAATCACTCGCGGGTTTCGGCGTGTTGCCCCCGCGAGAGGCATTGCCCCCTTCATAGACAGGAGCCTTCAATGGACTGCGCACGCACCGAGAGTCACGCCCCCGTCGCCCTCGTGGTGGAGGACGACGCGGCGATCCGAGACCTCGCGACGGCGGTCCTTGAGGAAACCGATCTCGGCGTCATCGCCTGTGAGAGCGCGGAAGACGCCCTCTCCGTGTTGGAGCGGGACGACGTGACCGTCGCGCTGCTGTTCGCCGACATCCGACTGCCCGGCAAGATGGACGGCGTCACCCTTGCCAAGGCGGTTGAGCGGCGCTGGCCCGATGTGCGGGTGATCGTCACCTCCGGCGCCAAGCAGGACGTGGCCCTGCCGCGCGGCGCCGTGTTCATGCAGAAGCCGTGGCGCGCCCTCGACGTGCTCGTCCAGGCCGAGCGCGCCACGATGGAAACCAAGAAGGCGGCCTGACGCCGCTTTCTCACCGCCAAACGGAAAAGGCCCGGACCGTCGAACGGTCCGGGCCTTTTCCAAGTCCGGTTGGTCATCCCGCCGTGACGGCGGGAGAGCCGAATTAGGCCGCTGTGGCGGGAGCGGCGTTGGCAGCCGAGAACTGATTGTTCTGCTGCGGCGTGGCGGCGGGCAGGCCGGGACGACGACCGGCGCCGGCAACCCGGGGCTTCGGCTTCGGAGCGGCGATCAGCCCCTCGCGGATCGCGGTCTTGCGGGCCTGCTTGCGGGCGCGGCGGACGGCCTCGGCCTTCTCGCGAGCGCGGCGCACGGACGGCTTCTCGTAAGCCTTGCGCTGCTTCATCTCGCGGAAGATGCCCTCGCGTTGCATCTTCTTCTTGAGGACGCGGAGCGCCTGGTCGACGTTGTTATCGCGGACGAGTACCTGCAACGGAAAAGATCCTTTGGCCTAAGTCTGTGGAACGCGCGACCAGTCGCCGATGCGTAAACCGACAAAGTCCCTCGGCCGGATCGAACCGGGGAGGGATGCACGGATCGGTCTACGAATCGGCACGTGGAACGCGCCTTGGCGGGGCTTCTACACCAAGCGCCGCCGAGTTCCAAGACACGCGCGTAGCGTTCGCGCCTGACATGCGAGGTCGATTTGGCCTTCGTGCGGCGGGAGATGCTATGCTCCGGCCATGACGCACGACCAATCGCAGCAATTCGCCAGCGACAACTACTCCGGCATCTGCCCGGAGGCCTGGGCCGCGATGGAGGCCGCGAATTCCGGCCACGCCCCGGCCTATGGCGAGGATGCCTGGACCGTCCGTGCGGCGGACGCCTTCCGCACCCTGTTCGAGACTCCCTGCGAGGTGTTCTTCGCCTTCAACGGCACCGCCGCGAACGCGCTCGCTTTGGCCGCCCTGTGCCAATCCTACCACAGCGTCATCTGCGTCGACTCGGCCCATGTCGAGACCGACGAGTGCGGCGCGCCGGAATTCTTCTCCAACGGCTCGAAGCTGCTCACCGTCCGCACCGAAGGCGGCAAGCTGACGCCGCAGGCGATCCGCGCGCTCGCCACCAACCGCAACGACATCCACTTCCCCCGGCCGCGCGTGGTGACGATCACCCAGCCGACCGAGACGGGTCAGGTCTATTCGCTGCGCGAGATCGGCGCCCTGTCGGAGGAGTGCCGCCGCCTCGGCCTCGCGCTCCACATGGACGGGTCGCGCTTCGCCAACGCCTGCGCCAGCCTCGGCTGCAGCCCCGCCGACATGACGTGGCGGGCGGGCGTCGATGTGCTGTGCTTCGGCGGTACCAAGAACGGCATGCATGCCGGCGAGGCGGTGGTGTTCTTCGACGCCAAGCTCGCGGAGGATTTCGGCTACCGCTGCAAGCAGGCGGGCCAGCTCGCCTCGAAGATGCGCTTCCTCGCGGCCCCCTGGGTCGGAATGCTGGAGAGCGGCGCGTGGCTGCGCAACGGCGCCCACGGCAACGCTTGCGCGACGCGCTTCGCCGAGGCCGTGGCGGGTCTGCCGGGCGTGCGCGCCCTGTTCCCGGTGGAGGCGAACGCGGTGTTCCTCAGCCTGCCGCCGGCCATGGCGGAGGGGCTGCGGGCGCGGGGCTGGCGCTTCTACACCTTCATCGGCGGGGGCGCCCGGTTCATGTTCGGCTGGGACGCGCAGGACCAGCGCGTCGATGCGCTGATCGCCGACCTGCGGTCGCTCGCTGCGGTTGCGGCCTGACGCCCGTTCAGATCAGCGCGAGATTGGCCGGATCGTTGCCGGGGAAAATCCGTCGCAGGGCGTTCTGGTCGAGGCCGTAGAGGCGCCCGAGCAGGCCCGAGAGCAGCGCGCGGTAATCGGTCAGCACTGGCCAGTCGCGGTTCTGGAACAGGTGGGCCTCGTCCGCGCGGACCTGCGGGCCGGCGATCCGCCCGCCCCGCACCCCGCCGCCGAGCACCCAATAGACCGAGCCGTGGCCGTGATCGGTGCCGCGCGAGCCGTTCTCGCGGAAGGTGCGGCCGAATTCCGAGACGACCACCACCACCGTGTCGGACCAGCCCGGCCCGATCTCCTCCACGAAGCCGGCGATGCCCCGGCCGAGTTCGCCCATGCGTTCGGCGAGGTAACCCTTGGCCCCGCCCTGGTTCACGTGGGTGTCCCAGCCGCCGACATCCACGAAGCCGAGATTGAACGTGTCGCGCATCAGGCGGCCAATCCGCCGGGCGGAGAGTTCGAAGCCGCGCGGCGAGGTCGCGCCGCGATCCGCTTGCTCGGCGTGGTTCGAGATCGACTGGTAGACCTCGTCCCGGACGCGGAATCCCTCCGAGACGGCGCCAGCCAGGGGTGTGTCGTGGTACATCGCGGCGATGAGCTTCGCCTGCCTCTCGTCGATGCCCGGCTTGCCGACCCCTGTGATGGCCATGTTCGGCACCGGCTCCCCGCCGCCCCGGAAGATCAGCGGCAATTGCTCGGTGAAGGCGATGGGCCGCACGCGGGTCAGCTCGGTCGCGAGCCTCGCCATGAAACCGGAATTGTAGTCTCGCGAGGCGCCGACCGTCTGGCCGAGTTCGATCGTGTCCTGCGTTTCGAAATGGCTGCGGGTCAGGTCGTCGGTGCCGGCGAAGGGCACGAAGGCCGCCTGTCCCTTGGCGTAGAGCGGCATGATCGTGTCGCGCAGCGCCGGGTGAAGGCCCCAATCGCCGTCGAGGGCGAGCGCGTCCTGCCGCGAGACGGCGAGGTTCGGCCGCACGCGATAGTAGAAGTCGCTGCCGGTCGGGATCACGACGTTGGCCGCGTCGTAGGCGCCACGCAGGAACACGACGAGAAGCCGGGCGTCCGCCTTGGGTGCGGCCCAGACGCGGCCGGCGACGGTGGAGAGGCCGAGGCCGGCGCCGAGGCCGAGGAGATCGCGACGGTTCATCGGGCGAATTCCGGTGAGGCGAGGTAGAGCGTGTTCCAGTCCTGCGGCGAAATCGCCTGCGCCAGGGCCGCGCGGGTCGCCGTGCCGAGGCCGGCTTCGAGAGTGGTGAAGAACAGGCCGTTGGCGAGAAGCGGAAAGGCCGGCGCGTCGGGCTCGTCGCCGGAGGAAGCCTTGAACAGGCCCGCCGGGCCGGAGCCGATCTGCCGGGCCACCTCGAACCGGGCGGACATCTGCCCCGGCCCCATCCAGGCCGCCGGATCGATCGGGTAGCCATCCGGGGTGGTGCGGGCGAACAGACCCTCGCCGAGGCGGTTCAGCCAGCCGATGACCGGGCCGGTGTTGAGGATCACGCGGCCGTCATAGGCCATGCGCAGGGCCGAGAGGACGTAGCGCATCGGGTCCTTGAATCCGCCGTCCCGCGTGGCGGCGAAGGGCGAGCTGTGGACCAGGGCGTCCAACACGGAGGCGATGTCGCCGTCCGTGCGGGTGAAGACCGCCGCGAGCGTGCTCGCCAAGGCGTCGTCGGGGGCATGGCCGAGATAGTAGGTGGCCAATGCGCGGGTGACGTTGCGCGCCGTCGCGGGGGAGCGGGCGATCAGGTCGAGGGCTTCCTCGACCTCGCCGAAGCCACGGCCCTTGATCGTATGGCCGAGGAAGAGCTTGTCGCCGTAATCGTGCCGGTTTGGGTTGAAGACGAACAGCCCCTCGCGCAGCAGGTCGGCCCGGTGCTCCGGCCTCACTTTGATTTCGTCGCGGTTGGGGGCGATGCCGACGCCGGTGAGGATCCGCGCCAGGGCCTCGACATCGGCCTGGGTGTAGCCGGAGCCGACGCCCATCGTGTGCAGTTCCATGATCTCGCGGGCGTAGTTCTCGTTGATGTGGCCTGCCGCGTTGTCGGTGTTGTCGAGGTAGCGCAGCATCGCCGGGTGCCGGAGCGTGGCCTCCAACAGGTCGCGGAAGCGGCCCAGCGCGTGCGGGCGGATGGCGGTGTCGACGTAATCGCCGACCCAGATGCGTACCGGCCCCTTGGCCTGATGCACGTTGAACCGGTTGAACCAGAACCACGTCAGACGCTCGCGCAACTGGTCCGGCGCGTAGAGGGCGCGCAGGATCGCGACGGAGGTGGAATGGCGGGCGTCGGCATTCAGAAGCGCCTGGTGATACTGGTGCGCGCTCTTGCGGGCTTCGGGATCGGGCTCGGCGTCGGCGGCCCGTCTCAGAGCGAACAGATAGAGGGTGTGCTCGTAGAGCCCGTCCCGTGGCCTCTCGTTCACCACGCTCTGCACGGCGGCGGGGAGCGGCGAGACGGCCGGCGGATGAAGCTGCTCCCTCAGCCATGCCTCGCGGCCCTTGGCGCGCAGCTCCCCGAAGGAGGTCGGCGAGACGCCCCAGGTGAGGGCGTCGAGGAAGGCGGCGTCCTCAGTTGCCGAGGGCGCGGCCGATAGCGGCGAGGCGGCCAGCCACAGCGCGGCACCGGCCAGAATCGACGTCCAGGCGGGTCGCATCATCGGTTCGGGTCCTTTCCACGCCCGTCGTTGCCGGCAACCGTGACGGTGAAGCGGGAGAGTGTCCGCGATGTGTCGCGAAGTTTGCGTTGCGTTGCAGCCGCGACGGGCGCCCTTGGCCGGTTGCGGCGCTCGGGGTACACCCGGCGCAAACCGCACCCGCGCGACGAAGACCTTCCCATGTTGATGCAGACACGAACCGAGGCGCCTCCGGCCGATCCGGTGGCCCGGCGGCGGACCTTCGCCATCATCTCCCACCCGGATGCGGGCAAGACGACGCTCACCGAAAAGCTGCTGCTGTTCGGGGGCGCGATCCAGCTCGCGGGCGAGGTGAAGGCCAAGCGCAACCGCGTCTCCACCCGCTCGGACTGGATGGGCATTGAGAAAGAGCGCGGCATCTCCGTCGTCACCTCGGTGATGACGTTCGAATACGGCGATTGCGTCTTCAACCTCCTCGACACGCCGGGCCACGAGGACTTCTCGGAAGACACTTACCGAACCCTCACCGCCGTCGACTCGGCCGTGATGGTGATCGACGCCGCCAAGGGCATCGAGGCGCGGACGCGCAAGCTGTTCGAGGTCTGCCGCCTGCGCGACATCCCGATCGTCACCTTCGTCAACAAGCTCGACCGCGAATCGCGCGACCCGTTCGACCTGCTGGACGAGATCGAGAAGACGCTCGCCCTCGACGCCGCCCCGGTGACGTGGCCCATCGGCTCGGGCCGCAACTTCTCCGGCACGTACGAACTCGGCATGAACCGGGTCCGCCGCCTGGACGCCGCCGACGACGCCGGGACCGTGCCGGTTTCGGGGCCCGACGATGCGCTGTTCGATGAGCTTCTGACCGAGAACGGCGCCGCCGACGCGTGGCGCGAGGAAGTCGAACTCGCTCAGGGCGGCCTGAAGGCCTTCGACCTCGACGCCTTCCGCGAGGGCCACCTGACGCCGGTCTTCTTCGGCTCGGCGCTGCGCAATTTTGGCGTTCGCGACTTGATCGACGGCCTCGCCAAGGTTGCGCCGGCCCCGCGTGGCCAGGATGCCGACAAGCGCCGGGTGGAGCCCACCGAGGCGCGGATGACCGGCTTCGTGTTCAAGATCCAGGCGAACATGGACCCGAACCACCGGGACCGCATCGCCTTCATGCGGGTCTGCTCGGGCAAGCTGAACCGGGGGATGAAGGCGAAGCTGGTGCGCACCGGCAAGCCGATCTCGCTCTCGGCCCCGCAGTTCTTCTTCGCGCAGGACCGCGCCATCGCGGACGAGGCCTTCGCCGGCGATGTGGTCGGCATCCCGAACCACGGGACGCTGCGCATCGGCGACACCCTCACGGAGGGCGAGGAGATCGTGTTCCGGGGCGTCCCGAGCTTCGCGCCGGAAATCCTGCGCCGGATCAAGCTCACGGACGCCATGAAGGCCAAGAAGCTGAAGGAGGCGCTTCAGCAGATGGGCGAGGAGGGCGTGGTACAGGTCTTCGTGCCCTACGACGGCAGCCAGGCCATCGTCGGCGTGGTCGGCGCCCTGCAGCTCGATGTGCTCAAGGAGCGATTGCAGGCGGAATACGGCCTGCCCGTCGATTACGAAACCTCGCGCTTCACCGTCTGCCGGTGGGTGTCGTCGGATTCGGACGTCGCGCTCGACAAGTTCATCGACAGCCACGGCTCGGCCATGGCCAGCGACCTCGACGGGGCGCCGGTCTTCATGGCCTCAACCGCGTTCTCGTTGCGGTATGAAGAAGAGCGCTACCCGGACGTGCGCTTCACCGACGTGAAGGACTACCAGAAGCGGGCGGAGTGAGAGGCCGCGCCGCCTAGTATTTCCCGAGCATCGGGAATTCCTGCGAGAGGGTCGATTGCGCCGCGATCGGCGCCTCGCGCTTGCGCGGCTTCCGGTTGATGACGTTCTTCAGCTTCGTCTTGAGGACGGCGATGTCGAACGGCTTCAGGATGAACGCGTCCGCCCCGGCCTGGTGGGCGAGGTTGATATCCTCGAACTCGAAGGACGACTCGGTCAGGATGAAGGGCGTGTTCATCAGGTTGTCGTCGCCGCGGATCTCCCGTAGCAGCGTCAGCCCGTCCATCGGCTCCATGTCGAGATCGGAGATCACGAGGGCGTATCGGCGGGTCCGCAGCTTCTCCAGCGCCTCGGGCCCGTTCGTCACGCCTTCCACATCGGGGAAGCCGATGCGCGACAGCAACATCACCACGAGGCGCAGCAGCTTCTCCTGGTCGTCCACGACGAGGATCGGCGGGTGTTCGATGGGCTCGCTCATGGAACCTCAGACGAAAAGATGATCGATGCCCTGGCGGGACATCGCGTCGGCCTGGAGCGCCATCGCCAGACTCTGGATAGCGGACGGTTTGGGCGTTCCGCGTTGGAACATGGGCAGCAGGTTGGCCTTGGCGAAGAGCGTGTCGTTCGGCGCTCCGCGTTGAGCACACTTGAACGAATGGACGAATTCGCGCTTGGCGATTTCCCGCCACTCGCAAATCTGCACCTCCCGGTGCCGCTGGTCGGCGTTTATGCGTTCGAAGGTTTCCTGCACCGAAGTGCGTTCGCCCTCCACGATCTGCGCGGCGAAGTTGGCCTCGATGATCAGGAAGCTCGTGATCACCGCGAACTCGTTCTTCTTCTGCGCGACACGGGTGATGTCGTCGATCTGAGCCGAACGCTTGGCCAGATCGGCCGACAGGGTGAGCCGCGAGAAGTAGATGATGTGGACGAGGCTCGTCCGCTTGGCCCGCATGTCCCGCTGTCCGCATCCCCGGCCGGCCGCGACTCGACCCGAAGCCGGCACCTCGCGGGATGATCGCTGAGGTGAAATAACGTGCCGTAAACGCCGGGCGACAAAGCGATCTTCTCCCCGATCAGAATCGACGCCAGACCCTGCAATTTTTGCCGGCCCGGCCGCGACTGCCCGGCGCCGGATGCCGGGTTGGCCAGGCGCTTCTGGAAAAGATCGATCTATTACAATGGTTTAGGTTTGGCATGGGGGTTGCGGCGGGAAGCCGTTGCGTTGGCCCTCGTGCCGGGAACCATGTGCCATGGATATCTTTTCCGCTTTGCAGACCTCGGTGTCGGGTCTCCAGGCGCAGTCCTACGCGATCAGTAACATTTCCGGGAACATCGCGAACTCCCAGACCACCGGCTATAAGCGCGTCGACACCAGCTTCATCGACCTCATGGCCGAGCAGACCTCCAAGCGTGAGGTCGCGGGCACGGTGCTGGCACAGGCGCAGCTCACCAACACGATCCAGGGGAACGTGGTCTCCTCACAGGTGGCGACGAACATGGCCATCAACGGCCAGGGCTTCTTCACCGTGCTGCAGAAGACCGGCGACGCCAACGGGCAGGCGAGCTTCGGCAGCCAGACGCTCTTTACCCGCCGCGGCGACTTCGCGCCGGACAAGGACGGCTACCTCGTCAACGGGGCGGGTGATTACCTGACCGGCCAGAACATCGACCCGGCCACGGGGCAGGCCACGAGCACCGGCCTCATCAAGATCGCGAACTCGACCCTGCCGGCCAAGGCGACGACGACGATCTCCTATGCGGCCAATCTGCCGGCGACGCCGACCACGACGAATTCGACCACCTCCGGCTCGGACCTCTATACGCCGGCCGATCCGGCCTCGGTCCTGCTGAGCTCCACCGGCACGGCCACGCAGATCGCGAGCGGCGACGCCGCCAACTTCGTCAACAGCAGCATCGCCGGGCCGGCGGTGACGGGCTACACCTCCACCGGCGCTCCGGTCACGGTCACGACCCGCTGGGCCAAGGTCCAGGATTCCAACACCGGCACGAGCCCGGCGACGCCGTCCGTCTGGAACCTCTATTACCAATCGGACACGACGGCCTCGGCCTCGAAGAGCGCGTGGACCAATGCCGGCTCGGCCTTCACCTTCGACTCGGCCGGGCAGCTCACCAGCCCGACGGGCGGCAGCATCAGCATCCCGAACCTGACGGTTAGCGGCACCAACCTCGGCAACGTCTCCCTGAATTACGGACAGACCGGCCTGACGCAGTACGCCGACGCCTCCGGCTCCGCGACCACCAACACCCTGACGCAGGACGGCTACACCTCCGGCACGCTGTCCAGCGTGGCGGTCACCGCTGACGGCAAGATCAACGGGACCTTCTCCAACGGGTCGGTGGTGGGCCTCGCCTCGGTTGGCTTCGCGCGGTTCACGAACCCGGACGGCCTGAAGCCCGATACCAACGGCCATTACTTCCAGACGGTGGATTCCGGCTCGCCCCTCGCCGGCCTCTCCGGCAGCACCATCGTCGGGGAGAGCACCGAACAATCCAATACGGACATTGCTTCGGAATTCTCAAAGATGATCGTAACCCAGCAGGCGTACTCTGCGAACACGCGGGTCATGTCGACCGCGCAGACGATGATGAGCGACCTCCTGAACGTGATCCGGTGATCGGACACACTCTCGTCTCGTAGGAAAGGGCCACGCCCGTGGGCATGGACGCGCTCTGGACCGCTACGGCGGGCCTCAAGGCGACCCAGGCGGCGATCAGCGTCGTCTCGCAGAACGTCGCCAACGCTGGCACGGCCGGCTACGTCCGCCGGACCATCGACACCGTGTCGACGGCGCCGGGCAATACCGGCGTGGCCTCCGGCGCGGTGACGCGCAGCTTCGACGCTGCTGCCCTGAAGCAGCTGCGCTCCGAGACGGCCGGGGCGGCCTACACGGCCACCCGCTCCAGCATCACGAGCCAGCTCGACAAGCTCTACGGCACGCCGGGCACGTCGAGCGCCCTCGACGGCGTGTTCAACACCTTCACCCAATCGCTACAGGAACTCTCCGCGAGTCCGACCTCGGCCGCCGCCCGCAGCACCGTGCTCAGCAACGCCACGACCCTGGCGAGCCAGATCAACAGCGCCGCCTCCACGGTGCAGGATCTCCGCACCGGCATCGAGGCGCAGCTCGGCACCGACACGGCGATGGCGAGTTCGCTGCTGAAGAACATCGCGGCGCTGAACTCCAAGATCCAGAACACCACCGACGCCTCGTCCAAGGCCGACCTTCAGGACCAGCGCGATCAGTCGATCAACAGCCTGTCGAGCTACATGGACCTCAACACGGTCGATCAGCGCGACGGCACTGTGACCGTGCTCACCGGGTCGGGCGTGACGCTCGTGGACCGCGGCAACGCCGCGACCCTCAGTTTCGACGGGCACGGCACTCTGAACGCGTCGTCCAGCTACTCGACGGATTCGTCGAAGCGCACGGTCGGCACCATCACCGCCACGACGCCCGGCGGCGGTCAGATCGATCTCGGCGCCCCCGGCGCCCTGCGCTCGGGCTCGCTCGCCGCCGGGCTCGAACTGCGCGACACGACCCTGCCGCAGGCGCAGCGCCAGCTGGATGACCTCGCCGCCGGCATGGCGACCTCGCTCACCAACAAGACCGTCACGTCCACGACGAACCCGGCCCAGGTCAACCTGTCGGGCATCCAGGCCGGCAACACGCTGACGATCCCCGTGACCTTCACGGATGGCAGCGTGCGCAACGTGACGCTCGTGGCCGCCAACGGCGCCAGCAAGGCCGTCGATCCGTCGCTGACGACCGACGCCACGAGCTTCGCGCGGACCTTCGATATCTCGTCGGGCACCGACCTCCAGACCTCGATCAATGCCGCCCTCTCCGCCATGAGCGCGGATGCGACGAAGGCCGGCTACAAGAACGTCCCGTCGATCACGGCGAGCGTCACCGGCACGACCGTGAGCCTCGCCGGCGGCGCCAACACGACGGTCGGCGGCGCGACCGCCAGCATCACCCAGCCGAAAGGCGTTTCGGACTTCGCCACCGGCTACCCGCAGATCGCCCTATTCACCGACGGCGCGAGCGCCCTCTACACCGGCAGCGTCGATTCCAGCGCGCAGATCACCGGGTTCGCCCAGCGGATCGCGGTGAACACGAACCTCACCAACAATTCCGCCTACCTGACGGCGTCCGGTGCCAGCGACCTGACCGCCTCCGGGACGCGTGCGCAGGCGCTGTTCACATCGCTGACCGTGACGCCGCAGACCTTTTCCTCCGCAAGCGGGATCGGCGGCGTCACCGCGCCCTACTCGTCGTCCGTGTCGCAATTCGCGCAGGACATCATCTCCGCGCAGGGCGCCGCCGCCAGCGCGGCCACGTCCCTCGACAGCACCCAGCAGGTGGCGCTCTCCACCGCGCAGAGCCGCTTCTCCGCCTCCGCCGGGGTGAACATCGACTCCGAGATGTCGAACCTCATCGCCCTTCAGACGGCCTATGGCGCGAACGCTCGTGTGCTCACGGCCGCCCGCGACATGCTCAACCAGCTGCTGCAGATCTGATGACAACCATCGCGCCTTTCGCGGCCGGCAGCTACATCGCCAGCCGCAACACTTCTCAGCTCCTCACGCTGAAGTCGCAGCTGAGCGACCTCACGAACCAGTTGAGCAGCGGCCTTACCGCGCAGAGCTACGGCGGCCTCGGCAGCGGACGCACCGCCGCGCTCTCGGCGCAGGCGTCGATCAGCGCCCTTAATGGCTACAGCGCCGTCATCGACACCGCGCAGACCCGCGCCAAGCTCGGCACGGCCAGCCTCACGCAGGTCGCGACGGTGGCGGCCGACACCAACACGACCCTTCAGAACGGCCTGCAAAGCACCTCGACCGATACGCAGGCGGCCAAATCGACCGCCCTCAACAACCTCAACGCCGCGCTCGATGCCCTCAACCAGTCGGATGGCAGCGTCTACCTGTTCGGCGGCAAGAATGGGTCCACCCCGCCGGTGCTCGATGCCAGCACGATCCTCTACGGGACGAGCAACGCCAACGGGACGGTCGATGGCCTCTCGACCATCGTCAAAGAGCAGGTCGCCGCCGATCTCGGCCCGAACCAGGATGGCCGGCTCGCCTCGAGCGTGACGGGCAGCGTCGTCTCGCTGACGGAGGGCGCCAGCTCACGCTTAGCGGCACCGAACGGACCCTTCGGCTTCTCCGTCGGCGGCGCCGTGGCGAGCAACACCGCCTCGATCACCTTCGCGCAGAATGCGACGGCCGGCACCTCCTCGCTGACGGTGGCGAACCAGCCCGCCTCCGGCGACACGGTGACGGTGACGCTCACCCTGCCGGACAAATCGACCACCTCGATCACCCTGACCGCGACGTCCTCGGCCACGACGTCGGGGGCGAACACCTTCGCCATCGGGGCGAACACCGACGCCACCGCCTCGAACCTGAAGGCCGCCCTCGCCAGCGCCATCGGCAACGCCGCCACGACGACGCTCTCGGCCAGCGCCACGGCGCGCGCCTCCACAAACTTCTTCGCTGCCTCCAGCGATGCCGGCACGACGCCCCGGCGGGTCTACACGGATCCGACCACGGGCGGGCCGACCTACGCCTACCCGACCACCACGCCCGCGACGGCGGTGAAGCAATCCGTGGTCTGGTACCAGGGCGAGAGCGGCACCGACGCCACCGCCCGCGCGTCGCAATCCTTCCAGATCGGCTCCAGTGCCACAGTTCAGCTCGGCGCGCGGGCGAACGAGACGCCGATTCAGAACGTGCTCGCGGGCCTCGCCACGGTTGCCCTGGGCATGCCGACCGGCAGCACGGCGAGCAACGCGGAGGCCTATCAGGCCGTGGTCGCCCAGGCGACGCCGCTGCTCGCGGCCAACGCCACCGGCGACAGCGTTCAGGACATGGTCACCGACTTCAGCCTCGCCTCGGCGCGGATGTCGAACGCCAAGACCGCCAACGCCGCCCAGCAGAGCACCCTGCAGGACACGGTGGACGGCATCGAGCAGGCCTCGACCGAAGAGGTGGCCACGAAGCTGCTCGATCTGCAGACACGCTTGCAGGCAAGCTACCAGATCACGGCCTCGCTCTCGAAGTTGTCATTGGTCAATTACATCTCGTAACGCATCACGGGATCGCCGGACGACGGTGAAACTTCACACTGTCGCCGTTTTTGAGGCGTGTCTGACGGCATCGGACGGTTCGCGCGTGGCGTGACCGCGCCGAACCAGCCTCTCCATCGGCGGAAAGCCGGATAAGACCGCTAGTGATCGGGTGTCGGATGACGTCTCGCGAGCCTGTCGAAGAGATCCGCCGTCTCGGGGCCGCCAACGCCATCGGGGCCATCGTGCTTGCGGAGGAGGTCGTCGACACGCATGTCGCCGGCTTCGCGAACAGGGCGGAACGGTCGCTGGCCCTCGACGCGCTCTTTCGCGACCTCGCCCGGCTGCGCCGCCGGGAGCCGCGCCTCGACGGGTTCATCACCGAGATCGAAGGCTACCTCGACTCGCTCCACCGCGACCTCGTCGGGCTCGCAGCCTGATGCGCCGGGCGTTGCTGGCTCTCGCCTCCCTGCTCGTCGGTAGCGCGGGCGCCAACGCCCTCGACCTCGATCTGGCGAAGATCGCGCCGACCATGGAGGCCTGCCCCGGCCGTCCGGGCTTCGTGCGGATGCCGGGCGCTCCGAATTGCACCCGCCTATCGGGCCGGGTCGCGGCGGGCGTCGATGGTCGGACCGGCACGGGCGGGACTGCCACGCGGCCGGTCGTGGCCGGCCGCATCGCCATCGACAACAGGGCGGACACCGATTTCGGCGAGGTCCGCACCTATGTCCGCGTCGGCAACGGCCGACGCTGAACCGTCAGAGCGAGCGCGACACCACCAGCGGGCCGCTGCGCGAGCCGCGTCCGTAGGGGGAGGGTGCCGTCCGCGCGGCCCCGTAGCCGGCGGGCGCCCGCGACTTGGCGATGTCGTCCGCCAGCGAGCGGATCAGCCCTTCGCAGACCGTCCGGGCCGTGGCGAGCACGGCCTGGTTCGCCTCGACGGCGGTGGTGAAGGTCTTGTGCGCCTCGCGCAGGCTGGTGACGCCCTGCGGATAGAGCCGCGCCATCGCCACGGCGTTCGCCTTGGCCGCCTCCAGCCCCTGCATGTAGGCGGCGGCGAGTTCCGTCTTTGGCTCGGCGGCCACGACGCCGGCCTTCAGGCGACCGGCGCGGATATGGGCCGCCTCCTCGTCCAGCACGGACTTCAGGGCGTTCATGTTCGCGAGGATGCCCGCGACCAGCGCCTCGGCGCCGGCCCGGTCCACCAGCCGCAACGGTTCAGGCGCCGGCATTGGTCGCCCCCTGCATCTTCATCATCTCGCGGAACACCGAATCGGCGATGCCCACGCCGCCACTCTGCACGATCTTGTTGGCGTATTCTTTCGTGAGCATCGACCGGTACACCCCGCCGCCCGTGCCGTTCTCGCCCAGCGGCCCGTCCGTGCCGTCGGATTGGGTCATGCGGTCGAGGCTGTTCTCGAGGAACATCTTCTCGAAGTCGGTGGCGGTCTTCTTGACCTTCGTCGCGCTGCCCGGGCTGACATTCGTCGAAGCGGTGTTTTCGGCGACGCTTCCCGCGATGGACTTCGCGACCCCGATGGCGGCGCTCGCCGCGATGCTGGCTAGCTGGATCATGGTCTCTCCCCCTCACATGAGTTCGATATCGGCCTGAAGCGCGCCCGCCGACTTGATTGCCTGCAGGATCGAGATCAGGTCGCGCGGGCCGACGCCCAGGGCATTGAGCCCGTCCACAAGGTCGCGCAGGCTGACGCCCTCCTTCACCAGGGCGAGCTTGTTGCCGTCGCCGGTATCGACCTTCACCCCCGTGCGCGGCACCACCGCCGTCTGGCCGTTCGAGAACGGCGCGGGCTGGCTCACCTGCGGCTGCTCGGTGATCGTGACCGTCAAGTTGCCCTGCGCGATGGCCACCGTGGAGACCCGCACGTCGCGGCCCATCACGATGATGCCGGAGCGCTCGTCCACCACCACGCGGGCGGCCTGATCCGGCTCGACCTTCAGCTGCTCCACCTCGGTGATGAGCCGCATCATGTTGCCGTGATACTTGCCGGGGATCTGGATCGTGACGGTGGCCGGGTCGGTGGGCTCGGCGGTGTCGGCGCCCATGAAATCGTTGATCGCGGAGGCGATCCGCTTCGAGGTGGTGAAATCCGGGTTGCGCAGGGACAGGCGCAGGTTGCGCGCGTCGCTCAGCTTGAACGCGATCTCGCGCTCGATGTTCGCGCCGTTCGAGATGCGCCCGTTGGTCGGCACGCCGCGGGTGATCTTGGCTGCGTCGCCCTCGGCCGAGAAGCCGGCGATGGCGATGGACCCCTGCGCCAGGGCGTAGACCTCGCCGTCGGCGCCAAGCAATGGCGTCACGAGGAGCGTGCCGCCCTGGAGGGATTTCGCGTCGCCCAGCGAGGACACGGTCACGTCGATCCGCGTGCCCTGGGCGGCGAAGGGCGGGAGGTTCGCCGTCACCATCACCGCCGCGAGGTTCTGCGTGCGCATCGTGGCGCCACGCGTGTTCACGCCGAGCCGTTCCAGCATCGCTTGCAACGACTGCTTGGTGAAAGGGATGTTGTTCAGGGTGTCGCCAGTGCCGTTGAGACCGACGACGATGCCGTAGCCGACGAGCTGGTTCTGGCGCACGCCTTCGATGGAGGCGAGGTCCTTGACCCGCGACAGAGCGAGGGCCGGCACGGCAAAGGCCATCAGCGTCACGAGCGCTGCGGCGAGGACCGGGATCAGGCGGGTCGTCGGAAGACGGAATTGCATGCCGGGTTCGGTGAGGTGGCGGGGCCTGTTCCGATAACGCCAGCGCCGTGCCAACCGGGCCAAACCCGTAAGTCGCTGTTTCCGCACCGTTTCCGTGTTGGGCCGCCTGGGTGTGGCCGGGCCGGTTCTTGCCGACCCGGCAGGTTCTGCCGCCCCGTTTACTGCCGCTTAACCCTGCCGGGCCGAGTGTCGGCTCACCCCTTCCGGCACCGTACGAGATGATGCGCGTCGATTCCCGCCAGCCGATCCGGACGACCGTCGGCGTCTCGGCCGGGCGACGCGACGGGGTGCGGGGCTTCAGCCTCGACGCCACGCCGGACGCGCCCTCCCACACTTCGGCCCCCGCCGGCCCCGCGACGCTCGCCGGGCTCGACGCCGTCCTCCTGCTTCAGACCGAAACCGACACTCCCCAGGAACGCCGCCGCCGCGCCGCCCGCCGGGGCCACGACCTCCTCGACGGGCTCGACCGCCTCAAGGCGGCGATCCTCGGCGGCCGGGTGGGCGCGGGCGAGCTGCGCGCCGTGGCCTCCCGCCTCGCCGAACGCGCCGGCTCTTCCGGCGATCCGCGCCTCGACGGCCTAATGGCCGAAATCGAGCTTCGCACGGCTGTGGAACTGGCGAAGCTGGAGATGCAGCGGGGGATGTGAGGCCGCGCTACCCCAACCGCCGCCGCAGACCGCCGGCCGCCGGTTGCGGGGCGCCGGGGGCGGTTTCCGCGCCGAGATCGGGCACGGCGATGATCGGCGCGCCGCGCAGGTCGCGGCGGGTGACGATGGCGCCGCGCTCTTCGAGGAAGGCGAGCATCCGCCGCGCCCGCCCGCCCGAACTGGTGCCGTAGGCCTCCGCTAGCGCTGCATCGGTGGGGCAGGGCGCGCCCTCGATGGCCGCGCGGGCAACCACGAGGAACAGCCCGGCGAGGTCGTCGGGCAGGCCGGCGGCGATCTCTTGCGCCTTCTCCCAGCCCGAGCCGTCGCTCACCTCGCTCCCGCCCTCGGCCCGCGCCACGGCGAGGCGGCGCTTGAACTCGGGCAGCGACAGGGCCTCGCCCCGGATTCGGCGGATGCGGCAGCGGACGGTGAAGTCCTGGTAGAGGGTCGCGGGCGTGCAGGTGCCCGCATCCGCATCGGTGATGACTGAGTGCATCACCTCGGCGATGATCGCGTCGCGCTCGGCCGGATCGAGGGCGTCTCCCTCCGGCTCCTCGGAGGGAGCCGGCGGACGGTAGGAGGCGAGTTGCGACAGCACGTCCTGCACCGGGGCGGGCTTGGGCTGGCGGCGCACAGGCGGCGCCTCGCCGCGGGGCTCCGGCGTCAGGATCAGGGCGCGGGCGTCCTCGATGTCGCTGGGCAGCGGAAGCAGGCCCGGCGCGGCGGCGCGGCTCACCGTCTCCGTCGCCCCCACCGCGATGGTCATCGGGCGGCGAGACAGGGCGGGCCCCAGCCCCACGAACTGGCCGCGCGGGAGATCGCGAAAGGTCTCGGCCTGCCGCCGCTCCATGCCGAGGAGGTCGGCGGCGCGCGCCATGTCGATGTCGAGGAAGGTGCGGCCCATCAGGAAGTTCGAGGCTTCCGCCGCGACGTTCTTGGCGAGCTTGGCGAGGCGCTGAGTGGCGATCACCCCCGCCAGCCCGCGCTTGCGCCCGCGACACATCAGGTTCGTCATGGCGCCGAGCGACAGGCGGCGCGCCTCGTCCGAGACCTCGCCGGCCGCCGCCGGGGCGAAGAGCTGCGCCTCGTCCACCGCTACCAGCACCGGGTACCAATGCTCCCGGTCGGCATCGAACAGCCCGCCGAGGAAGGCGGCGGCGGCGCGCATCTGGCCGTCCGCGTCGAGGTTGTCGAGGGTCAGCACCACGGACACCCGGTGGACGCGGACCCGCGCCGCCACGCGCTGAAGCGCGGCGTCGTCGCCATCGGCCTCCACCACGACATGGCCGTAGCGCTCCGCGAGGCTCGCGAAATCGCCCTCCGGGTCGATGATGGCCTGCTGGACGTAGCCCGCGCTCTGTTCGAGCAGCCGGCGCAGCAGGTGCGACTTCCCGGAGCCGGAATTGCCCTGCACCAGAAGGCGCGTGGCGAGCAGTTCGGTCAGGTCGAGGAGAGCCGGGCGGTCGCCCGTCAGTCCGAGATCGATGTCGCAGCGCATGCCGCCCCTTTACCACGCCTTGTGCCCGAGAGGCGGGTCCGCCATGCGCCTGTCCACGGCTTCGCGCCTGGACCGGCGGCACAGGGCCGGGTAATCGCCACGCCCCACCCCACACGAACGATCGGATTCCCCCGATGGCGGCCTGCGGCCTCGACTTCGGCACGTCGAACACGACCCTCGGCCACCGTGCGCACGGCGGCCCGGCCCTCCTGCCGCTGGAGGGGAGCCATGTGACGGTGCCGAGCGCGATCTTCTTCGAGCCGCGTCGGGATCCGCTGATCGGCCGCGCGGCGACGGCCGCCTATGTCGCGGGCAAGCCCGGCCGGCTGATGCGCGGGCTAAAATCGGTGCTCGGCACGCCGCTCATCGAGGAGGCGACGCCGGTCGGCCGCGAGCGGCTGCGTCTGCGGGACGTCATCGCCCGCTACATCGCCATCGTGAAGGCCCGCGCCGAGGAGCAGGCCGGCACGACCTTCGACGCGGTGGTCCACGGGCGCCCCGTCCATTTCGTGGACGGCGACCCGGAGGGCGACCGCCGCGCCGAGAACGTCCTGCGGGAGATCGCCCGCGAGGTCGGCTTCCGCGACATCGCGTTCCAGTACGAGCCCATCGCCGCCGCCCTCGACTACGAGCGGCAGGTGGAGCGGGAAGAGATCGCGCTCATCGCCGATATCGGCGGCGGCACCTCGGACTTCTCCATCGTGCGGCTCTCCCCCGAGCGGCGGCGTCAGGCCGACCGGGCGGCGGACATCCTCGCCAACGACGGTGTGCGGATCGGCGGCACCGATTTCGACCGACAGCTCAGCCTCGCGACGGTGATGCCGCTGCTCGGCTTCGGCAGCCCGATGAAGCGCGGCGACCTCGACGTGCCGGGGGCCTATTACCACGACCTCGCCACCTGGTCGGCGATCAACCGCCTGTATGACGGGCGCACCTTGCGCGAGATCGACGACGTACTCCGCAACTGCGCCCGGCCCGACCTCGTCGGGCGCCTGCGCACGGCAGTTGAGGAGGAGCGCGGCCACGCCCTCGCCGGGACGGTCGAAGCCGCCAAGATCGCGGCCTCCGAGACCGGCGATGCCGCCATCGACCTCGGGCCCATCGAGCGCGGCCTCTCGGCCTCCCTCGACCGGAGCGGCCTCGCCACGCAGACGGACGGGCTCGCCCGCGCCGTCGCCGCGCGAATCGGCACGTGCCTGCGACAGGCGAATTTGCCGGCCGAGCGGATCGACGCGCTGTTTCTCACCGGCGGCTCGACGGGGCTGCCGCATCTGCGCGCCGCCCTGGCCGCCTGCCTGCCGGAGGCGCGGATCGTGGCCGGTGACACGTTCGGGTCGGTGGGCCTCGGCCTCACCATCGCGGCCGAAACCCTCGCCGGGCGCTCCCGCGCCGACGCCTGAACTGTATTGCAGGCAATTCAGTTGTCGGCGACGCTCAAAGGCATCGCCCCTTCGCGGGAAACGTCGCGACATAAACCATTATCGTCACAGTGACGGAAGACCTGCCGTAAATTCGCCGACTCACCCTCGATCCTTAGATTGTATTAGTCCTTGATCAACGATTTGTGATTAGGTTTTGACCTGTCCAAAGGGGTCAAAGGCCATGCAGAAGATCTTTTCCGCATTTGTAAAGGATGAGGGCGGTGCCACCGCCATCGAGTATGGAATGATCGCCGCGCTGATCGCGGTGGTGATCATCGGGACGCTGCAGGTCATCGGAACCCAGCTGAACGCCAAGTTCGGCTCGATCTCGGCCCAGCTGCAGTGATCTGACCGGTTTGGGGCGAAGCCGCGTGTTGACGTGGCTGCCCCGATTTCCGAAAAGGCGCGCCGCTTAGGGGAGTCAGGCGGCCCGGCCGCGCCGCCGAATGCTATTCAACTCCTACGTCTTCCTGCTCGCCTTTCTGCCCGCCGCCCTCGTGCTGCATGGGCTGGTGGCGCGCGCCGCGCCAAAATGGCGGCTGCCGCTCCTCGTCCTGCTGTCGTCCGTCTTCTACGGATGGTGGGACCTGCGCTTCGTGCCGCTGCTCGGCGGCTCGATCCTCGTCAACTGGCTGGTCGCCCGCGCCTTCGGCCGGCGTCCGCTGGCGTGGCTGATCCCGGCTGCCATCGCCGGCAACCTCGCCCTGCTTGGCCTGTTCAAATACGCAGATTTCCTCGCCGACCTCGCGAACCGGATTCCAGGGCTCGACGCGCCGCGCCTTGGGCTCGCCCTGCCGTTGGGCATCTCGTTCTTCACCTTCCACCACATCATGTACCTCGCGGACCTGCGGGCGGGCCGCGCGCCGTCCTTCGGGCTGGTGAAGTACGCGCTCTACATCTCCTTCTTCCCGCAGGTGCTGGCGGGGCCGCTGGTGCGCTGGTCGGAGATCATGCACCAGTTCGAGGAGCGCCCCTACGCGCGCCCCGATGCCGCCGAGCGGTTCGGGCGGGGGCTGATCCTCCTCGCCTTGGGCCTCGCCAAGAAAGTGTTCCTGGGCGATCCGCTCGCGGCCTACGTCAACCCGGTGTTCCAGGCGGCGGCGCAGGGCAAGGCCATCGCGCTAGGTGAGGCGTGGCAGGCCACCCTCGGCTTCACCTTCCAGATCTACTTCGACTTCTCCGGCTACACCGACATGGCGCTCGGCATCGCGCTGATGTTCGGCCTCGTCTTGCCGCAGAACTTCGATGTGCCCTACCGCGCGACCTCCCTCCAGGATTTCTGGCGGCGCTGGCACATGACCCTGTCGCGGTTCCTGCGCGACTATCTCTACATCCCGCTGGGAGGGAACCGGCACGGGCTGCCCCGTCAGGTCGGCGCGCTGTTCGCCACCATGGCGCTGGGCGGGCTGTGGCACGGCGCCGGCCTCACCTTCCTCGCCTGGGGGGCGCTGCACGGGGCGGGGCTCGGCGCCGGCCTGCTGACCCGTCGTGCCGGCCGGCGCATCCCAGCGCCCCTCGGCTGGCTGATGACCGGACTGTTCGTCGCCTTGACCTGGGTGCTGTTCCGCGCGACCTCGTTCGACGCGGCGCTCGCCATCTACAGGGGCCTCCTCGGGTTCACTCCCGGCGTCTCGGAGTTCAAGTGGCGGGCCATCGCCGTGGCGGGCCTCGTCGCGACGGTGGGGCCGACCGCCTGGAATGCGGTCCACCGCCTGCCGCCCCGGCGCAGCCTCGCCCTGGCCGTCGCGCTGCTGTTCGTGCTCGTGCTGCTCAAGATCGGCGACGACGCGAACTACGAATTTATCTACTTCCAGTTCTGAGGATGGCGGGCGGCCTCTTCAACTCGGAGCGGCGCTGGCGCGGGTTCGCCATGGCCGTGCTGCTCGGCACCGCCGGCCTGCTGGCGAGCTATCTGGCCCTCGCCGTGATCGTCGATCCCTACGAGACGGGGCGGGTGAGGCTTCTGTCGCGCGGGGCGATCCGGCCGCAGGGACCGCGCACCGCCATCGCGTGGCGCGGCCGCGACCCCGCCTTCGAGGGGGCGCTGATCGGCAATTCGCACCTGCAATTGATCAAGCCCTCGGTCCTGACCGAGCGGACGGGTATCCCGTTCGTGCAGCTCACCATCCCGGCCACGGGCGCGGCCGAGCATCTCGCCGTGCTGCGCTGGTTCCTGCGCAACCACCCGAAGCCGGCGGCCATCGTGCTCGGCGCCGACGCCTTCTGGTGCGCCGACGACCC
Source organism: Methylobacterium sp. J-067 (assembly GCF_022829465.1). Lineage (GTDB taxonomy): Bacteria > Pseudomonadota > Alphaproteobacteria > Rhizobiales > Beijerinckiaceae > Methylobacterium > Methylobacterium litchii. The sequence goes on from NZ_JAKSXZ010000110.1 coordinate 186,538, forward strand.
CAGCTTCCCGAACCCGAACCCCTTCCCGTTCTGGCTGATCGGCGACTGGCCCGGCTATCTCGTCGGCCTCCTGCGCCTGCCCGCCGCCGAAGAGGTGGCGAGCCGCATCGGCTGGCTGTTCTCGAAGAAGCGTCCGAAGGCCCCCGCCGACGGCTGGTGGAACTACGAGCCGGATTACCTCGCCCTCGGCTTCGGGCGCGATCCGGTCCTGATCGCCCGGCTCGACAAGCCCGTCGGCGCGGAGCCGGAGCCCCACCGGGGCGGGCCGTTCCCCATCGCGGAGGCGTTCCGCGTCGCGCTCGCCGCAATCCCGCAGGAAACGCCTGTCGTGCTGCTGATGCCACCGGTCTACGCGGCCGGCGAGCCCCCGGCCGGCTCGCCCCGCGCGAAGGCCGAGGCCGCCTGCCGGGCGACGATCCGCGCGGAACTCGCCCGCCACCGCCTGAGCGCGGTGGTGGACTGGCGGGACGGACGCCCTCCGCTGACGGACCCGAGCCTGTTCTTCGACCAGACCCATTACCGCCTGCCGGTGGCGCGGGAGATTGGCGCTGAGATCGCCAATGCGATCATTCATTTGCGGGCGAATGACGCAGATTGAGGCTCGTGACCGTGGCAACCAAGCCGCACGCAACGACGCAGTGCGGCCGAGGCCGGATGGAACGTCACCCCCGCGTTGTGGTGGCTCCGAGCCTCGACTATACGGCACTCGAATTATCGCCGCACACCGGCCACCCTATTCGGAAGAGGGCTTCGCATGGCGAAGGTGACTCTGGAGGACGGCTACGTCCCGTCCGACGCCGAGCCCTTCATGAATGAAAGGCAGCGCGAGTATTTCCGCCGCAAGCTACTGAATTGGAAGAGCGAGATCCTGCGCGAAGCCCAGGATACGCTGACGGCGCTGCAGAGCGAGAACGAGAACCACCCCGACCTCGCCGACCGCGCCTCCTCCGAGACCGACCGCTCCATCGAGCTGCGCGCCCGCGACCGCCAGCGCAAGCTGACCGGCAAGATCGACGCCGCTTTGGCGCGTCTCGAAGACGGGTCCTACGGCTATTGCGAGGAGACCGGCGAGCCGATCTCCCTCAAACGCCTCGATGCGCGGCCCATCGCGACACTCTCGCTGGAAGCGCAGGAGCGGCACGAGCGCCGCGAGCGCGTCTATCGCGACGATTGATCGGGCCTTCGGCAACCCTATCCTCGATGGGCGCGATGGCGCGCCTTTCGGAGCTTCCATGAGATCCCTGCTGGCCGTCGCGCTGATCCTCGCCCTGGGCGCCTGCGGGGAGTCGAAGCCCGGCCCCGCCGGCCCGCCCGGCCCGAAGGGCGACCAAGGCCCCGCCGGTCCGCAGGGACCCGCCGGCCTCAACGGTGCGACCGGCGCCAGCGGCCCCGCCGGCCCGCAAGGCCCGAAGGGCGAACAGGGGCAAGCCGGCCCCTCGCCCAACAGCCAGATCCGCCTCGACGTGGCCTGCCGCAAGGACGAGGAACTGATCGGTGCCTATTGCCGGGGCATGTCGGTGCTGCCCTCGGTGAGCGTCACCGATGGGGTCGCGACGGTGGCCTGCATCGACCTCGCCTCGAAGCCCGCCAAGGACGCCACACCCGTGGCCGTGTGCATGAGGAAGCCGTGAGACGCGCCCCGATCCTCCTCGCCGCCCTGCTCGCCACGGCGCCCGCCCTCGCCGAGCCCTTCGTGCCGGGCGACCAGCAGGCGGTCGATCTGGTGAAGACGCACATCACCGACGGCTACGTCACCGTGGCGCGGACCATCGCCCATGCGGAGCGGATCAGCCGGGGCGCCTTCGCCCTCACGGGCTATGAGGTGGAGCAGCTGCCGAACGAGCCGTTCAAGCATGTCCGCATCTGCTACCGGCTCGGCATCGACCCGCCCGCCTGCCCGGTGGAATATCTGGTCGGCACCTACCCGCCCCATGTCGAGCCGTCCGACCGCTATGACGGGATCGGCCGCGATCTCGAACACGGGCCGCGCGCCTTCCTGAGGGCGCTCGCCCGCGAGGCCGCGTTGCAGCGCCAGCCGGAGATGCTGCGCCGGATCCAGGCGGCCCTCGATCCGTACAACCCCTACGACTGGCGATAGCGCCCGTTCAGAGCAGGCGCGGGAAGCCGAGCAGCCGCTGCGGCGCGAAGGGCGCGATCGGCACCGCCGGCTCCCGCCCCATGGCGAGGTCGGCGACGATCTCTCCCGTGATCGGGCCGGTCGAGAGCCCGATATGCCCGTGGCCGAAGGCGAAGATCAGTCCCGTGTGGCGGGGGGCATGGCCGATCACCGGCATCCCGTCCGGGGTCGCGGGGCGCGAGCCGAGCCAGAACTCGTTGTCGAGGGGACCGCCGAGGCGCAGGGTTTCCGCCGCCTCCCGGCTCGCCGCCTCGATCTGCGAATGGTTCGGCTTGGCGTGGCGTGCGTTCAGTTCGACGCCCGAGAGCACGCGCACCCGATCCGGCCCCATCGGCGCGATGATCGACGCCGCCCCGGTATCGAGGACGGGGCAGGTGAGCGGCGGGCTGTCCGGGTGCAGCGCGTAATGCCGGTGGTAGCCGCGCTCGGCGGCGATCGCGAAACGGTAGCCGAGGTCCCTCGTGAGGGTGCCCGAGGCGGCCCCGGCGGCGAGTACGACCTGCTTCGCCGCGAGCGTCCCGCCGTCATGCGTCACGCTCCAGCCCTCGCTTCCCGGGGTGAGGCGGGTGACGCTGCCGCGGATGCGCCGGCCGCCGCTTTGGGCGAACAGAGCTTCGCAGGCCTCGATGAGCCGGCCGGGCTCGCGCACGGAGCCGGTCTCGGTGAGGAGCATCCCGCACGCGTAGCGGCGCACGAGGGCGGGTTCACGCTCGCGGAGGGCGTCGCCGTCCAGGATCTCGAAGGCGACCCCGTGGCGTTGGAGGATGTCGCGTTCGAGCGCCGCGCCGGCGAATGCCTCCTCAGTGCGGTAGGCCTTGATCCAGCCGGTGCGGGCGAGGCGATCCGTGGTCCCGGCCCTGGCGGCGAGCCGTTCGTGGGCGGCGTAGGCAGCGCTGGTGAGCGGCAGGAGCGAGGCGGCGGCCTCGCGCCAGCGCGATTCCCGCGCGCTCGCCAGGAAATGCGTGAGGTAGGGGAGGATGCGCGGCAGGTGCGGGTAGTCGAGACGCAGCGCCCGGTCGGCGTTGCGCAGATAGGCCGGGAACTTGCCCCATAACGCGGGGCTCGCCATCGGCAGGATCGAACCCCGGCTCACCACCCCGGCATTGCCGTAGGAGGTGCGGGCCCGCGCCTCGCCGGGATCGCAGAGGACGACGTCGAGGCCGCGCTCGCGGAGCGCCAGGGCGGAGGCGAGGCCGACCATGCCGCCGCCAATGACTGCGATATCCGCACGCTCAACCATTCCGCCACCGCTGCCAGGCCGCCCGAACGCCGCCTTGTGGCGGATTCGGACGGTCCCGAACAGATGCATTGGCGGAATGGCTCCGCTGTCAGGACCCGCCGCCGGCCGCGCCCCCGGCGCCCTCCTGCGGAACAGCGCGGCTCGGCTGCCCGGCATTGCCGCCCACCGCCGAGTCGGTGGTGATGGTGGCGGCGCCGGTGCCGGAGCGGGCGATGGTGGTGTTGGCGCCGGGGCCGCTATTCTGCGTATCGGGCGCCACCACGACCGTGCTGTTCGGCGGTGTGGTCGGCGCGACCGCCTGGGGCGGGCCGATGTCGCGCGGTGGCGCAGGCTTGTTGTTGGACCCCTGCGCCAGGGCTTCGCCCGCTGCGAGGGAGAGGATCAGAATCAACGCTGTCCGCATCGGTCACCCCGTAAGTTGGAGGCCGCCAGAACGGCCGGGCACCCGCCCTGTCGGCGGGGTCGCGTGCCCTCGGGATGGCTCACGCTCCCGTGAACACGCGCAGTCAACGTCGAGACCGGCGTTGTGTTTCACGCTGAGCCGGCACGATCCGGGCTGGGAGTTTCGCGGGGGTTTGCTAAGGAGCGGCCATGACCCTCGTGCGCTTCGCCCCGTCCCCGACCGGCTATCTCCACATCGGCAATGCTCGGCCGGCGCTGCTCAACGCCCTGTTCGCCCGGCGGAACGGCGGAAAGTTCCTCCTGCGTCTGGACGACACCGATCTCGCCCGGTCCACCGAGGCGTTCGCGCAGGCCGCGCGCGAGGATCTGGAATGGCTCGGCATCGTGCCGGACCTGTTCGCCCGGCAGAGCGACCGTAAAGCGGAGCACGATGCCGCCGCCGAGCGGCTGAAGGCGGCGGGGCGGCTCTACCCCTGCTACGAGACCCCGGAAGAGTTGGACCGCCGCCGCAAGCGCCAGCTCGGCCGGGGCCTGCCGCCGATCTACGACCAGGCGGCCCTCAAGCTGACGGCGGAGGAGCGCGCCGCCTTCGAGGCCGAGGGGCGGCGCCCGCATTGGCGCTTCCTGCTGGAGGCCCGCACCGTGTCCTGGGACGACCTCGTGCGCGGGCCGGCGCATATTGACTGCGCCTCGCTTTCCGACCCGGTGCTGATCCGCGAGGACGGCACGTACCTCTACACGCTGCCCTCCGTGGTGGACGACATCGACTTCGGCATCACCCATGTGATCCGGGGCGAGGACCATGTCACCAATACCGGCGTGCAGGTGCAGATCTTCGAGGCTTTGGGCGCGCCCGTGCCGGTCTTCGGCCACCACAACCTGCTGACCACGGCGGACGGGGAGGGGCTGTCGAAGCGGCTCGGCCACCTGTCCCTGCGCGGCCTGCGCGAGGCGGGCTACGAGCCCGCCGCCGTGCGCTCCCTGGCCGTGCTGACCGGCTCGGCGGAATCGGTGCGGGCGGTGGAGGGCTTCGACGAACTCGCTGGGCTCATCGACCTCTCCGAGATCTCCCGCGCCCCGGCGAAGTTCGACGAAAGCGATCTCGATGGGCTCAACGCCCGCATCGTCCACGCCATGCCCTACGCGGAGGCCGCCGAGCGGCTGCGGGCGATGGGCGTGCCGGACGATCAGGCCGAAGCCTTTTGGCTCGCCGTGCGCGCGAACCTCGGCAAGGTCGCGGAGGCCGCCGAATGGTGGCGCGTGGTCGAAGGTCCCGTCGCGTCGCGCATCGAGGATGCCGCCCTGATCGCCGCCGCCCGCGAAACCCTGCCGGAAGAGCCCTTCGACGGCGAAACGTGGAAGGCCTGGACCGGAGCGGTGAAGGCCCGCACGGGGGCGAAGGGGCGGGGGCTGTTCATGCCGTTGCGCCTCGCGCTGACGGGGCTCGAACACGGGCCGGACCTCGCCGGCCTGCTGCCGCTGATCGGCCGGGAGCGGGCACTCGCGCGACTGTCGGTTTAGGGAAAGGTCGCCTTAACCATCCGGGCGCGAGATTCGGCCGTCCGGAAGGGAGTGATTCAGGCATGACCGAACTGACGCACGAGAATGCGCACGCCGTCGACCGGCTGACCCTGCACCTGTTGCAGGACGCCTATTTCGATGTGGTCGCAGTCCTGCGCGGCGCCCAGCCCAAGGCCGCCGCTGCGATCCTGGCGGTGATGGAGCAGCGCGTGGCCAACACCCTCACGCGCATCGAACGGGACGAGGACGCCTCGGGCGTCGTGACCGCCGTGGGCGCGCGGCTCGATGCCATCATGAAGCAGGCGCACGGACCGGTGGCCACGGCCAGGGCCGCCTGAGCAGAGCGGCGGCAGGCAGGAGGGCGGCCGGTCGGTGACAGGACCGCCCACCCTTGCTATGCGGCTGACGCGTCCGGTACCCCATCGACCGATCCCCATCGCGGTGTCCGCGAATCGGCCGTGACGCGGCGGGGACGGGCCGGACCGAAGCTCTGAGAACTTTCGAATGAACATCTTCGCCCAGTTCGAGGCGCGTGTGCGCGAGGCCCTCGAGGCGCTGACCCGGAACGGGACGCTGCCGGAGGGATTCGATTTCGGCCGCGTGGTCGTCGAGCCGCCGCGCGACCCGTCCCACGGCGACCTCGCCACCAACGCCGCCCTGGTGCTGGCCAAGGAGGCGAAGACCAACCCGAAGGTGCTGGGCGAGGCGCTGGCGCAGGAACTACGCGCCGATCCCCGCGTGGCCGAGGTGTCCCTCGCCGGGCCGGGCTTCATCAACATGCGCCTGCAGCCGGGCGTGTTCCACGAGGTGGTCCGCGCCGTCCTGGCCGATCCCGCCGGCTTCGGCCGGGTGCGTCTGCCGGGCGGGCCGGTGAACGTCGAGTACGTCTCCGCGAACCCGACCGGGCCGATGCATGTCGGCCACGGGCGCGGCGCGGTGTTCGGCGACGCCCTGGCGAGCCTGCTCGTCGCCGCTGGGCGCGACGTGACGCGCGAATACTATATCAACGACGCGGGCGCGCAGGTCGATGTGCTGGCCCGCTCGGCCTACCAGCGCTACCGCGAGGCCCTGGGCGAACCCTTCACCATCGGGGAGGGGCTGTATCCGGGCGATTACCTGAAGCCGGTGGGCGAGGCCCTGGCGCAGAGCCACGGCCGGGCGCTCCTCGACAGGCCGGAGGCCGAATGGCTGCCGGCGGTGCGCGACGTCTCCGTGGCGATGATGATGGACATGATCCGGCAGGATCTCGCGGCCATCGGCATCAAGCACGACGTGTTCTTCTCCGAGCGCAAGCTTCACGAGAGCGGCGCCGTGGGCGCCCTGCTGAACGATCTGCGCCAGCGCGGCCTCGTCTACGAGGGCCGGCTGCCCCCGCCCAAGGGCCAGTTGCCCGAGGATTGGGAGGACCGGGAGCAGACCCTGTTTCGCACGAAGGATTTCGGCGACGACACCGACCGTCCGCTGCTGAAGTCGGACGGCAGCTTCACCTACTTCGCCGCCGACATCGCCTATCACCGCGAGAAGGTGCTGCGCGGCGCCGAAGAGATCATCGACGTGCTCGGCGCCGACCATGGCGGCTACGTGAAGCGCATGCAGGCGGCGGTGAAGGCGGTGAGCGACGGCAAGGCCGTGCTCGACGTGAAGCTCTGCCAGCTCGTGCGGCTTCTGCGCGCGGGCGAGTCCGTGAAGATGAGCAAGCGGGCCGGCGAGTTCGTGACGCTGCGCGACGTGATCGACGAGGTCGGCCGCGACGCGATCCGCTTCATGATGCTTTTCCGCAAGAACGACGCGACCCTCGACTTCGACCTCGCCAAGGTGGTCGAGCAATCGAAGGACAACCCGGTCTTCTACGTGCAGTACGCCCATGCCCGCGTCCGCTCGGTGCAGCGGCAGGCGCGCGAGGCGTTTCCGGGCGCCGACCTCACGCCTGCGTCACTGTTGGCGGAAGCCGACCTCTCGCCGCTGAGCGATTCGGGCGAGGCCGAGATGATGCGGCTGATCGCCCAGTACCCACGGGTGATCGAATCGGCTGCGATGGCCCACGAACCCCATAGAATCGCGTTCCACTTGTATGAGATGGCAGCTTCGCTGCACGGTTTCTGGAACAAGGGCAAAGACTTGCCGCAATTACGGTTTGTTAATGCAACGGATCGAAAGTCCACATGGGCGAGGTTGGCGCTCGTCGAGGCCGTTCGATCGGTGTTGGCCGACGGTCTCAGCCTCCTCGGAGTGAGCGCGCCGGACGAGATGCGCTAGCCCAAATCGTACCGGTGAGGCACCGGTCCGCCACTGGTTGAGGATGCTGCCATGACGAACGCGTCGCGCGCTCAGATCGATCTGGAAGCACTCGCGCGCGATCTGCGTCACGAAGAGGGTGCGGCGCGGGCGGCGGCGAAGGCCGACCCGTTGGCCGAACTCGCGAAGATCGTCGGGCAGGACGACCCGTTCCGCGCGCTGCTGGCCGCCCGCAACGGCACCCGCCCCGCGCAGGACGAGGAGCCGGCCCCGGAGGCCGCGTGGCCCTTGCGGACGGACACCCGCTTCGCGCCGGAGGAAGCGCCCCGCGCGACCCCGGCCGACGCCTTCGACCAGTATCTCGCCTCCGTCGAGCGCGACATGCAGGCCTATCCGGCCGCCGACCATTCGGCCGACGGCATCGCCGCGCCCGAGCATGACGATTCCTACGACGACACCCGCTCCCTGCGCCGGGCCGCCCCGCGCCGCCGCTTCGCCTCCGTGGGCGCCGGCCTCGCCGTGGTCGCCATCGCGGTGACGGGCGCGCTGACGTACAAGGGCATGCACGGCAAGGGCGACGGCAGCGTGCCGGTGGTCCAGGCCGACACGACCCCCCTCAAGGTCGCCCCGAAGGTGGCCGACGGTGTCGAGATCCCCGATCAGAACCGCCAGATCTACGACCGCAACGCGACCTCGAAGGACAGCAGCGGCCAGATCAAGGTCGTGAACCGCGAGGAGCAGCCCCTCGATGTGTCGGAGGCCGCCCGCGCCGCCGGGGGCACCTCCGCCGCACAGGGCACCACGCCGGGCAACGGCCCGTTCGAGGCGTTCGGCGAGCCGCGCCGGGTGCGCACCGTCTCGGTGAAGCCCGAAGCCCCGCCGGCTCCCCCGCCGCAGGCCGAGGCGGCGCCCCCGCCGGTCCCGGTGCCGACCATGGTGCTGCCGGGCAACGACACGGCCGCCGCGCCGCCGCCTGCGCCCGTCGCCGCCAAGCCGGTGAAGCCGGTCGTCGTCCGCTCGGCCGACGCGACCCCCGCCGCGCCGACCACCCCCGAGCAGCCCGTCGCCGCCGCGCCGAAGCCGGTTGCAGCGCCGAAGAAGGCGCCTCAGCGCGTGGCCTCGGTCTCGCCGGACCAGATGCCGGCCGCGAGCCCGGAGACGACGCAGGCCACCTCGGCGGTCGACACGACCACCCCGGTCAGCGGCTTCTCTGTGCAGCTCGGCGTCCGCAGCTCGGCCAGCGATGCCCACGCCGCCTTCCGGCAGTTGCAGTCGAAGTACAGCCAGCTCGCCGGCAAGCCCGAGCTGATCCGTCAGGCCGAAGTGAACGGGAAGACCATCTTCCGCGTCCGCGTAGGGCCGCTGTCGAAGGACGAGGCGTCGAGCCTCTGCTCCTCGCTGCAGGGCGGCGGCGGCCAGTGCTTCGTGGCGAAGAACTGACCACGGCCGACTGATCCGGCCGACCGGACCGAGTCCCCCCGGCCACACCGATCCGCGCAAGCACGGAGCCGGCCCTCGCGGCCGGGTTCCCGCCTTGCGCGTTGGCGGGGGCGGCCCGATTCTCCACAGCTCGATTCGCTCCCCCGGCCCCTTTGCCCCGGAACGCCGCACGATGACCTCCCGCGCCCTGATTCTCGGCTGCGCCGGCAAGACGCTCCTCCCCGAGGAGGCGTCCTTCTTCCGGGATGCGCAGCCCTGGGGCTTCATCCTGTTCAAGCGCAACATCGGCACCCCCGACGAGGTGCGCGCCCTCACTGCCGCCCTGCGCGATTGCGTCGGGCGGGCCGAGGCGCCGATCCTCATCGATCAGGAGGGCGGCCGGGTGCAGCGCATGGGCCCGCCGCATTGGCCGAAATACCCGGCCGGCGGCAGCTACGGCCGCCTGAACGGCTCGGCCGAGACCATCGCCCGCCTCGGCGCCCGGCTCATCGCGCACGACCTCGCGGAGGTCGGCATCAATGTCGATTGCGCGCCGGTCCTCGACGTGCCGTCGCCGGGCTCGCACGACATCATCGGCGACCGCGCCTATGGCGACAGCCCCGAGGCGGTGGCGGCCATCGGCCGGGCCGTCGCGGAGGGGCTGATGGCGGGCGGCGTGCTGCCCGTGGTGAAGCACATGCCCGGCCACGGCCGCGCCGCCTGCGACAGTCACAAGGGCCTGCCCGTGGTGGACGCCGCCCTGGCCGATCTGCGCGGCCGGGACTTCGCGCCGTTCCGCCTGCTCGCTGACCTGCCCATGGCCATGAGCGCGCATGTGGTGTTCACGGCGCTCGACCCGGATCGCCCCGCGACACAATCGCCCGTCGTGATCCGCGACATCGTCCGCGGCGAGATCGGCTTCGACGGTCTGCTCATGACCGACGACCTGTCGATGCACGCCCTGACCGGGCCGTTCCGCGCCCGCGCCGAAGCCGCCTTCGCGGCGGGGATCGACATCGCCCTGCACTGCAACGGGGAAATGGACGAGATGCGGGCCGTCTGCGAAGGCACGCCCCTGCTGACGGGTGACGCCGCCCGCCGTGCCGAGGCCGCCTTGGCCCGCCTCGGGAGCCTCACCGACGGGCTCGACCTGCCGGAGGCGCGGGCGCGTTTTGCGGCGGCTTTCGCCCAGGCCGCCTGACGGCAAGCCCACGACCCTCCACTGTCGTCACCCCTCCACGCTCTGCTTGCGCTTGTGTTCCGAGGGCGCGCTCCCTAGGTTCGCGGGAAATTCCTGAAGTGGACGGGGTGCTCCGGTCGCGTGGCCTCAAGGTCATTGCGGAGCGCAGGAGGTCGTCATGGGTAGCATGAGCATTTGGCACTGGGTCATCGTCGCGGTCATCGTGATGCTGCTTTTCGGACGCGGCAAGGTGTCCGATCTGATGGGTGACGTCGCCAAGGGCATCAAGGCCTTCAAGAAGGGCATGGCCGAGGACGAGACGACGCCGCCGCCGGCCCAGCCGGTCGCGCCGCCGCCGCAGCCGGTGCGCACCATCCCCCACACCGCCGAGACCAGCCCGGGCACCGCCGTTCCGGCGAGCCACCTGCCGGGCGGCGAGAGCAAGACGATCTGAGGATCAACCGGGAGCCGTTGGGGCGCGCGTGCCCCCTCGCAGAGAGGCGTGAGGGGAGCGAGACCCCCACGGCCGCAGGACCGTCGACGACATGCTGGACATGAGTTGGGGCGAGGTGATGCTGATCGGCGGCGTCGCCCTCATCGTCATCGGACCGAAGGACCTGCCGAAGGCGCTCCGCACCGTCGGCCAGGTCACGACCAAGCTGCGCCGCATGGCCGGCGAGTTTCAGATGCAGTTCAACGAGGCGATCCGCGAGGCGGAGCTCGATGAGGTGCGCAAGGAGGTCGACGGCATCCGCGACACGATGCGCGGCGGATCGATGTTCAACCCGGTCCAGACGATCCGCGACGAGTTGCGCGGCGCCGTCGAGGGACGGACCCCGAAGCCCGAAATACCGGCCACGCTTCCCGCGCCTGAGATCGAGACCTTTGGCCCGCCGAAGCCCGAGCCGGTGATCGAACCCCCGCCGCCCCCGCCCGTCCCGAAGCCGCGCAGCCTCGCAGACGCGACGGCGAAGCTGAAGGCCGAGCGGCAGGCGACGCAGGGCGACGTCCCGCCCGTGCCCGGCTCCGTGGACGATCCTTACGGGACGCCCGAGCCGGTCTCCCACCGCAACGAGACGGCCGCACAATGATGACCGAGGCCGACGAGGCCGATATCGAGGCGTCGCGGGCGCCGCTGCTCGAACACCTGATCGAATTGCGCTCGCGGCTGATCAAGTCGCTGATCGCGTTCGTGCTGATGTTTTTTGCGTGCTTCTTCTTCTCACGCGATATCTACAACATCCTCGTCTACCCCTACGTTTCCATCGTGGGGGCGCAGAACGCCGAGCTGATCGCCACGCACTTCCTCGAGCAGGTGTTCACGAACATCAAGCTTAGCGTGTTCGGGGCCGCCTTCCTGGCCTTCCCGGTGATCGCGACGCAGATCTACGCCTTCGTGGCGCCGGGGCTTTACCGCAACGAGCGCAAGGCCTTCCTGCCTTACCTCGTCGCCACGCCGATCTTCTTCATTCTCGGCGCGCTGGTCGTGTTCTTCCTGGCGATGCCCCTGCTCATCAAGTTCTCGGTGTCGCTGCAACAGGTCGGGGTCGCGGGCGAGCCGACGATCAAGCTGCTGCCGAAGGTCGATGAGTATCTGTCGCTCATCATGACGCTGATCTTCGCGTTCGGCCTCGCGTTCCAGCTGCCGGTGATCCTGACCCTGCTCGGGCAGGTCGGCATCATCGACACCAAGTTCCTGCGCGAGAAGCGCCGCTACGCCATTGTGCTGGTCTTCGTCGCGGCGGCGATCCTGACGCCGCCGGACGTGATCTCGCAGCTCTCCCTCGCGATCCCGATGCTCCTCCTCTACGAGGCGTCGGTGTTCTCGGTGGCCAGGGTCGAGGCGCGGCGTAGGGCGCAGCGCATCGCGGACGGGCTGGAGCCGTAGGGCTCCGTCTACCGCTTCGCCGTCATTGCGAGCAAAGCGAAGCAATCCAGGGCGGCGCCACGTCTTCCGAACTTTGCGCTGCCCCTGGACTGCTTCACTGCGTTCGCAATGACGATGGCGGGTTTCAGCCCACCCGCAGCAACACGTGCTTCTTCTTGCCGAAGGACAGCTTGATGACCCCGTCCGCCGTCAGGTCGGACAGGCGGAGAACCGCCTTGTCGTCGATCACCTGAACGTCGTTCACCCGCAGGCCGCCGCCCTTGATCTGGCGGCGCGCCTCGCTGGTCGAGGGCACGAGCTTGGCGTGCTCGGGCCCGAAGGCGGTGAGTACGCCGAGGCCGGCTTCCAGCACCGAACCCGGCACGGTGATGGTCGGCAGGTCGGCGGCGAGCGAGCCTTCCACGAAGGTCTTTCGCGCCGTCTCGGCGGCGGCCTCGCCGGCCTCGCGGCCGTGCATCAGCGCCGTCGCCTCCGTGGCAAGCACCTTCTTGGCCTCGTTGATCTCGGCGCCTCCGAGGGCGGCCAGCCGGGCCACCTTGTCCATCGGCAGGAGGGTGAACAGCTTGAGGAAGCGCGCGACGTCGGCATCCTCGGTGTTCCGCCAGAACTGCCAGTAATCGTAGGGCGACAGCATCTCCGGGTTCAGCCACACCGCGCCGGCGGCGGTCTTGCCCATCTTGGCGCCGGAGGAGGTCGTCAGCAGCGGGCAGGTGAGGGCGTAGAGCTGCGGCGTGCCCATGCGGCGACCGAGATCGATGCCGTTGACGATGTTGCCCCACTGGTCCGATCCGCCCATCTGGAGGATCGTCCCGTAACGCCGGTTCAACTCCACGAAGTCGTAGGACTGGAGGATCATGTAGTTGAACTCCAGGAACGACAATTCTTGGTCGCGCTCCAGGCGCAGACGGACGCTGTCCATGGAGAGCATGCGGTTCACCGAAAAGTGGCGGCCGATGTCGCGTAGCATCTCGATGTAGTTGAGCTTGGTCAGCCACTCGGCGTTGTCGACCATCACCGCGTCGTTGCCGGCCTCGCCGAAGCGCAGGAACCGGTCGAAGGTCTTGCGGATCTCGGCCTTGTTGGCGTCGATCAGCTCGATGGTGAGGATTTTCCGCGATTCATCGCGGCCCGAGGGGTCGCCAACGCGGGTCGTGCCGCCGCCCATCAGGGCGATGGGCTTGCCGCCGGTCGCCTGAAGCCAGTGCAGCATCATGATCGAGAGCAGGTGCCCGACATGGAGCGAGGCGGCCGTGCAATCGTAGCCGACATAGGTCGTCAGGCGCCCTTCCTGGGCGGCGGCATCGATCCCGGCCATGTCGGAGGCCTGGTGGATATAGCCGCGCTCGGTCAGGATCCGCAGGAAGTCGGATTTGGGCGTGAAGTCGGCGCTCATCGGGTTCACGGAGTTCGGGGCGGGCGACAGGGTGCGGCCCGCGTGCTAGCTCCCCGTCATGGGGATCGGCTGGGCTCTTAACAGCCCGGTCCGGGAAAGGCACGGGGGAAGGTATGGCGATGTCGCGCGCGATCGGCCTGATGAGCGGCACATCGCTCGACGGTGTCGATGTGGCGCTCATCGAGACGGACGGGGAAACCGTCCGCGTGGTGAAGGGTCACAACAACTTCCTCGAACCGCTCGGCCCCACCGGCTATCGCGGCTATTCCGACGACGAGAAGGCGCTCCTCCGCGCCGCCACCAAGGACGCCGAGGCCATCGTCCAGCCGGGCGACCGGCCGGGCCGGCTGCCCGAGGCTGAGAGCTTCGTCACCGCGGCCCATGCCGAGGCGGTGGAGCGCTTCCTGTCCGAGAACGGCCTGACGCCCTCCGACATCGACGTGATCGGCTTCCACGGCCAGACGGTGATCCACCGGCCGGACCAGCGCATCTCCGTGCAGGTCGGCGACGGGCAGGCGCTGGCGAGCCGGCTGGGGATTCCGGTGGTGTCGGATCTGCGCCGGGCCGATGTCGAGGCGGGAGGGCAGGGGGCGCCGCTGGTTCCTGTGTTCCACAAGGCGCTGGCCGAGGCGTCGGGCTTCACCGGGCCGGTGGGTATCCTGAACATCGGGGGCGTGGCCAACGCGACGCTGATCGATTCGAAGGGCGGGGTGATCGCCTTCGACACCGGGCCGGGCAACGCTCTCATCGACGAGTGGATGCAGGAGCGCGAGGGCAAGAACCTCGACGACGGCGGCCGAACCGCCGCGCGCGGGCGCCCGGACGAGCCGCTGTTGGCGTGGCTGCTCATGCACCCGTTCTTCTTCCGCAAGCCGCCAAAGTCGCTCGACCGGAACTGGTTCTCGCACAAGCTCGCGGGCCAGCTCTCGACCGAGGACGGGGCCGCGACGCTCACCGCCTTCACCGCCCGCGCGGTGGCCCGCGCCCTCGACCACGCCCCGGAGATCCCGGCCCGCTGGATCGTGGCCGGCGGAGGGGCGCGCAACGGCGAGTTGGTGCGGTTGCTGAACTACCACCTGCGCTCGGAGATCACGACGGCGGACGCCATCGGCTGGTCCTCGGCCTATCTCGAAGCGCAGGCCTTCGCGTACCTCGCCGTGCGCTCGCAGAAGGGCCTGCCCATCACCTTCCCGGCGACGACGGGCGTCCGCGAGCCGATCAGCGGCGGCAGCCTCGCCCTGCCGTGAGCCTCGGCTACGCCCTCCGGCGTATCGTCGAGGAATATCCCCTCGCCAAGCTCGAACCGCCTGCCGGGCATGTCCTCGCCACCGTGATCCGCAAGGGCGCCCCCGACGAGTTGCGCCGGGCGCTGGAGCCGGTGGACGGCACCTTTCTCGTGAAGGGCAGCCCAGGGCGCGGCACCCGTTGGGCGGCGGTGCCGTGGCTCGCAGTGTTCGACCCTGCTGTGACGACAAGCGCCACGCGGGGCTACTACCTCGTCTACCTCTTCCCTGCCGACCGGGAGCGGGTGCATCTCTCACTGGCGCAGGGCACCGTCGCGGCCCTGCGCGAGCACGGCCCGCGTGCCCTGGACTATCTGCGCGCGAGCGGCGACCGCCTGCGCGAGCGGCTGATGGATTTCGCGGAGCGGTTGCCGCTGACGAGCCTCAGCCTCGGGACAGCGGGCGAATTGCCCGAAGGCTACGAGGTCGCGCACATCCTCGGCCTGTCCTACGGGCTGGACGACCTCGGCGACGAGGCGCGGCTGCGGGCCGATCTGGCGCTCGGCATCGAAGCCTACCGGGCGCTCAAGGCGCGCGGCGGGCTCGCGTTCTGAGGTGCCTCAGCCGACTTCGTCCGTGTGGACGTCGAACCGGGCGAGGTTGGCGAAGCCGAAATTCGTGGAGATCGCGACGTCCGTGGCATCGCGGCCTCGCGCCATGACGATGCGGCCGATGCGAGGCCGGTTGTGCCGGGCGTCGAACGTGTACCAGCGCGGGCCGTCCGGCCCTTCGAGGAACACCTCGAACCACGCCGAGAAATCCATCGGCGCCGGGTCCTTGGGCACGCCGATGTCGCCGAGGTAGCCGGTGGCGTAGCGCGCCGGGAAGTTCATGCAGCGGCAGAAGGTGATCGCGAGGTGGGCGAAGTCCCGGCACACGCCCTCCCGCTGCTGGAAGCCGTCATGGGCGGTGCGGGTCGCGTCGGCGCGCTGGTAGTCGAAACGGATGTGGTTGTGGACGTAGTCCACGATGGCCTGCACCCGGCCCCAGCCCTCCGGCGCCGTGCCGAACAGCGACCACGCGGTCTGCGAGAGCTTGTCGGTGTCGCAATAGCGGGAGCCCAGAAGGTAGACGAGCACTTCGTCGGGCAGGTCCTGCACCGGAATTTGCCGGGCCTCGGGCACGATCGGGTCGGGCAGACCGCTGTCCTGCACCTCGAAATCGGCCGAGACGGTCAGCCGGCCCGGCGGGGCGAGGATCCTGTGGCAGAGGTTGCCGAAATCGTCGCGGTACTCCCGCGTCTGCACCGGCGGATCGAAGGTGAGAACGTGCGGGGTCAGCACGTCGGGCATCCGGTTCGGATGCACGCTCACCATCAGGATCATGGGTGTCGGTTGCAGCGTCTCGAACGCGATATCGAAGCCGGTCCTGATCCGCATCGTCCCCACCTTGTGTTTGCAATCCCAAGGCGAGACTCGTGCCAAGGCTCCGGTCGGCCGTGCGATTAATCCTCAGCTGATGGGAGGCGCCGGCTCGCGGGCGGCGCGCTCGGCCTCGACCAGCACGTCCATCGGGCGCCAGGGCTTGGCGATGAACACGGCGTCGGGCGGCAGGTCCGGGCGGCGGATGACGTGGCCGGAGGTGACGACGAGCCGTGCGCGCGGCCAAAGGGTGGCGACGGCGCGGGCAAGTTGCATCCCGTCCATCTCTCCGGCGAGGCGGACATCGGCGAAGACGAGGGCCACTTCCCCGCCGCGCTGGCGCAGGACCGCGAGGGCCTCCTCGGCGCTGGGGCAGCCGATGACCTCCAGCTCGGTCTCTTCGAGAAGGGTCTCGGCCAGTTGGCGGATTGCGGGCTCGTCCTCGACCACGATGGCGAGATGGACGGGCTTCGCTTCGCCCGCGGGGCGGTCGCTGCCGTTGCGCTCGGGGGCGGGGGCCGGCTGCGACTGCTTCACCCGCTTCACGAGGGCGGCGAGATGCGCCGGCACGCCCTCGGTGATGAGGTCGTCGTAGAAAGAGGCCAGCGTCTGCCCGATCTGGTCGAGCGGAACGCCCGGCGTCAGCGTGTCCGTATACGGGACGGGCGTCTCAGGATGCGGCTTCCTCAAAGATCCCCCCGACACAGCGTCACGCCGCTTTGTCGTGCGGCTACCTGGGTAGAGAAGTCGGTAATCCACGCTCGGTTGCGATTGTCGCACCGAAAGTCGCGCGGCTCGCGAGAGGTTTACTGCGTTTCGACCGCGGACTCCGCGTCGGCGTAGGCCATGATGCCGGAGAGGGCGCGGACATTCTGATAGCGCGTGCCGCGCGTCTGCATCATCGCCTCGAACTTCTCGTGGACCTGCGCCACGGAGAGGCTCAGCGGCTTGCGGTGGCGACCGCGTCCGGTGAAGCGGTTGGCCGCGAAGAAGATCGAGCGGTTCGCACGCGCCGGGCCGGGGAGCAGCACGGCGGCGGCGGAGGCCGGCTTGTTCACGACCTTGTCGAGGAAGTCGCCGGCATCGTCCGGGCCGAGGAAGTGCGCGAGGTAGACCTCGCCGAGGGTGAGTTCGCGGCCGATGCGCTGGCTGATGCGGGCGGCGTCGCGCTTCAGCATCTCACCCGCCATGAGGGCCGACAGGTAGGGATCGCGGCGCAGTTCGAGGACGCGGGCGCGCTCGGCGGCGTCGGTGATGACCGGCTTGTCGTTCGCGTCGGCGGTGACGAGGGCGGCTTCCTTGGCGAGGCCGTACTTGGCGCCGAAATCGCGCACCACGCCGAGCCACGTGCGCTCGATGAACTGATAGAGGCCGGTGGCCGAGGAGGTCTTGGCCTGCACGGCGGTGATGAAGCTCGATTCCTTGTCGGCGACCGCCATGAGCAGCACCGGGTCGGTCTGCACGGCCTGGGCCGCCTTCACGATCGTCTGCACCAGGTGGCGCCGGATCTTCATCGGGCCGAATTCGAGGATGTCGTTCGGATCGCCGCCGGAGGATTGCGACAACAGGTAATCGTAGGACACCCGGTCGACACCGCTCGACCCGACCTCGGTGTCGAGATCGTGGACCGGGGCGAAGCTCGCGGAGGCACGGAGCGTGGCCTTCTCCAGATCCTCGCTGAGGGCGACGAGGTGAAGGTTCGGGCGCGGCATCCGGATCTCGGTCGCGGCCTCGGCGCTGGTGACGGCCTGGGGCAGCCCGATCTTGCTCAGGTCGACACCGGAGCCGATCAGCGCGGCGCTCAGCGAGCCGGCGAGGAACGTGACCGTCAGGAGCGAGCGGACGAGAGCCGTCGTGCTGCCGTGCGAGGCGCCGACCGGCGAATGCGCCGCGATGGCGCCGTGGTTGCCCTTCCCGAAACGGCGGACCTGCGCCACACCGGACTTCGCGTTACCCGTCCTTCCCGATCCGACCGCGCGGCCCTGCATCGTGATTCCGTTTCCCGCTGCGCCGACGTGGCGCCGATGGGCTTAATCTGGCTTGACAGATGTGGCGACAACACGGCCGTGCTTGTGGCGAGCGTGGGGCAATGCCAGGCGAATTCGCGGCGCCATGGCCGCGCCCGGTGGCCAATCTGCGCTGTCGCGTGCAAGCCGCACTCTCGCTTCGTGACTCCCGCCTGTTCCATCCTTAAGAGGACGCTACAGGGAGGTCCGCCCAAGCGTGCCTCCGACAAATGACGTGAGAAGCCTGAAAGTCTGCCAGATGAGCGGCGTCAACGAGATCCGGTCGACCTTCCTCGACTTCTTTGCGGAGGCTGGCCACACGGTCGTCCCGTCCTCGGGACTTGTCCCGAAGAACGACCCCACCTTGATGTTCACGAACGCCGGCATGGTGCAGTTCAAGAACGTCTTCACGGGCGTCGAGAAGCGGCCCTACGACCGCGCGGTGACGGCGCAGAAATGCGTCCGCGCCGGGGGCAAGCACAACGATCTCGACAATGTCGGGTACACGGCGCGCCACCACACCTTCTTCGAGATGCTCGGTAATTTCTCGTTCGGCGACTACTTCAAGGAGCGCGCGATCGAGCTGGCCTGGACGCTCATCACCAAGGAGTTCGGCCTCTTACCGGAGAAGCTTCTCGTCACCGTCTACGCGGATGACGACGACGCGGCTTTGCTGTGGAAGAAGATCGCCGGCTTCCCGGACCACAAGATCATCCGCATCGGCACCTCCGACAACTTCTGGCAGATGGGAGACACCGGCCCCTGCGGCCCGTGCTCGGAGATCTTCATCGACCAGGGCCCCGAGCTTCGGGGCGGCCCGCCCGGCAGCCCGGACGAGGACGGCGACCGCTTCCTCGAATTCTGGAACCTCGTGTTCATGCAATACGAGCAGGTAGAGCCGGGCTCGCGCCATCCGCTGCCGCGTCCCTCCATCGACACCGGCATGGGTCTGGAGCGGATCGCCGCCGTCCTGCAGGGCGTGAAGTCGAACTACGATACCGACCTGTTCCGGTCGCTGATCGAGGCGGTGGCGCATGCGGTGTCCCGCGCGCCGGAGCCCGCGACCATGGCCTCCTACCGGGTGATCGCGGACCATTTGCGGGCGGCGGCGTTCCTTGTCGCGGACGGCGTGCTGCCGGGCAACGAGGGGCGGGGCTATGTGCTCCGCCGGATCATGCGCCGCGCCATGCGCCATGCCGAGATCCTGGGCGCCCGCGAGCCCACCATGTACCGGCTGGTGCCGGCGCTGGTGCGCGAGATGGGGCAAGCCTATCCGGAACTGATGCGTGCCGAGGCGCTGATCGGCGAGACCCTGAAGCTCGAGGAGACGCGCTTCCGTCGCACCCTGGAGCGGGGCCTCTCCATCCTCGACACCGAGAGCCGCGACCTGCAGCCCGGCCAGAACCTCTCCGGCGAGACGGCCTTCACGCTCTATGACACCTATGGCTTCCCCCTCGACCTGACGCAGGACGCCCTGAAGGCGCGCGGCATCGGCGTGGACACCGACGCCTTCCAGGCGGCGATGCAGCGCCAGAAGCAGGCCGCCCGCGAGGCCTGGAAGGGCTCGGGCGAATCCGCCACCGAGGCGGTGTGGTTCGGCCTGCGCGAGCGCGTCGGCGCGACGGAATTCCTGGGCTACGAGACCGAGACCGCCGAGGGCGTCGTCACTGCCCTGCTGTTCGAGGGCGCGGAGACCGCCGAACTGAAGGCTGGGCAATCGGGCTTCGCCCTGCTGAACCAGACCCCGTTCTACGCGGAATCGGGCGGTCAGGTCGGCGATACCGGCACGATCCTCACGGCCGGCGTGAAGGTGCGCGTCACCGACACGCAGAAGAAGCTCGGCGACCTCTTCGTCCATGCGGTGACGGTGGAGGAAGGCACGCTCAAGGTCGAGCAGCCGGTCGAGTTGAAGGTGGACTATGCCCGGCGCCGGGCGATCCGCGCCAACCACTCCGCCACCCACCTGCTGCACGAGGCCCTGCGTCAGGTGCTCGGCGATCACGTCGCGCAGAAGGGCTCGCTGGTCACGCCGGATCGCCTGCGCTTCGACATCAGCCACCCGAAGCCCATCGAAGCGGAGGAGATGGCCCGCGTCGAGGACATCGCCAACGCGGTCCTGCTCCAGAACGAGCCGGTCGTGACCAAGCTGATGGCCGTTGACGACGCCATCGAGTCCGGCGCGCGCGCCCTGTTCGGCGAGAAATATGGTGACGAGGTCCGCGTCGTCTCCATGGGCCTGCCGACCGGCGAGGCCGGCAACAAGGCGTTCTCGGTGGAGCTCTGCGGCGGCACCCATGCCGGGCGCACGGGCGATATTGGTGCCATCACCATCGTAGGTGAGAGCGCCGTCGGCGCCGGGGTGCGGCGCATCGAGGCCCTGACGGCGGACGCTGCGCGGCGTCACCGGGGCGAGGAGGCACGCACGCTCGCCTCGCTGGCAGGCATCCTCAAGGCCCCGGCCGCGGAGGCGTCCGACCGGCTCACGGCCCTCATGGAGGATCGTCGCCGGCTGGAACGCGAACTCACCGAGGCGCGGAAGAAGCTCGCCATGGGCGGGGGCGGCACGGACGCCGCCGACGCGCCGAAGGAGGTCGCGGGCGTGCGGCTGATGGCGCGGGTGGTCGAGGGCGTGGAGATGCGCGACCTCAAGAGCCTTGCAGACGAGGGTAAGAGCCGCCTCGGCTCCGGCATCGTCGCCATCGTCGGCGTTGCGCCGGATGGCAAGGCGGGGCTCGTTGTCGGCGTCACCGAGGACCTGACCGGCCGCTTCGATGCGGTAGGCCTCGTGCGGGCCGGCGCGGAGGCGCTGGGCGGCAAGGGCGGCGGCGGACGCCGCGACATGGCCCAGGCCGGCGGCCCGAACGGCACGGGCGCCCAGGCGGCCCTCGATGCCATCGAACAGGCGCTCGCCGCCGCAGCTTGAGACGAAAAAAGGCCGCGCCTTCTAGCGCGGCCTTTTTCGTTGCCGTGAGGAGAGCTTACTTGCTGCTGCCGCCACCCTGCGGCGCGACGCGCGAGGGCTGACCCTCGTTGCCGGCGGCGGCCGAGTCGTTCGAGATCGAATCGGCGGGACGGCCGGTCGGAGAGTACGAGATCGCCGCGTCGCCACCCGTGGTGTTGTTCAGGGGCGTCACGACGCCCGGCGCGCCCCGCGGCACGACGACGGTTGTGGCGGTGGGGCTCTCGATGACCTGCGCGAAGGCAGGGGTGGCGATGGCGAAGGCCATCGCGGCGGTGATCGTCAGAGAGGTGAAGCGGGTCATGTGGTCCGTCCGATACTGTGTGGGACGGGGAACCAAGGTTGTGCGCTATCGATCCAGGGCGCTGCGTCGCAGCGTGCGGCAACGCACAAAATCGCGGGATTAACTCCCGCAGCCGATCACTTCGTTCGCGTCCAAGTCTGGCTCTTGCACAGGAAGCCGAGGACGCATCCCGAGACTTCCAGGGCGTCGGGCTTGGTGAGCTTCAACGAGCCCGAATAGGTCTTGCCGTCATTCGGATTGTAGAGCGTGCCGGAGAAACCCGCGCCGTCGGGCTTGCGGGCGTCCAGGATCTGCACGCCGATCACGCTGCGGCCGCGCAGGGACGGGTCCGGGTTGTTGGCATCGAGCGCCTTGCCCGGCGCGCTGACGATGGTCCCGCAATAGCCGCCGCCGCAGGGCACGACCTTCACCCGCGACTTGCCGGTTTCCGTCAGCCACAGGCCGCTCGGATCGTTCGGCGCGGCGTGAGCAGGGGCGCCAAGGCCCACGAGCAGCGCGAGACCGGCGAGGCGAAGCGATACGGGCGTCAAGGCAGGGCTCCTAGCGGGATGGCGGCAGGGTCGCGCCGAGATAGGTTTCAACGACCTCGCAGAACGGCGCGCCCGCGCCGGTCACGAGGAGGGCATCGACCCGCACCAGCGGCGCATCGGGGCCAGGCTCGGCGGCGAGCGGATAGCTCTCGACCGAGACGACCCGGCGCACGGGCGCCAGCGGGCGCACCACCCGGCCGAAGGGCACGTCCGACCCGTCGAGGGCCGCGTTCATTTCGGGGGTGAGTCGCGCCGGCACGTACCAATTGTCCGCCTCGGACAGGACCCTGTCCCCGCAGGCCAGACGGACGTGACGGTAGCGGACCGGCTCGTCGGGCCCGACGCCGAGGCGTGTGCGCTGCTCCGCCGTGGGCGCCTTTTCCGCGCCGATCTGGCGATGGGCGACGAGGCGGGCTTGGCCAGCGAGGCCCTTCTCGGCGCACCATGATTCGAGGACGGCGGTCGCACTGTCGGAGCGCAGGATGCGCCCGCGTAGATCGGCCACCAGCGCCTCGACGGGGGAGGCCGGGCGGTTCTCCGCGACGCCTTCGGCTTGCGCCGTCGTCGGTGTCGCGATCACGGCGGACAGAATGCCGACCGCGCTCAAGACAGTGCCAAGGGAAGAGGATCCGGAGCGCGACCGAGCAGAAGCAGCACTGGGATCGGAAAGAGAAATGGTGGAGCCTAACGGGATCGAACCGATGACCTCTTCCATGCCATGGAAGCGCTCTCCCAGCTGAGCTAAGGCCCCACTATTTTCCGCCGCGGTTGGGTTCCGCGTGGTTCGCCGATCCGGCTGGCGTCCGGCGAGGGCGGTTCTATAAGCGCCCCGCCGGCCGGACTCAAGCCCCTTTCGCGAGATTCTGCGAAAGAAGCTTGGCCAGAGCGATCAGCCTTCTTCGTCGTTCTCGATGTCGCCGTCGATCAGGTCGGCCACGTCGTCGTCGCCGGTGTCTTCCTCCTCGAGGAAGGTGTCGTCGTCGTCGGTCGCCGCATCCCCGTCTTCCGTGGAATCATCCTCGGGCGTGGGATCGGCATCGTCCTCGGCAGCCTCGACCTCATCGAGGGAGACCATCTCCGGACCCTTCTCGTCCGTCTCGTCTTCGTCGTCGTCGGTGCTGCGCGAGATCGCCGGCGGCGCGGCGCGGCTGGTCGTGGCCTGATAGACCGCGCCGCATTTCGGGCAGGTCGCGGGGTCGCGGGCGAGGTCGTAAAACTTCGCGCCGCAGCTCATGCACTGCCGTTTCAGGCCGAGTTCCGGTCGGGCCACGGGGGACACCTCGTCGTCGAGACTTATCTGGGAAGGCGCCCGGTTAGTCGCGGCTGCCGCGCCTGTCAATCGAAGCGGCCGCAGAGGGGAAACGCCAATGTTTTCCCGAACCTCGTCCGCCGGGGGCCCGGCGCGGACCTTCGCGCGGATGACGAAGGCCGGCGCCCGTGTTAACCGCGCCGCGAACCGGCCTCCGGGACAGACCCGGCGCAGAAGACCCGAACGGACTCGACCCGTGTCGCACGACCTTCCCCCAGAGCCTCTCACCGCCTCGCCCGGCGGCGCCCTCACCGGGCGCTTGCGCCCGCCGGGCGACAAGTCGATCTCGCACCGGGCGATGATCCTCGGCCTGCTCAGCCAGGGTCGCACCCGCGTCGAGGGGCTGCTCGAAGGCGACGACGTCCTGCGCACCGCCGCCGCCGCGAAGGCGCTCGGCGCGACGGTCGAGCGGCTGGGCGAAGGACGCTGGACCATCGACGGCGTCGGCATCGGCGGCCTCACCGATCCGGCCGACGTGCTCGATTTCGGCAATGCCGGCACCGGCTCGCGGCTCATGATGGGCGTGGTCGGCGGCCAGCCGGTGACGGCCACCTTCGACGGCGACGCCTCCCTGCGCTCGCGGCCGATGCGGCGCATCCTCGATCCGCTGGCGCAGATGGGCACGCAGGTCGTGTCCGAGGCGGAACGCGGCCGCGTGCCCCTGACCCTGCGCGGCCCGCAGGAGGCGATCCCGATCACCTACGAGACCCCCGCCGCCTCGGCGCAGATCAAGTCCGCCGTGTTGCTCGCCGGCCTCAACGCCCCCGGCATCACCACGGTGATCGAGACCGCCGCCACCCGCGACCACACCGAACGGATGCTGCGCCTGTTCGGCGCCGAGGTGCGCGTGGAGCCCCACGGCCCCGAGGGGCACGGCCGCCGCATCGCCCTCACCGGCCAGCCGACCCTGCGCGGCACGGACGTGATCGTGCCGGCCGACCCGTCCTCGGCCGCCTTCCCGCTGGTGGCCGCGCTCATCACGCCCGGTAGCGACATCGTCATCGAGGGCGTGATGATGAACCCGCTCCGCACCGGCCTCATCATCACGCTGATCGAGATGGGCGCCGACATCGCGCGCGTGAACGAGCGCGAAGAGGGCGGCGAGACCGTCGCGGACCTGCGCGTCCGGGCAAGCCGCCTGAAGGGCGTCGACGTCCCCGCCGAGCGGGCGCCCGCGATGATCGACGAGTATCCCGTCCTCGCCGTGGCGGCCTCCTTCGCGGAGGGCACCACGCGGATGAACGGGCTGCACGAGCTGCGCGTGAAGGAATCGGATCGCCTCGCCGCCGTGGCGGCGGGCCTCGCGGCCAACGGTATTCCCCACCGTATCGAGGGCGACGACCTGATCGTGGAAGGCGACGGATCGGCGCCGAAGGGCGGCGGCACGGTGGCGACGCATCTCGACCACCGCATCGCGATGTCGTTCCTCGTCCTGGGCCTCGCGACCCGCGAGCCCGTGACCGTGGATGACGGCGCGATGATCGCCACCAGCTTCCCGAGCTTCCTGCCGACCATGTCCGCCCTCGGTGGACGGATCGGAGCCTGACATGTCCCTCGTCATCGCCATCGACGGGCCTGCCGCCTCGGGCAAGGGCACCCTCGCCAAGCGCCTCGCCACCCATTACGGCCTGCCGCATCTCGACACCGGCTTGCTCTACCGCGCCGTCGCCTTCCTGCTGCTTCAGGCGGGCGATTCCCTGGATGACACCGGGGCGGCCATCCGGGCGGCGGAAAACCTCAGCGCCCGGCATCTCACCGACTCGCGCCTGCGCGACCGTGCGATGGGCGAGGCGGCCTCGCGCATCTCGACCGTGCCGGAGGTGCGGGAGGCGCTGCTCGCATGGCAGCGTCGCTTCGCCGCCGACCCGGTGGGCGCCGTCCTCGACGGGCGCGACATCGGCACGGTGGTGTGCCCCTCCGCGAGCGTGAAGCTGTTCATCACGGCCTCCGCACAGGAGCGCGCACGCCGACGCCACCGGGAACTGGCGAGCCGCGGCGAATCCTCGACGCTTGAAGGCATCCTCGCCGACATCGAGGCCCGTGACGCCCGCGATTCCTCACGGAGCGCCGCGCCCTTGCGCATGGCCGACGACGCGGTGAAGCTCGACACGACCGAACTCGACGCGGCGGCGGCGTTCGACGAGGCCCGCGCCATCGTGGAGCGGGCCCGCGCGACCATCGGTTGACCCTCCCGATCCGCTCCCCTATTGCGGTGGCCCTCGGCCCCGCTCGATGGGGACGCGAGCGCGTAGCTCAGCTGGTAGAGCAACGGACTTTTAATCTGTAGGTCCTGGGTTCGAGTCCCAGCGCGCTCACCACATCTTCGAACAATCCGTCGAACCACCCGCCTTCACCGGACTGTGCTAGGCATGGCGCCATGCTGAATTGGCCCACCGAGGGCGATGCCCTGATCGCCCCCGCCGTCGCCCGCAACCGCGACGCCATCCTTGCCGTGCTGCGCCGGGTCCTGCCCGCGACCGGGACGGTGCTCGAAGTGGCGAGCGGGTCCGGTGAGCACGCCGTGCATGTCGCCCGCGCCCTGCCGGGCCTCGTGTGGCAGCCGAGCGATCCCGAGCCCTCGGCCCTGCGCAGCATCGCCGCCCATGCCCGCTTCGCTGGATTGCCGAACCTACGCGACCCGCTCCAGCTTGATGCCGCCGCGTCGGACTGGCCGGTAAAGCAGGCCGACGCCCTCGTGTGCATCAACATGATCCACATCGCACCCTGGGCCGCCGCCGAGGGGCTGATGGCCGGCGCGGGCCGTCTTCTGCCGGCGGGGGCGCCCCTCGTCCTCTACGGGCCGTTCCGGGAGGCGGGGCGGGCGACCGCACCAAGCAACGAGGCCTTCGACGCCGACCTCCGGTTGCGCGATCCGCGCTGGGGGCTTCGGCAGTTGGAGAAGGTCGCGCGGCTCGCGCAGTCGCACGGCCTCGCGCTCGCGGAACGGGTCGAGATGCCGGCGAACAACCTCACCCTCGTCTTCCGCAGGGCTGCTGCCTGAGGGCCGCCTTGCGCCGTGCTCCCGAGGGGGCGTACAGGCTGTGGGCGAGAGCCCACGGAGACTTGTGAGCGCGATGACCGACCGGCTGCCCGGCTTCAACACCCTGGCGATCCATGCAGGCGCTGCCCCCGACGCCGCGACGGGTGCCCGCGCCACGCCGATCTACCAGACCACGAGCTTCGTGTTCGACGACGTGGACCATGCCGCGTCGCTGTTCGGCCTCCAGGCCTTCGGCAACATCTACACGCGCATCACCAACCCGACGAACGCGGTGCTCGAAGAGCGGATCGCGGCGCTGGAAGGCGGCACGGCGGCGCTGGCGGTGGCCTCCGGCCACGCGGCCGAGTTCCTGACGATGCACGCGCTGATGCAGCCGGGCGACGAGTTCATTGCGGCCAACAAGCTGTATGGCGGCTCGATCAACCAGTTCAACCATTCCTACCGGAACTTCGGCTGGTCAGTGGTCTGGGCCGATACGGACAACCCAGCCTCGTTCGAGGCGGCGATCACCCCGCGCACCAAGGCGATCTTCTGTGAATCGATCGCCAACCCCGGCGGCGTCATCACCGACATCGCCGCGTTGTCGGTGATCGCCAAGAAGCACAACATCCCGCTCATCGTCGACAACACGATGGCCACCCCGTACCTCATCCGCCCGTTCGAGCACGGTGCGGACATCGTGGTACACTCGGCCACCAAGTTCCTCGGCGGCCACGGCAATTCCATCGGCGGCCTGATCGTGGACGGCGGCACGTTCCAGTGGGCCGGCGATGCCCGCTACCCGATGATGAGCCAGCCCCGGCCGGAATATGCCGGCATGGTGCTCGCCGAGACCTTCGGCAATTTCGGCTTCGCCATCGCCTGCCGCGTGCTCGGCCTGCGCGACCTCGGGCCGTCGCTCTCGCCGTTCAACGCGTTCCTCATTCTCAACGGCATCGAGACCCTGCCGCTGCGGATGCAGCGCCATTCCGACAACGCCCTCGTCGTCGCGAGCTTCCTCGCCAAGCACGAGGCCGTCGACTGGGTGAGCTACCCCGGATTGGAGAGCGACAAGTATTACGCGCTGGCAAAGCGCTACACGCCGAACGGCGCGGGCGCCGTGTTCACCTTCGGCCTGAAGGGCGGCTACGAGGCGGGCGTAAAGCTCGTCTCGAACCTCGAGCTGTTCTCGCACCTCGCCAATATCGGCGACACGCGCTCGCTCATCATCCACCCGGCCTCGACCACCCACCGCCAGCTCACCGACGCGCAGAAGACCGCCGCCGGCGCCGGACCTGAGGTTGTGCGCCTGTCGATCGGCCTGGAAGACCCGGCCGACCTCATCGAGGATCTTGACCGGGCCCTCCGGAGCTAGGGCCGGGGAGGCGCTTTAGAACGCCTCCGCCGCCAGCGCCATCGTCGTGCCGGCGCCGGCCCTGATCCGTGCGAGGCGGAGCGCCGTCTCGGGCAGGCTGCGCTCCATGAAGAACCGGCCGGTGACGAGCTTGCTCTCCCACCGGGCGGTGTCGCCGCCCTCGGCCTTCCGCGCCAGCGCCGCGCGGGCGATGCGGCACCACATGTAGCCGAGAGCCACCAACCCGAGCAGGTGCATGTAATCGGTGGCGCCCGCGCCCGCGTTGTCCGGGTTGCCCATGGCGTTCTGCATCAGCCACATCGTCGCCTGCTGCAGATCGCCGAGCGCCGCCTGGAGCGGCTTGGCGAAGGCGGCCTCGTCCTCGCCGCTCTCCTTCAGGAAGGCTTGGACCTCGCCCAGGAAGGCCATCATCGCCCGGCCGCCGTCCTTGGGCAGCTTGCGGCCGATCAGGTCCATCGCCTGGATGCCGTTGGCGCCCTCGTAGATCATGGCGATGCGGGCATCGCGCACGAATTGCGACATGCCCCATTCCTCGACGTAGCCGTGCCCGCCGAAGACCTGCTGCGCCTCGACGGCGTTGGCGAAGCCGCGATCGGTCAGCACGCCCTTCACCACGGGTGTCATCAAGCCCATCAGGTCGTCGGCCGTCTGCCGCTCCTTGGCGTCCTCCGCTCGGTGGAGCACGTCGCCTTGCAGCGCGGTCCAGAGCACCAGGGCGCGGGCCGCCTCGTTGAAGGCCCGGATCTGCATCAGCGTGCGGCGGATGTCCGGGTGGACGATGATCGGGTCGGCGGCCCTCTCCGGCGCCTTGGCCCCAGTGAGGGCGCGGCCCTGAAGGCGGTCCTTCGCGTAGGCGACGGCGCTCTGATAGGCCGCCTCGGACTGGCCGAGCCCCTGGACGCCCACCGCGAGGCGGGCCTCGTTCATCATCACGAACATGGCGTTGAGGCCGCGGTTCGCCTCGCCGACGAGCCACCCGGTGGCGCCGTCGTAGTTCATCACGC
This sequence comes from Methylobacterium sp. J-067, assembly GCF_022829465.1. Classification (GTDB taxonomy): domain Bacteria; phylum Pseudomonadota; class Alphaproteobacteria; order Rhizobiales; family Beijerinckiaceae; genus Methylobacterium; species Methylobacterium litchii. The sequence goes on from NZ_JAKSXZ010000110.1 coordinate 215,064, forward strand.
AGGTGCTGTTCCCGTGGATGCCCATCTTGTGCTCGATGGAGCCGCAGGAGACATCGTTGCGCGCGCCCAGCGAGCCGTCCTCGTTCACCAGCACCTTCGGCACGAGGAAGAGCGAGATGCCCTTCGTGCCGGCCGGCGCGCCCTCGATGCGGGCGAGGACGAGATGCACGATGTTCTCCGACAGGTCGTGCTCGCCGGCCGAGATGAAGATCTTGGTGCCGGTGATCGCGTAGGACCCGTCCCCCTGCGGCGCCGCCTTGGTGCGGAGCAGGCCAAGATCCGTGCCGCAATGCGGCTCGGTGAGGTTCATCGTGCCCGTCCAGGCCCCCTCGACCATCTTCGGCAGGTAGCGCGCCTTTTGCTCCTCCGAGCCGTGGACGAGCAGAGCGGCCACCGCGCCCTGGGTGAGCCCGGGATACATGCTGAGCGCGAGGTTGGCGCCGGAGGCGAAATCCTGGATCGCCGTGTTGATAACCTGAGGTAGTCCCTGTCCGCCGAACGCCTCGGGCACCGACAGGCCCATCCAGCCGCCGCCGGCATAGGCGTCGTAGGCCGCCTTGAACCCCGTCGGCGTGGTCACGCGGCCGTCGGGATGGCGGGTGCAGCCCTCCCGGTCTCCGGCCTGGTTCACGGGGGCGAGGATTTCATCCGCGAGCTTGCCGCCTTCGCGCAGCACGGCCTCGACCACATCCGGCGTCGCATCGGCGAAGCCCGCGAGGTTGGAGCGGCCCTGGAGTCCCAGCACATCGTTGAGCAGGAACAGCGTGTCGTCCACCGGAGCGCGGTATTGCGGCATGCGAAGATTTCCCACCTTACGATTCGCGCGGCCATCTGCCGGACCGCCTGCGACAAGTAAATATTAAACGGCCGGAGCCCCCTTCAGCAATGCCCGCGCGAAGCCACGGGACGACGCACGGCCACGATGTCGCAAGGCGTAAGCCATTGACGGAGAAGCCATACCGCCGATTGGACCGGCATTGGCCGCGAGATAGCACGCTATAGTTGCAGTCCGGTGGATCAACAGGTTCGGCGCAATCGTCGCCACAACCTTAACCCGATGTTTACCAACAAATTTAATGGTTACCCCAAGGCGGCCCACAGGTTGCAGCACCGGGGATGACCCGGACTGGAACGGTCGGCCGCCGCGCTGCTCGCCGATGACGACAGGCCGACGATGAACCGCAACGCGATCTCGCATTTCGATAGTTTCGATCCGGAGGTGATCGAAGCCGCCCGCGATGTCGCGAGCCGTGCCGGCGTCCCCCTCGAGGCGTGGATCGCCTCCGTCGTGCCGCAGCATCTCGCCCCGCTCGGCGGCAGCGCCGAGCGACAGGTTTCCCAGGAGGCGACCCGGATGGTGCAGGACCCCGCACACGATTCGGCTGGCATCGCTTCCTCCGAAGGTTTGGCCACCCTCATGACCCGCCTCGATGGTCTGGACCGCTCTATGGAAGCCGAGCGCCGCGCGGCGGCCCAGGCCGAGCAGAAGCGCCTCGAAGAGATCGAGCTGCGCATCGACCGCGCCCTGCAGACGAGCCCGGTGCAGCAGGTGACCGAGCGCCTCGGTGACATCGAGCGCCGGGTCGCCGAACTCGGCGATCAGGTCACCGTCCGTCCGGCCGCCAAACGCGGCAAGTCCACCGCCGCCGAGATGCGCGAGGCCGTCCAGGCCATCCGCCAGCGCCAGCGCGAGCTCTCGGCGCAGGCCGAGCCAGCCGGCACCGTCGCGACGATGCACCGGGATCTGGAGCGCCGTCTCGTCACCGAGACCGAAGCCAAGGTCGCGACGCCGGCCGAGCCGAAGATCGAGGCGCCCATGAAGTCCGCCAGCACCCTGCCGGATTACGTCATGGACGAGCTGCGCCGCGAGGCGGCCCGACTCACCGAGACCATGGCGCCGCTCGCCACGAACGCCGACATCGCTTCCCTGGAAAGCGCCCTCGATTCGCTCGCGGGCAGCATCGGCCGCGCCCGCTCGGATGCCGAGGTGCCCGCGCTCGCCCTGCCGTTGGCGGTGATCCGCACGCGGATCAAGGAACTCGACCATTCCGACGCTGAGGCCGCCCATGCGCAGGTCGCCGCCGGCCTGAAGCGCTTCAAGAACCGCCTCGACGTCGCCATTGCCTTCGAGGAGGCCGATGCCGACCGTTCGGCCCTCGACGCGCTCGCCGCCGAACTCGCCACCATCCGTGCCGCCGCCGACGAACTGGCCGAGCCGACGCGTTTGGGCCGGGTCATCGCCCGCGTCGAGGCGCTGAGCGACGACATCGCCCGCATTCCCCCGGCGCCGGAGCCGACGCCGGAGCCCGTGCCCACAGAGAGCCCCGCCCCGAAGGCGGAGCTGGCCGACGAGATCAGCGCGCTGGCCGAGAGAGTGGACAGCCTGTCGGCCCGCGCCGACGTCGATGCCGGCGCCCGTCCCCGGAAGGCTGCACCCGCCGCCGCTACGGGCGACATGGCCTCGATCCAGGCAATGCTGCACAGCCTCGCGGAGAAGGTGGACCGCGTCGGCGAGCGCAACGGCCCGGACGGGCTCGACGCCCTCGAAAAGCAGGTCCTGACCCTGGTCGACAAGATCGAGGCGCCCTCCGCCCTCGATCCGGCGCTGACCAGCCTCGAGCGCACGATGAACGACCTGATGCACCAGGTCGAGGCGCTGCGGGATGTCTCTCCCAGCGAGGCGGTGATCACCCGCGCCGCGAAGGAAGCCGTCGCCGAGACGCTGCGGGGGGTGAACCCCGCCGCCAACCCGAGCGAGTTCGGTCTGCTCCGGGCGAGCCTCGCGGAGATGCAGGCCCGGCAGATCGCCTCGGATGAGCGCCTGAGCGCGACCCTCGAAGGGGTGCAATCGGCCCTCGACCGGCTCGTCAACCGCCTCGGCTCCGTCGAGACGGCCCCGGCCCAGCGCGCCCCGTCCCTGGACGAGCGCCTAATGACCACGACCACCGTCGAGGCGCCCCGCGCCACGTGGCGGGCGCCGCAGCGCGAGGAGGCCGAGCCGACCCCGGTCCTGAGTGCCGGCGACGCCCTGCTCGAACCCGGCATGCCCCGCCCGAGCCGCGCTCCCGCGATCACGGTCGAGAAGCGCGAGCCGGTGACGAAGGCCCCGTCCATCGACAAGGCCACGTCGGCCAACGGCGACATCAAGACGAGCTTCATCGCCGCCGCCCGCCGCGCGGCCCAGGCCGCCCAGGCGGAGCTGGCCGCCGAGACGCCGGCCGACCGGCCGCTCAGGCAGCGGGCCGTCCCGCAGGCCGCTGCCACGACCGGGCGGATGACCCGCCTGCGCTCTGAGATCGACCAGCACCGCAAGCCGCTCCTCCTGGGGCTGGCGGCCATCGTCCTCACCTTGGGTGCGATCCAGGCGGTCGGCGTGCGCAACGACGACCCGAAGGGCGTGCCGCAGCTTGCCCCCACGCCGGGTGCCACCACGGCCGAGAAGCCCGCCGACACCCAGAAGACCGCCGAGGCGCCGAAGGCCGCCCCCGCCGCGATCCCGCAGGACCCGACCACGACGCAGACCGTCGCGAGCCCCAAGGTGCAGGAGCCCGCCACCCCGGCGAAGCCCGCCGTGCCGCAGGTTCCGAACATGGCCGGTCTCGCCGGAGACCTCGCCAACGTGCCCGCCGGCCTCGCCAAGGTGAAGCAGGCCGCCCTCGCGGGCGACGGCCCGGCGGTGTGGGAACTGGCGATGCGCGAGGCGGACGGGCGCGGCATGCCGCGTGACCTCGCCGCCGCCGCCAAGCTGTTCGAGAAGCTGGCGAATGTCGGCTACGCCCCGGCCCAGTACAAGCTCGGCGCCCATTACGAGAAGGGCTCGGGCGTGACCCGCGACCTCGCCCAGGCGAAGCTCTGGTACGGTCGCGCGGCCGAGCAGGGCCATGCCCGCGCCATGCACAACCTCGGCGTGATCTATGCCGAGAACCCGGCCGCCGGCGGCAAGCCCGATTTCGCCTCGGCCGCCTCCTGGTTCCGCCAGGGTGCCGAGCACGGGGTGCGCGACAGCCAGTACAACATCGCGGTGCTCTACGCCCGTGGCCTCGGCCTGACGCAGGATCTGGTGCAGTCCTTCGTGTGGTTCGGCGCCGCCGCCGCGCAGGGCGACGACGATGCCGGCAAGAAGCGCGATGACGTCGCCACGAAGCTGAGCGAGGGCGACCTTGCCCGGGCCAAGAGCCTCGCCGCCTCGTTCAAGCCGCGCCGGCTCGATCCGGCGGTGAACGAGCCCCCGGCGATCTCCGATGCTGGCCAGGGTCCGGTGAGTCTCCTCGGCGCCCCGATCCCCACCGCCGCCGTCACGCCGCCCAACGCCCGCAAGGCGATCTGAGCCCTCATCCGCCCCGTTCGGGCCTCCGGAACGGGGCGGGGAGGCACAGCGCCGCAACGGCCGTTCTGACCTTGACCGCAGACACGGGATGCGTGACGCCTCCCACGAGAGTGCGGTCGGTCCGGCCCGGTATGGTACGGTCCCATGGCCGGGCATGGAACCGGAGGTTGGATGGCGCGCCTACCCGCAGTGCCGTTGAGCGCCATCGTGCTCGGCGTGGCCGGGCTGATTCCCTTTCTGGGCTTTGCCGCCCTCGCGGTGTCGGGGAGCGACGGCGGGCTGGGCAATATCGGCCTGTCGCCGCGCACGATCCTGTCGGCCTACGGTGCGGTGATCGCCTCGTTCCTCGGGGGCATCCGCTGGGGCGCGGCGGCGGCGCGCGGCGGTCGCAACGGCGACTACTTCATCGCGATCGTCCCCTCCCTGGTCGCCTGGGCCGCCATGGCGGCGCCCGCCCCGTGGGACCTGCGCATCCTCGGCGTGCTCGTCCTGGCCTGGGGCCTCGTGGACCAGGATCTGTCGCGGCGCGGCCTCGCCCCCATCTGGCTCGGGCGCCTGCGCCTCGTCCTGTCCGGCGTCGCCGGGGCGGCGCTGCTCGTCGCGGCGTGAGGGTCTAGCGCCGGTCGCCCGGCTGGGTGAGGGCGCGCAGCAGAGCCACGATCGCCGCCCGCTGGTCCGGCGCCGTCAATCGCCGGAACAGCAGGGCTACCTCGGCCCGTTCGACCGGATCCGGCCCATCGTCGGTGGCGGGGCGCGCAGATCGGAAGGCGGCGGGCGAGACCGACAGCACCGCCGCGATGCGCGTCAGCTGCTCCCGGGTCTCCGGCGGTTCGACCACGGCCATCGCTCAACCCCAGGTCCGACCTGACGCCCACGCGGCGCGGCTCCGATCGACCCGCGCAGCCTAGCGCAGCCCCATGCCGAATGTCACCTGAGGTTGCATACGGATCACTTCGGGGAGGGCGAGATACCGTGCCGCAGGCCGCGGGATGACGCCCGGATACAATCCAGACGCGAAAAGGGCGGCGGATGCCTCGCACCCGCCGCCCCATGCTTTCAGACCGTGCCGCCCACTCAGGCGGACATGGCGGTCTTGAGGTTCTGATCGACCTTGTCGAGGAAGCCGGTGGTGGAGAGCCACTTCTGGTCCGGGCCGACGAGGAGGGCGAGATCCTTGGTCATGTGACCGGCCTCGACGGTGTCGACGCAGACCTTCTCCAGCGTGGCCGAGAACTTCGCCAGCTCGTCGTTGCCGTCGAGCTTGGCGCGGTGGGTCAGGCCACGGGTCCAGGCGAAGATCGAGGCGATGGAGTTGGTCGAGGTCTCGCGGCCCTTCTGGTGCTCGCGGAAGTGGCGGGTGACGGTGCCGTGGGCGGCCTCGGCCTCGACGGTGTTGCCGTCCGGGGTCATCAGCACCGAGGTCATGAGACCCAGCGAACCGAAGCCCTGCGCCGCCGTGTCCGACTGCACGTCGCCATCGTAGTTTTTGCAGGCCCACACGTAGCCGCCCGACCACTTGAGGCACGAGGCCACCATGTCGTCGATGAGGCGGTGCTCGTAGGTGATGCCGAGGGTCTTGAACTGCGCCTCGAACTCCTCCTCGTAGACCTTCTGGAACAGGTCCTTGAACCGGCCGTCATAGGCCTTCAGGATGGTGTTCTTGGTGGAGAGGTACACCGGGTACCGGCGCGCGAGGCCGTAGTTCATCGAGGCGCGGGCGAAGTCGATGATCGACTGGTCGAGGTTGTACATCGACATGGCGACGCCGGCCTCGGGGAACTTGAACACCTCCTTCTCGATGACGGTGCCGTCGTCACCCTCGAACTTGATGGTCAGGCGGCCCTTGCCGGGCACCTTGAAGTCCGTGGCGCGGTACTGGTCGCCGTACGCGTGGCGGCCGATCACGAAGGGCTGCGTCCAGCCGGGGACGAGGCGCGGCACGTTCTTACAGATGATCGGCTCGCGGAAGATCACGCCGCCGAGGATGTTGCGGATCGTGCCGTTCGGCGAGCGCCACATCTCCTTGAGGTTGAATTCCTTCACGCGGGCTTCGTCCGGCGTGATGGTGGCGCACTTCACGCCGACACCGTGGCGCTTGATCGCCTCGGCGGCATCGACCGTCACCTTGTCACCGGTCGCGTCGCGGTGCTCGACGCCGAGGTCGTAATATTCGAGATCCACGTCGAGGTGAGGGTGGATCAGCTTGTTCTTGATCTCGGCCCAGATGATCCGGGTCATCTCGTCGCCGTCGAGTTCGACGACCGGGTTCGCTACCTTGATCTTCGCCATGGGCCGGGTGCCTTTTCGTCCGCTGTCCTCGGGGCGCACGGCATGCAAGGGCCGTGCGGACGCGCCCGGCGACATAGCAAGGGGCTCCTCCGAGCGGAAGGCTCGGGCTGTCAACCGGCCGGTGTCGTAACCCCCCCTCGACGGACTGCCGGCCCCGTGCCAGAGGGCGGCATGACCCGCGACGACGCCGAAAAGGACCTCGAACTCCCGCCGGGCACGGCGCCGGCCGTGATCCTCGTGGAGCCGCAGCTCGCCGAGAACATCGGCATGACGGCCCGCGCCATGGCGAATTTCGGCCTCTCCGAACTGCGCCTCGTCAACCCGAAGAACGGCTGGCCGAAGAAGGGCGTGCGCGAGGCGGCCTCCGGCGCGACCCACGTCCTCGACCGGGCGACGATCTTCGCCACCGTCGAGGAGGCCGTGGCGGACCTGAACTACGTGCTGGCCACCACCGCCCGCGAGCGCGGGCAGATGAAGCGCGTCTTCTCGCCGGAAGAGGGCATGGCCGAAGTCGCCGGCCGCGCCGGGCAGCGTTGCGGCATCCTGTTCGGGCGGGAGCGGGTCGGACTCTCGAACGACGAGGTGTCGCTGGCGGACGCCATCGTCACCTTCCCGGTCTCGCCGGATTTCCCCTCGCTCAACCTCGCCCAGGCCGTGCTGCTCGTCGGCTACGAGTGGCGCCGGGCGAGCGGCCGGGCGGTGCTCCCCTTCGCCGGGGAGATGCACTCGCCTCCCGCCTCGCGCGAGGCCCTCGTCGCGCTGTTCGCCAAGCTGGAGGTGGCCCTCGACGCGGTGGGGTTCTATCCGCCGGAGAAACGCGGCGGCATCGTGCGCAACATGCGCGACAGGCTGCACCGCATGGCCATGACGGAGCAGGACATCCGCACCTTCCAGGGCGCGCTGCGCTCGCTCACCCGTTCGCGGAAGAGCTGATTCCGCCGAGGTCCGGCGGCTTGCCGCCGCCGAAGCAGCGGCCGACCGCCTCCCAGAACGCGGCCTGCTCCTCGTCGGTGCAGCGCCCGACGCGGGCCGCGACCATGGCGAGGCCCGCCTTGGCGTCCTCGCTGTCGGCGACTTCGGACTCGGTCGGCGCGGTGACTCGCTCTTCTGTCATGGCGTTCCTCCGTGCGGGGACAACGCCCCAAAGCGTGGGCGCTGTTCCGTCCGCCGCCGCAATCGGGCATGGAGGCGCGGCCGGCCGCCTCAATCCGCCGGACGATCTTGAGGACCCCGTGCGGCTCGACGTCGACAATCTCGCCTGCCGCCGCTCCGGCCGCCGGATCTTCGCCGGCCTGACCTTCTCGCTGGGGGAGGGCGGGGCGCTCGCCGTCACCGGCCGCAACGGCGCGGGCAAGTCGAGCCTGTTGGCGATCCTGTCCGGCCGGTTGCGTCCCGATGCGGGGACCATCGCGGTCTCCGGCGTCGGCGAGGCGACCCTGCCGGAATGCCTGCACGTGGTCGGCCACCGGGACGGGCTGAAATCCGCCCTCACGGCCGGAGAGAACCTGACCTTTGCCCGCGATCTCCTGGGCGCGCCGCGCCTGATGCCGGCGGAGGCGCTGGACCGGCTCGGCCTCGGCCACGCCCTCGACCTGCCCGTCGCCTACCTCTCGGCGGGGCAGCGGCGCCGGGTTGCGCTGGCACGGCTTCTCGTCTGTGCCCGCCCGCTCTGGCTGCTCGACGAGCCCACCGCCGCCCTCGACGTCGCCTCGCAGGAGGTCCTGGCCGCGCTGATGGCTGAGCACCGGGCGGGGGGCGGCCTCGTCATCGCCGCGACCCACCAAGCGCTGGGCCTGCACGACGCGATGGAACTGCGCATCGACCGCGCCGCGCTGGAGCAGGCCGCGCCCGCTGCCGGGGCGGATGCGGAGGAATGGCTATGATCCGCGCTGGCCTCGCCCTTCTCGCCCGCGATCTGCGGCTCGCCGCCCGCGTCGGCGGATCGGGGACGCTCTCCCTCGTCTTCTTCCTGATGATCGTGGCGCTGGTGCCCTTCGCGCTGGGCCCAGACCTGAATCTGCTCTCGCGGATCGGGCCGGCGATCCTTTGGCTCTCGGCGGTGCTCGCGACGCTGATCGGCCTCGACCGGCTGTTCCAGGCCGACGAGGAGGACGGCTCCCTCGACCTGATGACCGGCGCCCCCGTGCCCCTGGAGGGAATCGTTCTCGCCAAGGTGCTGGCCCACTGGCTCACCACGGGCCTGCCCCTGGCGCTGGCGAGCCCACTCTTCGGCCTTCTCGTCGCCCTCGACGGCACCGCTATGGCGTCCACCGCCCTGACCCTGGCGCTCGGCACCCCGGCCCTCAGCTTCATCGGCGCGGTGGGGGCGGCGCTCACGGCCTCGATCCGCCGGGGCGGGCTGATTCTGGCGGTGCTGGTGCTGCCGCTGATGATTCCGACGCTGATCTTCGGAGTCTCGGCCGCCCAGGCGGCAACGGGCGGGACGGTGCCGTTCCTCGTGCCGCTGGCGGTGCTGACCGGGCTGACCCTCATCGCCGCCGTGGTGGGCACGGTCGCGGCGGCGGCGGCGCTGAGATGGCCGGAGTGAATTGACGGAGAGCCCCCCGCTGACTATAGGAGGCGCTTCGTTGAGAGGCCGCGCTTTTCGCGTGCGCTGCGTCTCGGCCATCGCCTGACAACTGATGCGTTGACCGATCCCCGGCCGTGCCGGCCCGTCGGCATCGCCCGACGAGAAACACGAGGACTTACATGGCCAATACCGCTTCGGCCAGGAAAATGACCCGCAAGATCGCCAAGCGCACGGCGATCAACAAATCCCGTCGCTCCCGCATGCGTACCTTCGTGCGCAAGGTCGAGGAGGCGATCGCCGCCGGCAACCAGCAGGACGCGCTATCCGCCCTGCAGAGCGCCGAGCCGGAGATCATGCGCGCGGCCCAGAGGGGCATCGTTCACAAGAACAACGCCTCCCGAAAGGTCTCGCGCCTCGCGGCGCGGGTGAAGGCCCTGGCGGCCTGATCGCCACGACCCCATCGACCTGACGGTTTCGAAAAAGCCCGGCCATCGCGCCGGGCTTTTTCTTTGCGCGTCCGCCACCTCGGCCACGGCCTCAGGAAGCGTTAACCCTGCGCCAAAGTTTGCTGCATTGCGGAGTCCACCGGCCCCGTGTAGCTTAACAGAACGTCACCACGCTCAAGCAAAACACGCTGGATCTGGGGATTCCGGCGAATCCCGTGTCGCGGCAAGACTCTAGCTCTTCGCCCAAGCCCGGTTCGGAACACTTGCCGTTGGGAATCTCCGCCATCCCCATAAGTCCCACTGTTAAGGGAACCGCAGGTCTTTGTTGATAGCCTCTTCCAATCGGCAAAAGTTCCTCGTGTCTGGGTTGACTCGACATATGGAATCAGTCTCGCGCCGTAGTTGCGAGACGCGGACAGCGTGAATCGTGCGTACACGTTGCGGATGATCTTCGTCGGCAACGTGGGGGAGAGCCAGTGATGCGTGTCGACGGAACAGTGGCGAACGGCGACGAGGAAGGGCGCACCCAGGACGGTGGCGCTCAGGAGACCGCTACCCTGGATTACGGCGCGGCCTGGTCTCGCGTGAAGCGTCGGCTGCGCGCCGAGCTGGGCGAGGACGTGTTCGCCAGCTGGTTCGCCCGCCTGGAACTCGAAGGCGTCGCGGGGGGCGCAGGTCGCCTGACGGTGCCGACGCGCTTCCTGAAGAGCTGGATCGAATCCCACTACATCGACCGCGTGCTGGCGACCTTCCGCGCCGAGGCGCCGGATGTGGACCGCGTCGAGATCGGCGTGCGCGGCACGGCGGCCCCCGTCCGCCCCGTCGCGGCTGCCATGAGCACCGCCAAGCCGGCCGCGACCAGCGGCCCGCTCGCCCGCCTTCATGCCACCCCGACCGCCGTGGCCCCGGTCGCACCGTCGCCGGAGCCGCGTACCGCCTCCGCCGGAGCGGATGCGAACACCGATTTCGCCGGCACGCCCCTCGATGCCCGCCTGACCTTCGCGAGCTTCGTCGTCGGGCGTTCGAACGCCCTGGCCCATGCCGCCGCCGAGCGCATCGCCCGGCACCAGGGGGAGGGCGCCCTCTATAACCCGCTGTACCTCCATGCTGGCGTCGGCCTCGGCAAGACGCACTTGCTGCACGGTATCGGCCATGCCGCCCGCGAGGGTGGGCGCCGGGTGATCTACCTGACGGCCGACCGGTTCATGTACGGCTTCGTCAATGCCCTGAAGACGCAATCCGCGCTCGCCTACAAGGAGCGCCTGCGCGGCATCGACCTGCTCATCCTCGATGACGTGCAGTTCATCCAGGGCAAGTCGATCCAGGCCGAGTTCGGCCACACGATCAACGCCCTCATCGATGCCGGCCGTCAGGTCGTGGTGGCCTCGGACCGTCCGCCGACGGAGCTGGAAGCCCTGGAGGAGCGGGTGCGCTCCCGCCTCGCGGGCGGACTCGTGGTGGAGATTGGGTCTCTCGACGAGCAACTGCGCGTCTCGATCCTGTCGGCGCGCCTCGCCGCCGTGCGGAACTCGCATCCGGGCTTCGATGTGACGCCGCAGGTGGTGAACTACGTCGCCCGGGCGATCACGGCCAACGGCCGCGACCTCGAAGGCGCCGTGAACCGGCTCTTGGCCCACGCGACGCTGAGCGGCACCGCCGTCACCGTCGAGACCGCCGAGACCGCGATCCGCGACCTCGTGAAGAACCGCGAGCCGAAGCGGATCAAGATCGAGGACATCCAGAAGCTGGTGGCGAGCCGCTACAACGTCTCGCGCTCGGACATCCTGTCGGAGCGGCGGACGGCGGCGGTGGTGAAGCCACGCCAGATCGCCATGTACCTCTCGAAGGTGCTCACCCTGCGCTCCCTGCCGGAGATCGGCCGCCGCTTCGGCGGACGCGATCACACCACGGTGCTGCACGCCGTGCGCAAGATCGAGAAGCAGATCGGCGAGGACACGGTGCTTGGCGATGAGGTCGAGCTTCTGAAGCGGATGCTTCAGGACTGAGGCGGGCTGAGCAGGTCGCGCAGGCTGTCCGGCAGGCGGACGGCCCGGCCGTCCCGCACGCAGGCCACGGTCACCTCGGCGGCGACGAGGATCTCCTCGCCGCGCCGCACGTCTTGGGACAGGGTCATCGAGGCGCCGCGCAACTCGCGCGTCGTCGTGCGGACGACGAGTTGGTCGTCCATGTAGGCTGGTTTCAGGAAATCGATCTTCATGCGGCGGACGACGAAGACGAGGCCCTTCGCCTCCCGGTGCAGGTCGGATTGATCGCCCGCGAGGCCACGCAGAAGCTCCGTCCGGCCGCGCTCCATGAAGCGCAGGTAGCTCGCATGGTAGACGAAGCCGGAGAAATCCGTGTCTTCGTAATAGACGCGCACCGGCAGCGCGTGTCCCGCCTCGTCCATCGCAGTCTCTGGTCCGCATGATCGTGCCGTCGGCACGGGGCGGGTCTCTATAGCGTGTTCGCGCCCATCTGAATGCGGCGAAGGCCGCCCCCGGCTGGGGACGGCCTCCACGCGCGAACCTGAGCGGGTTCTGGACTTAGCCGCCGTAGCGCATGGCGAGCGTCGAGGACTCGGCGTGCTCCTGGGCGATGTAGGGCAGCGCCTCATTGGCGAACTGCCGGCCCTGGGCGTTCTCGCCGCCCTTGGCGTAGGTGTCGTAGAGCTCCAGCGTCCGGGCGTCGGAGCGGGCCTGCTGGTCGATGTAGGTCCGGTCGAAGGCACGGCCGTTCGGAGCCTGCTGCAGCTGCGACAGGCGGGCCTGACCACGCTCGCCGAGGGCGACGCGACGGCCCGGCTCGGTCGGGCTGTTGTCCACGAGGCCGACGGCGCCGAGGGTGCCGCCCACGATCGAGGTGCCGAGGTTGGCGGCGATCGTCACCGGGGCGAGGAGGATGCCGGCCGGGTTCGACAGGTCGGTGCGGATGCCCTGGTTGTCGGACACGACCGTGCCACCACGGCTCAGCGAGGTGCCGGCGGGCAGCAGCGCATCGGTGGTGGCCTTACGCTCGACGAGAACGCGGTTCGCGTAGGAACGGACGCGCGGATTGCGCGAACGCTCGAGGGCCATGCGGCTCGCCTCGATGCTGGCGGCGTCCGAACGCAGCGCCTCGGCGCGGAATTCCGGGGTCGAGGTGGTGGCCGGGGCGGTCTCGGTCAGGTTCGGGAAGATGCGGACCGGGAGGGCGTCCTGGGCGAGGGCCGGCGTGGCGATGGCGGCGACCGAGAAGCCGAGGGCGGCGAGCGTGGTGTTCTTCATGGGTGGGGAGAATCCTCTCAGAAGGGCGGGTTGAGCGGCGCTGGGCGGCGGAGCCCGGCTGCTTGGCATGACATCCCGCATTCGGGATCAGTCGGGCGCTCAACCGGAGCCACACGCCGGTGTTCCATCAATGTTGCATCGCGATCGCGTGATATTCGACGCAGGCGGCAAGCACGGGATTACGCAGACGTAGCCGTTAGACTGAAAGAATTTGAAGGCGTTACAGCGCCTTGGACGCAAAATAGGCTACGTAGCGCAAGCAACGGCCAAGCTTGTCTTGCGTGTCGCGTTATGTCGCACAGGAAAGCCTGACCGGAGCGAGATGCATGACGCGCAAGGCGTCAGGCGTCTTCTCCGTTCTGGAACAAGCCGAACTGGTTGGCCGGGTCGCGCTTCGGCTCCGCGAAGCCGAGATGGCGGAAGGCGTGCCGCGTCAGGACACGCCCTCGCGGCGTGCGCTGCACGAAGCCCTTCTGGATCAGGAAGGGCTCCACGATGTCCTCGATGGCGTCCCGTGGCTCCGAGAGAGCGGCGCTGATCGTCTCGATCCCCACCGGCCCCCCGCCGAAGGAGGTGGCGATCAGGGTCAGGTACTTCCGGTCCATCACGTCGAGGCCGGCGCCGTCGACGTCGAGGAGTTGCAGCGCCCGGTCGGCGATGGTCCGCGTCACCATCTCGGCGTCGGCCACGATGGCGAAGTCCCGCACCCGTCGCAGCAGGCGTCCAGCGATGCGCGGCGTGCCGCGCGCGCGCTTGGCGATCTCGTTGGCGCCCTCCGGCGACATGCCGAGCCCGAGCACCCGCGCGCCCCGGCTGACGATCATTTCAAGCTCGTCGATCTCGTAGAATTCCAGCCGGATCGGGATGCCGAACCGGTCGCGCAGCGGCGTGGTGAGCAGGCCGGCGCGGGTCGTCGCCCCCACGAGGGTGAATTTCGGCAGCTCGATCTTCACCGAGCGCGCGGCCGGGCCTTCGCCGATGATGAGGTCGAGCTGGTAATCCTCCATCGCGGGATAGAGGATTTCTTCCACAGCCGGGTTCAGGCGGTGGATCTCGTCGATGAAGAGCACGTCGCGCTCTTCGAGGTTGGTCAGCTGCGCGGCGAGGTCGCCGGCCTTGGCGATGACCGGCCCGGAGGTCGAGCGGAAGTTCACCCCGAGTTCGCGGGCCACGATCTGCGCCAGCGTGGTCTTGCCCAGCCCCGGCGGTCCGACGAACAGCACGTGGTCGAGGGCCTGGCCCGTCTTGCGCGCGGCCTCGATGAAGATCTGCATGTTCGCCCGCGCCGCCCGCTGCCCGATGAACTCGGACAGGTTCAGCGGACGGATGGACTGATCCGCATCCTCTCCGCGCTTTTCGGCCGAGAGGAGGGGATTCGTCGGGGGTTTGGGCTTGGTCATGAACCTTTCGGCGCCTGCGCGTCCGGGACCGCCCCTCCTACCGTGTGGAGTGGGGGAAGTCTAAGCGAGAGGGCACGTCGCCTCTGGCGCGAATCGTCGTGAAGCTGCAACCTTGGCAATGCAACCAAATCGGGCCGGTGGACGCTTTACGGATGCCCCCGTCGGATCTCTGCACCAGTCCAGGACCATCATGTTGCGATCGCTTTGCCTCGGCGCCGTTTGCGTCGGCCTTGGGTTGGCCTCCGCGCAGGCCCGTTCGACCTGCCCCTCGGTCACGGAGCAGCCCGCCGCCCAGGCGGAGGCGACCGTCCGCCCGGTCTCGGCGATGGTGACGGAGAGCCAGCCCATCTGCACGCACACCCGCCGCCGCCTCTGGCTCGAAAGCGAGGGCTGGGTCGTCCGCAAGATCGCGACCTGCCGTTAGGCGGGGTTAACGGGCGGTTACGCAGTCCGCGCGGCTGGCGGGGCCGCTGCGCCCGGAACGACATCGGTGGTGACCCGTTCCCGGTTCGAGACCGGCCGACACCGGAGCCCGTTCATGCGTTCGCGTACACTGACCCTCTTCGCCGTCCTGGCGACCCTGCCCGTCGCGCTGCCCGCCGCAGCGGAGGGCTATCGCTCCTACGGCTATTACGGCACCGGCATCCCGCGCGTGGCCTATGACCGGGGCTTCGCCGAGCCCTTCGTAGCCGGCGAATATATCGGGGCGCCCTTCACCCACGTGCCGAGCCCGAACCGGATCGTCCCCACGCCGTGGAGCTACGGAACCTACGGCGTGCCGACCGTTTCGGGCATCGCAGCCCCGCCGACCGGGGCGCCGACCCTGACGGTCATCCACGCCCCCGGCGCCCGGAAGTCGGCGCGCCGCGAGGATGATGCCGGAGACCTGCGGGTGGTGAACGTCAACGTTCCCCGTCGCTGACCGACTCGTACCAGCCGGCATAGGGCGTGTTGCGCGCCATGTGTCGGTTGAGGTCGGGCGATCCGTCCTCCCACCAGACCGGACCGCGCTCGCCGAGGGCGACCTTCGCCACATCGACCGCTGCGCGCGCCGCCTTCATGGCCGCCGCATCGCCGCTGCGCTTGGCCTGGGCGACCGCCCGCCGTGCATCCATAAGCTGCGACACGAGCGCTTTACGCTGATCTTCCGGCAGCGACGGATCAGCGCACCGCCACAGCCTTCCGCGGACGACGAAGTAGCGGCCATCGGGCGTGACGGTCGGCGGGGCCTTTGCCGTTCGCGCAGGCTTAAGCTTTTTCGTTTCACGGTGCCCGGAAGGTGAACCGGGACTGCCATGCAGATCGTCGTCGTCGATTCGAGCCAGGTCGTCCTGCGGGTGATCGGCTCGTTGCTCGAAGCGCGCGGGCATACCGTTCACGAGTTCACCGAATCCGATGCGGCGCTGGCTTTCCTCACGGACGTGCCGGAGGTGCGGGTGCTCATCACCAGCCTGGAGGTCCGGCCCATGAACGGGCTCGAACTCTGCTGGGCGGTGCGGCTTCTTGCCGAGGACAGGCGGCCCCTGCACATCATCACGATGTCCTCCGCGAACAGCGTCCACAACCTCGCCGAGGCGCTGGATAGCGGCGCCGACGACTTCATCGAGAAGCCCCCGCGCGCCGAGGAGTTGCATGCGCGCCTGCGCGCCGCCGAGCGCATGGCCAAGCTTCAGGAAGAGCTGATCCGCCTCGCGGAGACGGATGGGCTCACGGGCCTGCTCAACCGGCGCACCTTCCGCGAGCGCATCGACAACAGCATCGCGCGGGGCATCACCGGGCGGCCGCCCTCGCTGATCGTGGTCGATATCGACCATTTCAAGCGCATCAACGACGTGCACGGTCACGATGTCGGCGACGAGGCGATCCGCGCCGTAGCAGGCCTCCTCAACGAGACCGGCACCGTCGGCCGCCTCGGCGGCGAGGAATTCGGCATCTTCCTGCCCGAGCGCGACCTCGACTCGGCGCTGTTCCACGCCGAAGGCCTGCGGGTGCGCGTCCGTGCGCTGCGCATCGCCTGCGGCGACGGGACGATCGGCCTGACCTGCAGCTTCGGCGTCTCGACCTGGGCCGAGACCGACACGGTGCCGGCGCTGATCAAGCGGGCGGACGTCGCGCTCTACGAAGCCAAGGCCGCCGGCCGGAATCGCGTGATGACCGAGACGCGCCGGAGTGGCTTCGTTGCGATGACCCGTCCGAACGTCTCGTAACGGCGCGCCAAGATAATTACAATTTTACGCAATCTCGTTTTCGAACATCGCGCCATGCCAGTTCGCGGAAAACTGCCCCTGGATGTGCGCAGTAATCCTTAATTTCGCTGGTTTGGGGGTGGAACGGATCTTGGAGCTACTTCGGATGACTTGGCCGGAATGTCCCGGTCAGGGAATACGGGGTGCGATAACCATGACCACGCCGATTGGCGTCCTCATCTTGGATGAACCCGAGGATCTGAGCACCACGGTGCGCGCCAGCCTCGAACACATGCCGGAATTCTCGACCATCGGGGAGGAAGACCTCTCCCATGACGGTGGGCCGGCCGTCGCCCTCGTGTTCCTCGACGAGGCCCGCCTTGCGGACGGCGTCGCGCGCATCAGCGGCCTCAAGGAGCGCCAGCCGAGCCTGCGCGTGCTCGTGTCGTTCAAGGCGCTCACCGCCGACGACCTGCGGGCCGTGCTCGCGGTCGGCGCGGATGCCTTCGTGGCGCGCTCGAAGTCGCCCCGCGATCTCGGCGCCGCCATCGTCGCCTTGGCGGAAGGCGCCGATTGCCTCGTGCGGATGGAGCCGGTGCCGGCGGCCGAGGTGATGGACGGACAGGGCCTGACGCCCCGCGAGGCGGAAGTGCTGCGTTTCCTCAGCGCCGGCTTCAGCAACAAGGAAGTCGCCCGGCGCCTCGCCCTCAGCGTGCGCACGGTGGAGACGCACCGCCTCAACCTCCGGCGCAAGACGCAGACCGGCCGGCTGAAGGATCTCGTCTCCCTCGCGCGCCAGCTCGGCCTGTCGCCCGTGGTCGACGCGGAGCCCGTCCGCCGGAACGGCGAGCCGCGCCAGGGCTCGCAGGAGGATCACTCCTCCCGCCACTGATACGCGTTCAGGCGGCCTTGGCCGCCGAACGCCGTCTCTGCTTGGTCTTGAGTTCCTTGCGGACACGGGCAAGACGCGACTGCAGCAGGCCGAGCACGGCCGCTTCTTCCGCGCGGAGCTTGCCGGGATCCTCGGTGAGTTCGGACTGGACCGCGCCGCTCATCTGATCGAGCAGCGCCCCTTCGAGGTAGCAATCCAGCACCTCGGGATGAATGTAGCACTTCCGGCAAATGGTCGGGGTGTTGCCGAGGCGCTGGGCGACATCCTCGATGGCCTGGCGCACGTTGCGCTTGGCGCCGGTCTCGCTGTCGAACGCTTCGAAGGCGCGCAGCGCGAGGGCGGCCAGCACCGTGCCGGCCCAGGTGCGGAAGTCCTTGGCGGTGTAATCCTCCCCGGTGATCTCCCGGAGGTAGGCATTCACATCGGACGAGGTGACGTCGCGCTGGACGCCGTCCTCATCGATGTACTGGAACAACTCCTGGCCGGGCAGGTCTTGGCAGGCCTTCACGATGCGCGCGACGCGCTTGTCCTTGAGCGAGACGTTCCATTCCTTGCCGCTCTTGCCCTTGAAGCGGAAGCTGAGTTCCGCGCCCACGACCTTCACGTGCGGGTCGCGCAGCGTCGTCAGGCCATAGCTGCGGTTGGTGCGCGCGTAGTCGTCGTTGCCGACGCGGATGAGCGTCGTCTCCAACAGGTGGACGACGGTGGCGAGCACCTTCTCGCGCGGCAGGCCCCGGCGCCTCATGTCGGCGTCGATCCGCTCGCGGACTTTCGGCAGGGCGTCGGCGAAGCTCATGATGCGCGAGAATTTGTCGGCCTCGCGCGCCTGCCGGAAATCCGGGTGGTAGCGGTACTGCTTGCGGCCCTTGGCATCGCGGCCCGTCGCCTGGATATGGCCGTTCCGGCGCGGGCAGATCCACACGTCGACATAGGCCGGCGGGATGGCGAGCTTCTTGATGCGCTCCAGCGTCGCCCCGTCGCGCACGGGCGATCCCTTGGGGTCGCGGTAGCTGAAACCCTTGCCGCTGCGGCGGCGGGTGAGGCCGGGGCGGCTGTCGTCCATGTAGACGAGCCCGGCTTCCTCGGCGGCGTGTTTCAGGTCGCCGCCGCGCTCGGCCAATTCCACCGCGGCCATGGTGAAAACCCTCCCATACCGGTCTGCGCGCGCCGGCTTCCGACAACCTCGATGCCGAACCCACGTTCCGGGGTGCGACTTCCGTTTCGGGCCCAGGCGGTGCAGGACCGGGCGATGGAGAACACCGACTCGCCACGCCGCCTCGTCTTCATCGCCACCGAGGATTGGTTCTTCGCCTCGCACTTCCTGCCGATGGCGCGGGCGGCGGTGGCGATGGGCCTTCAAGTGTCGGTCGTGGCGCGGGTGCGCGACCACGCCGAGATCATCGCCGCGACGGGCGCTCGCGTCGTGCCCTTCGAGGCCGAGCGGTCGAGCCTCAATCCGATGGCGGCGGGCTATGCGGCGGGGCAACTCGCCGCGATCCTCAAGGCGCTGAAGCCGGATATCGTCCATTGCATCGCCCTGCGCTCGATCCTCGTCGGGGGCACGGCGGCGGCGATGGCCGGCGTCTCCGGGCGCGTCTTCGCCGTCACCGGGCTCGGGCTGATCGGCGCCCGCGAGGACCGCATCGGCCGCACCGGGCGTCTCGCCCTGCGGGCGCTGATCCGCGGGCCGCTCGCCACTCGACGGACGCGCTTCCTGTTCGAGAACCCGGACGATGCGCTGGCGCTCGGCCTCGACCCGTCCGACCGCACGGTGACGGTGGTGGGCGGCGCGGGCATCGACCCCGCCCTTTCCACGCCGACGCCCCTGCCGCCGCTCCCGCCCCTGCGGGTCGCCCTGGTGGCGCGGATGCTCTGGTCGAAGGGCGTGGACATCGCCGTCGAGGCCGTCCGCCTCGCGCGGCAGGGCGGCGCGCCGGTCGAACTCTCGCTCTACGGCGCCCCCGATCCAGGCAACCGCCGGGCGATCCCCGAGGCGACGCTCTCCTCCTGGAACGGGGAGGGGATCACGTGGCACGGGGCGACGCGTGACGTGGCCTCGGTCTGGGCCGCGCATCACGTCGCCTGCCTGCCCTCGCGCGGGGGTGAAGGCCTGCCGCGCAGCCTGCTGGAAGCCGCCGCCGCGGGACGCGCCTGCCTGACCACCGACGTGCCGGGCTGCCGCACCCTGGTCCGTGACGGCGTCGAGGGGCTGATCGTCCCGCCGGGCGATGCGGGGGCGCTCGCGGCGGCTTTGTCGCGCCTCGCTGCCGACCCGGCCCTCGTCGCCCGAATGGGGGAGGCCGCCCGCGCGCGGATCGAGACCGGCGGCTTCACCGAGACGGCCGTGACAGACGCCACCTGCCGTCTCTGGCGCGACCTTCTGGATACGTGACTATGCGCCCGCCCGACGATCCCGAAGGCTTCATCCGCACCAACACGCGGCTGCTGCCGGTGCCGCACGCGCCGGAAATCCGCCTGCATGTCGCCGACGAGGCGACCGCGCTGTGGCAGCGCACGGAGGACGAGCTTCAGGAGATCGGCCTGCCGCCGCCCTTCTGGGCCTTCGCCTGGGCGGGCGGGCAGGCTCTGGCCCGCTACCTCCTCGACAACTCCGCCCTCGTGGCCGGCAAGCGCGTGGTGGACTTCGCCTCCGGCTCGGGCCTCTGCGCCATCGCGGCCTGCCTCGCCGGCGCCGGGCATGTGACCGCGAGCGACCTCGACGCCTTCGCCGTGGCGGCGATCCGCCTCAATGCGGCACAGAACGGTGTCTCCGAACGGATCGCGCCGACGCAGGCCAATCTGATCGGCGCCGCCTTCGACGCCGACATCGTCCTCGCGGCGGATGTGTTCTACGAGCGGGACCTCGCCGCGACGGTGACGGACTGGCTCATCGGCCTGCAGCGCGAGGGACGCACGGTGCTGATCGGCGATCCCGGCCGCACCTATCTGCCGAAGGACAGGCTCACCTGTCTGGCGACCTATACGGTGCCGGTGATGCGCAGCCTGGAGGATGCCGAGGTGAAGCGCAGCCATGTCTGGCGGCTGAACGACTGAGCGGAGGCGTTTCGCAACCCGAAGGCGCTACTCGACTTGTCTGGTGGGCGGCCCGTTCTTTGCGCCACCGGCCCCACCTGATTCAAAGGTGTACCATCGTGACACTCACGCCGCGCATTCCCCGCGTCGTCGCCTTCGCCGCCAGCGCCAAGCGCCCGGCCCGGACACGCTTCCTCGTCGAGGCGGTGGCGGCCGAGCTGTTCCGCCTGCGCCGGATCGACCTCCGGGTCTACGATCTCCTCGATGCCGGCCCCGGCCTCGGCGCAACGCAGCGTTCGGACCTGACCCTGCCCGCCGCGCGGATGATCGACGCCATCGAGTCGGCGGACGCCCTCATCCTCGGCACGCCGGTCTACCAGGGCGGTTATGCGGGCCTGTTCAAGCATGTCTTCGACTTCATCGACCCGGCGAAGCTCGCCGGACGCCCGGTGGTGCTGACCGCCACCGGCGGCGGGCTGCGCCACTCGCTGGTCGTCGAGCATGCGATGCGGCCGCTCTTTGGCTTCTTCGCCGCCCATGTGGCGCCGACCTCGGTCTATGCCGGGCCGGACTGTATCACCCATGAGACCGTGACCGACCCGGCCATCGCCAAGCGGATCACGGCGGCGGCGAGCGAACTCTCCGCGCTCATCGACGTCGCCCGTGCGGCCGAGGTTGCGACAACGACGCGACACACGTTCGAAACCTCCGCAGGTTAGAACCGCTCGACACGCTGCCACGCTCGGTGCCACCCTTGGACCGCCGCCGCGTCGCGGCGCGCGATCGTCCGGAGGGTGCATGTCTGGTTCCTCGATTCCCTCGCGGCAGGTCGGTGGCCCCGTCCTTCCGGCGACCTACACCACCGCCTCCGGCATTCCCCGCTACAACCCGCTCTCCCAGGCGTTGCACTGGCTGACGGTCGTCCTGTTCCTTGCCATCCTGCCGCTCGCCTGGGTCGCCCTGGCGCTGCCGAACGGCGAGACGAAGGGCACGATGTTCGTGCTCCACAAGTCGACCGGTTTGACTATCCTCGCGGTGGTGGTGATCCGCATCGTGTGGCGGATGATCAGCCCGGCGCCGGCCGATCCGAAGACCCCGAAGGCTCTCGAACTCATCGCCCGGGTCAACCACTGGCTGCTCTACGCCATCTTCCTGATCATGCCGGTGAGCGGCTACCTGCTGAGCGCCTTCTCCGGCCGCGCGACCCCGTATTTCTGGCTCTTCACCATTCCCGGCCTGGAGAAGAACGAGTCCCTGCACAACGCCTTCGAGACGGTGCACGTCTTCGGCCAGTTCGCCGTGTATCTCCTCGTCGCCCTGCACATCGCCGGCACGGCATGGCACCTCGTGATCCGCCGCGACGGCGTGCTGGAGCGGATGCTGCCGGTGCAGGATGGGCGCGGCAGCCGCTGAGCGCTACGGCGTCACCTTCCGCAGGACCAGGGTGACGCCCGTTTCGGGATCGCGCCGCCAGCCGCCATCCCCGTTCGGGACGAGATCGATCGTGTGGCCGCGCTTGGCCACCATCGTCATCCGGCCGTTGGCGAAACGCCACGTCACGGGATCGAACACCTCCATCCCGTCGTCGTGGCACCCCGGCAGAAGCTTCACCGTGCCATTTGCCGACAGGCCGAGGCGGCAGGTGCCCTGCTGGCGCAGTCGGTCGAGGCGATAGGTCCCGGCCTGCTGCAATAAAGCCGGAACGGGGGCGGGCGCCGCCGCCGCTGTGGCGGGCTCCCCCGGGGACGGCACGGCGGCTGGCATCGCGGCGGGCGTCGCCACATTCTGGGTCGGCGTCGCCTCGGCGCCGGGCGGGCGCATCCCCGCGGTATCCAGGGGTACGAGGCTGTAGGTCTCGCCGTTCTCCGTGGCGGCATAGCTCCGGCGGTCCTGCCGGCGCTTGAACAGCAGCACCGGGCGGACATTGGCGTCCACCAGCCGCACCGCATCCTCCGCGTAGAGCCAACCCGCGACATTGGCCATGAAGGGCAGCGAGCGGCGGCATCCGGCGGGGAAATTCACCTTCTGCCCGGCCGGACCCCTGTCCGGCAGCAGCGTCATCACGCAGCGGCGGTTCGTGCCGTCGCGGGACAGGTCCCAGGTGCCGGGCACCTCCGCGACCTTGGTCGGCAGCGTGTCCTCGGGAAAGGCCGGAATCGACGGGACCGCAGCGGGCGTCGGCGGGGCCGGCGGCGTCGTGAGGGTGTCCTCCGGCAGCTGTGCGCCGAGGGAGAAGCCCAGCGCGGGGGACAGCGCATCCTGCTGCGCGAACGCCGCGACCGGCGTGAGCGCCAGGGCCGCCGCGAGGACGAGGGGGGCGGTGGGCGTCACGCCTTCGGGCTCCAGGGCGTCTCGGCGACGGGGGTGATCGGCCCGCGCCCTTCGAACCACGACAGCACGTTGTCGACGACGAGCTGTGCCATGGCAGTCCGGGTGTGCTCCGAGGCCGAGCCGACATGCGGCAGCAGCACGGTGTTCTCCAGTGCCATCAGCTCGGAGGGGACATGCGGCTCCTGCTCGAACACGTCGAGCCCGGCCCCGTGGATCGTGCCGGCCTTTAAGGCCGCGATCAGCGCCGCCTCATCGACCACGCTGCCGCGCGCGACGTTGACGAGGATGCCTTCCGGCCCGAGGGCCTGAAGCACCTCGGCATCCACGAGGTTCTTCGTCTCGGCGCCGCCGGGCGCCACGACGATCAGCACATGCACCGCCTTGGCGAGGCCGACGGGGCTGTCGTGATAGGCATAGGCCACGCCCTCCTGCCGGCTGCGGCCGTAATAGGCGATCTCCACCTCGAAACCTTCGAGCCGCTTGGCAATGGCACGCCCGATCCGGCCCAGCCCGAGGATGCCGACCCGTCGCCCGCGCAGGGAGGCGGTGAGCGGGAAGGGCGCCTTCGGCCAGTGGCCTTCGCGCAGATAACGGTCGGCCTGGGGCAGACGGCGGATCGTCGCCAGGACGAGGCCGATGGCGAGGTCCGCGACCTCATCCGTCAACACGTCGGGGGTGTTGGTGACGACGATGTTCCGCTGCGCGGCAGCCTTCGCATCGACCGCATCGTAGCCCACGCCGAAATTCGCGATGAGTTCGAGGGCGGGGAGGCGGTCCATCAGCGCGCCGTCCACGCCGCCGCCGACGCACAGGCCCCGGATGCGCGGGCCGACCTCGCGCAGCAGCGCCTCGGGATCGGCCGCGCCGTCGAGGCGATGGACCGTGAAGCGGCTGTCGAGGGTGCTCGCGACCAGCGGGTGCATCCTGCGCAGGAGCAGGATTTCGGCGGGCTCGGCTCCGGGCATCGTGGCGGGCCTCGTGTCGGGAAAAGGCGGAGAGGAGAGCGGTACGAGCGAGGGCATACGCTGTTGTGTCGGGCTTCCGCTAGAACCGGCATGCGCCGCCTCTTCCGAAAACGCCCGCCGATCCTTACTAAGGAGCTTCGGACAGGAGCGACAGCGCCGCCGAGGCCATTCCCGAAGACAGCAAGACCATGACCAGCCCTCGCACCCTCTACGACAAGATCTGGGACGACCATGTCGTCGATGTCCAGCCGGACGGCACCAGCCTCCTCTACATCGACCGTCACCTCGTACACGAAGTGACGAGCCCCCAGGCGTTCGAGGGGCTTCGCGTCGCCGGCCGCAAGGTCCGCGCGCCGGGCAAGACGCTCGCGGTCGTGGATCACAACGTGCAGACCTCGGACCGCACGAAGGGCATCGACGATCCGGACAGCCGCATCCAATTGGAGGCGCTGGCCGAGAACGTGCGCGACTTCGGCATCGAGTTCTACGATGCCCTCGACCGCCGCCAGGGCATCGTCCACATCATCGGGCCGGAGCAGGGCTTCACCCTGCCGGGCCAGACCATCGTCTGCGGCGATTCCCACACCTCGACGCACGGCGCCTTCGGCGCGCTGGCCCACGGCATCGGCACCTCTGAGGTCGAGCATGTGCTCGCCACGCAGACGCTGGTGCAGAAGAAGGCCAAGAACATGCGGATCACCGTCGACGGCAAGTTGCCGGCGGGGGTGACGGCCAAGGACATCATCCTGGCGATCATCGGCGAGATCGGCACGGCCGGCGGCACCGGCCACGTGATGGAATATGCCGGCGAGGCGATCCGCGCCCTCTCGATGGAGGGCCGGATGACCATTTGCAACATGTCGATCGAGGGCGGCGCCCGCGCCGGCATGGTCGCTCCCGACGAAATCACCTTCGCCTACGTGAAGGACCGGCCGAAGGCGCCGAAGGGCGAGGCCTACGACCGGGCGCGGGCCTATTGGGAAAGCCTCGTGACCGACGAGGGCGCCCATTTCGACCGCGAGGTTCGCCTCGACGCGGCCAACCTGCCGCCGCTGGTGAGCTGGGGCACGAGCCCCGAGGACGTGATCTCGATCCAGGGCCTGATCCCCGATCCGGCCGCGATCGCCGACGAGAACAAGCGGCAATCGAAGGAGAAGGCGCTGGCCTATATGGGCCTGACGCCGGGCACGAAGATCACCGACATCGCCCTCGACCGCGTGTTCATCGGCTCCTGCACCAACGGGCGGATCGAGGATCTGCGCGAGGTCGCGCGGGTGGTGGGCGAGCGCAAGGTCCACCAGAACGTCTCGGCGATGATCGTGCCGGGCTCGGGCCTCGTGAAGGCGCAGGCCGAGGCCGAGGGTCTCGACAAGATCCTCAAGGCGGCGGGCTTCGACTGGCGTGAACCGGGCTGCTCGATGTGCCTGGGCATGAACCCCGACAAGCTGCGGCCGGGCGAGCGCTGCGCCTCGACCTCGAACCGCAACTTCGAGGGCCGCCAGGGTCCTCGCGGCCGCACGCACCTCGTCTCCCCCGCGATGGCGGCGGCGGCGGCGGTGGCGGGCCGTTTCGTGGATATCCGCGAGTGGCCGAACGCCTGAGCGGAAGAAATTGGCGGCGCGGCGGAATCGCGATTGACGCAGGCCCCTGCGCCGCCTAAACGAACCCCGTCGCCGGCCAAGGCCGACGGCGAGCCCAGGTGGCGGAATTGGTAGACGCGCTGGTTTCAGGTACCAGTCTCGCAAGAGGTGAAGGTTCGAGTCCTTTCCTGGGCACCATCAGCGGCCTAAAGCGCTGATCCGCAGAAGACCCCCTACAAAACTCAGTCGATCACGGCCGAACCGGTTCAGAGCTTGAATGCGCTGAAGCGGCCGAGCCATGCGCGCATCCGGCGGTCGAGCTCCGGGCGGGTCCGCAGGTGGCCGACGAGGAGGGCGCGGGCGGCAGGTGCGAGACCGCGCCAGCTCAACGGCCGAACGACGTCCACGAGCGGCAGCGTCTCGCAGCCGAAGCGGCGCTTGTAGTCGTAATTGCCGATGCTGAAATCGAAGGTGCGGACGCCCTCCGCGTGCAGGGCCGCCATGGTCCGCTCGATGATCAGACGGCCCGGCGAACAGTTGGCCCACTTACCACCCGTCTGGCCGATGCGGATCATGATGTAGCGGTCGCCCTGGCGCAGTCCGAGGAGACCCGCCACCATCTCTGGCTCGGCATCGCCGTCCGCCATCAACGCCGTCAGCACGGCGCTGCCATCGGCAAGTGCCCGGTCCACAAGACGGCGGTAGAACGCGGCGACGTCGGGCTCGTTGAGGAAGTATTCCGCCCCCAAAGACGCCATCCGCGTTTCCTGGCGCTGATCGATCGCCGCCAGCAGGTTCTGCGCCTGCTCCGGCTCCGTCACCCGCACGAAGGCCGCGCCGGGATTCTTCGAGAAGACCCGCCAGCTGCGCTCCAGCTCCTTGCGCACGGTCTTCTCGAGGCCCGTCCTTCGCCATCCGTCGTAATCGCGGTCGATGCGAATGACGTTGCCGTTCAGGGCGCAGGCGACCGCGCCCGGCAGCAGCGTGAGCGGGTTCGGCCGGTGGCCCTGGTCGGCCTCCATCTTGGCGAGGCGGATCAGGTCGGCGCGCGGCAGAGCGCGGCGCACGGCGCGCCACAGGCGGATCGCCTCGGCCCGACTGCGCGGCGCGGCCGGGCCCAGGAGCGGGGCGTTGTAGTCGGTGAGATTGAGGTCGGCGAACTCGATCACCCGCAGCTTGCCGATGCGCCGCATCACCAGGGGAAGCTCCAGGGCGAGGTCGCCGGTCCGCCCGTCGCGGATCGTTACGACGAGCGTCGTGACGTCCTCGCGGCCGGCCAGGGTTTCGTACCAGCTGTCGAGCCACGTCGCCGTCTGGAAGATCGTCGGTGCGAAGCCGCCACGGAACGCCGACTCACCGGCCTGCCGTGCGACCTCGACCCGGTACTCGACCGGGGTCGCAGGCCGCCCGGCGAGGCCGTGCGCCGGGGAATGACCGAGTTCGCGATTCAGAACGGTCACGCCGCCGCCTGGGCATCGATGATCTGGCCGGGATTGGCGCCGTCGAGGCGGAAATCGACCACCCGGCGGGCATGTCGCTCGCGCTTGACCCAGCGGCTGTTGCGCAAAGCCTTCTGCAGCACCGCCTTCGACCAATAGGACGGCCCAGAGATCGAACGGCTCTTCGGCGCGATGCCGAGCCGGTGACGCAGCAGGCCGTTGGCGAGGTTCAGGTTCTGCAGGCGATGGATCTCCTCGTTGGTGAAGGAGACCGTCATCGAGACATTCAGGCAGTCGAGGTTCTCGACGCGATGCGGTGCGTTCAACGGCCAGCTCAACATCTGGCCCGGCTCCAGATCGAGCACGCGGGCATGCTCGTCGTACCAGGGCTCGTAGGGCAGATCGACCTCGATCTCGAAGAGGGCGATGTCCTCCAGCTGGCGTTCGGTCAGGAAGGGCGGCGAGTTCGGATAGACGTAGACCCGCTTGCGGCCGATCAACTGCCAGAGATGCTGCCCGGGCAGGTCGGCGTGATAATAGACCTGCGCCCCCGGGGACGAGATCAGGATGCCCGCGCTGCGATGGCGGGTCGAGAAGCCCGGCAGGCGCTGGGCCATCTCCTCGAAGACGGCATCGGCGACGTCGGCGAACCGCTTGTCCACTTTCAGGACGTTGCGCAGGTTCAGCCACATCCGGCCCTTGGAGATCGCGTCGATCACCGCCTCACCGGGGAGGCCGCCGGTGTCGCCCTCGCGCCAGAAGCGCCGGCCGCCGCGCCCGCCCATATGGATCAGACTGTACTGATCGCGCGGGTAGGTATCGATCAGCTGCGCCAGCGATTCGCGCGAGAAGAGCGGCATCGTGTGCAGTCGGTGCTGCAGGCGCAGGGGCTGGTGCCCCCAGAGCGCCGTGTGCTGGTCGGACCAATCGGTGAAAACTGGGTCGCTGCTCTTCACGTCCATCACAACCTCGCGCCGCCATCCTGTCTCGTCTTGGGACATGCCGTATTACGCACGTCCCGTTAGTCCTGATTCGGTTCTAACACTGGATCGATATTGGCCAAGCGGTTTAGCATATCCGCGATAGTGCAACTCGAGGGCCATGAAGACAATCGCCGCCTTGGGGCGAATGTCCATCGTATGGAAGCGGGCAGACCGAGGTCGCACTCTGCGACGACCGCATGGAGAAGCGACGGGCCGCTTGCCATCTCACGCACCTCGAAGGGCCAGGGTTCGGGATAGTCGGTTTGTTTCGGTGGCATCAATGCGGTGGGAATACTCAATTCACCGGCATGACGTCTGGATGACTTGGAATTCGGCGTTTGGCAGAACTGCACATTCACGGCGCCCGCTTCGCATTCCCGGACGGCGGTTCGCTCGCCACGACGCGGCGGCGGAAGTGCTGCATGACGTAATGGAGGGGTTTGGGCGTCAGGTCGTCGTCGAGCGGCAGCGAGCGGGTGGGCAGGCCGTCCGGGCGCGGCTTGTGCCAGCGGGTCCAGCTGTCCCGGTCGCGCAGGCCCCAGGTCAGCACCGCGTCGGCGCCTCCGGCCGCCGAGATGGCGTCGAGGAGTTGGAAGGCCTCCTGGGCCACGAGTTCGTCCCGCTGGCGCAGATCGGCCGGGAAGGTCTGATCGATGACGTCGAGTTCGGTCACCAGCACCACGAGACCTAAGGACCGGACCTCCGTGACGAAGCGGCCGACCGCCTCCCGGTCCACGACACGATCCGAATAGAGGTGTCCCTGCATCCCGATCCCGTGCAGGGGCACGCCCTTCGTCACCATGGCCTGGGCGGTGCGCAGCATCACCTCACGCCGCGAATCGTAATGCTCGCCCGCGAATTCGAGGAAGTAGTCGCTGAGAACGAGTTGCGCGGCAGGGTCCGCCTGCGCAGCGGTCCGCAGCGCCATCTCGATGTAGTTGTCGCCGATCAGGCGCCGCCAGATCGTGTCCCGCAACCCGGTCCCCCGCTCGGGGCTGTCATCGGTGAACTCGTTGACCACGTCCCATGAGGCGATCTTGCCGCGATAATGGCCGACGACGGTCGTGATGTGCTTGCGCATCTCGGCCTCGGCCTCGGCGCGGGTGCGGAGCGTATCGAGCCAGGGCGGCACTTGGCCGTGGAAGACGAGGGCGTGTCCGCGAACGGAAAGACCGGCGGCCTGCGCGAAGCGGACAATGGCGTCGCCCTCGGTGAAATCAAACTTGCCACGGCTCGGCCGGAGCCGGTCCCACTTCAGGGCATCCTCGGTCACGACCATGTCGCAGTCGCGGATGATCGCCCGCCGATAGGCATCGTCCTGGGCGAGGAGTTCGGCCTGCACGGCGCATCCGATTGGGGTGCCGAGGGGCATAGAAGGGAGCTTCGGCCGCGATGCGGCCCCCGCGACGGCCGGTTCCAGCGCAAGGGTTGCCCCGAGGGCCGCCCCCCGCAGCGCCGTCCGACGATCGATCCGCGCTCGAAAAACCATCACGGTCCTCCTTCCGCCGCGTCAGCCAAGCTTTGTCAGGGCGTCGTGCAGGGTCTGCCGAGCTGCATCACGCCGGGCCTCGTTCCAGGCGTGACCCGCGGCGGCGGCGCGGGGCTTCGGGCGGCGGACGGCTTCGACCAGCGCGTCTGCAAAGGCTTGCGGCCCGTCCGCGACGGTGATCGTCTCGGGCAGCCCATCGAGCCCGCGCACGCCGAGCGGCGTGGAGACGGCGGGCGTGCCCGTCGCGGCGAGTTCGAGCGTCTTGATCTGAACGCCGGTCCCGGCGGTGGTAGGCACGGCGGAGACGCGCAAGCTCGCCAGGAAGGCGCGGGCGGACGGCACGAGCCCGAGGCGCTGGATGCGGTCGGAGGACAACGTCTCCGAGCCCGATCCGGCGACGGCGATGCTGAGATCGGGCGGCAGGCGCGGCACGACCTCATAGAGGAACCACGCGATCCCCTGGCGCACGGGGGGCCAGCTCCATGTGCCGATCAGGCCAATGTCGTAGGCCGGCGCGAGGGCGGGGGCCGGGTCCGGCGGGGCGGGAAAGAACAACGGCAGGACCGCCGGCGCGGCGATGCCGAACCGCGTGCGCGCCTCCTCGGCATCGGCCTCCGACAAGAAGAGCGAGAACCGCGCTTCCGCTCCGGCGCGGCGCTCCAGGCGGGCGTTGAGCCGGGCCTCGCGGGCGTAGATGGCCCGCCACCACGGACGCGCCGATTTCTCCGCGACCATCGCGTAGGAAATCGCCTGCACGTCGTGGAAGATGACCCCGAGCGGCAGGCGCCGCGCCAGCCCGTTGACGAACGGGTAAAGGTTCACGTGATCCACGATCAGCAGATCGGGGTTCGTGCGGGCGATCTCCGCTTCGAGGCGATCCGGCGGGAGGTAATTGTACTTCTCGGACGAGATCGGCAGGCCGGAGCGGAGGGAGCGCCATGCCCAGGCCGCCTGTTCGCGGCGCGGCGCGGTCGCGGATTCGACCGGGATCGTCGCGAGCAGCACCGTCTCAACCGGCGAGGCGACGTGGAACGGGGCGCGGCCATAGGCGAAGAGCGTGACCTCGTGGCCGAGGTCTTCGAGCACCGACAGGATCGCCCGCGTCGCAATCTCGCTGCCCGTGCGCAGGGTGTTCGGAACGAGGGTCGTGAGGAAGGCGATCCGCATGGGTGTCGTGGGCGGCGGGAGGGTCACGGGGCCTCGCGAAGGATCGCGGGCGGGTTGGAGGGCTCGCGCAGCGCCCGGTAGGTCATCACCGTCGAGACGAGGTAGGACGCCAGGAAGACGACATTCACCGGCATGATCCACTCGTCGTCCCCGGCGAAGTGCCAGAACACGGCGATCATCAGGGCAGATTTCACCACCGTGACCGCCAGGGCGACGTAGAACGTCGTCGTCATGCGGCCGTTCGCGTAAAGCAGCTCGACTTGGTACTCAATCAGGTTGCGCAGCGCTGGCACCAGCCAGAGCAGACCAAGCAGGCCGACCGCCTTCGCGACCTCGTGGCCCAGCAGGTTCGGCGCGAACCACAGGGCGATGACGATGCCGCCATAGGCGACGGTGGACACGGCGGCGATCATCAGTTCCACGACAACCTTGGCCCGCCGGCCCGCCATGCTGCTGCGGTTGACCAGCACCCGCTGAATCATCAGGACGTTGAAGGCCCGGATAGGAACCGCCGTGAGGTCGATGACGCGGATGCAGATGGCGTACATGCCCGCCGCGACCCCGCCGCCGAAGGTCAGCACCAGCACCTTATCGATTTCGGCCTGCAGCGTGTAGGCGAGCCCCGATCCACTAAGTGCCAGGGCGTTGCGGGCGCGTAGCAGCGTCGCGCTCCGGCGCCAGCGCAGGCGCCTGCGCGGCAGCAGGAAGACGAGGATCAGCCCCAGAGCCAGGGTGTTGCTGACGAGGTAGAGCACCGCCCATTCCATGAGCGTCGAGCCCGGCAGGAACAGGAAGAGGATTGCCATCGCCGCCTTGCAGACCGCGCCGATGTTGAACGCCAGCGAGGCGTGATCGAAGCGGCCGAGGCCGCTGCTGACCGTCGAGGCGGTGTCGATCATCCGCCAGGGCAGGACCTCCGAGGCGACGATCAGGAAGTAGGGCAGGAGGCGATCCGGCTGGTCGAAGAACAGCCGGTAGCTCAGCCAAGCCAGGATCCCGCAGGGCAGGATGCTGGCCGACAGCCACAGCAGGTAGTTGGCGTAGTAATGCCCGAGCAGCCGGGGGCGGATCGCGCCGACCTGGAACAGGTTGGACCCGTATCCGAACGCCGCGAGGCGAGCCAGCACGGTCCCGACCGCCACCGCGCCGGCGAAGAACCCAAAATCGACGATGCTCAGCCCGTGCGTCAGGCACAGGAAGTACAGGAGCGAGAGGCAGAGCCGCCCCATCGAGCCGCTGAACAGATGCGCGTAGTCGCGCAGGGTCGTCGCGCTGATCGAGGGGAGGCCCAGACGCTGCCCGGCCCTTCGCAGGCGGGCGAGATCCAGCACGGGCATGGCATATCGTTCGGCCAGCAGGCCGAGGCGCCACGGTCTCAAACGGCGGTCAGCCGGCATTCAAGCCTCGGGCGCCGCGTTCCCGGCGCGGGATCGCTTGCTCTCGTTCCGCCGGGCCTTCTCCCACGCGGCGAGGCTTTCGGCCTCGTAGGCCCGCAGGATATCGTCCCACACGAAATGCTCCGAAGCCTGCGTGAGCGCGGCGGCGCGGGCCCGCGCCACGAGGACGTCGTCGCGCAGGATCATCTCGATCCCCCGCTCGCAGCTGTCGACATCCGTGAAATACATCTGCGCATCGCCGGCCGTGCCGCGATTGAAGGCATTGTCGTGGGCGAGCACCGCGTTTCCGGCCCACAGCGCCTCGACCAGGGAAGGGTTGGTCCCGCCGACCGTGTGGCCATGGAGATAGGCGCGGGCATGTCCACGCAGGGCGGTCACGGTTTCCGGGTCGTAGATCGCCCCGGTGAAGATCACCTCGTCGCTCGCGGCCGCCTGGATCGCGGCGTGGTACGCATTGCCCCCATCGAACCCGCCGACGACCACCAACCGGCAGTCGCGACGCTTGCGCGAGAAGGCTTGGACAATGGCCAGAATGTTGTTGTCCGGCTCGATCCGGGCAATCGAGACCAGATAGTCATTTTTCGTCAGCCCCAGCCGCGCGAGGGGCGCGGGATCACGGTGCGCGATCGGATCGCCGCCATAGGGGATCGTGACGATGGAGCGGCGGGGACGCCGTGTCGCCAGATGGTCGGCGATCTTCGGGTGGTCGGCGATCAGCCGTTGCGACGACCACGCGGCGATCCATTCGTTGATCCAGAACCATGCGCGGATCGCGCGCGACCATTTCGGGCGGCGCCATTCGATCCCGTCCATGTTCGTGAGGACCTTGCGCCCCCAAAGCCGCAGGTACGGCAGGAGGACGGCGCTGTTGTAGCCGAGCACGAGACACACCGCGTCCCGCCGCGCCGCGTCGAGGACGGTGTAGGCGTCGAACAGGAGCGTCGCGGACGGCCCGTGCCCGGCGACCTCGATTTGGATCAGCTCCACGCCTTTCCAGTGCTCGGTGCGGAAACGCTGCTGCACCGCGTCCACATCGTTCTGGCAATAGACGCCTACCCGCCATCCACGGGCGACGAGGTAGAGGGCCAAGCGCTCCGCGAAGGTCTCGAAGCCACCGTAAGCCGCAGGGATGCCTCGCGACCCGAGAATCAGGATCGCCGGCGCGGTCGCCCCGTACTCGCCCATCTGAGTGCCGCGACTCCACTGGTCCGGGGCGCTGTCATCCGGCACTATCGTTCCTCGACCTGTCATGCGTCGCCGATGTCACTTCTGCGGGATGAGGCGGAGCCGTTCCGATCGAGAGAGACCTTCGACAATTCGCTTTCGCACGAAGTCGACGCAGGCCAAAAGATTGCGCTGCAGGAAACGCAATAAACCGCATTGCGTCAATCCTGGGTCGATAAATTATTGATAGCATCCCCAGGGATGTAACGAAGTCTCCGTAATAATAACCGAAGACATTATCTGAGCTGTCATATTAAACAAAATATCCGCCCGGCATTCCTACAAAGCGGGTGCCACAGGCTTTCGGCGTCTCTCGCTCGGTCAGGCCTTGATGCGATGACCGGCCAGGAAACGCAGGCCGAAGATTGCGATCAGGAAGGCGACCCAGAACGCTTCGTCCCGCTGGAAGAACAGCGTTTCCATGGAGCCGAGGAAGACGGCGAACAGCCAGATCTGGAAGAACAGCAGCGCCAGATCGCGGTTTTCCGGGATGGCCCGAGAGCGGGCGAAATCCAGGATCGGCAGGACGATTAACGCCCCACACGCGAGGAGGAGGCCGGGAATGCCGGTGGTGAGGGCGAGATCGAGGTAGGAATCGTGGGAGTGGGAGGCGGTGGCCGCCCAGGGGTTGCTCGCGTCATCGACCGAATAGCGGGCGTAATCGGTGTTCCAGAACCCGAGGAAGCCGTAGCCGAACAGGGGGCGCTCCCGGAACTGGTCGATGGCGAAGCTCCAGATCCCGGTGCGGTTCGTGAAGGTCGGATCGCTCATGATCCAGTCGTTGATCGCGGCGATCCCCGGGAGGACGGCCGATCCGACGGTGAAGGTCAGGTACAGCGCCAGCGGCACCAGACACAGCGCCAGAAGCATCCGCAGCGACGGAATGCGCAGCCCGAGATACGACCACACGAGGACGAAGGGGACGAGGGCCTGGGGCTGCTTCGCGCCGGTGAAGGCCAGGAAGGTGGTCGCCAGCACCACGAGGCTCGGCCCCAGGACGAGGCGCCTTTGCGTGGTCAAGTAGATCCCGATCAGCAGGAACACCACCATCATCGGGCCGGTGCGGGACTTGTGGTCGTAGAGCCCGCGCCACGAACCGGCGAGGTTCACCTCCATGGCGGCATCGCTCTGGTGCACGGCCAGATGCGGCACCAGCAGGACGGCGAGAAAACAGAGGATCACGACCATCAGGGCGACGCCGCCGAGCCAGCTCTCGAATTGCCGGCGGTCGCGGGGCAACAGCAGTAGCGAGCCGACGATCCCCATAACGATGACGGTCAGGATCAGCCGGCGCACCGCGATCCCTGGATAGACGGCGAAGGCGCAATCCACCAGGAACCACGCCAGGACCGCCCCATAGGCCGGATGAGCCAGGGGCAGGATCCGGCGCCATCCCATCTCCATGAGCTGCCACACGCTGAGGCCGAACAGCGTCAGGTACAGGATCTGGTTCAGCAGGTCGGACGACTCGCTCGTCTTCAGGACCGCGCCGCTCGACAGGTCCTTCAGCGGGTCGAGGGTGATCCAGAACACCGACAGGGTGGCGATGAACAGACCCGACCGCCTCGCGAGATCGAGATCGACGCTCGAGGCCCTCGTGGCGACATCGCCCTTCACGACGGGCGCGCTCCGCGATGGCGATACTGCTCGGGCCGCAACCCGGCCTGCGCCGTCACCCGCCCGATGGCCTCCAGCATCGGATGGGCGGCGATGAGGAGATCGCGGGACGTCGCGAGCCGCGACATCGCGCGGATCAGTCCGACGCCGAGAAGCGCCCCGCTCTTGAGCCAGATGCGTAGCCGCTCCGTCGGGCTCCGCGCGTTCTTGTGCTCGATCATGTAATTGATCGCGCCATAGCGCAGACTGCGCGCGATCACCCAGCGCAGGGTCGTCCGGCTCGCCGGGACGGTCTCGACCGCCCGCGCCGCCGGTTCGAAATAGGCCGAGAAGCCGGCATCGCGGGCGCGCTTGAAGAAGTCGAGATCGCCGCCGCCGACGAAATCGAAGACCGGATCGAGATAGGGCTGCCCCAGTCGGTCCAGCACCGCCGCGCGCATCACGAAGTTGCCGCTGCCGTAGAGGAACCGCACCGGGCCGGGCGCGATGTAATACGGCTTGAACACCGGGTGATTGGCGAACCGGCCGGCATCCGGCCTTTCGAATTGCGGGAGGACGGGTCCGCCGACGAGATCGGCGCCGGAGCGTTCCTGCGCCTCCACGATTCGGCGCAGCCAATCGGGCTCGGCGATCTCGTCATCGTCGATCATCGCGACGAGGGCCGTGCCGGGATAGAGGTCCCGCGCCGCCGCGAAGGCGCCGTTGCAGGCCGAACAATGGCCCGGCTGCGAGACGACGACGGCGACCCCGTCGATCTCGCCCGCGCGGATCATCGCCTCGGCCCGCTCGGCACCTGCGCGGCCGTTGGGGTCGTTGTCGGCGACGACGCAAGCAAAGGGACGCCTGTAATCCTGTGCCTTGAGCGAGCGCAGGGTGACGGCGAGGTGGTCGGGCCGCCGCAGGGTCAGGACGCAAATGACGACGACCGGCTCATCGGATGGCCGGGCACCCCTGCCGTCATAGGCGACCGTATAGGTCTCCGCTTCGGCCCGCTGCGTCGTCATGCTGGGATCACTCATCTGGCGGCCGGCCGCATGTCGGGGGCGGATGCACCGTTACCGAGAAGCCCGACGACGGTCTCGACCCGGCAGCCCCGCGCGAGCGCTCCGTCCACAGCGTAGGCCAGACGCTCCGGCGTCACCCCGAAGCGGGTCGGCCGGTCCGCCACGTCATGCG
This sequence comes from Methylobacterium sp. J-067, assembly GCF_022829465.1. GTDB lineage: Bacteria > Pseudomonadota > Alphaproteobacteria > Rhizobiales > Beijerinckiaceae > Methylobacterium > Methylobacterium litchii. The sequence continues at coordinate 250,798 of NZ_JAKSXZ010000110.1, forward strand.
CGTAGAAGACGAGCCACGCCCCCCGCGCGACGGCCTCGTCCAGCACCGCATCGATGCCGGCTTCGCCGATGCTAGCATTCTCCAAGGCGACGGCTTCGAGCCGGCCCCTGTCGGCACGCCGGCTCATCGGGCCTCCATGGATGCCCCGGCACGCGAGGAAGCGTCGTTGCAGCGCCAGCTTCTGCGGCAACCCGATTGCCCCGTAGGGATAGGCGAAGGTCGAGAGCGGCTGCCCGATCACCGGCGCCAGGATGCGGGCGTTCTCTTCGACGTCGCTGAGGTAGCGTTCAACCCCGGTGATCGCACCGTTCGGATGAGTGGCCGTGTGGCAGCCGATCTCGTGGCCGCGCCGGGCGAGGTCCGCCACCGTCGCAAGGCCGGCGAGGGGATAGAGATCCCACGCGGCGCCGGCGAGACCGCCGCAGACATAGAACGTCCCGCGCACGCCCCGGTCCTCCAGGATACGCGCGCCGTCCCGGGCCGCCGAATCGGCGATGTCGTCGAAGGTGAAGCTCACGGTCGCGCGGTCGAGGGCAAGCGGGACCCGGCGGGTCACCACGCGCCGTGCGAGGTGGCGCTTTACCTTTTCGTTCAAGGTCTCGCGGGTCACGGGCGGGGATCTCGACACTCTTCGCGTATCGTGGGGGAAGAATGTTTCAGAACTCGAAAGCGTTGAGACGACAGAGCCAGGACCGTAACTGGCTGAGGAGGCCCAACCCACCGCATCGGCAGCGGACACGGATGTCAGGCCTCACGGTATGCCATCATCGAGCCCGTCCACGAATGCAACTACAGGTCGTAGTGCGCAGCTGCGCCCTTTCGTTCCGGGCGTGATCACACCGGGAACTCGGGCTCCGCTCCATCCTTTAACACTTGCTAGTATCGAGCCGCCGAGGCGAACGAGCATGTCGGAGCCCACATCTCAACCTGTGCTCTCCTTTGTCCCCGATGCGCTCAGTGCATCGCAAGTCGGTGTGTGGGAAACGGATTTCGCGAAAGACCGGACGCGGGGTGACGCCACTTTGGCCGCTCTGTTCGGAGTCGATCCACTTCAGGCCGCGGAAGGTCTGCCGCTGGCGCATTACGTGCGCAACGTCGTGGCGGAAGATCGCGCCACGCTCTACGACAAGTTGAACAGTGTCCGCGAGGTGGGCGGTCTGTTCGTGATTGAATACCGCACGCGGCCTTCACCGAATAATGTGCGGTGGGTTCTGGCGCGGGGCCGCTACGAGCGAACCGAGGGCGGCGAGGCAATGACGGGCCGTGGCATCGTCATCGACATCACTGAGAGCAAGCTCGACGGGCAGATGGAAGACCGGGCGCTCTTCTTCGCGCCGAACGAGAATGTCCCCTCCCTCGATCAGGTCGCCGTGTTGGCACTGCGGGCCCGGCAGGAGATCGACGAACTCGGCGAGCAGGAGGGCTCGCCCCTGCGCAAGGCCGTCGATGCCTTCCTGATGGCCGTCGGGCGGGCCATTGCGCAGGGTCAGACGGCGATGCGGAAGGTGAGCCGCAAGGTCAACTGACCTGCGTCAGGTCACGGGGGCGGGGTTGAACAGCGCGAGGTCGTTGTAGAGGCCCCAACGGTCGGACCACGGGCGCTTGCGCCCGCTGGCGACGTCGAGGATCAGCTCGAACAGGTCGTGACCCGCTTCTTCGAGGGTCCGCTCGCCGGTCGCCACGCGGCCCGCGTCGAAGTCGATGAGGTCAGACCAGCGCTCGGCGAGTTCGGTGCGGGTGGCGACCTTGATGACCGGCGCCTGCGCAAGGCCGTAGGGCGTGCCCCGGCCGGTGGAGAACACTTGGAGCGTGATGCCCGAGGCGAGTTGCAGCGTCCCACACACGAAGTCGCTGGCAGGCGTCGCCGCGAAGATCAGACCCTTCTCCCTCACGCGCTCGCCGGGCGCCAGAACCCCGCTGATCGGGCTCGCGCCGGATTTGGCGACGGAGCCCAGCGCCTTCTCCACGATGTTGTTGAGCCCGCCCTTCTTGTTGCCGGGGGAGGGGTTCGCCCGGCGGTCGGCGCCGCCCTTGGCGAGGTAGTCGTCGTACCACGCCATCTCCCGCACCAATGCCTGCGCCACCTCCGGCGTGGCGGCACGGGGGGTGAGGAGGTGGATCGCGTCGCGAACCTCCGTCACCTCGGAGAACAGCACAGTCGCGCCGCAGCGCACGAGCAGATCGGCGCAGATGCCCATGGCGGGGTTTGCGGTCACGCCGGAGAAGGCGTCGCTGCCGCCGCATTGCAGGCCGACCACGAGGTCGGACACGGAACAGGTCTCACGGCGGCGCCGGTTCAGCACCTCGAGGCGCTGCTCGGCCATGGTCATGATCGTGTCGATCATCATGCCGAAGCCGGCATGGTGCTCGTCCTGAAGCCGCGTCACGGCGCCGGTCTGGGTGGCATCCGGCAGGAGCCGCTCGGAGACGAGCTTCTCGCAGCCGAGGCCGACCACCATCACCTCGCCGCCGAAGTTCGGGTTGCGGGCGATGTTCTGCAGCGTGCGGATCGGGATATGCGCCTCGGGGGCGCTGATCGCGACGCCGCAGCCGTAGGTATGGGTGAGCCCGACCACGTCATCGACGTTCGGGAAGCGCGGCAGCAGCTCTTCCTTGATCTTGCGGATCGCCACGTCGAGCGTGCCCGCCACGCACTGCACGCTCGTGGAGATGGCGAGGATGTTCTTGGTGCCGACCGTGCCGTCCGGGTTGCGAAACCCCTCGAACGTGTAACCGTCGAGAGGTGGCAGCGGCGCGGGCGGACGGATCGTCATGTCGAGCGTGTCGAGGTCCGGCGCCGCCGGGGTCTCGACCCGGGATTCCTCCACCCAGCTCCCCTGGGGGATCGCCTCGATGGCGAGCCCGACGATCTCGCCGTAGCGGCGCACGGCACCGCCCTTGGCGATGTCGGTGAGCGCCACTTTGTGGCCCTGCGGCACGAATTCACGGAGGGTGATGCCCTCCGGCAGGGTGGTCCCCGCCGGCAGGCCGAAGGCGTTCACGACGATGGCGACATTGTCGTCCGGGTGGACACGGATCGTGCGCGGGGCATCCCCCGGCAGGCGGGAGGGCCGCTCTGGTGCGGACACGTCGCTCGGCGTCGCCATCGTCGTCTCGTCCCTCTGCTTAGGTGTTTTTGCGGCCGTCGATCGTGCGCGGCACGTTCAGCGGGTTGGCCTGCCGCAGTTCGGGCGGCAGCAGGGCGTCGGGCAGGTCTTGGTAGCAGACCGGCCGCAGGAATCGGTCGATGGCGAGGCTGCCCACCGAGGTGGTGCGCCCATCGGAGGTCGCCGGGTACGGCCCGCCATGCACCATGGCGTGGCCGACCTCGACACCCGTGCCGAAGCCGTTGACAAGGATGCGGCCGACCTTCCGTTCCAGCACCGGAAGCAGGGTGCGGGCGGTGTCGTGGTCGCCTTCGTCCATGTGCAGGGCCGCCGTCAGCTGGCCTTCGAGCCTTCCGAGGACCGCCCGGATCTCGCTTAGGTCTCGGCAGCGCACGACGAGGGAGGCGGCGCCGAACACTTCCTCGGCAAACTTGTGGTCCGCGAGGAAGGAGCCGGCGTCGGTGGCAAACAGCGTCGCGCGCCCCTGCGTCTCGCCGCCGGCCTGACCCTGCGCGATGCGCGTGACGGCCGCGTTGGATTCGAGCGCGGCGACCCCGGCGCAATAGGCCTTGTGAATGCCGGGCGTCAGCATGGTCTGCGCCCCGACCCCTTCGAGCGCCTGCGCGGCGCCAGCGAGGAAGGCGTCGAGGCCCTGGCCCTCGACCGCGAGGATGAGGCCAGGATTGGTGCAGAACTGGCCGGATCCGAGGGTGAGCGCGCCGACGAAGGCCTTGCCGATCTCCGCCCCGCGAGCCTCCAGGGCACGGGACAACAGGATCACGGGATTGATCGAGCTCATCTCGGCATAGACAGGGATCGGCACGGGTCGCGAGGCGGCGAGCTTCATCAGCGCCGTGCCGCCCGTGCGCGAGCCGGTGAAGCCCACGGCGGCGATGCGCGGATCGGAGACGAGGCGTTTGCCGACCTCGATGCCGTTGTCGAACAGCAGCGAGAACACGCCCTTCGGCAGGTCACATGCGGCCACGGCCTTGGTGATGGCGCGGCCGACGAGTTCCGACGTGCCGGGATGGGCCGGGTGCGCCTTGGCGACCACGGGGCAGCCGGCGCCCAGCGCCGAGGCGGTGTCACCCCCGGCCACGGAGAAGGCGAGCGGGAAGTTCGAGGCGCCGAACACGGCGACGGGGCCGACGGCGATGGCGCGCAGGCGCAGGTCCGGCCGGGGCAGGGGCTTCCGGTCGGGCAGGGCGGGGTCGATCCGCGCGGAGAGGTAGCTGCCTTCGCGCAGGACGCTGGCGAACAGGCGCAACTGGCCGACCGTGCGGCCGCGCTCGCCTTCGAGGCGGGGGCGGGGCAGGCCACTTTCCGCCATGCAGCGGACGATGAGGTCGTCGCCGATGTCGAGGATCGCCTGGGCGATAGTGTCGAGGAAGGCGGCGCGGCGCTCCGGCGTGATCTCGCGGAACGTGTCGAAGGCGTCGTCGGCAAGGGCGCAGGCGCGCGCGACCTCATTTGCCGAGGCGGCGTGGAAGACCGGCTCGATTTCGCGGCCTGTGGCCGCCTCGACCGCGCGGAAGCTATCGCCTTCGCCCGCCGCTTGGCCGCCGATGATGCTGCGTCCGGTGAGGGTCATCATGTTCTCCATCGCGCCTGAAGGGGCCCCGCCTCAGCGGACGAGGCAGGGGCGCTTGTTGTCGAAGGTCCAGCCCGGGATCAGGGCCTGCATCGCGGCGGCGTCGTCGCGGGCGCCGAGGCCGTGCTGCTTGTAGAGTTGGTGCGCGGTCTCGACCTCGTCCCAATCGATCTCGATGCCGAGGCCCGGCCGCTCGGGGACCTGCACGAGCCCGTTGCGGATCCGCAGGGGATCCCGGGTCAACCGCTGCCCGTCCTGCCAGATCCAATGGGTGTCGATGGCGGTCACGCGGCCCGGCGCGGCGGCGGCGGCGTGGGTGAACATGGCGAGCGACACGTCGAAGTGGTTGTTCGAGTGCGATCCCCAGGTGAGGTCGTGGTCGCGGCAGAGCTGCGCGACGCGCACCGCACCGGCCATGGTCCAGAAATGGGGGTCGGCGAGGGGGATGTCGACCGAACCGAGCTGGATCGCGTGGCGCATCTGGCGCCAATCGGTGGCGATCATGTTGGTGGCGGTGGGCAGGTCGGTGGCCCGGCGGAACTCGGCCATCACCTCGCGGCCGGAGAAGCCGCCCTCGGCGCCGCACGGGTCCTCGGCATAGGCGAGAATGTCGCCCTTGCCCTTGCACAGGGCGATGGCCTCGTTCAACGACCACGCGCCGTTCGGATCGAGGGTCACGCGGGCCTGCGGGAAGCGCCGCTTGATCGCGGTGACGGCCTCCATCTCGGCTTCGCCCGCCAGCACACCGCCCTTCAGCTTGAAGTCGTTGAAGCCGTAGGCCTCGTGCGCGGCCTCGGCGAGGCGGGCGACGGTCTCGGGCGTCAGGGCCTCCTCGTCGCGCAGGCGGAACCAGCCGTCGCGGGCCTCGGGCTCGCGGTAGGGCAGGTCGGTGCGGCGGCGGTCGCCGACGTAGAACAGGTAGCCGAGCATCTCGACCGCATCGCGCTGCTGGCCTTCACCGAGGAGCGCGGCCACCGGCACGTTCAGGTATTGTCCGAGCAGGTCGAGGAAGGCGGATTCCACCGCCGTGACGGCGTGGATCGTGATGCGCAGGTCGAAGGTCTGGAGGCCGCGACCGCCGGCATCCCGGTCCGCGAAGTGGCTGCGCATCGTATTGAGGACGGCGTTCCAGGCGCCGAGCGTCTTGCCGACGATGAGGCTCCGCGCCTCTTCCAGCACCCCCCGGATGCCCACGCCGCCGGGGACTTCACCGAGGCCGGTCGCGCCGGTCGAGTCGGTGAGCACGACGAGGTTGCGGGTGAAGAACGGGCCGTGCGCGCCCGAGAGGTTCAGCAGCATGCTGTCGCGGCCGGCGACGGGCACCACCTTCATGTCGGTGATGACGGGGGTGTTGCGGGCGGCGTGCTGGGTCTGTTCGAACGGCATGGTCTGCCTCCCTGGATGCGTTTTTAGTGTTCGGAGAGGGAGGCCCGCCCCGAGGAGCGGGCCCGGGGCTTTCAGGGCTGGGCCTTCAGCTCGACGCGACGGATCTGGCCGACGACGACGAGGTAGCAGAACACCGCGGCGAGGGCGTTGGCACCGACGAACACCAGGGCGCCGTTGAACGAGCCGGTCTGCTGGACGATGTAGCCGATGATAATCGGCGTCGTGATGCCGGCGGTGTTGCCGAAGGTGTTGAACAGGCCGCCGGAGAGGCCGCCGCTTTCCTTGGGCGAGGTATCGGCCACCACAGCCCAGCCCAGCGCCCCGACGCCCTTGCCGAAGAAGGCCAGCGCCATCAGCCCGACCACGAGGGCGTCGGCCTGGACGTAGTTGCAGCCGATGATCGCCATCGAGACCAGCATGCCGGCGACGATCGGGATCTTCCGGGCGGCGGTGAGCGAGTAACCCCGGCGCAGCAGCACGTCCGAGATGAAGCCACCGAGGATGCCGCCGATGAAGCCACAGAGGGCCGGCAGCACCGCCGCGAAGCCCGCTTGCAGGATCGAGAGGCCGCGCTCCTTCACGAGGTAGACGGGGAACCATGTGAGGAAGAAGTAGGTGAGCACGGTGATGAAGTACTGGCCGAAGTAGATGCCGAGGAGCATCCGGTTCGACAGTAGCTGCTTCAGGGTACGCCCCGCCTCGCCGGCCCCGCCGGAGCGGGCGCCGTCCATCACCATCAGGCCACCGCCTTGACGGATGTAGTCGCGCTCGGCGCGGCCCACCATCGGGTGGTTCTCCGGCCCGTAGACCACCTTCAGCCACAGCAGCGCGAAGGCGACGCCGAGCATGCCCATCACGGTGAAGACGTGGTGCCAGGAGTAGGTGTGGACGATCCAAGCCATGAGGGGCGTGAACAGTACGGTCGCGAAGTACTGCGCCGAGTTGAAGAAGGCCGAGGCCATGCCGCGTTCGCGCGCCGGGAACCATGCCGCGACGATGCGGGCGTTGGCCGGGAAGGCGGGCGCCTCGCTGAACCCCACGAGGAGGCGCAACGCGAAGAGCATGATGACGGCGGTGAGGCCGGTGAAGAACCCGACGGCGCCCTGGATCAGGGTGAAGCCCGACCATACGGCGATGGAGGCGGCGTAGACCCACTTCACGCCGAACCGGTCCAGCAGCCAACCGCCGGGGATCTGCGCCAGCACGTAGGACCACGCGAAGGCGGAAAAGACGTAGCCCATCTGGATGGGCGAGAGGCCGAGTTCCTTGGCCATGTCCGGCCCGGCGATCGAGATCGTCGCCCGGTCGGCGTAATTGATCGCGGTCGCCATGAAGAGCATCAGCGCGATCAGGAGGCGCACGCGGCCGCGCTTGACTCCCGAGGGGGCAGCCGCGTCCGCCGCAGCGGTGGTGGTCGTCACGTCCATGGGCGTTCTCCCGGGTGGCCGCGCCCGTTTTCGGACGCATCGTTCTCCGCCGTTGGCCGGCGTGTCGTCTTGGATAGGGGCGGCGTCACCGCCCCCGGATGGTCAGCGGCGGTCGCCGATCAGGGCCTTCAGCTCGGCCAGTTCGCCGGCATCGAGGTCGGTGAGCGGCGAGCGCACGGGGCCCGCGTGGCGGCCCACGGCGGTCATGCCGGCCTTCACGATCGACACGGCGTAGCCGCGCTTGCGGTTGCGGATCGCGATGTAGGGGAGGACGAAGGCCTTCAGTTCGGCATAGACCGCGTCGCGGTCCCGGCGGCGCACCGAGTCGTAGAACGACAGCGCCCATTCCGGCAGGAAGTTGAAGATCGCCGAGGAATAGGTGGTCACGCCCATTTCCAGGTAGGGCAAGGCGAAGGTTTCGGCGGTGGGCAGGCCGCCGACATAGGTCAGGCGATCACCGAGGCCGGCATAGACGCGGGTCATCAGCTCGACGTCGCCGACGCCGTCCTTGAAGCCCACGAGGTTCGGGTTGCGCTCACACAGGCCGGCGAGGGTGGTCTCGTTCAGCTGCGCGTTGGCGCGGTTGTAGACGATGATGCCGAGCTTGGTCGCCTTGCACACCGCCTCGATATGGGCGGCGAGGCCGGCCTGCTCGGAGCCGACGAGGTAGGGCGGCAGGAGGAGGATGCCGTCGGCGCCGGCCGCCTCGGCGGCCTGGGCCATCTCGACCGCGAGCGCCGTGCCCTGGCCGGCGGGGGCGATGACCGGCGTACGGCCGCGGGTCTCCTCGATGCAGGCGCGCAGCACCCGGTCGATCTCGGCGGGGGTCAGGGAGAAGAACTCGCCCGTGCCGCCGGCCGCGAACAGGCCGGAAACCTTGTAATCGGCGAGGCGGGAAAGGTTGTCGCGGTAGGCCGCTTCGTCGAAGCTGAAGTCGTCGCGGAAATGCGTGACCGGGAACGACAGCAGGCCGGAGCCCAGCTGCTTAGCCATCTCCGCTGGGTTCATCCGCGCCATCGTCATCTCCCATGATTCGCGCCGTTCGGGCGTCTGAACTCTGGGTAGGGCTCCCTAATTGTCGCGTCCAACGTTGATTTTGGATTGATTATCCCGGATGCTGCATCAATGTTCGATCTGGGACACGCCCGCAGTTTCGTCGCGGTGGCCGAGGAGCTGCATTTCGGCCGCGCCGCCGCGCGACTGAACCTGACGCAATCGCCCCTCTCCCGGCAAATCCAAATGCTGGAGCAGACGCTGGGGGTGACGCTGCTCGAACGGACCACCCGCGCGGTGCGGCTGACGCCCGCCGGCCGCACCTTCGTGGCCGAAGCCTACCGGGTGATCGCGGCAGCGGAGAACGCGGAGCGCGTCACCCGCCGCGCCGCCCGTGGCGAGAGCGGGATGATCCGACTCGGCTTCACCGCCGCCTCGGCCTACCGCATCCTCCCCCGCCTCGTGACGCATCTGCGCGACCGGCTGCCGGAGATCGACCTCGCCCTAGAGGAGATGGTGTCCGGCGAGCAGATCCAGGCGCTGGAGGGCAACCGGATCGACCTCGCGCTGCTGCGCCCGTCGCCGGCCCTCTCGGAGAGCGCCATCGAGGCGGTGCCGCTCACGCGGGAACGCCTGATCCTCGCGGTGCCGCAGGGCCATCGCCTCGCCCTCGGCCGGGCGCCGACCCTGGCCGATCTCGACGGCGAGCCGTTCGTGACATGGTCGCCCCGGGGCGGACGCTACTTCATCGACCTGCTCGCTGCGCTGTTCGAGGGCGGCGAGGTCCAGCCCCGCGTGGTGCAGCGGGTGAATCAGGTCCACGCGATGCTGGCTCTGGTCGGCGCCGGGCTCGGCGTCGCCCTCGTGCCGGACGGCGCCCGCAGCATCCGGGTGGCGAACGTCACCCTACGCGCCATCCGGTTGCCGGCCTCGGCGCAGCCGGAACTGCACTTGGCCTCGCGGCGGGGCGACGCCAACCCGTGCCTCTCCTCGGTGCGAGAGGTGGTCGAAAACGCCTTTTAAGGCTCGGCGCGATTTGGTTCCATCACTATTGCCGGAGCGACAACAGGTTTGGATTGAATAATTATGCTTGTACGTATTCGGAAGGACTTGCCTACGAGCCGCCAGCCGGACAAAGCTTAAGAAATCGTAGCTATGCCTGGAGCGAGCCTTGCACCGTGTGATTCGCTCAGTGACCGCCGCCGTCGTCACGATGGCCGTGGTGACGCCCTCGCTCGACGTGGTCCAGGCCGCAGGGGCGAACAAGCAATCTCAGACTGCCGGGCGTGCCGCCGTCGAGGCAAAGGACACGACCTTCATCGACAAACAGGAGAAGATGTGGGGCCGGCTCTCGGCCTCGATCTGTTCCGGCTGCATCACGGCCGCGAACCGCGTCGCTCCTTCGAGCTACGAGAAGCCGGGCAGCACGCCAGTCGCCGAAGCGAAGCTGGAGACGGTGAAGGCGGCCGTCCGCACGGCGGCGACGCCGCGCCGGTTCGTTCAGTTGAAGAAGCGCTACGCCAAGCACAATCGCCGCGAGAGGCTGCGGCTTGCGGCGCGCGCCCGGTGGAGGACGGCGATGCTCGCCAAGCGCCGGGCGCTGCACATTGCAGCCCTGAAGCGGCGTCATCCGGCCCCGGCGAGGGCCGCCTTCGTCCCGGCCTACGACGCGCGCTCGATCAATACAGTCTATCGCATCCCCACCGATCAGCCTTTCACCCCGAGCGACGACGGGCGGTGGCACGCGACGATCCTCCCGACCGCGCTACGCATGCGCCGGAGCTGAGCCCGTCGCGGGCGAGTTGACGCGCCGAGGAACCGGCCGGGCGGCCCTCCCTTGTCCGGGGGACCGCACTCAAGCGGACGGAGTTCTGAGACGATGCGATTGAGACCGGCGACCGCCCTCGGGCTGGCCCTGAGCCTCCTGCCCGCCACGGCCTTCGCACAGGGCAAGCCCCTGCCGCCGCCGGCCAGCGATGCCACGCCGCCCATCGAATTGTCGATCACATTGCAGGACGGGAAGCCGGTCTGCGCGCCGGCCGAACTGCTCGTGCCCGCCAACACCAACATCGCCCTGAACGTCGTCAGCCAGGCCAACGCCGATGTGACGCTGACCATTCCGGGCCAATTCTCGAACGGCCTCGTCGAGCACGCGGACGGCGATCTCGTCCACGTGGCGAGCGAGAAGGGCTATCTGGTGAAGCGCAACGGCAAGGGCGTGCTGAAGCTGCGGACCGAAGGGCCGGGGCAGGTAAAATACGCCTGCACCGCCACGAACAACCAGAGCCAGCCGTTCACTGGCACCTACACGCGGAAGGGGACGAACGGCTGATTCCGATCGAGACGAAAGCGGCCCCGGCGCTGGTCCGGGGCCGCGTATTGGACGATTAGTCGACCACCTTGCCGTCCGGCCCGACCTTCACGGTCTGCTCCTTGTCGGCACCCGCGACCTTGATCTCGTACTGCACGGCCTTGCTGTCCTTCGACACCTCGGCCTCGTAGGCCTTGCCGCCGCCGGCCTTCTGCTCCGCGATGGCGAGTGCGTCCTTCAGGGTCGTCTTCGCCTCGTTGAAGTTCTTCGTGGTGAGGAAGGTGAAGTAGCGCTCGATCGGCTGGTTCTCGGTCTTGTAGACCGCGCCGGTGTCGGCGTTGATGCCGTATTCCACGAGCTTTCCGCTCGGGTAGACGACCTTCACGGCGTAATGCACCGGGTCCTTGCTGTCGGCCTTCTCGAAGTCGGCGTCGATGGCGCGGCCGCCCTTCTCCTCACCCTGCATCTCGGCAGTGCTGATCGCCTGCGGCAGGGCCACCTTTGCGGTCTTGGCGACCTGCCACTCCTTCATGTCCTTCATGTCGCCCGTGGTCTGGGCAAAGGCGAGGCTGGTGCCGAGCAGAAACAGGCCAGCAGTGGCGGCAAACGTCTTCGTCATGGCGGGTAGAACCTCGTTTTCGAGTGTGTTGCCGTCATGAACGCCCCAGGCACGGGCCTGTTTCATCGATCCTGATACGATCCTTATGCGGATGGGCTGCGGCCCCTCTCGAACCCTCACGCGGAGGCTGAGATGATCCGAGGCGGCGGGATGAGCCCGCCGACCGGACCGCACACCATGCTCGACCTGATCTTCGTCGCCGGAGGCCTCGCCTTCTTCGCCGCCAGCGCCGGCTATGCCGCCCTGTGCGAGCGCCTGTGAGGGGGCGGCGATGACCCTCGACCTCGCCCTCGGCGCCCTCGTGACCGCCGGCCTCCTCGTCTACCTCACCTACGCCCTCGTCCGCCCCGAGCGGTTCTGAGCGGCGGCACGGACTTCACCCCATGACAACCAACGGCTGGATCCAGATCGCGCTGTTCTGCGCGGTCGTGCTGGCGCTCGTGAAGCCCTTGGGCTTCTACATGACCCGCGTCTTCGGTGGGGAGCGCACCCTTCTCTCGCCCGTCCTCGGACCCGTCGAGCGCGGACTCTATCGAGTGGCGGGCCTCGATGCCCGACAGGAACAGACATGGCTCGGCTATGCCGGCGCCCTCGTCGTGTTCCATGTGCTGGGCTTCCTCCTGCTTTACGCGATCCTGCGGTTGCAGGCGCTGCTGCCGCTGAACCCGGCGGGGCAGGGGGAGGTGGCGCCCGACCTCGCCTTCAACACGTCGACGAGCTTCATCACCAACACCAACTGGCAATCCTACGGCGGCGAGACCACGCTCTCGTACCTGTCGCAGATGCTGGGGCTGACGCACCAGAACTTCCTCTCGGCGGCCACCGGCATCGCCGTGGCGGTGGCGATGATCCGCGGCTTCAGCCGCGCCTCGTCGCGCACGCTCGGTTCGTTCTGGGTCGATGTCACCCGCGCGACCCTCTACGTGCTGTTGCCGCTCTGTGTCGTCTACGCGCTGTTCCTGGTCTGGCAGGGCATCCCGCAGACGCTGGGCGCCTCCGTCGATGCGACGACGCTGGAAGGCGCCAAGCAGAGCATCGCGCTCGGCCCCGTGGCGAGCCAGGTGGCGATCAAGATGCTCGGCACGAACGGGGGCGGGTTCTTCAATGCCAACGCCGCGCATCCCTTCGAGAACCCCACCGCCCTCTCGAACTTCGTGCAGATGGTCTCGATCTTCGCGATCGGCGCCGCGCTCACCAACGTGTTCGGCCGGATGGTCGGGGACGAGCGCCAGGGCTGGGCGATCCTCGCCGCCATGGGCGTGCTGTTCGTGGCCGGCGTCGCCGTCACCTACTGGGCCGAGGCGCAGGGCAGTTCCGTGCTGAACGGGCTGGGCCTGACCGGAGGCAACATGGAGGGCAAGGAGACCCGCTTCGGTATCGCGACCTCGGCGCTCTTCGCCGTGATCACCACCGCCGCCTCCTGCGGCGCGGTGAACGCCATGCACGATTCGTTCACGGCGCTCGGCGGCCTGATCCCGCTCATCAACATGCAGCTCGGCGAGGTCATCGTCGGCGGCGTCGGCGCCGGGCTCTATGGCATGCTGATCTTCGTGCTCATCGCGATCTTCGTCGCGGGACTGATGGTCGGACGCACCCCCGAATACCTCGGCAAGAAGATCGAGGCGAAGGAGGTGAAGATGGCCATGCTCGGCATCCTCTGCCTGCCGCTGATGATGCTCGGCTTCACGGCGGTGGCGGCGGTGCTGCCGGCGGGGCTCGCAGGCCCGGCCAATGCCGGCCCGCACGGGTTCTCCGAGATCCTCTACGCCTACACCTCGGCGGCGGCGAACAACGGCTCGGCCTTCGGCGGGCTGACGGCGAACACGCTGTTCTACAACTCGACGCTCGGCATCGCGATGCTGGTCGGCCGGTTCTTCGTGAAGATCCCGGCGCTTGCCATCGCGGGCTCGCTCGCCGCCAAGAAGACGGTGCCTGCCTCCGCCGGCACCTTCCCGACCCATGGCGGGCTGTTCGTCGGCCTGCTGGTCGGCGTGGTGCTCATCATCGGCGGGCTGACCTTCTTCCCGTCCCTCGCGCTCGGCCCGGTGGTCGAACACCTCGCGGGCGCCGCCGGCCAGACCTTCGGCACGGGCGGCTGACCGCCCGCCGCCGTCATCCCATCCCCATTCGGACATCTCCCATGTCTCGCCCGACATCCTCCCTGTTCAGCGCGGCCCTCGTGGGGCCGGCGCTCCTCGGCGCCCTCGCCAAACTCGATCCCCGTGCCATGATCCGCAACCCGGTCATGTTCGTGGTCGAGGTGGTCGCCGCCCTCACTACGATCCTCTTTCTGCGCGATCTGATCGCCGGGGGGGCGAACCTCGCCTTCACCGGCCAGATCGTCCTGTGGCTGTGGTTCACCCTGCTCTTCGCGAACTTCGCGGAGGCGCTCGCCGAAGGCCGGGGCAAGGCGCAGGCCGATTCCCTGCGGCGCACCCGCACCGAGATGACGGCCAAGCGCCTGACCGGCACCGGCCGCGCCTACGAGACCGTGCCCGGCACCTCGCTGAAGGTCGGCGATCTCGTGCTGGTGGAGGCGGGCGACCTCATTCCCTCCGACGGCGAGGTGGTGGCCGGCGTCGCCTCCGTGAACGAGGCGGCCATCACCGGCGAATCCGCCCCCGTCATCCGCGAATCCGGCGGCGACCGCTCGGCGGTGACGGGCGGCACGCAGGTCCTGTCCGACGAGATCACCGTGCGCATCACGGCGGCGGCGGGCTCCACCTTCGTGGACCGCATGATCGCCCTGGTGGAAGGCGCCTCCCGGCAGAAGACGCCGAACGAGATCGCCCTGAACATCCTGCTCGCCGGGCTCACCCTGGTTTTCGTCTTCGCGGTGGCAACGATCCCGAGCTTCGCGAGCTATGCCGGCGGCTCGATCCCCGTCGTGGTCCTCGTCGCGCTGTTCGTGACGCTCATCCCCACGACCATCGGCGCCCTGCTTTCGGCCATCGGCATCGCAGGCATGGACAGGCTGGTGCGCTTCAACGTGCTCGCCATGTCGGGCCGCGCCGTGGAGGCGGCGGGCGACGTCGACACGCTCCTCCTCGACAAGACCGGCACGATCACCCTCGGCAACCGGCAGGCCACCGAGTTCCGGCCGATCCGGGGCGTCTCGGAGCAGGATCTGGCCGACGCGGCGCAACTCGCCTCGCTGGCCGACGAGACGCCGGAGGGCCGCTCCATCGTCGTGCTCGCCAAGGAGAAGTACGGCATCCGCGCCCGCGACATGGGAAGCCTCAACGCCACCTTCGTGCCGTTTACGGCGCAGTCGCGGATGTCGGGCGTGGACCTGCAGGGCTCCGCGATCCGAAAGGGAGCGGTGGAGGCGGTGATCGCCTCGCTCACCGGCCGCCCGCTCCAGGGGCGCGGTTCGAGCGCGCTCGCCGTCGCGGAAACCGAGCCGGCAGCGGCCAGCGAGATCCGCGCCATCGCGGAGGAGATCGCCAAGGCCGGCGGCACGCCGCTGGCGGTGGCGCGCGATGGCCGCCTGCTGGGCGTCGTCTATCTCAAGGACATCGTGAAGGGCGGCATCCGCGAGCGCTTCGCCGAACTGCGCCGCATGGGCATCCGCACGGTGATGATCACCGGCGACAACCCCATGACCGCCGCCGCCATCGCCGCCGAGGCGGGGGTGGACGATTTCCTCGCCCAGGCGACGCCGGAGGACAAGCTGGCGCTGATCCGCCGGGAGCAGGCCGAGGGCAAGCTCGTCGCCATGTGCGGCGACGGCACCAACGACGCCCCGGCGCTCGCCCAGGCCGATGTCGGCGTCGCCATGAACACCGGCACGGTGGCCGCCCGCGAGGCCGGCAACATGGTCGATCTCGACAGCGACCCGACGAAGCTCATCGAGATCGTCGGCATCGGCAAGCAGTTACTGATGACGCGCGGCGCGCTCACCACCTTCTCCATCGCCAACGACGTGGCGAAGTACTTCGCCATCATCCCGGCGATGTTCCTGACGCTCTACCCGCAGCTTCAGGCCCTTAACGTGATGGGCCTCGCCTCGCCGCAGAGCGCCATCCTGTCCGCGATCATCTTCAACGCGGTCATCATCATCGCGCTGATCCCCCTCGCCCTGAAGGGCGTCGCCTACCGGCCCGTCGGCGCCGCCTCGCTGCTGCGCCGGAACCTGCTGGTATACGGCCTCGGCGGGGTGATCGTCCCCTTCATCGGCATCAAGGCGATCGACCTCGCGGTCAGCGCCCTCCACCTCGCCTGAATTCGAGTTCGCCCATGCTCACCCAGCTTCGCCCCGCCCTCGTCCTGATGGTCGCCCTCACCGCGATCACCGGCCTCGCCTATCCCCTCGCGGTCACGGGAATCGCGGGGGCCGTCTTCCCGGCAAAGGCCGCCGGGAGCTTCATCGAGCGGAACGGCCAAGTCGTCGGCTCGTCGCTGATCGGCCAGAACTTCACCTCGGCCGGCTATTTCCATGGCCGCCCTTCCGCCACCACGGCCGCCGACCCGGCCGACGCGACCAAGACCGTGCCGGCGCCCTACAACGCCAGCAATTCCGCCGGCTCGAATCTCGGGCCGACCAGCGCGGCCCTGTCCGAGCGGGTGAAGGGCGACCTCGATACCCTAAAGGCGGAGAACCCCGGCGCCGCCGTGCCGGTGGACCTCGTGACCACCAGCGGCTCCGGCCTCGATCCCGACATCAGCCCGGAGGCCGCCCTGTTCCAGGTGCCCCGCGTCGCCAAGGCGCGATCCCTCCCCGAGGATCGTGTGCGGGCCTTGGTGACGTCGCGCATCGAGGGCCGTACCCTCGGCGTTCTCGGCGAGCCCCGCGTGAACGTGCTGGCCCTGAACCTCGCCCTGGACGATCTCTCCCACCCCTGACCCGATGCCAGAGACCGGACGCGACCCGAACCGCCCCTCGCCCGACGCGCTGCTCGACGCCGCGCGCCGGGAGGAGCGGGGGCGCGGCCGGCTCAAGGTGTTCCTCGGCGCCGCTCCCGGCGTCGGCAAGACCTACGAGTTGCTGACCATCGGCCGGGCGCGGCTGAAGGCCGGGGCCGACGTGGTGGTCGGCGTGGTCGAGACACACGGGCGGGCCGAGACCGAAGCCCTGCTCGACGGGTTCGAGACGATCCCGCGAATCCGCGTGCCGTATCACGGCACCGTCTTGCAGGAGATGGACCTCGACGCGCTCCTCGCCCGCCGCCCCGACCTCGCCCTGGTGGACGAACTCGCCCACACCAACGCGCCGGGCTCGCGCCACCCGAAGCGCTATCAGGACGTGGAGGAATTGCTCGACGCGGGCATCGATGTCCTGACCACGCTCAACATCCAGCACGTCGAGAGCCTGAACGACGTGGTGGCCGCGATCACCCGCATCCGCGTCCGCGAGACGGTGCCCGACAGCGTGCTCGACCGGGCGGACGACATCGAGGTGGTCGACCTCAACCCCGACGACCTGATCCAGCGCCTGAAGGACGGCAAGGTCTACGTGCCGGCCAATGCCGAGCGGGCGCTGAACCATTACTTCTCGCGCGGCAATCTGACGGCTCTGCGCGAACTCGCCCTGCGCCGCACAGCCGACCGGGTCGATGACGAGCTCATCAGCTACATGCGGGCCAACGCCATCGCCGGCCCCTGGGCGGCGGGGGAGCGACTGCTGGTCTGCCTCAACGAGGATCCGCGCGGGGGGAGCCTCGTGCGCTATGCCAAGCGCCTCGCCGACCGGCTGCACGCCCCCTGGACCGCCCTTGTGGTGGAAGGTGCGCGCTCGGCCTCCCTCACGGAGGCGCAGCGCGACCGGATCGCCGACGCCCTGCGCCTCGCGGACAGGCTCGGCGGCGATGCCGTGACCATCCCCGGCGGGCGCCGCGTCGCGGAGGACATCCTGGCCTATGCCCGCTCGGCGAACGTGAATCACATCGTCGTCGGCAAGGCGTCGCGCTCCTGGCTGTTCGAATTGCTGAACGGCTCGGTGGTCCATGATCTCGTGCGCGGCTCGGGGGCGATCAGCGTCCACGTCGTACCCGGCGAGGCGATGGCGCCGGAGGCCGCGAAATCCCGGGGCATCGCGGTCGCCGCCGCGCGGCGCGAAGGTTTCGGGCCGTATCTCTTCGCCATGCTCGTCACCGCCACCGGCCTCGGCCTCGCGCTGGCGGCGCAGCCGAGTCTCGGCTCGGAGAATGCGGACTTATTTCTGCTGACAGGCGTCGTCGCCGTGGCGATCCGCAGTGGGCTGGGGCCGTCCCTCGCGGCGGTGGTCGCGGCCTCGCTCGCCTACAACTTCTTCTTCCTGCCGCCCCTCTACACCTTCACCATCGCCGACCCGTCGAACGTGGCGGCGTTCGTGCTGTTCACCATCGTCGCCGTGCTGGTCTCGAACCTCGCGGCGCGCTCGCGCCTGACGGCGGTGATCAGCCAGTCGCGGGCGCGGGCGACGGAACGACTCTACGGCTTCTCGCGCAAGCTCGCGGGCTGCGGTACCCTCGACGACGTGCTGTGGGCCACCTGCGCGCAGATCGCCGCCATGCTGAATGTGCGGACGGTGCTGCTCCTGCCGGAGAACGATACCGTCACCGTCCATGCCGGCTACCCGCCGGAGGACAGGCTGGACGAAGCCGACCTCGCCGCCGCCCGCTGGGCCTTCGACAACGACCGCCCGGCCGGGCGCGGCGCCGACACCCTGCCGGGCGCGCGACGCCTCTTCATCCCCATGCGCACCGGGCGCGGCACCATCGGCGTCGTCGGGCTCGATGCTGACGGGACGGGGCCGATCCTCACCCCGGAGGACAGGCGCCTCCTCGACGCCCTGGCCGACATGGGGGCGCTCGCCATCGAGCGCGTCCGCCTCGTCGAAGACCTCGACAAGGCCGAGCGCGCCGCCGAGACCGACCGCCTGCGCCAAGCCTTGCTTACCTCGATCAGCCACGATCTGCGCACGCCGCTCTCTTCCGTGCTCGGCGCGGCGAGCACCCTGCGCGACCTCGAGGCCGCGCTGCCGCCGGAGGCGAAGGCCGACCTGCTCGGCACCATCATCGAGGAATCGGAGCGGCTGAACCGGTTCATCGCCAACCTCCTCGACATGACCCGATTGGAGGCCGGCGCCGTGGCCCCGAACCTCGCCCTGCAGGATGTCGGCGAGATCATCGACACAGCCTTGCGCCGGGTGGACAAGGTTCTGCGAGGCCACCGGGTGGTGGTCGATGTCGAGCCGGATCTCCCCGCCCTGCGGCTCGACCCCGTCCTGTTCGAGCAGGTGCTCGTGAACATCCTCGACAACGCCGCGAAATACGCCCCCGAGGGCTCGGTGGTGACGGTGCGCGCCCGCCGCGCGGGATCCCAACTGCGCATCGAGGTGACGGACGAGGGCGACGGCCTGCCCGAGGCGGATACCGAGCGCGTGTTCGACAAGTTCTACCGCGCCCGCAAGGGCGACCGGGTGCGAGCCGGAACGGGGCTCGGCCTCGCCATCTCGCGCGGCTTCGTGGAGGCGATGGGCGGGCGCGTCACCGCTGCCAACCGGCGCGACCGCCTGGGCGCCTGCTTCACGATCAGCCTGCCCGTGCCGGAGGGGCGGACCTCGAAGGACATCGCCGCATGAGCGCCACCGTCCTCGTGATCGACGATGAGCCGCCGATCCGTAAATTGCTGCGCATGGGGCTCTCGACGCAGGGTTACACGATTCTCGAAGCGCCGGACGGGCGCACTGCCCTCGACGTTCTGAAGCGCGAGGGCGCCGACCTCGTCATCCTCGATCTCGGCCTGCCCGACATGCGCGGGCACGACCTGTTGAAGGCGATCCGCTCCGCCCATCCCGACCTGCCGGTGGTGGTGCTCTCCAGCCGCGACGACGAGGGCGGCAAGGTCGAGGCTTTGGACCTCGGCGCGGACGATTACGTCACCAAGCCCTTCGGCATGGCCGAGTTGCTAGCCCGCTTGCGCGCCGCCCTGCGCCACCAATTGGCCACGCAGGGCGAACGGCCGATCTTCCGCGTCGAGGGGCTGATGGTCGATCTCGTCCGCCGCATCGTCCGCGTGAACGACGCGGAGGTGAAGCTGACCCCGCGGGAATACGATTTCCTGCGGGTGCTGGTGAACCATGCCGGCAAGGTGCTCACCCACGCGCAACTGATGCAGGCGGTCTCTACCTCGTCGGACCCGCAATACCTGCGGGTCTACATGCGCCAGCTTCGCCAGAAGCTCGAAGCCGATCCCGAGCGCCCGCGTCTCCTGCTGACAGAGACCGGCGTCGGCTACCGGCTTCGCGCCCCAGACGCGCCGTAGATCAGGTGCGCAGTTCGATGCGGTCGCCCGAGACGAGCACCGCGTCGGGCCGGCGGCCCGTCTCGACGCAGGCGTAATGGAACGCGGCCTGCCGGTCGCGGAACAGGCCGCCACCGCGCCCATGAATCTCGACGGCGACCCAGCGCCCCCGGGAATCCTGTCCGACGACGAAGGTGTTCATGGGCGCCGGCGCGGCGCTGACGAGAAGAGCGGGTGACATGGATGGGGAGGAGGGGTTCACTCGATCCTCTGAGGACCGCGACCCCCATGTGAGCCCGCCGGCGTGAGGGTTCGAGGGGGCGAGCCGCCGGCCGCGATAAGGATGTCGTGAGGATCGGCCTCAGAGCGCCCGTTCTGGCTTCCTGCTCGTCAGCCGCAGGCTCAACGGGCGCCCGGCGATGGCGCCACCGAGTCCGTCGGTGATCGCCATCGGCAGGCAGCGCGACACCGCGCCGAGCGCCGCCGCGATGAAGCCGCGCTGCTCGTCACCCGTCCCGACGAGGCGAGAATGGGTGATGCGCGGCTGGCCGAGGAGCGAGCCGTCGCGCTTCAGGCTGAACAGCACCGTTACCTCGGAACCCATCGCCCCTGGCGGCACGTCATCGAGCGTGGCGCAGGTACCGAGCGTCTGCCAGAGCGTGGCGAGGTTGTCCGCCGGGGCGGCGTAGGCCCCAGCGGGATGGGCCGCGACGCCGAGGGCAAGGAGGGCGGCGCGGCTCCGGCGCATGGCCTAGCGGGGCGTGAGGGAGGCGGTCTGCCCGAACATGATCTTCTTGGCGTCCTCGCTCATGGTCTTCCCGAAATCCGGGTTGATCTTCGGGGCGTGGGCGTAGGCCGCCTTGGTGCCGGGTCGCTCCGCGATGGCGTGGAACCAGCGCTTCAGGTGCGGATGCTCGTCGAGGTCCTGGCCCTGCTTCTCCCACGGAACGATCCACGGGTAACAGGCCATGTCTGCGATGGTGTAATCCGGCCCCGCCACGAACTCGCGGTCGGCGAGGCGACGGTCGAGGACGCCGTAGAGCCGGTTGGTCTCGTTCACGTAGCGCTTGATCGCGTACTCGATCTTCTCCGGCGCGTACTGGCTGAAATGGTGATTCTGGCCGAGCATCGGGCCGAGGCCGCCCATCTGCCAGAACAGCCATTGCAGCACCTCGTAGCGCCCGCACATCTCCTGCGGGATGAAGCGCCCGGTCTTCTCCGCGAGGTACAGGAGGATCGCGCCCGATTCGAACAGGCTCATCGTGCCGCCGCCTTTCGGCTCGTGATCCACAATGGCCGGCATGCGGTTGTTCGGGGCGATCTTGAGGAAGTCCGGATCGAACTGCTCGCCCTTGCCGATGTTCACGGGCTTGATCGTGTAGGGGAGCCCGGCCTCTTCCAGGAACATCGTGACCTTGTGGCCATTCGGCGTCGGCCAATAATGCAGATCGATCATCGCACGTCCTCGTTGGAGGCCGTCATCCCGGCCCGGTGCAGACGCGGAGGAGGTGGGACGGAACACCCTTCGGATCAAGCGGGCCGAACCGAATCGCGCCGCCGGACTTAAATGCTTGGTCGCCGCCACGCCTGATCCGAACGAGCGCGCGGCCGGAGGAGCGAGCCTATGCCGTGGTACGCCGTGCGTCCGCGCGATCCCGCCGACCCGCGCTGGCCCCTGCCGGGGACGGAGCAGATCGTCCTGAAGGCCGATGACCCCGACCAGGCACGGTCGCGATTCCAGGAAGCCTACCCGAGCGAGCCCTATGGCAGCCCCAACGTTCCGGTGCGCGATGCCGGGATCGGCAGCTTCGGCAGCGAGCCCGATGCCCTGACGATCGAAGAGACGAGTGAACCTCCCTCACCGAAGGAGTGATGTCATGGACCGCAAGACAGCGCGTTTGCGGGTGACCCTCGACGGCCAACTCGTGGATTACTGGTCGCGCGAGGCGGCCCGCCTCGACGCCCTGGCCGCCAAGGCCCGGTTCGCGTGGCAGAAGCGCGGCTTCCTCCGCAAGGCCGAGCGCGCCCGTGCCCAGGCGGAACGCAGCCGCAGCCGGGAGGCCGCGCGCAAGGGCCAGATGCCCAACACGCCCGCCGAGTTAAGCCTGGGCTAAGAGGTATTCCCGGCACTCGAAGCTTTGCCATGGTCTTCCGGGGGTGTCGTCGGATATGCAGCCGGCGTTCACCCATACGGTTCGACCATGGAACGCTCGCAGCAAGCCGCCCTGCTCAGCGCGGGGATCGGCGTCGCCGTCACGGCGCTGAAATTCTACGCCGCGTGGCTCACCGGGAGCCTC
The DNA here is from genome assembly GCF_022829465.1 of Methylobacterium sp. J-067. Classification (GTDB taxonomy): domain Bacteria; phylum Pseudomonadota; class Alphaproteobacteria; order Rhizobiales; family Beijerinckiaceae; genus Methylobacterium; species Methylobacterium litchii. Next base: position 272,755 of record NZ_JAKSXZ010000110.1, read on the forward strand.
GCGCTGTATTCCGATGCGCTGGAGAGCATCATCAACGTGGTCGCGGCGGCGGGCGCGTTCATCGCCCTGCGCATTGCCGCTCAGCCGGCCGACGAGGACCACCCCTACGGCCACCACAAGGCCGAGTTCTTCTCGGCGGTGATCGAGGGCGCGCTCATCATCGTGGCCGCCCTGCTGATCCTGCGTGAGGCCTATAACGGCTTCCTCGCTCCGAAGCCCCTCGATGCCCCCGCCGCCGGCTTGGCGATCAACGCCGTCGCGGGCGTCGTCAACGCGGCGTGGGCCTGGGCGCTGCTGCGCTGGGGCCGGGAATGGCGCTCGCCCGCCCTGATCGCCGACGGCCGGCACATCTTCGCCGACGTTTTGACCTCGATCGGTGTTCTCAGCGGCGTCGCGGCGGTGTGGTTCACGGGGATGCCGGTGCTCGATCCGGCCATTGCGGGCCTCGTGGCCCTCAACATCCTGTGGTCCGGCTACCGCATGGTCCGCGAGTCGGTCGATGGGCTGATGGACAAGGCCGCGTCGCCCGAGGTCGTCGGGCAGGTCCGCGCCCTCATCTCGCAGCACGGGGAGGGCGCCCTGGAGGCGCACGACGTACGCACCCGCTCCGCTGGCAGCGCGACCTTCGTGGATTTCCACCTCGTCGTGCCGGGGGAGATGACGGTCGCGGAATCGCATTGCATCTGCGACCGTCTGGAAGACGCCCTCGCCACCACGATTCCCGGCACCGTGGTGACGATCCATGTCGAGCCCGGCGACAAGGCCAAGGCGCGCGGCGTGCCGGTGCTCTGACGCGGGCGGACTCAGCTCCAGGCGTGGAACGGCGGGTTGACGCCGTTGAGCGCGTGGTTGCCGACGATGGCGTATTTCCAGCGCACCGGATCGTGCAGCGTGTGGGTTCGGGCGTTGCGCCAGTGCCGGTCGAGATTCTCGGCGGCGAGGGTCGAGCGGGTGCCCGCGAGCTCGAACAGCTTGTTCGACGCGGCCAGCGCGATCTCGGTGGTGAGCACCTTCGCCTCCGCCACAGCGAGTTGCGCGGCGGCGACCGTCTCCGCATCCGGCGCGGCGATGGCGGCGTCCAGCGCCTCGCCCGCCCGGTCGAGCAGCGCCTCGGCGGCGTGCTGGCGGATGGTGAGGTCGCCGATGGCCTGGATCGTATAGGGATCGTCCGAGGCGCGCTCCTGCCCGCTGTCGATCCATGGCCGGGCCTTCTCCCGCACGAAGGCGATGGTGTCATCGAGCGCGGCGCGGCCGATGCCGGCATCGATGGCCGCCTGGATGATCTGGAACACCGCCCCGTCCGTGCGCGGCCCTTCGTAGCCCTTCCAGGCCGGGACGAGGTGCGTCTTCGGCACCCGGACATCCTCGATGAGCACGGTGCCGCTCGCCGTGCCGCGCTGGCCGAAGGCGGACCAATCGTCGATGACCGTGAGGCCCGGCGCATCCCGCTCCGCGATGGCGTACCACGCGCGCCCCTCGGTATCGACGGCGACGATCGGCACGAGATGCGCGAGCAGGGCGCCCGTTGCGTAGAACTTCTGACCGCGCACCATGACGTGGTCGCCGTCATCCACGAAGCGGGTCTCGAAGTCGGCGGCGCGCTTCGTGCCCCGCTCCGAGAAGGCGTTGCCGAAGCGGACGCCGCGCAGCACCTCCCCGAACAGCAGCGCCTGCTGCGCCTCGTCCGAGACGGTCCTGATCGCCGCGACGATTCCGAGATGGTTCTGCGCGATCTGTCCGACGGACGGGTCCGCCGCCGAGACGATGGCGATGACCCGCGCCAGCGTCCGGTAGGACACCTCCGGCCCGCCATGGGTCTTCGGCACGTTAATGGACCAGAGGCCGCTCTGCGAGAAGGCATCGACCTCACGCAGGGGCCGTACCGCGTCGCGGTCCCGCTCCGACGCGCCCGTGCGGATCTCGGCCGCGAGGCTGGTGGCGACCCTGATCGCCTCCGCGTCGTCGCGGATCACGCGGGCCGGCGTCGCGGGCTTGGGCGGCCCGGGCACCCCGGCCGCGCTGCCGCCGAGGGAATGAGGGGCGAGGGCAATGGTCATGGCAGCCTCCGCGCTCAGGCCGCAGCGGCGGCGGGCGCCGCCTGACGGGCCGCTTCCAGGGCGCGGACCCTCGGCAGGATCTCCCGGCCGAAATACTCCACCTCTTCCTGGAAATGCAGGAAGGCCAGCAGAACGAGGTCGGCTCCGGCATCCTTGAGGGCGATGATGCGCTCCGCGATCTGGTCCGGCGTGCCGATCAGATTCGAGCGGAAGCCGTCGTTGTATTGGACCAGATCCTCGAAGGTGGATTTCGCCCAGTTGCCCTCGCCCTCCGGGCTCGCCTTGCCGGCGTTCTTCACCTCGTGCCCGAACGCCTTCACCGCATCCGAGTCGGCATGGGCGATGATGTCGTTGAGGACGGCGCGGGCGTCCTCCTCGGTATCGCGGGCGATGACGAAGGCATTCACACCGATCTTCGGCGCGTTGCCGTTCTCGGCCGCCTTGGCGCGGATGTCCTCGACCTGCGCGCGGATGGCCTCCGGCGTATTGCCGTTCGTGAAATACCAATCGGAGACCCGCGCGGCCATGTCCCGCGCCGCCCGCGACGAGCCGCCCTGGAAGATCTCCGGCAGGGGTTCGGCCGGCTTCGGCTTCAGCGTGTAGTTCGTGTAGCGGTAGAAATCGCCGCGGAAGGTGAAGTTGTCCTGCGTCCAGATCCCCCGCAGGGAGCGGATGAACTCCTCCGAGCGGCGATAGCGCTCGTCATGGTCGAGCCAGGGTTCGCCGATGGCGCGGAACTCGCCGGAGAACCAGCCCGAGACGATGTTCACCGCGATGCGTCCGCTCGTCAGCTGCGAGATCGTGGCGATCTGCTTGGCGGCGAGCGTCGGGTTCCATGGGCCGGGAAGGATCGCGGCAATGACCTTCAGCTTGGTCGTGGCGGCAAGCAGGGCGTGGCTGAAGGCGACCGACTCGTGCTGGTACTCCGCGCCGTAGCCGGCCGTGAAGCGGATCTGCGTGAGCGCGTAGTCGATCCCCGCCTCTTCCGCGATTTGTGCCAGTTTGCGGTTGTATTCCGCGTCCCAGCTCGTCCGTTGCGGGATACGGCTGATGACGAGGCCGCCGGACACGTTCGGCACCCAATAGGCGAAACGAACGGGCTCGGAATTGGTGTGCTCGCGACGAATGCTCATGGCGCGGCGAAGTCCTTCTGAAGGGCGATGTACATCGCGACGTCTCATGGCGTCCGCTGAAGTACTTCGGCTGATCCGACCGTCAGAGTATCGCCAGCCTATTTCGTCCCGTCAAAGGAACGTTCGGCTATTTTCGAACGAGGACCCGGAACGACGTGCCACCGCCCCCACGTCTGCGAGGGCGGTTCGTTCTCTTGTCCAAATGTATGCAGAAACGGGGTGGGTCAGGCCGGCTCGTGCAGCCGCCGCCACGCGAACACGCCGAACACGCCGACGAGGCAGGCGGCGATGCCGTACCAGGTGAAGGCATATTGCAGGTGGTTGTTCGGCAGGTCGACGCGCAACTGGCCGCCGCGCGGCCACGTCGTCTGACCCGGCACCGCATCGGCCTCAATCAGGTAGGGCGCGACGTCACCGAGCCCCCGCGCGACGGCGATGCCGGCCACGTCGCGGTTAAACCATTCGCCCTTCGCGGGATCCGGCGCCGGCACGAACATCCCACGCGGCTCGCTCGCCCGCAGGATGCCGGTGACATTAGTCTCACCCTCGATCAGCCCTGCGAAGCGGTCGGCCTGCGCCTTCAGTTCCGTCGGCACGAAGCCGCGATTGACGAGGACGGTCCCGCCATCGTCGCGCACGAAGGGGGTGATGACGTAGTAGCCCTGAAGCGCCCGTCCCGGCGTCTCGCCTGCGGCGAGACCATGAACCAGCGTCTCCTTGTCGTTGAGGAAATGGCCCGCCACGCGCACATGCCGGAACTCGTCGGCCGGATCCCAGGCTGCCGAAGCGGGCGGCGCCACCGGCTCGGCCCTGGATTGAGCGATGATCCGCGCGATCAGATCCTCTTTCCACGACTTGCGCTCGACCTGCCACGTTCCGAGGCCGATCAGAATCGCCAGCGCGATCAAGGCAGACAGACCCGGCGCAATCAGGTCGCGCCACGCACCGGCCCGAATACCGCTCACAGCTCGAAGCGGCCCTCCTCGGCCTTGTTCTTGAACTGCAGCGCGATCAGCAGCCCCTTCAGCGGACGCACCAGCAACAGACTTAAGCCGATGGAGAGGGTACCCGCCACCAGGGCATGGACCCAAATCGGCGGCTCGTAGCTGATCTCCAGCCAGAGGGCGGTGCCGACGACGATCAAGCCGACGATCGACATGACGAAGAAGGCCGGCCCATCCGCCGAATCGAAACCCGAATAGTCGAGGTGGCAGACCTCGCAGCGGGGCCGCAGCGCGAGATAGCCTTGGAACAGGTGGCCTTCGCCGCAGCGCGGACAGGCGCCGCGCAAACCTGTCGGTATCGGCGGGGGGGTGGGCATGGCGATCCAGTACGTTGAGTCTATCGTTGAGATAAGGGATCGCCGCGGAACGAAGAAGGGGCGGCCAAAGCCGCCCCGTCATGTGTTTGGATCAGTGTTCTTTTCGGTTACGCGCCCGTCAGTGGGCCGCGTGACCGATTCCCGAGCCCCACACGTAGATGGCAGCGAAGAGGAACAGCCACACCACATCGACGAAGTGCCAGTACCAGGCCGCGAATTCGAAGCCGAGATGCTGCTTAGGCGTGAACGAGCCGGCATAGGCCCGCATCAGGCAGACGGCGAGGAAGATGGTGCCGATGATGACGTGGGCGCCGTGGAAGCCCGTCGCCATGAAGAACGTGGACGAGTAGATGCTGCCCGCGAAGCCGAACTCCGCGTGGCTGTACTCGAAGGCCTGGCAGGCCGTGAAGATGACGCCGAGGACGATCGTCAGCCACAGGCCGTACTTCAGGCCCTTCCGGTCCCCTTCGAGGAGGGCGTGGTGCGCCCAGGTGATGGTGGTGCCGGAGGTGAGCAGGATCAGCGTGTTGAGCAGCGGCAGGTGCCACGGGTCGAACGCCTCGATGCCCTTCGGCGGCCAGACACCGCCGGTGAACTCCACGCGCGACACCTGGATCGGGTCGGCGGTGTAGAGGGCGGCCTCGAAGAAGGCCCAGAACCACGCGACGAAGAACATCACTTCGGAGGCGATGAACATCATCATGCCGTAGCGGTGATGGAGCTGCACGACGCGGGTGTGATCGCCGGCATCGGCCTCGTGCGCGACGTCCTTCCACCACGAGTACATGGTGTAGAGCACGCCGACCGCGCCCAGGCCGAACACGTAGGGGCCCGGCGACAGGGTGCCGATCTGCAGGCTCTTCATCCAGAACACGGCGCCGAACGCCATGAGGAACCCGGAGAAGGCGCCGATCAGCGGCCACGGACTCGGCGCGAGGATATGGAAGTCGTGATTCTTGGCGTGCGCCTCAGCCATCGTCCCGTCGCTCCTCACGCGGCGGTGTAAGCCCTTCCGGCACCACCGCTCTTGCCCAGCTTACCCGCAGCTTTAATCGCTCCGGGCCCTTATTGTCACGCGCCCGCGATCAGAAATCGCGTTTCGTCCCCGACGGTGCCGTGTTGGCCACGGATGCCGTCACCGGCTGGCCGTTCTTCGAGGCGAAATACGTGTACGACAACGTCATCTCCGACAGATGCGCTGTGTTCGAATCGTCGCGCACGGCCGGATCGACGTAGAAGACGACAGGCACGTCGATGGTCTCACCCGGCTGCAGGGTCTGCTCATTGAAGCAGAAGCAGGCCACCTTCACGAAGTACCCGCCCATCAGGCCGGGCTGAACGTTGAAGGTCGCGACACCCGTCGTGGGCTTGTCGCTCGCGTTCTTCACGCGGAAGAAGACGGTCTTGGTTTCGCCGAGCTTCGCCTCGACCTGGTTCGCCTCTGGCGCGAACTTCCACGGCAGGCCGGGGGCGACGTTGGTGTCGAAATGGACGACCATGCTGTCGTTGCTGTGCGCGGCGGCGACCGAGAGGGCCGGGCCCTGCCGGGGCGTGCCGTCGTAGCCCGTCGCCTTGCAGAAGGCGTTGTAGAGGGGCACCGACGCGTAGGCGAGGCCGACCATCCCGAAGGCCACGCCCGCGCAGATCACCGCCGTGCGGGCGGCGCCGCGTGTGGTCGGGGGGCGAGGGGAGGGACCGGGGGACAGGGCAGTCATCGCGTCTCCCTCTAGAGCGGCCGGTTGAGAACCTGCGGACCGAGCTTCGCGATGGTCAGCACGAAGAACAGCAGGACCATCGCCCCGAGCGCCAGGGCGATCGCCACCGAACGCTTGCGGCGGCGCGCTTCTTCCTCAGGGGTGAGCGGACGATACTCGACCTTCGGATCCGGCATCATGGCTCAGGCCACGACTGCACGGAACAGGCCGAGGCTCTGCTCGGCCAGCAGCGCCGAGAACAGCGCAAAGAGATAGAGGATCGAGAAGCCGAACAGGCCCATCGCGGCCTTCTTCTCGGCCTCGCCGGTCTTGTTCTTCAGCACGCGGACGCTGAGCGCCACCATACCGATCCCGCCCACGGTGCCGACCACGGCGTAGAGCAGGCCGCCGAAGCCGAGGGCAACCGGGACGAGGCCGAGCGGCGCCAGGAAGAGCGAGTACCAGACGATCTGACGGCGGGTCGAATCCGGGCCGGCGACGTTCGGCATCATCGGGATGCCGGCGCGGGCGTATTCACCGGCCTTGATGAGCGCCAGCGCCCAGAAGTGCGGCGGCGTCCAGATAAAGATGATGGCGAACAGCACCAGCGACTCGATGCCGACCTGCCCGGTGACGACCGCTTGCCCGATGACCGGGGGCAGGGCACCCGCCGCGCCGCCGATGACGATGTTCTGCGCGGTCGCCCGCTTCAGCCACATCGAATAGATCACGGCGTAGAAGACGATGGTGAAGGCGAGGAGCGCCGCCGAGAGCCAGTTCGCGGCCAGCCCGAGCACCATCACCGACGCCACGGAGAGGAACAGGCCGAAGCCCAGCGCCTCGCTGGAGGTAATCTTGCCGGCCGGGATCGGCCGGCTCGAAGTGCGGGTCATCACCGCATCAATGTCGGCGTCCCACCACATGTTGAGGCAGCCCGAGGCGCCCGCGCCCACCGCGATGGCGAAGAGCGAGATCGCGCCGATGGCCGGCGAGACATGGCCGTGTGACACGCTCATTCCGACCAGCGCCGTGAAGATCACGAGCACCATCACCCGCGGCTTCAGCAGGGCGAAGTAGTCTGGAACGTCGCCGCCGACGGACGCGACCGCAGGGCTCAGGGTGTTGGTGGCACTCGTCATCAGGTTCGCTGCTGCTCGGCCCGCGACCACGGGGCGGCATGCGCCACGGGGTCGTCACTCAGGTGCAAGTCCGTTCAAGGTGTCGGGGCTCTGCGGCCCGCGTCCCCCGGCAATCGGCCCCGGGGCGCCCTTGCCGGGAGGTCGCTTGCGGCGGCCTCCGGGGAAGGGCGGGGGCCGCGAACGGCCCCCGGCGATGGATGACTTAGTGGACGCCCGGCTCGTCGATGATGCGGGGCAGGGTCTCGAACTGGTGGAAGGGCGGCGGCGAGGACAGGGTCCATTCCAGGGTGGTGGCACCCTCGCCCCACGGATTGTCCGCAGCCCGCTCCTTCGACCGGAACGCCAGGACGACGCCGATGACGAAGACGAACATGCCAAGGCCGAAGATGTGGCCGCCGTAGGTGGAGACCTTATGCCAGCCGGCGAAGGCCTCGGGATAGTCGGCGTAGCGACGCGGCATGCCGGCGAGGCCGAGGAAGTGCATCGGGAAGAACAGGATGTTCGCGCCGATGAAGGCCAGCCAGAAGTGCAGCTTGCCGGCCCATTCCGGGATGATGCGGCCGGTCATCTTCGGGAACCAGTAGTAGACACCGGCGAAGATGACGAACACGGCGCCGAGCGACAGCACGTAGTGGAAGTGCGCGACGACGTAGTAGGTGTCGTGGAGGTACTTATCGACCGCCGAGTTGGCGAGCACCACGCCGGTCACGCCGCCGACGGTGAAGAGGAAGATGAAGCCCACCGCCCAGTGCATCGCGGCGGTGAAGCGGATCGAACCGCCCCACATGGTCGCGATCCAGGAGAAGATCTTCACGCCCGTCGGCACCGCGATCACCATGGTGGCGAACACGAAGTAGGACTGCGTCTGAAGCGACAGGCCGACCGTGTACATGTGGTGAGCCCACACCACGAAGCCGACGACGCCGATGGCGACCATCGCGTAGGCCATCGCGAGGTAGCCGAAGACCGGCTTGCGCGAGAACGTGGCGATGATGTGCGACACGATGCCGAAGGCCGGCAGGATCATGATGTACACTTCGGGGTGACCGAAAAACCAGAACAGGTGCTGGTACAGGATCGGATCACCTCCGCCGGCCGGGTCGAAGAACGTCGTGCCGAAGTTGCGGTCCGTCAGCAGCATCGTGATGGCGCCCGCGAGCACCGGCAGCGAGAGCAGCAGCAGGAACGCGGTGACCAGCTCGGCCCAGGCGAAGAGCGGCATCTTGTGCAGCGTCATGCCGGGGGCGCGCATGTTCAGGATGGTGGTGATGAAGTTGATGGCGCCGAGGATCGAGCCCGCGCCGGACAGGTGCAGGGCGAAGATCGCGAAGTCGACGGCCGGGCCGGGATGGCCGGCGGTCGAGAGCGGCGGATAGACGGTCCAGCCCGTGCCGGCGCCGCTGGCCCCTGGGGCGCCTTCGACGAACAGCGAGCACAGCAGCGAGCAGAAGCCCGCCACGGTGAGCCAGAACGAGATGTTGTTCATGCGCGGGAACGCCATGTCCGGCGCGCCGATCATCAGCGGCACGAACCAGTTCCCGAAGCCGCCGATCAGGGCGGGCATCACCATGAAGAACACCATGATGAGGCCGTGGCCCGTGACGAAGACGTTATAGGTCGCCGGGTTGGAGAAGTACTGCAGGCCGGGCTGTTCCATCTCCATGCGGATGCCGAAGGAGAGGAAGGCGCCGATCATGCCCGCGCAGAACGCGAACAGCAGGTACAGCGTGCCGATGTCCTTGTGGTTCGTCGAGAGGAACCAGCGGGCGAAGAACCCCGGCATGTGGTGGTCGTGGGCGTCGTGGGCCCCGGCATGGGTGGCGTGTGTTGCCATCTGAGACGTGCCTTAAGGATGGACGGGTGCGTTGCGGAGGCCGGGCGCGGGTCAGCGCGCCTCGGCGAAGCTCTTGCCGTTGTCGATGGCGGCGTACTTGGTCTTGGCCTCCTTCAGCCATTCCGCGTAGGCCTGGTCGCTGACGACGCGCACGACGATCGGCATGTAGGCGTGCCGCTGGCCGCACAGCTCGGAGCACTGGCCGTGGAACGTGCCTTCCTTCTCGGCCTTGAACCACATCTGGTTCAGGCGGCCGGGGACGGCGTCGATCTTGAAGCCGAAGGCCGGCATCGCCCAGGAATGCAGCACATCGGCGGCGGTGACCTGGATCTTTACGACCTTGTTCACCGGAACGACCATTTCGTTGTCGGTCTGCAGCAGGCGGGGCTGCTTGTCCTCATCGATGTTGGCGTCGAACGTGAAGCCGCCGCCCTGCTCGGTCTGCGGATACTCGTAGGACCAGTACCACGCGTGCCCGATGACCTTCACGATCATGTCCGCCTTCGGGTCCGAGAGCTGCGTGCGCAGCAGGCGGAACGAGGGGATCGCGACGGCGACGAGGATCAGAACCGGCACGATGGTCCAGGCGACCTCGATGGCCGTGTTGTGGGTGAAGCGCGAGGGGGACGGGTTGCGCTTCTCGCCGAAGCGGAACACGCACCACAGGATCAGGCCCAAAACGAAGAGGGAGATTGCCAGCGAAAGCCAGTGCAGGCCGATCTCGAAATTCAGGATGTCGCGGGCGTTTTCCGTGACCGGGATCTGCCGGCTCATCTCCCACGGCACAGGCTGGCCGAACCCGCCGGCCGAGGCCGGAGCGGCGCCTACAAGCAATGCGCCGAGGAACGGCAAGGTCGTCAAGGACCTGGTGATCGTCCGCACCGTCCGCATTCCTCTCATGGCTCCCCGTCCATTCGCTGCAGGTCGTTCGCCCCGTCTTGACTGCGCGGGGACCATCGCCGACCTGACGGAATGCCCGATCATTCACTGAACGGGCTTCCGCGGATGGCTTCAGATCACAAGGACGATCGTGGTGCAACCACCCAAGCGTCGCATGGAGGGCTTTCCAAAGGCTGGAAGCGTCGCGCAGCAGCAACACAACTCGCTTCTTTCCGTCGATGCACAGATGAGTGTGGTCGACTACGCCCAAATGGCATTCCGCGACGGGACGAGGCCGCTTGCCGTCGAGGCGCCGGTCAACCTCGTCTACGGCAGCGTGCCGCATGCGGTGATGATGACCACACCGGGCGATCTCGAAGATTTCGCCTACGGCTTCAGCTTGACTGAAGGTATCGTCGAGGATGCTTCCGAGATCCGCGACGTCCAGGTCGAGGAGGTCGAGGGCGGGCTTCGTCTCCTGGTCGAGCTCGCCCCCGGCCGGCTGCGCGAACACCTCGCGAGGAAGCGCGCGATCAGCGGGCGGACGGGATGCGGCGTTTGCGGGATCGAGAATCTGGACTCCCTGCCACGGGCCCAGACGCGGGAGGGGACGTCGCTGCGCGTGCCGGTCGCGTCGATCGCCAAGGCGCTCGAAGCCCTCGATTCGGCGCAGACGCTCGGCGCGAGGACACGGGCGGTCCATGCGGCGGCCTGGGCGCTGCTCGACGGGACATTGCTCGCGGTGCGCGAGGATGTCGGCCGCCACAACGCCCTCGACAAGCTCATTGGCGCGATGATGCGGGCCGGCACCGACCCGGCCGAGGGATTCCTCGTCATCACGAGCCGCTGCTCGTTCGAGATGGTGGAGAAGACGGCTCGCCTCGGGGCGGGAATGGTGGTCGCGATCTCGGCGCCGACCTCGCTCGCCCTCGAACGGGCGAAGGAGCACGGGATCACCCTGTGCGCCATCGCCCGCTCCGATTCCCTCACCGTCTTCACGGGTGGCGAGAGGCTCGTACGCTGACGATTATTGCGCGGCCTCGCCGTCCTTCCCAGGCGTGCCCGGCACGACGGTCGCGCCGCCGATCACGCGGACGTTGCGCTTGCCCTCGGCGGGCGGGTCCTTCCAATCCGGCTTCGGCGTCGCCACGGCGGCGACGGGCTTCGGCTCAGCCGGCGGGTTGGCGATGGCCGTCGGGGTCGCGGGTTCGGCGGGGGGCTGCGCGGCCTCCGGCGCCGGCTTCGGCGCGGGGGCGACGGGGCTCACCTTGGCAAGGGACGGCTTCTCCGGCGCCTTGGTCGGGCTGGTGCGGGCGACCTTGCGCGGGGGTTCGGCACGGTGGCTGCCATCGGGGTTCAGGCCAAGGGGATTGCCCTCGGGCGGACGCAAGGCCTCGGCGCCGGGCCGGCGCGGCTGGCGGAAGGACGGGCCGGGTTCGTAGGGGGCAGGCTGCGGCGGTCGGGCGACGTCATCCTCCGTCCAGCCGTAGCCGGGCATGGAGCGAACGGGCGGCCGTTCGAGGCGGGCGTAGACGTCCTGGCCCGGCATCCGCTCCCGGCCGACGATGGCGCCACTGGTTGGATCGACCACCACACGCACCGGCATGCCGGCGGGGCTGATCGCGTCCACGAGATAGAAGCGGCCGTCGTAGCGCGGGCGCGTCACCCCGGTGAAGCCCCGGTCGGCCAGACGCCACGCGATGACGCGCGGCGGCAAAACGTCATCCTCGAAGAAGGTCCGGGCGAAGCCCTGCGCGCTCGCGCCGCCGGCCGAGGCCGCGACGAGGCCCGCCGACAGAAGGGCGGCCCGCAGCACGCGGGATCGCAGCTTGGCGCTCATCGGATTGGCGCTCACGCTCATCACATTCGTTCCCGTTTCTGGAGACCCGGCCGGGTAGTCCGGTTCCGGCATGGCCCGCCCGGTTCGCCCGGTTCTCGGCCATGCCGGCGAGGTCGTTGCCCCGCATGCCGCTTGTGCTCGGCCCTTTCCGTAGACAAGCCGATTCTGGCGATATTGCGAATGGCGCCGGCCGTATCGCGCCGGAAGTGCAACCACCGGAGGTCGCAACCTCGGCAAAGCGCTGGAGCCCTTGCTGAAACCACTCCAATCTGCCAACTTCGCCGATTAGGACAGTAGCACTGTCCCATTCGCCTTGATCGCGCGTCGCGCGCGGGCGCAATCGTCGGCAGAAGAGACCGCGCCGCTGTTGTGCGAGCGGGCCTCCGGGCACCGCCACACGGGGCGGCCCCCTGCGTCTTTTGCGCTCCGGCCGGTCGAAGGTGATATCGAGGCACGAAACCTGCTGGCGGAACCCGAAGGATCGGGCGCGGCTCGTGACGAGGGAAGGACGAGAGGAAGCATGGCTGGACGCGGTTTCGCCCCCGAGCCGAACGCTCCCCGCGGCGCCACCACGGCGCCGCTCATCGTGCGCGACCCTGCTTTCCCGAAAGCCCAGGGCGCCTACGACCCCGCCCATGAGCGCGACGCCTGCGGCGTCGGCTTCATCGCCGACATGCACGACCGGCGCAGCCACTCCATCGTGCAGCAGGGCCTGAAGATCCTCGAAAACCTCGACCACCGGGGCGCCGTCGGCGCGGACCCGAAGATGGGCGACGGTTGCGGCATCCTCACGCAGATCCCGCATGCCTTCTTCGCGGAGGAGTGCTCGCGCCTCGGCTTTGAGCTTCCGCCCGCCGGGCAATACGCCATCGCGCAGCTCTTCCTTCCGAAGGCCGAGCAGCCGCGCCGGGTGATCGAGGGCATCGTCGCCGCGACGCTGGCGGCCGAGGGTCTGCCCCTGCTCGGCTGGCGCGATGTGCCGGTCGATTCGTCCGATCTCGGTAAGGCGGTCCTGGCGACGGAGCCCTGCCACCGGCAGGTCTTCATCGGCTGCCCGGCTTCGGTGTCGAACCAGGATGCGTTCGAGCGGCGCATCTACGTCGCCCGCAAGGCGATCTCGAACACCATCTACAAGCACGACGACCAGCGGATGAAGGAGTTCTATCCGGTCTCGGTTTCGACCCGCACCATCGTCTACAAGGGCATGGTGCTGGTGAACCAGCTCGGGAACTACTTCCTCGACCTGAAGGACGAGCGGTTCGTCTCGGCGCTGGCGCTCGTGCACCAGCGCTTCGCCACCAACACCTTCCCGACCTGGCGGCTGTCTCACCCGTATCGCTTCGTGGCGCATAACGGCGAGATCAACACCCTGCGCGGCAACGTAAACTGGATGGCCGCCCGGCAGGCGAGCGTCGATTCGGACCTGTTCGGCAACGACATCTCGAAGCTCTGGCCGATCTCCTACGAAGGCCAGTCGGACACCGCTTGCTTCGACAACGCGCTCGAATTCCTCGTGATGGGCGGCTACCCGCTCGCCCACGCGATGATGATGCTCATCCCCGAAGCCTGGGCGGGCAACCCGCTCATGGATGAGGAGCGGCGCGCCTTCTACGAGTACCACGCCGCCCTGATGGAGCCGTGGGACGGGCCGGCCGCCGTGGCCTTCACCGATGGCCGGCAGATCGGCGCGACGCTCGACCGGAACGGCCTGCGCCCGGCGCGCTACATCGTCACCGACGACGGGCTCGTCGTGCTCGCCTCCGAGGCCGGCACGCTGCCGATCCCGGACGAGAAGATCGTCCAGTCCTGGCGCCTTCAGCCGGGCCGGATGCTGCTCATCGACCTGCAGAAGGGCCGGATCGTCTCTGATGAGGAGATCAAGGGCGAACTCGCTCAGGCGCACCCCTATGCCGACTGGGTGAAGAACACCCAGATCGTGCTGGAGGACCTGCGCCCGGTGCAGCCGCGCGAGTCGCGGGGCGACGTCAAACTGCTCGATCGCCAGCAGGCCTTCGGCTACACGCAGGAAGACCTCAAGCTGCTGATGCAGCCCATGGCCGTCACCGGCCAGGAGGCGGTCGGCTCCATGGGCACGGATACGCCGCTCTCGGCGCTCTCCGAGAAATCGAAGCTACTCTACACCTACTTCAAGCAGAACTTCGCGCAGGTGACGAACCCGCCGATCGATCCGATCCGCGAGGAGGCCGTGATGAGCCTCGTCTCGTTCATCGGGCCGCGGCCGAACCTGCTCGACATGGAGGGCGCCTCCCGCCGCAAGCGGCTGGAAGTCCGCCAGCCGATCCTGACCAACGGCGATCTGGAGAAGATCCGCTCCATCGGCCATTTCGAGGACCGGTTCGACACCAAGACCCTCGACATGACCTACCCCGCCGAGAATGGCGCGGCGGCCATGGAAGGGGCGCTGGACCGTCTCTGCGACCGCGCCGAGGCGGCGGTGCGCGGCGGCTACAACATCATCGTGCTCACCGACCGGGCGGTCGGGCCGGATCGCATCCCGATCCCGGCGCTGCTCGCCACGGCGGCCGTGCACAACTACTTGATCCGCAAGGGGCTGCGCACCTCGGTCGGCCTCGTGGTCGAGTCGGGTGAGCCGCGCGAGGTGCATCACTTCGCCTGTCTCGCCGGCTACGGCGCGGAGGCGATCAACCCGTACCTCGCCTTCGAAACCCTGGTCGAGATGAAGGACGAGTTCCCGCCGGACCTTACCGACGACGAGATCATCTACCGCTACATCAAGGCGATCGATAAGGGTCTGCTGAAGGTCATGTCCAAGATGGGCATCTCGACCTACCAGTCCTATTGCGGCGCGCAGATCTTCGACGCGGTGGGCCTGAACTCGGCCTTCGTGGCCCGGGACTTCTTCGGCACGGCGACGACCATCGAGGGCGTCGGCATGGCCGAGGTCGCGGAGGAAACGGTGCGCCGTCACCGCGACGCCTTCGGCGATGCCCCGGTCTACCGGAACGCGCTGGATGTCGGTGGCGAGTACGCCTACCGCCTGCGCGGCGAGGTCCACACCTGGACGCCGGATACGGTGGCGACCCTGCAGCACGCGGTGCGCATGAACGTGCCCGAGCGCTACCGGGAATACGCCAAGCTGGTGAACCAGCAGGAGAACCAGCTCAAGACCCTACGCGGCCTGTTCCGCATCAAGTCGGCCGAGGAGATCGGCCGGGCTCCGGTGCCGCTCGATGCCGTCGAGCCGGCCGCCGAGATCGTGAAGCGGTTCGCCACCGGCGCCATGTCGTACGGCTCCATCTCCAAGGAGGCGCACGAGACGCTAGCCATCGCCCTCAACTCCTTCGGCGGTCGCTCGAACTCGGGTGAGGGCGGCGAGGAGGTGGAGCGGTTCAAGCCCCTGCCGGACGGGCGCTCGCGGCGCTCGGCCATCAAGCAGGTGGCATCGGGCCGGTTCGGCGTGACGACGGAATACCTCGTCAACTCCGACATGATGCAGATCAAGGTGGCCCAGGGCGCCAAGCCCGGCGAGGGCGGCCAGCTGCCCGGCCACAAGGTCGATGCGAAGATCGCCAAGGTCCGCTACGCCACGCCGGGCGTCGGCCTGATCTCGCCGCCGCCGCACCACGACATCTACTCGATCGAGGATCTGGCCCAGCTGATCTTCGACCTGAAAAACGTGAACCCGTCGGCGGACGTCTCGGTGAAGCTCGTCTCCGAGGTCGGTGTCGGCACCGTCGCGGCGGGCGTCGCCAAGGCGCGGGCCGACCACATCACCATCTCGGGCTTCGACGGGGGCACGGGCGCGGCGCCGCTTACCTCGCTCAAGCACGCGGGTGGCCCGTGGGAGACGGGGCTGGCCGAGACCCAGCAGACGCTGGTGCTCAACGGCCTGCGCGGACGCGTCGCCCTCCAGGCGGATGGCGGCCTGCGCACCGGGCGGGACGTGATCGTCGCGGCCCTGCTCGGCGCGGACCAGATGGGCTTCTCGACCGCGCCGCTGATCGCGGCCGGTTGCATCATGATGCGCAAGTGCCACCTGAACACCTGTCCGGTGGGCGTGGCGACGCAGGACCCGGTGCTGCGCAAGCGCTTCAAGGGCACGCCCGAGCACGTGGTGAACTACTTCTTCTTCGTGGCGGAGGAGGTCCGGGAGATCCTGGCCGCCCTCGGCTTCACGAAGCTGGAAGAGGTCGTGGGCCGCTCGGACATCCTCGACAAGGTCGCGGCCATCTCGCACTGGAAGGCGAAGGGTCTCGACTTCACGAAGCTGTTCCACCGGCCGGACGTCGGCCCCGAGATGGCGATCCGCCATGTCGAGCGGCAGCATCACCCGATCGACACCGTCCTCGACCGGCGGCTGATCGAGGGGGCGCGGAGTGCCATCGCCAACGGCGAGCCGGTCGTGCTCACCGACACGATCCGCAATTCGGACCGTGCGGCGGGGGCCATGCTCTCCGGCGAGGTCGCCAAGGCGCACGGCCATGACGGCCTGCCCGACGACACGATCAAGGTGCAGCTCACCGGCACCGCCGGCCAGAGCTTCGGCGCCTGGGCGGCGGCGGGCGTGACCCTCGAACTGACCGGCCACGGCAACGACTACGTCGGCAAGGGCCTGTCGGGCGGCAAGCTGATCATCCGGCCGAGCGACGCGCTCAAGTCGCCGTCCGAGCGGACGATCATGGTCGGCAACACCGTGCTCTACGGGGCCATCGCGGGCGAGTGCTACATCCGTGGCTCGGCCGGCGAGCGGTTCGCCGTGCGCAATTCCGGCGCCATCGCGGTGGTCGAGGGCATGGGCGACCACGGCTGCGAGTACATGACCGGCGGCGTGGTGGTGTCCATCGGCGAGACCGGGCGCAACTTCGCGGCGGGCATGTCGGGCGGCCTCGCCTACGTGCTCGACGAGGACGGCTCGTTCTCCAAGCGCTGCAACCTGTCGATGGTCGATCTGGAGCCCGTCGAGGAGGAGGACGACCTGATGCGTCGCTTCCACCAGGACGGCGACCTAGAGACCAAGGGACGGGTGGACATCCTCGCGGACATGTCGGGCCACGACGAGGAGCGGCTGAGCCAGCTCATCACCAACCATCTGAAGTACACGGGCAGCCCGAAGGCCAAGGCGATCCTCGAGGATTGGGCGAGCTATCGCACCAAGTTCGTCAAGGTGATGCCGGTGGAGTACCGCCGGGCGCTGCGCGAGATGGAGATGGCGCGGATGCCGGTGGCGGCGGAGTAATCCAGCCGCGACCAGTCGGCGCGCGGAAAGGGCCGCGCGCCGGAGCCAGCACTAATTTCAGGCCCCGGATCGGACGATCCGCGACGGCCTCAAGGGTTGATCGATGGGCAAGATCACGGGCTTCCTCGAATTCGATCGGCAGGAGCAAAAGTACCAGCTCGCCGCCGACCGCGTTCGGCATTTCCGCGAGTTCACGCTCCCGCTGGACGAGCATGACCTGACCAAGCAGGCGGCCCGCTGCATGGATTGCGGCATCCCGTTCTGCCACGGGCCGACCGGATGCCCGGTCCACAACCAGATCCCGGATTGGAACGACCTCGTCTTCCAGTCGGATTGGGAGGAGGCCTCGCGCAACCTCCATTCCACGAACAATTTCCCCGAGTTTACGGGCCGCATCTGCCCCGCCCCGTGCGAGGAAGCCTGCACGCTGAACCTCGAGAACCAGCCGGTCGCCATCAAGACGATCGAGCAGGCCATCGCGGATCGCGCCTGGAACATGGGCTGGATCAAGCCCGAGGTGCCGGAGATCCGCACCGGCAAGCGCGTCGCGGTGATCGGCTCCGGTCCGGCCGGCATGGCGGCGGCGCAGCAGCTCGCCCGCGCCGGGCACGACGTCCACGTCTTCGAGCGCGAGCCGAAAGCCGGTGGCCTGCTCCGCTACGGCATCCCGGACTTCAAGATGGAGAAGCGCCACATCGACCGGCGCGTGAAGCAGATGGAGGCCGAGGGCGTCGTCTTCCACTACAACGAGAACATCGGCGTCACGAAGTCCGTCGAGGAGCTCAAGGCCAAGTTCGACGCGGTGATCTTCTGCGGCGGCGCCGAGGATCCCCGCAACCCGAACCTGCCGGGCCAGGAGTTCGAGGGCGTCCATTACGCGATGCCCTACCTCGTTCAGTCGAACCGCCGGGTCGGCCAGGAGCCGATGCGAGGCAACGGCGAGGCGCCGATCCTGGCGAACGGCAAGAACGTCGTGGTGATTGGCGGCGGCGATACGGCTTCCGATTGCGTCGGCACGGCCTTCCGCCAGGGCGCCTTGTCGGTGACGCAGCTCGACATCCGCCCGCGCCCGCCGGAGCGCGAGGACAAGCTGACCGTGTGGCCCTACTGGCCAACCAAGATGCGGACCTCTTCCAGCCAGGCCGAGGGCGCCGAGCGCGAGTTCCAGGCGGCGACCCTGCGCCTCGAAGGCAACAAGAAGGGCGTGCTGACCGGCGTCGTCTGCGCCCGCGTCGATGCCAAGCGGCAGCCGATCCCCGGCTCGGAATTCGTGCTTCCGGCCGATCTCGTCTTCATGGCGATCGGCTTCGCCGGTTCGGTACAGAAGGGCCTCGTCGAGCAGTCCGGCGTGACCGTCGACAAGCGCGGCAACATCACGGCCAACGAAGAGGATTACCGCACCTCCGATGCGAAGATCTGGGCGGCGGGCGACATGCGTCGCGGCCAGTCCCTGGTCGTCTGGGCGATCCGCGAGGGCCGTCAGGCCGCCCGCGCCATCGACGAAGCGCTGATGGGCGCCAGCGTCCTGCCGCGCTAAGGCGGCAGGGACTCAGCCGGGCGGCCAGCGGAAATCGTCGGCCCGTCCCGGCTGCGGGGCGGGGGCGTTGCCGCGCTGGAGGGTGCGCTCCACCGTTCCCATGGAATCGCCTTCCTGCGGGCGGCCGCTCAGCAAAGCGCCGCCGGGCGACGTCTCGTTGCGCAGCAGCGGCACGACCGGTCCCGCCGCCGGCTTCACCGGCAGGGCGGGAATCCCGGCGGGCTCGGGCAGGCTCGGCAGCATCGCGGTGATCTGACGGTCGATGGCCGCCGTGTCGCCGGGCTGCGCGTCGCCACCGTCGAGGCTCGCCCCCGGCACGCCGGCCGGCACACCCGGCGCGACGGCGGCCGTGGCAGGCTGCTCGGGCAGGGACGGCGCGGCCGTCCCCATCAGCCGCTTCAGCTCGACATCGGCAAAATGCGCGAGCTTGCGGTTGCCGGCCTTGGTGAAATGCACGCCGTCCGAGGTGCGCAGCTTGGCGATCTGCCCCTCCGGGTCCGGACCCGACGCGGTATAGCGGTCGCGGTCGTCCACGAAGCCGGGCCAGATGTCGACATAGGTCCCGCCGGCCTTCGTCACCGTCTCCCGCACCATGTCGTTGATCGCTTCGAGGTCGCGGGTCAGGCTCTGGCTCTGCATCGGCGGCAGCCCGACCCAGATCAAGGGAATCTTCCGGTCGGTGAAGGGCTTCACCAGGGCCTCGACTCGTGCGCGGTAAAGCTCCTTCCAGCGATCGGTCAGCGGATCGACCGTCGTGTCGCCGTCCTTGATCGGCTGGCGGTCGTTGGCCCCGACCATGACAAGCCCGTAACGGACCTTGGGGTTAGCGGTCAGGTAATCGTCGGCCACCTTCGGCCAATCGACCACGTCCTTGCGGACGAGGCCGCTATCGCCCTTCGCCCGGTCGACCACGGCGATATCGGAATTGTCCTCGAAGGCGTCGTCCAGGCCCTTGGCGAGATGGTCGGCCAGGGAATCGCCGAACACCGCGATCTGCACGCTGGGATCGGTCTTGGCGGCGACGGCCTTCGGCGGCTCCGGCGGGCGCACCCGCTGCGGTCGCCGCTGGACGCTGGGTGACCGCTGGCTGTCCGCGTTACCGTAGTTGCGCTGGCGCGGCGGCGGCGGGCGATAGGCGCGCTCGGGCTGCGGCGCGGCCTGCTGCGGCCTGTCCTCCCACGGCCAATAGAATTGGCGCTGCGGTTCGGGCTGCGGCGCGTAGCGCGGCGGGCGGTTGTAGGCGCCGTCATCGCGATAATAGGCGTCGCGCGGCCGGCGGCGGGGGGGCGCCTGATAATAGCCGCCGCGCGGATCCGAATAGCCGTCGCCCCATTGGGCGGCGGCCTCACCCGGCGCCAGGACCATCAGGGCGAGCACGGCCGCCAGGGAGAGGGGAGAGAAGGATCTCGTCATACGCTCACGCCTTCCGTCCAGCTTACCCGGAGGAAGCGCCCACGATAGCGGAACGAACCTGCGCCGTCTAAGCGCGCAGGCCTGCGATGGTTCACCGCCCCCTTAGATGCGCGAGCAGGGCGGGAGAGGCGTAGCCATCCGCCGGAAGACCCGCATCGATCTGGTAGCGGCGCACCGCCTCGCGCAGTTTCGGCCCGGCCCGGCCGTCCGCCTCGCCCTGGTAGAAGCCCTTATCGGCGAGGCCCTGCTGCAGCGCCTTGATGCCGGCGCCGTCGAGGCGCGGCGCAGCCGTCGGCCAGGGGGCGGCGAGGGCTGGGCCGCCCGCGAGACGATCCGCCAGATGGCCTACGGCGAGGGCGTAGGAATCGGAGGTGTTGTAGCCCCGGATCACCTCGAAATTGTCGGTGAGGAGGAAGACCGGCCCGCCGCGCCCGCCCGGCAGGAACAGGCTCGCCTTCCCGGAACGGGGAAGGGCGCCGCCATCCGCCCGCGCCACGCCCCGCGCGGCGAAATCCGAGAGGTCGCCGGCATAGCGGCTGAGGTCGAAATCGTCCGGCAGGCGCACCTCGTAGCCCCACGAGACGGCGGGGTTCCAGCCGAGATCCTTGAGGTAGGCGGCAATGGAGGCGAGGGCGTCGGCCTCGTCCCGCCAGATGTCACGCCGTCCATCGCCGTCGAAATCGACCGCATGGCCGAGATAGGTCGAGGGCAGGAACTGCACCTGCCCCATCGCGCCGGCCCAACTCCCGCTCATCGTCGCCGGGGTGATGTCACCGCGCTGCAGGATCTGAAGTGCGTCGAGCAATTCGTTCCGGAACAAGTCGCCGCGATGGCCGGCGGCAGCCAGGGTGGCGAGGGCCTTCACGGTGGAGATCGTCCCGGCGCTGGCGCCGAAGTCCGACTCCACCCCCCAGATCGCCAGCACGACGCTCTCGGGTACGCCGTAGCGCGATTCGATGCCCTTCGGGGTCGCGGCCAGGGCCTGAGCCCGCGCCCGGCCCCGCGCGATCCGCCCCGGCGTCACCGCCCCGACGAGATAATCCCAGACCGGGCGGCTGAACTCGCCTTGCTTCTTCGTCCGCGCGAGGACGGCCGGGTCAGGACCCTTCACGTCGCGGAAGGCCGCCGCAAAGGTCCCGTCCGACACCCCGCGCGCGGCGGCATCCCGGCGCAGGTCGGCGAGGAAGCCCACGAAGGATGGGCTTCCCTCCGGCTTGGCCGAAGACGGCGCGGCAGCCAGCAGCCCGAAGGCGACGAGGGACACCGCGAGATGGCGCATGGCTCAGACCCGGTTGCGCTTGCTGAGGTGATCCTCCCAAGCGAGGGCCTGGGTCACGATGGTCTCCAGGTCGTCATAACGGGGCACCCAGCCGAGGCGCTCGCGGATCTTGTCCGCCGCCGCCACGATCCGCGCAGGGTCTCCGGGACGACGGGGGGAGATGCGCACCGGGAAGTCCTTGCCCGATACCTTCTTCACCACCTCGACCACTTCGAGCACGGAATAGCCGAGTCCGTAGCCGCAATTCAGCACGAGGCTTTCGCCGTCGCCCCGGAGATAATCGAGAGCGAGGCGATGGGCTTCGGCGAGGTCTGTGACCTGAATGTAATCGCGCAGGCACGATCCGTCCGGGGTCGGGTAATCCGTGCCGTAGACGTCGAGGCGTTCCCGCTGGCCGAGGGCGGCCTGGGTCGCGACCTTGATGAGGTGCGTCGCGTTCGGGGTCGATTGACCCGAGCGTCCCTTCGGATCGGCCCCGGCGACGTTGAAGTAGCGGAGCACCACGTAGGTGAAGCCGAGCGCGGCGGCGGCGTCCGCGATCATCCACTCGCTCATCAGCTTGGAGCGGCCGTAGGGGTTGATCGGGTTGAGGCTCACGGTCTCCGTCACCGGGACCACCTCCGGCTCGCCGTAGACGGCCGCCGTGGAGGAGAAGATGACGTGGCGGACGCCCGCCTTCACCGCCGCCTCGATGAGCGCCCGGGTCTTCACCGTGTTGGCGAGGTAGTAGCCCAGCGGGTCGGACACCGATTCCGGCACCACGATCTTGGCCGCGAAATGCGCCAGCGCGTCGATCTTGTGTTCGCGGATGGTGCGGGTGACGAGGTCCTGATCGGCCACATCGCCCACCACGAGGGTCACACCCTCCGGCACCGCCCAATCAAAGCCTGTCGAGAGGTCATCGAGCACCACGACGGCCTCGTGTCCGGCATCCAGCAGCGCGAGCACCATATGGCTGCCGATATACCCGGCCCCCCCTGTCACCAGCACCGCCATCGCATTGTCTCCGTTGAAGCCGAGAATTAACGCTACCCGTAGCGTCCGCCGATATATTTACGGCGGACTGCTGGGCAGTATCATGAAACGGACCTTGCGATGACCGTTGCGGTCTGTCTCATCGTCGGGTCCATCCTCAACTCTATCGCTTCAGGGCCAACGCACGATGAAACCGATCCGCAAGGCCGTCCTCCCCGTCGCGGGCCTGGGCACGCGTTTCCTGCCGGCGACCAAGGCCGTTCCGAAGGAAATGCTGACCGTCGTGGACCGGCCGGTCGTCCAGCACGTCGTGGACGAGGCGCGCGAGGCGGGCATCGAGCATTTCATCTTCGTCACCGGCCGCGGCAAGGCCGTGATCGAGGACCATTTCGACATCGCCTACGAGCTGGACAAGACCCTGGTTGAGCGCGGCAAGCAGGCCGCCTATGACGAGTTGAAGAAGGACCTGCCCCAGGCGGGCCAGACGAGCTTCACCCGCCAGCAGGCGCCGCTGGGCCTCGGCCACGCCGTGTGGTGCGCCCGCGAGATCGTCGGCGACGAGCCCTTCGCCGTGCTGCTTCCCGACATGCTGAGCCGGGGCTGCATGGGCCAGATGCTGGCCGCCTACGAGCGGCACGGCGGCAACGTCATCGCCGTCGAGGAGGTCGCCCCCGAGGAGACGCATCAGTACGGGATCGTCAGCGTCGGCGACACCTTCGGCCAGACCTTCGAGATCACCGGCATGGTCGAGAAGCCCAAGCAGGGCACCGCGCCGTCGAACTTCATCATCTCCGGCCGCTACATACTGCAGCCCGAGATCTTCGGCATTCTGGAGCATGGCAAGAAGGGCGCGGGCGGCGAGATCCAGCTCACCGACGCCATGATCGACCTCATGGCCGAGCAGTCCTTCTACGGCATGCGCTACGAGGGCCGGACCTACGACACCGGCTCGAAGCTCGGCTTCCTCACTGCCAACGTCGCCTACGCGCTGGAGCGCCCGGACCTCGCCGGCCCGCTCAAGGCCGAGATCGCGAAGCTGCTGGCCGACCAGTGAGCGAGTCCCCTGTTTCGGCGGGGGTGCCATGCGCCGAAAGCAGGATCTGCGGCAAGAACGGACCTTGTCTTTTGTGCGCCGCACTGTATTTTGTGCATCGCAGGAACGCGATGGCGTCGCGGTCCTGTTGCCCTTCTTGGGCGTTTCCTCCCTAGACTTCGGGCCGCTCCTTCGGGAGTGGCCTTTTTTCTGTGCGGTAGGCTTTATTCGGCCGCCATCCGGGGCAGGGAGACGTTGCCCGCCCCCTTCGCCACCGCCGCGACGATTGATTCGAGCGCCGTGACCAGCGCGGGAAAATCCCGGGTCAGGGCGAGGCTGGATTCGTTCATGTACAGTGCGCGGTTCATCTCGATCTGAAGGGCATGGCGCCCGAGGTTCGGCTCGCCGTAATGCTCGGTGATGAAGCCGCCGGCATACGGCTTGTTGCGCACCACGCGGAACCCGTGCGCCTGGAACTGCGCCTCGAAGGCGTCGATGAGTGCCGGGCTGCAGGCGGTGCCGTAGCGGTCGCCGAGCACCACGTCGGCCTTCGCCTCCTCCCGCCCGAGGCTGCTCGACGGCATGGAGTGGCAATCGATCAGGATGCAGGTGCCATGCGCCTTCGCCGTGCGCTGGATCAGCGCGCGCAACATGCGGTGGTACGGCTTGTACAGTGTCTCGATCCGCGCCACCGCCTCCTGCGCGGTGATGCGGCCGGCATAGATCTCCTGCCCGTCGGCCACCACGCGGGGCACGGTCCCGAGCCCGCCCGCCACCCGCATGGAGCGCGTGTTGGCGTAGGGCGGCAGCCGCCCCTCGAACATCCGCGGGTCGAGTTCGAAGGGCTCGCGGTTCACGTCGAGATAGGCGCGGGGGAAGTTCGCCCGCAGCAGCGGGGCGCCGAGCCGCACCACCGGCTCGAACAGCCGGTCGACATGCGCGTCCTCCGAGCGGCGCAGGCTCAAGCCGTCCAGGCGGGAGGCCGCGAGGAAGCTCGGCGGATAGACCGCGCCCGAATGCCCGGTGTTGAACACGAACGGGATGGAATGGCTCTCCGGCTCGTCCACCGCGAAGGGTGGGGCGAACAGAGAGGCGGGCCCGGTCGGCCCTGACGTTTCCGTGTCGGAGATTGTCATCGTCGGCGTGGACGCTCCGGCTGCGATCCCGTATCCCGTCTGCACAGTCTGGGGCGCGGATTCGCGCCTGTCCACTGGCCGCGTGCTCGGTTGCAACGACACAACGGCCCGTAGGTCATCAGTTTGCGGTACCCGCTTTGGTTACCCGTTGTTTACCAAGCCGTCCCTTTGTGGGATCAACGCTTCGACTCAAGGTCTCGGAACCGTCCGATGAAAATTCTGCTGGCGGAAGACGACAACGACATGCGCCGGTTCCTGGCCAAGGCGCTGCAGAACGCAGGCTACGACGTGCTCTCGTTCGACAACGGCCTCTCGGCGTATAACCGCCTGAGGGAGGAGCCGTTCGAACTTCTCCTCACCGATATCGTGATGCCGGAGATGGACGGGATCGAACTGGCCCGCCGGGCCACCGAGCTCGACCCGGACATCAAGGTGATGTTCATCACCGGCTTCGCGGCCGTGGCGCTGAACCCGGACTCGAAGGCCCCGAAGGACGCGAAGGTGCTCTCGAAGCCGTTCCACCTGCGCGATCTCGTCAACGAGGTCGAGAAGCTGCTCGCCGCCTGACACGGCTGCGCGTGACCGCGCTGCCATAGGCAAGTTCCGCGCGAAGCCCCTATATGGGTGATCTTCCGCGCGGGACGCAGCGACAATGCAGCCGGTCACCATCTACACCACGTCCTGGTGCCCATATTGCGCGGCGGCCAAGAGCCTGCTGTCGCAGAAGGGCGTGGCCTTCCAGGAGATCGACGTGGAGCGCGCGGCCGGCGCCCGTGCGACGATGGTCGAGCGGGCAGGCGGCCGCACGAGCGTGCCGCAGATCTTCGTCGGCGCGACCCATGTCGGCGGGTGCGACGATCTCTATGCCCTCGACCGCTCGGGCAAGCTCGATCCGCTGCTGAAGGCACCGGCCGATGCCTGAGCGCTTCATCGCCGCCTGCGTCCAGATGCGATCCGGGCGCGACCCGGCGGCCAATCGCGATGCCGCCGTCGCGGGCCTGCGCGAGGCGGCGGGGCAGG
Organism: Methylobacterium sp. J-067; assembly: GCF_022829465.1. Classification (GTDB taxonomy): domain Bacteria; phylum Pseudomonadota; class Alphaproteobacteria; order Rhizobiales; family Beijerinckiaceae; genus Methylobacterium; species Methylobacterium litchii. The sequence goes on from NZ_JAKSXZ010000110.1 coordinate 298,263, forward strand.
GCGCCAGCTATATCCAGACCCCGGAGATGACCTCCCTGGTGGAGCGCAGCCGCGAGCGGCTGTTCGCGGTCGTCACGGACGAGAACTCCGATCCCACCCTCACCGCCCTGCGCCAGACGGCGCGGGAGGTTGGCGCCTGGGTGCAGGTCGGCTCCATCGCCGTGCGCAACGGCGAGAAGATCGCCAACCGCGCGTTCCTCATCGACCCGGAGGGCGGCATCGCCGCCTCCTACGACAAGCTGCACCTGTTCGACGTGGATCTGCCGAGCGGCGAGAGCTGGCGCGAATCCTCAACCTATACCGGCGGCGGCTGTGCCGTGGTGGCGGAGACGCCGCTCGCCACCTTCGGCCTGACGATCTGCTACGACATCCGCTTCCCGGCCCTCTACCGGGCGCTGGCGGAGGCCGGTGCCACGGTCCTCACCGGCCCGGCCTGCTTCACCCGGCAGACCGGGGAGGCCCATTGGCTGGTCCTGCAACGGGCGCGGGCCATCGAGACCGGCTCGTTCATGATCTCCGCTGCGCAGGGCGGCGTCCACGAGGACGGCCGCGAGACGTATGGCCACTCGATCATCGTCGATCCGTGGGGCCGCGTCCTCGCCGAGGGCGGCACCGAGCCGGGGGTGATCCTGGCCGAGATCGACCTTTCCCAAGTCGCGGATGCGAGGGCGCGCATCCCGTCGCTTCGCCATGCCCGGCCGTTCAGCGTCGAACGGATCGTGGCGAAGTCCTGAGACACCGAACCGCACGCGAATGATCCGGTACAATCTGGTCTGCGAGGCCGCGCACGGCTTCGAATGCTGGTTTTCCTCCTCGGATTCGTACGAGATCCAGGTCTCGCGCGGCCTCGTGACCTGTCCCCATTGCGGCAGCGGGTCGGTCTCCAAGGCCATCATGGCGCCGATGATTGCGCGCAAGGACCGCGCGGAGGTGCCCATCCCGGCGCCGACGCCCGAGACGCCGGTGCGGATGATCGCCGAGCCGGAGCGCAAGCTGCGCGAGATGATCAAGGCGCTGCACGACCATGTGGCGGCCCATTCCGAGCATGTCGGCGAGCGTTTCGCCGAGGAGGCGCGGAAGATCTATTACGGCGAGGCCGAAGGCCGCTCGATTCACGGGCATGCGAGCCTCGACGAGGCCCGCGCCCTGATCGATGAGGGGATCGAGGTCGCCCCGATCCCGATGCTACCGGACGACCGGAACTAGCGCCGGAGCGCCGTCGTCCCCGCGAAGGACGCCAGGACGAAGGATACGAGCGCGCTCCATCCGGCGAGGGAGACGCCGAGGACGCGCAGGGCCGCCACCGAGCAATCCACCACGCGCACGCTCTGGAGCGAGTTCATGAAGTCGCCGACGGCGGCAGGGTTGGCGCCCGTGCCGCCGCCGCAATCGGTCGGGCCCGGCCAGAAGCCCCATTCGGCGCCGGCATGATAAACGCCGACACCCGCGCCATAGAGCAGGCCGAGGGCTGCGAGGCCGAGGGCGAGCCGAGCGAGCCGCTCCGGCGCGAATAGGGCCACGAGGCCGAGCGGCACCGCCGCGTAATAGGGCAGACGCTCGGTCAGGCAGAGCTTACACGGCACGTAGCCGTAGCCGTATTGCAGCACGAGCGCGGCGCCGACTGTCACTGCCGCGACGAGGGCGAGCCAGAGGCCGGCTGTCTTCAGGCGGACGGCAGCACGCGTATCCATCACTACAAAATCACCTTGAACAGGACGAAGCCGAGGACGATCACCGCCATGGAGATGGCGGCCACCGCGTTGAGATGCCGATCGAGCACGCCGCGGATCTGCACGCCGTAGCGGCCCAGTAGGGCGGCGAGGATGAAGAACCGCGCCCCGCGGGTGATGATCGACAGCACCGTGAACCAGAACAGGCTGTAATGGGCCAGTCCCGACGTGATGGTCACGAGCTTGTAAGGGATCGGCGTGAGGCCCTTCAGCAGGATCACCCAATGGCCGTACTCGGCATAGGAGCGCTGGAAGGCATCCGCCGAGTTCTGCAGGCCGTAGAGCTTGATGACCCATTCGCCGAGGGAATCGAACAGCAGCGCGCCGATGCCGTAGCCGACCAACCCGCCGAGGACCGAGCAGACCGTCGCGACGGTCGCGTAGAACCAGACCCGATCCGGGCGGCTCACCGCCATCGGCACCAGCATGGCATCCGGGGGCACGGGGAAGAACGAGCTTTCCGCGAACGCCACCGCGCCGAGGGCGTAGGGCGCGGAGGGCCGGTCGCTCAGGGCGAGGATCCAGGCGTAGAGCCGCCGCAGCATCAAGTCGTCCGGGGAGTGCGAGGAAAGCGGCGACCCTTCAAGCACAGCCCACCGCGTAACGCCAGAGAGGCGGAGGGCGGGAGAAAACTCTTGGCCGCACGGGGCGACCTGTGCGATGAGCGCCACCGCGCGGGTATGGCGGAATTGGTAGACGCGGGCGACTCAAAATCGCCAGCCGCAAGGCGTGGGGGTTCGATTCCCTCTACCCGCACCACAAGCCGGCTCAGTCCTCTTCGGACAGGTCGCGGAACTCGATCTGCACAGAGCTGTAGAGCCGCTTCAGCCACATCTGCGCTTCCGCGAGCTTGGCCCGGTTCAGCTCCGTTTCCTCCTCCGCGCGCCGCGCGCGGGCATCGGCCATCTGCGCCGCGAGTTCGGCCCGCTCGGCGCGCAGATGCGCGTCCCGCGCCGCCGATTCCGCGAGGCGCAGGCGGCGCTCCGTCTCTTCCAGGCGGTGCATCGTGCCGTCGAGGACAGCCTGCGAATGCTGCACGACGTCCTGCGCGAAGCGGCGTGCCTGGCGCATCCGCGAGCCGACATCGCGGATCAACTCGATGGCGGCGGGCCAGTTCGGCTCGTCCTCCATCTCGTCCGCGCGAGCCGGCTCGGGGAAGAGCTGCACCACGCCGCTTCCGTGCCCTGGGGCCAAGAGTTGGCGCAGAGTCGGGCGGTTCTCCCAATCGTTGTCGGACAAGGCGTCCCCGTCGGTGTCCGGGCGATCGTGGAGTTGGCGCGACATCAGCGCGGGGCCTCGTCGAGGACGGTGAACTCGTTGAAGATCGTCTCGTGGATCTGCTTGAGCCACGCTTCCGAGATCCGGGCGCGCTCCTCGGCCTGGGCGGCGCGCTCCTCGGCGGCGCGCACCCGCTCCATCGCGGCGACTTGCAGATCGGAGGCCTGCGCCTCCGCCGCCCGGACGCGCTCCTCCGCCATCCTCATGTCGGCGCGGGCGCGTTCCAGCAATTCCTCGACATGCGATTCCCGCTCGCGGGATTGCGCCTCGACCTCGCGGATGCGGGACGCCGTCGAACGGATGCGGTCGATGAGGACGGACCAGTCCGTATTGGGCTCGCGCATCGTGGACCTCGACAAGTCATCGTCGATGGAAGACCCGAAGGCCCTCAGGATCGTCGCAATGCTGCCCGTCGGCTGCGCGGCTGCGGGGGCGGTCACGGTCGGTGTCTCGAAGTCTTCGCTCCGTTCAAACCGCAGTTTCTTCACGGGATTGATGTTCGGAAACATGGTGGACGGTGCCCGCAGGAAGGCAAGGCTCGACGCTGAGCCTTGTCGTTAATTTTGTCTGAATTGGCCTGCGACTCAAGTCCCGCCGCCACGGAGCGGCCAAGTTTTCCCTGATTTCGAGGGCGTTTCGCCCGTTCATCCGCAATGACAGTTAATGTCCATCGGCGCGCGAGAACTTCGCTTTAGAGCCCCGCGACAATCGCTGCGGCCGGCTGCCTAGAGTTGTACAATTGGGGTTGGGCAGCCTCACCCAGCCCACGGGTGTGGAAACTGACCGTGTGCAACCTTTCCAGGGAAAACGAAAAATGTGATCAATCCGCTGCGCGAGACGGGCGAGAGCAGCCAATTCCGTCACCGCAGGCTTGGATGGGATGAACACCTACGCCATCGGCGATATTCATGGTTGCGTCGATGGCCTTCGTCTCGTCCTGGAGCGGATCGCGACGCATGCGGGCGAGGATCCGCACCGGATCGTCTTGCTCGGCGACTACGTCAACATCGGCCCGGATACGCGCAAGGTGCTCGATCTGCTGATTGACCGGCCCGCGGTCATGGCGCTGCGCGGGCACCATGACATGATGCTGCTGGCCGCCGCGCGGGGCGATGCGCGCTCCATCTGGAACTTTGATTATCATGGCGGCGGCGCGACCCTGCGCAGCTTCGGGGTCGCGAAGGCCGCCGAGATCCCGGCTCTCTACATCGACTTCCTGCGGCAGAAGCTGCTGCGCTACGTCGAGGACACCGAGCGCGTCTTCGTCCACGCCTCCATCGACCCGGCGGTCGGGAACATGGAATATCAGGACGACACGATGCTGCTCGGCGCGCGGACGCCGCTCGCCCCCGCAGCCGATCTCGGTGCGCCGTACCTCGTCCACGGGCATTTCCCGCAGGCCGATGGGCTGCCGGAGATCCTGCCGCACCGCTGCAACCTCGACACGGACGGATGCCGCACGGGCGTGTTTACCTGCGGCATCTTCGACGAGTCCCAGCCTGATCCGGTGGATATCATCCAGGTGCGTTAGCCCGGCTTACTTTTGCCGGGGATGCCGCGAAGACGATGGCTGAAGGTTGCAAATATGCAACAAGCAGAAAAACCTCTACTTTGGAGTGTTTTCACAGGCAATGCGCTCACGTGGAAATTGAGATCCGTCTGGCAAAATCCCGAATTGACTGGCGCCGGGGGCAGAAGTTAAGCGACGAGAACGGCTCGGTGGGCCGGCGCAACCTCGCGAAACGCCCCTCGGGCTGTTCACGGCGGGCGGTGCCGCTCTGGTCTTGATGCCTGTAAATCAATAGGGTCTCTCAACCGCGCGATACGAGGGGTGGCCGGGTTGTGGCTGAGCGCGGAGGAGATCGGGCAATGGCATGGATGCCGATCAAACGCCTGCTGGGGCAGGGATCGGGATCGTCGGATTCGTCGCGGAACTCGGACTCCGCGTGGCTGCCGGAACTGGAACTTGAGTCCCTGAGGCCGGAGCCGAAGCGCCAGCAGCATCCGCCGCAGCAGCGCCAGCCGCAGCAGCAGCAGCCGCGTCAGCAGCAGCCCACCCCGCCGCCGCCGCGCGAGCGCGACCCCGACGAGTATGAAGAGATGCGGCAGGCGCCGCGCGAGCAGCCGCGCCAGCAGCAGGAGGCGCCGGCGGCGCATCCCTACAGCGCGTTCGACGCCATCGGCCAGCGCAACGAGATGGTGCGCGTGCGCATCAGCCAGATGATGGAGCGGCTGGACGACCTGAAGACCCTTCAGGCGGATTTCGCGCAGATCCTCGAGCCCCTGGCCGGCGTCGCGGACGAGCTTCCGCAGGCGAAGATCAAGATCGCCGAACTCGAAGTCCTGCTCGCCCGCGAGCAGGAGCATATGCGCAACCTGCACCGCGAACTGAACGAGGTGAACGGCCGGGCCGCGTCCTCGTCCAACGAACTCGCGGCGGTCTCGACGGAGTTGCAGCGCCTCGAAACGCAGTTGCGCGAGCGCGACGCTGAGAACGAGGAGTTGCGGGTGCGCGTCCGCGACCGGACGGTCGCGGTCGAGAACATGGAGCGCCAGCTTTTCGCGGAGACCGAGCAGGTCCGCGCGCTGACCGGCGAGAACAAGTCGCTGCGCATCGAGGCGCAGGCCGCCGACCAGGCGATGACCCGCGCCGAGCGCGAGTTGAACGACCTGGGCGAGCGCCTGTCCCTGAGCGAGCAGGACGCAAGGCGCCTTCAGGCCCTGGCCGGCGAGCAGGCGGTGCGCCTGTCCGAGGCCGAGGCGCGGGTGGTCGAGCTGACCCAGCAGATCGAGGTGCTGCGCCAGCGCGCCCGCGATCTTGAAACGCAGCTGAGCACCGAGATCGCCACGCGCGAGCGGGCCGAGGGCCAGTTCGAGACCGAGATGGCGGCGATCCGCGCCGACCGCGCGAACCTCGCCATGAAGCTGGACGCGTCCCTCGGCCGGGCCGCGACGCTGGAACAGCTCCTCGCCCAGGTGCGCAGCCAGTTGCGCGAGCGGGAGGAGAACGCCCGCACCGCCGACCGGACGCTCAAGGAGCTTCAGATCGAGCGGACGACCCTCGACCGGCGCCTTGAAGGCTTGCAGGCCGAGCTTCAGCGGCAGACGGAGCGCGTCTCCGAGATCCAGCGCCTGCGGGCGGAGGCGGATAGCCGCGCCGACATGCTCACCAAGGCGCTGGCGGCCAAGGAAGCCGCCATGGATCAGTCGCAGACCCGCGTCGCCGCCCTGGCCGACCGGATGGAACAGCTGGGCCGTCGGCACGAGGCCGAGAAGGCTGAATTGCAGGCCGCCAACCGGCGTCTCGTCGAGGAGTTGCAGAACGAGCGCTCCGAGCGGGCCCTCGCGCAGGGCGCCCTCGACATCGCCCGCGAGACCCGCGCCTCGCTGCAGAAGCAGCATGAGGGTTTGAAGCGCGCCGTCCGCAACCTCCATGGGGTCGATCCGGCCACGCTGCTCGGGCTCTCGATGCCCGAGGCGCGGACCGAGCGCGCCGAGGAGAGCAATGTCACCCCGTTCGCGCCGCCGGAGCGCGAGGGACGTGACACGAAGCCCAATAACGACATGAATGCGTGAGTGAAGTCACCATGATGGAACAGGTTCGCATGCCCATCGAGGACGACGCCGATGCGGCGGCCTATGCCGCGCTCAAGGCTCATGCCGCTGCTGCCGCCGCCGCGGCCGAAGCCGTGCAGAACTTCGAGCCGGTACCGCTGCCGGGCAACGTCTCGTTCTTCCCGTCGCAGCCGCAGCCGAGCGAGGGCGGCCCCGTCCGCGACTTCAAGTCGGCCATCGACCTCATCAAGGAAGCGAGCGAGGCGATCCGCTTCTCCGAGGAGCGCGCCTCCGAGTTGGAGCAGCAGCTCCATCAGGTTTCCGGCCGCGCGGCCGAGCAGGTAAAGGCCCTCGAACTTCAGGTCGCCGCGCTGGAGCGCCGGCTGATCAAGTCCGAGGAGCGCGCCCGCGCCGCCGAGGTCCGCGCCAACGATGCAGAGACGTGGCTGTCGCGCCTGCACGACACGATCATCACCAGCTTCCGCCGCCCGCTCCACCCCGGTGAGGGCGAGTCGCACTGAGGTTCATCCGCGCGCAGGTCGTGGCGGGTCCGGCGCCGGGGGGCGCCGTGAAGGTATCCGTTCGGGCACCCTACGGTCTCTGAGCCGCGCGGTGGCCCTGTCGGAATCATGCTGAGGGGACCGGCCGTCTCGGCGCCCGGCCTCACCGTGAGCGGCGTTGCGATCTGGAACGGGGCGGAGCGATGGCTGAGGGCAACCGGGTGGTCGAGACGCGGGACAGGACGCTGGATACCGCGCCGCTCATGATGACGCCGACCATGCGTAAGGAATTGAAGGCGCTCAGCCCGATCGAGCGCGGCGGCGAGATCGCCAAATCGGGCTCCGACCTGCCAAAGCCGATCAAGCGGTTCGGCCAGGAGGAATGGGCGGCCGTCTGCGAACGCATCCAGGATGCGGCGGAGTACATCCAGGAGATCGAGGCGAGCCGGCATCAGCAGGAGATGCAGGCCCAGAAGATCTTTGCGAACATGCAGGACGAGATCGCCGCCGCCAATGCCCGCGCCCTGGCGGCCGAGCGGATGCTGCAGGACGTGCAGCACCGGGCGACCAATGTGGTGAAGACCCTCGAAGACAAGCTTCAGGCGGCCGAAGACCGCGCCCGCGAAGCCGAGGATTGGCTCAACCGCATCTCCGAGGCGGTGCGCTCTAATCTGAACTTCCCGTAGGCCGCGCGCCTCAGGCGGTCCGGATCCGCCCGGGCTTCGTCTCGATGGCCATCGCATTGCCGCGCCAGACGACGCAGCTGCGCATCCAGGCGCGTGTCCAGACGAAGGGAATGAGCAGGTCGCGGGCGATGAAAGCCGCAATCAGGGCGGGCGAGCGCAACCACCCGGCCCGGATGGCAAGGGCGTATTCGCCGGCATAAATCAGGGCGACCAGTGCGCCGAGGCCGAGGGAAGCCTCCGCCGAATGGGCGTAGAGCGCGGCCAGCAGGCAGGGGACGAGCATCCCGCTGGCGATCTCCGGGGCGAAGAACAGCGGGAACGTCACCCGGCGCAAACGCGCCCAGCGGATCTGGCGGGACCAGATCTCGGCGAAGCTCCGCTGGCCCAGGGGCTGCGAGAACGGCGCCGCGACAAGGTTCACCCGCCGTCCGGCCGCCCGCACGATCTTCGTGGCGGCGGCGTCCTCCGCGATCTCGGCGGCGAGGGCGCGTATGCCGCCGACACCATCGAGGAAGGGGCGGTGCCAGAGCATGCTCTTGCCTTGGGCGAAGCCGAGGCCCACCGCTTCGCCGGCATATTGCCAGCGCGCCTGAAGGGTGTTCAGGAAGGCGCATTCCACCAGGGCCCAGAACCCGTCCGGCCGGGCGCCGATGGGGGTCGCGCAGACGAGGCCGGTGTTCGGCCGCCACGCGGCCTGAAGGGTCTGAAGGTAGTCGGGCGGCATCATCACGTTGGAATCGGCCAGCACGATCCAATCGTGCTCGGCCGCGTCCCAGCCGCGCACGCAATTGTTGAGCTTGGGATTGTCGCTAACCCGCTCCTCGCCGACGATGATCCGCGAGCGGATCCGCGGATGCCGGGCCATCAGCCGCCGCACCAGGGGCAGGACGGGATCGCCTGCGTCGGCGACGCAGAAAATCAGTTCGTAGTCGCGGTAGGCGAGGCGGAAGCCGCTCTCCAGCGTCTCTTCGCTGAACCGCTCCAGCCCGCAGACCGGGCGGATCAGGGACACCGCCGCACCGTCGGGGAAGGTCGAGCGGGGCATGTGACGCCTGAGGCGGAAGCCGGCCAGGGCGAGGCTCACGAGGTTCACCAGAGCCATCGCGAGGCAGGCCGTTAGCGCAAGAAAGACGCCGTCCAGCGCGCTGATCATGCGGGAAAGCCGTCGGGCGCCGAGCCGGGCGCGTCGTGGGAGCGCACCTGCGCCCGTGGCGTCCGGCTAACAGCCGCAGCATATCAGTTGTGTGACGCGGTGCAGCTCCCTCCGGCGTCCCCCTACGGCACGTTGCGAGAGGCATGCGACCCCCCATCTGCTTCCATCGGGCCTACGAAGCCCCGCTTCCGGAAGGCCACCGGTTTCCCATGCGCAAATATGGGCTCCTCGCGGAGGCGCTGAAGGCGCGCGGGCTCGTGCCCGATGGGTTCGTCGAGCCCGAACCGGCGAGTGCGGCCATGCTCGAACGGGCGCACGACCCGGCCTATGTCGCGTCCATCCTCGCCTGCGACGTGCCGAAAGCCATCGAGCGGGAGATCGGTCTGCCGGTGAGCGAGGCGCTGGTCCGCCGCTCGCGGGCAAGTGTCGGCGGCACGGTGCTGGCGGGCCGGCTGGCGCTCCAGCATGGGTTCGCGGGGAGCGCGGCCGGTGGAAGTCACCATGCCCGGCGGGCGCAGGGGGCGGGCTTCTGCGTCCTGAACGACGTGGCCGTGGCGGCGCTCACCCTGCGGGAGGAGGGCCTGATCGGCCGGGCGATGGTGGTCGATCTCGACGTCCACCAGGGCGACGGCACCGCCGATTGCCTGAGCCGCGAGCCCGACCTTTTCACCCTGTCGATCCATTGCGAGCGGAACTACCCGTCGCAGAAGATCCCGGGCGATCTGGATATCGGCCTGCCCGATGGGCTGGACGATGCCGCGTATCTCGCTGTGCTGGACGCACGCCTGCCGCCGCTGCTTGATGCGTTTCAACCGGACATCGTCTTCTACAATGCCGGGGTGGACCCGCACCGGGACGACAGACTCGGCCGACTGAACCTGTCGAACGAGGGATTGCGGGAACGCGACTGCTTCGTGGTCCGGGCGGCCCGGGTGAGGGGTATCCCCATCGTGGGGGTGATCGGCGGCGGCTACTCGACCGATGTCGAGGCCCTGGCCGGACGGCACGCCATGGTCTTCGAAGCGCTGGCGGCCGAGGCGGAACTGGGCTGAGGCTTCCCGGCCACGTCGCTTGTGCAATGCGGTGAAATCGTTTCGTCGTAAGGTTTTGAGAAGGTGCGGACCCGAGGATCACGGTAACGACGCCCGGTGCCGATGGACGGCCCGGGTGCGATCAACCGGGGCGCCGTCGAGGTTCGACCATGTTCGCGCGGAGCTGGGAAGCGATCAAGGCGACACTCGCGGTCGCGGCGCTGATCGCGGCCGCCCTGATCTCGGCGGACAAGCTCGACCGACAGAAAGCGTCGCCCGCGCGGGACGCCGCCCTGGTCGAGCCCATCGTGACGGGGGCGATCCCGCCCGCGCGCTGATCAGCCCGGCGGGATGCGGCCGACCGAGCAGAGGGTCCGCATGGTGCTGCTCGTCGGGTCGGCGTAGCAGCTCGCGGACCAGCCGTTCTGCTGGATGAAGGATTTGCGCCCGTCCGAGACGGCGGTGCGGTAGGCCTTCGCGATGATCGGCTCCACCGTCGAGGCCGATTCCCCGGTCAGGATTTCGGACGCCGTCGAGAGTTCGCGGAAGAACGTGGCCGAGGGCTGCGGCTCGGCCGAGATCGCCTGAACGATGGGCTCGGCCCGGCAGGTCACGTCGAACCGGTTCGGCCCCGGCAGGCGGATGTCGATGCTCGGGCCGGAGCGCTTGCCGACCTTGCCGCCGATCGCGCCCGCGATCTGTCGGGTGAGGTCGTCGCACTCGTCGGCATGGGCCGCGAGAGGCGCCAGGGCGAGGCAGGCGGCGAGGAGGATGGGCAGGCGCGGCATGAGGTGTTGGTCCCTTCGATCTGGCGCATTAAACAGGGGCTGTCGGTGGCTCGCGGCAGCCGCCAGGCCCTTGAAACGATGGGGTTCTTTTGCCAAATCACCCCTCCCGCCACAGGAGTGATATATGGCCGAGCAGACTACCGAACAGACGTATTATGGGCTCACCCTCGCGCAGCACCGCGAGCGCATCAAGAAGCTGGGGGCCGAGAAAGGTCTCAAGGGCGAGCATCTCGAGCGGATCACCGCGAAGGCCCTCGCAATGCTCCCGACGATCCGCTTGGACGAGTCGGCCCAGCGTTGATGTCAATGGAAGTCGCGGCTGCGATAGGGTTGCCTGTGTGTCGGCGCCCCGAAATCGGTGGTCTCCGCCGGTAGAGCCAGCCCGGCTTCCCGCAGGTCCCGCAGGGACTCAGTGAGGTCGCGAAACCCCTCGGCGACGAGGTGGACCACCTCTCCGGCCCGCTGGACCCGACCCCGAACCGCCAGGAACCGCCCTTGCATGGCGATCCGACGGTTCGCCTCGAACACCTTCTTCCACACGATGATGTTGGCGATGCCGGTCTCGTCCTCGATGGTCAGGAAGACTACGCCCTTGGCCGTGCCCGGCCGCTGACGCACCAGCACGATTCCCGCCACCATCGCCCGCGTTCCCTGGGGCAGGGCGGGGTCGAGATGGGCGCGGGCGGTCATGGCGCCGATCCGCCCCAGACGCTCCCGGAAGAACGCCACCGGATGGCCGCGCAGGGACAGGCTGGTCGTAGCGTAGTCGTCGGCGACGGTCTCCGAGGGGGCCATCGCCGGCAGGTCCGCCGCCGGCTCGTGCCGGAACAGGCCGTCATCGGCGTGCCACGCGAAGAGCGGCAGCGGCGCGTCCAGCAATTCGGCCCGGCGCCCATTCTCCGCATGGGCCGCCGAGGCACGGCGCGACAGCCCTTCCAGGGCCCGCACCGCCCAGAGCGCATCCCGTCGCGAGAGGCCGAGCGCCCGGAACGCATCCGCCTCCGCCAGCCGTTCCAGCACGTTGCGCGGCAGGGCGAGGGAAGCTTGCAACCCTTCGATGCTGGCATAGCCGTTGGCCCGCAGCCGCACGAGGCGGCGCATCGCGCCCTCCGGCAGGCCGCTCACCAAACGCAGCCCGAGGCGGACGGCGTGCAGGCGCGGCGTCTCGGAGGGTTCGAGGGTGCAATCCCACTCGCTGGCATTCACGCAGACATGGCGCACCTCGACGCCGTGGGCGCGGGCGTCGCGGACGAGCTGGGCCGGCTGGTAGAAGCCCATTGGCTGCGCGTTGAGGATCGATGCCAGGAACACATCCGGGTGTGCGCATTTCATCCAGGCCGACGCGTAGACGAGGAGCGCGAAGCTCGCCGCGTGGCTCTCGGGGAAGCCGTAGGTGGAGAAGCCGCGGATCTGCGCGAAGCAGCGTTCCGCGAAGGCCTGCGGGTAGCCGCGCCGGGTCATCCCGCCCACGAACTTCTCCGCGAACCCGCCGATGGAGCCGACATGGCGGAACGTCGCCATGGCCCGGCGCAGGCCATCGGCCTCGGCCGGGGAGAAGCCCGCCGCCGTGATGGCGATCTGCATGGCGTGCTCCTGGAAGAGCGGAACGCCGTAGGTCTTCTTCAGCACCTCCTCCAATTCGTTCGCCGGCCCGTGATCCGGGTGTGGGGCCGGGTACACCACCGGCTCCTGCCCGCAACGGCGCTTCAGGTAGGGGTGGACCATGTCCCCCTGGATGGGGCCGGGGCGGACGATGGCGACCTGCACTACGAGGTCGTAGAACTCCTTCGGTTTCAGCCGTGGCAACATCGACATCTGCGCCCGGCTCTCGACCTGGAACACACCGACGGAATCGGCCTTCGACAGCATCGCGTAGGTGGCCGGATCCTCCGAGGGCAGGTCGGCGAGCGTCGGGTAGTCGATGCCGTGGTCGCGCTTCAGGAAGTCGAGCCCGCGCTTGAGGCAGGTGAGCATCCCCAAAGCCAGCACGTCGACCTTCATCAGGCCGAGGACGTCGATGTCGTCCTTGTCCCACTCGATGAAGGTCCGGTCGGGCATCGCGGCGTTGCCCACGGGCACGGTCTCGTCCAGACGCCCGCGCGTAAGGACGAACCCACCGACATGCTGCGACAGGTGCCGAGGGAAGCCGATCAGTTGCAGGGCGAGGTTCAGGGCCTGCCGCAGGGCCGGGTTGGCGGGGTCCAGCCCGGCCTGCATGACATGGGCGTCGGGCAGGTCCTTGCCCCACGATCCCCAGACCGTATCCGCGACGGAGGCGGCCACGTCTTCCGACAGGCCGAGCACCTTGGCGACCTCGCGGATCGCCATGCGCGGGCGGTAATGGATCACCGTCGAGCATAGGGCCGCCCGCTCGCGGCCGTAGCGCTCGTAGAGGTGCTGGATCACCTCCTCCCGCCGCTCGTGCTCGAAATCGACGTCGATGTCCGGCGGCTCGCCCCTGTTCTCTGAGATGAAGCGTGCGAAAAGTAGCCAGTGCTTCGACGGATCGACGGCGGTGATGCCGAGGCAGAAGCACACGGCGGAATTGGCCGCCGAGCCGCGCCCCTGGCACAGGATGCCCTTGTCGCGGGCGAAATCCACGATCTGGCTGATCGTTAGGAAGTAATGGGCGAATTTTTGCTTGGCGATGAAGGCGAGTTCCGTCGCCAGGGTCTTTTCGACCGTCTCGGGGATGCCGTCCGGATAGCGCCAGTAGCGGGCGCGGTGCCACGTCTTCTCCGCCAGATACTCCTGGGCCTCCCGGCCGGGGGGCACGGGCTCATCCGGATATTCGTAGTGGAGTTGCGACAATTCGAAATCGCAATGGGCGGCGATCTCGGCGGTGCGCGTCAGGGCCTCGGGATGGTCGCGGAACAGCCGTGCCATCTCGGCTTCGGGCTTCAGATGCCGCTCGGCATTGGCTTCCAGGCGATAGCCGGCCGCATCGAGGGTGCAGCCCTCGCGGATGCAGGTGAGCACGTCCTGCAACGGGCGCCTGTCCGGGTGGTGGTAGAGGGCGTCGGCCACGGCCACCATCGGCGTGCCCGTCCGGCGGCCGATCTCGTCGAGGAGCCGCAGGCGCAGGCGCTCGTCCCCCCGGCGACGATGGCTGGCGCCGAGCCAGACCCGGCCCCTCGCGGCGGCGGCCAGGGCTTCGAGGCGGGCGAGGAACCCGGCGTGCGGTTCCGGCCGGCGCCCCGTCGGCAGGGCGATGAACACCTGGCCCTCGGCGGCCTCCAGCATCTCGGTGAAGGAGAAGCGGCACTCGCCCTTGCGGACGCGGCGGTTGCCGGCGGTGAGCAGGCGGCAGAGGCGCCCCCAAGCCTCCCGGTCCATTGGGTAGGTCAGGGCCTCGAACCCGTCCTCCGTCACGAGGCGTACCCCCGGCAGGAAGCGGATCGGCGTACCGTCCTGCGTCATCTGCAGGGCGGCCGAATGCGCCCGCACCAGACCGGCGACGGTGTTGCGGTCGGCGATGCCGATCCCCGCGAGCCCGTAAGCTGCCGCCTGGACCACGTATTCCTGCGGGTGCGAGGCGCCGCGCAGGAACGAGAAATTGGTGGTGGCACCGAGTTCGACATAGCCGCTCACGGAAACATCCCATGGACGAACCACGCGGCCGGGCGTTCCTGCCCGTGCGGCCCATCTCGGTAGAGCCACAAGCGGCGACCGGCCTCGCACTCGATGCGGTAATAGTCGCGCGGCTCGGCCTGCTCGCGCCACCATTCGGGGGCGATGCGCTCGGGCCCCTCGGCGCGGGCGACCCGGTATTCCCGCGCCCGCCAGCGGAAGCGGTGGGGCGGCCCGTCCGGCGCCGTGGCGAAGACGTCCTGTGCGGCTTCGCTGCGGGCGAAGAGCACGAGGGGCCGCGCCGGGAGGATGGCCGGATAGGGCAGGGGCGGGGCGACCCACGAGACGATGCCTTCGGCCCGTTCGGGGACGTGGCTCTCGCGCGGCGCGAGGCGCTGAAGCCGCCGGCCGATGCGCTGTGCGATGGTGTCGGCGAGGTTGGCCACACGCTCCCCTGCACCCGATCCGCCGAGGCTGGCCTGTTTCTCGGCCATCGGCTCGGCGGAGGTGACGGCGAGGTCCGCCGTCTCGAACCCGAACCCGGCATCGAGGCCCGCGCCGAGCCGTTCGAGCCGCAGCGCGATCAGGCCGGCGATGCGCTCCGGGCTGCGCTCTGGCCGCGACAGGCCGATCTCCAGGGTCCGAACCGCCCCATCGACCCGGTGCAGAGAGAGCCGCAGGGCGCAGGCGCCGAGCCCGGCTCGTTCGAGCCGGGGGGCGATCTCCTCCATGAGGGCGCGCGCGGCGGCGATCACGTCCGATTGCCGCCCGATGGGATCGAGGAAACCGCGCGCGGCCGAGAAGGAGCGGGCTTCGTCCAGGGGTGCCAGGGGCTCGGCCCGGCGGCCATAGGCCTGGTCGAGCCGCAGCAACGGCGCCAGCCCGAAGCGCCGGGCGAGGCCGGAGCGGGGCAGGGCCTCCACGTCCGCGATCCGGCGCAGGCCGAGCCGCCGCAACCCGGCGGCGACTTCGGGATCGAGGCGAAGGGCCTCGACGGGGAGGGGGGCGAGGTGCGCCCCGTGCTCGCCCGGCGGAACCAGGGCCGGCGAGGTCCGGCCGCTCCGTGCCAGGGCGAAGGCGGCGCCCATCGTGTCGGCCAGCGCGATCCGCGCCGGGATCCGCGACCGGGCAAGGCGCCCGGCGAGATCGTCGAGAAGCGCTGCCTCACCGCCATGGAGATGGGACGCGCCCGCGATGTCGATGGCGAGCCCGTGGCACCCCTCGGCCGGGCCGAAGGGCGCGACGATGGGGGCGTAGCGCATCGCCCAGCGGCAGAGGCGGTGCAGGGCATCCCGCTCCGCCTCCGGTTCGGCCGGGTGGACGCGCAGGGGCACGCCGATCCGCGCGCGGACCCGGCCCAGCAACTCCCCGACCGCCAACCCGAGGGCGCGGGCCTGCTCGTCGAGGGCGACGAGGCGCAGGCCCCCGGACCCGATGGCGGCGACCGCGTGCGGGCCTTCCTCAGGGGCGAGCCCGGCCCGCTGCAGCCGCGTCATCGGCCAGTCGCTCAGGCAGATGCAAACGATTCGCGGCACTGTCCCACTCCACCAGCCAGGATCCGCCGCGTCCGTTGCGGCACCGTTCGAGGCGCACCCGCCAGCGCGGAGCGTGAAGGCCGCCGAAGCGGTCGGACCCGGCCGGGGCGGCGGCGACGCGCCAGCGGGTGGCCGCCCCGTTGGGCAGGCCCGGCCCCGCCTGACGCAGGACGAGGAGGAGGGGCGGCTCGCCCGTCTCGGCGGCGAGTTGCAGGCGCCGCCCGGCCTTGAGCGGCATCCCCTCGCCCACGAGCCCGATCAGCGCGGACAGGCAATTCGCGTGGAGCGCCGCCTCCAGGGCGCGGAACACTTCCCCGTCGCCCCCCGCTTCCAGCAGCAGCAGGCGCCCCGGATTGAGGCCGAGCGAGGCGAGCCCGTGCCCATAGGGGAGAGGGTGCCCCGAAGACGCGATCATCGCCTCTCCCTGCGCCTCCGCGAGGCGGCGGGCACAGAGGGCCAGGGCGAAGGCCAGGGCGGCGATGGCGTCGATGGGTTCGGCGGGTACGATCTCGTGAGGCGGCCCTAGGGACAGCCCACCGGAGGGGAGATGAGCGTCGATCACCGGATGCCCGAGGGGCATCACGGCGACGGCGCGGGAGGTCTCGGCGGAAAGCTCCGCGCGCAGCCGGGCCAAGCGGTCCGTTGGACTCGCCGGCTTCGGGGGGCTCGTCGGCGCCTGTGCCATCGTCATCGGGTCCGGTCATGTTTCGAGATAGGAACATAACAGGAACAAACTCAACCCGATCCTTGGCCATTCCAGAATCTGACGCCCTGCCAGCGGCTTGGCCTGTGGACTGGTGTGGATGGCTGTGGATGCCCCCCGGGGTATGGAAATTCCACAACCCTAAGGATGAGAATCTCTCATCTCAGCGGCATTCCGGAACGATTCATTCGTGATCGTCTGCGAATGTGTGTCCGGAAGAGCAGTCTATTTCGGAATCAAAGCTTAACGCATTTGCGTTAACAAGCTCAAATTTACGATAGATCACCGTTAGCTTTGACAAGGCGCCAGCGCGGCGTATGAGTACAACCTCCAATAGAGGACAGCGCAATGGTTTCCGATGAAGTCGTCCGGGACATCCTTCGGCAGAACGAAGCCATGTCCGGGATCGTAGACAGCTTGGGCGAAGACGAAGACCTGTTCGAGAAAGGTCTCGACTCCTTCGGTTCTGTTCAGCTGATGCTGGCCCTGGAGGAACGCTTCGAGGTCGAGTTCCCGGACACGCTTCTGAACCGCCGTTCCTTCTCGACCATCCGCATCATCCGCGAGACGGTCGGCAAGCTCTCCATGGGAGCCGCCGCGTGAACGACCTCACTCGCCGGGCGAAGCGCGTCGCAGAGGTCGCCGCGCTGCACGCCGATGCGGTCGACCGCGAGGGCCGCTTCCCCGCCGAGGCCGTGGCCGCGCTGAAGGCCGAGCGCCTGCTCGGGCTTCAGGTGCCGAGCCAGTATGGCGGCGAAGGCGCCGGCCTCGCGCAGATCGCGGAGGTGTGCTGCACCCTGGGCCAGGCGTGCAGCGCCTCGGCGATGGTGTTCGCCATGCACCACATCAAGCTCGCGAGCCTCGTCACCCACGGGCTCACCAGCGATTGGCATTGCGGCCTGATGGCCAAGGTGGCCAACGAGCAACTGCTCATCGCCTCCTCGACCACCGAGGCCGGCATCGGCGGTGACTTGCGCAACAGCCTGTGCGCCGTCGAGGCCGAGGGCGACCTGTTCAACCTCGGCAAGGACGCCAGCGTCATCTCCTACGGGGCGCAGGCCGACGTCGTCCTCGTCACCGCCCGGCGCAACCCGGAGGCCCCGACCTCCGATCAGGTCCTCGTCGCCCTGATGCGCGACCAGATGAGCCTGAACCGGACCTCGACCTGGGACACGCTCGGGATGCGCGGCACTTGCAGCGAGGGCTTCCGCCTGGAAGCCAAGGGCGTGCCCACTGTCCAGATCATGCCGAAGCCCTTCGCCGAGATCGCGGCGCAGTCGATGCTCGCCTCCTCCCACCTCCTCTGGAGCGCGGTGTGGTTCGGCATCGCGAGCTACGCGGTGGACCGGGCGCGCAGCTTCGTCCAGGGCGAGGCCCGCCGCCGCCCCGGCACGGTGCCCCCCAGCGCCATGCGCCTCGCCGAGGCCGCCAGCGCCCTGCAATCGATGAAGGCCACCGTCCTCTCCGGCCTGCGTAAATACGAGGGCGCCCAGCACGAACCGGACGAGCTCAGCTCCATCGGGTTCGCGGTGAGCCTCAACAACGTCAAGACGACCGCCTCCTCCATGGCCGTCGACATCGTGCAGCGCTCGCTCGGGATCGTCGGGATCTCCGGCTACCGCAACGACACGCCGTTCAGCCTCGGCCGCCCGCTGCGCGACGTGATGTCCGCGCCGCTGATGATCGCCAACGACCGCATCCTCTCCAACACCGCCAACCTCCTGCTCGTGCAGAAGGGCGGCGGCCAGCTCCTGAGCGCCTGATGGACAGCCTGCCCGCCCTCGACATCGACACCTCCACCGAGGTGCCGCAGGATTCCACCACCGTGGAATCCCCGACCTTCCTCGACCGGCTGTTCGATGCCGGCCTCCTCGTTCGCACCGGTGTGGACGGCCTCTACGGCCGCAGCGGCGCGTTCGAATCCGTCGTCGAGGCCCTGGACCGTCTCGTCTCCCGCCTCGGCGCGGAGGACGGCGCCGAGGTGATGCGCTTCCCGCCGGGCATGAGCCGGGCGACCTTCGAGCGCAGCGGCTACCTGAAGGGCTTCCCGCACCTCGCCGGCACCGTGCACAGCTTCTGCGGCAACGAGGCGGACCATGCCCGCCTGCTGGCCTGCGTCGAGGCCGGCAAGGACTGGACCGACAAGCAAGCCGCGACCGACATCGTGCTGACGCCGGCCGCCTGCTACCCGCTCTACCCGACGGCCGCCGCCCGTGGCCCGCTGCCGGAAGGCGGCCTGCTGTTCGACCTTCAATCCTACTGCTTCCGGCACGAGCCCTCGCTGGAGCCGACCCGGATGCAGCTGTTCCGCATGCGCGAATACGTGCGCATGGGCAGCCCGGACGAGGTGCTGGCCTTCCGCGAGCAATGGCTCGACCGGGGCACCAAGATGATGGCCGGCCTCGGCCTGCCGCTGGCGGTGGACCTCGCCAACGATCCGTTCTTCGGCCGCGCCGGCAAGATGCTCGCCAACAACCAGCGCAACCAGAACCTGAAGTTCGAGCTGAACGTACCGGTCAACAGCGTCGAGAAGCCGACCGCCTGCCTCAGCTTCAACTATCACCAGGACCATTTCGGCACGACCTGGGGCCTCACCCAGGCCGATGGCAGCGTCGCGCACACGGCCTGCGTCGGGTTCGGGCTGGAGCGGATCACCCTCGCGCTGCTGCGCCACCACGGGCTCGACCTCGCCCGCTGGCCGGCGGATGTCCGCGCGACGCTCTGGGGCTGAGCGACGTGTCCGTCAGCCTTGCCATCCGTGAAGACCGGACGGAGGCGCCCGCTCATGCGGCGCATCCGCTTCACGTGCAGGACCGGGCCTGGCCCGAGACCAACTGCTACGTGGATCTCTGGATCGAGCTTCTGCACCATCGCGGGCTCGCCCCGGAGGCGATGCTGGGCTTCACGGTGAAGCAGGATTTCGAGGGCGACCAGTTCACCTTCTTCAAGCCGTCCATGGCCGAGATCGAGGCGCTGTACGGCCTGCGCCTCGATGAGCTCGCGGTCTACGATGGCCTGGAGCGGCACGCCCTCATCCAGGCCGCGCGCGGCAGTGTCGTGATGGTGGAGGTGGACGCGATCTTCCTGCCCGACACGGCGGGCACGACCTACGGCCGCGAGCACTCCAAGACCACGATCGGCATCCTCGCCATCGACAAGGCGGGCCGCCGGCTCGACTACCTTCACAACGCCGGCCGCTTCACGCTCTCCGGTGCCGATTACGACGGCATCTTCGCCGAGACGACGTTGCCGCCCTATGCCGAGTTCGTGAGGCAAGTGGCCGATCCGGTGCCGGCGGCGCGCCTGCCGCACGTCGCCCTCGACCTGCTGCGGACGAACCTGCGGGGCGCCCCCCGGCGCAACCCGGTGAGGGCCTTCGCGGGCGCCCTCGCGGAGACCGGCGACGGGCTGGTCGTGCGTCCGCTTTCGGTGTTCCACAAATACGCGTTCAACACGACGCGCCAGCTCGGCGCCAACTTCGAGATGCTGGGCAGCCACCTCGGGTGGCTGACGGCTTCCGGCGCGGGCGATTTCACCGCCGCCGCCGAGAGTGCCACCCGCCTCGGGAGCGAGGCCAAGGCGTTCCAGTTCCAACTGGCCCGCGCCTTCGCCAAACGCAGCGCCGCCGGCCTGCCCCAGCGCCTCGACAAGGCCGCCGAGACCTACGACGAGGTCTTCGCCGGCCTGCGCAACACCCTGGCCTGAGCCGTGACCCGGATCCATGCCATCGATGGGGCGCTCTCGCGTGCCGTCGAAGGCCCGTGGCGGCTGCTCGTCACCGAAGCCGGCGCCTGCACCGGGCCGGGCGACCTCGATGGACGGGACGGCTGGATCCCGGCCCCCGTGCCCGGCACCGCCGCGCTGGCCCTGCGCGAGGCCGGCCAATGGTTCGAGGCCGAGCCAGCACCGCTCCACGATAAGGACATCTGGTACCGCGCGCCGATCTCCGGATCGGGCAGCGAGCGCTTGCGCTTCGATGGTCTGGCGACGAACGCCGAGATCTGGCTCGACGGCGTGCTGCTCCTCGCGACGGACTCGATGTTCCGCCCCTACACCGTCGAAGCGGATCTGACTGCGCGGAGCGAACTCACCCTCTGCTTCCGCTCGCTCGCCGCCTCCCTCGCCAAGCCGCAGAAGCGGGGCCGCTGGCGGCCTCGCCTCGCGACGCCGGGCTCCCTGCGGAACGCGCGCACGAGCCTGCTGGGTTTCATGCCCGGCTGGTCCCCGGTGATCGACCATGTCGGCCCCTTCCGGCCGGTGCTCCGCGAGCCCACCGGCACGCCGACGGCCGAGCTGCGCGCCAGCCTCGACAAGACCACCGGCTACCTCGTGGCGCGCTTCACTCTGCGCGGCGGTGAGGGCAGGGCCGTGCTCCGCTGCGACGGCCGCGAAGCTGCCCTCACAGAGGAGTCGCCCGGCCTCTACGTCGGCGAACTCCTCCTGCCGGGCGTCGCGCCGTGGTGGCCGCACACCCATGGCGAGCCGCGCCTGCATCCGGTTGAGGCCGAGATCGGCGGGCGCCGCTTCGACCTCGGCCGCGTAGGTTTCCGTGCGATCACCATGACGCGCCCGTTCGAGGACGGCTTGAGCCTCGCCATCAACGGCGAGGGGGTCTTCTGCCGGGGCGCCATCTGGACGCCCGCCGACCTCGTGGGCCTTTCCGGCGACCGGGACACCCTGCGCCCGCTCCTCGACCTCGCCCGCGAGGCCGGGGTGAACATGCTGCGCGTGCCCGGCATCACCCTCTACGAGGCGGACGCCTTCCACGACCTCTGCGACGAACTCGGCATCCTGGTCTGGCAGGACCAGATGCTCGCCAATTTCGATTACCCGCACGGCGATCCCGCCTTCCGCGACAGTCTCGCGGCCGAGACCGCGGCGTTCCTCGACCGCACCCAGACCTCCCCCTCGCTCTGCGTGATCTGCGGCGGCAGCGAGGTCTGGCAGCAGGCTTCGATGCTCGGGCTCCCCCGCGAGACATGGTCGGGCGGCTTCCCCGCCGAGACCCTGCCCGGCCTCGTCGCCGACATGCGGCCCGACCTGATCGTGGTGCCGAACTCCCCCTCCGGCGGCGATCTGCCGTTCTCGGTGAGCGCGGGCGTCGCGCATTACTTCGGCGTCGGCGCCTATCTGCGCCCGTTCGAGGATGCCCGCCGGGCCGAAGTGGGCTTCGCCAGCGAATGCCTCGCCTTCGCCAACGTGCCGGAGCCCGAGAGCCTGCGCCGCGCGGGCCTCACCGACCCGAACGATCCGCGGTGGGCGGCCGGCGTCCCCCGCGACCGGGGCGCGTACTGGGATTTCGAGACGGTGCGCGACCATTACGTCGCCACCCTCTACGGCGCCGACCCGGCGCGGCTGCGCCATGACGATCCCGAGCGCTACCTCGCCCTCGGCCGCGCGGCGGTGGCCGAGTGCCTGGAGGCGACCTTCGCCGAATGGCGCCGCACTCAATCCCGCACGATGGGCGGGCTCGTTCTCTCCTGGCGAGACCTCGCCCCCGGCGCCGGCTGGGGTGTGATCGCGCAGGACGGGCTGCCGAAATCGGCGTGGTACGCCCTGAAGCGCGCCTTCCGGCCGGTTCAGGTGATGCTCTCCGACGAGGGTCTGAACGGGCTGCATGTCCACGCCCTCAACGAGACGACCCTTCCCGTCGAGGCCGTGCTCCGCATTGCCTTCCTCGATGCCGCCGGTAAGGCGGTGGTGAAGGCCGAGCGTGCCGTGACGCTGGCCCCGCGCGGGGCCATCACCCTCACCTCCGCCGAGATGCTCGGGCGATTTTTCGACGCGACCTGCGCCTATCGCTTCGGCCCGGCGCAGCACCGCATCGCCCACGCCATCCTGCTCGACAGCCAGGGCGACCTGATCGCCGACGCCTTCCATTTTCCCGCCGGCCGGGACGTGGCGCCCGAGGCGACGGGCCTTGCGGCCGAATGCACCAAGGGTCCGGAAGGCTGGAGCCTGCATCTCTCGACCGCGCGCCCCGCGCTCGGCGTGCAGATCGACCTCGAAGGACACGGGCGACCCGCCGAGAACGGGTTTCACCTCATGCCGGGCCTGCGGCGCAGGATCCCATTCATCGGCCTCGCCGGCCACCCTTTGGGCACCGTGCGCGCCCTCAACGACGACGCTGTGGTGAGGATCTGACGCGATGACGCTCGCCCGACCCGACACCGATTTCGCCCATTCCACCCCGGCGCCGGCCATGCCCGTCACATTCGATGGTATGCTCGGCTGGTACAGCGCCGGCTTCTCGGGACGGGGCGTCGTGCTCTGCGGCACCCTCGGCTACGAGCAAATCTCGGCCGGGCGCGGCTGGCGGCGCCTCGCCTCCGACCTCACCGCCGCCGGCTACCCGACCTTGCGCTTCGATTACCCGGGCGAGGGCGATTCCGCTGATCCCGCCAGCGCCGATGTCGAGACCTTGGTCACCGCCATCGGCAAGGCGGTCCGCTTCATGCGGGAGCAGGGCGGCGCCGAGGAGATCGTCCTCGTCGGCCTCCGCCTCGGCGCCACCCTCGCCGCGCTGGCTGCCGAAGAGGGCGGCATTGACCGGCTGGTGCTGCTCGCGCCCTTCGCCTCCGGCCGCGCCTATCTGCGCGAGATGACGATCCGCACCAAGACCATCGACCAATTGCCGGATGGTCGCCCCTTCCCGCAGGACCCGGCGGCGCCGGTCTTCGGCGGCTTCCGCCCGGCGCCCTCGCTGCTCGCGAGCCTTGCCACGGTCGACCTCGCCAAGCGCCCCCCGGCCCCCGTGCCGGATGTGCTCTGGCTCGGGCCGGACCCGGCCGGGCTCGCCGCCCGCCTGCGCGCGGGGGGCAGCACCGTGACGACGGGGCCGTTCCCCGGCCTCGCGCCGTTCCTCTCGAACGCCCTGATCTCCGAGACCCCCACGAATGTCTTCGCCACGGTGGCGGGTTTTGTCGCGCAGGGCGCCCCCGCGTCGTTCGGCAGCCCGAGCCTCGCCCCGGCCGCCTCGCCGATCACCGGTTCGGGCTGGAGCGAGACCGTGATCCGCTTCGCCGACAATGTCGGCATCGTCTGTGCCCCCGAGAGCCCCGCCCCGGACACGCCGGCCGTGCTGTTCCTCAATTCCGGGGTGAACCCGCGCTCCGGTTACGGGCGCCAGACCACGGAACTCGCCCGCCACCTCGCCGCCGAAGGCGTGCGGTCGCTCCGCATGGACATGCGCGGCGTCGGCGATGCCGAGGACAGGCCGGACAAGGCACCGCCCCTCTACACCCTCGACGCCCTGCCGGAGGCCCGCGCCGGCATCGACCGCCTGGACGAGGGCAACGGCGTCGTCGTCACCGGCAATTGCAGCGGCGCCTTCTTCGGCTTCCACCTCATCTGCACCGACCCGCGCGTGCGGGCGGCCGTGATCTCGAACCTGTATTGCTTCGATTGGGATCCGGCGAACGACCTCGCGGCGGCCCTGAAGCCGAGCTTCCGCAGCCCGGCGGCCTATGCCTCTCTGCTTAAGCAAAAGGATGCGTGGCGCCGCGTCCTGCGCGGTGAAGTGAAGGTCCGCGCCATCGCCGGGCGGCTCGCCGGGATCGCGATGGGCCGGCTGCGCCAGATCGCGGGGAAGATCATGCAGCCCTTCCCCTCCGCGACCAGCGTCGCGGGCCGTATCGCCGCCTTCCGCAAGCGGGGCGCCAAGCTCGTCCTCGTCTTCAGCGCGGGGGAATCCGGCATCGGCGAGGTGGCGGTCCATCTCGGACGCTCGCCCGCGACGGTGGCCCGGCGCCTCGGCCACGACATGGTCGTGCTGTCCGACACCGACCACAACATGAGCACGCAAGGCGCTCAAGACCGGATGCGCCGCCTCATCACCGATACGCTCGCTTCCACGCGCCGCTGATCGCCGCCGGCCAGGACTGAAACGAGAAACCCCGCCCGGCTCATCAGCCGGGCGGGGTTTCTTTTTATCGCGGTGCCGGAGGGTTTACGAGCAGCCCGTGGTGCCGCCGCAGGTGTCGCACTTCAGGCAGGTCCCGTTGCGCACGAGGGTGAAGTTCGCGCATTCCGGGCAGGCCTCGCCGACATAGCCCTTCATCTTCGCCTCGGCCCGGCGATCCTCCACCGTGCGCGTCGGCGCGGCGAAGGGCAGGGTCTCGGCGATCTGCGCCATCTCGACGGGCTCAGCCTTCAGGGCCGTGGCGCCGCGCATGGCGTGGACCGTGCCGACGGATGTCGCCGGAGAGACGGCGAGGGTCGCCCCCGCCGGGCCGCCCTGGATCACGGTCAGCCGGTCCGCCGAGCCGCGCAGCAGGCCGCGCGACACGATGGAGGCCGCCGAGGTCGACTTCGGCCCCTCGCGGGTGGTGTCGCCCGCCTCACCGCCGCCGAGCACCGTGTTGCCGATCTCGTTCGGGTTGACGTGGGCGAGGTCCGTGCGGCCGAGATACGAGATCGCCAGCTCGCGGAACACGTAGTCCAGAAGCGAGGTCGCGTTCTTGATCGCGTCGTTGCCCTGCACGAAGCCCGACGGCTCGAAGCGCGTGAAGGTGAAGGCCTCCACGAACTCCTCCAGCGGCACGCCGTACTGCAGGCCCAGCGAGATCGCGATGGCGAAGTTGTTCATCAGGCTGCGGAAGGCGGCGCCTTCCTTGTGCATGTCGATGAAGATCTCGCCGAGGCGTCCGTCGTCGTACTCGCCGGTGCGCAGGTAGACCTTGTGGCCGCCCACGACCGCCTTCTGGGTGTAGCCCTTGCGCCGACCGGGCAGCTTCTCCCGCGAGCGGATGCGCTCCACCCGTTCGATCACCCGCTCCACGATCCGCTCGGCCGCCGCCGCCGCCTTGGCCGCCGCCGGGGCCTGAACCAGGGCCTCGATCGCCTCGTCGGCATCCTCGTCCTCGTCCGCGATGAGCGCCGAGTTGAGGGGCTGCGAGAGCTTCGAGCCGTCGCGGTAGAGAGCGTTCGCCTTGAGGGCGAGGCGCCAGGACAGCAGGTAGGCCGCCTTGCAATCCTCGACCGTGGCGTCGTTCGGCATGTTGATCGTCTTGGAGATCGCCCCCGAGATGAACGGCTGGGCCGCTGCCATCATGCGGATGTGGCTCTCCACCGAGAGATACCGCTTGCCGATCCGCCCGCAGGGGTTGGCGCAATCGAAGACCGCGTAATGCTCGGTCTTCAGGAACGGCGCGCCTTCCAGCGTCATCGCCCCGCAGACATGGGTGTTGGCGGCCTCGATCTCCTTTTTGCCGAAGCCCAGGAAGGGCAGCAGCTCGAAGGTCGGGTCGGCCAGCTTCTCGGCCGGGACCTTGAGGGTCTGGGTCAGGAAGTCGTCGCCGAGCGTCCAGCGGTTGAACACGAACTTGATGTCGAAGGCTGACTTCAGCCCCTTCTCCACCGAGGCGATCTTCTCGTCGGTGAACCCCTTGGCGCGCAGGGTCGAGGGGTTGACGCCCGGCGCTTGACCCATCGAGCCATGGCCGACCGCGTAGGCCTCGATCTCGGCGATCTCGCTCTCCCGGTAGCCCAGCGTCCGCAGGGCGTCCGGCACGGCGCGGTTGATGATCTTGAAGTAGCCGCCGCCCGCGAGCTTCTTGAACTTCACCAGGGCGAAGTCGGGCTCGATGCCGGTGGTGTCGCAATCCATCACGAGGCCGATCGTGCCGGTGGGCGCGATCACGGTCGCCTGGGCGTTGCGGTAGCCGTGCTCCTCTCCTAGCGCGAGCGCGCGGTCCCAGGCCACACGGGCACGCTCGCCCAGGTCGCCCTGCGGGATGTTGGCATGGTCCAGCGGGACCGGCGCGATGTTCAGGAACTCGTAGCCGTCGGCCTCGCCGTGCGCCGCCCGGCGGTGGTTGCGGATCACCCGCAGCATCGCGTCGGCGTTCTCGTCGTAGGCCGGGAAGGCGCCGAGTTCGGCCGCCATCTCCGCCGAGGTCGCATAGGCGACGCCGGTCATGATCGCGGTGAGGGCACCGGCCAGGGCGCGGCCCTCATGCGAGTCGTAGGACAGGCCCATCGTCATCAGCAGGCCGCCGATGTTGGCGTAGCCGAGGCCGAGCGTCCGGTAGCGGTAGGAGAGTTCCGCGATCTCGCGGGACGGGAACTGCGCCATCAGCACCGAGATTTCGAGCACCACCGTCCAGAGGCGGTTGACGTGCTCGTAGCCCTCGACGTCGAACCGCTTCGACTCACGGTCGTAGAGGGTCAGCAGGTTCGTGGAGGCGAGGTTGCAGGCCGTGTCGTCGAGGAACATGTACTCGGAACACGGGTTCGAGGCCCGGATCCGCCCGCCCGCCGGGCAGGTGTGCCAGTCGTTCATCGTGGTGTTGAAGTGCAGGCCCGGATCCGCCGACGCCCAGGCGGCCTCGCCGATCTTCTCCCACAGGTCGCGGGCCTTCAGGGTCTTCGTGACCTTGCCGGTAACGCGGGCGGTGAGGTTCCAATCCTTGTCCTCATCGACGGCGCGCAGGAAGCCGTCGGTCAGGGAGACCGAGTTGTTCGAGTTCTGGCCGGCGACCGTGAGGTAGGCTTCCGAATCCCAATCGGTGTCGTAGACGGGGAACTCGATCTTGGTGAAGCCCTGCTTGGCGAACTGCACCACGCGCTTGATGTAGGCGTCCGGCACCATCGCCTTGCGGGCGGCCTTGATCTCGCGCTTCAGCGCGGGGTTCCGCTCGGCGTCGAAGCAGGCATCGCCCTCGGCCTCGCACTGGGTGCAGGCCTTCATGACGGCGGTGAGGTGCTTCGAGACGACCTTCGAGCCCGTCACCAGGGCGGCGACCTTCTGCTCTTCCTTCACCTTCCAGTCGATGAAGGCTTCGATATCCGGGTGGTCGATGTCGACGATCACCATCTTGGCGGCGCGGCGGGTGGTGCCGCCCGACTTGATGGCGCCCGCCGCGCGGTCGCCGATCTTCAGGAAGGACATCAGGCCGGAGGACTTGCCGCCGCCGCCGAGCTTCTCGTTCTCCGAGCGCAGCATGGAGAAGTTCGAGCCGGTGCCGGAGCCGTACTTGAACAGGCGCGCTTCACGGACCCACAGGTCCATGATGCCGCCCTCGTTCACGAGGTCGTCCTGCACGGACTGGATGAAGCAGGCATGCGGCTGCGGGTGCTCGTAGGCGCTGGCCGAGCGGGTCAACTCGCCGGTGCGGTAGTCGCAGTAGAAGTGGCCCTGGCCCGGCCCGTCGATGCCGTAGGCCCAGTGAAGGCCGGTGTTGAACCATTGCGGAGAGTTCGGCGCCACCATCTGGCGGGCGAGCATGAAGCGCAGCTCGTCCATGAAGGCCGAGGCGTCTTCCTCCGAAGAGAAGTAGCCGCCTTTCCAGCCCCAATAGGTCCAGCAGCCGGCCAGACGGTCGAAGACCTGCGTCGCGGAGATTTCGGAGCCGATGCGCTCCTCCTCCGGCAACTCGGCCAACGCCGCCTCATCCGGCACGGAACGCCACAGGAACGAGGGAACGTCGTTCTCCTCGACCTTCTTCAGCCGGGCCGGCACGCCCGCCTTGCGGAAGTACTTCTGAGCGAGGACGTCGCTCGCGACCTGGCTCCAGCTCTCCGGCACGTCGATGCCGTCGAGGCGGAACACGACCGACCCATCCGGATTACGGATCTCGCTCAGCGTCTTGCGGAACGCGATGGCCGCATAGGGCGACTGCCCGGCCGTGGTGTAGCGACGCTCGAACCGCATTAGTCACACCTCTCCCAACGGGGCACGCGTCCCCGATCCCGCCAGCGGCGGGGGCAGCGGTTCCGACCCGGCCCGCACTGGGCTCGGTTCGGTTCCGCGACGTTAATTTTAGAGACGGGGGCGGCCCACTGAACGCCGTGACCGAAGGGGCACCACCATGTCCGAGAGATTAACGCCTACCCGCCTTTCACGTCAACAAGTGGTGTGCGGGCGGAAGGTTTCCCGCTACATCTTGTGGTGTGCGAGAAATCCCTGTGGATATCCATCGCGCCTCGCCTAAGTGTCGTTCCGGCGTCGATGATTTCCGTCGGGATTATTTTGCGTCCACATGGCAACGCGAGCCGCCCGGAAATGCCGGAGCGTGGCCGTGACATCCGTGCGACAGGTCGGCCGGCCGCAACGCAGCACTGGACTCGCGGGCGCGGCCTGCCCATAACCGCCTCCGACGCGCCCGCGGGCGCGGCCCAGACCGGATCGGGTGATGGCACTTAAAGACACCCTGCTGCGCATCTTCACGTGGTGGAACGGCCAGACCGTCTCGGTCGCCGTCCAAACCGCGCGCTCGGGCATCTTCGTCGGCGAGGACGAGCTGGGGAACAAGTACTACAAGGCGCAGGGCGCGCTGATCGACCGTTCGGTCGGCAGCGAGCGGCGCTGGGTCGTGTACAACGGCTACGCGGACGCCTCGAAGGTGCCGCCGGGCTGGCGCGGCTGGCTGTGCCACAACGTCGATGTGGCGCCGAGCGAGGAACAGTACACGCCCAAGCCCTGGCAGAAGCCGCATGTCGAGAACCAGACCGGCACGGCCAACGCCTACCGGCCGCAGGGCTCGCAGCTCTCCTGGGGCTCGCGTCCCGCCGCGACGGGCGACTACGCCCCCTGGTCGCCGGAATAGGCGCGGCGTAGCGCCCTTTTGCCGCCACCGTTGCGGTGTTGAAACGGGCGCACCTCGCTTAGCCCAGACCGCCGAAAGGCAGACGCCTTGAGCCGCACCCTCTTCCGCGCCGTCCGGGCGCTCTGCTTCGGCGCCGCGTGCCTCGCGGCCGTGCCGGCCGTGGCCGACAAGATTAAGAACCCGACGGCGGTGTTCTCCGGCCTCGACAAGATCACCGGCCGCATCGTGTCCTTCGAGGTCGCCGTGGACGAGACCGTCCAGTTCGGCGCCCTTCAGCTCACCCCGCGCGTGTGCTATTCGCGTCCGCCCACCGAGCCGGCCAAGACCACGGCCTTCCTCGAGGTGGACGAAGTGACCCTCGACAACAAGTACCGCCGGATCTTCACCGGCTGGATGTTCGCGTCGAGCCCCGGCCTGCACGCCATCGAGCACCCGATCTACGACGTCTGGCTCGTGGATTGTAAGGGCGGCAGCGACGTGATCGCCGAGGCGAAGGAGCAGGAGGACGTACCGGCCCTCGCGGCGAAGCCCGAGAAGTCGGGCAAGCGCAAGGACGCGACGAAGACCGCCCAGCAGGTCAACTCGGCCGGGCAGGTGGACGTGGAAGCGCCGCGCGGCGTGCCGGTGCAGCCGAAGCAGAAACCCTCGCGGAAATTCTTCCCGTCGAACGAAGGCCCCGCGCCGGCCCCGCCGCCGCCGCCTCAGCCGCAATCGATCTTCGACGCGATCTTCCGGTAGTCGCGGTCACACCTCGACCGGTGCGAGTGCCAGCAGCGCCTGCTCTCCGCTGACGCTGCCGTCCCCCGGCCAGATGCCCCAATCCGCCTCGCCGTCGAGGGCCGTGGCGAGCCGGCGCTTGTAGGCGTGGCGGGGAATCTCCTCCGCGCCGAACTGGGCAAGGTGGTCGGTCACGAATTGCGTGTCGGCCAGCCGGTAGCCGCCCGTCCTCAGCCGCGCCATCAGGTGGACGAGGGCCACCTTCGAGGCGTCGCGGGCGAGGTGGAACATGCTCTCCCCGAAGAAGGCCGCGCCGAGGGAGACTCCGTAAAGCCCGCCGACGAGCCGCTGCGTGTCGCGGGCATAAACCTCGATCGTGTGGACGTAGCCCTCGTCGAACAGCGCGCCGTAGAGGTCGCGGATGCGCCCGTTGATCCAGGTGCGCTCGCTGTCCCGGCGCGGCCCGGCACAGCCCTCGATCACGCCGCCGAAATCGGTGTCGGAGCGGACCTCGAACACGTCCGAGCGGACGGTGCGGGCGAGGCGGCGCGGGATGCGGAACCCATCGAGCGGCAGAATGCCCCGGGCGCGGGGCTCAACCCAGTAGAGCGTCGGATCGTCCGCGTCCTCCGCCATCGGAAAGATCCCGGCGGCATAGGCCTTGAGCAGGATCTCGGGCGTGATGTCGATACGGGCGCCGTCATGCATGGCGGAAATGTCGCCCGGCGCCGCGCGAAAGGCCAGAGGCCCGGGAGCCGCGCGGCGTCAGGTCTTCAGGGCGCCGCTGGCGAGCGCCGTCTCCAGCCAATGGATGTCGTACATGCCGTTCTGCACGTCCTGATTGCGGACCAGGGCACGGAACAGGGGCAGGGTGGTGTCGACACCGTCGATGACGAACTCGTCCAGGGCCCGGCGCAGGCGCATCAGGCACTCGTTCCGGGTGCGGCCGTGGACGATCAGCTTGCCGATGAGCGAATCGTAGTTCGGCGGGATGCGGTAGCCCTGGAAGGCAGCCGAATCCACGCGGACCCCGAGGCCGCCCGGTGGGTGGTAATAGGTGATCAGCCCCGGCGAGGGCCGGAAGGTCTCCGGGTCCTCAGCGTTGATGCGGCACTCGATGGCGTGCCCCTCGACCTTGATGTCGCTCTGCACGACCGAGAGGGGCGCGCCCGCCGCCACACGGATCTGCTCGTTCACGAGGTCGATGCCGGTGATCATCTCCGTCACCGGGTGCTCGACCTGGATCCGGGTGTTCATCTCGATGAAGTAGAAGCGGCCGTCCTCGTACAGGAACTCGACCGTGCCGGCACCGAGATAGCCGAGCTTCTGCATGGCGTTGGCGCAGATGCCGCCGATCTCGGCCCGCATCGCCTCGTTGAGGGCCGGCGAGCCGCCCTCTTCCCACACCTTCTGGTGGCGACGCTGGAGCGAGCAATCGCGCTCGGCGAGGTGGACAGCGCTGCCCTTCCCGTCACCCAACACCTGCACCTCGATGTGGCGCGGCTTTTCGAGATACTTTTCGAGGTAGACCGAATCGTCCCCGAAGGCGGCCTTCGCCTCGGAGCGGGCCATGCCGATGGCCTGATCGAGGTCGGCCTCGGTGCGGGCGACCTTCATGCCGCGACCACCGCCGCCGGAGGCGGCCTTCACCAGCACCGGATAGCCGATCTCGGCGGCGACGCGCTTGGCCTCGTCACCGGTCTCGACCCCGCCCTCGGAGCCGGGAACGCAGGGAATTCCGAGCTTCAGCGCCGTGCGCTTCGCCTCGATCTTGTCGCCCATGATGCGGATATGCTCCGCCTTGGGGCCGATGAAGCCAATCTCGTGATGGGCCAGCACCTCGGCGAAGCGGGCGTTCTCCGAGAGGAAGCCGTAGCCGGGATGGACCGCATCCGCCCCGGTGATCTCGCAGGCCGCGATGATCGAGGGGATGTTGAGGTAGCTGTCGCGCGCGGCGGGCGGACCGATGCACACGCTCTCGTCGGCGAGGCGCACATGCATGGCGTCCGCGTCGGCGGTGGAATGGACCGCCACGGTGGCGATGCCGAGTTCCTTCGCCGCCCGCAGGATTCGCAGCGCGATCTCGCCCCGGTTGGCGATCAGGATCTTGTCGAACATGGCGGCAGCTTCCCGGGGCGTCAGGCGATGACGAGGAGCGCCTCGCCGAACTCGACCGGCTGGCCGTCCTCGACGAAGATCGCCGTCACGGTGCCGGCTCGGGTCGCGACGATCTCGTTGAAGGTCTTCATCGCCTCGATCAGCAGGAGCTTGTCACCGACCTCGACCCGCGAGCCGACATCGATGAAGGCCTTCGCCTCGGGCGAGGGACGCAGATAGGCGGTGCCGACCATGGGGGAGGGCACCGTGCCAGGCTCCGTGCGCGCGGGCTCGGCCGGGGCCAGGGCCGCAGGCATGTGCATCGGCGCGGGCGCCGCCGCCGCGATGGGGGCCGGCGCCGCGACCTGGACGGAAACGGGCTCGATCCGGCGGACCACGCGGATACGCAGGTCACCCTTTTCGACCTCGATCTCGGAGAGACCGGTCTCCGTGACGAGGTGGGCGAGCTCGCGGACGAGCTCGGGATCGATGGAGTCGTGCTTGGGCATCCGGCCTTCTTCGTCTGGCATCGGGTCCGATGTTCCGGCGGGCGGGGGCTCGGGCTCAACCGGGCGCCGGGGGGCACCGCGGTTCGCCGCGGGCACCCGTGGTCTTAGACGACGAGGCCGCCCCGCGACAAGCGGCGATGAACGGTTGTTGCGTCGAATGCCTCAGCAGGAGGCGTGGCCGCACTGACGGACGTCGGCGATGGTCTTGCGCATCGGCTCCACGCCGACCGCGCCGGGGATCACCTCGTCACCGATGATGAAGGCCGGCGTGCCCGATAGGCCGAGGCGGTCGCCGAGCCCGCGATTCTCCGAGAGCGCCGCCTTCACGTCCGGGGACGCCATGTCCTTCTGAAGCTTTGCGGTGTCGAGGCCCATCGACTTGGCGACGTCGAGCGCCTTGGCGCCGTTCACCCGGCCCTTCGACTCGAGCAGCTTCTGGTGGAATTCGAAGAGCTTGTCGCCCTTCAGCTGCTGCGCCACGGCCATGGCCACCTGGCTCGCCTCAAGCGATTCCGGGCCAAGCACGGGGAAGTCCTTGATGACGACCCGCAGCTTCGGGTCCGACTTGATCAACGCTTGCACGTCGCCGAGCGCCTTGCGGCAGTAGCCGCAATTGTAATCGAAGAACTCCACCAGGGTGACGTCGCCCGTCGGGTTGCCGCCCACCACGTCGTGCTTGCCGTTCACAAGCATCTCGCGGGATTCCTTGAGGGCGGCGGCCTGGGCGAGGCGCTGCGTCTCGACCTGCCGCTTCTCAGCCTCGGCGAGGGCGTCCTGCAGGACCTCGGGGTTCTTGACGAGGTATTCCTTGATGATCCCCTCGATGGCCGAGCGCTGCGCGTCGGTGAAGGGCGCGGCGGCTTCCTGGGCCAGGGCGGTGGCGGACGCGCCGAGGCTCAGGACGAGCGCGAGGGCGGGCAGGGAACGGGTGAAGGGCATGGATCCTCGCGGGACGCGGGCGTCTGACAGGCGCGAGCCTATGAGGGAGGGGTTTGGCGTTTTCGCGGCGCGCGGTCAAATAGCCCGTCTGCGCCCGCCGGGCGCGTGAACCCGTCGGATCCCATGCCGCAACCGTCCCGCCGTGCCGCCTCCGTCGCACCGTTCATGGTGATGGACGTGATGAGCGCCGCCGCCGCCAGGGAACGCTCCGGCCTCGACGTGGTGCATATGGAAGTGGGCCAGCCCTCGGCGGGCGCCCCGCGCCCGGTGGTCGAGGCCGCCCGCCAGGCGCTCACCCTCGGCCGCGTGCCCTACACGGAGGCACTGGGTCTGCCGGCGCTGCGCGAGCGCATCGCGCGGGACTACCGGACGCGCTACGGCGTCACGGTGGCCCCGGAGCAGGTCGTGGTGACGACCGGCTCCTCGGCGGGCTTCCTCCTCGCCTTCATGGCCCTGTTCGATGCGGGCGACCGGGTCGGCGTGCCGCAGCCGGGCTATCCGGCCTATCGCAACATCCTCGCCTCGCTCGGCGTCGAGCCGGTGCCGATGGTCCTGCGCGAGCAGGACCGCTTTGCCCCCACCGCCGCCCTGCTGCAGGCGACTCACGAGGCGAGCAACCTGAACGGCGTGCTCGTGATGAGCCCGGCGAACCCGTCGGGAACGGTGATCGTGCCCGAAGCGCTGGCCGACCTCTGCGCCCGTGCCCGGAGCCTCGGGCTGCCGCTCATCTCGGACGAGATCTACCACGGCCTCACTTACGGGGCGCCGGCCGCCACCGCGCTCCAGTTCGAGCCGGATGCGGTGATCATCAACTCCTTTTCGAAGTACCATTGCATGACGGGCTGGCGCATCGGCTGGATGGTCGTGCCGGAGAGCCTGCTGCGCGCCGTCGAGCGGCTGGCGCAGAACCTCTACATCTCGGCCCCCTACCTCTCGCAGGTCGGGGCGCTCGCCGCGTTCGACGCGACGGAGGAGCTGGAAGCCGTCCGCGAGGGCTATGCCCGTAACCGCGCCATCCTGCTCGACGCCTTACCCGGCCTCGGCCTCGGCAAGGTCCATCCGGCGGACGGGGCGTTCTACATCTACGCGGACGTGTCGAACCTGACGAACGACGCCGCCGGCTTCTGCCGCCGGATGCTGGACGAGGCTGGCATCGCCTCGACGCCCGGCCTCGATTTCGACCCCGCCGCCGGGGGCCACCATGTCCGCTTCTCCTTCGCCGGATCGGAGAAGGATTGCCGCGATACGGTGGCCCGCCTCAGGACATGGCTCGCCTGAGCCTTTTCAGGCCACGCGCACCAGCGAGGTGACGGCCTCGTGCAACTCCGAGAAGTGCTCGATCACCCGGTCGGGCCCGAGTTTGGAGACGGGGGTGTCGGTGTAGCCGAACGTGACCGCCACCACCGGGATGCCCGCCGCCTTGGCGGTATCGATGTCGGTGCGGGAATCGCCCACCATCACGGCGCGGGCCGGATCGCCGCCCGCGCGCTTGATCGTGCCGGTGAGGTGGCGCGGATCGGGCTTCGATTGCGGGAACGTGTCCCGGCCGCAGATGGCGGCGAAGCGCTCGGCGATGCCGAGCAGGCCCAGCAGCTTCACCGACTGCCCCTCGTACTTGTTCGTGCAGACGGCGAGCCGGAAGCCCGACGCCTCCAGCCGGTCCAGCGCCTGCACGACGCCGTCGAACAGGTGCGAGGAATCGGCCAGATGCTCGCCGTAATGGGCGATGAAGTCGTCGAACAGCCGCTCGTGCTCGGCCGGGCCGATCTCGCGCCCCTCGGCCTCGAAGCCGCGCTTGATCAGGGCCTTGGCCCCGGCGCCGATCAATTCGCGCGCTTGTGAAAGGGGAAGCTCGGCAAGGCCCTCGCGGGTCAGGAGCACGTTCAGCGTGCCAATTAGGTCGCCCGCCGTCTCGGCGAGGGTGCCGTCGAGGTCGAACACGGCGATGGGCGGGGCGGCCATGGCAAGATCCGTCTGTCAGGGAATGGCGCCTCGCTATCTGGCCGGTGGCGGCCCGGCAAGGTGCGCCATGCCTAAGACTTGCCCGAAACCTCAGCGAGACCGGAGGCTTCCCTCTACCGGATGTCCCATGCGCCCGATCCTGCCGACGCTTCTCGTCTGTGCCACGCTGCACGCCTTGCCGGCTCTGGCGTCCTCGTATGAATTCGTGCCCGCGCCGCAGACCGATCTGAACCGCATGTACCGGGTCGACAAGGTGACGGGCGAAGTCACATCCTGCCAGTACGGGCTTCAGGAATCGGGCGGTGGCATCGGCCAGACCGTGTGCTTCGGCGCGGGTGAGGGCGCGGGCGCGCAGCCCCCGGCGGAATACGGTCTCGTCGCCAGCCGCCACGCCCGCGAGGCCGGCGTGTTCCGGGTGAACTACCGCACCGGCGAGATGAGCATCTGCTTCGTGTTGGTGAAGAAGGAGCAGGTGGTCTGCACCCAGCAATCGAAGGCTGGCGCCGAGGCGCAGGACGGCACGCCCGTCCCCGGCATCTCCACCGGGCGGCCGGGCCCCGGCGCCACGCCCCCACAGGGTGGCCGTCCGTGATACCGGCTTCGCGCGAGTCCCGTTCCGGTCGGGCGGCCGGCATGGTAGGGGCGCGGCGAACGTCCCTCAGGGCCAGCCCGATCATGCGCGTCGTCCACTTCGCTCAGACTTCCCGGAACCGTCGTCCATGAGCGGGCCCGACCTTCGCCGGGCCGCCGCCGCCCGCGCCCTCGAACTGGTCGAGCCGGGGATGCGCCTCGGCCTCGGCACCGGCTCGACCGCCGCCGCCTTCGTGGACCTCCTTGGCGCGCGGGTGCGCGACGGGCTCGACGTGGTCGGCGTGCCGACATCCGAGGCGACCCGGCGTCAGGCCCAGGGGCTCGGCATCCGCCTCGCCACCCTGGACGAGCTTCCGCACCTCGATCTCACCATCGACGGGGCGGACGAGGTCGACAACAACCTGCGCCTCATCAAGGGCGGCGGCGCCGCGCTGCTGCGCGAGAAGATCGTTGCCTGCGCCAGCCACCGGATGGTGGTGATCGCGGATGCGTCCAAGCACGTCGCGACGCTCGGCGCCTTCCCGCTCCCCATCGAAGTGAACCTGTTCGGCCTCACCGCGACCCAGCAGGCGGTCGAGGAAGCGATCGCCGCCGCCGGCTGCCGGGGGCCGGTCGATTTGCGCCTCGGCCCGGATGGCCATCCGGTGAAGACCGATGGCGGCCACGTCATCCTCGATGCCAAGCTCGGCCGCATCCCCGATCCCGAACGGCTGGGCACCGCCCTCTGGTCCGTGCCAGGCGTGGTCGAGCACGGACTCTTCCTCGGAATCGCGACCGCCGCGATCCTCGCCGCCGATGTCGGCGGGCAAGCCGAGGTCACGATCCTCGGCCGCCTCGCCTGAACCGCTCCTCGCAACGACGGAACCCGCTGATGTCCCGCCTCCTCGCCGCCCTGGTCGGCCTCGCCCTCGCGGCTCCCTGCCTGCCGGCCCTGGCCCAGGCCAAGAAGCCCGCCGCCCCGTTGCCGGCCGCCAACACCCCGGCCGGGCCGACCTATACGGCCAACCACCTCGCCCTCGCCCGCGAGGTGATGCTCTCCTCAGGCATCGCGCGCTCGTTCGATTCGATCATTCCGTCCTTCGCGGACCAGATCCGCAAGCAGGCCGTCACCCGGCCGGAGCTGCAGAAGGACCTCGATGAGGTGCTGGTTGCCCTCCAGCCGGAGATGGAGCTGCAGAAGCAGCGGATGATCGACATCGCCGCGCGAACCTACGCGGCGAAGTTCTCCGAGCCCGAACTCAACGACATCGCGAACTTCTTCCGCTCGCCCGCCGGCAAGCGCTACGTCGAGATGCAGCCGGCCCTTCTGGACGAGATGGTCCGCGCCATGCAGGGCTGGACCGAGGAGGTCTCGGAATACATCATGATCCGCGTCCGCGCGGAGATGGGCAAGCGCGGCCACCAGCTTCAGTAAGCCCCCATGCACGCGGCCCGGCCGTTCTACGCCCTCGGTGGGGCGGCTCTGGCACTGTTGCCCCTGGCGATGGTGCTCGCCAACCGGTCGAGCCCCGTCGTCGTGGGCATTGCAGCGCTCGCCTTCCTCGCCGGCCGCTGGCGCGAGGGGGGCGGCGACACGCCGGCCCTGCTCATCGGCCCGCTCAGGACGCCGCTGGGGCTCGCCGCCCTGGCCTTCCTTGCGTGGAGCCTCGTCTCCATCGCGTGGAGCCCGTTTCCGGCTCTGTCCTTGCGCATCCTCGGCGAATTCCTGCCGACGCTGATCGGGGCCTATCTGCTGGCGCGGCTCGCGCCGGGGCGCATCCCGGAAATCGCCCTGCCGCTTGGCTGCCTCGTGATCGTGGCGTCGGGCCTGTTCGTGGCCATCGACCTCGCCTACGACCTGCCGGTGGAGCGAGCGTTCGGCCGCCGGGCCGCGGCCTTCGTGCACAACCGGCCCGTGCTGACCCTCGACCTCGTGGCCGGGCCCCTTGCCCTGTTGCTGTGGCGGTCGCAGAGGCGGGTGGCCGCCCTCGCGACGCTCGGCTTCGCCGGCCTCGGCATCCTGCGCTCGATCAGCGGCGCGGCGATGATGGGACTGGCGGCGGGCCCCGCCATGGCGGGGCTCGGCCGCGTGCTGCCACGCAAGGCGGGTGTGGCCCTCGCCGGCCTCGGGCTCGGCCTCGCCGTGGCGCTGGCGCCCGTCGAGGGCGATCTCCTCGCCCGGCTCATGCCCGAGGCGGCGCACCAGCAACTGACGCAATCCTCGTCGCGGGCGCGGGTCGCCATCGCCCGCAGCTTCGGCACGGCGGTCGCCGCCGCGCCGTGGCGCGGCGCGGGCTTCGGCACGAGCGCGCGGTTCGCGGAGACGCCCGTGGCCGCGCAGGTGCCGCCGGACATGCGGATCCTCCTCGGCGTCGGCCACCCGCATAACAGCTTCCTCCAGGTCTGGGCCGAACTCGGCGTGCCGGGGGCGTTCCTCGCGGCTCTGGTCCTGATGCTGATGCTGGCGCGGATCGCCACCCTGCCGGCGGCGGACCTCGCCGTGGCGCTCGGCCTCGTCGCCTGCTCGGCCTCCATCGCCTTCGTGGAGCACAACGGCTGGGCCGGCTGGTGGACGGCCGGGCTCGGTGCTGCCATCACCTGGGCGCGGGCGGCCCGTGCCCGTGTTCGAACACCCGCGACGGATCTGCCGACATGAGCTTCGACGTCGATCTCTTCGTCATCGGTGGCGGCTCGGGCGGTGTCCGGGCGGCGCGCATCGCGGCCGGCTACGGCGCGAAGGTGATGCTGGCCGAGGAATACCGCGTCGGTGGCACCTGCGTGATCCGGGGTTGCGTGCCGAAGAAGCTGATGGTCTATGCCGGCCGCTTCGCCGACGAGTTCGAGGATGCCGCCGGGTTCGGCTGGACGCTCCCGACGCCGCGCTTCGACTGGTCCGTGCTGAAGGCGCGGCGCGACGCCGAAGTCACGCGGCTCGAAGGCATCTACGACGTGAACCTAATGCGGGCGGGCGTCGAGATCGTGCCCGAGCGGGCGGTGATCGAGGACGCCCACACGGTGCATCTGCTGAAGTCGGATCGCCGCGTGCGCGCTGAGCGAATCCTCGTGGCGGTGGGCGCGCATCCGGTGAAGGAGCCGGCCGTGCCGGGGGTAGACCTCGCCATCACCTCGAACGAGGTGTTCGAGTTGGAGAGCCTGCCGGAGCGTATCCTCGTCATCGGCGGCGGCTACATCGCGGTGGAGTTCGCGGGCGTGTTCGCCGCCCTCGGCAGCCGCACCACGCTCCTGCACAGGGGCGACAAGCTGCTGCGCGGCTTCGACGACGAGGTCCGCGACGCCCTGGCCGAGGCCTACGCCAAGCGCATGGACCTCCGCCTCGGGCGCAGCCTGAGCCGGATCGAGCGGCGGGGCTCCGGGCTCACGGCGACGCTCGACGATGGCAGCGTGATCGAGGCCGATCAGGTCCTCCTCGCCACCGGCCGCAAGCCGAACATCGGCGGGCTCGGCCTCGACCGGGTGAGTA
The DNA here is from genome assembly GCF_022829465.1 of Methylobacterium sp. J-067. Classification (GTDB taxonomy): domain Bacteria; phylum Pseudomonadota; class Alphaproteobacteria; order Rhizobiales; family Beijerinckiaceae; genus Methylobacterium; species Methylobacterium litchii. The sequence goes on from NZ_JAKSXZ010000110.1 coordinate 337,615, forward strand.
TCGTACCCGACGCGGCCGGGGCGATCCCCGTCGATCAATTCTCGCGCACCACCGTGCCGTCGATCTTCGCCGTGGGCGACGTGACGAACCGCGCCAACCTCACGCCCGTCGCCATCCGCGAGGGCCACGCCTTCGCCGACACCGAGTTCGGCCGCAAGCCGACCAGCGTCGATCACCACCTCATCCCCACCGCCGTGTTCTCGACGCCCGAGATCGGCACCGTGGGCCTCAGCGAGAGCGCGGCGCGCCAAGCCTGCGAGCGGATCGACGTCTACAAGGCGTCGTTCCGGCCGATGAAGGCGACCCTCTCCGGCCGCGACGAGCGGGTGATCATGAAGGTCATCGTCGATTGCGCGACAGATCGGGTGATGGGCGTGCACCTGTTCGGGCAGGATGCGGGCGAGCTGATCCAGGCGGTCGGCATCGCCGTGACGATGGGGGCCACCAAGGCAGATTTCGACCGGACCATCGCCGTCCACCCCACCGCCGCCGAGGAACTCGTGACGATGCGGGTGCCGGCCGTGACCAAGCATCCGGTGGGAGTCGGTTGACGCTATCGTGTAGCGGGGCCTCGACGCCGTGCGCCCCTGAGCCATATCAGGCGGATGGGCAAACACGGCTCTGGCAACGGAAAACGCGACGACGCCCACGACCGGCGTCAAGCGATCATTGACGGCCTTCTGGCCGAAGCCTTGCGGCCGGCGTTCTCGTATCGCCTGCCCAGCCAGGATGCGCTGCCGGCCGACATCCGGCGGGCCATCGACAGGCTGCTCGCCAAGGCGGAAGCCCAGCGCAGCCGCTGCCTGACCTACGACGACCTGGAAGAGGCGCTGCCGCCCCGGGACGTCTCGGCGGAGGATCTGGAAGCCATCTTCTGGATCCTCGCGGAGCACGGGATCGAGGTGGAGGACGGCGAGCCCGGCCTCTAGCGCAGCCCCCTCGCGATCCGTGAGGAATGTCTCTATAAGCCCCCATCCGCGCGAAGGGCGCGGCCGCACGAGTGACGTGCGTGGAGAGGAATCATGGGCGAGCGCTGGACACCGACGACGTGGCGGAATCTGCCGATTCAGCAGGTGCCGGCCTATCCGGACGCCGCCGCCCTGGCTGCCGTCGAGACGCAGATCGCGAGCTTTCCGCCGTTGGTTTTTGCAGGCGAGGCCCGCAAGCTGAAGGCGGCGCTGGCCCGCGTCTCCACCGGTGAGGCCTTCCTCCTCCAGGGCGGCGATTGCGCCGAGAGCTTCGACGAGCATTCGGCCGACAACATCCGCGATTTCTTCCGCGTGTTCCTGCAGATGGCGATGGTGCTGACCTTCGCGGGCGGATCGCCCGTGGTTAAGGTTGGGCGCATCGCCGGGCAGTTCGCCAAGCCGCGCTCGTCCCCGAACGAGACGCAGGGCGACGTGTCCCTGCCAAGCTACCGGGGCGACATCGTCAACGGCATCGGCTTCACGGAAGAGGCGCGGATCCCCGATCCGCGGCGCCAGCTCGAAGCGTACCGGCAGTCGGCGGCGACGCTGAACCTGCTGCGCGCCTTCGCGACCGGCGGCTACGCGAACCTCGAGAACGCGCACCGCTGGATGCTGGGCTTCGTGAAGGATTCGCCGCAATCCTCGCGCTACCAGGACGTCGCCTCGCGCATGACCGACGCGCTCGGCTTCATGCGCGCCATCGGCATCAACCCGGAGACGCACCAGGAGGTGCGGACCACCGATTTCTACACGAGCCACGAGGCGCTGCTGCTCGGCTACGAGCAGGCCCTGACCCGCGTCGATTCCACGAGCGGCGATTGGTACGCGACCTCCGGGCACATGCTGTGGATTGGTGATCGCACCCGCCAGCCGGACCATGCCCACGTGGAATACGCGCGCGGCATCAAGAATCCGATCGGTCTCAAGTGCGGTCCGTCCATGACGGGAGAGGGGCTGATCAAGCTGATCGACCTCCTGAACCCGGAGAACGAGGCGGGGCGCCTGAGCCTCATCTGCCGCTTCGGCGCGGACAAGGTGGGCGAGCACCTGCCGGGTCTCGTGCGAGCGGTCGAGCGGGAGGGCCGGTCGGTCGTGTGGGTGTGCGATCCGATGCACGGCAACACGGTCTCGGCGGGCGGCTACAAGACCCGCCCGTTCGACCGGGTGATGCAGGAGATCGAGGGCTTCTTCGGCGTCCACCGCGCCGAGGGTACGATTGCCGGCGGCATCCATCTGGAGATGACGGGCAAGGACGTGACCGAGTGCACGGGCGGTGCCCGCGCCCTGACGGCCGACGACCTGAGCGACCGCTACCACACCTACTGCGACCCGCGCCTCAACGCGGAGCAGGCTCTTGAGGTGGCGTTCCGCACGGCCGAACTCGTGAAGCGCGAGCGGGCCGATCTCGAAACCCCGCGCCTCGACGCGGCGGAATAAGACGAAGGCCGGGCGATGAACCCGGCCTTCCCGTTTCAGGCGATGGCGCGCGTCGCGCCGTTCCAGCGGGCGATGACGTTCGGCACCTCGGTGATCGGCACCGGGCGGCTGAAGAGATAGCCCTGCACCTCGTCGCAACCCTCGGCACGCAGCCGCGCCAGCTGCGCTTCGGTCTCGACGCCCTCCGCCGTCGTCGTCATGCCGAGGCTCGCGCCGAGGCTGATGACCGCGCGGACGATGAAGTCTGTGCCGTCCTCCTCGCAGAGGTCGCGGACGAAGGACTGGTCGATCTTGATCTTGTCGAAGGGAAAGCTGCGCAGGTAGCTCAGCGACGAGTACCCGGTGCCAAAATCGTCCATCGACACCCGCACCCCGAGCCCCTTGAGGCTGTGCAGGATCGCGGTGGTCACTCCGGGATTGGCGACGAGCACCGATTCGGTGATCTCGAGTTCCAGTCGCCGGCCGGGAAGGCCGGTGGTGCGCAGGGCATCCCGCACGGCGGACACAAGGCTCGCCGAGGTGAACTGCACCGCCGAAACGTTGACGGCGATCTTCAGGCCATCCGGCCAGCGGGCGGCATCGGTGCAGGCCTGGACCAGCACCCATTCCCCGAGGGGAACGATCAGGCCCAACTCCTCCGCGAGGGGGATGAATTCGGCCGGCGAGATGAAGCCGCGCACCGGGTGCTTCCAGCGCAGCAGCGCCTCGAACCCGCAGATCCGCTCGGAGCCGAGGCTGTAGATCGGCTGGTAGTAGACCTCGAACGCCTTGGTCTCCAGCGCGTGGCGCAGGTCGCTCTCCAACGCTCGCCGCGCCTGCAACCGGGCATCCATATCCGGCTCGAAGTACCGGAACGCGCCCCGCGCCTCAGCCTTCGCCCTGGCCAGCGCCACGTCGGCGTTCTTCAGGAGCTTGCCGCAACTCGTGCCGTCACCGGGGGCGACGGTGACGCCGATGGTGACGCCGACGCTGACGGTCTGGTTCGACAGGACATAGGGCGCCTTCACCACGTCGATGAGCCGGCGGGCGAGGACGGCGGCATCCTCCGGCCGTTCGACGGCCCGCTGGACGACAACGAACTCGTCGGCGCCGATGCGGGCGACGCAGTCGATCTCGCGCACGCAGGCGCTCAACCGGTTGGCCACGGCCACCAGCAGTTCGTCGCCGACCGCGTGGCCGAACGTGTCGTTGATCGGCCGGAAATCGTCGAGGTCGAGGGCGAAGATCGCGAAGCCCTGGTCCCGCCCGGTCTGCGCGATGGAGGCGTTGATCTGCTGTTCCAGCGCGATGCGGTTCGGCAAGCCGGTGAGCACGTCGTGATGGGCGAGGAACGCGATGCGCGCCTCCGCATGGCGCCGCTCGGTGACATCCTCGAAGGTCGCCACGAAGCCGCCATCGGCGGTGTTCCGGCGCTCGATGGCGATGACCTTGCCATTCGGCAGCTCGTCGATCACCGGATAGACCGAGGGCACGGCCGAATTGCCGCCGTTGGAGCTGACGGCCAGCACCTCCATCGCCGTCATGCCCGGCGTCACCGCGTTCGCCGGCAGGCCGTAGATCTGGCCGTAGCGGCGGTTCACCACCATCAGCCGGTGGTCGGCATCGTACAGGCACAGGCCCTGGGACATGTTGTCGAGGGCCGCGTCGAGGCGCAGGTTCGTCTCGCGAAGCTTGGCCTCCTGCTCCTTCTCAACGCTGATGTCGCTGCACACGGCGACGAAGCCGCCGCCCTCGGTGGCGCTGCGGCTCACGCGCAGCCAGCGCCCGTTCGGCAACCGGAACTCGCCATCGCAGGACAGGGCCTCGCGGCAGTTGGTTTCACCGGAGGAGTTGCCGGCCGTCCCGAGCCCTTCGAAGAACTTCAGCGCCATCGGGTTGGCGAACGCGATGCACCCGAGAGCATCGACGACGACGACGCCCTCGCGCGAGCTTTGCAGCGCGTCGGTAAGCAGCCGTTCCGCCGATTGGCGCTGGCGGACCTCGCGTTCCATCATCGCGCGGATGTTGTCACGCATCGCCGCCATGGAGCGGAGCAGGCTGCCGAGTTCGTCGCGGCCGTCGGTGGGGATCGAATCGTCGAGGTGACCGCCCGCGATCCGCTGGGCCGCGAGCGACGCGGAGACGATCGGCCCCCGGATGCGGCGGTGCAGGAGCCACGCGATCACGCCCGAGCCGAAGATTGCGAGCAGCGCCGCTGCCATGTTGAGGCGCAACTCGCTGCCGACCGCCATCCGGGCGGCCTGCCGGAAAGTGAATCCATCGCCCGCCGTGTAGTTCACCAGCATGTCGATCTGGGCGTCGATGGCGTCGGCCTGATGGTCGAGGGCATCCCAGCGCTCGGGGCGGACGGCAGAGAGGTCGCCGAAGCTGCGCCGGATGTCGTCCCAGGCGGCGACGCCGGATTGCACGGCGAGGGCGGCGCGCACGGCCCGGTCGGATTGGGCGCGCTCGACGGCGATGGTCAGGTCTTCGGCGAGGGTGGTGTGGAGTTCGGTGATCTGCGCGTCGAGCTTGGCGATGGCGGCCTTGTCACGTGTGAGGCCCTGCCGCGCGAAGGTGGCGCGCATCTTGGCGAAGTCCGCCGCCGTGGCGCGCGCATAGTTGATGGACATCAACGACTGGTCGTAGGTCCGGCCGACGAGATCGCCGACATGGGCGATCGCCACGATGGCGTAGAAGCCGAGGCCGCCGGAGAGCAGGCTCATCACGAAGAAGGCGATGAAGATGCGCGCCTTGATCGTTGCGACGAAGGCGCCGACCGGCGAGCTCCGCCTGAGGGCTCGCGCCCTCGCTTTCATCGGGAATGCCGCCTCGAAATATTGCATCTCACCGGTTCACCACTCGGTCCGCGACGTCGATCCTATGGGCGACATCTTAAAGTGTGATTAGCTGAGCGTTTCGTTGAATTACGAAAGTGCCGTCCCGGCCCCACGCTTGCATTGCGAAGGCAAGCAGCGTGGTCAGGTGGATCAAGCAAAAGCTTTTCTCAACCTTGTATGGCTACGTGTTGTGAAGAAACGGGAGCCTGCATGTCGAGCCTCGCCACTCTCCCGCCGCGCAAGCCTGGCCTTGCAGTGATGTTCCCGACATTGCTGTCGCTGGGGCTCGGCATCGTCGCCGGCATTCCCGTCGTGGGGAAGCTGCAGGCCCTGGGCATCATCGTCTCGCAGAAGGGGCGGACCTTCCATCCCGAGACGATCGTGGTGTCGAAGGGGGAAACGATCGTCATCGTCAACGACGACAGTGACCTGCTCCACCACGCCTACGTCGACTCGCCGACCTTCAGCTTCGATTCGGGCGATCAGGAGCCGGGCAGCCGCACGCCGGTCACGTTCACGCAGACGGGCGTGTTCCAAGTGCTCTGCGGCATCCACCCGAAGATGAAGCTCGTCGTCCGGGTGAACTGATTCTAGCGGGCCGCCGAGCGCATCGGCTGGTGCCCGGCGGGGCCGTCGTCCCGCTCCACGGGCTGGTCCTCGCGTAGGTCGGGCGGCGGGCCGAGGATGATGCGGGTCTGCGCATCGATGCCGTCCTCGATTTCGAGCGCCCGGCCGAAATCCCTGCGAAGGCGGATGGTCCGCCAGGTGGCGCGCCCGTCATCCTTCACCACGGCGACGCGCAACTCCCCCTTGCTGAAGATCGCCGCTTCGGACGGGACGATCACGCCCGGTTTGTCGCGCGGCAGCTTGAGGGTGACGTCGGCATGGATGCCGGCGCGCAGGATGCCGTCCGGATTCGGCACATCGACTTCGGTCGTCAGAGTCCGCGAGGCCGCCTGCAATGCGACGGAACTGCGCTCCACCGAGCCGGTGAAGGTCCGTCCCGGCAGTTGCGGCACGCGGATCGTCGCCTCGACGCCGGGGGCCACGCCACGGGTGAGGTTCTGCGGCACGTTCACCGCGATGCGCAGGGTGGTGTCCTGATCCATGGTCAGGAGGGGCGTGCCGCCGTTGTCGGCCTTCACCAGATCGCCGACATCGATGTTCCGGGTGGTGACCACGCCGTCGAAGGGCGCCACGACCCTCTCGAACGCGGCGAGCGCCTTCAGGCGTTCGACCACCGCGCCCTGCGCCTTGATGTTGGCGGCGGCGACCTTCACGCCGGCCTCGGCGCCGGCCAGGGTCGCGGCCTGGGACAGGACACCCGCCTGCGAGGTGTCGGCGTTCTGGCGGGAGGCCCAGCCCTGGTCGGCGAGGGTCGTCGTCCGGTTGTTGGTCAGGTTGGCCAGCGTGACGTTGGCCTTGGCCTGCTCAACCTGCGCCTCGGCCTGAAGCTTCTGCGCCTTCAACTGGCCGAGTTGCGCCTCGGCCTGGGTCAGCTGCTGGTCGAGATCGGGCGCCGCGATCCGGAAGAGGAGGTCCCCGGCCTTCACGCGGGAGCCGATGTCGATCCGGCGCTCGGCGATGTAGCCCGTCGCCCGCGCGGCGATGGCGGCGGTGAGGAAGGGGCGCGTCTCGCCGGGCAACGTCAGGTCGAGGGGGCCGTCGGCCCGCTCGGCCAGGGCCGTGCGCACGCGGGGCACCAGTGTGCGGATCTTGTCGAGGGTGCGCGTCGCCTCGACGTCGCGCTGCCACTGCCCGTAGGCGCCCCAGCCGATCAGGCCCGCCGCGGCGAGGATCAGGAGCACGAAGGGGGCCATGCCCGGTGGGGGCGGCGGGTCCTGGCGTTCCTCACGCGATTCCATCACAGGCCCGCTCCGGCCCGGCGGCGACCGGGCATCGCGGCACGCTAGAGGGGCGCTTGCTGGAATACCAGGGCGCCCCTCGCCGCAGCGGGGGGTCAGCGCGGGTAGGTCAGGCGCGGCTGACGCGCCGAGATGCGCTTGTGCAGATGGACCATCAGGGCGATTCCGAAGAGAGGCGTCACGAGATTGACCACCGGCACGATCATCATTCCCGCCAGCAGGCACCCGGCGAGGAGCGTGCGCAGGGCATGGTCACGGCGCATCTGCGCAGCGCCGTCGATCCGGCGGAAACGCGCTGCCGCCATCTCGAAATATTCCCGCGAAAGCAGGTAGGCATTGGCGGCGAAGAACGCGGCCACGCCGATCACCGGAACGAAGAAGATCACCAGCGCGGCCATGTTCACGAGCAGCGTCAGGCCCGCGAAGCGTAGCGCATAGAGCATCGAGATGCCGAACGGCATGGCCTGCCCCGGCGGCTCGCCGGGGAAGTCTGTACGCTCCACGATCTCGGCGGCATCATCGAGGAAGAAGCCGGCGACGATGATCGAAACGGCCGGCATCAGGTAGGCGAGGGCGACGAAGAGGCCGAACCCCGCGAGGTAGTAGGCGAGGCTGTCTAGGATCGGGTACTGCGACGAGATGTGGTGGCTCGCCTGGAACGCCTGGATCAGCCGCGTCAGGCCGAGCCACAGCAATGCGAGGATCGCGAGGGTGAGGCCGAGCGATTTCCAGAGGATGCCGCGCAGGGCCGGCGACAGCGTCTGACGAAGGGCCGCGGAAGCGGAATCGAGAATCATCGGTTCTGGTCCGGAGCGGATCGAGACGGCTGGGTTGTGGGATCGCGCCCGCTGCGGTGCAAGGGCGGGGGAGAAGCGAGACGGTGACGATGACGACGCAACCGGCCCTGACCCCCGATTTTCGTCCGGCCCTGGCGCCGCTGCCGGCCTCCCCGGATGTGGTGATCGTCGGCGCCGGGGCGGCGGGAATCGCGGCGGCCCGGAGCCTTATTGAGGCCGGGCGGTCGGTGGCGGTGCTGGAGGCGCGGGATCGTGTTGGCGGCCGGGCCGTGACGGTGCCGCTGCGCGGACACCCAGTCGATCTCGGGGCGCACTGGCTCCATGCCGGGCCGATCAATCCCCTCGTGGCCCTCGGGCGGGAGCGCGGCGAGCGCCTGCACCGGGCGCCGCAGAACGGCCACACCTGGGTCTCCGGCAGGCCCGCCCGCCCCTCGGAAGCCCGCGCGGGCGCCCGCGCCTTCGAGCGCGCCGACCAGGCCATGACCGGCGGCGCCGGCAAGGACGGCGAGGATCGCCCCGCCGCCAGCGCGCTGCCGGCCGGGCTCGGGCCCTGGGCCGCGCGCGTCGCGCAGGTCCACGGCCTCGTCTCGGGTCGACCCCTCGGAGAGGTCTCCCTGCATGATTTCCCGAGCATGGAATACGGCGATAACTTCTTCATCGCCGGGGGCTACGGCAACTACCTCGCGCGGCTCGCCGCCGGCCTGCCGATCCGCCTCTCGGCCCCCGTCCGCCGCATCGACTGGGCGGGGGAGGGGGTGCGGATTTCGTTGGAAGACGGCACGAGCCTGTCGGCGAAAGCCGCCATCGTCACCGTGCCGGTCATGGTCCTGCGCGACGGACCCGCCTTCTCGCCGCCCCTTCCCAATACGGTGCGGGCGGCCATCGACGGGTTCACCACCGGCATCTACGAGCATGCGGTGCTGCACTGGCCGTCGAGCCCGTTCGGCGGTCGCGACCGGCTCGCGGGCTTCCACGGCCGCCGCCGCTCACCCTCCGGGTTGCTTACCCGCATCGACGGCACGCCGTTCCATTTCTACGAACTGGACATCCACGAGGCCGCCGCCATCGACGCCACGGGCGGGGGTCCCGATGCGGTACGCCGGCATGTCCGCGCCGTGCTGGCCGAGCAGGTCGGGCGGGCGCGGCTGCGCGATCTCACGATCCCGGCTATCAGCGCGTGGCGGCATGATCCGTTCGCGCGTGGCTCCTGGGCCGTCGTCCCACCGGGCCATGCCCAGGCGCGGCTCACCCTGCGCGACGGCATCGGCGGCAAGCTGTTCTTCGCGGGCGAAGCGCTGTCGCGGGAGCAATGGGGCACGGTCGGCGGCGCCTACGAGCAGGGGATACGCGCCGCCGAGGCCGTTCGCACAACGCTGGAAGCCGCAACTTCCGCCTGAGATCGGCTTGCCGGAACGGACGCGGACGGGCATTCCCCGCCGCAACCGCTGCCGGGGAAGGCGATGAACTGGATCGAGGCCATCGGCTATCTCGGGACCGCGCTGACGATCGCGTCCTCCGCGATGAGCACGATGATCCCGCTGCGGATCATCTCCCTTTGCGCGAGCTGTGCCGTCGTCACCTACGGCGTCCTGATCGGCAGCATGCCCGTGGTGCTGACCGAGTGCATCCAGATCCCGTTCAACGCCTACAGGCTGTGGGAGATGGTGCGGCTCGTGCGGCAGGCGGAGGCGGCGGCCTCCGGCAGCCTGACCCTGGAATGGCTGGCGCCGTTCGGCAGCAGGCGCCGCTTCGGCACCGGGGAGACGGTGTTCCGAAAGGGCGACCCGGCCGACGAGCTCTACTATATCGAGAGCGGCGTCTTCCTCGTGCCCGAAGTCGGGTACGAGGTGCGGACAGGCGGGATCGTGGGAGAACTCGGCCTGCTCTCGCCGGGCAACACGCGCACGGCGTCACTGGTCTGCATGCAGGCGGGGAGGGCGCTGCGAGTCTCCTATTCGGAGGTCAAGCAGCTTTATTACCAGAACCCGGAATTCGGATTCTACTTCCTGAAGCTGACCAGCGAGCGCCTGTTCCACACGGCCGGCGGCAGCGAACGCATCGCCGCCGGGGAATGCTTTAGAGCATGCTCGGCAGGATGCGGTCCGGCGGGCGGTGCCCGTCCATGAAGGTCCGGATGTTAATGATGACCTTCTCGCCCATGTCGATGCGGCTCTCATGGGTCGCCGAGCCCATATGCGGCAGCAGCACAACCTTGCCCTGACGGGCGAGCTTCACGAGGCGCGGGCTCACCGCCGGCTCCTGCTCGAACACGTCGAGGCCCGCCGCCGAGATGTCACCGGCTTCGATTAGCCGGGCGAGGGCGTTCTCGTCGATCACCTCGCCACGGGCGGTGTTCACGACGATGGCCTCGGGCTTCAGAAGCTTGAGGCGACGCGCCGAGAGCAGGTGGTAGGTCGCCGGAGTGTGCGGGCAGTTCACCGACACGATGTCGACGCGGGCCAGCATCTGGTCCAGCGATTCCCAGTAGGTCGCGTCCAGTGCGCTCTCGGTGGCCGCCGGGACGCGGCGGCGGTTGTGATAATGCACCTGCAGGCCGAAGGCGCGGGCGCGCTTGGCCAGCGCCTGACCGATCCGGCCCATGCCGACGATGCCAAGGCGCTTGCCGGTGATCCGGCGGCCGAGCATCCAGGTGGGCGACCAGCCGGTCGTCCAATCGTCCTCGGGGATGATCCGCGCGCCCTCGGGCACCCGGCGGGCGACCGCGAGGATCAGCGCCATCGTCATGTCCGCCGTGTCCTCGGTGAGGACGCCCGGCGTGTTCGTGACGGTGATGCCCCGCTCGAGCGCGACGCCGACATCGATGTGATCGACGCCGTTGCCGAAATTGGCGATGAGCCGCAGGTTCGGCCCGGCCTGGGCGAGAAGACCGGAATCGATCTCATCCGTCACCGTCGGCACGAGCACGTCGGCCTCGCGCAGGGCGGAGGCCAGGGCCTCGCCCGTGAGCGGCGAGTCACTCTCGTTCAAGCGGACGTCGAACAACTCGCGCATCCGCGTCTCGACGGCGTCCGGCAGACGGCGCGTCACCACCACGAGCGGCTTACGCTTCGACACGGTCTCACTCCCCCCGGCGCATGGGCCGCAAGCATCCGTTAACCGAGTTCGGCCACACAGGACCGGCTTCCGCACCCCGGTTGCCGGCTGGCGCCGGCCGTGATGGCCTGTCTAGCAGAGGCCGGGCGGAACACAATCGGAGCGCGGATCGACCATTGGGGGATCCGCCCCGGACGTCATTCCCGGAGGGACGATGCGCGCGCTACGCCCGACTCTCATCGCCGTCCTGTTCGCCGGCACCATGGGCCTCGCCGGCCCCGCCCTGGCGCAGGAGAACGGCGTCGGCCCGGTTACGAAGTTGCCGTTGCCGCGCTATGCCAGCCTCAAGACCGACCGCGTGAACCTGCGCGAGGGTCCTTCCAAGGACCACCGCACCCTGTGGGTGTTCCAGCGCGCCGGCTTGCCCGTCGAGATCATCGGCGAGTTCGAGACGTGGCGGCGGATCCGCGATTCCGAGGGCACCGAAGGCTGGGTGCTGCACTCGCTGCTGTCCGGACGGCGCACGGCCATCGTGAATGCCGGGCCGGACAAGGACGGCGCCAAGGCGGCGGTGCCTCTCCGGTCGAGCCCCGACGACACGTCGAGCGATCAGGCGCGGCTGCAATCCGGGGTGATCGGCAACGTCAAGACCTGTGGCGGGACGTGGTGCCGCTTGGTCGTGACGCTCCCGTCGAAGCGCGATGTCGACGGGTATATCCGTCAGAATCGACTCTGGGGCGTCTATCCGAACGAGAAGGTGGAATGAAAAAGGCCCGGCGCGAGCCGGGCCTTTTTCGTTGATAATTCGATGGTCGGCCGCTCAGCCCTGCTGGCGACGGCCGGCGGGGCGGCTGCGGCGTAGGCGGACGATCACTTCGACGCCCGCGATCTCCATGCCCTCGGGAGCCTCGGGCAGCGAATCGACCGTGATGCCGCAATCCGGCATGTCGATCACCGCGCCCTCTTCCTCCAGGTAGAAGTGGTGGTGCTCGCTCGGGTTCGTATCGAAATAGGCTTTCGACCCGTCGAGGGCGAGCTGGCGCAGCAGCCCGGCCTCGGTGAACTGGTGCAGGGTGTTGTACACGGTCGCCAGCGAGACCGGCACCTTGGCGCGCATCGCCTCGTCGTAGAGCATTTCCGCCGTCAGGTGACGGTCGCCCCGGCCGAACAGAAGCCATCCCAGCGACAGGCGCTGACGGGTCGGGCGCAGGCCGGCGCGGCGAAGCCGCTCCCGCAGGTCCGAGAGCGGGCAACCGCGACGGCCGGCCCCGTTCGCCTCCGTTTGGAAGGCGGGGATACGACCGCTGAGGACAGCCTGCAGGGGCACCATCTCTGACATTGGGGACTGAACGCTCTAAGAGAGGGCAAACAATTGTTACGAGTATACGGAAGGCGACCCCGCGTCGCAACCCGGCGCAGCTTGACGGGGCGAGACGCTTTGAACGCGCCCCCGCCCGTGCTAACCCGCCTGCGGATGGGCCGGCGATGGGCGCCGGAACGTCGCTACTGAACGGGAATTGCTGCGCTTTCATGCCGCCTGACGCCGACACCGCGCAATCGCCGGCCCCGAGCCGCCGCTCGAGCTACTCCTACGAGGACCTGTTGGCCTGCGGGCGCGGCGAGCTATTCGGACCGGGCAACGCGCAATTGCCGCTGCCGCCGATGCTGATGTTCGATCGCATCACCTCCATCGGCGAGGAGGGCGGCGCCCACGGCAAGGGCCATGTCCTGGCCGAGTTCGACATCCGCCCCGACCTCTGGTTCTTCCCCTGCCATTTCCAAGGCGACCCCGTCATGCCGGGGTGCCTCGGCCTCGACGCCCTGTGGCAGCTCGTGGGCTTCCACCTGGGCTGGCTGGGTGCCTCCGGTCGTGGCCGCGCCCTCGGCGTCGGCGAGGTGAAGTTCGCCGATCAGGTGCTGCCGACCGTCAAGAAGGTCGTCTACGGTGTCGATCTCAAGCGCGTCCGCCAGGGCCGGCTGGTCCTCGGCATCGCCGATGGGTGGCTGGAAGCCGACGGAAACCGGATCTATGAGGCGACCGATCTGCGCGTCGCGCTTTTCCGGGCCTAGAACGCCTGATATCCGCTCCCATCTAGGAGGCCGGATCGGGTCGATATCGGCCCGGCCGGTCGAAGTTGAGGGTGGCGCGGGCAACGCCTGACGTTCCGGGCTGTTGAGATTGCACCGGCTACCCCTTAGCTGACCGCAACGCGGCGCGGGCAACCGTCGCCGCGACGGAGGTTTGGTCTTTCCATGCGCCGCGTCGTCATCACCGGGATGGGCATCGTCTCGTCCATCGGCAACAACACGCAGGAGGTTCTGGCCTCCCTTCGCGAGGCACGCTCGGGCATCACCCGGGCCGTGCCCTTCGCCCAACACGGCTTCCGCTGTCAGGTCCAGGGTGCCCCCACCCTCGACCCGGAGACGGTGCTCGACCGGCGCGCCATGCGCTTCCACGGCGGCGGGACCGCCTGGAATCAGGTCGCCATGGAACAGGCGATCCGCGATGCCGGCCTCGAAGAGGGCGACGTCTCGAACGAGCGCACCGGCATCATCATGGGCTCGGGCGGCCCCTCGACCCATGCCATCGTGGAGGCGGCCGACATCGCCCGCAGCAAGGGTCCGAAGCGGGTTGGACCGTTCGCGGTGCCGAAGGCCATGTCCTCCACCGCCTCGGCCACGCTCGCCACGTGGTTCAAGATCAAGGGCGTGAACTATTCGATCTCGTCCGCCTGCGCGACGTCGAACCATTGCATCGGCAACGCCGCCGAGATCATCCAGGGCGGGCGGCAGGACATCATCTTCGCGGGCGGCTGCGAGGAGCTGGATTGGACGCTCTCCGTCCTGTTCGACGCCATGGGCGCCATGTCCTCGAAGTACAACGACACGCCGGCCCGGGCCTCCCGCGCCTACGATGCCGGCCGCGACGGCTTCGTCATCGCCGGCGGCGCGGGCGTGGTGGTGCTGGAGGAGTACGAGCACGCCAAGGCGCGCGGCGCGCGGATCTACGGCGAGATCGCCGGCTACGGCGCCACCTCGGATGGCTACGACATGGTGGCCCCCTCGGGCGAGGGCGCGATCCGCTGCATGAAGCAGGCGATCGCCGGCCTGAAGGGCGTGAAGATCGACTACATCAACCCGCATGCGACCTCGACCCCGGTCGGCGACGACAAGGAGATCGAGGCGATCCGCGAGGTGTTCGGCAACGGCGACGCATGCCCGCCCATCGCGGCCACGAAGTCGCTCACCGGCCATTCCCTCGGGGCGACCGGCGTGCAGGAGGCGATCTACGCCCTGCTGATGATGAACAACGGCTTCATCTGCGAGAGCGCGCATATCGACGAGATCGACCCCGCCTTCGCGGACATGCCGATCCTCCGCGCCCGCCGCGACGGGGTGAAGCTCGGCCACGTCCTGTCGAACTCCTTCGGCTTCGGCGGCACCAACGCGACGCTGGTCCTGAAACATATCGACGCCTAACGGGCGGCGATTGGACAGGGCCGCGGAGGGCGGGCTAAGGCAAGGGCTCAGAGCCGCCCTCTCATCGGGGGCGGCAGGCCACGATGAAGACGGTTTCGCATGACGGGTTTGATGGCAGGCCGGCGCGGTCTGATCATGGGCGTGGCCAACGACCATTCGATCGCCTGGGGCATCGCGAAGATGCTCCACGCCCACGGTGCGCAGCTTGCCTTCACTTATCAGGGCGATGCCCTCGGGCGCCGAGTCGCGCCGCTCGCCGCCAGGCTCGATTCCGATATCGTGCTGCCCTGTGACGTGGAGGATCTCGCCTCCGTCGACGCCACCTTCGACGCCCTCGACGAACGGTTCGATGGCCAGCTCGACTTCGTAGTCCACGCCATCGGCTTCTCCGACAAGGCGCAGCTGAAAGGCCGCTACGTCGATGTCACGACGCGCGAGAACTTCGTGCGCACGATGACGATTTCGTGCTTCTCCTTCACCGAGATCGCGCAGCGCGCGGCCAAGCGGATGAAGAACGGCGGCTCGCTGCTGACGCTGACCTACGGTGGCTCGACGCGCGTCATGCCCAACTACAACGTGATGGGCGTGGCCAAGGCGGCACTCGAAGCCTCGGTGCGCTACCTCGCCACCGATCTCGGGCCGGATGGCATCCGCGTGAACGCCCTCTCGGCGGGGCCGATGCGGACCCTGGCGGGCGCGGGCATCGCGGATGCGCGGCTGATGTTCAACCACCAGCGCGCCCACGCGCCCCTGCGGCGGACGGTGACGCTGGACGAGGTGGGCGGCTCGGCGCTCTACCTGCTCTCGTCGTTGTCGGGCGGCGTCACGGGGGAGACCCATTTCGTGGATTCGGGCTACAACATCATCTCGATGCCGCGCCCGGACGTGCTCCAGGCGCAGGACGAGGCGGGCGTCGTCGGCGACGCCTGAGGCTACTCCTCCGGGATGCGGCCGGGCGGGATCGGCCCGCCTTCGCCGCCGCGCGACCGGCGCGCGGCCCGTTCCGCCCGGGCCGCGGCGACCTCCCGTTGCGAGGGCGCTGCGGACGGGTAGTTGGAGGCGAACGGGTTGGCCGGTGCGGCGCCCGGCGTCCCGCCGAACAGCCTGTCGAGGAAGCCTTCCTCCGCCCGCGCCGGCAGGGCGCTGAGCGTCACGACGCAGGCGGCACAGGCGAGAAGACGGGGACGAAGCGGCATCGAATGACCCTGCGAGCGAGGAGGCGATGCCTCTGATGCCGCATTCGGGCGGATCGGTGGCTGCGGAACCGCTCCGGTGCCCCAGGGGTTCGCGCTCCGAAACCCGTTCACGCGTTCGGAGGCGTCATGTCGGAAGTCACCTATCACATTGTCGAGCACGACGGCGGCTACGCCTACAAGGTCGGCGACGTCTTTTCCGAGACTTTCCCCAGCCGGGACGAGGCGCTTCAGGCCGCCCAGGCCGCCGCCGCCGAGCAACAGGTGCCGGGCTCGACCGAAGGCATCCGCTATCAGGACAAGGCGGGCCAATGGCACGACGAGACCGCCCAGGGCAACGACCGCCCGGTCGCCAAGGTCGAAGAGTAAGGCGTCACGCGGGGAGGGCGGACTAGCTGCCCTCTCCCTTCAACTCGACGGTCCCGAGGGCGTCTGCGAGGCGCGCCGAGGCGCTGCCCGGCTTGAGCGGCTTCTGCTGGCTGTCGTGGGGTGCCCAACCGAGAAGCCAGACCAGTTCGAAGCTCGCCCGGATCCGCCCGTCCGCATCCGCGAAGCGCTCCGCGTAGATTTGCGCCGCGCGCAGCAACGTCGCCCGGCGCATCGGGCGCTTCCGGCGGTCGGTGAGGGCGTTCGTCATGCCCATGGCGCGCAGGTCGCGCATCAAGGCGAAGGCATCCGCATAACGCACCGTCAGCAGGTCGGAATCCGCCACCGGCAGGGCGAGGCCCGCCCGCTGCAGAAGCCCGCCCGCCTCGCGGATCGCCACGAACGGCGCCACGCGCGGACTGACGCCTCCTTCGATCTCGCTTTCGGCTTGGGTCAGGCTGTGGCGCAACTCCGTAAGGGTCGCCCCGCCGAACAGGCATCCCACGAAGAGCCCATCCGGCCGGAGCGCCCGGCGGACCTGCACGAGAACGCCGGGCAGGTCGTTCACCGCATGCAGGGCGAGCAGCGACACGACGAGGTCGATGCTGGCCGGGCCGATGGGCAGCGCTTCCATGTCCGCCACGGCCCGGCCGGGACCCGCTTCCGGCAGAGGTGAGAGCCGGAAGCGCTCGGCCTCGGGATAGCGCCGCGCCAGGACGGAATTGGCCACGGCGGCGGGGCTGCCGAGATCGAGCACCCGGCGGAAATCGCGAAGCACCGTGGCCAGCCGATCCTCAAGTTCCTCGGCGGCGCGCTCCAGCAGGAAACCGGCATAGCCGCCGGCCTGCGCGCGGGCGAGGCGGCGGCGGATCAGAGCGGTGTCGAAAAGCGGATGGGGCGTACTCATCACCGGGTGAGATGGCGTATGCAGGGGCTCGATACCACCCGCGAAGACGTGAAGTCGGCTGAGGAATGAAAACGGAACTGGAAACCGCACTCGCCGTTCCTGCCCCACAAGCCAGTTGGCTCATGGACTCGTTTGGGAGAAACCTGATGAAGCGTCTGATTCTCGGCACCGTCGTCGCCCTGTCCGCCCTCACCGCCACCGGCGCCGCCGAGGCGAAGGGCTGCATCAAGGGCGCTCTCGTCGGCGGTGTCGCCGGCCACATGGCGGGCCATGGCGTGATGGGCGCGGCCGCCGGTTGTGCCATCGGCCGTCACCGGGCGAACTCTAAGGCGAAGGCCGCCGACCAGCAGGCGATGCAGCCTGCCGGGGCGCGCTGAGCACCCTTACCGACAAGTCCGGCGGCGCCCTCCGGGGCGCCGCCGTCTCCTTCCGCCGGGCGCGGGATCTCGCGCTGGGCCTCGTCTATCCCCCGACATGCGCCGGATGCGGCGCTGCCACCGCCGATGCGGGCGCGTTCTGCCCCGCCTGCTGGTCCGGCCTGCGGCTCATCGAGGAGCCGCTGTGCGACCGCCTCGGCATGCCCTTCGCCGTCGATCTTGGGATCGGCCGGCTGACTTCCCCCCAAGCCTTCGCACAGCCCCCCGTCTTCACGCGGGCGCGGGCCGTAGCGCTCTACGACGACGTGGCGCGCGGCCTCGTCCATCGCCTGAAATACGAGGACCGGCACGATCTCGCCCGGCCGATGGCACGCATGATGGCGGGTGCGGGGCGCGACCTGATCGCGCAGGCTGATTGCGTCGTGCCTGTCCCGCTGCATCGCTGGCGGCTGTGGCGGCGGCGCTTCAATCAGGCGGCACTGCTGGCGCGACCCCTCGCGGATAAAGCGGGTTTGCCCTTTCTTCCCCAAGCGCTGATCCGCCGACGCGCCACGCGCTCTCAAGTGGGCTTAAGCCGCGCGGGCCGCGCCGAGAACCTGTCGGGGGCGTTTCACGTCCCGCCCGCCGAGGCGTATCGGATTGCAGGGCTGCGCGTGCTCCTCGTGGATGACGTGCGCACCACGGGGGCCACCGCGAATGCCGCCGCCCGCGCCTTGCTGCGGGGCGGTGCGGCGTCCGTCGATCTCCTCACCTTCGCCCTGGTGGGGGAGCCGGTCGGCTAGGCGGCGTCCTTCCGGTCGAGGGTCTTTGCCGAGACCGAGAGGGTGAAGTCGAAGGCCTCGGCGATGCTCTCGTACCAGAGCGAGAGAGGCGTCGCCCGGTTCAGGTGCAGCGACCCGTCCGCGTCCAGCCCGTCGCGGCTGAGGGTGGCGCCCTGCCGGGCGGCGAGGCGGATCATCGGCCCGTTGCGGGCGAAGCAGCGGACATGGAGATCACACACGCCGCGGTTGCGCGCCGCCTGGGTGATGCGCGCGAACAGCGCGGCGCCGAGGCCCATGCGGCGGAACGGGCGCTCCACCGCGAAGGCGGCTTCCGCCTCCGGCCCGATGAAGTAGTTCGATGGGCCGGGGCCGCCGGGCCGCAACTCGCCGAGGCCGCGCAGGGTCCCGTCGAGGAAGGCGCCGAACATGACGCCGCGCGCGGACGTCGCCTGATCGGCATAGGCCCGGAGCCCGGCCTCGCTGACCTGCCCCATGAAACGGTTTGCACGGGTGTCGGCGTCGAGGCGACAGAAATAGTCCAGCACGGCCTGCCGGTCGCTGAGCCAGAGCCGGCGGACGATGGGTGATGAGTCTAGTTGCCGTTGGTCGGCCATGAACGTCTCCGGTCGTTGGCGCCTCGGCGCCACGGGACACGGACGTTCCTCCCGAATACTCCTGCGATATGGCAGAGCATACGGCGTTGTGCAATGCAGCAAAACTGCCGCATGGGTTGTGGCGCGGGGGTTGCGATGTGGTTCGGACATGGAACGGTTTGCTTGAACCGTCGAGCCGAAAGACTTGATTCGGAAGCGCTTGCCACGGCACAGGAACGGCGCCGCCCGGCGCCGCCGGGCATCGGACTTGGCGAGGAACCGGTTTCGTGAGCCAGACATCCGGCGTGGGGCGCGGCCCGTCTCCCGAGGCACGCCGCAGCGCCGTCTCGCCCGGTCCCGTCCATGATCGCTACGAGGCGCTGATCGCCACCGGCGCCATCGAGCGCGATCCGGCGCAGGTCGCCGCCGTGCGCAGCCTCGATGCCATCGTGCAGGAACTCGGACGGCGCAAGCGCGCCAGCAAGAGCAGCGCCCTCGGCTGGCTGTTCAAGCGTAAGGACGAGCCGGAAGCGGTGCGCGGCCTCTACGTTTGGGGCTCGGTCGGGCGCGGCAAGACCATGCTGATGGACCTGTTCTACGAGGCGGCACCGGGGCCCAAGCGCCGCGTCCATTTCCACGGCTTCCTCGCGGACGCGCATGAGCGCATCCACGCCTACCGGCAGGCGCTGAAGCGCGGCGAGGTGAAGGGCGACGACCCCATCGGCCCCGTGGCCGACGCCCTCGCCAACGAGGCGACGCTCCTCTGCTTCGATGAGTTCACCGTCACCGACATCGCGGACGCGATGATCCTGGGGCGGCTGTTCAACCACCTGTTCCGCCGGGGCGTGACCGTCATCGCCACGTCGAATGTCGAGCCCGACCGGCTCTACGAGGGCGGCTTGAACCGGGCACTGTTCCTGCCCTTCATCGAGGTGTTGAAGGAGCGCGTCTCCGTCCTACGGCTCGATTCGCGGACGGATTTCCGCCTCGAAAAGCTGGGGAGTGCCAAGGTCTGGCATGTGCCGGCGGACGACGCGGCTCGCGCCGCTCTCAATGCCGCGTTCAAGGGCCTCACCGGCCGAACGAAGGGCGCGGAGGGAAGCCTCACGGTGCATGGCCGCGAAGTGCGGGTGCCGCAGGAGGCCGGCGGTGTGGCGCGCTTCAGCTTCGACGACCTCTGCCGCCAGCCGCTCGGCGCCTCGGATTACATGGCCGTCGCCCGCGCCTACCACACGGTGCTGATCGACGGCATTCCGGTGATGCAGGAGGCGGAGCGCAACGAGGCCAAGCGCTTCATCACGCTCATCGACACCCTCTACGACCGCAACGTGAAGCTCGTCGCCTCGGCGGCGGCCGAAGCGCAGGACCTCTACACGGCCAGCACCGGCCGGGAGGCCTTCGAGTTCGACCGCACGGTCTCGCGCCTCATCGAGATGCGCTCGGAAGAGTACATCGCCAAGCCGCACGGCCGGGCGACGTCCGAGGCCAGCGGGTCGAGCAGCGGTCTCGTCGAGACGTAGCGGGGCTCACAGGCCCCGGAACGCCAGGGTCAGTGCGCCGATGGCGATGCCCCAAAGCGCCAGCGTCGACCAAACGGCGCGAAGGCGCTCGTTGCGGGCGAAGCGTTCGAGGCGCTTCGCGTCCCCCGTGCCGGCCTCATCGAGCCGCACAAGGACGCGCTTCAAGCGCACGGCGAGGTCGGGGAAGTCCGTCACCACGTCGGAGAGGGTCCGCAATGCCTCCGCGCCGCTCTGAAGCCGCCCGATGGGACCGAGATTGTGGGCGATCCACGCGCGCACCACCGGCTCGGCGGTGGTCCACATGTCGAGCTTGGGGTCGAGGGAGCGGGCCACGCCTTCCACCACCACCATGGTCTTCTGCAGCATCACCAATTCGGTGCGCGTGCTCATGTCGAACAGAGCGGTGACGTCGAACAGCAGCGTCAGCACCTTGGCCATCGAAATCTCGTCGGCCTTGCGCTGATGGATCGGCTCGCCGATGGCGCGGAT
Organism: Methylobacterium sp. J-067; assembly: GCF_022829465.1. Taxonomy (GTDB): domain Bacteria; phylum Pseudomonadota; class Alphaproteobacteria; order Rhizobiales; family Beijerinckiaceae; genus Methylobacterium; species Methylobacterium litchii. Next base: position 358,241 of record NZ_JAKSXZ010000110.1, read on the forward strand.
CGCCTGGGCGAAATCCTCCACCGAATGGTGCGCCGGCACGTAGCCCGCCTCGAAATGCACACGCGCCACCCGCAGGTAATCGCGGGTGATGAAGCCGAGCAGGATTTCGGCGAGGAAGCGCCGCTCGTTCGGCCCCAGCCGGCCCATGATGCCGAAATCGACCGCCACCAGCCGGCCCTGACCGTCCACGAACAGGTTTCCCTGGTGCATGTCGGCGTGGAAGAACCCGTCGCGGATCGCCTGACGCAGGAAGCTTTGGATCACCGCGCGGCCGACTTCGCGCGGGTCGTGACCCGCCGCGACGATGGCCGCCGGGCCGTGCAGCTTGATGCCGTCGATCCATTCCGAGGAGAGCACGTCGCGGGCGGTCAGCTCCCATTCGGGGCGGGGCACACGGAAATCGTCGTCGCCGCGTGTGTTCTCGGCCAGTTCGGAGGCGGCCGCCGCTTCCAGGCGGAAATCCATCTCCATCAGCACTGAGCGCGCAAGGATCTCCACCACCTCGCGCGGGCGCAGGCGCTCGGCCTCCGGCGAGAGGGCGTGGACGATCCGCGCCATGAAGCGCATCACCTCCAGGTCGCGCTTGAACCCATCGCGGACGCCCGGGCGCATCACCTTCACGGCGAGGGCGCGTTGCGTGCCGTCCGCATCCTGCACCACGGCCCGGTGGACCTGCGCGATGGAGGCTGCAGCGATGGGTTCGCTGAACGAGACGAAGAGCTGCCCGATCGGCTTGCCGAAGGCGGCCTCCACCACCCGCACGGCGGTGGCCTGCGGGAAGGGTGGCACACGGTCCTGCAACTGTTCGAGGTCCAGGGCGGCGCGCATGCCGACGATGTCGGGGCGGGTCGCTAGGAACTGTCCGAACTTCACGTAGGACGGCCCGAGCCGCGTCATCGCCGCCGAGAGGCGGGCGGCGCCGTCGCCCAGGCCCTTCCGCTCGATGGAGCGGCCGACCTTCAGGGCGAAGCGCAGGACGGCCGGCATCTCGGACGGGTCGGCGAAGGCGAGCGCGCCCTCGCGGACGAGTACGAAGCCCACCCGCGCCCCACGGACGAGGTTGATGGCAGCGCCGATCACGAGTGCACCACCCTCAACTGACCTTCCAGCCGGAATGGATCGCGACGATGCCGCCGGAAAGCGGCCGGTCGGTGACGTGGCGGAAGCCCGCCCGTTCGATCATGCCGGCGAAGGCACCGCGCGTCGGGAACTTGCGGATCGACTCCACGAGGTAGCGATAGGAATCGGCATCCCCCGCCACCCGCGCGCCGATGCGCGGGATGACGTGGAAGGAATACGCCTCGTAGATCTTGTCGAGGAGCGGCACATCGACGGCCGAGAATTCGAGGCACAGGAAGCGCCCGCCGGGCTTCAGCACCCGCCGCGCCTCGCTGAGCGCGAGATCGATGCGCGGCACGTTCCGGATGCCGAAGGCGATCGTGTACGAATCGAAAGAGGCGTCCGGCAGCGGCAGGCTCTCGGCGTTGCCGGTGACGAAGTTCACCCGGCCCTCGTACTTCTCCGGCGCCCGCTCCGCGCCGACGCGCAGCATCGACTCGTTGATGTCGAGCACCGTCACCCACGTCGCCGGGCCGCCCGCATCGAGCACCCGGAACGCCACGTCGCCCGTGCCGCCGGCCACGTCGAGATGATCGTAGGGCCGCGTCTTGGACGGGCGCAGCATTGAGACGAGCTGCGCCTTCCACGCCCGGTGCAGCCCCGCCGACATCAAGTCGTTCATCACGTCGTAGCGGCGGGCCACGGAGTGGAACACGCTGTCGACGCGTCCCTGCTTCTCGTTGAGGGCCACCCGCTCGAAGCCGAAATCCGTGGTTTCGCGACCCGAGCCCTCGTCCGACACCGTCATGCTGCTCCCGCCCTTCGCGCCCGGACCGCCGAGCGATCCGGGCGTCTTAGCCGGAGTCCGGCCAGCCCGCCATGCGTCGCAGACGGCGTCCCACGGGGTGTTTTCAGCCGACACGCGCCGTCAGGGCTCCGGCGATGGCCTCGGCCATGGCCTTCGTGCCCATCGGGTTGGCGCTCTGCCCGGCGATGTCGGCGGTGCGAGCGCCCCCGGCCAGCGCATCGGTGATCGCCCCGTCGAGGGCATCCGCCGCGTCGCCGAGGCCGAACGAGTAGCGCAAGCACATGGCCAGCGAGCCGATCATGGCGATGGGGTTCGCCTTGTCCTGCCCGGCGATGTCGGGCGCCGAGCCATGCACCGGCTCGTAGAGGGCGCGGCGCAGGCCTTTCTCATCGACGGCACCGAGGGAGGCCGAGGGCAGCATCCCGAGCGAGCCGGTGAGCATCGCCGCGATGTCCGAGAGCACGTCGCCGAACAGGTTGTCGGTCACGAGCACGTCGAACTGCTTCGGACGGCGCACCAGCTGCATGGCGCAATTGTCGGCCAGGATATGCTCCAGTTCGATGTCGGCGTAGTGCTCGGCATGGACGCGGGTGACGACCTCCTTCCACAGGACGCCGGTCTTCATCACGTTGTGCTTCTCGGCCGAGGCGACGCGGCCCGAACGCTTGCCCGCGAGATCGAAGGCGACATGCGCGATGCGCTCGATCTCGCCCGTCGTGTAGACCTGCGTATCCACCGCCCGCTTGCCGCCATCGGGCAGCTCGGTGATCTGCTTCGGCTCGCCGAAATAGACGCCGCCGGTCAGCTCGCGGACGATCATGATGTCGAGGCCTTCGACTAGCTCGCGCTTGAGCGCGGAGGCCTCGGCCAGGGCCGGGTAGCAGATCGCCGGACGCAGGTTCGCGAAGAGGTCGAGATCCTTGCGCAGGCGCAAAAGCCCCGCCTCGGGGCGGTTCTCGTAGGCGACGCCCGCCCATTTCGGCCCGCCCACCGCGCCGAGGAGGATCGCGTCGGCGTCCTTCGCGCGCTGCAGGGTCGCGTCGGCCAGCGGCACGCCGTGGGCATCGATGGCGCAGCCGCCGACGAGGTCGGTCTCGGTCTCGAACGAGGCGAGCCCCGTCTCCTTCAGCGCGCCGAGCACCACCTGAAGCCCGCCCGCCACTTCCGGGCCGATGCCGTCGCCGGGCAGGAGCAGGAGTTTGTAGCTGGCCATGGTGGGTCTCGCGCACGATTTGAGAGAACTTGCGCGGCTTTAGTGCGGTCTCCGCCCGAGGGGAAGCCGTCCGCGCCCGCCATGCCCTTGAGTTTCGAACGGTGCGGATGTACCTCTTCGCGCCTGACGCACGGCTTTGGCCGCGCGACCCATGAGGAGAGACGAGCCTTGGCCAGCGCCGGCTCAGCGTCCGAGATCGCCGGTGCCGCTCACGCGGCCCTGCTGTCGCGCGCGCGCCCGGTCCTCCTCCTCGACCTTCTGCTTACCCGCCCCTGAGGGCCGTCCGGGCATGCGCCTGGGCCCTTAGGGGATTTTGTTTCGCGAATAACCGCCCGACGAGGGCATTCCCCGCCTCCGGCCAGCAGCCCGGGCGGAGCGCGACAGGGTTCAGGAAGGCGATACGATGAGCACCCAATCCCCGACCCAGACGACCGGCACCCGTGACCGCGTCCTGATCTTCGACACGACTTTGCGCGACGGCGAGCAATGCCCCGGCGCGACCATGACCTTCGACGAGAAGCTCGCAGTCGCCGAACTGCTCGACACGATGGGCGTCGACATCATCGAGGCCGGCTTCCCCATCGCCTCCATCGGCGATTTCGAGGCCGTGTCCGAGATCGCCCGCCGCACCAAGCGTGCGACCATCGCCGGGTTGGCCCGCGCAATCACCGCCGACATTGCCCGCGCCGGCGAGGCCGTCCGGCACGCCCAGCGCGGGCGCATCCACACCTTCGTCTCGACCTCGCCGATCCATCTCGCGCACCAGATGCGCAAGACGCAGGACGAGGTGCTGGATATCATCCTGAAGACCGTTGCCCAGGCCCGCGACCTCGTGGAGGACGTGGAATGGTCGGCCATGGACGCGACCCGCACGCCCATCGATTACCTGTGCCGCTGCGTCGAGGCGGCGATCAAGGCGGGCGCCACCACCATCAACCTGCCCGACACGGTGGGCTACGCCACGCCCGCCGAGTACCGGGAGATGTTCCGGAGCGTGCGCGAGCGCGTGCCGAACGCCGACAGGGCGATCTTCTCCGTGCACTGCCACAACGACCTCGGCCTCGCCATTGCGAACTCGCTGGCGGGCATCGAGGGTGGCGCCCGGCAGGTGGAATGCACCATCAACGGCATCGGCGAGCGGGCGGGCAACGCGGCGCTCGAAGAGATCGTGATGGCGATCCGCACTCGCGCCGACGTGATGCCCTACGAGACGGGCATCGAATCGCAGATGCTGACCCGTGCCTCGAAGCTCGTGAGCCATGCCACGAACTTCCCGGTGCAGTTCAACAAGGCCATCGTCGGCCGCAACGCCTTCGCGCACGAGAGCGGCATCCACCAGGACGGGATGCTGAAGAATTCTGAGACCTACGAAATCATGACACCGGCCTCGGTCGGCCTGACCAAGACCTCCCTCGTCATGGGCAAGCATTCCGGCCGGGCGGCCTTCCGCTCCAAGCTGGACGATCTCGGTCTGCACCTGTCCGACAACCAGTTCCAGGACGCGTTCGAGCGCTTCAAGGCGTTGGCCGACCGGAAGAAGCACGTCTACGACGAGGACATCGAGGCCCTGGTGGACGAAAACCTCGCCACGGCGCAGGACCGGATCCGGCTGGTCTCCCTGTCGGTCATCGCGGGCACGCGTGGGCCGCAGCGGGCCACCCTGCGCATCCAGGACGAGGCCGGCTCGCGAATCGAGGAAGCGGACGGCAACGGGCCGGTGGATGCGGTCTTCAACGCGATCCGCGCCCTGGTCCCGCACGAGGCGCAGCTCGACCTCTACGACGTCCACGCCGTGACCGGCGGCACCGACGCCCAGGCCGAGGTGACGGTGCGCCTGCGCGATGCCGACCGCAGCATCACCGCCCGCGGCGCCGACCCGGACACGCTGGTCGCTTCGGCGAAGGCCTACCTGTCGGCCCTGAACAAGTTCTCGGCCCAGGCCGTGCGGCTCCATGCACAGCACGCGGCGGCCGAGTGAGAAAAAATCGCCGCCGGGGGTGGACAGCCCCCGGTGGCATTGGTATCAGCCCGGCACCCCAGACGGACTTGGTGGCCGGCGGGGGCGATCACTTAGTGATCGGGCGCATAGCTCAGTTGGTAGAGCAGCTGACTCTTAATCAGCGGGTCCTAGGTTCGAACCCTAGTGCGCCCACCAAGACTTCTCCCGGACATTCTAGACATTTTGAACTGCATCCACTTATGGTCGGATAGCGGCGGATGTTGAGGACGGCAGATCGGCCTGCCGCCCGAGCCGTTGGGCGCTCAGGACTCTCGTGAACTGCGGGTGCCGAGGGCGAGACCGAGCAACGCCGCCGCGCCCACTCCCGCTACGACCAGGCCCGTGCTCATCGTCCCGGCAGAGGGCACGCCCTTGCGCTCGCGCCAGCCGCCATCGGCGGTCGTGCCCTGCGGGATCGGGTCCTTCAGCGCGCCGTGGGTTCGGGGTCCCGGATCGGCACGGTCGAGGGCGAAGCGGAAGCCCGCGCCCATCATGCGCTCCGTCAGGCCCGGCGCCAGGGCGTAGCCCGCCTGCGCGAGCCGCGCCGGCCAGCCCACCGCCACCTCGTGGCGCGGATGGCGCACGAGCCGGACATAGGCCTCGGCCACGTCCTCCGGCGCATAGTAGAGATGGCCGGGGTTGAGGGTCTTGCCGGAGACGTTCGCCCCGTGTTCCAGGCCGGGCGTGTCCACGATGGCGGGGAAGACGCCGCAGACATGGATGTGCTTGTGCCGGGCGAGTTCCTGTCGGAGGCTCGCCGAGAAGCCGCGCAGGCCGTACTTGCTCGCCGTGTAGGCCGCCGCGAAGGGTGTCGGCGCCCATCCGCCCATCGAGACGGTGTTGATGAGCGTGCCGCGTCCCCGCCGCTGGAAATGCGGTAGTACCGCGTAGGCGCCATGGATCGCGCCAAGCAGGTTAATCGCGATGGTCTCGCGGTGAAGATCGAGTGGGGCGTCCAGCAGCGGCCCGAAGACGCCCGCGCCCGCGTTGTTGATCCAGACGTCGATCTTGCCGAACCGACGCACCGCTCCCTCGGCCAGCGCCTCGACGGCTTTCGGGTCTGTCACGTCGGTGGGAATGGCGAGGGCCTCGCCGCAATCCTCCCGGATCTTCCGCGCGAGGTCTTCCAGAACCTCGGCGCGGCGCGCGGCCAGGACGACGCGGGCGCCGCGCGTGGCGAAAGCCCAGGCGGCGGCGCGTCCGATGCCGCTCGACGCCCCCGTGATGACGACCGTCGATCCGCGCACCTGCGCCATGTCCCGCTCTCCCGTCCGTCCCATGCGAAGGGCGAACCGGGGGCAGGCGCTCCTGTTCCTGCGGCCAAGCGACGTGTCGCCCGGCCGCCGGGATCACCCTTCGAGCGCTACGGGAGTGCGGACGAGCCCGTCGATGGCCGACAGGATCTCGCGTCCCGCATCACGCCGGGCGAAGGCTTCGGCGATGGCCCCGGCCCGATCCCGGTAGCGCGGATCGGACAGGGCGGTGTCGACGGCCTCGCGCAGCGCGGCGACGCTGGGCGTGTTGGTGGCGAGGTTGATGCCGGCTCCGGACCAGCCGATGCGGGCGGAGACCTCCGCCTTGTCCTCGCTCAGGCCCGCCGAGACGATGGGAATGCCGGCCGAAAGCGCCTGACAGACGCTGCCGTAACCGCCGTTGGTGACGAGCAGGTCGATTTCCGGGAGGATTTCGCCGAAGGGCAGGAAGCGCTCTACGCGGGCATTGGCCGGAATCGGGACGGTAAGGGCTGAGATCGGACGCCCACCGGTCGTGGCGATGACGAGCAAGTCGTCCCGGTGCGCCAGGGCCTGCAGGGTGGGCTCCACGACCTGGCTGAACTCTGCATTGGCCAGGGTTCCCTGCGTCACCAGCACGATCCGCTTGCTGCGGTCCCGCGACGGCCACCAGTCCGGCACCGCGGCGTTCGTCCGCGCCATCGGCAGCAGGCCGACGAAGTGCAGCGTCTCCGGCAACGAACCGAAATCGTATTCGAACTCCGGCACGCTGGGCTGAAGGAAGGCATCCGGCAGGATGGCGATGGACTGTGTGAGCGAGGCCGGCAGGCCCGGCAGACCGAGTTCGGCGAGCCGGCGGTCGGCGCGCGCCCGCACCGGGCCGACGAAAGCCGCGTCCATGCCGGCCTTGAACTGCGCGTAGCGGGCGAAGCCCGCCTCGTCGCGGGCGGGGGGCAAACCCATCCCGAGGGGAGCGCCATCCGGCCTGTCGAGGAACAGGATGCTGATGTTCACGACGACGATGGGCGGCCGGGGCTTCGTATCGAGGAGCAGCGGCAGCACCCCGAGGAACATGCTGCCCGCCACGATCACATCGGGCGCCTCGCTGGCGATCAGCTCGCGGAGCCGCGCGGCCTGAACGGGCATCGGCGCGATGAATCGGCGGTCGAACTCGTTGGTCCAGCGCTCCGGGCCCGGCGGCAGCGTCGGTTCGAGATAGCTGGCCGAGCCGTGATCGTCGTAGGGGGCAAAGCGCAGGCCCGCCTCGGTCACCTTGTCCGCGAAGGCGGGATCGGTGAGGACGGTGACGCTGTCTCCCCGGGCCGACAGCAGCCGGCCGATGGCCAGTAGCGGGTTGACGTGCCCGGTCAGGGGCGTGGCGGCGATGAGCACTCTCACGGCGAACTCCTCGGAATTGGTGTCCTCACCGGACAATTCGCCGGAGGGTTCGCGACGTTGCAGTGCAGCGGCCTCTTAGGTGCGTCGCCGCACGTCGAGCCGGCGATTCACGGGCGATTCAGGCGCGGCGACTTTTCCTCTGAGTGGTTTCCACCGTGGGCAGCATCACTGCGGCTTCGCTGCCACGCCGGGGCGCGTGATAGCGTAGCGGTGGAACGCCTTTCCGGCCTCGTTCATTCACCTATTGGATCGATGAGGGGCTGACCCACCCCCTTGAGCGATGGTTCATCGCGAGATTTTCTGGATGTTGCTGACGACCGAATACGACGAGGATCATGGGGTCCGGCTGGCCGAAGCGGCCAAGTCGCTGGCGGCTGCGCGCTCGGTGGATGAGATCGTGGCGGTGCTCTGCCGGACTGCCCGCGACGTCGTCGGCTCCGATGGGATCGCGGTGGTGCTGCGCGAGGGCGATTGCTGTCATTACGCCGCCGAGGACGCCATCGAGCCCCTGTGGCGCGGCGCGCGGTTCCCCATGACCGAATGCGTCTCCGGCTGGGCGATGCTGAATGGGCGCACGGCGGTCATCCCCGATCTCGAGAACGACCCTCGCGTGCCGCAGATCGCCTATTGGCGCACGTCCATGCGCAGCCTCGCCATGGTGCCGATGGGCGCGCCGGAACCCGTCGCGGCGCTGGGCGCCTATTGGTGCGCGTATATCGAGCCCGACGAATCCACCGTGCGGCGACTTGAGATCCTGGCGCAGGTGGCCACAATCGCGTTCGAACGCTTGTCCCACTCAGCCTGAACGCGAAGCACCGATGATCGATCTGACTCTGGAGGCCGCCCGCATCGTCGTGGCGACGGCCCTGCGCACCGCGCGCGAGCGGCACCTGAAGCCCATGGCAGTGGTGGTCTACGACGCGCGCGGCGCGCTCCGCTGCGTCGAGGTCGAGGACGGCGCCTCCCTGCGTCGCGCGGAAGTCGCCTGCGGCAAGGCCAACGGATCGCTCGCCCTCGGCATGGGCTCGCGGGCCATCCATACCCGTGCGGAGGCGCAGCCCTATTTTGTGGCTGCGATCAGCCACCTCGCCGGGCCCGACGCCCTGGTGCCGGTTCCGGGCGGCGTCCTGATCCGGGGCAAGGACGGGCGGTTGCTCGGCGCGGTCGGCATCTCGGGCGACACCTCCGACAACGACGAGATCTGTGCCGTCGCCGGGATCGAGGCCGCCGGGCTCGTGGCCGAGACCGGCGCCTGATGCGCCTGCGTCGGCGGGATTGGCTCGCCGGCGCCGCCGCGCTCGCTGCCACGTCGGGTGCCGCCGCCGGGGATCCGCTCTACCGGCGCGGCAACGACGCCGACCCGGAAACCCTCGATCCGCACAAGTCCTCCACGGTCGCGGAGGCGCACATCCTGCGCGACCTCTGCGACGGGCTGCTCACCTACGACAATCGTGGGGCCATCGTGCCCGGCGCGGCGAAGGCATGGTCCGTCTCGGACGACGGCATGACCTATCGCTTCACCCTGGACCCGGACGGCCGCTGGTCGAACGGCGAGCTGGTGACGGCGGCGGACTTCGTCTATTCGCTTCGGCGGATCATGGACCCGGCCACGGGCGCCAAATACGCCGAGGTGTTGTTTCCTATTACTAACGCGGCCGCGATCAATCGCGGCGAGAAGCCCGTGGAGACCCTCGGCGTCTCGGCGCCCGACCCGGCCACGGTCGAGATCACGCTCGAAGAGCCGACGCCGTACTTCCTCGAACTCCTGACCCATCAGACGGCGGCGCCCGTCCACGCTGCGTCGGTGGCGAAGCACGGTGAATCCTTCACGCGGCCGGGCAACCTCGTGACGAACGGCCCTTACCGCCTGCTCGACAACGTGCCGGGCGACCGCATCCTGCTGGAAGCGAACCCGCACCATCCTGCGGCGGCCTCGGTGCCGATCCGCCGGGTCGCCTTCCTGCCGACGCCGGATCTATCGGGCGCCGTGCGCCGCTACGCCGCCGGGGAGATCGATTCCCTGTCCGACCTGCCGGGCGACCAGATGGTGGCGCTTCAGGACCGATTCGGACCGCAGGTGGTCCTCGGCCCGGCGCTTGGGCTGGCGGCGCTCGCCATCAACACCCGCAAGGCGCCGTTCTCGGACGTTCGGGTGCGCCGCGCCCTCTCGCTGGTGATCGACCGCGACTACCTCGCCCAGGCGCTCTTCGGCGACACGATGAGCCCGGCCTATTCCCTTTGCCCGGAGGGCCTGGACCACTACCGCACGCCACCGGAAACGGCGGGACGCAAGGGCCTGCCCATCGACCACGAGGAGGAGGCCCGCGTCCTCCTCACGGCCGCCGGGTTCGATCCGAAGAGCAATCCGCTCAAGGTCGAGTACCGCTTCAACATGAGCGACAACAACCGCAACACTGCCGTGGCGCTCGCTGAGATGTGGCGCGACCTCGGCATCGTGACGCGCTTCGTCTACACCGATGCGAAGACCCACTTCGCCTATCTGCGCGACGGCGGCGATTTCGACATCGCGCGCATGTCGTGGATCGCCGACTATTCCGATCCGCAGAACTTCCTGTTCCTGCTCCAGACCGGCAATGACGGCTTCAATGCCGGCCGCTGGTCGAATCCAGACTACGACGCGCTGCTGAAGGAGGGCGCCCGCGAGCGCGACCTCGCGCGGCGGGCCGACCTCCTGTACCGGGCCGAGGAGATCGCGCTGTGCGAGCTGCCCTGGATTCCTTTGATGCATTACCGGACCAAGGCGCTGATTTCGCCGCGCCTCCGGGGCTACCATCCGAACCTACGCAACGCCGCGCCGACCCGCTACTTCAGGCTGACCGCATGATCGGCCTCATCCTGCGGCGGCTGGGGCAGGGGGTGCCGACGCTGCTGGCAGTGGTGGCGCTGAGCTTCTTCCTGATGCGCCTCGCCCCAGGCGGGCCGTTCGACCTCGAACGCCCGCTCTCGCCAGCCGCGATGGAGAACCTGCGCAAGGTCTATGGGCTGGATCGGCCGCTCATCGCGCAGTTCGGCAGCTATCTCGCGGCGTTGGCACGGGGCGATCTCGGGCCGTCGTTCTCGTTCCGCGACATGAGCGTCGCCGGTTTGATCGCGCGGGGCCTGCCGGTCTCGGCGACCCTCGGTGTCCTGGCCCTCATCGTCGCCTGTATCTTCGGCATTGGGCTCGGCTGCATCGCGGCGCTGCGGCGGGACGGGTGGATCGACCGGGCCATCGGGCTCGGTGCCGCGCTCACCCTGTCGCTGCCGAGCTTCGTCGTCGCGCCCCTGTTGCAGATCGCCTTTGGGCTGACACTGCGTTGGCTCCCGCTGAGCGGATGGGAGGAGGGGGATCCGCGCCATCTCATCCTGCCCGTCCTCACCCTGGCCCTGCCGCAAATCGGGGCGTTGGCGCGCATGACCCGCGCATCCCTCGGGGAGGTCCTGCGAACGCAGCCGGTGCGGACCATGCGCGCCTTCGGCCTGCCGCCCGTCCTCGTCACGCGCCATGCCCTGCGCGGGGCGCTTCTGCCGGTGGTGGCCTATCTCGGGCCGCTCGCCGCCGCCCTGCTGACCGGCTCGGTGGTGGTGGAGACGATCTTCGGCCTGCCGGGCATCGGGCGCTACTTCGTCGAGGGCGCCGTCAACCGCGACTATACGCTCGTGATGGGCGTGGTGCTTCTGGTGGCGGTGCTGGTCATCGTCCTGAACCTCGCCGCCGACCTCGCCTGCGCGTGGCTCGATCCGCGCCTGCGAGCGGGATCATGATCCGGCGGCTGGCTCGCGCGCGGAGCGCCGTCGCCTCCCTCGTCGTACTGGCGCTTCTGGCGCTCGCCTGCCTTGTCGGCCCCGCCTTCACCGGCCACGAGCCCGACCGTTTCTACCCGGATCTGCGCCAACTGCCCGCCGGGCTGACGGCCCAGCCGGACGACGCCCAACTGAAGCCCGCCCTGAACCGCATCGCGTTCCGCATGCGCGCCCGCGTCGCCGCCTTCGCGCGGGACGGCGACCGCCTGAACCTCACCCTCGCGGCGGACCAACCCATCGACCGGCGCAGCCTCGTCTACCTGCCGCGCTCCGACCTGTTCGGCGCACCGTCGGTGGTGGCGGAAGAGGAGGGCGGGCGCCGTCTCGTCCTCGACGTGCCGATCCGCCATCTGCGCCTCCTCCTCGGCACCGACGTTCACGGGCGCGACCTGCTCACGCGCAGCCTCGTGGCGGGGCGCGTCTCCCTGGCGGTGGGGCTTACGGCGACGCTGGTGGCGCTGCTGATCGGCGTCGGCTACGGCGCGGTGGCGGGCTATGCCGGCGGGGCGGTCGATGCCGCGATGATGCGCGCGCTCGATGCGCTTTACGCGCTGCCCTTCGTATTCTTCGTCATCCTGCTGCTGGTGTTCTTCCGGGCGAGCCTCGGGCTCATGCTGCTCGCCATCGCCGCCGTGGAATGGCTCGACATGGCGCGGATCGTCCGCGCGCAGACGCTCTCCCTGCGCGAGCGCGATTTCGTCCGCGCCGCCCGCGCGCTGGGCCTGTCGGCGGGGGGCATCGTGCTCCGGCACATCGTGCCGAACACGCTGGGGCCGGTGGCCGTCGCGGCGACGCTCCTCGTGCCGCGCGTGATCCTGTTGGAGAGCTTCCTGTCGTTTCTCGGCCTCGGCGTGCAGGAGCCGCAGACGAGTTGGGGCGTGCTGATCGCGGAAGGCGCCCGCGCTATCGAGGCCGCGCCGCACATGCTCGCGGCGCCGGCTGCCTTCCTCATCGCGACGCTGGTCTCGCTGAACCTCCTCGGCGACGGCCTCGCCGACGCCCTCGACCCCCGCACCGCCTGAGGGCTCAGCCGAGTTGCCGGATCGGGCTTCCGGCCTGCCACGCCGCGATATCCTCGACGGCCTGGGTGAAGAAACGCGAGTAGTTCGCCCGCGAGACGTAGCCGAGGTGCGGCAGGGCGAGGACGTTCGGCAGGCGGCGGAACGGGCTGTCGTAGGGCAGGGGCTCGGTGTCGAACACGTCGAGCCCGGCACCCGCGATCCAGCCTTCCTGCAGCGCACGGAGCAGGGCCACTTGATCCACGAGCCCCGCGCGGGACGTGTTGACGAGGTAGGCGCTCCGGCGCATCCGCCGCAACTCGGCCTCGCCGACGATGCCCCGGCTGCGCTCGCTCAGCACGAGGTGCAGAGTGAGGAAGTCGGCGGCCTCGCAGAGGGCTTCCTTGGACGGCGCCAGCCTTGCGCCGGCCGCCTCGGCGCGCTCCGCCGTGAGGTTCGGGCTCCAGGCGAGCACGTTCATGCCGAAGGCCTGACCCACCCGCGCGACGAGCGCGCCGATCTTGCCGAGGCCGAAGATGCCGAGCGTCGCGCCGGACAGGTCGGCGCCGATGCTGGTCTGCCACCTGCCGGAGCGGATGTTCCCGACTTCCTCCGGCAGGTGCCGGGCGAGGCCGAGGATCAGCGCCCAGGTCAATTCGGTGGGCGGCGTCGGGCTCGAATCAGTCCCGCAAACGGTGACGCCCTGCGCCTTCGCCGCCGCGAGGTCGATGGAGGCGTTGCGCATCCCGCTGGTGATGAGCAGCTTCAGCTTCGGCAGACGCGCCAGCAGATCCGCCGGGAAGGGCGTCCGCTCCCGCATGATCACCAGGATCTCGGCCTCCGCGATCCGCGCCACCAGCGCCTTCCGGTCGCCGATATACTCCGTGACGGTGGAGACGCTGACACCATCAAGGCTCCCCCAATCGGCAAGCCCGAGGGCGGCGTTCTGGTAATCGTCGAGAATCAGGCAGGTGGGCATCATCGGCTTTCAGATGAGGGCGGCAAAGGCGATGACGATGGCCGCCGCGCCGGGATCCTCGACGCCCTGCAGGTCGCCCGCCGCGAGGTAGCTCGACCTGCCGGTCGCGGCGCGGCTCATGCCGGCGGTGGCGCGGGCGCCCTCGCGGGCAGCCGACGCCGCGCCGGAGAGATCGCCCGATCTCAGCGCCTCGATGGCGGGGATGAGTGCGTCGAGCATGGTCCGGTCGCCGGGATTGGCGCCGCCATAGGCCCGCACCCGCGTGACGCCCTCCGCCAGGGCCTCCGGCCAGCCGGCTCCGTCCGTAAGGGACGCCCCTGCGGCGGCGAAGAAGATCGAGGCGAGGACGCCGCTCGACCCGCCGGCCGCGCGGCCGATCCGTTCGGCCAGGGCGCGGGCGAGGGCAGGCGGATCGGCTTGCGGCAGCCGGTCGAGATCGGCCAGCACGGCGCGGGCGGCGCCGGCGAAGGTGGTGCCGGTGTCGCCGTCGCCGACCTTCGCATCGAGGGCGTTGAGGTCGGCTTCCGCCGCGATCAGCGCCTTCGCCACCACCGCGATGCGCCCGGCGGCGAGGGCGTCCTGCGAGGGCGTGAAGCGCTCGCCTTCGAGGCCGTCGGGAAGCGGCTTCACCACGGGCGCCGCCACCGTTACCGCCGCCGGCCATGATGGCACGGGCACCGGGGCGAGCAAGGCCTCTTCCATCGTTCCGTCGAGGGGCAGGAAGCTCAGCGACGCGCCGTGCATGTCGAGCGCGGTCATGGCCGGCGCCGGGCCGAGGAGCAGCCGCGCTCGCTTACCGAGATCGGTGGCGAGCACCGCGCGGGTCAGAACCTGCATTTCGAGCGCAGTCGTCGCGCCGAGATTATTGACGAGGAGCGCCAGCGGCCCATCCCCCGGCAGCGTCGGCGCGAGGCGCTCGGCCATTATGCGCGCTAGCTCGGAGGCCTGCGGCAGGGCGAGACGCTCGACCCCCGGCTCGCCATGGATGCCGAGCCCGAGTTCCGCCTGTCCCTCCGCCATGCGCTCGGCCCGGTGCGAGCCGGGAATGGTCGCGGTGGAGACGGCAATGCCGAGCGACCGTGCGACCGACGCCGCCTTCCGAGCACGCGCCGCGACCTCCGCGAGGGGTAATCCGGCGGCGGCGGCGTGGCCCGCCACCTTGTGGACGAACAGCGTGCCCGCAATGCCGCGCGGCTGCTTGGCCGCCGGCAGGGCGATGTCGTCGGCCACCAGCACCGTCTCGACGGCGATGCCGAGGCCCCGCGCCCGCTCGGCGGCGAGGCCGAAATTGAGTCGGTCGCCCGCGTAGTTCTTCACCACAACGAGGCAGCCGGCCGGGCCGCTCACCGCGAGGATGCCCGCCAGCACCGCATCGGCCGAGGGCGAAGCGAAGACATCACCACACACCGCCGCGTCGAGCAGACCTTCGCCGACAAACCCGGCATGGGTGGGCTCATGCCCCGAGCCCCCGCCGGAGATGACGGCGACCTTGCCGGGATCGCGCTCGGCCCGAACCACAACGCGGATGTCGGGATAGCCGTCGAGCCGGGCCAACGCCCCGCCCCGCGCGGTCAGCAGCCCGTCGATGGCGTCGGTGACGAGGCTGTCACGCGCCTCAATGAAATGCCCGAGCGAACTCGCCATGACACCCCTCCCCATTGGCCGCGATCCCCGCGCGGTCCTGAACCGAGGGTGGCGCGATCCGTAGCGGCTGACAACGGCCGTGGGCGCCGGACGCATCGTATGTCTTGGCCGTTGACACGACCCCGACCGAAGCTATCGATGGCTTCGCATACAAAATCCGCGGGGTTCACCCGTGGGCCACGAGGAAATGCCGGGCTCGTTCGAAGCCCCCACCGGGAAGGCGTTCGCCATGCTTTTCACCCGCCGCCGCATTCTGTCGGCCGGTTCCACCGCTGTGCTCGCCGGAGTCGCCGCGCCCCACGTCGCCCGCGCCCAGCGGGCCGATTTCACCTACAAATACGCGAACAACCTGCCCGACACGCACCCGATGAATGTGCGCGCCCGGGAGATGGCGGAGGCCCTGCGCACCGAGAGCGGCGGCCGGTTCGACCTGAAGATCTTCCCGACCAGCCAGCTCGGCTCCGACACCGACACGCTGAGCCAACTGCGAAACGGCGGCGTCGAGTTCTTCACGATGTCGCCGCTCATCCTCTCGACGCTCGTGCCGAACGCCTCGATCAACGGCATCGGCTACGCCTTCCCGGACTACGACAAAGTCTGGGCGGCAATGGACGGTGAGCTCGGCGCCTGGGTGCGCGGGCAGATCGCCAAGGCGAACCTCATCGCCATGGAGAAGATCTGGGACAACGGCTACCGGCAGACCACGTCCTCGACCCGGCCCATCGCCGTGCCGGACGACTTCAAGGCTTTCAAGATCCGTGTGCCGGTGTCGCCGCTCTGGACCTCGATGTTCAAGGCGTTCGATGCCGCGCCGACCTCGATCAACCTGAACGAGACCTATTCCGCCCTCCAGACCAAGATCGTGGAAGGGCAGGAGAACCCGCTGGCGGTCATCTCCACAACAAAGTTCTACGAGGTACAGAAGTACTGCTCGCTCACGAACCACATGTGGGACGGATATTGGTTCCTGGCCAACCGCCGCGCCTTCGAGAAGCTGCCGCCGGACTTACGCGAGATGGTGGCCAAGCACATCAACGCCGCCGGCATGAAGGAGCGCGAGGACGTTGCCAAGCTCAATGCCAGCCTTCAGGAAGAGCTGACCAAGAACGGTCTGGTCTTCAACAAGCCCGACCCGGCACCCTTCCGTGACAAGCTGCGCAAGGCCGGCTTCTACACCGAGTGGAAGGGCCGATACGGCGAAGAGGGCTGGTCGATCCTCGAGAAGTACACGGGGAAGCTCGCCTGATGGCGGCCACCGCGCCGCGCGGCGGGGTCGCCCCCTGCACGCGGCGGGTGATGAACCTCGCCCATGTCCTGCGCAAGAACGGCCGTCGCCTGCGCGACGGCTTCGGCCTCGTTCAGGCCGAACGCCGCTGGACATGGGCGGACCTCGACTCCCGCGTCGATGCCATGGCCGCCGCGCTCGCCCAGCGCGGCGTGGTGAAGGGCGACCGGGTGCTGGTGCAGTCGCGCAACTGCCACCAGTTGTTCGAATCGATGTTCGTCTGCTTCCGGCTCGGCGCCGTCTGGGTGCCGACGAACTACCGGCAGACTCCCGCAGAGGTCGCCTATCTCGCCAAGGCGAGCGGCGCCCGCGCGATGATCTGCGGCAGCGTCTTCCCCGACCACGCCGCCGCCATCCGGGCCGAGTGCCCCGCCATCGACATCGTGGTCGAGATCGGCGGGGCGACCTTCGGGGAGGATTACGACACCCTCGTCGCGGACCATGCGGGGCAGGCCGCTCCCACGGCGGATGTCGAGCACGACGACCCGTGCTGGTTCTTCTTCACCTCCGGCACGACCGGGCGGCCCAAGGCGGCGGTGCTGACGCATGGCCAGATGGGCTTCGTCATCACCAACCACCTCTGTGACCTGCTGCCGGGCACGCAGGAGGGCGACACCTCCCTCGTCGTGGCGCCGCTCTCGCACGGCGCCGGCATCCACCAACTGGCGCAGGCCGCCGCCGGAGCGACGACGGTGCTGACGGCGGGTGACCGGCTCGACCCGGCGGAGGTGTGGTCGCTGGTCGAGGAATGGCGCATCGCCAACATGTTCACGGTGCCGACCATCGTGAAGCTGCTGACCGAGCACCCGTCGGTGGCGCATCACGACCATTCGAGCTTGCGCCACGTCATCTATGCCGGTGCGCCGATGTACCGGGAGGATCAGAAGCGGGCGCTGAAGGCCATCGGTCCGGTGCTGGTGCAGTATTTCGGCCTCGGCGAGGTGACGGGCAACATCACCGTGCTGCCGCCGCGCCTTCACGCCGCCGAGGATGGGCCGGCGGTGAAGGTCGGCACCTGCGGCTTCGAGCGCACGGGTATGCAGGTCGACATCCAGGACGCGGAAGGCCGCTCGCTCCAGGCAGGGGAGACCGGCGAAATCTGCGTCTGCGGCCCGGCGGTGTTTGCGGGCTATTACGACAACCCGAAAGCCAATGCGGAGGCGTTTCGCAACGGCTGGTTCCGCACGGGCGATCTCGGCCACCTCGATGCCGAGGGCTTCCTGTTCATCACAGGCCGCGCCTCGGACATGTACATCTCCGGCGGCTCGAACGTGTATCCGCGCGAGACCGAGGAAAAGCTTCTGAAGCACCCGGCCATCGCCGAGGTCGCGATCCTCGGCGTGCCCGACCCGACCTGGGGCGAGGTCGGCGTCGCGGTCTGCGTCCTTCGGCCCGGCGAAGAGGTGGACGAGGCTGCGCTGATCGCATGGCTCTCGGCCGAGGTGGCGCGCTACAAGCTGCCGAAGCGCATCTTCTTCTGGAACGAGTTGCCGAAATCCGGCTACGGCAAGATCACCAAGCGCGCCATCCGCGAAGGGCTCGACGCCACAGGCAGCCTTCCGCTGTGACCGTACGCTCACTCGAATGATAGCTCACGCGCCATGACCCAAGCGTCCGCGATCCTCGACCGCCTCGCCGCCATCGTCGGGCCGAACGGCCTCGTGACGGGCGAGGAATTGCGCAGCCGCCCGGCCGCCTGGACCCGCCCGGCCGAGCCATGCGCCGCCCTTGCCCTCGTGCGCCCCCGCGACACGGAGGAGACCGCCGGCGTGGTGAAGGCCTGCGCGGAAATGGGGGTGAGCATCGTGCCGCGCGGCGGGGCCACCGGTCTCGTGGACGGCATCCTCTGCGAGACCGACCAGATCACCCTCTCCACCGAGCGCATGACCGGCATCGCCCCCATCGATCTCCTGTCGATGACCGTGGTGGCGGGCAGCGGCGCGACGGTGGAATCGGTGCAGAACGCCGCCCGCGACGCCGGCCTGTTCTTCCCGCTGGATCTCGGCGCGCGCGGCTCCGCCACCGTGGGCGGAACGATCTCCACCAATGCCGGCGGCTTGCGCGTGCTGCGCTACGGCATGATGCGCGAGATGGTGCTGGGGCTCGAAGCCGTGCTCGCGGACGGCACCATCGTGTCGTCCATGCGTCCGCTCATCAAGAACAACACCGGGCTCGACCTGAAGCAGTTGTTCCTCGGCACGGAGGGCACGCTGGGCATCGTCACCCGCGCGGTGCTGCGCCTGAGGCCGGAGCCGGCGGGTTACGTCACCGCCCTCGTCGCCTGCCCCGGCGTCGATGACGGCGCCCGGCTGCTGCGGGCCGCGCAATCGGCCTTCCAGGGCCGCGTCTCCTCCTTCGAGGGCCTGTGGCCCGACTTCTACCGGCTGATGACCAAGCCCGGCCGCGCCACCCCGCCGCTCGGGCCGGACTACCCGTTCTACGCGATCATCGAAGTCGAGTGCGTTCCGGAGGAAACGGACCGCTTCGTCGACCTCCTCGACCGCCTGATGGGCGAGGGCACGGTGCTCGACGCGGCGCTCGCCTCTTCCGAGGAGCAGCGGCAGGCGATGTGGCGCATCCGCGACCGCGTGGAGAACATGAACGCCGACGGGATCGAACGCGCCTTCGACGTGAGCGTGCCCCTCGACACGATGAACGGTTACGTCGAGGGCGCCCTGGCGCGGATGGGCGCGATCCCCGGCTGTCGCGCGGTGGTCTATGGCCATATCGGCGACAACAACCTGCACTGGAACACGACCGACCTCGGCGCCGCCGGCAACGCGGCCATCGACGCGGCGATCTACGAGCCGCTGGCAGATTTGAATGGCTCGGTTTCGGCCGAGCACGGGATCGGCCTGATGAAGCGGGGCAAGCTGAAGCTGTCGCGCTCGCCGGAGGAGATCGCCACGATGCGGCTCGTCAAGCGGGCGCTGGACCCCGACAACCGGCTGAACCCAGGCAAGGTCTTCTGACGTTATGGCCCGCGCTCCCGCCAAGGCGGACAAGCCAGCGCGCCTCGCGGTCAGGCTCACTCCGCGCGGCGGTCGCGACGCCATCGACGGCTGGATGCGCGACGCGGACGGCGCGCCCTGTCTGAAGGTCCGCGTCTCGGCGCCGCCGGTCGAAGGCGCGGCGAACGAGGCGCTGGAAAAGCTTATTGCCAGCACGCTGAACGTGCCCGGCCGCGCCGTAAAGGTCGTTGCCGGCCATCAGGCGCGGGTGAAGTGGTTGGAGATCGTGGGGGTAGGGGAGGCGGACCTAACGCGGGTGTTCGGCGTGGTGCCTTAACGCTCGCGCGGATCGAGCCAATTCTCCACCGCGAGACCCGGCACGCGACCGAACTCGCCGACATTCGCCGTCAGCAGACACAGGTCGAGGGCACGGCTCTGGGCTGCGATCAGCAGGTCGTTCGGGCCTATCGGCGTCCCTTGGCGCTCCAGATGGACGCGGATTTCGGCGTAGTGTCGATCCAGGGGATCGCCGAGCGCGCGGATGGGGATGGTCTTCAGCACCGCATCGGCGCGTTCCGCCAGAAGCGCGGAGCCCTTCTTCGCGACACCGTAGCGAATCTCGGCCGCGACCACGACGCTCGTACACACGACGGAGCCGAACTTGTCGAGCTTTGCGGACACTACGCTGGTCCGGCCGCGATTGATCAGATCAGACAGGATGTTCGTATCGAGCAAGTAATGCGGCGCGACGCTCACAGCGTCACATCCTCAATCTCGAGTTCCGGGATGTCATCCAGGATATCGCCGGGCGGCAACGGCTCGAAAGACGCCACGAGGGCAGCCAAGTGAAGCCTGGGGCGGATCACGAGGCTGCCGTCCGTCTGGCGCTCGATCGTGACCTCGCTGCCCGGCAACTCGAATTCCTTCGGGATGCGAACGGCTTGGCTGCGGTTGTTCATGAACAAGCTTGCGACGCGTACCATGTATCGCCCCGGCATATGATATGACATATGCCGGGGCATCTCACGAAGCAAGACCCTCAGAAGCCCACCTTGTCCCCGCCCTTCAGCGCCAGCGTCTCCCGCGCTTCGTCGGGGGTGGCGATGGAGAGTCCCAACCCCTCGATGATGCTGCGTACCCTGCGGACCTGGGCGGCGTTGGTCTCGGCGAGTTTGCCGGGGCCGTCCCAGAGGCTGTCTTCCAGGCCGACGCGGACGTTGCCGCCCATCGCGGCGGCCATGGCGGCTATGTTCATCTGGTTGCGGCCCGCGCCCAGCACCGACCACTGGTACTGATCTCCGAACAGCCGGTCGGCGGTGCGCTTCATGTGCATCACGTCGTCCGGGTGGGCGCCAATGCCGCCCTGAAGGCCGAACACCGTCTGAATGAACAGCGGCGCCTGCACGAGGCCACGGTCGAAAAAGTATTTGAGATTATAGAGATGCGCGGTGTCGTAGCATTCGAACTCGAACCGCGTGCCGTTCGGGCCGCAGGTGGTGAGGATGTGCTCGATCTGCCCGAACGTATTGCGGAAGATGATGTCCTTGTTGCCGAGGTAGTCGCGCTCCCACTGGTGCTTCAGGTCCTTGAAGCGGTCGAGCATCCCGAACAGGCCGAAATTCATCGAGCCGAGGTTCAGGGAGGCGACCTCTGGCTTGAACGTGGCGGCGGGGCGGACGCGCTCCTCGATGGACATGGTCGGCGCGCCGCCCGTCGTGAGGTTCACGACGCAGTTCGAGCGCTGCTTGATGACCGGGAGGAACTTCGCGAACGCCTCCGGGCTCTGGTCCGGGCGCCCGTCCTGCGGGTCGCGGGCGTGCAGGTGGACGATGGCCGCGCCCGCTTCCGCCGCGCCGATGGCGGCGTCCGCGATCTCCTCGGGCGAGACCGGCAGGTGGGGGGACATGCTCGGCGTATGGATCGCCCCCGTCACCGCGCAGGTGATGATGACCTTCCGCTGGGTGGCCATGCTCAATCCTTCTGCTGGCTCTTGTGCGCGCGAAGGGCGGCCAGGCGCGCGTCGCGTCGTTTCATCCGCGCCGGCAGGTCGGCGGGCGCAGTCCATTGGGCGAGGATCGTCTCGACCGCCGTCGGCTCGTAGACGGCGGGCGCCGGAGGCTCGGCGGCGAGGCGTTTGTAGAAGCCGGTGTAGCGCGCGCAGTAATCCGCGATGCCCCCCGGCGCGTTCAATTCGATGGTCTCGAACGGGCCCATGAAGCTCCAGCGCAGGCCAAGCCCGTCCGCGACGGTGCGGTCGAGATCCTGCGGCGTCACGTAGGCCTCCGAGGCGAGACGGAAGGCTTCCGCCAGCAGCGCCCCCTGAAGCCGGTTGAGGATGAAGCCCTCGACCTCCTTCAGCACGGTGATCGGCACCTGCCCGATGGCCTCGTAGACGTCCCGCGCCCGTGTCAGGGCTGCCGGATCGGTCCAGGGCGCGCCGGAAATCTCCACGAGCGGGATCAGATGCGGCGGGTTCACCGGATGGCCGATGAGGCACCGACCTCTGCCGGCTATGTCTTCCGTGAGGAGCGAGCAGCGGATCGCGGAGGAGGACGAGGCGATCACCGTCTCCGGCGGCGCGAGGACGTCCATCTCCGCGAAGAGGGCGCGCTTCACCTCGGCCAGTTCCGGCCCGTTCTCCTGCACGAAGGTGCAGCCGGACAGGGCGTCGGCGAGGCTCGGCACCGCCCGGATGCGGCCGGCGGCGCCCTCGGAATCGTCGCAAAGACCGTGGGCGGCGAGCGTCCGCAAGCCCTCGGCGCAGAGCGGCACCGCCCCGGCGGCGACGCCCTCGGCCTTGTCGAACAGGCGCACGTCCCAGCCGGCGCGGGCGAAGATCATCGCCCAGGACCGGCCGATCAGACCCGCGCCGACGATGGCAACGGATTCGGTCACCGCCACGGTACCTTCCGACACAAATCCCGATCCTCGCGTAGCCGCCCGAACTGTGATCACACATCACTAGCGTGATACTGCAGCTTTCGTCTAGAGTTGGCACATGAGTTCACCCAGAGCCCTCGCGGATCTCCCGCAGATCGAGCGGCGCACCCTCGCGGACACCGCTTACGACGCCCTGTGCGATCTCCTGGCCTCCGGGCGTCTCGCGCCCGGCGACAAGCTCTCGTTGCGCCAGACGGCGGCGGCGCTCGGGGTGTCGGTGATGCCGGTGCGCGAGGCCGTGAGCCGGCTGGCTTCGGACGGCGCCCTGGAGGTCGCGCTGAACCGCGCCCTGCGGGTCCCGATCCTCAGCGCCAGGGCGTTCCGCGAACTGGCCGAGACGCGCATGGCGGTCGAGGGCATGGCCGCGTCGCGGGCTGCGATGCGACGCAGCGGCGAAGAACTGGCGGCGATCCGCCGGGCGGAGGCGTCTTTCCGCTCGCTGGCGGAAACGGCACAGCCCGATGGCGCCCGCGCGGTCGCGCTGAACCGTGATCTGCATTTTGCGATCTATGCCGCCTGCGGTCTGCAACCGCTCCGGGAGATCATTGCCCGCCTGTGGCTGAAGGCCGGGCCGGTGCTGAATCTAGATTTGAGGGCGTATCCCGAGAGGCTGCGGCAGGGTTTCGCCATCCGCCGCCACGCCGAAGTGCTCGGCGCCATCGAGGCGCGGGACGGCCCGGCGGCGGAAGCCGCCATCGCCGCCGATATCGGCGATGCGGCGGACTTCATCCTCTCGCGCGGCGCCCTTCCAGCCACCGCCATCCCCTGAACCCATAGGACGCATCATGGACCTCGGCATCAACGGTTTGCGCGTGCTGGTTACGGCGGGCGCCAACGGCATCGGGCGGGCCATCGTCGAGGCCTTCCTCGAAGAGGGCGCGCGGGTCTTCACCTGCGATGTCGATGAAGCTGCCCTCGCCGGCCTGCCCGCCGGCGTGGGTCGCTGCCGCACCGATGTCGGCGAGCGCGATCAGGTCGCGGCGATGATGGAGGCGGCGGTGTCCGATCTCGGCGGGCTCGATGTGCTGGTGAACAACGCCGGCATCGCCGGGCCGACCGGCCGGGTCGAGGACATCGCCCCCGAGGAATGGGATCGCTGCCTGACCGTGTGCCTGACGAGCCAGTTCAACTGCGCCCGGCTGGCGGTGCCCTACCTTCGGGCAAGCGACAACGCCTCCATCGTCAACCTGTCCTCGGCGGCCGGCAGGTTCGGCTTCGCCCTGCGCAGCCCCTACGCGGCGGCGAAATGGGGGGTGATCGGCTTCACGAAGTCACTCGCCATCGAACTCGGCGAGGCGGGCATCCGCGTGAATGCGATCCTGCCCGGCCTCGTGGCGGGGGATCGGCAGCGGCGCGTGCTCGAAGCCAAGGCACAGCAGCAGGGCACGAGCTTCGCCGAGATGGAGGCGCGGGCCTTCTCCTTCGTGTCGATGAAGGAATACGTCACCGCGCGGCAACTCGCCGACCAGATCCTGCTGCTCGCCTCGCACCGGGGGCGTACGATCTCGGGGCAGGCCATCGCCATCGACGGCGACACGCGGATGCTCTCCTGATCCGCGCCGGAACCAATCGCGCCGCCGGAGCGATACCGGCTCTCGCGACGTGACCCGAGCCGATCATGGACAATCCCCACCCCGACCGCCCCTACGTCCTCTGCCACATGACGAGTTCCGTCGATGGGCGGATCAAGGTCCGCCGCTGGCTGGCCGATGCCGACCGGCATTACGAGCGCATCCATGCCGAACTCGGCGGCGATGCCTGGATGTGCGGGCGCATCACCATGCAGGGCTATGCCGACAGCGCCGACCCGCTGCCGCAGGCCCCCGCCGACGACGGCGTGCCGGTGCCGCGCGAGGACCATGTCGCGACGCACGACGCGAAGGGCTACGCCATCGCCCTCGACGCGCGCGGCCGGCTCGATTGGGGCGCCCGCAACGACATCACCGGGGACCACGTGGTCGTGGTGCTGACGGAATCGGTGCCCGACGAGCACCTGCGGGCGCTCAAGGCCGGCGGCCAATCCTACCTGTTCGCCGGGGAGCGCGAGGTCGATTTCGCACTGGCGGTGCGCAAGCTGAAGGCGCTGTTCGGCATCGAGCGCCTGCTCGTCGAGGGTGGCGGGCACATCAACGGCTCGATGCTGCAAGCCGGGGTGATCGACGAACTCAGCCTGCTCCTGGCGCCGGCCGTCGATGGCGTCTCCGGGACGCCGGCCGTGTTCGACTTTCGCGGCGAGGAATCCGATTCGATGGGGAAGCGTCGCAAGCTCGATCTAAAATCCTGCGAGCAACTCGACGACGGCACCGTCTGGCTGCGCTACCGCATCACCCCTGTCGGGGAGGAAGCCTGATCGCCCCGAGGAAGCTGTCGTAACAGGCCGTCACGGCGCGCAGCCGCTCGAATTGCGGCAGCGCGCCGGTCGGCACCGTATCGATCCGCCAGTTGCGACGGTCGGCGAAGCGCGGGGCGAGGCGGTAATCCACGAAGTCGCCTCGCTGGCCGTGGATCATCCAGACCGGCAGGCGCAGGCGGTCGTAGAGCAGCGTCGAGTCGGTCGGGAACAGGTGCCCGGCGATGAAGCAGTACGGCGCATGCTCCGCCCCCGGCTGGTGCGCCGTGGCGTAGGCGTAATCGAGCAGCCCCTCGTCGATCTTCGTCGCGC
Organism: Methylobacterium sp. J-067; assembly: GCF_022829465.1. Classification (GTDB taxonomy): domain Bacteria; phylum Pseudomonadota; class Alphaproteobacteria; order Rhizobiales; family Beijerinckiaceae; genus Methylobacterium; species Methylobacterium litchii. The sequence goes on from NZ_JAKSXZ010000110.1 coordinate 383,213, forward strand.
CGAAGGTCTTCTCCAGAAAGAAGCGGATGCTCACCCGGCTCGCCAGCGCCCCGAACAGGGCAGGCCCGACGAGGGGCCTGTCGAGCAGACCGCGCACGATGTCCCGTCCGCGATGCCCGTCCGGCGGCCCTTCGCCGGAGAGACGCCCGTCGAAGCCCGTGGGGCTGATGAGGCCGAGGGTGGCGTAGTCCGCCGGCCGGGCGAGGCAGGCCTTGGCGAGATACGCGCAGGAGAGCGAGATCGCCATGGCATCGACGGCGTCGCCGCCGTGCCGGGCGCGGATCTGCGCCGTGACGGCGTGGATCGCCTCGGCCATGAGGCGCGGTGTGTAGCGGCGCCGGCTGCGCTCGGAGAAGCCGAAGCCCGGCAGGTCAAGGGCGTAGACGGGCCGCGTCTCGCGGTAATGCAGGTAGAGGGGTCGGGTCTCGTAGGCGCTGCCGGCGGCGTTGATCGAGTGAATCAGCAGGAGCGGACGCCCGCTTCCCTCCGGCGAGGCATAATAGGAGATCGACCCGACCTGCTGGTCCGCCACGCTCTCGCGCGTCCCCGGCAGGGCGGCCGGCAGGGGATCGGTCGTCTCGCTGCGGAAATAGCGCGCGAGGGCGAGCGTGCCCGCCGAGGCCGCAAGGGTGAGGAGTGTGCGCCCGGACGGGCGAGCGAGGGAGCACATCACTGCGGGAAGGGGTCGGGTGTGGGCCAGCCCGTCAACGCCGGTTCGGGCCGAAGGTGCCAAGTCGTCGCAACTTACAATCCCCCGCAGGGGCGACCAAGGCGTCGGCGCTACCCTGCGACGATGGACCCCGCCAAGGCACGTACCCCGCGCCGTGCCGCAAGGGGCGCTTCCTCCCGGTGCCCGGCCGCGCGGCGCAGGAACTCGACCGTCGGCGCATCCCCCCGCCAGGCCTGGACGCGCTGGCTCACCAGAACCTCCTTCGGCCGGTTGTCGTAATAGGCATAGGCGGCGGCGACATAGGCGACACGGGTCATCGTGCGGGCAGGGCCGGAGCGGGGCGTCTCGGCCTTGAAGAACAGCGCGCTGCCCGGCACGCCGTAATGCTGGGCGATCTCGGGATAGACCGGCCAGCTTCCCATGCCCCCGAGGTCATCAGGCAGGAACGCATCGAGGTCGCATTCCTCGAAGCCGATGCCGGCCTTTCCGAGCAGCCCCCGCGCGATGTCGCTCATCACGTAGAGCTTCGGGTGGTTGGTCGAGTGCATGAAGCAGCCGCGCCGCACCCAGCGGGTGAGATGCCCGTCGAGATCGTAGCCCGCCTCGCTGCCGAGCCGGCGCAGGCTCGCCACGGACTTGTCCCAGAACTCGTAATAGCCGAGCCGCTCGAACACCGCCTCGTTGAACAACCGCAGGGCCTGGGCCTGCGAGAAGCCGGCGAGGTAGGCGAAGAGCGTCACCGCCGAGTGCGAATGCCCCATCGGGCCGGAGATGAGGCCACGCAGGGTCGCATGGTTCTGCACGCCGATGGACACCACGTCCGGGTGATACGCCGCGAAGGCCACGGTCGGGATGACGTGGACGTTCGGCCGGGCCCGCAGATCGAGGATCGTCCCGCCGTCGCGGAAGGGCGGCAGGTAAATGTTGGTGAAGACGGCATCGTAGCGGTCGGCCCGCGCGATCACGTCCGCGAGGCGGCGAAAGCGGCGGCCGAGGGTGAAGACGGAGAGGAAATCCACCTGCGCGTCGGGCAGGAGGTAGCGCATGGCCCGCGCCACCGTGCCGGCCTGGCAGACGCCGAGAACGAGCAGACGCGGGTTTCGCGCCCGAGACTTGCCGACTTGCGACAGCCAGTATTGGGCACGCCGGACTGCATCGAGGGTGGACATGGCGCCGTCCATCGCATGTCCCCGGACCGGCGGCAAACTCCGCCAGGCTTCTTACAACCACTAGTAGACACGACGTACACGTGCTGTCTGTGCTTGCTGGTATGATTGTTTATCTGAAGCAAAGGCGTCGTATTTAGGCGAAATGACTGATTTTATGCCTCGATATAAATTGCTCTGAGAGGGCCATGATCAGGTTTTCTGGAAGGATTTAGGCGAGCCTGCGGGCACGTCGCTTCACCGCCCGAAGCGGTCGGTTCTCGGCTTGGGATGGCCTCGATGAATTTTTTCCGTGACACCCGCCTGATGGTCAAGGCGGCAATTCCACAGATCGTCCTCGCCCTTCTTGCGGGCGGATTGGTGCTTTATGCCCGTAGCACCCTCATCAATCTGTCCGACGACATCCGGATCATCACGGAAGTTCAGGCTGTCCGTCTGGAATACATTCTTAAGCTCAATATCGAGACGAACGAGGCGTCGGTCGTCGTCCGCAACATGCTCATCGAAAAGCGCGACGACAAAGTGGAAGGCTACCGGGTTCGCTACGACACCGCCTTCGCCGCATCAAAGACCGCCCTCGACAGCCTGAACAAGCTGGCCGATTCCGACGAGCGCCGCGCCGCCAACGAAAGCCTGAATCGGAGCCTCACCGAGTTGATGACGCTGCTGAACCGCGCCGTCGAGCTTCGGCTGAAGGGCGACGTGGATGGCGCGACCAAGGTGGCGCTGGTCGATGCCTCGGCAGTCCGGCTGAAGCTTCGGGACATGATCCAGGACCGCACCGCGACCCTCAAGAAGCAGTTCGAGGCGCTTCGGGAGGCGACCGCGCAATCCGAGAGCCGCGCGGAGTTCATCCTGATCGGCTCCGCCCTGGTGGGGTTCGTCCTGGCGATCGGGCTGTCCTTCACCATTGTGATCTTCGGCATCAACCGGCCGCTGAGCAGCCTCGTGTCGGTGCTCCAGTGCGTGGCGAAGGGTGACATCGACGCGCAGATCGCCGAGGCGCAGCGCGGCGACGAGATCGGCGCTGTCGGCAAGGCGGTAGAAGCCATCAAGGAGATGGTCGCGCGCAAGGCCCTGGAACAGGCCGAGATGCAGCGTCTGGCCGACGAGGCGGCCGCCACCGAGCGCCGGCGCACGATGGTGGAACTGGCGGACGGGTTCGAGACCGCCGTGGGGGGCATCGTCGGGATGGTGTCGTCCTCCGCGACGGAGCTTCAGGCGACCGCCCAGCAGATGAGTTCGGCCGCCGCCGAGACGGCCGCGCAATCGACCACCGTCGCCGCCGCCGCCGAGGAGGCCGCCTCGAATGTCAGCACGGTCGCAGCGGCGGCGGAGGAGTTGGGCACGTCGGTGCAGTAGATCGGCCGGCAGGTGCAGGGCTCGGCCGCGCTCGCCGAACTTGCCATGACCGAGGCCGACCAGACGGCCGCCCTCGTGCAGGCCCTGCGCGAGACCTCGACGCGGATCGGCGACATGGTGGGGATGATCTCGAACATCGCGTCGCAGACCAACCTCCTCGCCCTCAACGCCACCATCGAGGCCGCCCGCGCGGGCGATGCGGGGCGCGGCTTCGCGGTGGTCGCGGCCGAGGTGAAGGAACTCGCCAACCAGACCGGCCGGGCGACCGAGGAGATCGCCGGGCAGATCGGTGAGGTCCAGGGCGTCACCGACCGGGCCATCACCGCCATCGGCGCGATCACCGGCCGGATCCGCGAGATCAATACCGTCGCGACCTCCATCGCCGCTGCCGTGGAGGAGCAGGGCGCGGCGACGCAGGAGATCGTCCGCAACGTCTCGCAGGCTTCGTCGGGCACGAGCGAGGTGACGAGCAACATCGTCGGCGTCGCCCGCGCCTCCGAGGATACGGGTACCGCCGCGACGCATGTGCTGGCGGCCTCGGGCGAGTTGTCCCGCCAGTCCGAGCACCTGACGGAGGAAGTCGCCCGCTTCCTCAGGACCGTGCGCGCCGCGTGAGCGAGGGAGGCGGCCCGTCAGGCCAGGGCCGCCTCAATCTCCCCGGAGAGTTCGAGCCATTCCTCTTCCGCCGTCGCGAGAGCACTCGCGGCGTCGGCGCGCATCTTGGCGATCTCCCCGGCCTTGGCCGCGTTTTCGCGGAAGGCCGAGCCGTCCTCCAGGGCGGCGTCAATCTTCTGGATGGCGGCGGTGAGCTTCGCCATCCGCGCCTCCACCCCTTCGAGTCGCTTGCGCAGGGGCGCCAGGGCCGCGCGCTTCTCGACGCCCGCCCGCCGGGCCTCGGCCTTCTGCCCCCCGGCGGCGTCGGCCGCGCGCTCGCCCTCACGCTCCGGCCCCGCCAGCACGAGGCGGCGGTAATCGTCCATGTCGCCGTCGAAGGTCTTCACCGTGCCGTCCGTGACGAGCCACAACCGGTCGGCGCAGGCCTCGATGAGGAAGCGGTCGTGACTCACGAGGATCACGGCGCCCTCGTAATCGTTGATCGCCTCCACGAGGGCCTGACGGCTCTCGATGTCGAGGTGGTTGGTCGGCTCGTCGAGGATCAGCAGGTGCGGCCCGTGGAAGGCCGCGAGCCCCATCAGCAGGCGGGCCTTCTCGCCGCCGGACAGCTTCTCGACCGGCGTGTCCGCCTTGGACGCCCCGAAGCCGAGGCGGGCGGTCGCGGAGCGCACCTTCGCCTCCGGCACGTCCGGCATCATGGTGCGCACATGGGCGTAGGCGCTCTCGGCCGGGCGCAACTCGTCGAGCTGGTGCTGGGCGAAATAGGCCACGTCCATCTTGGACGAGCGCTTCATCTCACCCGCCAGGGGCGGCAGGCGCCCGCCGATCAGCTTGCAGAACGTCGACTTGCCATTGCCGTTGGCGCCGAGCAGCGCCACCCGGTCGTCCGGGGCGAGGCTGAGGTTAAGCCCGGTGAGCACCACGCGCTCGCCATAGCCCGCCTTCACCCGATCCATCGCCACGATGGGCGGCGAGAGCGGCTTCTCTGGGCTCGGCAGGTGGATCACCGGCACGTCGTCTTCGAGCAGCGCGGCGATGGGCTCCATCTTGGCGAGGCGCTTCATGCGCGATTGCGCCTGCCGCGCCTTGGTCGCCTTGGCCTTGAACCGGTCGATGAAGCTCTGGAGATGCGCCCGCTCCACGTCCTGCTTCGCCTTGGCCTTCGCCTGAAGCATCCGCTTCTCGGAGAGTTGCCGCGCGAAGCTCGTGTAGCCGCCCCGGTAGATCGAGAGCTTGCCCCGGTCGAGATGCAGGATGTGATCGACCGATGTGTCGAGCAGGTCGCGGTCGTGGCTGATGACGATGGCCGTGCGCGGGTAGCGCTCGAGGTAATCGTAGAGCCAGAGCGTGCCCTCGATGTCGAGGTAGTTGGTCGGCTCGTCCAGCAGCAGCAGGTCGGGCTCCGAAAACAGCACCGCCGCCAGGGCCACACGCATCCGCCAGCCGCCGGAGAAGTCCGCACATGGCCGGGCCTGCGCCGCCGCGTCGAAGCCGAGGCCGTGCAGGATCGCCGCCGCACGGGCGGGGGCCGAATGGGCGCCGATATCCACGAGCCGCGTCTCGATCTCGGCCCGGCGCAAGCCGTCCGCGTGTTCGGCCTCCGCCATCAGCGCGGCGCGCTGGGTGTCGGCCGCGAGCACCACCGCGTGAAGGGTTTCCGGCCCGGCTGGCGCCTCCTGCGCCACGGCGCCGATGCGCATGCCCTTCGGCAGGGACACCGCCTTAGAATCCACCGGCAGGTCGCCCATGATCGCCCGGAACAGGGTCGTCTTGCCGGCGCCGTTGCGGCCGACGAGCCCGACATGGGCTCCCTCCGGGATGGTGAAGCTCGCAGCGTCGAGAATCAGGCGCTCGCCGATGCGGTAGGTCAGGTCGTTGACGCGCAGCATCGCGGCGTTCTGGCCGGGCGAAGCCCGCGAAGCAAGGCCCGAGTTTCGCCGCCGCCTTAACGGTTTGGCATCTTAAGCGCATAACAGTCTAACGACGCTACATTTAGCCTGATTGCACTTCCGAATTGGCCTTTATAAAGTTTCATATCACACAAAGAGAGAGTTTGCGTGGCGAGCCCGATCTTGATCCTCACCGACGATCCCGAGAGCGGAAACCGCCTCGCCCGCGCGGTCGGCGCCGCCACGCTCGTCCGTGACCTGTACGAGGATGGCCCCACCACCACCGAGGCGCGGCTCATCATCGCCGACATCCACCTCCCGCATTCGGATTCGATCAACCGGCTGAAGCGGGCCTTGGCCAGCGCACGCGGGCCGGCGACGCCGCTGCTCTACCTGTTCCATGGCAGCCAGGAGCGCGGCGAGATCCAGGCCGCGATGCTCGGCGCCTCGAAATCCCTTCCCGCCATGTCCGCCGCCGCCTTGCTGGCGAAAACCGTCGAGGCGCTGACGCCTGCTCCGGCGGCTCCGAAAACGCCCGTGGAGCATGTCGAGGCGGCGCGGGAAGCGTTCGCCTTGCTCTTCACGGCAGAAGGCCCGGCGCACGATCTGGTCGATCACGGCACGGAGATCGTCAACCGCGCGATCCTCGACATGAAGGTCGGGAATTGGCTGAGCCTCGTCGCCGCCTTCGATGACGTGACCCACCGGCATTGCCTCACCGTCGCGGGGCTGGCGGCGGCCTTCGCCGCCTCGCTGCATTTCAACCCCGCCGACGCGCACCTCCTCACCAAGGGCGCGCTGCTGCACGACATCGGCAAGGCGCGGATCCCCCTGGAGATCCTGAACAAGCCGGGCCCCCTCACCGTGCCCGAGCGCAAGATCATGGCGCAGCACGCGCAGATCGGCTTCGAGATGCTGGAGGGGAAGGGCTTCAGCGACACCGCGATGCGGGTGGTGCGCTCGCACCACGAGACCCTGGACGGCGCGGGCTATCCCGACGGCCTGCGCGGAGAGGAGATCCCGGACATCGTGCGGCTGGTGACGATCTGCGATATCTTCGCGGCGCTGATAGAACGGCGAACCTACAAGGCGCCGATGGGTGCCCGCACCGCCTACGGGATCATGCTCGACATGACCGGCAAGCTCGATATGGACCTGTTGCGCGCCTTCGGCCCCGTGGCCTTCGCCAGCGACTTTGAGGACGTGCAGCTCTCGGCCTGAGGGCTCAGACCAGTTCCCACGCCGTCCGGTCGCGCATCAGCGCGGCGACGAGGGCGTGATTGAGGTCGTGGCAGGTGTGAGAGGCGATGACGAGCCCTTCCACCGGATACCCGATGAGGGCGAAGTCGCCCACGATGTCGAGCACCCGGTGGCGGACGAGTTCGTCCTCCATGCGCAGGCCCCCGATCACCCGGTCGCGGAACAGGAGTGCCGCCGAGCGCGGCCCGCAGCCCTGAAGCAGCGGCTTGCGCATCAGGAAGCCGTAGGCCCGCCCCGCCATCGCCCGCATGAAGCGGCCGAAGCTCCGCGAGGGGGCGATCTCCCGCTGGAAGCTCTGGGGTGTGATCGCCCCCTGCCAATCGAACGTGCCGAAACGGCAGAGTTCGATATGCGCGCAGACCGTCAGGCCGCGTCCCGGGCCGATGGAGAGCCGGCGATGCCCGTCCACGATGCTGACCGGGCGCAGGACGCGCAGGACCCGCGTCGGCTCGGCCTGCTCGACGCGCGCCGCCCCCGCGATCCCCTCGCACCAGGGGAGGGCGCTGCCGTCGAAGATCGGCATCTCCTCCGCGTCGGTGTCGATCAGCGCGTTATCGATGCGCAGCGCGTAGAGGGCGGCGAGCAGGTGCTCGACGGTGCGCACGAGGACGCCTTCGGCGCGCAGCGCCGTACAGGCGGGCGCGGTCTCCTGGTGGTGCCAAAGGGCGGGGATATCGACGGAGCGTCCGTTCCGAAACCGCCGACGGAACACGATCCCATGCCCGGCGGGCGCGGGCGACACCCTTACCCGCGCGCTGCGGCCGGTATGCAAGCCGCGTCCGGATCGCTCGAAGGCAGCGCCCAGGGTTGCTTGGCGCCGTCCCGTGGCCGCGAAGGGCGCCGGAGCGGAGAGGTTCGAGACGTTCGGCATCGAGGAAGAGAAGGATTGGCAAGTGGATCCATATGCCGTGATCCACGCCAAAGGAGGAATCACACTGTCGTGGTGGGTTGACCCTGCGCAACGCCCCGGCCACCATCCCGAAGGGCTCGGCGGATCTCGCGGCGCGAGGGATCGGGCGGTTTCTTTCCCGGGGACGCCGGCCGGAAGCCGAAGGGGCTGGGGACGGCGAGGTACATCGGTAATGGCGCGCCTGGGGACCATTCCGTTCTTCAAGGATGCGGGCATCGAGCTCGCGACCTTCGAGAACCGCTGTCATTGGCGGCGGTTCGATGAGAACGAGACGCTTGTCGATTTCGACGACATCTCTACCGACGTCTATTTCATCGCCTCGGGCGAGGTGCGTATTTTGAACCGCACCCAATCGGGCAAGGAAGTCATCCTCGGCGAGATGCGCGGGGGCGCCTTCTTCGGTGAACTCGCCGCCATCGACGGGATCGGCCGCTCGGCCAACGTGACGGCGCTCACGCGTGGCGAAGTCTGCGTCGTGCCCGCCAGCGTGTTCCGGCAGATCGTCTTCGCCTCGGAGGCCATCGCCGACCGGTTGATGCGCCTGCTCGCCAAGCGCGTGCGCGAACTGAACACCCGCCTGATGGAGCACGCGCTCCTCGACCTACGGCACCGGCTCTACGCCGAATTGCTGCGCCTCTCGGTGCCCCGCGCCGGGGCCGGCGGCGAGCGCGTGGTGACGCCGCCGCCCTATCACCACGTCCTCGCGGCGCGCATCGGCTGCCGCCGGGAGCAGGTGACGCGGGAATTCACCGCCATGGCGGCCGAGGGCCTCGTGGACCGGACGCGCGGCGCGCTGGTCCTGCGCCGGCCCGATCTGCTGGAGGCGCGGGTCGCCGAGGCCCTGCGCGAGGATTCCTGACCCCTTGGCGGCGCCATCCCTGAGGATCCGGGGTCTCGTCAAACGGTTCGGCACGCATGTCGCCGTCGATGGCGTCGATCTGGATTTGGCGCCGGGGGAGTTCTTCTGCCTGCTCGGCCCCTCGGGCTGCGGGAAGAGCACGCTCCTGCGGATGATCGCCGGGTTCGAGAGCCCGAGCGACGGCGTCATTGAGGTCGGCGGCGCCGACATCACCGCCCTGCCGCCCCATCGGCGGCCGGTGAATATGATGTTCCAGTCCTACGCCCTGTTTCCCCACATGAGCGTCGCGGCGAACATCGCCTACGGGCTGAAGGGGCGGCCGGACGTCAAGGACCGGGTCGCGGACTTGCTGCGCCTCGTGCGCCTCGACGGCTTCGGCGAGCGCCGGCCGGAGACGCTTTCCGGCGGACAGCGCCAGCGCGTCGCCCTCGCCCGCGCGCTGGCCCGCGAGCCGGGGCTTCTCCTGCTGGACGAGCCCCTGGGTGCCCTGGACCGGGGATTGCGAGAGGAGACGCAAGGGGAGTTGCGGGGCCTGCAGCGGCGGCTCGGCACGAGCTTCGTGGTGGTCACGCACGATCCCGAGGAGGCGATGATGCTGGGCGACCGGATCGGGGTGATGGAACGCGGGCGCCTCGTGCAGGTCGCCAGGCCCGTCGACCTCTACCGCCGCCCGGCGAGCCGCTACGTGGCGGGGCTTCTGGGCGATGTGAACCTTATCCCCGGCCGGCTCGGCCCGGCGGGTCCGGACGACACGCGCGAGATTGTCACCGCCCATGGCGCGCTGACGGCCCAGGCTGGCGATGCCATATTCGCTGAAGGCGCGGAGGTAGTGGTCGCGGTGCGGCCGGAAAGCCTGATCCTCGGCCAAGGCAGCCTGACCGCCACCGTCGAGGACGAGACCTTCCTCGGCGACCGCATCCGCCGCGTCCTGCGCCTGCCCGATGGAACACTCCTGCGCGCGAGCGGCCCGCCCGGCGCCAGCCCTGAGCGCGGGACCACGACGCAGGTCGGCTTCGCCCCTGCGGATGCCGTCATCCTCCAGGCCTGAGGCGCGCGATGGCGGCTCCCAAGCCCGATAGGATCGTCGCCCGCCTGCTGCGGCTTCCGCCGTTCCTGTGGCTCGGCGCGTTCTTTCTGCTGCCGTTCCTCGTCACGCTGAAGATCAGCCTGTCCGAGCCGGCGACTGCCATCCCGCCCTACCTGCCGATCCTTGATTGGCAGGGCGGCCTCGACGGCTGGTCGAGCTTCCTCGAAGCGCTGAATTTCACGAATTACCTGACGCTCGCCCGCGACGACCTCTATCAGGCGGCCGTCATCGGCTCGCTCTCCTATGCCGGGACGGCGACTTTGGTGCTTGCCCTCATCGGCACGCCTATCGCCTACGCCCTGGCCCGCGCCCCCGAACGCTGCCAACCCTTGCTCGTGGCGCTCGTGGTGGTGCCGTTCTGGACGAGCTTCCTGATCCGCATCTACGCCTGGATCGCGATCCTGAAGCAGGAAGGCCTGCTGAACCTCGCGCTGCTCAAGCTCGGGGTGATCTCGCAGCCGCTGGAGATCCTGAACACCGACGCTGCGGTGATGATCGGCCTCGTCTACGCCTACCTGCCCTTCATGGTGCTGCCGCTCTACGCCGTGATGAACCGCCTCGATCCGAGCCTGCGCGAGGCCGCCGCCGATCTCGGCGCGAGCCCGACGCGGGTGTTCTGGACCGTGACGCTGCCCCTCAGCCTGCCCGGCATCGCGGCCGGAGCCGGGCTGTGCTTCATCCCGATGGTCGGCGAGTTCGTGATCCCCGACCTCCTCGGCGGCTCCGAGACACTGATGCTCGGCCGGGTGCTGTGGAGCGAGTTCTTCTCGAACCGCGACTGGCCGCTCGCGGCGGCGGTGGCGGTCGTGCTCCTCGTCATCGTCATCGGCCCGGTGATGCTGTTCCGCGACAGCCTGCGGGCGGGCGGGGAGGGCGCATGAACGGGGTGACGCGCACCGCCCTCTGGCTCGGGCTCGGCTTCCTCTACGCGCCGATCCTCGTGCTGGTCGCGTATTCCTTCAACGCCTCCGCGCTCGTCACGGTCTGGGGTGGGTTCTCCGCCCGCTGGTACACGGCCCTGTTCTCCGATGCGCCGCTGATCGCCGCCGCCTGGGTCTCCCTGCGCGTGGCCGTGCTCGCGAGCCTCATCGCGACGATCCTCGGGACGCTCGCCGCCCTCGCGATGGAGCGGCACGGACGCTTTCGCGGGCGCACGTTGTTCACGGGCCTCGTCTACGGGCCGATGGTGATGCCGGAGGTGATGATCGGCCTCTCTCTGCTCCTCACCTTCATCGGCATCGGGCTCGACCGGGGCGTCGCGACCATCGTCATCTCCCACGCCACCTTCTGCACGGGCTTCGTGGCGGTGGTGGTCTCGGCCCGGCTGCGGGGGCTCGACCGCTCGCTGGAGGAGGCGGCGGCCGATCTCGGCGCCGGGCCGCTGCGGGTGCTCGGCACCGTCACCTTGCCGCTCCTGGCGCCGGCCATCGTGGCGGGGGCGCTCCTCGCCTTCACCCTGTCGCTGGACGATCTCGTCATCGCGAGCTTCGTCTCCGGCCCCGGGGCGACCACCCTGCCGATGCGCCTCTACAGCCAGGTGCGGCTCGGGGTGAACCCCGAGATCAACGCGGCCTCGACGCTGCTCGTCGGCCTCGTCAGCGTCGCGGTCCTGGCCGCCTCGATCCTCACCGCGAAGCGAGGCGGCTGATCCGCACGGAGGGCTGCACGAGCTTCGCGACCAGCGCCGTGATGACGAGGTTCAGCACCAGGGCCAGCACGCCGATATTTACGTCGCGCAGCGGCCCCAGCTGCGGGTAACGCGCGAGGCTAAACCCGCCGATGGTGGTGGCCGCGACCACCGCCACGCCCGCCACGATCCCCGCCGCCGCCGCGCGCTTGTCGAGGGGGTTGCGGCGCATGAGGCTCGCCAGGAAGCACGGGAAGAGCTGCGTGACGAAGTTGTAGCCCATCAGCAGCAACTGAACGATCGTATCGCCGCCCGACAGCGTGAAGCCGACGCAGACCAGCGCCATCACCGGCACGAAGGCCTTCGACAGGCTCGCCGTCGCCGCGTCGTCCATGCCGGGCCGCAGGGGCCGCACGATGTTGTTCGCGAGAAGCGTCGCCCCGGCGATCAGGATCATCGAACCGGGCACGAGGGCCGTCAGAACGCCCGTGGCGCCGATGATGCCGACGAACCACGGCGGGAAGCTCTGGAGCGACAGCTTGAACAGGGCGAGGTCGACATCAGGCCCCGTCAGCCCCGGCACCTGCAGCACGGCGGCGAAGCCGACCACGAACACGAACAGGTTGATGAGCTGGTAGAGCGGCAAGATCGCCGCGTTGCGCCGAAACGAGCGCGGCTCCTTCGCCGTGTAGAGCGAGCCGAACGTGTGCGGCCACATGAACGCGCCGAGCGCCGTCAGCAGGGTGGTCGAGGCGAACCATGTCGGGCTTTGCCCCAAAGCGGGCAGCGCCAGGAAGCCGGGCTTCTGCGCCTCGATCGCCTGGAACATCGCCTCGTAGCCGCCGTAGTAGTGCAGCGGGAGGTAGATGCCGAGGAACACCACCACGCAGAGGATGCTGATATCCTTGAGCACGGCGTTCCAGGCCGATCCGTGCACACCCGACACCACGACATAGGCCGTAATGGCGACGGCGCCGATCCAGACCGCCACGGTGGGCGAGATCGCCCCATAGGAGGCCGTTGAGACGATGATGCCGAGCCCCTTGAACTGCAGCACCATGTAGGGAACGAGCGCCACGAGCCCGACCAGGGCGACGAGCATCCCCAGGGCGGGGCTGTCGTATTTCGCGGCGAAGAAATCGGGTTGGGTGAACAGCCTGCGCTCCTTGGCGAAGCGCCAGACCGGCGGCAGCAGCCAATACGAGGTCACGTAGCCGAGCGTGATGTAGCAGAGGATGTAATAGGCGGGCGCACCCTTGCCGTAGGCGATGCCGGAGCCGCCGAGGAAGGTGAAGGTCGTGTAGATCTCGCCCGCCATCAGCAGGAAGACGAAGGCGGTGCCGAAACCCCGCCCGCCCACGGTCCATTGTTCGAGACCCATGTCCCGCCCGGCACGGGCGCGCAGACCGAGGCCCAGGGCGACCGCGAAGGCCGCCGCGACGATGAGGAGGGCGGCGCTCAACGGCCTTCCTCCGGCGTGCGGTTCTGCGGATCGGTGATGTAGATGAGCGCCATGATCGCGCTGGTGGCGAGCACGCAGAAGACCAGCCACGCCAGCAGGAACGGCAGGCCCAGGATGAAGGGCTCGACCCGGTTCAGGAAATACGGGCCGACCAGCATGCCGAGAAACGGCAGAACCGCCAGCCACCGGAGATGCCGCATGGACTGCCTCCTCCGCAGAAGCCGCCAGGGCGGCCGGGCGAGGGAGGAACGGTGCATGACGCCGGACGGTTCACCGTAGCCGACAAAACTGCCGCCGTTATGATCGTGCGGAAGCGCACCTTCGAATGGCCAAGCCGGGATTACGCTCGGGTCTTCTGACTTTCGAGACACGTCCCATGACGAATCTCTTCCGCATACTCGCACTCGGCGTCGCGCTGTCGGTGACGACGCTAGCCGCGCAAGCCCGCCCGGTCCACCACGGCAAGGTCGCAGCGGCGGCTCCGGCGAAGGCTCGGCAGGCCGCGATGGACGGTTTCTCCGCGCGGATGAACCGCCTCGACGCCCTGATGGGAACGGCGCCCGTTGCGCGCACCCGATCGGCCTCCGCCGAGCGCTAGCGCCCGAGGCCGCCGGCCTGCTCGATGAAGCGGGCGACGGTATCCGCCCCGTCGCCCGCCCGCAGGGACGCGAAGACGTAGGGCCGCGCGCCGCGCATCCTTTTCGTGTCCGATTCCATCACCGAGAGATCCGCCCCGACGAGGGGCGCGAGGTCGGTCTTGTTGACGATCAGCAAGTCCGACCGCGTGATGCCCGGCCCGCCCTTGCGCGGGATCTTCTCGCCGCCCGCCACATCGATCACGTAGAGGGTGATGTCGGCGAGTTCCGGCGAGAACGTCGCGGCGAGGTTGTCGCCGCCGGATTCGATCAGCACCAGATCGAGCTTCGGGAACTTCGCCCGCATCTGCGCCACGGCGGCGAGGTTGATCGAGGCGTCCTCGCGGATCGCCGTGTGCGGGCAACCACCGGTCTCGACGCCGAGGATCCGCTCCTCCGGCAGGGCGCCGGCCACGGTGAGGATGCGGGCATCCTCCTTCGTGTAGATGTCGTTGGTGATCGCGCAGATTTCGTAGCGGTCGCGGAACCGCTTGCAGAGCTGTTCCATCAGCGCCGTCTTGCCGGAGCCCACCGGGCCGCCGATGCCGACTCGCAGGGGTCCGTTGGCGGATGTGCTCATCGCTGAAGCCTCATGATCGGAAGATGCGGGAATACTGTGTCTCATGCCGGAACGAGCCAAGGTCGAGCCGCAGGCAGGAGGAGCCGATTGCGTCCAATCTTGCGCCCTCGGCGGCTTGCGCCAGCGAGACCAGACGGGCGGAGAGGGCGGCCACCACGCGCGTGCCCGCTGCCTGCCCCACGGGCGCCGAGCGAAGGGCGGCCGAGACGAGGTTTTGCACGAAGGCGACGGCGTAGGTGCCGAGAACGGGCGACAGCCTCATGCCATGCGCGCCGGAAGCCGCGCCGACCGCCACCGGATAGGCCACCGCCCCCGCCAGGGCAGCCGCCATGTCCATGAGGGCCGGACAGGGCCATGCACCGAGCGTCGCGTCGAGGAAGCTGCGGCCTTGCTGGCTGGTCTCCAAGTGCAACTCTCGCGAGGGGGCGAGGGCCAAAGCCAGATCGTTGACGGCGGCGAGGTCGTCCGTCCGCCCCGCCAGGGCGGCGGCGTGGGCATGACGCACGAGGATCAAATCGTTGCGGAGCGACCCGCGCTCGCAGACATCGCCGAGCCACGCGGTGAGACTGTCCTCGCCGGTGACGTCGCCGGCCTCCACCGCTGCTTCGAGCCCATGAGAATAGGCGTAGGCCCCCACCGGATAGCCGGGGGAGAGCCACGCGAATAGCCGAAGCGCCTCGGCGGCGTCCTCAGCCATGAGAATGCGAATGGCCGTGGCCGGAATAGGCGCCGCCCTCGGGGCGGAACGGGCGCTCCACCTCCTGGGCCGTGCCGCCGAGGCCTTGAACCATCTCCGCGAGCACGTGATCGTAGGCGATCCAGACCGCCTCCGGCCCGATCTCGGCCGGGATGTGACGGTTGCCGATGTGCCAGATCAGCCGCCGCAGGGCGTGCTCGCTCGGCGCACGGATTTCGAGAAGGCGTTCCGGCGCTGCCTCGACCTCCACGAGCCGCCCGTTCTCGAGAACAAGGGCATCGCCGTCATCGAGCACCGTCGCGTCGGCCAGATCGAGCAGGAAACGCGTGCCGCCGACACCCCGCATGGCGGTGCGGCGGCGGTGGCGCTCGCCATGGTCCAGCACGACGCGGTCGACGATCTCGCCGCCCGTGAGGGTGGCGGCGCGGAGGAAGCGTGTGGCGCGGATCAAAAGAGGAAGTACCGTTGGGCCATCGGCAGGATCTCGGCGGGTTCGCAGACCAGCAACTCGCCATCGGCGCGGACGTCGTAGATCTCGGGATCGACCTCGATGACCGGAGTCGCATCATTGAGGATCATGCTCTTCTTGGAGATGCCGCCGCGCACGTTCTCGACCGCCACCATCTGCTTCTGCACGCCGAGCTTCTCCCGCAGGCCATCCTCCAGGGCCGCCTTCGAGACGAAGGTGAGGGCGGTGGAATAGGGCGCGCGGCCGTAGGCGCCGAACATCGGCCGGTAATGGACCGGCTGCGGCGTCGGGATCGAAGCGTTCGGGTCTCCCATCGGCGCGGCAGCAATGGTGCCGCCCTTCAGCACCAGATCGGGCTTCACGCCGAAGAAAGCCGGCGTCCATAGGACGAGATCGGCGAGCTTGCCGGGCTCCACCGAGCCGATATGCCGGGACACGCCATGGGCGATGGCTGGGTTGATCGTGTACTTCGCCACGTAGCGCCGGGCGCGCAGGTTGTCCGTGTCGGAAGAATCCCCCGGCAGGGCGCCGCGCTGGCGCTTCATCTTGTCGGCCGTCTGCCACGTGCGGATGATGACCTCGCCGACCCGGCCCATGGCCTGCGAATCCGACGACATCATCGAGAGCGCGCCGATGTCGTGCAGGATGTCCTCGGCGGCGATGGTCTCCTTGCGGATCCGGCTCTCGGCGAAGGCCAGATCCTCGGGGATCGACGGGTCGAGGTGGTGGCACACCATCAGCATGTCGAGATGCTCGTCGATGGTGTTGCGGGTAAAGGGCCGCGTCGGGTTCGTGGACGAGGGCAGGACGTTCGGCAGCCCCGCCACCTTGATGATATCTGGCGCGTGGCCGCCACCCGCGCCCTCGGTGTGGAAGGCGTGGATCGTCCGGCCCCTGAAGGCGGCGATCGTATCCTCCACGAAGCCCGATTCGTTCAGCGTGTCGGTATGAATCATCACCTGCACGTCGTGTTCGTCGGCGACGCTCAGGCAGGTGTCGATGGCGGCGGGGGTGGTGCCCCAATCCTCGTGCAGCTTCAGCGCGCAGGCGCCGCCGCGCACCATCTCGATCAGGCTCTCCGGCCGGGAGGCGTTGCCCTTGCCGGCGAAGGCGAGGTTCATCGGGAAGGCGTCCGCCGCCTCGATCATCCGCGCGATGTGCCAGGGGCCGGGGGTGCAGGTGGTGGCGAAGGTGCCGTGAGCCGGCCCCGTTCCGCCGCCGAGCATCGTGGTGACGCCAGAGCACAGGGCCTCCTCGATCTGCTGCGGACAGATGAAGTGGATGTGGCTGTCGAAACCGCCGGCCGTGAGGATCTTGCCCTCGCCCGCGATCACCTCCGTGCCCGGCCCAACGACGATGTCGACGCCCGGCTGCACGTCCGGGTTGCCGGCCTTGCCGAGCTTGAAGATCCGGCCGCGCACGATCCCGACATCGCACTTCACGATGCCCCAATGGTCCAACACCACGGCATTGGTGATGACGGTATCGACCGCACCCGCCGCATTCGGCGCCTGCGATTGGCCCATGCCGTCGCGGATTACCTTGCCGCCGCCGAACTTCACTTCCTCCCCGTAGGTGGTGAAGTCGCGCTCCACCGTAATTTCGAGGGAGGTGTCGGCCAGACGGATCCTGTCGCCGGTCGTCGGCCCGAACATGTCGGCATAGGCCGCGCGCGGCAGGCTCGCGGGCTTCGGGGTGTTGCTCACGGCGTCGGCCTCCGTAGTGCGCCCGCACCCATCACAGCTTGCCCATCACGTCGCCGCGGAACCCGTGGACGATGCGGTCGCCCGACAGCGGCACCAGCGCCACCTGCCGGGTCGAGCCCGGCTCGAACCGCACCGCCGTGCCCGGCGCGATGTCGAGGCGCTTGCCCCGCGACGCCGGCCGGTCGAACACGAGGCCGGGATTGGCCTCGAAGAAATGATAGTGCGAGCCGACCTGGATCGGCCGGTCGCCCACATTGGCGACCTCGATCACCGTACGCTCGGCGTCGGCGTTGAAGACGATCTCGCCGGGCAAGGTCGTCACCGTGCCGGGCACAACGTCCGAGGGGGCGCCGCGGATCGGGTGATGCACGGTCACGAGCTTGGTGCCGTCCGGGAAGGTCGCCTCAACCTGGATGTCGTGGATCATCTCCGGCACGCCCTGCATGACCTGATCGGCCGTCAGCACGGTGCCGCCCGCCGCCATCAGTTCCGCCACGGTGCGCCCGTCGCGGGCGCCCTCGACCACGAAATCCGTGATGAGCGCCACCGCCTCGGGATGGTTGAGCTTCACGCCCCGGGCGAGGCGGTTGCGCGCCACCTGCGCCGCCATCGCGATCAGCAACTTGTCCTTCTCGCGGGGGGTGAGCAGCACGATGGCCTCGTCTTGTCCTCGGTCAAAGCCGGCGGAGCAAGGATCATGCTCGACGGTGCGTCAAGACCGACGCGGCGCGATCCCCGCAGGATTGCACGTCGCGAATGCAACCTCATGGAAATGCGACGGGCTGTTTCGCAGTGCCGCAGCGGGTGGAACGGGACCACGCATCCCTCGTTCAGCGAAGGGCCTGACGTTCAACGCCGTGCCGATGATCGACCCGATATGACGAGCCAGAAGGGGCAGGATGAGAGGTCCGACGAGCCTCCCGACATTGCCGCAGCGCGGCTGGCGCTCGCGATGCTCGACGCCGCGCGGAAAGAGGGCGATCCGGCGATGATCGCCTGGGCGGAACTCCTGGCCTATGCCGCCGCCCGCGCACTGGCGGCCCATCTCGATGAGCCGTCCGAGACCTGACGGATACTGTGTTGACGGATTAGGAGCGGGCTTCATCCCCGACGGCCAGCAGCATGGCGCGCAACCGCGCGGTGCGCTCGTCGCAGGCCCGGAGGTTGGCGCGGAGCGCCGAGTGAAGTGCGTCCGCGTCAGCCTTCTTCTGCCGAAGATCCACGTCGTTCGAAGCCGACGCGCGCGTCATCGCAAAGACGACAGCGTCCATGTCGTACCTCCCTGGTGAGTTTGGGCCATTCGGTACTGTTCCACGCCAGCGTGGTCCAGCCCGAATATGAGGCATTGCCCAGCCGAGAGGGACGAAAGCCGGCCGTTGTTGCGCGACGACCGGATTTCGTTAGGCGGCGTCGCGATTCGCCTGCCGCGCGGCCAGCGCGCCGGGACGACCGAGGCCGATCTCCTTCGCGAGGGCGGAACGGCGGGCCGCGTAGCTCGGCGCCACCATCGGATAATCGGACGGCAGGCCGAAGCGCTCCCGATAGGTCTCCGGGTCCAGCCCGTGGCTCGACAGGTGCCGCTTCAGGGTCTTGTAGACCTTGCCGTCGATGAAGCTCACCAGACCGTCGCGGCCGATGGACTTGCGGATCTCCGCGTTGGACGGACGATGGGCCTTGTCCGCCTCCTTCGCGCCGCTCTCCGCCATGTCGGTCTCGGCCAGACGCTTGAGGGCCGCGTGCACGCTGCTGATGAGCGCCGGAAGCTCGGCGGCCGGGAGCGGGTTGTTCGCCACGTACGCGGAGATGACATCGCTCGCGTACAGCGCGAGCTGATGCATTACATCACCGCCTGCGGGTTGCGTGGCGTCATCGGACATGTTGTCGATCCCCGTTATCTTGATTCGTTCGTCAGCAATGTCATCACAGACAGGGTCGTTTCAAGATCCCAATGTTACTTTTGCTGCGGATCACCATAATGTGGGCGCATAAACTAAACCCGAGGTTTTGGGCAATCTAGTGGCCGCACTTTGTAGGTGATTCCGTTCCCCTCTCGACGATTGGACCTGCCGCTCTGGGTGGGTTGGACAGGCCGGCGATCCCGCGCCATGTGAGGGGCGGATCGGGGGAGGGGTGCGATGCCGCCTGAGAGGCAGGGCCGAGGGACTTCACTGCCATTGACGGGGCTGACCGTGCTCGCCCTGGAGCAGGCGGTGGCCGCGCCCTACTGCACCTCGCGGCTGGCGGATGCCGGCGCCCGCGTCATCAAGATCGAGAGGCCGGAGGGTGATTTCGCCCGGGGCTACGATGCGGCGGTGAACGGGCTGGCGAGCTATTTCGTGTGGCTCAACCGGGGCAAGGAAAGCCTCGTGGCCGATATCAAGGACCCGGACGACGCGGCGCTGCTGCACCGGATCCTCGCGGAGTCGGACGTCTTCGTGCAGAACCTCGCGCCCGGCGCCGCCGCCAGGGCCGGCTTCGGCTCCGCGGAATTGCGCCGCCGCCATCCGCGCCTCATCACCGTGGACATCACCGGCTACGGCACCGGCCATTCCTATTCGGACATGAAGGCCTACGACCTGCTGGTGCAGGCCGAGAGCGGGCTTGCCGGGATCACCGGGCATCCCGCCGGGTCGGGGCGGGTCGGCGTCTCGGTCTGCGATGTCGCCTGCGGGATGGACGCCCATGCCGCCGTGCTCGAAGCCCTGATCGCCAGGGGCATCACGGGGGAGGGCGCCGCCCTGGAGGTCAGCCTGTTCAGCGGCGCGGCGGATTGGATGAACGTTCCGCTCCTGTATTTCGAAGGCACCGGGCACACGCCGCAACGGCTCGGCCTCGCCCACCCTTCGATCAGTCCCTACGGTGCCTTCGCCACCGCCGACGACAGCCTCGTGCTGATCTCCATCCAGAACGAGCGGGAATGGGCCGCCTTTTGCGCGGGCGTTCTCGAACAGCCCTCGCTCGCCCGCGCTGAGGGGTTCGATTCGAACAACGCCCGCGTCGCCAACCGCGAGGCCGTCGATGGGCTGATCAGGCAGGTGATCGGGAAACTCACCCGAGACGCCGCCGCCGCGCGGCTGAAGGCTTCGGGCACCGCCTATGGCTTCGTGAACACCCTGGCCGACCTCGCCACCCATCCGGCTTTGATCCGCGCCGAGGTCGAGACACCGGCCGGGACTGCGCGGATCGTGGCGCCGCCGGTCCTGATTGACGGCGAAGTCCGCCCCCTCGGCCCCGTGCCGGCCATCGGCGAGCACAGCACCCGGATCCGCGAGGAGTTCCGGGCCGACTGACACCAACGACAACGGGAGGACGACATGCGGCTCGAAGGCAAGATCGCCATCGTCACGGGTGCGGGCGGCGGGTTCGGCGCAGGCATCGCGGAGCGCTTCGTGGCCGAAGGCGCGCGGGTCGCGCTGGTCGATATCCGCCGGGAGGCGGTGGAGGATCTGGCACGCAGCCTCGGCGACAGGGCCATCGCGCTGGCTGCGGATGTCGGCTTGGCCGCCGACGTCGCCTCCGTTGTCGAGGAGACCGGCAAGCGGTTCGGCGCGCCGCAGATCCTCGTGAACAACGCCGGCACCACCCACCGCAACAAGTCGCTGATGGAGGTGACGGAGGAGGATTTCGACCGGGTCTTCCGCGTCAACGTGAAATCGATCTTCCATTTCGTCCGCTCGGCCGCGCCCGTGATGCGCGACAACGGCGGCGGGGTGATCCTGAACGTCAGCTCGACGGCGGCGCTCCGGCCGCGTCCGGGGCTGACGTGGTACAACGCCTCGAAGGGGGCGGCGAGCCTAGCGACCCATTCGCTGGCCCTCGAACTCGCCCCGTGGAAGATCCGCGTGAACGCCCTCTGCCCGGTGATGGGCGCGACGGGGTTGCTCGAAGAGTTCATGGGCGTGCCCGACACGCCGGAGAACCGCATCAAGTTCATCTCCACGATACCCCTCGGCCGTCTCTCGACGGCGCAGGACATCGCGGCGGCGGCGCTGTTCCTCGCCTCCGACGAGGCGGAGTTCATCACGGGCATCGATCTGCCCGTCGATGGCGGTCGCACCGCGTGAGGGATTCGGGAATGGGCGGCGATTTCGCGGATTGGATCGGCCGGACGCGCGAGGGCCAAGACCTCGTGACGCCCCGGCTGATGGCCGAGTTCCGGGCGACCTTCACACCACATCTGGCGCCCGTCCCGGCGGGCGTGGCGTGGCCCGCGCTGCACTGGTGCCTCGCGCCGGACACGCCGGCCATCGACGCCCTCGGGCCGGATGGCCATGCCGCGAAGGGC
Source organism: Methylobacterium sp. J-067 (assembly GCF_022829465.1). Taxonomy (GTDB): domain Bacteria; phylum Pseudomonadota; class Alphaproteobacteria; order Rhizobiales; family Beijerinckiaceae; genus Methylobacterium; species Methylobacterium litchii. The sequence continues at coordinate 404,492 of NZ_JAKSXZ010000110.1, forward strand.
GAATTCCTCCCCCCGGTGCCGCTGCCCCGGCGGATGTGGGCCGGCGGCGAGGTCGTGACGCTGGCGCCGCTCCGCGAGGGCGATGCCGTCACACGCGTCGAGACCGTGCGGGACGTCGCATTCAAGGAGGGCCGCAGCGGGCGGCTGTGTTTCGTGACCGTCGATCACGTCGTCAGCGGTCCGCGCGGCCCTGCGATCAGAGAACGGCAGGACATCGTCTACCGCGAGGCGGCCGGCGCCCCGACCGGCGCGGGCGCCGAGCCCGAGCGCGGCGACGCAGCGGATTACGCGCAATGCTGTACGCTGCCGGCCACGCCGACACTGCTGTTCCGCTATTCGGCCATGACCTTCAACGGCCATCGCTTCCACTACGATCACCCTTATGCGACGCAGGTGGAAGGCTATGCCGACCTCGTGGTGCATGGGCCGATCCAGGCGACGTTGCTCATGAACCTCGCGACGGCGATGCTCGGTCGGGTGCCGGCGCGTTTCCGCCACCGGGGCGTCTCGCCCATGACCGCGAATCAGGATTTTTGCGTCTGCGGTCGCCTGACGCCAGATGGCTGGGAGGGCGTGACCCTCGACGCGGACGACCGCGTCTGCATGCGGGCCAGCGCCGGGGCGTAACGCGCTACGCCTCCTCCTCGTCGTCGGCATCCTCGTCGGCGACGTTGCGCATCGCGTCGAGGCATCCCTGCAGGATGTAGGCGGCGGCGAGCTTGTCCACGAGTTCGCCCCGGCGCTGGCGCGAGGCGTCCGCCTCGATCAGCGCGCGGGTGACGACCGCCGTCGAAAGCCGCTCGTCGAAATACAGCACCGGCAGGGGCAGAATCGGCGCGAGGTTGCGGGCGAAGGCGCGGGTCGATTGCACGCGCGGCCCCTCGCTCCCGTCCATGTTGAGGGGCAGCCCCAGTACCAGCCCGCCGACGCGATGCGTCTCGCAGATCGCCTTCAGCCGCAGGGCGTCCGGCGTGAATTTCACCCGCTTGATCGTCTCCAACGGAGTCGCGATCTGCCGGCCGAGATCCGACAGGGCGAGCCCGATCGTCTTCGTGCCGAGGTCGAGGCCGATCAGGCGGGCGCCCCCGCGCGAGGCCACCGCGAAATCGCGGAACGTCTGCTTGTCCATGGTGGAGGGCCTACGCGAGGCGCGGGCTCGGCGCCACCGTCCCGTCCACAGGCTTAACCATCTCTGCGCTCAGGCCGGATGTACGGGGAGCCCAAGCCCGCTAAGTAGGTTGGTTAAGACTTCGTTAACCGATCGAGCGGGGACGGCTGTGGCGGTCGCTTCAACCACGACTCAGGATCAGCGGGCGCGGCGCCGCCGGCATCGCTGGATGCTCCTCTTGGCTTTCGAGGTGCTGGTGTTCGGCGCCGCGCAATCCGTGCTGCGGCCGGTCAAGGCGCCGGGCATCGCCGTGGAACAGACCCTGAGGCCGAACCACGTCGTCACCTGAGCGCATTGCGTTGCGGGGCTTGGAACCGCAATGCTATAGCCCGCCCGGCCGAGGGAACGAGTCCCCGGCCGCGATGAACGGGGCGGCATGTCGGTCGACGAGAAGACTGTGCGGCGGATCGCACATCTGGCGCGGATCGCGGTCACCGACGAGGAAGTCGGGCCGCTGGGCGCCGAACTGAACAATATCCTAGCCTTCGTGGAGCAACTCGGCACGGTCGATGTCTCCGGCGTCGAGCCGATGACCTCCGTGCTGCCGATGGCGATGAAGAAGCGCGAGGATGCCGTAACCGATGGCGGCCGCGCCGACGCCGTCATCGCCAACGCGCCCGAGACGGAGGATCACTACTTTCTCGTGCCGAAGGTGGTCGAGTAATCCTCCGGGCCGGGCCTTTCCGATTGCACGCGCCCCCGGGGCGCGCAGGGACTTGAGACGCGTGAGCAGCCCCAACGAACTCACCCTCGCCGAGGCGAGGGACGCCCTGAAGGCGAAGACCCTTTCCGCCCGCGAGCTGACGAGCGCGCATCTCGACGCCATGGCCAAGGCGCGGGCGCTGAACGCCTACCTCCTCGAAACGCCCGACCGCGCGCTGGCGATGGCCGACGCGTCGGACGCGAAGATCGCCGCCGGCGAGGCCCGCCCGCTGGAGGGCATCCCGCTCGGCATCAAAGACCTGTTCTGCACCGAGGGCGTCGAGACGACAGCGGGTTCCAAGATCCTCAAGGGCTTCCAGCCGCATTACGAATCGGCGGTGTCGGCCAATCTCTGGCGCGATGGTGCCGTGATGCTCGGCAAGCTCAATCTCGACGAGTTCGCCATGGGCTCGTCGAACGAGACCAGCGCCTTCGGCAACGTCGTCTCGCCCTGGCGCCGGAAGGATTCGGACGCGCCCCTCGTCCCCGGCGGGTCCTCCGGCGGGTCGGCGGCGGCTGTCGCCGCGCGGCTCTGCCTCGGCGCCACGGCGACGGACACGGGCGGCTCCATCCGCCAGCCCGCCGCCTTCACCGGCACGGTCGGCATCAAACCGACCTACGGGCGCTGCTCCCGCTGGGGCACGGTGGCCTTCGCCTCCTCGCTCGATCAGGCGGGCCCCATCGCCCGCACGGTGAAGGATTGCGCGATCCTGCTCGCCTCCATGAGCGGCGCGGATGCCCGCGACACCACCTGCGCCGACCTGCCCGTGCCGGATTTCGAGGCGTCGGTGGGTCGCGGCGTGAAGGGCCTGACCATCGGCATCCCGAAGGAGTACCGGGTCGATGGCATGCCGGCCGAGATCCAGAAGCTCTGGGACGAGGGCGCGGCGTGGCTGAAGGCGGCCGGCGCGACGATCAAGGAGATCTCGCTGCCGCACACCTCCTACGCCCTGCCAGCCTATTACATCGTGGCGCCGGCCGAGGCGTCCTCGAACCTCGCGCGCTACGACGGCGTCCGCTACGGCCTGCGCGTGCCGGGCAAGGACATCGCCGCGATGTACGAGAACACCCGCGCCGCCGGGTTCGGCCGCGAGGTGAAGCGCCGGATCATGATCGGCACCTACGTGCTCTCGGCGGGCTATTACGACGCCTATTACGTGCGCGCCCAGAAGATCCGCACGCTGATCAAGCGCGACTTCGAGGCCGCCTATGCGGACGGCGTGGATGCCATCCTGACCCCGGCGACGCCCTCGTCGGCCTTCGGCATCGGCGAGAAGGCCAACGCCGACCCGGTGGAGATGTACCTCAACGACGTGTTCACGGTGACGGTGAACATGGCGGGCCTGCCAGGCATCGCCGTGCCGGCGGGGCTTGATTCGCAAGGGTTGCCCCTGGGCCTGCAGCTCATCGGCCGTCCGTTCGATGAGGAGACGCTGTTCGCCGCCGCGCAGGTGATCGAGGATTCCGCCGGACGGACGCAGTTGCCCGCCGCGTGGTGGGCATGACCGTCCCGTTCTATCCCTGGACCGTCTGGATCTGGGCCGGGTTCGACCCGGCGCTGATCGTGGTGGCGGTCTATCTCGGCTGGAAGGCCGACCAGTTCGGCAAGTGCTTCATCGCGGCGATCATCGCCTTCGCGATCGCCGTGCTGTTCTCGTGGGCGGTGTCGGCGGCAGGCATCCCCTGGCCGGCGCCGATCACCCATGACGGGCCGACCTTCTTCACCGTTCGCGCCGTGGCGGCCCTGCTCTGGGCGATGCTCGGCTATGGCGCCCGCTACGCGACCCGGCGGCGCGCTTGACCCCTCCGGCAGGGGGCTCCTAACTGCCGAACACGTTGAAGCCGTTGCGGCCCGGAAGACCATGAACGCACCCGTTGACCCCAAGAAGCTGATCAAGGGCGGCCTGCACGACTGGGAAGTCGTGATCGGGATGGAAATCCACGCCCAGGTGACCAGCAAGGCGAAGCTCTTCTCCGGCGCCGCGACGGCGTTCGGGGGCGAGCCTAACGACCACGTCTCGCTGGTCGATGCGGCGATGCCGGGCATGCTGCCGGTCATCAATCAGGAATGCGTCGCGCAAGCGGTGCGCACGGGGCTCGGCCTGAAGGCGCAGATCAACCTGCGCTCGGTGTTCGACCGGAAGAACTACTTCTACCCGGATCTTCCGCAGGGCTACCAGATCTCGCAGTACAAGGACCCCATCGTCGGCGAGGGCGAGGTTCTGGTGGACATGCCCGACGGCACGTCCTTCACCGTGGGCATCGAGCGGCTTCACCTGGAGCAGGATGCCGGCAAGTCGCTGCACGATCAGGACCCGACCCGCAGCTTCGTGGACCTGAACCGCTCCGGCGTCGCCCTGATGGAGATCGTCTCCCGGCCGGACCTGCGCTCCTCCGAGGAGGCGAAGGCCTACGTGACGAAGCTGCGCACGATCCTGCGCTACCTCGGCACCTGCGACGGCGACATGGAGAAGGGCAACCTCCGCGCCGACGTGAACGTCTCCGTGCGCCGCCCCGGCGATCCCCTCGGCACGCGCTGCGAGATCAAGAACGTCAACTCGATTCGCTTCATCGGGCAGGCGGTGGAAACCGAGGCGCGCCGCCAGATCGCGATCCTCGAGGATGGCGGCAAGATCGATCAGGAGACGCGCCTGTTCGATCCGGGCAAGGGCGAGACCCGCTCGATGCGCTCCAAGGAAGAGGCGCACGATTACCGCTACTTCCCCGATCCGGACCTGCTGCCGCTGGAATTTGAGCAGTCCTTCGTGGACGAACTCGCCAAGGGCCTGCCGGAACTGCCGGACGCCAAGAAGGCCCGCTTCGTCAAGGATTATGGGCTCTCGACCTACGACGCCGGCGTGCTCGTCGCCGAGCGGGCCTCCGCCGATTATTACGAGGCGGTCGCCAAGGGTCGCGACGGCAAGGCGGCAGCGAATTGGGTCATTAACGAGCTGTTCGGCCGCCTGAATAAGGAAAGCGTCGGCATCGAGCAGACGCCGGTTTCGGCCGACCAGCTCGGCGCCATCGTGGACCTGATCGGCGAGGGCGTGATCTCCGGCAAGATCGCCAAGGACCTGTTCGAGATTGTATGGACCGAGGGCGGCGACCCGCGCGCCATCGTGGACTCGCGCGGCATGAAACAGGTGACGGACACCGGCGCCATCGAAGCCGCCGTGGACGAGATCATCGCCAAGAACCCCGACAAGGTCGCCCAGGCCAAGGAAAAGCCGACCCTGCTCGGCTGGTTCGTCGGCCAGACGATGAAGGCGACCGGCGGCAAGGCCAACCCGGCTGCCGTCAACGCCCTGCTGAAGGCGAAGCTCGGGATTGATTGAGCGGCAGGTCGCGATCCAGGGCGGCGGCGACTGCCGGTCACACCGGCAGTACGTTCGTGTACTTCACCTGTCCCAGGGCGAAGCTCGACTCGATGGAGCCGACGCCGCCCAGCCGTGTGAGCTTGTCCTTGAGGAAGCGCTCGTAGGCGGCGAGATCGGGCACCACGACCCGCACAAGGTAGTCGTGCCGCCCGGTCATCAAGTAGCACTCCACCACCTCCGGCCAGCGGGCCACGGCCTCCGCGAAGCGGTCGAGCTCCTCCTCGCGCTGCCGTTCGAGCTTCACCGAGGCGAAGACCGAGATCGGAAGGCCGACCCGCGCCTGATCGACTAGGGCGACGTAGCCCTTCAGGATGCCCGCCTCCTCCAGCAGCCGGATGCGCCGCAGGGTGGGGGAGGGTGAGAGCCCGACCCGTTCGGCGAGGTCCTGCACCGTGATCCGCCCATCCCGCTGCAATTCGGCGAGGATCTTGCGGTCGATGGTATCTATCGCGCGTTCTGGCATTTTCTGCTGTCCACGGCCGCAATCTTAGCGGGATCGGCCAAAAAAATATGGCTGCGGAGCGGAATTGGCAATTCCTGCCGTTGGCCTCATGCGATGCTGGTACATCTGCCGAAGAGACCGCCGATGTCCCCCGCCATTTCGCCCGAAGCCACCCACGCCGATCCGCGCCTGCCCTTCCTCGGCGAGCTCGAGCGCCGGGCCCTGTGGCTGTCCACGTGGATGATCCACAACGCCAACCACATCCGTCCGAACCACGACGGAATGAAGGTCGGCGGGCATCAGGCCTCGTCTGCCTCCATGGCGACCATCCTCACGGCGCTCTACTTCGCCGCGCTTCGGCCCGAGGACCGGGTGGCGGTGAAGCCCCATGCCGGGCCGGTCTTCCACGCCCTGCAATACCTCGCCGGGCGCCAGACCCGCGAGAAGATGGAGAATTTCCGCGGCTTCGGCGGCGTGCAATCCTACCCGTCCCGCACCAAGGACACCGACGACGTCGATTTCTCCACTGGCTCGGTCGGCCTCGGCGTCGCGCAGACGCTGTTCGGCTCGTTGGTGCAGGATTACGTCCGCGCCCACGGCTGGGGCCTGGACAAGCCGGAGGGCCGCATGGTCGCCCTCGTCGGTGATGCGGAGATGGACGAGGGCAACATCTTCGAGGCCCTGATGGAGGGCTGGAAGCACGGCCTGCGCCGGACGTGGTGGATCATCGACTACAACCGCCAGAGCCTGGACGCGGTGATCCGCGAAGGCCTGTACAGCCGCTTCGAGGAGATCTTCCGCTCCTTCGGCTGGGACGTGGTCGTCCTGAAATACGGGTGCCTGATGGATGCGGCCTTCGCCGAGCCCGGGGGCGAGAGCCTGCGCCGCTGGATCGACACCGCGCCGAACCAGCTCTACGCGGCCCTGACGTTCCAGGGCGGCGCGGCGTGGCGCAAGCGCCTGAACCAGGACCTCGCCAACGAGCCTGACGCCCTGGCCCTGGTCGCCCGCCGCGACGACGACGAACTCGCCGCGCTGATGGGCAACCTCGGCGGGCACGACATGGTGAATTTGCTGAAGGCCTTCGAGGCGGCCGACAACGACCGCCCGACCGTCTTCATCGCCTACACCGTGAAGGGCTACGGCCTGCCGCTCGCCGGCCACAAGGACAACCATTCCGGCCTCCTCACCCCCGCGCAGACCGAGCTGTTCCGCGAGAAGGTCGGCGTCCGCGCCGGCCACGAATGGGAGCCCTTCGAGGGCGCGCAGATGCCGGAGGCGGATCTGCGCCGCTTCATCGAGCATTCGCCGTTCTTCTCGGCGGGGCCGCGCCGCTACTCGGCGCCGAAGCTGCCAGTGCCGGCGGATTTCCCGTGCCCGCGCCAGCCGAGCCTTTCCACGCAGGCCGGCTTCGGCCTGATCCTCAACGAACTCGGCAAGCAGGAGACGCCGCTCGCCGAGCGTATCGTCACCACCTCGCCGGACGTGACCGTCTCGACCAATCTCGGCGGCTGGGTGAACCGGCGCGGCCTGTTCGCGAAACAGGAAATGCGGGACCTGTTCAAGTCCGAACGCATCCCCTCGACCTTCAACTGGGATTTCTCGACGAAGGGCCAGCACATGGAACTGGGCATCGCGGAGATGAACCTGTTCCTGCTGCTCTCGGCGCTCGGCCTGTCCGACCGGCTGTTCGGCGAGCGGCTGATTCCCATCGGGACGCTGTACGATCCCTTCATCTGCCGGGGCCTCGATGCCCTCAATTACGCCTGCTACCAGGATGCCCGCTTCATCATCGGCTCCACCCCCTCGGGCGTGACGCTGGCGCCGGAAGGCGGCGCGCACCAGTCGATCAACACGCCGCTGATCGGCATGGCGCAGGATGGGCTGCTGACCTTCGAGCCGGCCTTCGTCGACGAGCTTTCCGTCATCATGGGCCACGCCTTCGATTACGTGCAGCGCGACGGGAAGGAGGGTGGTTCCGTCTACCTCCGGCTCTCCACCCGCAGCCTCGCCCAACCTCAGCGTGAGATGAGCCCTGCGCTGAAGCACGGGATCATCGAGGGCGCCTATTGGCTGCGCGAGCCCGGACCGAACGCCGACCTCATCGTCGCCGTGACGGGCGCGCCGACGCCCGAGGCGATCGAGGCGGTGGGCCTGATGGCCGAGGACCGCCGCGACATCGGCCTCCTCGCCGTGACCTCCTACGACCGGCTCAATGCCGGATGGTCGGCGGCCCAGCGCGCCCGCGAGTCGGGGGACCGGGAGGCCCGCTCGCATATCGAGGACCTTCTCGACGGCCTGCCGCCCCATTGCCGGCTCGTGACCGTGGTCGATGGGCACCCGGCGACGCTGGGTTGGCTCGGTGCGGTCCACGGCCACCGCACCCGCGCCCTCGGCATCGAGCGATTCGGGCAAACGGGCACCGTCGCAGACCTGTACCGCCATTACGGAATCGATGCGGAGGGCATCGTCGCCGCCGCCGGAGCCCTGTCGCCGGAGAAGCCGATCCGCTCGCGGGGCTACGGCCACCGCATCGGGCGCGGCACCCCTTTCCACGCCTGAGCCATGCACTGGAAGCCGGGCGCCCTGCGGTGCCTGGCTGTTTTCCCGTCAGGCGACGGCATCCTTTCCGCGCGGCGCCCATAGCCTGTTCATCGTCATCGCGTTAGATCGCCTTACGACCAGGGGTTGAGGTGCCGAGGAATTCGGCGGCGCCGGATCCCTGCCGGAGCGGTAGCGATGAGAAAGACGAAGCCGAAGCAATCCACCCCCGTCGATCATGGTATCGGCAGCCGGATCGCGCTCCTGCGCACCGCCAATGGACTGAGCCAGTCGCAGCTTGCCGAAGCGCTGGGGATCAGCTTCCAGCAGGTTCAGAAGTACGAGGCCGGCAAGAACCGCGTCGGCGCCGGACGCCTTCAGGCCATCGCCGACCGGCTTGGCGTCTCCGTCGCGACCTTTTTCGAGGACACGACCCAGCCGCCGCCCGACGACGCCATCGAGATGCTGCTGCACAGCGACGGGGCCATCGACCTGCTGCGCGCCTACGCCACGATCACCGACGAAGAGGTGCGCCGGAGCATCCTCACGATGGTGAAGGCGATGCTGCGCGTCTCCAAGGCCACGACGTCCGGCGCCGAGGAAGAGACGGCCAAGGCCCCCGCGACGAAGGCCGAGGCCGCCGAGGTGCGCGCGGAGAAGCCGGCCGCGCACTGAGCGCGGGCTACGCCGCGTAGCGCGCGATCGTCACCGCCGTGTCGCCGTAGACCCGCCGTTCGAGTTCGGTGAAGCCCGGCGGCAGCGCCAACGTTTCCGAGGCGACCTCCTCCACCACGGCGAGGGCATCGTCGGTCAGCCAGCCTCCGGCAGCAGCGCTGGCCAGAGCCGCCGGGGCCAAGTCCTTGCCGTAGGGCGGATCGCAGAACAGCAGCGAGAATCGCCCCGCCGGCCCTGCAGGGCCGAGCTTCGTCGCATCGCGCCGGAACAGGCGGGTGATGCCCTCGGCCCCGAACGCCTCAATGTTCGCGCGGATCACGCTGCGCGCCTCGGTGCCCTCATCGACGAGGAGCGCGTAGGACGCCCCCCGCGACAGGGCCTCGAACCCGAGGGCGCCCGTCCCGCTGAACAGGTCGAGCACCCGCGCGCCCTCCACGGCATCGTCGTAGCCATGCGTCAGCACGTTGAACAACGATTCGCGCAGGCGGTCGGAGGTCGGACGGATAGAGTCCGTCCGAGGGGTGGCAAGACGCCGCCCGCGCCACTGCCCGCCGACGATCCGCATGGACGCCGGCCTTAGCGGGTGCCGCGCGGCGGACGTCCGCCGCCCTTCGACCCGCCGGGCTTGCCGCCGCCGGGACGGCTTCCGCCCGGCTTGAACCCGCCGGCCTTGAACCCGCCGCCGCCCGGCTTGCCACCGCGACCGGCCGCGCCACCCGGCTTGCCCCCGCCGGGACGGCCACCGCCGCCGAAGGACTTGCCCGCCGGGCGATCCCCGAACGACTTGCCGGCCGGGCGTTCCCCAAAGGACTTGCCCGCCGGACGATCCCCGAAGGATTTTGCCGGCCCGCCGGAGCGGCCCTTGAAGCCCTCGCCCTCGGGGCGCGGTGCGCGACGCTCGCCGCGCTGCCCGCCGCCCTCGTTGCGGTCGAAGGAGCGTCCGCGCGGCGGGGCTCCCCCCTCGCGGCGCGGGCCGTTGCCCCGGAAGCCCGAGTTCTCGCCCTCCTCGCGGGGACGCGACGCCCTCGGCGGACGGGCGCCCGTCGGCCGGTCCTGTACGCGCGGGGCGCGCTCGTCGCGACGTCCCTCGAAGCTGGCCCCGGCGGGAGGGGCCTTCGAGTAGCGGCGGCGGGGCTCCTCCCGCGCGGCGGGCTGGGCGGGGGTGGGCGACAGCCGCTCCACCAGCACCCGCCGGTCGCCGGACTTGATGGCGCCGACGCGCTCGCGGCCGCGCTCGGCCGCCTGCGCTTGATCGATACGCGGATCGGCGCCACGCCGGGGCGGACGGCCGGGCTTGTAGGGCCCGTCATTCGGCGCTTCGTCCCGCCATACGGAGCGCTGCGGGTTAGGGCCGGAACCGCCGGTCGAAACCCGCTGCGGGGCGGGTCGTGCGGGCGCGCGGCGATCCTGGCGCTTGCCCTGGTCGGCGTCCGAGCGGGCGGGCTTGGCCGCGCCGCCGAAGGCCGCAATGGGCTCGCGCACCGGGCTCTCGAAATCGACGCCGGCCTGCTCCGACAGGGTCTTGCCGAGCTGATCCTTGAGGACGCGGGTGCGCACCTCCTCCACCAGCCCGACTTCGAGGTCGCCGAGCTGGAACGGCCCGAACGACATGCGGATGAGCCGGTTCACCTGCAGGCCGAGATGTTCGAGGATCCGCTTGACCTCGCGGTTCTTGCCCTCGCGCAGGCCGAGCGTCAGCCACAGATTGTCGCCCTGGACGCGGTCGAGGGTGGCTTCGATGGGCCCGTATTCCATGCCGTCGATGGTCACGCCCTTGGAGAGGCGGTCGAGTTGCGCCTGATCGGTGTCGCCGTGGGCGCGGACGCGGTAGCGGCGCAGCCAGCCCGTGTCGGGATGGGCGATGACCTTGGCGAGGCCGCCGTCATTCGTCAGGAGCAGCAGCCCCTCGGTGTTGATGTCGAGGCGGCCGACGGCCACGACGCGGGGCAAATCCTCGGGCAGGACCTGGAACACGGTCTGCCGACCCTCGGGGTCGCGGGCGGTGGTCACGAGGCCGCGCGGCTTGTGGAAGATCCACAGCCGGGTGCGCTCGCGGGCGGGCATGGGCTCGCCGTCCACTACGATGCTGTCGTCGTCGGTGACGTTGAGGGCGGGCGAATCGATCACCGCGCCATTCACGCTCACGCGGCCGGCGAGAATCATCGCCTCCGCGTCGCGCCGGGAGGCGAGACCCGCCCGCGCGATGGCCTTCGCGATCCGCTCGCCCGCGAAGCCGTTCTCCGGCTCGTCCTCGGCAGCTGTCGTCTCGTCGGTGGGAGCAGCCGGCGCAGCGGCGCGGCGCTTCATCGTGGCATCGCCGGAGGGGGCGGAGCGGCTCTTGCCGCGCGGCGCCTTCTCCTCCGCGAGATCCTTGGCGCTGCCCGCATCGGTGGACGGCTGCCAGGAAGCCTCGCGCTCTTTCGATTGCGCGTCGTCCCGGTCCTTGCCCGGGTTTTCGTCGTTTGGAATGTCGGTCATTGGCGGCCCATAGCAGAGCCGCCCCTCTCAGGCGAGACCGCCGGAGGCATCTGGCGGGCGAGGATACGCAATCGCCCGGCCGGATCGCTTATCTGAGTTTGTTACAGCCTGGGCGAACGCCCACGCATCACGCCGAACACGGCGGAGATCAGGAACAGGGCAATCGCGACGAAAAACACGAGCTTGGCTGCTTCGACGGCCGTGCCGGCGATGCCGCCGAAACCCAGGAGGGCTGCCACGAGGGCGACGACGAGAAAGGTTATGGCCCAGCCGATCATGGGAAACTCCTACGCCGTGGGGCAGTGCAATACCCTCACGGTACCGCATCTATCGAAGACAATACGGCCCGGCAGCGGACGCTTCAATGAAACCACGCGCCGGGCCGCCGATGGATCAGAGCTTGTCGGTGGCCGACTTGACGGTATCCTTGGCGTCGCCGACCGTGCTCTGGGTCTTGCCCTTGAGCTCCTGGGCGGCGCCGTCTGTCTTCATCTTGTCGTTGTTGGTGGCGTCGCCGATGCCCTGCTTGGCCTTGCCAACCAGCTCGTTGGCCGCGCCCTTGATCTTGTCAGTGGTGCTGCTCATGGCGTCACTCCATTCTGTCTTGTTACGGCATAGCCGCGTCGGACCAGTAACGGGCATGCATCCAGGAATGTTCCGCTTGTTAACATCTTCGATGATCACGAAGATCGGAGCGCCGTGTGTCGCTCAGTGATGGAACGGCGCCGTTCGATCTGGCTTTCGCGGCCGCCCGCCGAGCGGCGGAGGAGGGGGAGGTGCCGGTCGGCGCGGCCGTCGTGAAGGACGGGCGGGTGGTCGCCGTGGCGCACAATCGGCCGAAGGCTTTGCGCGACCCCACGGCCCATGCGGAGATCCTGGCGATCCGCGCGGCCTGCCTCGCGCTCGATGACGAGCGCCTGTCGGGCTGCGATCTCTACGTGACGCTGGAACCCTGCCCGATGTGCGCGGGCGCGATCTCCTTCGCCCGGATCCGCCGCCTGTATTACGGCGCCCTCGATCCGAAGGGGGGCGGGGTGGAGCACGGGCCGCGTGTGTTCAACCAGCCGACCTGCCACCACGCGCCGGAGGTCTATGGTGGCTTCCGCGAGGGCGAGGCCGCCACGATGCTGCGCGACTTCTTCGCCGCGCGGCGCGATTAGGGGTTCACCCGCATCCCGATCAGGAACGTGTTGTCCCGGAAGCTGGAGAAGGCCGAGGTGCTGTCGATATGCTGGTAGATATACGTGCCGCGCAGGGTCAGCCAGCGGTTGAAGCGGTAATCGAGCCGCGCGGTGGCCGAAAAGCCGTTATCGCGGATGGGGCTGTTCTTGTACTCGTTGTGCAGGATCGAGCCGCCGAGCACGACGGACAGGTTGCGCAGCAGATCGTGCTGCACCTCCAAGGTGGCGACCTCGGTGAGCACGCCCGCCGAGCCGGGGATGGTCGTCTCGGTGACGCCCGTCGCCGCGTTGAAGCGTACGGTGGTGAGCGGCGTCGCGGTCCAGACCAGCGTCGCGTTGACGAGGGGGGCGTCGATGTCCCGGAGGGTGCGGTCGGCGTAGCTGCGGTGCTGAATGCCGGCCGAGACCTCACCGGTCACCTGACGGGCGAGGCCGAGGGAGGCGCCCACGAGCACGCCGACGCCATCCGAATCGCGCTGGACACCCGAGGAGTCGATGCGCTGATCGTAAACGCGGGTATCGCCGATCACGTCTACGAAGGGCGAGAGGTCGGGGTTGATCTCATAGGCGGTGCGCAGGCGCAGGCTGTACTGGTTGAGGTTGCGGTCCGCCTGCCGGATCGTGCCGCCGTTGGTCAGGCGGACATCCTCGAACTCGGAGCGGTCCACGAGGCCGCTCAGCGTCACCGAGAGGCGGTTGAAGGTTTGCGTCGCGCCGAGTGTCGCGCCGTACAGGGCAATGAGGGGGCGGCTGACGGCCGAGGCCGCCTGAAGGTTCGGCGTCGTCGTCCGCTGGGTGTCGATGAGGAAACGGCCCTGGGCATCGATCCGCAGGTCGCGGTTGGCATCGACACGCAGGTTCACGATGCCGTCCGCCGCCGGGCGGCTCGCCATCTCGTTCTGTGGCGTTTCGAGGTAGGCGCCGCGCAGCGAGCCATCCAGCGAGCTGGACGACCAATCGCTGCGGAAATCCACCGTGCCCTCGGTGCGCAGGGCGGCCGAGCCCTTCGCGAACTGGCGGGTGGTCTGGTCCGGGTTCGAATCGTAGCCGATGCTCTGGGTGAAGGTCGGCAACACCGTGAAGGTGCCGATCCGGTAGCCGACCTGCGCGTAGGCGGGATCGGCGGCAGCGATCGGCCGCGACAGGTCGGTGCCGAGGATGAAGCCCGGCGTCAGCAGACCGAGCGCCGGGTTGGTGGCCAGCAGCGGCAGACGCGAGCCCGTGCTCGTGTAGGGCAGGGGCACGCCGACCACGGCCTCCTGCACCACGGGCGTCAGCCGGGGCGATTGCACCGAGGTCTGGGTGCTTTCCCGAATGGTCCCGCGGATGGCCGAGCCGTTGCGGCGGGACGGCGCCGCGCGGAACCGCAGGGTCGGAGAGAGTCCGCGATTGAAGACCGCCGTCGACTTGCCGCCCGTGCGTTCCCCGCTCGTCGTCACGCGGTCGTCGAGGCGGAAGGTGTTCGGGTCCTGGAAGCCCTGGCTCGTCGCGTTCGATTGGGACGCGCCCGCGCCGGATTCGCCGCCGAGTCCCGGCGTCGCCGGGGCGGTGCGGCCATCGCTGTTCGGGTTGTCGGGCAGGCGTCTGCGCAGCTGCGGCAGGCCGTTGGCGCCGGCATCGAGCCCGGAACCGGGATTGTCCGGCGCGCCCTGCACCGGGCTGATGGCGTCGAAGCGGGGCGGGGCTTGCGCGGTGGCGACGGTGGAAAGCCCGACGAAGCCGAGGGCCAGAGCAGCGCCGGCGACCGGCACGAAGACGGCTCGCGTCGTCACGGCATCGCTGTCGGTCTTCCAGCCCCGCACTCGCCGCCCCCGTCCCGCAAAACGCAACTGAAAATCGGCCGATAGCCGAAATGACAGCGTCGATTGCTGCCGACCATCATGGTTAATTGGTCGTAGCAGGGTACGGTTAATGGCCAGTCAACGGCGCTAAGCCCCCGAGATCGTTCGGAGGCAATCCATCCATTGCTAACGCGGATGCCGAGAGCTTTCCCGACACGGCAATGCTGCGTTTGCCGTCAATTGGCCCGCGCCAGATCCGCGAGCAGGCTCGCGGCGACGGTCGCCTTCGACACCGTCAGGTCCGAGGCGGCGATGCCTTCCACCGCGTCGCGGATGCGGGCGAGCGCCGGCCCCCGCGCCTTCACCCAGGCGGCCACCGCCTCCGGGCCGGCGCCGATATCCGCCACGACCTCGGCCGTCAATCGGCGGTGGGCCGAGGCGATGCCGGCGACCGCCCGTTCCAGGGCGATGCGGTCGAACGTGTCCGACACGGGCGCCGTCCGCGCGGCGGCGGCCAGGGCGTCGAGGCCGAATTCGCGCTCCAGGACGAAGTGGGTCGAGGCGATCTCCTCCACCGGCCGCCCGCTCATCTCGGCGACGCGGACGATGTCCGGCGCAGAGACCAGCGCCCGCAGGCCGGCGAGGCGGCGGGCGCGGGGCTGCGCCATGCCGCGCTCGGTGAGTTCGGCCTCCCGGGCCTCGACTTCGGCACGGGCGTCCTCGCCGAGCACCTGCGGCAGTGCCGCCTCCACCGCCGCGACGCCGTCCCGGTAGCGGGCGACGATGGGCGAGAGGCCGCCCGACAGATCGAGGTTGCGGATGAACCAGACGATGCGGTTCGCCAGGACCTCCTGCACCTCGGCGTAGAGACCGAGTTGCGCCTGCCCCCCGATCCGGTTGCCGAGCCCGTCGATGGCGAGGTTCAGTTCCATCAGCCCGAAGGCGTCGCGCGTCGCCGCGTAGGCCTTGGCGATGGTGGCGGCATCCGCCCCCGTGCCGTCCACGAGACGCGTCACCAGCGAGGGGCCACCCCGGTTGACGATGATGTTGGCGAGCGCCGTCGCAATGATCTCCCGGCGCAGGCGGTGGCCCTTGATCGCGTCGGGGAAGCGCTCGCGCAGCTCCTTCGGGAAGTAACGCTGCAACTCGCGGTCGAAATACGGGTCGTTCGGCACGGCGCTCGCGAGGATCGCGTCGTGCAGGGACAGCTTCGCGTAGGCGAGAAGCACCGCGTATTCCGGCCGGGTCAGGCCCTCGCCCCGGCGCATCCGCTCGGTGAGGGTGGCATCGTCGGGCAGGTATTCCACCGACCGGTCGAGCCGGTTCTCGGCTTCCAGCGCCTGCATCGTCCGCATGGCGAAGCCGGTCTCGCCGAGCCCGCCGCGTTGGGCGAGGGACAGACTTATCGTTTGCAACTCGTTGTTGCGCAGGACGAGGTGCCCGACCTCCTCGGTCATGGCGGCGAGGAGGTCGTTGCGCGCGTCGTAGGTCAGGCGTCCGTCGCGTTCGGGGCCCATCAGGGCGATCTTGATGTTCACCTCCACGTCGGAGGTGTTCACGCCGGCCGAGTTGTCGATGGCGTCGGTGTTCAGGCGCACGCCGGAGCGGGCCGCCTCGATGCGCCCGCGCTGGGTCAGGCCGAGATTGGCGCCCTCGCCGATCACCTTGGCGCGGAGTTCCGGGGCGGCGATGCGGATCGCATCGTTCGCCCGGTCGCCGGCATCCTCGTCGGTCTCGGTGGTGGCGCGGATGTATGTGCCGATGCCGCCGAACCAGAGCAGGTCGGCCGGCGCCTTCAGGATCGCCTGCATCAGTTCGGCAGGCGTCGCCTCGGCGCGGTCGAAGGCAAGGGCGGCGCGCACCTCCTGCGACAGGGAAATGGTTTTCAGGCTGCGGGGGAAGACGCCACCGCCGGCCGAGATCAGCGACTTGTCGTAATCGGCCCAGGAAGAGCGGCCGAGGGCGAACAGCCGCTCGCGCTCCGCGAAGCTCGTCGCGGCGTCGGGGTTCGGGTCGAGGAAGATGTCGCGGTGGTCGAAGGCCGCCACGAGGCGGATCGTCTTCGAGAGCAGCATCCCGTTGCCGAACACATCGCCCGACATGTCGCCGACGCCGACCACCGTGAACGGGTCGGACTGGGTATCCACGTCCATCTCGCGGAAGTGGCGCTTCACCGCTTCCCAGGCGCCCCGCGCCGTGATGCCCATGCCCTTGTGGTCGTAGCCCTGGCTGCCGCCGGAGGCGAAGGCATCGCCGAGCCAATGGCCCTTCTCGATGGAGATGGCGTTGGCGATGTCCGAGAAGGTCGCCGTGCCCTTGTCCGCCGCGACGACGAGATAGGCGTCGTCGGGGTCCTGCCGCACGGTGTTCGGCGGTGGGACGATCTCGCCGTCCACGATGTTGTCGGTGAGTTCGAGGAGCGTGCGGATGAAGATCCGGTAGCTCTCGGTGCCCTCCGCCATCCAGGCGGCGCGGTCGGAGGCCGGCGGCAGGCGCTTCGGGAAGAAGCCGCCCTTGGCGCCCACCGGCACGATCACCGCGTTCTTCACCTGCTGCGCCTTCACGAGGCCCAGGATCTCGGTGCGGAAATCCTCCGGCCGGTCGGACCAGCGCAGACCGCCGCGCGCGACGTAGCCGAAGCGTAGGTGCACGCCCTCGACGCGGGGCGAATAGACGAAGATCTCGAAGAGCGGCCGGGGCAGGGGCATCCCCGAGACCTTGGCGCAGGCGAACTTGAAGCTGATCGTGCCGCGCGGGGCGCCGGCCTCGTCCACCTGGAAGAAGTTCGTGCGGATCGCCGCCTCGATCAGGTTCACGAACCGCCGCAGGATGCGGTCGTCGTCAAGGCTCGTGACCTCAGCGAGCGCCCCCTCGATCCGCGCGCGGATGTCCGCCTGCGCCGCGTCGCGGTCACCCTCGGCCGCCGGGTCGAAGCGGGCGTGGAACAGGGCGACGAGATCGCGGGTGATACCCGCGTGCCGGGCGAGCGTCCCGGCGATGTAATCCTGCCCATAGCGGATGCGCAGCTGGCGCAGGTAGCGGCCGAAGGCGCGCAACAGCGCGGCCTCGCGCCAGGGGAGGGCGGCTTCGAGGACGAGGCGGTTGTAGCCGTCCGATTCCGCGAGATCGTCGGCGATGGCGAGCATCGCCGCTTCGAGGGGCTTTTCCAGCGTGGACACGTCGATGGGCGCGCCGGTCGCGCGCTCGATCAGCATGTCGTGCAGCCAGACCCGGTCCGCCTCGCCCGTACCGGGCGGCTCGACGCGATAGGTCCGCTCGTTGATGACCCGGAAGCCTAGATTTTCGAGCCCTGGCACCCGGTCCGAAAGGGCGATGGCAGTGCCCCGCGAGAAGACCTTCAGGCGGATCTGCGAGGGCGGGTCCGTCTCCCGCCGGCCGATGGAGACGGCGCGGGGGTTGGTCTCGCTCAGGGCATCGAGGGTCGCGATGTCATCGACCGCCACCTCCGGCAGGAAGTTTTCGCGGTAGGCGGCCGAGAACGCCTCGGCGTAGCGGGCGGCGAGCCCCCGTGCCCGGCCGCGCTCGGCCAGGGCCGCGCGCAACCCGTCCGCCCAGGTGCGGACGATGGCGGCGATCCCGGCTTCCAGCGTGGCGGGGTCGCGCTCCGGCGGCGCCTCCTCCGACAGGCCGATGATGTAGTGGGTGCGCGCCAGCGGCCCTTCCGGGAAGTCCGGCTGCGCCACGGAAAGTCGACCGCCGTAGCTCTGTGCGAGGCAGGCGCCGATCTTCGCGCGGATGCCCGAGTCGTAGCGGTCCTTCGGCACGTAGACGAGGAGCGAGACGAACCGCCCGAATCGGTCGGGCCGGGACAGGACGCGGATGCGCGGCCGGTCGGCGAGGTCCACGATGCCGAGGGCGAAGCGCGTCAGCCGCTCGATGTCGATCTGGAACAGGTCGTCGCGCGGGTAGGTCTCCAACACCGCGAGCAGGCTGCGGCCGGCATGGCTCGTCGGGTCGAGCCCGGCGCGGGCGAGGACCGCCTCCACCTTGCGGCGGATCACCGGAACCTCGCGGGCGGGGCTGGCATAGGCCGCCGCCGTGAACAGCCCGACGATCCGCACCTCGCCGGCGAGCTTGCCGGCGGCGGAGAACAGCTTCACGCCGATATAGTCGAGATGGTCCGACCGGCGGACGCGGCTGCGGGCGCTGGCCTTCGTGATGATGAGCGCCTGCGGCTCTTCGAGGAAGGCGAGGATCTCGGGCGTGTAATCCACGAGGCTCCCGCCCCGGCGCAGCACCGCCGTGCCGGGATCGCGCAGGACGCCGAGGCTCGTATCGGGCACGAGCGGATGCTGGTCGCCCTGGATGCCGTGTTCCTGCATCCCGAGCAGGGTGAAATGGCCATCCGCCAGCCAGTTGAGGAAGGCGCGGGCCTCGCTGGTCTCGGCCTCCGGCAGGGGCGACGGGGTCCGCCCGTAGCTCGCCGCGAGGTCGGCGAGCCGCGCCCGCATCTTCTCGTGGTCGGCGGCGACGTGGGCGACGTCGTGGTGGACCTGGACGAGGCTCGCTTCGAGGAACTTGCGCGCCTCGCCTTCGAGGCGATCCAGATGAATGTGGAGCAGGCTTTCGCGCGCCAGCGTGCCGTGGGCGTCGGCGGTGGTCTCGCCCACGACGCGGATCAAGCCGCCGCCCGCGTCGCGCTCGACGCCGAGGATCGGGTGGGCGACGAGTTGCGCCGTCAATCCGTGGAAGGTCAGCGCCGCCAGCGTCGAATCGAGGAGGAAGGGGCGGTTGTCGTTGACGATCTCCAGCACCGTCACGTCCCGCTGTTTGCCGTCGCGGGGGAGCGTGAGATCGGTGAGACGCAGCCGCGCCGGATCGCCCGGATGGCGGGGGGCGGCGAGGAACTCCCGCGCGCGGCCCGCGAGGTCGGCCAAGGCGTCGGCCGGGTAGGGCGACAGATCCTCCGGCGGGACGCGGCCGAACAGGTCGCGCACGAAGCCGCCGGGCCCGCCCTGGCCTGTTACGAGATCGGCGGCTGCATCGATGAGCCCCGTCCGGGCGCTGCGCTCCTCGTGCGAGGAGAGGGCGGTGGCGGTTTCGAGGGTCATGCGAGTCTCCCGTACCGGGTTTGCAGACGGTTTGAGCGTTATCAGAGCCGTTCAGCGAGTCGATGACACCCGTCAGGGCGGGGGAGTCGATCACGACGATCCGTCACCCGCTTGCTCGGCGGCAGATAGGTGCATATACACGCATCCATGAGCGCGCCGCCGGCCCTGGAGCGAGATGTCTGCACCTGCGGCGCGCTGCGTCGGGCGGCCCGTGCCGCCACGGCCCTCTACGATCAGGCCCTGAAGCCGACCGGGCTGCGGGTTACGCAATACGCCATCCTGAGGATCCTCGACCGCTGCGGGCCGCTGCCCGTCACCCGGCTGGCCGCCGAGGCGGACCTCGAACGCACCACCATGGCGCGCAACCTCGACCCGTTGGAGCGGCGCGGCCTCGTGCGCGTCGGCACGGGGGAGAACGACGCGCGCAGCCGCCTGGCCGAACTGACGGAAGCCGGCCGCGCCACCCTTGCGGAGGCAACGCCGCATTGGCAGGCGGCGCAGGAGCAACTGGCGCAGCGGGTCGATCCCGATACGGTGCGGTCGCTGGCCGAAGCGTTGCGCGCATGAGCGCGGGAGACCCGAACCCATGACCTCTTCCGCCGAGATCCGGCCGGCCCCACGGTTCCATTACGCCTGGGTGATCGCGGCGGTGACGTTCGTCGTCCTCCTCGTCGGCGCCGGGGTGCGCGCGACGCCGGGCGTGCTCATCGTGCCCTGGGAAAAGGAGTTCGGCTGGAGCGCGGCGACGATCGGTATCGCCATCGCGATCAACATCTTCCTCTACGGGATGATCGGCCCCTTCGCGGTGGCGATCATCGAGCGGTTCGGCCTGCGCGCCTCGGTCTGCAGCGCGCTGCTCGTCCTCGCGGTCGGCACCAGCGCCACCAGCCTGATGCAGACGCCCTGGCAGATGATGCTCCTCTGGGGCCTCGTCGTCGGCTCGGGCTCCGGCATGGTCGCCAACGTGCTCGGCGCCACGGTGGCCGGGCGCTGGTTCGGCCAGCGCCGGGGCCTCGTCCTCGGCCTGTTGACGGCGAGCAGCGCCACGGGCCAGCTCGTGTTCCTGCCGCTGCTCGCGCACCTCGCCGTCGATCACGGCTGGCGGACGGTGTCCTTCACCGTCGCGGGGGCGACCCTCGTCCTCGTGCCCCTGGTTTGGCTGCTGCTGCGCGACCGCCCGTCGGATCTCGGCTTGCCGCGCTACGGCGAAACGGCGCTCCAGCCGGTTCCGGTACTCACCGAGAACCCGGCCAAGCGGGCGCTGCGTGGCCTCGCCATGGGCGTGCGCTCGAAGGATTTCTGGCTGCTGGCCGGCACGTTCTTCATCTGCGGCGCCTCGACCAACGGCCTCGTCGGCACGCACCTGATCCCGGCCTGTTTCGATCACGGCATCCCGGAAGTCACCGCCGCCGGCCTGCTGGCGTTGATGGGCATCTGCGACCTCGTCGGCACCACGGCCTCCGGCTGGCTCACCGACCGGTTCGACTCGCGCAAGCTGCTGGCGTGGTACTATGCCCTGCGCGGCCTCTCGCTGATCTTCCTGCCCTACTCGTTCGATCTCAACTTCTACGGCCTGTCGCTCTTCGCGGTGTTCTACGGGCTCGACTGGATCGCCACGGTGCCGCCCACGGTGAACCTCGCGGGCAAGGCGTTCGGCGAGGGCAACGCCGCGCTGATGTTCGGCTGGATCGCCGCCGCGCACCAGATCGGCGCGGCCTCGGCGGCGTGGCTCGCGGGCGTGGCCCGCACCGGCAGCGGAACCTACACCCAGGCCTTCGTGGCGGCAGGCATCCTCTGCCTCGTGGCGGCGATGATGTCCCTGTTCGTCGGGCGCCGGCCCGAGGCCGAAGTCGGGATGCACCCGCAGCCGGCCTGAACTGCGGCCCGCGCGGGGCGATGAGCGTTAGAAGGATACGCGCCGGGGCGGCCAGCCGCCCGGCCTTCCTGTTTCGCGAGTCGCTCCTTGTCCGATGCCCTTCCGACCGTGAAGGCCGCCGAAACCCGCCGCGCCTGGGTGGGGCCCGGCTTCACAGAGTTCGTCGCCATCGTCGCCCTGATGATGGCGGTGACGGCGATCTCCATCGATAATCTGCTGCCGGCCTTTCCGGCCATCGAGACGCGGTTCGGCGTCACCGATCCGAACCACCTCCAGCTCCTCGTCTACGTCTACATGCTCGGCTTCGGGCCGGCGCAGATCGTCTACGGCCCGCTCTCGGACGCCCTCGGGCGGCGCCCGGTGCTGATGGCGAGCCTCGGCGTCTACGTCGCGGGCTGCGTCCTCGCCATGCTGGCGCCGAGCTTCGGCTGGCTGCTCGTGGCGCGGGTCATCCAGGGGATGGGCGCGGCGGGCGGGCGCGTCCTCTCCACCGCCATCGTGCGCGACCGCTTCGCCGGGCGCGAGATGGCGAGCGTGATGTCGCTCATCATGATGGTGTTCCTGATCGTGCCGATGATCGCCCCGGCCATCGGCGGCGCGATGCTGGCGTTCGGCTCGTGGGTCTACGTCTTCATCTCGATGCTGATCCTCGCCTTCATCGTGACGGCGTGGTTTGGCTGGCGGATGCCGGAAA
This sequence comes from Methylobacterium sp. J-067, assembly GCF_022829465.1. Lineage (GTDB taxonomy): Bacteria > Pseudomonadota > Alphaproteobacteria > Rhizobiales > Beijerinckiaceae > Methylobacterium > Methylobacterium litchii. The sequence continues at coordinate 426,479 of NZ_JAKSXZ010000110.1, forward strand.
CCCTCCACCCGGAATATCGCCGCCCGCTCTCGCTCAAGGCGACGGCGCAGGCGGTGCGGCTCACGCTCTCGACCCGCGTCGCGGTCGGCTACGCGACGGCCCTGGGCCTGCTGACCGGCTGCATCATGGGCTATGTCGGCTCGGCGCAGCAGGTGTTCGACACGGGGCTCTACAAGCTCGGACCGCTCTTTCCCGTGGCCTTCGGCCTCGTGGCGGGCGCCATGGGCGCGGCGACGCTCATCAACGCCCGCGTCGTGCGCCGGCTCGGGATGCGGACGCTCTCGCAGGCCGGGACGATCGCCTTCACGATCGTCGGGCTGGGGCAGGTGGCGCTCGGCTTCGCCTATGGCGGGCATCCGCCGCTCGCCCTGTTCCTCGGCGTGCTGGCGGCGAACCAGTTCCTCATCAGCTTCGCCATGCCGAACTTCAACGCCCTGGCGCTCGAACCCCTCGGCGCGGTGGCGGGCACGGCCTCGTCGTTCCTCGGCTGCTACACCACAATCCTCGGTGCCCTGTGCGGCTACCTGATCGGCCACGCCTTCGACGGCACCGTGATGCCCATCGGCATCGGCTATGCCACCCTCGGCGGCCTCGCCCTCCTCGTGGTCGCGTGGACGGAGCGCGGGCGCCTGTTCGCGCCCGGGTCATCCACCTGATTCACGGTTGCGCTTAACGGGGCGTTCAATCGAAGCCGCGAGTCTGAGGGACTTCCTCGCGCCCCGGACTGAACCCCATGCTCGCCCGCGCCAACGATGCCACCCTTCTGGCCGCGCGCCTGTTGCTGGCGGCGGCCCTGCTGCCCACCGGCATCGCCCGGGCCCTGAACGTCTCCGGCTTCGCCCTGACGCTCGCCGGGGCCGGTATGCCGTTCCCGAATGCCGTCGCGACGACGGCGGTCGTGGTGCAGGTCTTCGGGCCGCTGGCGATCATCCTCGGGGTGCTGCCGCGCCTCACCGGCCTTGCGCTGGCGCTGTTCGCCGCCGCGACGGCCTGCGTGCTCCACGCCTTTTGGCAGTTCACCGGCCCGGCCCTGGTGGCCGAGCGGACGCTCATGCTGGCCGATCTCGGCCTCGCGGGCGGCTACCTGCTCTACGCGATGACCGGCCCTGGGGCGTGGAGCTGGCAGGGCTGGCGCATGGGCGCGCCCGCGCCGCGCGCGAAGCCCGCTTCCAAGTCGAGCGCGAAATCCGGCGGCGGGCGCCGCGCGCCCCAGGTTCGCGCGGCTTGAGGTTCAACTCCGCCCAGGCGCCGCGTTCGACGGCGTCGCGGCGATCTGCCGGCCCGACACCTCGGCGCCGGCCTCCGGCGTCAGGGCGCGGAAGGGAAACACAGACAGCAGCGAGATGACGGCCACCGCCAGGAAGGCCGGGCCGAAATCGGACGCCTCGATCGCCGTCCGCCCATGGTAGGCCGCCGTGCCTTCCAGCGCCAGCGCCCCGAAGGTGACGCCGAGGCTCAAAGAGAGCTGTTGCGCCACGCTGGCGAAGCTCGTCGCGGCGCTCATCTGCGGCTTGTCGAGGTCGGCATAGGCGATGGCGTTCACGCAGGTGAACTGCACCGAGCGGCAGCACCCGCCGACGAACAGGACCGCCAGCATCACCAGATGGGGCGTCTGCGCCGTGAACAGTCCGTTCACGGCCAGGAAGGCCGAGGCCAGCACGGCGTTCACCACCATCACCCGCCGGAAGCCGAAGCGACGCAGGATCGCGGGCGCCATCGTCTTCACGAACATCGCCCCCCCCGCCGCCGCGAAGGTGATGAGGCCGGAGCGCAGGGCATCGAGCCCGAACCCGATCTGCAGCATCAGCGGCAGCAGAAAGGGGATGGCCCCCGTGCCGATGCGGAACAGGCTTCCGCCCGTCACCGCCGCGCGGAAGGTCGGGTAGCGCAGCAGGTCGAGGCGCACGACCGGATGCGCCACGCGGCGTGAATGCCAGAAATAGCCGGGCAGCAGGAGGCAGGCCGCGACGAAGCATCCCCACGTCACGGAGACGGGCAGCAGATGCCGCCCCAGCGATGCGAGCCCCAGCATCAACGAGGCGAGGCCGGCGCCCAGCAGGAGGAAGCCCAGCACGTCGAGGGGCGGGCGCTCCTCCTCGCGCAGATCCTCGAAGTAGAGCGTCGCGAGGATGAAGCCGACGATGCCGATGGGCACGTTGATGAAGAAGATCCAGCGCCAGTCGAGCCAGGTGGTGATGAGCCCACCGAGGGGCGGCCCGATCACCGGCCCGACCATGGCCGGCAGGGTCAGATAGGAGAGGGCGGTGACGAGTTGCGCCTTGGGCGCGGAGCGCAGCACCACGAGGCGCCCCACCGGCACCATCATCGCCCCGCCCATCCCCTGGAGGAACCGGGCCGCCACGAACCCGCCGAGGCCGTTCGCTCCGGCGCAGGCGAGCGAGCCCGCTAGGAACACGCACAGGGCCGCGCGGAACACGGTGCGGGCCCCGAACCGGTCGGCCGCCCACCCGCTGACGGGGATGAAGATCGCGAGGCTGACGAGATACGCCGTCAGCGCGAGCTTCAGGGCGATGGGGTCCTCGTGAAGGCTCGCCGCGATGCTCGGCAGCGCGGTGGCGATCACCGTCGAGTCGGTGTTCTCCATGAAGAGGGCGGTCGCCACCGTGAGGGGGACGATCCGTTGGGAGAGGGTCAGGGAACGGGGCATCGGACGGGAGACGCGCAAGGCCATGTGGGGTTGCGGCGTTTTCCACCTAGGCGTTTCAGAATTGTATCCGCGAAGCCACAGCCGAAGCGTGGCGGCATGGCTCAGGGAGCTTGGCCGCTATCCTCACGGAGGCGTGACGGATAAGCTTTCGGGAAGGACCGGCGTTGCGCCGTCCGGCCCGCGTGGCGGGGGCTCCACCGAGAGCGTGATATTGAGAGAGCGGATGCAATCCAGCCGGCCTGACCGTCGCGCCTTGTCTCGCCTGTTTGCTGCGGCGGCCCTGATGACGGGGGTCGCGGCATGCGGCACCGTGCTCATCAACACTTCCGGTTCGCTCACTCGCTACGACCGGCTCCAGCGTTCCGCGGCCACCGCCACCGAGGCGCGGCTCTACATCGACAAGCCCGCGGTCGAGCGCGCGCGCACCGTGCGCATCATCCCGACCTCCTTCCCGGCTGAGGTGGAAGGCTCGGCGCCGCTCACGGCCGCCGACCGTCGCCTCATCGCCAACGCGGCCGACCGGGCGCTCTGCTACGACCTGTCGCTGCGCTACGACATCGTGACGAGCCGCGACGCGGACCTCACCGTCCGGGCTCAGGTGACGCGCGTTGTGCCGACGAACCTCATCGGCGCGGGCGGCACCATCGCCGGCTCGGCGGCGGTGAGCATCGCCTCGCAGCTCGGCGTCGGCTTCGCGGACGGCATCGGCCGCATCCCGATCCCGCGCCTGCCCATCGGCCTCGGCAGCCTCACCGTCGAGGCCGAGGCGTTGGACCGCCGCCACCAGCAGCGGGCCGCGATGGTCTGGGGCGGCGCCGCCAACTCCTTCACGAGCCAGCCGCGCTTCGCGGCCTCCAGCGATCCCTACGACCTCGCGGGCGAGTTCGGGCAGGATTTCGGGTACTTCATGGCCCGTGGCGAGGATCCGTTCCTGGCCCCGAACACCCTGCCGACCTGGGACCGCATCCGCGTGACGATCCTCGGCGAGGCCCCCCTCGATCCGGATTGCGAGGCCTTCGGCCGGGCGCCCGGCCTCGACGGCATCGCGGCGGACTATATCGGCCTTCCGCCGGAATACACCGACAAGGGACCGGCCGTCCCCGCGCGCTGAGGCGTCCGCGCCTGTCAGCCATGCACACAAGCCTACCGCATCGCGGCATCCTCGCATTGGCGTGGCTGCATCTTGCGTGATAGGGCCACTTGCCAACCCGCTCCCCGCGGCGCGACCCGCGCCGCTCGCTTCAAGGACCGTTGGCACATGGCCCGACTCAGTTCCGCGTCGATCATCGAGGGCCTGACCTTCGACGACGTGCTGTTGAGGCCCGCCGCCTCTTCGGTGATGCCGACCGAGGTGAACATCGCCTCGCGGCTCACCCGCACCATCGCCCTCCACATGCCGATCATGTCCTCGGCGATGGACACCGTGACCGAGGCGCCGATGGCCATCGCCATGGCGGCCATGGGTGGCCTCGGCGTCATCCACCGCAACCTAGAGCCGCCGGAGCAGGCCGCACAGGTCCGCCTCGTGAAGAAGTACGAGTCCGGCATGGTCATGAACCCCATCACCATCCACCCCGACGAGACCTTGGCGGACGCCCTGGAGATCATGCGGGCGAACCGCATCTCGGGCATCCCGGTGGTCGAGCGTGGGCCGAACGGCAACCGCGGCAAGCTCGTCGGCATCCTCACCAACCGCGACGTGCGCTTCGCCACCGAGGCGAGTCAGCCCGTCTCCGAGCTCATGACCCGCGACCGGCTCATCACCGTCCGCGAGGGCACGACGCAGGACGAGGCCAAGCGCCTCCTGCATCAATTCCGCATTGAGAAGCTTCTCGTCGTCGATGACCATTACCGTTGCATCGGCCTGATCACGGTGAAGGACATCGAGAAGCGGGTCGCCTACCCGAACGCGGTGAAGGACGAACAGGGCCGCCTGCGCGTCGCCGCCGCCACGACCACCGGCGACGGCGGGTTCGAGCGGGCCGAGCGCCTGATCGATGCCGGCTGCGACGTGATCGTGGTCGACACCGCCCACGGCCATTCGATCAAGGTGCTCGACAGCGTGCGCCGGGTGAAGCAGCTCTCCAACGCCGTGCAGGTGGTGGCGGGCAACGTTGCCACCCGTGAGGGCGCCCAGGCGCTCATCGATGCCGGGGCGGACGCCATCAAGGTCGGCATCGGGCCGGGCTCGATCTGCACCACCCGCATCGTGGCCGGCGTCGGCGTTCCGCAATTGACCGCTCTCATGGAAGCCGTCGAGGCCGCGTCTGAGGCCGGCGTGCCGGTGATCGCCGACGGCGGCATCAAGTACTCGGGCGACCTCGCCAAGGCCATCGCGGCGGGCGCCTCGGTCGCCATGCTCGGCTCGCTGCTGGCGGGCACCGACGAGGCCCCCGGCGAGGTGTTCCTGCACCAGGGCCGTTCCTACAAGTCGTATCGCGGCATGGGCTCGGTGGGCGCCATGGCGCGCGGCTCGGCCGACCGCTACTTCCAGGCCGAGGTGAGCGACACGCACAAGCTCGTGCCGGAGGGCATCGAGGGTCAGGTGCCCTACAAGGGCCCGGTGGCCGCCGTGCTGCACCAGCTTTCGGGCGGCCTGCGCGCGGCGATGGGCTATGTCGGCGCCGCGACGGTGCCGGAGTTCCAGGAGCGGGCGCAGTTCATCCGCATCACCAATGCGGGCCTGCGCGAGAGCCACGTCCATGACGTGACGATCACCCGCGAGAGCCCCAACTACCCCTCCCGGACCTGACGAACGAAGGACGAGGCCGATGCGGACGCTGGTGGTCGGAGCGGGTGCGACGGGTGGGTATTACGGCGCACGCCTCGCGGAGGCCGGCGCCGACATCACCTTCCTCGTCCGCCCGGCCCGCGCCGCGCGGCTGGCGTCCGAGGGGCTGAAGGTGGCCAGCCCCCTCGGGGACCTGCACCTGCGCGAGCCTCGCACGATCATCGCCGCCGACCTTCCGCAGGCCGGGGCGTTCGACCTCGTGCTCCTGTCCTGCAAGGCCTACGACCTCGACGCGGCCATCGCCGACGTCGCCCCGGCCGTGGGGGAGGGGACCGCGATCCTGCCGGTGCTGAACGGCATGGCCCATCTCGACGCGCTGGATTCCCGGTTCGGCGCCGCGAAGGTGCTCGGCGGAAGCTGCGCCATCGCGGCGATGCTGACGCCGGAGGGCACGATCCGGCACATGAGCGAGCTGTGCAGCATCACCTACGGTGAGCGCGACGGCGGCACCTCCGACCGCATCGCCTCGGTCGATGCGCTGATGAAGATGGCCGCGCCGAAGTTCCAGCCGCGCCTCTCCGACCGCATCCAGCTCGAGATGTGGGAGAAGTGGGTCTTCCTCGCGACGCTCGCCTCCGGCACGACGCTGATGCGCGCGGCCATTGGCGACATCGTCGCCGCGCCGGGCGGCACCGCCCTCCTGACGGCCCTCCACGAGGAATGCACCGCCATCGCCGACGCGTCAGGCTTCGCCCCGCGTGAGAAGGTGGCCTCGGGCGCACGGGGGCAACTCACGGCGGCGGGCTCGACCTTCACGGCGTCGATGCTGCGGGACATCGAGGGCAAGGGCCGCATCGAGGCCGACCATGTGATCGGCGACCTCATCGCGCGCGGCCAGGCGCAGGGCATCGCGACGCCGATGCTCGACCTCGCCTATACCGGCCTCAAGGCCTACGAGGCGCGACGCGCGCGCGAGACCAAGGCCCCGTGAAGGACGGCGCCGAAGCGCCGCCCGTGCGGGATCAGTAGCGCGGCGGCGGCGGGGGCGGGTTGCCGTATTCCAGCTGCGTCTTGGCATCGACCGGCCGGCGAGGGGGCGGCGTCAGATCGGTGGCGGTCGGCGCGGTGGCGCAGGCGGCGAGCAGCGACGTGGCGAAGCCGAGCAGGACGATCCGGCTGACGATTTGAGTGTGGGACGACATGGACGTTGCGACTCCGGTGCAGGCCCGCCGCCCGAACGGGCCGCGAGGCATGACCATCCATCGTCGCGCCAAAGCTTGGCCTTATCGTGGCCGCCGCGAAACCCCTTCCGCGCCGCCGACTTCGGGGCTATCGCCCTGAACATCCCGTTGCGAACCCAACCGATTCGAGGAGTGATCCCCTGACCCCCGCCGCCCGCTGCGCTGCCGCCATCGAAGTCCTGTCCGACATCACCGAGCGCCGCCGCCCGGCCGCCGACGCCCTCAAGGATTGGGGCCTCGCCCACCGCTTCGCCGGCTCCGGCGACCGCGCCGGGATCGCGAGCCTCGTCTACGATGCCCTGCGCCGCCGCGCCTCCGCCGCCTGGATCATGGGTGCGGACACGCCGCGCGCCATCGTGATCGGCTCCCTGCGCCTGCAGCAGGGCCTCGCCGCCCCCTCGATCGCCGCCCTATTCTCCGGCGAAGGCTACGCCCCGCCCGCCCTCACGGCCGAGGAGCGCACGCGCATCGAGACCGCGACTCTCGACGACGCCCCACCGGAGATCGCGGGCGACGCCCCGGCCTTCGTCCTGCCCGAGCTCGAAGCCGTACTCGGCGACGACCTGATCCCTGAACTGCGTGCACTGGCCCGCCGCGCGCCCCTCGACCTGCGCGTCAACGCCCTGCGCGGCCCGCGCGACACCATCCTTTCCGCCCTCGAAAGCTACGGCGCCGCGCCGACGCCGCACGCGCCGCAGGGCCTGCGAGTTCCCGTCGGCGCCGACGGGCGCGGTCCCGCCCTCCATGTCGAGGCGGAGTTCCTCGACGGCTGGTACGAGATTCAGGACGAGGGCTCGCAACTCGCGGCCCTGCTCGCGGGGGCGAAGCCGGGCGAGACCGTCGTGGACCTCTGCGCGGGCGGGGGCGGCAAGACCCTGGCCCTCGCCGCCGCGATGGGCAACGCCGGCCGGCTGATCGCCACCGATGGCGACCCGCGCCGCCTCGCCCCGATCCACGAACGCCTACGCCGCTCCGGCGCGCAGGCCGAGGTGCGCACCCCGCGCGGCGGCAAGCAGCGCGCCGACGTGATCGCCGACCTCGACGGCACGGTGGATCGCGTGCTGGTGGATGCCCCCTGCACGGGCTCCGGCACATGGCGCCGCAACCCGGACGCCAAGTGGCGTCTTCGTCCCGGCAGCCTCGCGACCCGCCACGCAGAGCAGGCGGCGGTACTCGACCGCGCTGCGAGCCTCGTGCGGCCGGGGGGACGCGTCGTCTACATCACCTGCTCGCTGTTCCTCTCTGAGAACGACGACGCGGTGGCCGCGCTGCTCTCGCGCCGGGGCGACTTTGCGCCGGTTCCTGCCGCCGCATTGCTGGCCGGGGCTCCGGCCTCCCTGGGCGACGCCATCCGCCATACGACCCACGGCGTGCAGATGACGCCGCTGCGCACGGGAACGGACGGGTTCTACGTCGCCGCCCTCGGCCGCCGCCACTGAGCTTCAGGATAGGACCGACCGCCGATGGCGATGAAGACGAGCTACGTGGTGCAGCCGTTCGAGCTTCACCGCAAACGCCTGCGGCCCGCCCGCCAGGAGCAGGCCCAGACGGAAAGCGGCGCGGTCAAGAAGGCCGAGAATCTGGCGAAGCGGATGCCGGGCGCGGCCGCGCTGAAGGTCGTCGCCGACGACGAGACGGGCGAATTGGAAAGCGTCACCATCCTCGGTCAATGGGGTGAGATTCCCGACGACTTCGCCGAGAGCCTGCAAGGCTGAGGCGAGGGGCTTACGCCCGCACCGGCTCCATGCCCGCACTCCTGATCGCGGCACTCATCTCGTCGGACTGAAGGAACGCGATCAAGCGCTTCGCCGCTTCCGGGTGCCGCGCGTCCGCGACGATGGCCGCCGTGAAGGTTTGGACGAGTTGCACCGCGTCGGGCAGGTGCCCGATGGGCTCGACACCGGGGATGTTGACCAGTTCGCTGATGGGCCCCAGCGCGATGTCCGTTTCCCCCGCGACGAGGGCAGCGGTCGAATCCGTTCCCCTTGGATAAACCTTCAAGCGCACCGTCTCGGCGATGCCGAGGGCCGGGAGAACGTCGGTCTGGATGAAAAGGCCGCTGGTGCTGCCGGGTAACCCGATCAGATGTGCCTCCGACAGGGTTCGGGTCAGCGCCGCGACCGAGCTGACATCGGGCTTGCGCGCCCCGACACGCACGGCGGCGGCGAGGGGAGCCGTCGCGAGTTCCACGGCCGTCCCCTCGGCGACCCGGCCGTCTTCCGCGAGTTCGTGCAGTCCCTCGTTCGAGAGGATCACGACATCGACCTCGGCCCCGTGGGCCAGTTGATGACGGATCGTCTTCGGGCCTTTGCCCTGGGAGGCCCCCGACAGCGTCTCGACCGTGATCCCCGTCCGACGCTGGAACTCCGGAAGGGCCGTCTGGTAGGCCAGCGCGAAGCCGCCGGAGATCATGACGGTGACGGTCATCCGGTCGCTCACCGCAAGACGCCTTCCGCGAGGGCGCGCTGAATGCCCCGGACGTCCGCGCCCTTCTTCAAGGTCCGCTGGATCGGCTCCGCCGCGCCCGACACCCAGATCTTCAGTTCGGCGTCGAGATCGAACGTGCCGGCCGTCTCGACCGAGAACCGTGTGATGGCGCGATAGGGGACCGAGAGGAACTCGACCTTGCTGCCGGTCACGCCTTGGACGTCGATCAGGATGACCCGGCGTTCGGTAAAGACGAAGACGTCACGGATGATTTTGAAGGCGAGCCGCGCCGTCTCACCCTCGATCAGTATCCCGTCCAGCCGTCGCTCCAGCGAGGCCCCATCGACGGCCGAGCCATGACCGAGCAATCCATCCAGCAGACCCATGGCCGATCATCTCGTGACGCCGCGCTCGAAACGCGGCTACCACCGAAGCTTACTGGCTGCAAACGTTGCCGGATTTGCGCCGGTGGCGCACCGATCTCAACAGAAAGCGAACACTCATATCGGTCTCGCGGGCATGAGCGCCGAGGATTCACCTCGGCACTCATCCTCCACGTCCCTTCAGCCGAACCCGTACAGCGCGGCAGGATTGTCCACGAGAACTCGCGCGCGCGCCCGCTCGTCGGGGACCCATTCGGCCAGAAGATCGAGCAGCCGGGCATCGTCGGGCAGGTGCTTCTCGCCCCGGTGCGGCCAGTCGCTGCCCCAGACCATCCGCTCCGGAGCCGCCGCCGCGAAGGACTTCGCGACCGCCGTGGCATCGGCATAGGCGGGCGGCCCGCTCGTGGTGTTGAGATAGGCCCCCGAGAGTTTCATCCAGGCCCGGCCGCTGTCGAGCAGGCGGCGCACGATGAAATAGGCGGGATGATTGATGCCCTGGGCCGGCGGGAGGCGCGCCAGGTGGTCGATGACCAGCGGCGTCGGCAGGCGGCTCAAGACGGGGTCGAGCTCCACAATCTGGTCGCCGGTCGCGTAGATCTGGACGTGCCAACCCAGCGGTGCGACCTTGCGGGCCATCGTCTCCAGGCGCTCGGCGGTGGTCGTCCCCCAGGATTGCGGCGTTCCGAAATTCACCCGGATGCCCACCGCGCCCTGGGCCGCCATCGCCCGGAGTTCGGCCTCGGTGATGTCGAGATCGACCACGACCACCGCGCGGGCCGAGCGGCCGAACTGCGCCACGCCGTCGAGGGTCGCGCGGTTGTCGGTGCCATAGGTCGAGGGCGTTACGACCACCACCCGGCTCGTCCCGAGGCGCGCCTGCACTTGGCGGTACGCGGCGACGTCACTGTCCAGCACCGGCTGACCCCGCCAGTGGGACGAGGCCGGGAAGCGGGTCGAGAGGATGTGGATATGGCAGTCGCAGGCCTCCGGCGGCACGCGGATCGAGGGCGCCTCCGTCCCGGCCGAGAATGGGACGGAGTCCACCGCGCCCGCCGGCCACCCTTTGAAGCCAGCGGCCACGGCGAGGGCGACGCCGCCGCCTTGCACGAGACAACTCCGCCGCGTTCGAGGCCTGGGATCTGTCATGGAAATCATCCTTGAGGCCGAGCGAGGTCAGAACCCGTAGAGCGTGGCGGGGTTGGCCACGAGGATCCGGTTGCGCACCGCCTCGTCGGGCGCCCAGTTCGCCAGGAGGTCGAGCAGCACGGCATCGTCCGGCTTCGCATCGGCCGGCGAGGTCGGATGCGGCCAGTCGCTCCCCCAGACCACGCGCTCGGGGGCAAGCGCCACGTAGGCGCGGGCGAGGCGGCTCCGGTCCGCGTAGCTCGGCGGCCCGACCTTCGAGAGAATGTAGGCGCCGGTGAGCTTCACCCAGGCTCCGTTCTTCTCGATCAGGTCGGCGATCACCTTGAAGCCTGGATAGTCGGGGCCGGCGGGCTCCGGCAGGTGCCCCATATGGTCGAATACGACCGGCACCGGCATCTCCTTCAGGGTGCCGGCCAGCTCCACGATCTTGTCGCCGTCGGAGACGAGTTGGATGTGCCAGCCGAAATCGGCGATCTTGCGGGCGACAGGCACCAGGTCGCTGATCGGCGCCCCGCCCGGCAGGCGCGTCCCGAAGCGAACGCCACGGATGCCGGCTGCGTTCAGGCGCTTCAGCTCCTCGGGCGTCACGGAGGCGTCGAGCATCGCGATGCCCCGGGCGGTCGGCCCGAATTCCTTCACGGACTGCACGAGCAGGCTGTTGTCGAGCCCGTAGGTCGAGGGCTGCACCACGACGTGCCGGGAGAGGCCGAGGCGCTGCATCAGGAGCTTGTAATCGGCGACGCTGGCATCCGGCGGCCGCAGGGTCGCGGCGGGCGAGGCGGGGAAGCGCGCATCGTAGATGTGGTGGTGGCAGTCCGTGGCGCCCGGCGGCACGGTGATGGTCGGCCGCTCCGTGCCCGAGGACCAGGGCACCGTCTGGGCCGACGCCGGCCGCAGCCCGGCACTGGCCGCAGCGCCGGCCATCAGGGCCGCGAGATGCGCGCGCCGGGTCATCGAGGGGGTCATCCGTCCAGTCCGTTCAACGATGCTAGAAGAGGGTTTCGCCCGGGGCCGGCATCCGCGCGGTCAGGAAGCTGCCGGTCTCGGATTCGGAGATGAACAAGGTTCCGCTCCTGGCGAGGAGGCGAAGATTGGGGCTCAGGCGGGCAGCGCCGTGGCTTGCACCTCGCGGGCATGGGCGCGGCTGATCAGGACCACGCTGATCGCGGCGGCGGCATCCAGCGCGGCGACGGGGAGCATCCCGAGGGGGAAGCTGCCGGTCGCGTTCTTCACGAGGCCACCACGTTCACCATCAGGCCGCCGCCGATCAGGTTCGAGATCGCGTTGATCCCGGCGAGCCCGGCCGCCAGCGTCCCCGGCGAGAGCCACCCGGCGGAGAGCGCCCAGAACGGTCCCTTGAACGAGTAGGCGCCGACGAGGGCGAAGGTGACGGCGAGGACGGCGGTGGCGATCCCGGCGGTCAGGTTCAGGTAGGACAGGCCGAAGGCCGCGAGCAGCAGCGGGATCGCCGTGTGCCAGCGCCGCTCGCTGCGCCGGTCGGAGTGGCGGCCCCACAGCACCATCAGCACCGTCGCGAAACCGTAGGGGATCGCGTTGACGAAGCCCGTCTGCAGGTTGGTCAGCCCGAAGGACTTGATCATCTGCGGCTGCCAGACCGACAGGACGCTCCCGGTCGCCGAGGCGCCGGAGCAGACCAGCGCCATGGTCAGGAAGTACTTGTTGCGCACGAGTTGCCAGAGGGAAATGTGGCCGATGGGCTTGCGCTGTGCCGTTTCCTCCTCGAGCCGCCCGACGAGCCACGCGCGCTGATCGTCGTTCAGCCAGCGGGCGTCGCGGGGCCGGTCGGTCAGCACGAACAAACAGGTGATGCCGAGGATGACTGTGGGCAGGCCCTCCAGCACGAAGAGCCATTGCCAGCCCTTCAGCCCGAGAAGGCCGTCGAGTTCGAGAAGCGACACCGACAGGGGCGAGCCGAGGAAGGTCGCCAGGGGGATCGACACCGTGAACGTCGCCAGGACCCGCGCCCGGTACGCGCTCGGCAGCCAGTAGGTCAGGTAGAGGATGGCGCCGGGAAAGAATCCGGCCTCCGCCGCGCCGAGGATGAAGCGCATCACGTAGAGGGAGTGAGGTCCCGTCACGAGGGCCATGCCCATGGTGACGAAACCCCAGGTGATCATGATCCGGGCGATCCAGCGCCGTGCGCCGACCTTCTGCAGGGCGAGGTTGCTCGGGACTTCGACCAGGAAGTAGGAAATGAAGAACAGGCTCGCCGCGAAGCCGAACATGGCCGGGGTGAGCCCCAGGTCCTTGTTCATCTGCAGGGCGGCGAAGCCCACGTTCACCCGGTCCAGCAACGCGCAGAAGTAGCAGAGCATTAGGAACGGCACGAGGCGCAGGGTGACCCGGCGCATGGTCGTGGTCTCAAGCGGATGCTTGGCTTGCTCGGAGACGTTCACGTTCCTTCCTCCCTGTTCCCGTGCGACGACACCGCCGTTGCGGCGGCTCAGATCCCCTCGCAGCCCGCCTCCGCGAGGGCGCGCTCGACCCAGGAGCGGTCCACGGTGCCGGCCTTAATCGCCGCCATGGTCTTCGCCTCGCCCTGCTGCTTCTTGTCGGCGGCGGCGAAAACCTCCTCGGTCCGATCGAAGGGCACGCAGACGAAGCCGTCGTCGTCGCCGACGATCAGGTCGCCGGGCTCGATCACCATGCCCTCGATGGCGATGGTGGCGTTCATCTCCCCCGGCCCGTTCTTATAGGGGCCGCGATGGGTGATGCCGGCGGCGAAGACCGGGAACACGCCGCTGCGGATCCAGCCGTAGTCGCGCACCGCCCCGTTCACGACGACGCCGGCCATGCCGATCTGCTGGGCGTGGGAGAGCATGAGTTCGCCCATCAGGGCGTTGGTCAGGTCGCCATCGCCATCGACGACGAGCACGTCGCCGGGCTTTGCGCGGTTGAGGGCAGCCTGGACCATCAGGTTATCGCCGGGGCGCACCCGGACGGTGAGCGCGACGCCACAGAGCACGCCGCCGGCATGGAGCGGGCGAAGTCGCGCGCCGCCATGGCTCATGCGGCTCATGGAATCGCTGATGTTGGCGACGGCGATGCCCTTGAACCTCTCGACGGTGGCGATATCGACCGTGCGGGCGCGCGGATGGATCTTGAAACCGATGGCCATGGTGTTCGTCCTTCGATGCGGGGGGATGGGCGGGCGTGTCAGGCGACGGGCGTGAGACCGGCCTTGAGCACCATGGCGTCCAGGGCCTCCTGGTAGGTCCGGGGGACGACGCCCTTGAAGTGGTCCTTGAGGCCAAGGCTCTCCTTCCAGCGCAGGCGCTGGGCGACGGCGCGGGTCATGATCGGCTCGACCCCGGCATCGGCGACGGCGTCGGCCGACATCTCCAGTTCCTCGGCCCTCCGCTTGGCGTGGATCACCCCCGACGGGGTCAGGCTCTGGACCGTGTCCATCCACGGCCGGGCGAGGGTCTTGCAGGCCGAGGCCAGGACCACCTCGTCGATCCCGTATTGCCGGGCGGCGAGCAGCATCTCGTCGGTCAGCGCCTCGATACCCTTGATGAGGACCGAGCGGATGATCTTGATCCCCGAGGCGGTGCCGAGCACCGGGCCGGTGAACTCGATCTGCATTCCCCACGGCACGAGAAGGTCGCGCACCCGCTCGCCGGCCGGGCCGCTCGACAGCATCCGCATGGCATAGCCGTGCAGGGGCGTGCCCTCGATCGAGCCGTCGCCCAGCAGCGCGCCGGTCGCTTCGAGCTTGCCCGCGACGCCCTGCTTGATCTTCGGCGTGGCCGAGGCGAAGTCGAGGAAGGTGTGGCGCGCCGTCAGCACCGGGGCGAAGGCGTCGGCGCTTTCCAGCGAGGACGCGCCGGGGGTCACGCTGACGATCAGGTCGGCGGCCTCGGCCAGCTCCGCGTTCGAGCGGACGAGGGTGACGCCGACCTCCTTCGCCCGTGCCTGGATGAGGTCCGCGTAGGGGCCCTCGAATGCGTACTTGTCGTAGCAGGCGATCGATTCGAGGCCGGCGCCGCGCAGGCCGGCGCCCAGCGTGCTGCCGATCTCGCCGTAGCCGACGAGGCCGAGCCGGAATTGCGTGCGATCTGCCATGGAGTGCTCCTGAGTGGCTATGCGGCGAGGTGGTCGCGGAGGATCTCGACGGGGCGGGACAAGCGCGGCACGTCGATAAGCAGGCGGGCGGATCGGGCCTTTCCGGCGACGGGCCCAACACTGGCCGTGGGTCCCTGTCCCGCCTCGGCGTGGGACAACAGAAGCTTGGGGCCGGGGGAGAGCTGCGGGATCATGGCCGTCACGCCAGGATCCGCCGCATCATCTTGCGATGGAGGTTTCGCTCAACGGCCGCGCGGGCCGGAGCTTGGGCGTGTTGCCCTCGCGCCATGACGTCTGCTCCCAAATCACCATTTTGAAACGGCGTTTCGTTTTTATTCGCGCAAACGGCGGCGGCTGTCAACGATGCGTGGGCAAGGCGGCATCACGGCTTGGTCGGTGGGGGGCCGATGGCTATGGATCGCGAGGCCCGAACCTCACGAGACCGGAACGGAAGCGACACGATGACGAAGGAGGCGCGCGCCCGGCCCAACCTCGAAGGAGTCGCTTCGGCCGACCGGGTGTTGACCGTGCTGACGGCCTTCCGGCGGGGCGACGACGCCCTGGAGCTCTCGGAGCTCGCCCGCCGCACAGCGCTCGTGAAGAGCACGATCATGCGACTGTGCATCTCGCTGGAGAAGTTCGACCTGATCGAGCGGCTAGATGACGGGCGTTACCGCCTGGGTGTCGAGGCGGCCCGGATCGGCTCGGTCTACCAGCAATCCTTCGCCCTGGAGGAGCGGATCGTCCCCGTCCTGGAACGGCTCGCCGCCGAGTCCCTGGAGACGGCCTCGTTCTATATCCGCCGGGGCAACCAGCGGCTCTGCCTGTTCCGGGCGGATTCGCCCTCGGCGCTGCGGATGAACGTCCGCCCCGGCGACATGCGGCCGATGGACGGATCCGCCATCGCCCAGGTGCTGAGAACCTTCAGCGATCGAAGGGCTTCTGACAAAGGGGTGATCGCAGTGCCGCTCTACTCCTCCGGCATCACCGACCCTCATGTCGCATCGGTTGCGATGCCCGTGTTCGGGACGGAGCAGCGGCTGATCGGTGCCCTCGCTCTCTCGGGTCCGTCGTCAAGGTTGACGGTGGAGCAAGCAGAAACTCTCAAGCCGCGATTGCGGGAGGCCGGTGAACGCCTCTCGTCCGAGCTTGGCGCGCAGCTCTGAGAAGGGCGACGCTACACCCAAGCCCCGACTGAACAAAGAACGATGATATAAACGGATTTCTGCCATATGTGCAGGCATTGAAAACCAGCGGGATGAAGTCGTTCACCGTCGTTCCGCTTTTTGAGCCGCGAAGCATCGAAGCGGCCGCCGGGGCGCTAACGCGGTATCTCAACTGAACTGTTGCTCTTCGAGCCACAGGCACCTGAAATCTTCGGCAGATACACAGTTGAGCGTTGACGCCGCTCACCTCTACGTCCTACGCGCAGACTATGAGCACGCTGCGGCCAAGCTGGGCGCCTATCCGCGTGGCCCTCGCTGTGGCCGCGCTGTACGCGCTCGCTCTGCAGAGCATTCTCGGCGGTGTACTCTCGGCCAGCCTTTCCGGGCCGGACCACCACCTTTGCGCAGGAGCCCTCGGAACTGATGACACCGGGCCGGCTAAGCCGTTGCCCGCACATGCCGGCTGCGAGTGCTGCACCCCGGCACATGTCCAGCCGATAAGTCATGCTCCCATTCTCGCGGTCACGACCATCGTTTGGCCGCGTCGCAACGCCGTGAGACTCGCGTGGCGGCCGGAGGTCGTTGCGGTTCCGCGCGCTCCCCCTCGGTTCCAAGCACACGCACGAGCACCGCCCGTCGTCTGAGCTGATCTTGTCATCCTGATCACTCGGACCATGGACGTCTCATCATGCACCGCATACCTCGGGTCGCGCTGAATGCCGCCCTGTTGCCGACGCTGCTCGCCTCCACGTCGGCCTTCGCCCAATCTGCCGCCCCGCAATCCGTCACCCTCCCCGAGCTCAGCGTGGCGGGCTCGTCCGCACCGAGCGTCGGCACGTCGCCCACATCGGGCGAGAATTCCGGCTCCGTCACGGTGCCCAGCGTCGCCCAGCAGCGCGCCGCAGTGAACTCGACCGTCGGCTCGGTCGCGTTCGTCGATGCCAAGGACTTTCAGGACCGTTACGCCAACACCCTCCGAGACGTGCTCAAGGACGTTCCGGGCGTCTACGTGCAGGAGCGTTACGGGCAGGAGTTGCGCCTCTCCATCCGCGGTTCCGGCGTTGCCCGGGGCTTCCATCTGCGCGGCATCGAGGTGCTGCAGGACGGGATCCCATTCAACCTCGCGGACGGCAGCGGCGACTTCTACCAGATCGACCCGCTCGCCCTGCGCTCGGCCGAGGTCTACAAGGGCGGCAACGCGCTGACCTTCGGCGCTACGACGATCGGCGGCGCGGTCAACTTCGTCACGCCCACCGCCTACACGGCCTTTGCGCCGAACATCCTGCGCATCGACGGCGGCAGCTTCGGAACGATCCGGGAGAACTTCCAGGTCTCGCGGATCTCGGGGCCGGTCGATGTCATGGTCAACGGCACCTTCACCAACGCGGAGGGGTACCGGATCCACGAGACTCAGCGGACCCAGAACTTCAACGCCAACATCGGCTATCAGCTCGCCCCCGGGGTCGAGACGCGGTTCTACCTCGGCGGCTACCTGACCGACCAAAAGCTGCCCGGCTCCATCACGCTCAGCCAAGCCCTCAACACGCCCCGGATCGCGAACCTCGCGGCCCTCACGGGCAACCAGTCGCGGCAGGTCGAGACCGAACGGGTCGCCAACCGCACGTCGTTCCTGCTCGACGTCGGCAAGCTCGATATCGACACCTGGGCCATTCACAAGAACCTCTATCACCCGATCTTCCAGATGATCGACCAGGATGGCTGGACCTACGGAATCAGCCCGCATTGGGCCGGCACCTTCGACGTCGGCGGTTTCCGCAACGACACGATCCTAGGCCTGCGGGCCTTCGCGGGGGTCAACTCGGCGCAGCAATTCGTCAACATCAGCGGCCAGCGGGGGGCGCAGACCCTGCAAGCTGTGCAGAGCGCTTCGAACTATGAAGCCTATGGCGAGAACCGATTCTGGTTCCTGCCCGACGTGGCGCTGATGACTGGCGCCAAGCTGTTTTCTTCGAACCGCACCTACAGCAACAAGGGCGGCCTTCCGGCGAGCCCGACCGTCCAGTACGGCAATATCACCTATGAGGGGGTCAATCCGAAGATCGGATTGCTGTGGCAGCCCCTGCCGGACATCCAGGTCTTCGCCGACATCACCCGCTCGCGCGACGTGCCCGACTTCGGCGATCTGGTGCAGCAGAACCTGCTCAGCGCCACCTTCGTCCCGCTTGCGGCACAGCGGGCCTGGACATACGAGGCCGGCACCCGTGGGCACATCGACCGGCTGACCTGGGATGTCACGCTCTACCGCGCCGAGTTGCGCGACGAGTTGATCAACTTCTCGACCAATCCAGGCCTCGGCATCCAGGCGGCCACGTTCAACGCACCTCGGACGATCCACCAGGGGGTGGAAGCTGCCGTTTCCCTCGATCTCGTCCGAGACCTGACCGGGATCGGCGATACGCTGGCGGTCACCCAGATCTGGACGCACAACGACTTCCGGTTCGTGCGCGATCCTGTCTACGGCAACAACCGCATCGCCGGCATCCCCGACGACGTCCTCCGCACCGTCCTGAGCTACCGTCACCCGAGTGGCTTCTATTTCGCCCCTTCGGTGGACTGGGTGCCTCAGGGGCCGTTCGCGGACCATGCCAACAGCCTGCAGGCGCCTAACTACACGCTCTTCAATATCCAGACCGGCATCGACTTTGCCAACGGCGTGTCGCTGTTCGTGGACGCCCGCAACCTGACCGACGAGCGCTACATCTCCGACATCGCGGTCGTCGCCAACGCACGAACCACAATTGGCGGTGCTGACGCGCTGGCGGCGTTCTACCCCGGCAACGGCCGCAGCGTGTTCGCCGGCGTGCGCGCTTCGTTCTAAGACCTCTGGGATCGTCTGCGGCCGCGCTAGTTCAGTGAGGTCAGCACATCCGCCGGCCATACGGTCGGGTTGTAGGTTCGAGCCCCGCTTCCTCCGTCAATGGCAGGGCCGACTACGCCACCAAGGCGATGGCGGCCCCCGCCAAGCCAAGACCGACGAGGAACAGACCACCGCCCATCGCCTCGAAGACCGGACGCTGGCGTCGCATCCATAGGGAGGCAGCGACGATGCCCGCGCCTGCAACGATACAGAACACGCCCAACGACATCATGCTGGCCTCCCTTCCGACTGCGACAGGAAGCGTACGGTTAAGACGCGATGCAGTTCCTTGGGTGAAGGGCGACCCACAGGCTTATCAGCCTGTCTGCGAACGCTGCTCGCGCATCCGGTGCGGATAGCTAACTCCACCAGTTTTCAAGAGGTTTTAGTGAACAACGTTTGGATGCGAGATGTTTAGAATTTCGACGAGTTATTGCGGATATTGAAGTGAATGTCCATTATTCGAGCGGATCTGGCCATACGAGGATTGAAGAGTTCCAGTCCCTGGTGGAGCTAGTCGTCATAATTATCAAACGAACGATGCATGAGCGGGTCACGCACCACAAACCAATACGTGCCCGATCTGCCTGATAGGATAATTCGCGCGCCCCACCGCCTTCGGTAGGACCTTCTTCGTGGTGGTACGCTGTCTGCAGATACCGTGAAACAATCAGCAATTTACAATTTGGCGCACTTCATTCCCTAAAATCAAATCGATATCGACGTGCAACACTATCGACAAATTTTCAACACCAATCCGTCGATCGTTGAAAATATTTTCTGATGTTGTACATTCCAGAGCACAATCTTCAAGAATGAAGTGAAAATCATGCGCAAACATTACATGACAATGACTGTGGTGCTACTTTCACTCTGGACGATGGATGCTCACGCGCAGCTGGTGTCCGGGAACAACAACGGCAATGCCGGAAGCGGAACCGGGAACAGCAACGGCAACGGCAACGGGAATGGGAACGGCAGCAACAATTCGTTCGCCGGCGGCTCAGCCAATAACCTCGTCACCGTCCGTCAACGGCGTCAGGCGCCCAGCGTCGTCCCTCCCGGGCTGGCCGCCGCCGGCATCGAGAGCTGTCTGGGCAGCACGAGCGTTGGCGGTGCGGGCCCCGGCTTCGGGATCACCATCGGTGGCACGATGGTGGACCGGGGATGCAATCTGCGCCTGTTCTCCCGGACGCTCGACGCCCTCGGTCACCGGGTCGCCGCCACTCAGATTCTCTGCAACGATCCCGAGGTGGCCCAGGCCCTGATGGCCGAGGGGATCCGGTGCCAGGTCGGCGTCGGGGCGGAGCTTCAGCAAGCCGCCGACCTGTCGGGCGCAACGCGGGATGCCGATCACGAAGCGGATACGGCAGGCGCCTACGACGTCGCCGCCGCCGAGCAGGATCGCGAGGGCAGCGGACGGCGCTCCCGCCGGAGCCACGCCTCCGTACGGCGGTAGCTTAACCCGAGCGTCGGTTCAGAATATCCGAAATCGTTCATTCGCCGGTCGGATTCGCCGATGTGAGCTGAAACGTAACAAAAAACTAAAATATGTATAGTGATCCTATTAACCGCCCATGTGGGTTTAGGGGGAATCGTTTCAATTGTTTTCAGGCCTCTGACAGTCTCGCATTTGTCAGTTGATTGGCGTAAAAATGGTTTGGCAATGCTCCAATTGTGAGTCGTCTATGAGCGCGGTGTGTAACGTCGTGCACTCGATGCCTCTCTGATCGCCGCGAGTATACCGCGCGGTCGGGTGGTGCGATTGCCGGGGTCTTATGCGAGCCATGGTCATTGCTGACGAGTCCCCTGCCACTTCAACGAATGCTCTCGACGAATCGACCGTCGAAGAGCTTCGCCACACCCTCGACGAGGTGGGGATCTGCGTGTGGTCGCTCGACATCGCGACGGGCCACGTCACAACCTCACCGACCTGTGCACGTCTGTTCGGCGTCCCGATGGAGCGCCTGACCAACTTTGCCGACATTCAGGCCGTCGTGCATCCCATCGACCGCCCGCTCCGGGCGGACGCCATCGAGCGGGCGTTGAACGAGGGGGGGCGCTACGAGATCGATTACCGGGTGGTGCGGCCCGATGGCCGGGTGTGCTGGCTCCGCTCACGAGGAAACGTCCGCCTGGACGCGGCCAAGCGTCCCTTTCACCTCCGCGGGGTGGTGATGAGTATCGACGAGCAGAAGCGGGCCGAGATCGAGTTGCGCGCCAGCGAAGCTTACCTGTGCTCGATCCTCGACACCGTCCCGGAGGCCATGATCGTCAGCGACGAGGCCGGCGCCATCCACTCCTTCAGCTCGGCGGCAGAGCGGATGTTCGGCTTCATCTCCGACGAAGTCCTGGGCCTGAACGTGCGGATGCTGATACCGGAACCGGTCAGCGGCGAGCACGTCCGCCATCTCGCCCCCTCCGGCAACGTTGGGGAGCCGCGGTTCATCGGGAAGAACCGGGTCGTGACCGGGCGGCGGCGGGACGGCACCACCTTTCCCATGGAGCTCATCGTCGGCGAAATGCGCTCGGGGGAGCGGGTTTTCTTCACCGCGTTCATCAACGACCTGACGGAGCGTCAGCGCGCCGAGGCGCGGCTGCGCGACCTGCAATCCGAAGTCGCGCACATGTCCCGCCTCAGCGAAATGGGGGAGATGGCGTCCACGCTGGCGCACGAGCTGAACCAGCCGCTCGGTGCCATCGCCAACTACACGGAAGGCTGTCGCCGTCTGCTCGAACGGCCCGACGTCGCCTCCATCGCCAGGACGATCGAGGCCCTCGACAAGACGGCGAAGCAGGCGCTGCGCGCCGGACAGATCATCCGCCGCCTCCGCGAGTTCATCGCCCGCGGCGAGACGGAGAAAAAGTTCGAGCCGGTGGCCTGTCTGGTCGAGGAAGCCCGCGCGCTCGCCCTCGTCGGGGCCGGCGAGCAGGGCATCTCGGCCCGAATCATCCTCGACCCGAGCGCGGACACCGTTTTGGCCGACCGAGTCCAGGTTCAGCAGGTCCTCATCAACCTCATGCGCAACGCCCGCGAGGCGATGCAGCAATCCGATCGCCGGGAGCTGACCATCGAGGCGAGGCCGATCGGGCCGGGCTTCGCCGAGATCGCCGTATCGGACACTGGCCCCGGCATCGCGGCGGAGGTGGCCGACCGCCTGTTCCTGCCTTTCGTGACCACCAAGCAAACCGGCATGGGCGTCGGACTCTCGATCTGCCGCACCATCGTCGAAGCCCATGGCGGACGCCTGACCGTGGAGCGCAACGCGCAGGGCGGGGCGACCTTCCGGCTGACGCTTCCGACCGCGCTCAAGGAGGATTTGAGCGATGCCGGGTAGACTCGTGCACGTCGTGGACGACGACGAGGCGATGCGGGAATCGCTCACGTTCCTGCTGTGGACCGCAGGCTTCGAAGTCATTGCGTATGAATCGGGAACGGAACTGCTCGAGCGTCTCAAGCGATCCGCGTCCGGTTGCATTCTCACCGATATCCGCATGCCCGGGCTCGATGGGCTGGATCTGCTCCGGAACCTGCGGGCCACGGGGCACAAGCTCCCGATCGTAATGATGACGGGCCATGGAGAGGTGCCTGTGGCGGTCGAGGCCATGAAGCTTGGCGCCTGCGACTTCCTGGAGAAGCCGTTCGACGACACGTCGCTCCTCCATACCCTGAGTTCCGCCTTGGACCGGGACGGCCTCGTTCCCGCCTCCGATCCCAGCCTTCTGGATTTCGTGCGCCGTGTCGGAACCCTGACGGAACGCGAGCGCCAGGTGCTGGACGCCCTCGTGGCCGGCGGCACGAGCAAGGAGATTGCGCGCCTCCTCGACATCAGCCCCCGGACGGTCGAAATCTACAGGGCCAAGCTCATGTCAAAGACCAGGGCGGGCAACCTTCAGGAGCTCGTACGCTGGTCGGTGCTCGCCGGCATCGCCTAGCTAGTTGATCTCTAGACGACGCTGCGACTTTAGCGATCTCTGGCCTATTCTTTCGTATCTGTACCTACGAAATATTGCTTAAGAGCGAACCCTGAATATCGGATCTGGCGTGGAAGCTCTATGATCCAACCGTTCATTGGCGACCGTCGGTTTCATCCCGACCAAGGTCGGCAAGGCCGGGAGGTGACGATGGACGACACGGTTCTGCGGCAGCGCGTGCTCAATGAGTTGGCCAATGCGCCGATGATCGATTCGGAGCAGATCCGCGTAACGGTCGAAGGCGGTGTCGTGACGCTCTCGGGCCGCGTCCGGACCTATGCCGAGAGGGCCGTCGCCGAGCGCGTGACCCTCCGCGTCCGCGGCGTGCGGGGTGTCGTCGTGAGGCTCGTGGCCGTGAAGCCGCCGTTTCGTCCGCCCGAGGTCAAGGACAGGATTCTCGCGGTCTTCCGCAGGAGCGCCACGAATCCGAAGACGATCCGGGTGAGGGGCGACCCTTCGATCCCCGTCGGCGGCGCGAACGTCCGGAGCGAACGCACGAAAGCCGAGCGCCACGCCTGGTCCGTCCCCGGCTTACACACCGTGGAGGATCGGCCGACACTCGGATGAGCCTGCTACCGAGACGGCCCGTCACGAAAGGGGCCGTATCCATTCCCGACCCCGTTCCGACTGGAGCCGTTCCCATTCCCGTTCGAGCGGTTGCCGTTGCCGTTGAAGCTTCCGCTGTTGCCGTTGCCGTTGAAGTTCCCGACATTCCCGTTGCCGTTGAAATTCCCGGAGCCCCAGCGGGGCGGCGGGGGATTCCCGGCCTTGCCCGCCTGAGTCGAGACCGCCCACACCGACGCCGTGGGCCGGTCGGGCCCGGGTAGGCAGGCGGCGCCGAGGCCGAGGGGCAGCAGAAGCGGGTTGGCGATACAGGCGAACATCAACAAGACAGCCTCCCCCCCCTCGCGCGCGGCACGCGCCCCTCCCGACGCGATCAGCGCACCCGAAGCGATGCGTTGCCGTTCAGATTGCCGTTGGCCGTGCCGGTATTGGCGTTGCCGTTGTAGCTTCCGCCATTCAGGTTGCCGTTGAACGAGCCGGTGTTGCCGTTGCCGTTGTACAAGCCAGTGTTCAGGTTGCCGTTGAAGGCGCCGGTATTGTTGTTCCCGCTGGTCGGGCTGGTGTTGCCGGTTCCGTTGAACGCACCCACGTTGCCTGTCCCCGAATTGAAGGCACCGATGTTGCCGGTCCCTGTGTTGAAGGCGCCGTAATTGCCGTTGGTCGAGGTGGCACCGTTGCCGTTCCCGTTGCCGTTGCCGTTTCCTTGACCGGTGTTGCCATTGCCGTTCGAGTTGCCGTTGTTCGTGCCTACATTGCCGTTGCCGTTCCCATTGCCGTTGCCGATCGCGGCAAACAGGAGCGAGGCGGCATGGCCTGGAGTCGCCTGCACCACGAGGAGCGGCGCGAGCGTCCAGGCCAGGATGCGAATGCGTTTCATCGTCGCCTCCCACCATCGGGATGAAGTACGGGGCACCGCCAGGACGAACCGCCCAGGACTCGTGTCGTATGTCGGACGCGATCGAGGGATCGGAGGCGGCCCCTCGGCCGCCCCCGGCCCTTGGGATCAGCGGTTCAGGTTGCCGTTGCCGTTGCCGCTCAGGAAGCCGTAGTTGAAGTTGCCGTTGCCGTTGCCGTTGAGGGCGCCGAAGTTGAGGTTGCCGTTCAGGTTGCCGTTGCCGGCACCCTTGTTGCCGTTGCCGTTCAGGTTGCCGTTGCCGATGCCGTAGTTCCCGTTGCCGTTCAGGTTGCCGTTGAACGCGCCGGTATTCCCGTTGCCGTTGCCGTTACCGTTGCCGATCCCGATGTTGCCGTTGCCGTTGCCGTTGCCGCTGCCGATCGAGGCGGCGAAGCCGGCGGACGGCGCGGCGGTGAGGGCGAGAGCGGTCACGGCCGAGAGAATGAGCTTCTTCATGGTGTGCCTCCTTGGAAAATCATTCACGGCTTGTCAGCCGCGGTGGCAGGCGCCTCGGTCCGTTTTTGGATCCGTCTGAGACGACGCGGCAATCAATCACCGAATGTTTCCAGTGCGATAGCTCTCCGATGGTTCTAGTACTTTCATAGGATATCGGGCGGACGCGGCGCGGCGAAAACGCCAGCGGCATCAGCGCAATAACTAACGAAGCGTTAATGCCACTTCGCGCCGTTTAACGACGGCGATACGCAATGTTGCGTATCTTATGATCTTTGTTAGATAAAATTTAGTCAGTACAAATCGTTCCATATATCATGTAATTTGAATGTAATATCATACTCATTGCCGATTTGACAGTCAAATTTAGGCGTTATCGAGCGAAGATGTACCCATAATAGCTGCATATATTTCTTCCAATATTTGCAAATCGAACCATAGGGACTGTCACGTACGCAATCGCACCGGGTTTAGCCTAAGATCTCGATCTGCAAAAAGCTGCGCTGAAGGGGGTGCGACGGTCGGAATGATCGTCCGCCCCCGCCGATTCGAACGAAAATCGGCGACGCAGGGGGAGGCTGAGGTGGGAAGCTGGCTCGTCAGCATGCTTTGCACGTCGGCTGTCGCGGGTGGGCTCACCCTGATCTCAGCCGCCCACCAGCGGCCCGACGACGTTCGCGAGGCCTTCCATACTCTTACGGATTGGTCGGTTCGGATCTACGGCGACTGGGTTCCGGAAACGCCTCAGGGGAATCAAACCCAGTTCATCACCACCGCGATTCAGCGCGGGAACCTGGAACAGGTCGTAACCGCGACGGGGGCGCTGCAGCCGGTAGAGACGGTGGATGTCGGATCGCAATTGCCCGGCCAGGTCTCGCGGCTGTTCGTCGACTTCAACGACCGGGTGCGCAAGGGCGATCCGTTGGCCGAGATCGACCCCCGGAGCTACGTGGCCCGCGTCGAGCAGGAGCGAGCATCCCTCTCCGTCGCCACGGCCAACGTTCGGGTCCAGCAGGCCCGTTTGGAGCGAGCGAGGATCGACCTCGAGAACGCGCAGGCCAACCGCGCGGTGCTTGCGGCCCGCGTCGACAACGCGCAAGTGCTGGAGGGCGCCGCCGAGCGCAATCTCGACCGCAAGACGATCCTCCGCTCGCGGGAGGTTGGCTCTCTCACCTCCGTCGATGACGCGCAGACCGAGCTCGCCTCGCGGCGGGCGCAGGTGCGGGAGACCTCCTCGCTCCTCGGCCTGAACGCTTTCACCGTCAGCGGCGCCTCGGCGGACCTGCGCCGGATCGAGGGCGAGCTCGCGGAGGCCCAAGCCTCCGTTCCCCTCCGTGAGGCCAGTCTGAAGGCGGCCGAAATCGAACTCGACAGGACCATCATCCGCTCGCCGATCGACGGCGGCATCGTCGGACGCTTCGTCAACGAGGGTCAGACGCTGGCCATCGGACTGGAGGCCCGAACGGCCTTCTCGGTGGCCAAGAATCTCGGAGAGATGGAGATCCACGCCCGGGTTGACGAAACCGATATCGGCCGTGTCGCGCCCGGCCAGCCTGCGACCTTCACGGTCGACGCTTTTCCCGGCCGCCGCTTCGAGGCCGTCGTGAGGCAGGTGCGCAAGGCGCCCCAGGCCAACCAGGGCGTCGTGACCTACACCGTCGTGTTGAAGACGGCGAACCCGGACGGGATCCTGCTGCCGGGCATGACCGCCCTGGCGCGGCTGACGGTCAGGCGGGACGAGGACGTCCTCAAGGTTCCCCTCGCCGCCCTGCGGTTCCGGCCGGCGGGGGCGCCCGGGGGCGACGGTTCGGCGAAGGAGCAGGCCGTGTGGGTGCAGGACCCGGCGGGGGGGCTCCGGCCCGTGCCGATCGTCACCGGCGCGGTCAGCGCCGATCAGGTCGCGCTCAAGGATGGCGGCCTGGCGGAAGGGGATCGCGTGGTGGTCGGGCAGGCGGACACGGTCGAGGCGCCTCGCTTCCTCGGCATCAGGCTGGGCCTATGACCGGCGCCGTCGTCCGCATCGATGCGGTGAGCCGCACCTTCCACATGGGCGACGTGTCCGTACCCGTTCTGCACGACGTCGATCTGGAGATCGGCGCGGGCGAATGCGTGGCGGTGATCGGTCCATCCGGTTCCGGCAAGAGCAGCCTGATGAACCTTGTCGGGCTGCTGGACCGCCCCGATACCGGCCGGATCTTCATCGAAGGCATCGACACCGGGCGACTCTCGGCGGATCGCCAAGCGGCACTCCGCAACCGCCGGATCGGGTTCGTCTTCCAGTCCTACAACCTCCTCTCTCGGCAGACCGCCCTCGCCAATGTGCAATTGCCGTTGCTTTACGCGGGTGTGACGCCGGGCGAGCGGCGCCGACGCGCTGAGGCGGCCCTCGACCGGGTCGGCCTCCTGCACAGGGCGGGGCACCTTCCGTCCAAGCTCTCGGGGGGCGAGCAGCAGCGCGTCGCCATCGCCCGCGCCCTCATCAACGATCCCGGCATCATCCTTGCCGACGAGCCGACCGGCGCCCTCGACAGCCGGACGGGCTCGGAGATCATCGGCCTGTTCGAGAAATTGAACGAGGCCGGCCGCACCGTCCTTCTCATCACGCACGATCCCGGCGTCGCCGCGCGGTGCAGCCGCGTCATCAGGATCCTCGACGGACGGATCGTGGGTGACAGCCGCCAGCGGCTGCGTGATCTTGCGGAGTTGCGGGCATGAAGATCTGGCAGGCCGTCCTGATCGCGGTTCAGGCTCTGCGCCAGAACCCCCTGCGCAGCTTCCTGACGATGCTCGGCATCGTCATCGGTGTGGCCTCGGTCGTCACCGTGCTGGCGATCGGCAACGGGGCGCAGACCCAGGTCGCCCGGCAGATCCGCGCCATCGGGACGAGCGTCCTGATGATCAATCCGGGGACCGCCCGCCAGGGCGCCGTGCGTCTCAAGGCCGGCTCCCGGCCGACCCTGACGGAGGGGGATGTGGACGCGATCCTCGAGCAAGTGGGGCAGGTTCGCGCGGCGGCGGGGTCCGTCGCCGGCACCGCCCAGGTCATCCACGAGAATCGCAACTGGAACACGACGATCAACGGCACCACGGCCAACCACTTCGTTGTGCGGGATTGGTCGCTCGCGGCCGGGCGTCCGTTCAATGGCACCGAGGTCGCAGGCGCCGGCAAGGTGGCGATCCTCGGCAGCGTGGTCGCCCACGAACTGTTCGGGACGGAGGATCCGGTCGGCGCCGAGATCCGGATCATGAACGTCCCGTTCGAGGTGATTGGCGTCCTCGCGGCGAAGGGGCCGGACCAGGACGACGTCCTGTTCGTGCCCCTCTCGACGGCGAAGCTGAGGTTCCTCGGAGCCAACGGGGCGGCCCGCGATGCGGTGGCCTACATCCTGGCCAAGGCCGTCTCAGACGAGGCGATGCCCCGCGCCAAGGAGCAGATCGAGGGCCTGCTGCGGCAGCGCCACCACATCGAGGCCGACCGGGACGACGACTTCCGCGTTTCCGATCCCGCCGCGGCCGCCGAGGCGCAGCGCGGGGCGGTGCGCACGGTGGCGATCCTCCTCACTGCGATCGGCGGCGTCTCGCTCCTCGTCGGCGGGATCAGCATCATGAACATCATGATCGTCTCGGTGACGGAGCGGACCCGTGAGATCGGCATCCGGCGGGCGGTGGGCGCCCGGGCGCGGGACATCCGGCTCCAGTTCCTGTGCGAAGCCCTCGTCTTGTGCCTCGGGGGCGGCCTGATCGGCACCCTGATCGGCTCGGGGGTCTCGCTCGCGCTCTCCCGCTCGGCGGGATGGACGACCGTGATCGATGTGGGCGCGGTTGCCGTGGCGGTCGGCTTCTCCGCCGCCACCGGCCTGTTCTTCGGCCTGTACCCCGCGCACCGCGCCTCGCGGCTCGACCCCGTCGAGGCCCTCAAAGCGGAATGATCTACCTTTGCAACGACCTCGCCGAAAAGGAAATCGCGATGATGACTGGCGGCGCTAGCCAACCGGGTGCCCGGATCCGGAAACACAAGTCTCGCTTCCTCCGCGTCGTGGCCGACGCCGTGGCGACGGCGGCATGGCACCCGACCGAGCGCGAGGCCGAGATCATCTCGCTCATCGCGCAGGGGCTGTCGAACAAGCTCATCGCCTATCGGCTCGGCATTTCGCCGCACACGGTCCGCTGTCACATCAGCAATATTCTAAGGAAGTACAAGTTGAGGAACCGGACACAGATCGCAATGATCTTGTTTCAGTTGTCCGGTAGCCGCTCGATCCACCCGCTTTGATGGTGCTGGGTCCCCGCCCGCCATCCTCACGGTCGGCGCACCGCCACCATCAGCGACTGGTTATAAGTCCAGACGGTGAGAAACGGTTGGCGGTCGATGGCCGGGTCGCGCCGCGACGCCTTGCAATCGAGGTACTGGAGGACCGATCGAAGCGCCCGCACCGGCTGGTCGAGGAGGGATCATCGCACTCGGCTGCCCGATCCAGCCGCACGGCCCCGACATGGACAGCTGGCGGCCCTGCGCGCCACCGCAGCGACTCCCGGCGGGCTGCGGATCACCGCCTACCCGAGCGCGATGCCGCTGCTGGTGCAGATGGGGCTGATCTTGAATTGGCCGATGCAACCTAGGGGTTGACGGTTTTTTGTTATTCAACGTGTAGCGCTTCAGCCGAATTTTTGGGGTGAGCGACCATGGCGAACTATGTGCTCGAAGGCCCTCGCTGGGGAACCGGGGCGGTGGGCACGGGCGGTGGTACCGTCACCTGGGCCGTGGATTCGACGGTGTCGGCGGGCTTCACCAGCCAGATCAGCGCGGCCTTCGCTGACTGGTCGAGCCGGGCCAACATCACCTTCAAGCAGCAGGCCTCGACCAGCGGCGCCCAGATCAGCTTCCACCTCTCCTACCTGGATGGGCTGGACAAGGTGCTCGGCAACACCAACTACACCTATTCTGGCTCGAAGATGCTCTCTGCAAACGTGACCTTCGACAGCGGCGAGGGCTGGCACGCCTCCGGCAATCAGATCGTCAGCAACGACGCCGTCAACTTCTTCGTCGTCGCGGTACATGAAATCGGCCACGCGCTCGGCCTCGACCATTACAATTCAGGCCCGGCAGTGATGAATTCCATCATTGACCGCTCCATCACTGACCTGACTTCCTCCGATATCTCAGGGATCCAAGCCCTCTACGGCGCCCCGAATGCGTTCGGAAGTATCCAGTACTCTGCGGCAAGCACCGGCGGCACGGTCTACGCTCTGTACGATGGCATCTTCGGCCGTGCGCCAGACACACTCGGACTGGAGTACTATGCCGACCAGATCACGCACGGGACTGACCCAGCGTCTCTGGCCGCTAATTTCCTGGCGTCGCCGGAGGGTCAAGCCCGCTTCAATGCCGCCGATAACACGGCCTTCATTCAGCAACTCTATCACAACACCCTGCACCGTGCCGCCGATGCGAGCGGTCTGCAGTATTATGTCGACGAACTCGCCCGCGGCGTTACCCGTGTCGATGTCGCGCAAAGCTTTGTGTTCTCACCCGAGCATTTGGCCAACCTGCAGCCGACCCTCAACGCCGGCCTGTTCGTGCCCGACGCGCAGGCGGCTCAGGTTGCACGGGTGTACTACACCATGCTCGGCCGGGCGCCGGACGCAGGTGGTCTGGCGTACTACACGGACTAGCTCGACCACGGCGGAGCAGCGGCCAGCATCGCGCAGGTCTTCCTGAACTCGCCGGAGAGACAATCGACCTACGGCAAGCTGTCCAGCAGTTCCTACGTCGACGCACTGTACGTGACCGCGCTGGGCCGCCACGCCGATGCCAATGGCTTGAGCTCATGGACCGAACAACTCGACCATGGCCTGTCGCGTGCAGACCTTGCGGTGTCCCTTTCGCAGT